>JAJXVB010000024.1 GCA_021782365.1 Pseudomonadota bacterium
TTACTTTGCGGTGAGACTCGAATCCTGCTGTCGCCAAGGTCTGTTGTTTCATCTCTTCTTCTCGCGTTTATGATCCACACACATTAACGCACATCTCCCCTAATCGGTGGACTTATTCAGTGTTTCCATAGTTTTCTGGCCTGTGGCTTCAGGAGGGAGAAGACATGCCTTCGTGCAAACGCTGCTCGGCGATTTTCAATGCTTCAGGAAGGCCCAGAAGTACAAGCACGTCTCCAGTCTGCAGGATCATTTCCTCGTGGGGTTCGGCGCCGTGCACGTTGTAGCGCCTCAATGCCTTGACCTCGACATTCAATGCGTCGAGCTCCGCCTCGCGCAGGCGCATCCCGACAAAGGCGGAATCCATCCTGAGCAGCACATTCATGAAACGCGGCTGAAGCTCGTCGCTGATGTCGTCGATCGAGGAATTCTGGAAGTAGCCGTTGAACATCGCGTAGCGACGCGCGCGGTTTTCCTGGACGTGGCGGACGACGCGGCTGAGCGGCACGCCTGCGAGGAGCAGCGCCTGGGATGCGAGCATGATGCTGCCTTCAAGAACCTCGGCAACGACCTCGGCAGCGCCTGCGTCCTTAAGCACGTTCACATGGCTGTCGTCGTTGGCGCGCACCACGACAGGAAGGTCCGGGCGCAGCTCCTTGACATGGCGCAGGATGGAAAGCGCGGAGTGCCTGTCCTTGTAGCTCACCACCAGCACTCTGGCGCGCATCAATCCTGCAGCCATCAGCACTTCTCGCTTCGCGGCATCGCCATATACCACGCTCTTCTTCGCGGCCGATGCTTCCCTCACGCGATGAGAATCCAGATCGAGCGCGATGAAGCGCAGATTCTCTTCCTCCAGTATGCTCGCGAGCTTCTGTCCGCTTCTCCCATAGCCGCAAAGGATCACATGTCCCGTGCTCGCCATGCTCTGGATCGCGATCTGGTGCATCTGAAGTGCGCGGTATGTCCAGTCGGCAGCGGATATGCGTCTTGTGATCGCTTCCCCATGCTGGATCAAAAATGGCGCAGTCAGCATGGAAAGCAGCATGGCGGCGAGCGTAATCTGCATCAGATTGTCGTGCAGAAGATGCGAACCGTATGCCAGAGTCAGGAGAACGAAACCGAATTCACCGGCCTGGGCCAAGCCTATGCCGCTGCGAATCCCGACTCCCCAGTTGTCGTCGAAGACACGCGCCAGAAGCGCTACGATCAGCGCCTTGAGAAGAATCAAAAGAAGCAGTGCGAGCAGAACCCAACCCAGATTTTTTGCAACACTCGAGATGTCGAGCATCATGCCTATCGTGACGAAGAAAAGGCCCAGCAAGACATCGCGGAATGGCTTGATGTCCTCTTCCACCTGGTAGCGGTATTCCGTCTCTGAAATCAGCATGCCGGCGACAAAGGCGCCAAGCGCCAGGGATAATCCTGCAGATTCGGTCAAGTAGGCAAGACCCAGCGTGATGAAGAGCATGTTCAACGTGAAGAGCTCGGGCGACTTCTGGCTTGCCACCACATGCAGCCAGCGGCGCATCACGTGTTGGCCGAAAACGAGCAGCACGAGCAGCACCAGTGCGGCTTTCAGCATCGCATAAAGCAGTGTGGCGGTCAGGTCTCCAGGGGGGCTCGCAAGGGCCGGAATGACGATCAAAAGCGGGACGACGGCAAGGTCCTGGAAAAGCAGAACACCCATCATCTGCTGGCCGTAGGGAAGGTTGAGCTCCGCGCGTTCGACCAGCATCTTGCTGACGATCGCGGTGGAGGACATCGAAAGTATTCCGCCAAGTGAGAGAGAGGCGCGCCAGTCCATCTTGAAAAGCCAGCCTGCGAGCATCACGAGCAGCATCGTGGAAATCACCTGAGCGCCTCCCAGTCCGAACACGGTTCTCTGCATCGCCTTGAGGCGGGTCAGGCTGAATTCCAGTCCTATGCTGAACATCAAAAACACCACGCCGAATTCGGCGAGATGTCTCGTGCTTTCGGTGTCGGCTATCCACCCCAGCGCATGAGGGCCTATCAGGATGCCGACGGCAAGGTAGCCCACCATCACCGGAAATTTCAGGATGCGGCAAACCACGACCACCATCACGGCGGTGGCAAGCAGAATCAGCACGGGCAAGAGCGGGTTTTCCATTTTTCAGGGCAGTGTTGCAGTCGCCCTGATGATGCCGCACTCATGAAGATATTGCAAAGAGCAGGCCCAAAAGAGGCTTTGTTGCGATTCATTGACGGTTATGCGGATGTAAGCATCCGGCCGGCTTGGTATAATGCAAGTCTATGAACAAATCTCATACAGTTTCTCCAAAGGCGCTTGACCTCGGCCGCCAGGTTCTGGATATCGAGGCTGCGGCCGTGCAGGCATTGAGTTCCCGTCTTGACGAAAGCTTCTTGCATGCGCTTGACCTGATCCTGAACTGCGAGGGACGCGTGATCGTGAGCGGCATGGGAAAGTCAGGGCACATCGCGCGCAAGATCGCGGCGACCATGTCGAGCACGGGAACCCCGGCCTATTTCGTTCATCCGGCTGAAGCGAGTCACGGAGACCTTGGCATGGTGGCGAGCTCTGACGTGTTCATCGCGCTCTCAAACTCTGGAGAGAGCCAGGAGCTCATGACCATCGTGCCCATCATCAAGCGTCAGGGGGCGAAGCTCATCAGCATGACGGGAAATCCTTCCTCGAGTCTTGCCAAGGTCGCCGATGTGCATCTCAATGCAGGCGTGGACAGGGAAGCTTGCCCGATGAATCTTGCGCCGACTGCCAGCACCACAGCGTCCCTGGCCTTGGGCGATGCGCTTGCGGTTGCACTCCTCGATGCAAAGGGTTTCAACGAGGAAAACTTCGCGCGCTCCCATCCCGGTGGAAGCCTGGGAAGGCGCCTTCTGACCAGGGTTGGAGATGTGATGCGCACGGGTGATCGCATGCCCATGGTGCGTGAAGACGCGATGTTGAGCGATGCGCTGATCGAGATGTCCAGAAAGGGCGTGGGGATGACAGCGATCGTGGACGGGGAAAATGTCGTGAAAGGCATCTATACCGACGGGGACCTGCGCCGAACGCTCGAAAAGAATCTCGACTTCAGGGGCACGCCGGTCAGCAGCGTGATGTCGAAGAATCCGCGCTGCATAGGAGAGGAGAGCCTTGCGGCAGAGGCGGTGCAGGTGATGGAGCAGCACAGCATCAACCAGATGCTGGTGACCGATGATCGGCATCGGCTGATTGGGGTATTGAACATGCATGACCTTTTGCATGCGAAGGTGATCTAGATGACGACAGGCTCGACAGGAAGCGGATTTCTGAACCGTGCAAAGCTTGTGCGCCTGATCGCCTTCGACGTGGACGGCGTGCTGACGGACGGCGGGCTTTATCTCTCGGATTCGGGAGAGGAATTCAAGCGCTTCAATTCTCTGGACGGGCATGGCATCAAGATGTTGCGCGCGAGCGGCGTTGAGGTGGCGATCATCACCGCGCGTACTTCGCGCTGCGTCGAGCTAAGAGCCAGGAATCTCGGCATATCCCATGTCTATCAGGGGGCCGAGCGCAAGCTTGATGCGATGGTCGATCTTCTGAACAGGCTTGATCTTCCACGCGATTCGGCGGCCTACATGGGGGACGATGTCGTCGATCTGGTCGTGATGCGCCATGTGGGGCTTGCGCTCAGCGTGCCTGAATCGCCCGAGATTGTGCGGGAGCATGCGCATTACGTGACCCGCCGCAGCGGAGGGCACGGCGCGGTGCGCGAGGCCTGCGAGCTGATCATGTCGGCGCAGGGCACGCTGGAGGCGCAACTGGCGCCTTACCTGAAATGAGGATAACCTCGAAGTCCCGCTACTGGCTGCCTTTGTTGCCCTTGCTCGCGCTGCTGGCTTTCGTCTACTGGCTGGACAAGCAGGTCAGGATGGAAGCTGTCGCGACCATCAATACTCAGCGCCATGATCCGGACGGGATCATGGACGATTTTTCTGCGACCAAAATGGATCTTCAGGGAATGCCGAGCACGCTGCTTTCCGCTAAGCAGATGCGGCATTATCCAGATCACGATACCACAGAGCTCGATCTGCCTGATCTCACGATGCTGGGCTCAGAGCATCCTCCGGTGCATGTCTCAGCAAAACGCGGCAATGTTTCAAGCCACGGTGATGAAGTGATATTTCGCGACAATGTGGTGGTGACGCGGGACGCTTCAGCCAAGCAGTCTGTGATGACGCTGCGCACGGAATATCTCCGTGTGTTGCCGAATGAGGACTGGGCTAATACCGACAAACCCGTCGTTTTGTCGGATGCCTATGACACGATACATGCGATCGGGCTTGAGATGAACAACAAGACGCAGATATTGAAGCTGCTTTCCAACGTGAGAAGTGTACATCTGCCCCATGCTAAATAGACTATTTCTCCTGCTCTTCTTGTTGTTCCTGGTCCCGTCATGCTGGGCCGAGAAGGCCGATCGCGACAAGCCTATCGATATCGATGCAGACAAGGCCGAGGTCGACAATGCCAAGCAGACCAGCACCTTCACCGGCAACGTGGTCGTGACCCAGGGAACCATGGTGATACGCGGCGACAAGATGGTCGTGACGCAGGACAAGGATGGTTTCAAGCACGGCACCGCATACGGGAATCCGGCCAGCTACAGGCAGAAGCGGGAAGGGCTGGATGAATATGTGGAAGGCTACGGAGACCGCATCGTATACGACACGCGCGCCGATACCGTCGACTTCTATGTGCATGCGAAAGTGAAGCGCGGCAATGACGAGGTGCGCGGGGAGCATGTGACCTATAACTCGAATACCGAGATCTTCCAGGCGAACGATCAGGGCAGTACGGGCGCGCCCCAAAGGGTGCATGCGGTGCTTTATCCCAAACCGAAACCGGCAAGCGGCGTGAGTGCGGCCCCCGCAATGGAGAAGAAATGAGCGAGCTGCGCGCTGTCGGTTTGAAGAAGAAATACGGATTGCGCACCGTGGTGCACGATACCTCCCTTTCGGTCGACAGCGGAGAAGTGGTTGGCCTCCTGGGACCGAATGGCGCGGGCAAGACGACTTCCTTCTACATGATCGTCGGGCTGGTCGCTGCGGATGGCGGCAAGATAACCATAGACGGCCAGGACATCACGCGGTTTCCGATACACAGGCGCGCTCGGCTGGGGCTTGGTTATTTGCCGCAGGAGGCATCGATCTTTCGCCGCATGACGGTGGCGCAAAACATACAGGCAGTGCTCGAACTTCAGGATCTGACAGATGAAGAAATTCAGGACAAGCTTGAATCCTTGCTTGATGATCTCAACATACAGGCGATCAGGAACAATGCGGCGATCAGTCTGTCGGGCGGCGAGCGCCGTCGCGTGGAGATCGCGCGAGCCCTGGCTACCAATCCCCGCTTCATATTGCTCGACGAGCCGTTTGCAGGCGTCGATCCGATTGCGGTGCTGGACATCCAGAAGATCATCCGCTTTTTGAAGGAACGCAATATCGGCGTCCTGATCACCGATCACAACGTGCGGGAGACGCTGGGCATATGCGATCGAGCCTACATCATCAACGCGGGATCGGTGATGGCGGAAGGCAAACCGGATGAAATCATTTACAATGAGGGCGTGAGGAAAGTCTATCTTGGCGAGAACTTCAAGCTTTGAGGTGCGCTGGATCGGGAACTCGGAATGAAAGCCTCTTTACAACTTCGCATGTCGCAGCAGCTGACGCTCACGCCTCAGTTGCAGCAATCCATTCGCCTTCTCCAGCTGTCCACGGTAGACATGCAGCAGGAAGTCGCGCGCATGCTTGAAGAAAATCCCATGCTGGAATTGTCAGACGAGACCGCATTCAGTCAGACCGAATCGCGCACGGAGAGCGGGCAAGACGAGCAGAGGGAGTCGAGCTCGGAAGAACGCGAGGACAGGGATGACGATGCGATGGACTGGAATAGCCCATCGCATGGGGCGGATGACGAGAACGAGGATTATCCCGAGCATGCGGCACTTCAGGCCAGCATGCGCGAACACCTGCATGCGTTGCTTTCTGTGAGCAAGCACGATGAGCGCGACAAAATGATCATCGGCATGTTGATCGATGCGCTGGACGAAAGAGGCTATATGGCGCAGGACCTCACGGAGCTGGCCGAACTGTTGCAGAAGGATCAGCCGAATGACGAACAAACGATCACGCTGGACGACCTCGAGACGGCTTTAGTGCAATTGCAGTACCTGGACGGACCGGGGATCGGTGCGCGCAACCTTGGCGAATGCCTGGCTTTGCAGCTCAAGGCGCTGCCAGAAGATACGCCGGAGCGCGATCTTGCGCTGCGTTTGGTCACGCAGCATCTTGAGCTCGTGGCGGCGCACGATTTTTCCAGGATCAAGAAGACCTTGCGCTGCACGGATGAGCAGCTGCGCCAGGCGCAGAATCTGATCCTGAGCTTGAATCCCAAGCCTGGCGAGGCATTCGATAGCAGTGTTGCGGATTTTGTCGTGCCCGATGTCATCGTGGAAAGGCACAAGGAGAAGTGGCGCGTGAGGCTCAATGCGAGTGCGATGCCAAGACTTCGCGTGAACCAGCTTTATGCCAGCCTTTTGCAGCAGAAGGATGAGAAATCAGGGTCCATGGCGGCCCAGTTGCAAGAGGCGAGCTGGCTGGTGAAAAGTCTGCGCCAGCGCTTCGAGACGATACTGCAGGTGGCACAGGCCATCGTTGAGCGTCAGGGCGCATTTCTCGAACACGGCGAGATCGCGATGCGCCCCCTGGTGCTGCGCGAAATCGCCGATGCGCTGGAGCTGCACGAGTCGACCGTCTCGCGGGCGACCACCCAGAAGTTCATGCGTACTCCGCGCGGAATATATGAATTCAAATATTTCTTTGGCAGCGGTCTGGTCACGGAAAGCGGCGGCATCTGTTCTTCGGCATCGATAAGAGAACTGATCAAGCAGTTGGTCAGCAACGAAGACCCCTGCAAGCCGTTGACTGACGGACGCATGTCGGAAATCTTGGCGCAGCAGGGTTTCAAGGTTGCCCGGCGCACCATAGCAAAGTACCGGGAAGCGATGCATATACTCCCGGTGAATCTCCGTAAATCACTCTAATGCAAGGAGCATAAAATGAACCTCAATATCACCGGACATCACCTCGAAATCACGCCCGCCATCCGCGAATATGCGACCGGCAAGTTCAGCAAGATCAAGCGTCATTTCGACAATGTGATGGACGTCAACATCATCCTCTCCGTGGAGAAGCTGAAGCAGAAGGCGGAAGCCACCGTGCACATGAGCGGGAAGGATCTGTTCGCCGAATGCGAGGATGAGAACCTTTATGCAGCCATCGATGCGCTGGTGGACAACATGGACCGTCAGGTGAAGAAGCACAAGGACAAGATTTCCGCGAGACGCCACGACGAGACCGGCAGCCATGCCGCTGCAGAAGAATAGAATCCGGGGGGCGGAAACGCCCCCTGTCCAAGGCATAGCAAGATGAATCTAATCAGCAAAATTCTGACGCCTGACAATATATTGCTGGATGCCGAATCGACCAGCAAGAAGCGCGTGTTCGAGCGCGCGGGTCTGCTCTTCGAAAACCAGATGAAGATAGCGCGCAGCCAGGTTTTCGACAGCCTTTTTGCGCGCGAAAAGCTGGGCTCGACGGGGCTGGGCCAGGGAGTGGCGATTCCGCATGGGCGCATACCCAAGCTGAAGGAGGCGACCGCGGCTTTCGTCAAGACCGCTCATCCCATTCCTTTCGATGCGCCAGACGGTCAGCCTGTCAGCCTGATCTTCGTGTTGCTCGTGCCAGAGCTCGCGACCGATCTTCATCTGCAGATTCTGGGTGAACTCGCGCAGATGTTCAGCGATCCTGCCTTTCGCGAAAGACTCAATGCATGCGAAGATCCTGCATGCCTCTACCAGGCCTTTCGCGAATGGGGCGGTGCGGCATGAGCCAGATAAGCGTCAGGCAATTGTTCGAACACAAGCAGGTTCGCCTGGAGCTTAGCCATGTAGCAGGAGACGATGGCACAAACCGCATCATAGACAGCGAGGCCGTGGACTCACTGAACCGCGAGATGGTGAGCCATCTAAGCCGGATACATCCAAGCTGGGTGCAGGTTTTGAGCGATACTGAGATCGATTATCTCAACAACCTGAATCCTGCTGAACGCGAGGAAGTGTTTGGACAGGTCGAACTGAACGGCACGCTTTGCCTGATTGTTGCCGGGAGTGCGAAAGTCCCGCGCGACTTGATCGACTTCGCGAACCGCACGCGCATTCCGCTTTTCGCCTCTACCAAGGCCAGCGTGCATCTGATGTGGCTGATCCGCCACTATCTCGCGAAGGAGCTTGCCGAAACCACCACGCGCCACGGCGTCTTTCTCGACGTTCTCGGAGTGGGCGTGATGATCACGGGCGAGAGCGCGGTAGGAAAGAGCGAACTCGGACTGGAGCTGATCACGCGTGGCAGCGGATTGGTCGCGGACGACGTGGTCGAGTTGCACCGCATCGCGCCCGATACGTTGGAAGGACGCTGCCCGGAACTCTTGCGCGACTTCCTCGAAGTCAGAGGGCTCGGGATGCTCAACATACGCACCATGTTCGGCGAGACATCGGTCAGGCGCAAGAAGAGCCTGAAGCTCATCGTGTACCTGCACCAGACTCAGAATGGCGATCTATCGAAGATGGACCGACTCCCTCTGGTCGCGACTCACCAGGAGATACTCGGCGTAAAGATCAATACGGTCAACATTCCTGTCGTCGCCGGAAGAAACCTGGCCGTCTTGGTGGAGGCGGCCGCGCGCAACTTCGTTCTTCAGCAGCGCGGCATAGACACGATGCAGGAATTCATCACCAGGCACGATCAGTTCCTGACGGGTGACTGAGGATGCAGCTCTTTCTGATAAGCGGCCTTTCCGGTTCTGGCAAGAGCGTTGTGCTCAAGGTGCTGGAGGACAGCGGCTTTTATTGCGTGGACAATCTTCCCGCTGAAATTCTGACCACACTCACCGATTATCTGCTGTCTGCAGGATACGACAAGATGGCGGTCAGCATAGACGTGCGCAGCGCCAACAGCGTGCAAAGGCTGCCCGAGATGCTTTCCCGGCTCAAACGCAACGACCTCGAGGTCCATTTGCTGTTTCTGGACGCAAAGACGGATACGCTGGTCAAGCGCTTTTCCGAGACGCGCCGCATGCATCCCTTGAGCGATGGCGTTCGCACCCTCCCTGAATGCGTGCAGTACGAGCGCGAGCTGCTGGCCGGGATCAGCCAGATCGGGCACCGCATAGACACGAGCGAACTCAAGGCCAATGCGCTGAGAAACTGGATAAAGCAGTTCATGGAGCTCGACGGAACGCAGCTGACGCTCCTCTTCGAGTCTTTCGGCTTCAAGCAGGGCATTCCTCTGGATGCCGATTTCGTCTTCGATGTGCGCTGCCTGCCCAACCCGTACTACGATGTCCAGCTGCGCCCGCTCACGGGGCTCGATGGGCCGGTGATCGAATTTCTCGAAGGCACGCCTGCCGCTCAGGACATGTTCTCAGACATCTGCAGGTTTGTTGAGCGCTGGCTCCCGCATTTCATTTCGGACAACAGGAGCTACCTGACCATCGCGATAGGCTGCACCGGTGGCCAGCACAGATCCGTGTATATCAGCGAAAAGCTGGCCCGGCACTTTAATCAAGCCCACCAGCAGGTATTGCTGCGCCATCGCGAGCTTTCCTGATGAAGCTCCCGATGCAATCCGTTTTTCGCCACATCAAACCCGGTGACTGGCTGACGATGTGCATCGGGTGCGTTGTCGTCGTGTCGCTTGCACTCAAATTGTGGAACGGCGAACTTGCCGACAAGGTTGTGATAAAAAGCCAGGGGAAGCTGTATAGGGAAGTGCCTCTTTCCCGAAACCAGCGCATCGAAGTGCCGGGAGCCATGGGCATCAGTCTTGTCGCCATCGAGAATCGCAGGGTGCGCATCGCATCCGATCCGGGACCTCGCCAGTATTGCGTGAGGCAAGGCTGGTTGAAGCAGGCGGGCGAGATCGCCTTGTGTCTGCCCAATCAGGTGAGCGTCGAGCTGGTCGGAAATCACAGGCGATACGACAGCCTGAACTACTAGGAAAGTAAAAGTGAGTCTCAGGATAGAAACCACTCTGGAAGACCATCGCATCGCGCGCATGGCGGCCGTGGCGCTTGGGCTTGCGATCATAGAGGGGGCGATTCCATCTCCCCTTCCTGGTGTTAAACCAGGACTTGCCAATATCGTGACGCTGATCGTGCTGTCGCGCTATGGCTGGCGGGTGGCCGCATGGGTTTCCCTGCTTCGTGTACTTGCGGGAAGCCTGCTTTTCGGCAATTTCCTGGCGCCCGGATTTTTTCTGAGCCTCTCGGGCACGCTGTTAAGCCTCCTGGCGCTGGGGCTCGCGATGCATCTTCCAGGCCGCTGGTTCGGTCCCGTGAGCCAGAGCATAATCGCGGCCTTCGCGCATATCTCTGGGCAGATGATAGTCGTGTATCTTTGGCTGATACCGCAGGCCGGGATCGCCTATCTGATTCCTGTGTTCGCGGCTGCAGCGCTGGTATTCGGCACGGTCAACGGCGCGATTGCGGCGAGCTTCATGGCTAACCCGAGAATGCAGGGATTCAAGGTATGATAGAAAGCGTCGAATTGAATCTGGATAGGAGTCTTGTGAAGACAATCACGCTTGCCCTGACTGGCGCATCCGGCATGCCATACGGAATGCGATTGCTGGAATGCCTGCTGAAGAGCGGGCAACAGGTGCATCTGGTTTATTCTCAGGCAGCGCAGATCGTCGCGCATCAGGAAATGGACATTGCGCTTTCAGGCCGTGCGCAGGATGCAGAGCGCATGCTGGCCGAACGCCTTGGCGAATTCAGCGGCAAGCTTCGCGTTTATGGCAGGGATGACTGGTATGCGCCGATGGCGTCGGGTTCGAATCCTGGAGATGCGATGGTGATCTGCCCTTGCACCATGGGCACTCTGGCCAAGGTTGCTTCGGGCATCAGCGACGACCTGATCGCGCGTGCAGCGGACGTGATGATCAAGGAAAAGCGCACGCTGATCCTCGTGCCGCGCGAGATGCCTTTTTCCGCGATACATCTCGAGAACATGCTGAAGCTCGCGCAGGCGGGAGCGGTCATCATGCCACCCAATCCCGGCTTCTACTTTGCGCCTTCCAGCGTGCAGGACATGGTGGATTTCGTGGTGTCCCGCATACTGGACCATCTCGGGATAGAAAACTCCCTGCTTCCCAGATGGGGAAGCGCCTAGGCTTCTTCCTGTATCACCTCGAAATCATGGGTGACCTTGGCGGTCGCGCCTAGCATGATGGAAGCTGAGCAATACTTCTCGGCCGACAGCCTGATTGCCTTTTCGACCGCTTCAGGCTTGACGTTGCGGCCCTTGACCACGAAGTGCATGTGTATCTTCGTGAACACCTTGGGATCACTCTCCGCGCGCTCGGCATCGAGCTCGACATAGCAGTCGGTGATGTCCTGGCGTCCCTTCTTCAGGATTGTCACCACATCGAAGCTCGTGCATCCTCCGGCACCCAGGAGCAAAAGCTCCATGGGGCGCGGTCCGAGATTGCGTCCGCCGCTGGCGGGTGCGCCATCCATCAGGACGCCGTGACCGCTTTCGGATTCTCCCAGAAACGAGACTTGTTCCACCCATTTGACGCGTGCTTTCATGTTTTTTCCTTGGCTAATGAGAAAAGAGCGATCTTGTCCGATACCACAGCATGCCGACGGTCTCATGGACAAACAGCGAACTGACGCGCAACGACTTGGCGCGCGGCAGGAAGGTCAGCAGGTCGGTATGATAGCGCGTCGTGTAGCCTGTAGGGGCTTCGATGACTTCGAATCCGGCACGGCGGAATGCGGCGGCGGCACGCATCATGTGAGATGCATGAGTGACGAGGCATATCCTTTTGATGTGTTCCTTTTGCAGGATGAGATAGGAATTGCGCGCGTTTTCATAGGTGTTGTCAGAAGCATTTTCTGTCCAGCGCACGGGAACGCCGAAATCCTGTTCCAGTATTGAGCGCATCTGCTGAGCCTCGGCTATTGAATTTCCAAGCGGCCTGCCGCCTGTGACCAGGATCGGCAGATGCAACTCGCGTTCCAGTCTTGCGCCATAGCGCAGGCGTACAAGCGTCTCTTCGTTGACCGTATCGAAGCCGGAATACTCGGGCGCATGAAAATAGGTTCCACCTCCCAGTATCACGATCGCCGATGCACTCTTGGCCTCTGCTATGTCCACAGGCTTTGGCTCGATCAGGTGCATCGCACCTTCTGCGAAGAATGGGATGGAGGCGAGCCATAGCAAAATGAAGGATATCGTGCCGAGCCAGCGCGCTGTCCTCCTGGCCGGAAAGAAGATGAAGAGCGAGATCGGAAGCAGCAGGCTTAGCGGGGGCAGCAGGAAAGTGGCGATCAGATTGGTGGTAAACCAGGACATGGATGGCTTGGATTTATGCGGAGCGGTCATTCTATAACAGCTGATCCGATTGAAATTGCGGTTTTATCGGCGCGGTTGCCGATAGGGCTGATTAAAGGTAATATTCCTGCCCTTTCGCTTTTGTAATTGGCGTAGGTAGTACGCTTGGCGACATGTGTCGTCATTTTTTTGCTTTCATTCGGGCGCGGCGAAGGCGCAGGCAGGTGCTTGCGAATGGCGTGTCCGGAACTGAATTGATTGAGGGATGCTGTGGTTAATTTGCCTGAGCAACAAGGTTTGTACGATCCGCGCCAGGAGCGCGATGCATGTGGCGTGGGATTCGTTGCCCACATCAAGGGTAAGAAGAGCCATGACATGGTCAGTCAGGGTTTGCAGATACTGGAAAACCTGACTCACCGCGGGGCGACGGGAGCCGATCCTCTGGCTGGCGACGGCGCGGGGATATTGCTGCAGATTCCCGATGCATTTTTCCGTAAGGAGAGCGCAAGCCTGGGCTGGCAATTGCCTGAAGAGGGAAGTTATGGCGTGGGCATGTTGTTCCTGCCCAAGGATGCCGAGCAACGCGCAGCCTGCGAGAAGATAGTCGCAGACAAGATTGCTGCAGAAGGTCAAAGCCTGCTGGGCTGGCGCGATGTCCCGGTCGATAGCAGCATACTCGGCGAAGGCGTGAGACTCGTGGAGCCTGTCATGCGGCAGGTATTCATCGGGCGCGGTGAGAATTGCGGTGATGCAGATTCCTTCGAGCGCAAGCTGTTCGTGATCCGAAAAACTGCAGAACATGCGGTGAGCAGCAGGCTTGGAGGCTGCGGCTTCTACATCTCTTCCATGTCGGCCCGCACCATCGTATACAAGGGAATGCTGCTGGCAGACCAGGTCGGCAAGTATTATGCGGACCTTCGTGATGAGGGCGTGGTCAGCGCGCTAGCACTCGTGCACCAGCGCTTCTCCACCAACACCTTCCCGACATGGAATCTCGCTCACCCGTTCAGGATGATCGCTCACAACGGGGAAATCAACACGGTGCGCGGCAACGTGAACTGGATGACTGCCCGACATGCGGCGATGTCATCGAAACTGCTGGGCGAAGACCTTGAAAAGCTCTGGCCGCTGATCGTGGATGGCCAGTCCGATTCTGCCTGTTTCGATAACGCGCTCGAGCTTCTGGTGGCGGGTGGGTACTCCCTGCCGCATGCGATGATGTTGCTGATCCCGGAAGCCTGGGCCGGCAATCCCTTGATGGATGAAGAGCGCCGTGCGTTTTACGAATACCATGCTGCATTGATGGAGCCATGGGATGGCCCTGCCGCAGTGGCATTCACGGACGGGCGCATGATAGGCGCGACGCTGGACCGCAATGGATTGCGCCCGGCCCGCTATCTGGTCACCGATGACGATATGGTGCTGCTGGCTTCCGAAATGGGCGTGCTCAACATCCCGCAGAACAAGGTGGTCAAGAAGTGGCGTCTGCAGCCGGGCAAGATGTTCCTGATCGACATGGTCGCAGGGCGCATCATAGACGACGCCGAGCTGAAGAAGGAGATCTCGACAGCGAAGCCATACCGCAAATGGATAGAAGAGTCTCGCTATTTCCTGGGAGAACTGCCTGAGGTTGAAGGCAAATCAGGGCTGGCGGCACCTCTGTTAGATACCCAACAGGCATTCGGCTATTCCCAGGAAGACATCAAGTTCATCCTGACTCCGATGATCAATGCGGGTGAGGAGCCTACGGGCTCGATGGGGAACGATGCGGCGCTTGCCGTGCTTTCAAACAAGAGCCGCTCCTTCTACGATTATTTCAAGCAGCTCTTTGCTCAGGTCACCAATCCTCCGATCGACCCGATAAGGGAAGAGATCGTGATGTCGTTGACCTCATTCATTGGTCCCAAGCCCAATCTCTTGGGCGTGGACGAGACTCGGCCATCCATGCGCCTGGAAGTACATCAGCCCGTGCTTTCCAGCGAGGATATCGCCAAGCTGAAAACCATAGATCAGCTGACCGAAGGTCGCTATCGCTCGCAGGTGCTCGACATGACTTATCCTGTGAGCATGGGGGCCGCCGGATGCGAGGCTTCCATCAGGGCGCTTTGCGCGGCTGCGGACAAGGCGGTGGCTGGCGGCTATAACGTGCTGATCCTGTCTGACCGTTCGGTGTCTGCTGATCGCGTGGCGATCCCCGCCCTGGTTGCCTGTTCTCGCGTGCATCAGCATCTCGTGAAGGAAGGCTCGCGCACAAGCACGGGCCTTGTGGTCGATACGGGTTCTGCGCGCGAGGTTCATCACTTCGCCCTTCTTGCGGGATATGGCGCGGAAGCGGTATGTCCATGGCTTGCATTCGAGACCATAGAGAATCTGTCATCGGGTTCCGATCCCAAGGAGGCGAAGAAGCGCTTCATCAAGGCGATCAACAAGGGGCTGATGAAGGTGATGTCCAAGATGGGCATATCCACCTACCAGTCCTATTGTGGCGCGCAGATCTTCGAGGCGATCGGTCTCAATTCCGCTTTTGTCGCAGAATATTTTACTGGCACCGCGACGCAGATCGAAGGCATAGGCTTGAGCGAAGTGGCCGAAGAGGCGCTGCGCACGCACCGCGATGCATTTGGCAGCGATCCCGTGCTTGCGAACGCGCTCGATGCGGGCGGCGAATACGCTTATCGCGTGCGCGGCGAAGAGCACATGTGGACGCCTGATTCCATTTCGAAGCTGCAGCTTGCCACACGCACCAACAGCGCCTCGACATACAAGGAATACGCAAGGCTCATCAACGACCAGAGCGCAAAGCTGAAGACGCTGCGCGGGCTCTTCGAGATCAAACCTGCGGGCCCTGCAATTCCTCTGGATGAGGTCGAGCCTGCTCGCGAAATCGTCAAGCGCTTCGCCACCGGCGCGATGTCGCTTGGCTCCATCTCGACCGAGGCGCACAGCACGCTTGCGATCGCGATGAACCGCATCGGCGGAAAATCCAACACAGGCGAAGGCGGGGAGGATGCCGCGCGCTTTGGCGTGCTGAAGGGCGGGGAGATGCTCTCTGACATCGTGGGCAAGAACCGCATCGAGGCCGATCGCGAAATGAGGGAGGGAGATTCGCTGCGCTCCAGGATCAAGCAGGTGGCATCCGGCAGATTTGGCGTCACCGCGGAATATCTTTCCAGCGCCGACCAGATTCAGATCAAGATGGCGCAGGGTGCGAAGCCTGGAGAGGGGGGGCAGCTGCCAGGCCACAAGGTTTCCGAATACATCGCGAAGCTGAGATTCTCGGTGCCGGGCGTCGGGCTGATCTCCCCGCCGCCGCATCACGACATCTATTCGATCGAGGATCTGGCGCAGCTGATACACGATCTCAAGAACGCCAATCCTTCTGCGTCGATTTCCGTGAAGCTGGTGTCTGAAGTGGGTGTCGGCACGGTCGCTGCCGGCGTATCCAAGGCCAAGGCCGATCACATCGTCGTGTCAGGTTACGATGGCGGCACGGGCGCGTCTCCGTTGTCCTCGATCAAGCATGCTGGAGCGCCATGGGAACTCGGACTGGCTGAAGCGCAGCAGACTCTGGTGCTGAACCACCTGCGCGGGCGCGTTGCGTTGCAGGTCGATGGCCAGTTGAAGACCGGGCGGGACGTGCTGATAGGCGCGCTGCTTGGTGCGGATGAATTCGGCTTTGCGACAGCACCTCTGGTGGTCGAGGGCTGCATCATGATGAGAAAGTGCCATCTCAATACCTGTCCTGTCGGCGTCGCGACGCAGGATCCAGAGTTGCGTCGCAAATTCACGGGCCAGCCTGAGCATGTGGTGAATTACTTCTTCTTCGTTGCGGAAGAGCTGCGCGAATTGATGGCGGGCATGGGCATACGCAAGGTGGATGATCTTGTCGGACGCAGCGACCTGTTGGACATGAACCATGGCATCGCGCACTGGAAATCGCAGGGGCTGGATTTCTCAAGGGTGTTCCATCAGGTTGACGTACCCAAAAGCATTGCGCGCCGCCATGCTGAAACCCAGGATCACGAGCTGGAAAAGGCGCTGGACAATGTGCTGATCACAAAGGCGAAGACTGCGCTCGAGAACCGGACGCCTGTCGTCATCGAAAGCCAGATCAGAAACGTAAACCGCACTGTCGGCACGATGCTCTCCCATGAAGTCGCCAAGCGCTATGGCCATGCCGGCCTGCCTGCCGATACGATACAGGTGAAATTCACCGGCACGGCAGGTCAGAGCTTCGGCGCATTCCTCTCGAAGGGGATTTCTTTCGAGCTCAAGGGCGAAGGCAACGACTATGTCGGAAAAGGCTTGTGCGGCGGACGCATCAGCATACGGCCTCCTGAGGATGCAAGGCTTGTCGCTCACGAGAACATCATAGTCGGCAATACCGTGCTTTATGGCGCGACGACGGGTGAGTGCTATTTCAGCGGTGTCGCGGGCGAGCGCTTTGCGGTCAGGAACTCCGGCGCGATCGCAGTCGTCGAGGGACTTGGCGATCATGGTTGCGAATACATGACGGGTGGCATGGTCATCGTGCTCGGGCAGACAGGACGCAATTTTGCAGCGGGCATGTCGGGTGGTGTTGCGTTCGTGCTCGATGAGACGGGAGACTTCAAGCAGCGCTGCAATCTTTCGATGGTCCAGCTTGAGCCGGTTGAAGCCGAGGTGGCAGGGCTAGATGCAACCGATGCGCTGCCTGAGAGCCATGGGCGGGTGCACTTCAATCACCTTAACAAGGCTGACGAGCGCGCGCTTCGCGAGCATGTCGAGAAGCATCTGCTTTACACGGGGAGCGAGCGCGCGAGGCTGATACTGGAGAACTGGACGGAATATCTGCCCAAGTTCACCAAGGTGATGCCGACCGAATATCGCCGTGCCCTGCAGGAGCAGGCGGCGCAACAACAAAAGGATGCTGCATAATGGGTAAGCCTACTGGATTCATGGAATATGAGCGCCTGTCAGAGGCGAGTCTGCCGGTCGGAGAGCGCCTTGCAAACTACAAGGAGTTCGTATTGCATCTGACCGACGAACAGGCCAAGGTGCAGGGTGCGCGCTGCATGGACTGCGGCATCCCTTTCTGCACTTCCGGTTGCCCGATCAACAACATCATCCCGGACTGGAACGACCTGGTCTACAAGGGGAAGTGGCGCGAGGCGCTGGATGTGCTGCATTCGACCAACAATTTTCCCGAATTCACGGGCCGTCTGTGCCCGGCTCCCTGCGAGGCGGCATGCACGTTGAACATCAACGATGATGCTGTCGGCATCAAGTCGATCGAGCATGCGATCGTGGACAAGGGCTGGGAGCAGGGATGGATTTCGCCGCAGATCCCATCCATCAAGACAGGGAAGAAGGTTGCGGTCGTGGGTTCTGGCCCAGCTGGCATGGCTTGCGCGCAGCAGTTGGCGCGCGCAGGACATAGCGTGACGCTGTTGGAAAAGAACGATCGCATCGGCGGGCTGATGCGCTATGGCATTCCCGACTTCAAGATGGAGAAGTCGCACATCGACCGTCGCATCGAGCAGATGAAGGCGGAAGGCGTCGAATTCAGGACATCGGTGTTCGTGGGCGATGAGTGCGAGAAAAATATCCTCAACCTGGCGACCGAAAATATTGCTCCTGTATCATTGCTTGCCCAGTACGATGCTGTCGTTCTTGCCGGAGGAGCCGAGACGCCGCGCGACCTCAAGGTGCCTGGGCGTGAGCTTGGCGGCATATACAACGCGATGGAATTTCTGCCGCAACAGAATCGCGTCAATGCCGGAGATGTTTTGCCGGAGCAGATCAAGGCGACAGGCAAGCATGTAATCGTGATCGGCGGAGGTGACACCGGTTCCGATTGCGTGGGTACATCCAACCGCCACGGCGCATTGTCGGTCACGCAGATCGAGCTGATGCCTCGCCCTCCCGAGCAGGAAAACAAATTTCTGGTTTGGCCCAACTGGCCGATGAAGCTGCGCACCTCGAGCTCGCATGAAGAGGGATGCAGCCGCGATTGGGCGATTGCAACCAAGTCCTTTACAGGCAGCAACGGCCGTGTCGAGAAGCTCAACGCGGTTCGCGTCGAGTGGGTGGATGGCAAGATGGTCGAGGTTGAGGGAAGCGAATTTGAACTCAAGGCCGATCTGGTCTTTCTTGCGATGGGTTTTGTAAGCCCCATGCAGAAGATGCTCGATGCCTTCGGGGTCGAGAAGGATCAGCGCGGAAACGCAAAGGCTGACACCGATCGCTACCGCACCAGCGTTGATCGCGTCTTCGCTGCGGGCGACATGCGCCGCGGCCAGTCGCTGATCGTCTGGGCAATACGTGAAGGGCGCCAATGCGCACGCGCGGTGGACGAGTTCCTGATGGGCTCGACCGTGCTTCCGCGTTAACGCTTACATTACCGGGCTAGCCATGAATTTCAAATTGAAGAACGATGCCTTTCTGCGCGCCTTGCTGCGCCAGCCGACCGAATACACCCCCCTTTGGATGATGCGTCAGGCGGGGCGCTTTTTGCCTGAATACAGGGAGACGCGCAAACGCGCGGGCAGTTTCCTGGGACTTTGCAAGAGCCCGGATTTTGCGACCGAAGTGACGATGCAGCCGCTGGACCGTTATCCGCTGGATGCGGCGATCCTGTTTTCCGACATATTGACCGTTCCGGATGCGATGGGGCTTGGGCTGTATTTTTCGGATGGCGAAGGCCCCAAGTTCGAGCGCCCGCTTCGCGATGAGGCGTCCATCATGGCCTTGAGGGCTCCCGATGTGGAACGCGATCTGCGCTATGTGACCGATGCAGTCTCGCAGATCAGGAAGACCCTGGATGGCCGAGTCCCGCTGATCGGATTCTCGGGCAGCCCTTTCACGCTCTCCTGCTACATGGTCGAAGGTGGCAGCAGCGATGATTATGCGAAGGTCAAGACGCTGATGTACAGCGAGCCCAAGTTGATGCATCACATCCTTGAAGTGACAGCAGGAGCGGTGATCGCCTATTTGAATGCGCAGATAGAGGCGGGTGCGCAGGCTGTGATGATTTTCGATTCGTGGGGGGGCATGCTGTCCCATTCCGCCTATCACGAATTTTCGCTCGCATACATGCAGCGCATCGTCGATGGATTGATCAAGGAAAAGGATGGCGTGCGCATCCCCAACATCATTTTCACCAAGGGCGGCGGGCTGTGGATAGAGGGCATCGCGAATACAGGGTGCGATGCGATCGGCCTTGACTGGACGATGGATATCGGTGTCGCGCGCCAGAAGGTTGGCAGCAGGGTTGCGCTGCAGGGCAATCTCGATCCGGCAGTGCTGTTCGCATCTCCCGACGCGATACGCTCGGAAGTGGAAAAGGTGCTTGGCAGCTATGGCTTCGGTAGCGGCCATGTTTTCAATCTCGGACATGGCATCTCGCAGCACACCAATCCTGACAATGTGGCGGCCATGGTCACTGCCGTGCATGAACTGAGCCGCAAGTATCACTGAGCTTTGGAGTTGGCTGGCATATCAGTCGGCAATTTTAAAAATATTATCGAAATAGGTTGACGTAGGAAATTGAATCACTATAATGCGCACCTCTTCGCTGTTGGGCAGATAGCCTGAGCGAATGTTCTTTAAAAAACAGATTAAATAATCGATGAGTGTAGGTGCTTGGTTTTTGGGTAGTTTGCTGGCCTTTTTTGGGCTGGTGGGCGATAGAAAATAAAAAGCACTTACGCTTGATGAATCATGTCAATGATTCAC
>JAJXVB010000025.1 GCA_021782365.1 Pseudomonadota bacterium
ATCCAGCAGATCGAGACGCGCGTTCAGGCTCTGGAAGACCAGGGCAAGCAGCAGACGCAAACCATACTCGATCTGCAGGGTCAGGTCGAATCGCTGAATGGCACGATCCGCCAGTTGCGCGGACAGAATGAAGAAATTTCGCACGGCCTGCAGGATGCCGAAAAACGCGAAAAGGATTTTTATGTGGATCTCGATACGCGCCTGCGCCATTTCGAGTCACAGGAGGCGCAAGCCAAGACGACCGAGGCAGCACAGGCTGCTGATCCCGATGATCCCGCTGCAGAGGACCGCGCGATCGAGAAGGCCTACGCACTCGTCAAGTCCGGCAACAATACCGATGCCGCAAAGGCCTTGCAGGATTTTCTGGACAAGTATCCCAATTCGGTCCATGCGGGATATGCCCTTTATTGGCTCGGCAATGCCGAGC
This sequence comes from Pseudomonadota bacterium, assembly GCA_021782365.1. Classification (GTDB taxonomy): domain Bacteria; phylum Pseudomonadota; class Gammaproteobacteria; order Burkholderiales; family Gallionellaceae; genus Gallionella. Next base: position 428 of record JAJXVB010000025.1, read on the forward strand.
TCGGGATGAAGGGCTACAAGAGCGCGCTGGTCGCATACCGCGAGCTGATCAAGTCCCATCCGAGATCCGACAAGGCGCCTGATGCGATGCTCAACATCGCGATCTGCCAGCATTCCCTGAAGGCTGTGACCCAGGCAAGAGAAACGCTGAAGCAGCTGATTTCAAAATATCCCGACAGCCCTGCGGCTGCCAGCGCCAAGAAGCTGCTTGCCGAAAGCAGGTAATGCCTGATCTTGCGGCGCAGCTGCGCATAACGGAAATATTCTTTTCGCTGCAGGGGGAGACCAGCCGCACCGGGTTGCCCACCGTCTTCATCCGCCTGACAGGCTGTCCACTGCGTTGTGCATACTGCGATACTACCTACGCATTCACAGGCGGGAAGAGCATCGCGATATCCGAAATCCTGGAGCAGGTCGCGCAATATGCGCCGCGCTATGTCACCGTGACGGGCGGCGAACCGCTTGCGCAGAAGAATTGCCTGGTGCTTCTGAAAGAACTTTGCGATGCGGGATATCGGGTCTCTCTCGAGACCAGCGGGGCGCTGGACATAGGCGGCGTCGATGAGCGCGTGATGCGCGTGGTCGACATCAAGACGCCGGGTTCGAAGGAGGCGGACAAGAACCGCTGGGAGAATCTCGATCTTTTGAAATCCACTGACGAAATAAAGTTCGTCATCTGCAGCGAAGAGGATTACCGCTGGGCTGTCGGCATACTCGAAGAGCATCGCTTGAGCGACAGATGCGAAGTGCTGTTCTCGCCATCCCAGGGAGAGCTCGATGCGAGGATGCTCGCCGAATGGATATTGCGCGACCGCTTGCCTGTTCGATTCCAGATCCAGCTGCACAAGATACTTTGGAACAACGAGGCGGGGCATTGATGAAAAACGCTGTCGTGCTTCTGTCAGGAGGGCTGGATTCGGCAACCGTGCTCGCGATGGCAAGGGCTCAAGGCTATGACTGCCATGCGCTGAGCGTGGACTACGGACAGCGCCACCATTCTGAGTTGGATGCCTCGAGGCGTGTCGCAGAAGCGCTAGGGGCAAGGCAGCACCGCGTGGTGCACATAGACCTGACGGTGTTCGGCGGATCCGCGCTGACAGACAGCAGCATCGCCGTCCCCGAAAAGGAATCGACAGGCATACCGCTGACCTATGTGCCCGCGCGCAACACCATCATGCTGTCTCTCGCGCTGGCCTGGGCCGAGGTGCTGCATGCGGATGACATCTTCATCGGCGTGAACGCGGTGGATTATTCGGGCTATCCGGATTGCCGCCCTGCATACATAGAGGCCTTCGAACGCATGGCTAACCTTGCGACTCAGGCCGCAGTGGAGGGCCATCCTTTGACCCTGCATGCGCCGCTCATGCACATGTCCAAGGCGGAGATCATCCAGCAGGGCGTGAAGCTGGGCTTGGACTATGGAATGACGGTTTCCTGCTACCAGGCAGATGAAACCGGGCGCGCCTGCGGGCTTTGCGATTCATGCAGGTTGCGCCGCGAAGGGTTTGCTGCGGCAGGCCTGCCAGACCCTACGCGCTACAGATAGCTCAGACCTTGTATCCTCTGTGCACCGCGACGATGCCTCCGGTCAGGTTGAAGTATTCGACATGCTTTAGGCCTGCATCGATCATCATCTGCTTGAGCTCTTCCTGGCCGGGATGCATGCGTATCGATTCTGCGAGATAGCGGTAGCTGTCCGCGTCGTCCGCGATCAGCTTTCCCATCCTGGGCAATAACTTGAACGAGTACAAGTCGTAGGCCTTCTCCAGAGGCTTCGCCACCTTGGAAAATTCCAGCACGACCACGCGTCCTCCGGGCTTGACTACCCGCTGCATCTCGCGCAGCGCAGCATCCTTGTGCGTGACGTTGCGCAGACCGAAGGAGATGTTGACGCAGTTGAAGTGATTGTCAGGGAAAGGAAGGTGCTCCGCATCGCATTGCAGGGCGGGCATGCTGATGCCTTCGTCCAGCAGGCGGTCGCGCCCTACGCGCAGCATCGCATTGTTGATGTCCGTCAACACGACCTCTCCGCTTTTTCCCGCCTCTCTGGAGTAGAGGCGGGCCATGTCTGCAGAGCCTCCCGCGACATCCAGGACGCGCTGGCCCGGCCTCACCCCTGCGATGCTGATGGCGAAGCGCTTCCAGATGCGGTGCATCCCTGCGGACATCAGGTCGTTCATGATGTCGTACTTGCTTGCAACAGAGGTGAAAACGCCGGCTACGCGTTTCGCCTTGTCTGTCTCGTCTACGGTTTCGAAGCCGAAATGGGTCTGGCTCATGACATCTCCTTATTTCGGATCACGGCTTGCGTTCGCGGCCTTCAGGCGTTCAAGGTAGTCATCCCACATCGCATCCATGTGCATGCCAAGATCGTGCAGATATTCCCAGGAGTAGAGGCCGCTGTCGTGGCCGTCGTCGAAGGTCAGCTTGATGGCATAGGTGCCTATCGGGTCGATTGCGGTGATCACGACATCGCGCTTTCCAGTCTGCAGCACTTCCTGTCCGGGGCCGTGGCCGCGAACCTCCGCGGAAGGGGAATAGACCCGCAGGAATTCGAAGGGAAGCTTGTAGCGCGCGCCGTCGTCGAAGGCGATCTCGAGCATTCTGGACTGCTGGTGCAGTGTGATTTCGGTAGGTGTCATAGCGATCTTATCTTTCTCAATAATGCGGTGGTGGAGCGTTCATACAAAAAGGGAATGCTGTGGACCGTGCCGCCAAGGGATTGCACTTCCTTGCCGCCCACGATGTTTTCGATCTTCCAGTCTCCACCCTTCACGAGCACGTCGGGCCGGCTGGCGAGTATCAGGTTGAGCGGCGTGTCTTCCTCGAATGAAGTGACGAGGCTGACGGACGCGAGCGCTGCGAGGACGGCCATGCGGTCTTCGCAACTGTTGATGGGGCGGTCGTGACCCTTGCCCTGGCGCTTCACGGACTCGTCGCTGTTCACGCCCACGATGAGCGAGGCGCCCAGCGCCCTTGCCTGCGCGAGATAGGTGACATGGCCTCGGTGCAGCACGTCGAAGCAGCCGTTGGTGAAAACAAGCGGGCGCGGCAGCGATGCGACCCGCTCGGAAAACCTGTCGGGTGAGGCGATCTTCTTTTCGAAATCGACGAGCATCAGTCCACGTATTCGAAGAGGGTTACGACGCTCTTCACGCCCTGGCTTCCGCTCGCCACTTCGGAGGCTGCCTGACCTTCAGCATGATTGACGATGCCCATCAGGTAGACGACATTGTTTTCGGTGACGACCTTGATGCTGTTTGCGCTGAATCGCTTGTCACCGACGAAGCGCAGCTTCACGTTCGAGGTGATCAGCGCATCGTTGCTGCGCTCGGTGAGCGAACTGTTGGGGCCTATGGTCAGCTCGTTATAGATTTTCGCGACGTTACGGATGTTGGCGACGACGCGCTCGACCTGGGCCTTGGTGTCGGCGTCAGGAACTTCTCCCGTGATCAGCACGCTGCGGTTATAGCTCGTCACGCTGACATGGACATTGTCCTTGAACTGCGCGCCGATGCGGTCGAAGGCCTTCGCCTCTATCGCGCCATCCTCGACCAGCGCGCCGCTCGTGCGCCTGTCCTGGACCGCCATTACGCCGGCGCCGGCGCCTGCCGCAACGACCGGAAAACAGCCTTGAAGAGAGGCCGAAAAAAGCATGATGAACAGTATGATGCGCATGTCTATTCTCCCATTAGCTGATAATCGATCGCATCGCAGATGCAATGCAATGCGAGCAAGTGAACTTCCTGTATCCTCGCTGTGCTCTTTCCGTCCACGCAGATCGACACATCGCCAGGCTTAAGTATCCTCGCCATCTCTCCGCCGTCGCGGCCGGTCAGCGCGACGACGCGCATGCTGCGCTCATGGGCTGCATGGATGGCGGCAACGACATTGGGCGAATGTCCGCTTGTCGATATCGCGAGCAGGCTGTCGCGCGGCAAGCCAAGCGCCCGCACCTGCTTTGAAAAGACCAGGCTGTAATCGTAGTCGTTTGCGATCGAGGTGAGCACGGAGCTGTCTGTCGTCAGCGCGATGGCGGCAAGGCCCGGACGCTCGATCTCGAAGCGGTTCAAGAGCTCCGCCGCAAAGTGTTGTGAATCTGCGGCCGAACCGCCATTGCCGCAGCAGAGTATCTTTCCGTCGTTGGTGACACAGTCGAAAAAGAGCTGCGCCGCGTCCGCGATGGGCTTGGCCATGGTCTCCCTGACCTTGAGTTTCAGCTCTGCGCTGTCTGTGAAATGCTGGATGATGCGATTCCTGATGTCCATGTCGGTCTTCGTGATTGTTCCGAATGCGGATATTAACCCGAAACGGCGCTTAATACTAAAGCGGGCTTCATGCGTCGAAGGCGTTCCTGATCCACTCGGCATTGCCTCCCTTTTCATCGTCCATCAGCACGACATCGAAGCGGCATGGGGGCATGCTGCGAAGCCTTGCGAGGTAATGCCGCGCAGCCAGGATGAGCCGATGCTGCTTATGGATGTCGACGCTGGCTGCAGCGCCGCCGAAGTCCGCATTGCTGCGCTGCCTCACCTCGACGAAGACCAGAGAGTCATCGTCCTGCATGATCAGGTCGATCTCGCCAAGTCGGCAGCGGTAGTTCTTGGCAACCGGCTTCAAGCCCTGCCGCTGCAGAAATTCCGATGCCCAGCGCTCTGCCTCTTTACCGTTCAAGGGTTGAGGGGAGTCGATTCCACGGGTGCCGCCTCGATGACCGAAGATGCGGCGTCCACGCCTGAAGCGCTCTTGACCTGGGCCGGAAACATCGGCGTTGCCGGCGCTATCGGGGCATCGGCCCATTGCGCATGGCCCTGCACGAAGAGCGAGGGAAGCGCTTCGCGCACGAAAGTCTGCTTGTCGAGCCTGATGATCCCGGTGACGCCGTCGAAGGGAAGCGCAGTGCTCATCTGGTTTGCGATCAGTATCTGGATCAGGTTGTATGCGTCTATTCCGAGCGCATAAAGCCTCTCCTGGTCTGTGGGAAGCGGCGGACTCGATCTGGGATAGGCAGAGATCGCAGGCTGGTCCATCTGCATCAGCCAAGGCATGTCCACAAAATGAACGCCGTCCAGATCGAAATTGACCAGGGTATCGCTGTTGCCGTTGAATATCAGCGAAGTCGCATAGACGGGAAGACTGTTCGGAAGATAGGGGCGTATCAGGCGGGATTTCTCGATGTCGGTCGCCAGAAACACCATGCCGTCAGGCGCGGGCGAGATGGTAGCCAAAACCGCGGCATCGCCGTCGAAGTCGATTTCCTGCGCAATGCTTCCACCGAGCGCGGTCCACTGGTCTTCGAACGAATATTGCAGGCGTCTGGAAAGCGGGTCGCTGTCGGAAATGACGATCGCCTGTTTTAGCTTCTGCTTGCGGGCAAGCCTGGCTATTTGCTGGGCTTCCGCCTCTATCGCCAGGCCGAAGAAATACATCTGGCGCGGCGCTTCTCCTTCTATCACGTTGAGCACCAGGGTCGGGACCGGCAGGCTGGGCTCTGCTGCAAGCTTGCGTATGTCGTCTCTGGTCAGGGGCCCCACCACCGCGACGGCGCCGTTCGCGACCGCTTCGCTGTAGGCGTCAGTGACGCTGTGATCAGCGTCGAAATCCGCATACACGCTTATGGGAAGCCCCGCGTGCAGGGTCTTCGCTGCGGCCATGAATCCCTGATGCACCGCTTTTGCGGCGGAACCAAGTTCCGGCGAATTGACCGGCAGCAGCAGCGCAATGTTGGGCGTAGGTCTCGGCATCGGCGCATCGGCTGTGGCATTGGCAGAAACGCTCACGTATAGTGCGAACAGGAAAAACCGAAACCACTTCACAGGGAAGATGCGTTGCATATCGAACATCCGCAAAAGTTGGAAGCCGCATTATATGTAGTTGCCACCCCGATTGGGAACCTGCGCGACATCACGCTGCGCGCGCTCGACGTCTTGCAACAGGCGGATGTGGTCGCGGCAGAGGATACGCGCAACACTTCTCATCTTTTGAAGCATCACGGCATCCATGCAAACAGGCTGATCGCGGTGCATCAGCACAACGAGCGCGGCGCCGCGGAAAAGATAATCGCGATGCTGAAGGAGGGGCTCAGCATCGCCTTTGTCAGCGATGCGGGTACGCCTGCCGTGAGCGATCCCGGCGCGCTTCTGGTCAGGGAAGTCAGAGCTGCGGGTTTGCGCGTGATCCCCGTGCCGGGTGCGAGTGCAGCGGTCGCGGCCCTTTCTGCTTCGGGTTTCAATGCGCCGCATTTCCTCTTTTACGGATTCCTGCCCAGCAAGTCGGCCGCCAGGAAAAGCGCGCTTCAGGAACTGGCAAGCCACCCTTATACGCTGGTTTTCTACGAGGCGCCGCACCGCATCGTCGATTGCGTAGCCGACCTTTGCGCAGTTTTGGGAGATAACAGGCGAATAGCCCTGGCTCGTGAAATCACCAAGCTCTTCGAGACGGTTCACGAATGCGCGCTCGGCGATGCCGTCGCCTGGCTGCAGGAGGATGCGAACAGGCAGAGGGGGGAGTTCGTCTTGCTCGTCTCCGGTGCAGAGCCCGAATCCGGGATTTCTGCAGAGACCGAAAGCGTGCTGGTCGAGCTTCTGGATGCGCTTCCGCTCAAGCAGGCGGTGCAAATTGCGGCAAACATCACGCGCGCCAACCGCAGCGAGCTGTACCAGCTCGCCTTGAGCATGAAGGGCTGAAGATGCCACCCATGATCGAGGCGCTTCTGAATTTTCCGGAATGCTTCGATCATCCGGTGGAAAGAACGAGGCTCATCGAGACCCACATCTCATGGGTGATACTCACCGGGACCTATGCGTACAAGATAAAAAAACCCGTGAACCTGGGTTTTCTTGATTTCAGCACGCTGGAAAAGAGATTGGAATACTGCCGCGAGGAGCTGAGGCTGAACAGGAGGCTGGCCGCCGAATATTATCTCGATGTGGTGACGATCTCGGGTAGCATGAATGCGCCGCGCGTCGGCGGGAATGGCCCTGTGCTCGAATATGCGGTCAAGATGCTGGAGTTTCCCGCGGATGCGACTTTGGATTTATTGGCAGACCGGGGCGAATTGAAGGCATTGCACATCGACCTCCTGGCCGAGAGGATCGCGCGCTTTCATCTATACGAAAGCGCCGTCCTGCCTTACGGCAGCCCATGGGGTGGAATTGATGCAATCACGCGTCCAGTCAGGGACAACTTTGCGACATTGGCGAAGCTGCTCGATGATGCAACGGAGAAGAAAAGCCTCGAAAACCTCGAGCGCTGGTGCGAAGAGGAACACAAGCGGCTTGCCAACTTTATGGCAAAAAGGACCGTGCGCGAATGCCACGGCGATCTGCATCTAGCGAACGTCGCATGGAATGACAGCAAGCCGATCATATTCGACTGCCTGGAATTCGACCCGCTGCTTCGCTGGATAGATCCGATCTCGGAAGTCGCATTCTGCTACATGGACTTGCTGCACCGCAACTGCGAGCCGCTTGCGTGGCGCTTCCTGAACGCCTGGCTCTCAGCAACGGGCGACTACCAGGGTGTTGCCCTGCTCTCCTACTACGCCTCATACCGCGCGATGGTGCGGGCAAAGGTCGCGGGGCTGCGTGCGGAACAGGAGAAGGATAATCGGGATGCCTTGAGGGAAAGATCGGAATTCTTGAAACTGGCTATACGGTTATCCGGAAGGCGGCCGCCTGCGCTATGGATAACCCACGGCTTGTCAGGATCGGGAAAGTCGACGCTTGCCCAGGCTCTTCTCGAAGAGCGCGGCATGATAAGGCTGCGCTCGGATGTGGAGAGGAAGCGGATTTCCAGGCTTTCGGCCCTTGAGAAAAGCGGCAGCGGCATCGGTGAGGGACTATACAGCAAAGAGGCGAGCAGAAAGGCCTATTCCCGCCTATATGATCTTGCAGAGGGTCTGATCGGGGAAGGCTACCCTGTCATCGTCGATGCGGCCTTTCTCGAACGCAGTCAGCGCGATCTCTTCCGCAGCCTTGCAAAAAGAATGCATGCGGATTTCAGGATAATTGATTTGGAGGCTCCTGCTGAAATTTTGCGGGAACGCATCAGGGCTAGGCAGGTGAAAGGACTGGATGCCTCGGAGGCCGATCTATGCGTTCTCGAGCACCAGCTCGCAACAGCCATGCCTTTGGGGGAAGACGAACTGGCTGATACAATCAGGATACCGGTTGAGGTCAAAAAATTATGAGCGACTGCTGCGCCTCGCATCCCAAAAAACGCCGCTGTCCCGGCAATGGCCATGAATGCGCCGAAGTGTCGGCCAGCACCATCGCGCACCACATAAAGGATTCCTGGCTATGGGAGGATGAAGGGCAGCGTTATTTTTACTGCGACGACCCTGGCTGCGACATCGTTTATTTCGGAGAAGACGATACCGCAATCAGAACCTCCCGGCTGCGCAAGCCCGCAAAGGGGGACTTGCTCTGCTTCTGTTTCGGAGTGGCACATTCGGATGCGCTGAATAATCCCGGAATCCGCGAGTTTGTGCTTGAAAAGACGAGGCTCAGGCTTTGCTCATGCGAAACCAGCAACCTTTCCGGGCGCTGCTGTTTAAAGGACTTTCCGAACACATGAGCCATATGCTCAATTATTCCGAATACGTCAAGATGTTCATCGGACTTCTGGCGATCATCAACCCGTTCGGCGTGATTCCGATCTTCATCAGCATGACGACCGATCAGAACGTTGCGCAGCGCAGGAAGACGATAGACATGGTGGCCGTTTCAGTCATCATCATACTGCTGATATCGCTGTTTTTCGGGGATCTGCTGCTCGAGTTCTTCGGCATCAGCATCGCATCCTTCAGGGTGGGCGGCGGGATATTGATCCTGCTGATGGCGATCGCGATGCTGCATGCAAAGACCAGCCTGATAAGGCAGACGGAAGAGGAGGCGGATGAGTCGATAGAGAGGGAGTCCGTCGCGATCGTGCCGCTGGCGATGCCGCTGCTTGCCGGACCAGGTGCGATCAGCACGGTGATACTCGAGGCGCACAAGTCGAGCGGCCTGGCTCACTACATGATCATCTCTTTAGGCATCCTTCTGATAGGGATCGTGGTGTGGGGCGTGCTCAGGCTTTCGCCCTGGATCGCGGGCCGCCTGAGGGCGACGGGGCTCAACATCTTCACGCGCATCATGGGGCTGATACTCGCCGCGATCGCGGTCGAATTCATCGCAAGCGGCCTTCAGGGGCTCTTCCCGATACTGGCCTCCAGCTGAAAATCAGTCCGGCAGAATGATGTCCGCCGTATCGGGACATACCCAGCGAGGATATTCCCTGGATGCGTCTATGCATCCGCCTTGCTCATACACGCCTGATGCATCACGCATGCGCATCGTCCTCTCCAGAATTTGCGCTGTCTCCATGGGATTCTTCAGCGTTGCGGAGACGTGCTCCTCGACTGCAGATTCGTCCATCTGAAGATTGCCTTCGCTGTCGCGATAGACGCCGTGGCGCCAGTGGTATACCTCTATGCATTTCGTATTCAGCGAGAATGGCTTGTCGTGCTGCCAGAAGTTGTTGAAAAGCCCGCCTCCCAGATACATGACCCAGGAGCCTTCATAGCCGGGCACGTCTGAAGAATGCGGGTCGGGATTCCTGAACCAGACCCTGTCTCCGGGCACGTAATACTTTTGCGGCAGCGGATTTTCGAGAGATCCGTATTCATACATGAAGGTGTCGTGAAACTTGCGCGATGCGATCGCACAGCGCTCCCAGCGCGCCTGCAACCTTTGCAGCAATCCCGGATTGATCGACTCGAGCTCCTGGGCTATGCCCAGGAGGATCACGTATTCGGTCGCGCGATAACAGGAAAATGCATATTTTCTGCCGGACGCTTCAGGCTGGGTCGCCTGGCGCAGCGCGTCCAGCAGGGACTTGCCGGGAAGCACGGTAAAGCCCGTCTCCTCCGAATGGGTCCAGTAATCGACAGGGCGTTCTATCTTGCTGGTGTGGAAGGCGAGACTTGTTCTTCGCGCGGCCTCTACGATGTTGAGGCGCATGCGGATCGAGGCAGTCAGCTCCGCAATGCCGGGATAATGGAATGCGACGGGGGAGAGCAGCATGGCAAGCCATATTTCTCGCTCGAGCGCATTTGCAGCAGATTCGAGCTGCAAATCCTCTTCGAGTCTTGCCGTGTCGAAGTCGGCAAATCTTTCCTTTTGCAATCCGGGATGCATCCTAAGCGTGAAAGACGAGCCGCAGTGCATCACTTCAATCAGGTGATCTATCCCGAGTTCGCGCGTTAGATCAAGCAATGCGCAAACCTCTTCCCTCTGCGGGATGCATATCCCGCGGACTGCCCGTTGCTCCGTCACCGTTTTGATCAGCGGTGCAAAAAGTCCACGCGGCGGTTTTCCTTCCAGCAGCTCTCTTCGTGGCAGGTGAGGCGCGGCTTTTGCGATCCGAAGCTCACGATCTTGATTTTCTCAAGAGGGACGCCAAGCGTGACCATCATCTTGCGCACGCTGCTGGCACGGGTTGCGCCGAGAGAGAGGTTGAATTCGTCGCTTCCTCTCTCGTCAGTATTGCCCTGAAGCGTCACTTGATCATCAGGGTGGGACTTCATGAAGCCCGCCTGTTCCTCGATGATCTTGGTGTATTCAGGTTTGATGTCGGACGAGTTGTAGTCGAAGTACACGCTTTGCTTGTTGAGCTCCTGAAGGGTCTTCAGGCTCTGGCCTGACAGGGGACTCGCTTCGAGATCGGACTGCGTGAGCGTGCCGGACTGTGCGGCGCCTGAAGCGCTTGAGGAGCTCCCTGGCTGCGAGGTGCCGCTTGCTGACTTGATCGGAGCCTGACTGGGGGATGCGCAGGCCGTGAGTGCCAGAATTGCTGCGATGACGAGTTTTTTCATTTTTTGCTCTTCCAAATCCTAGGCTTGTGGCGCGAGAGCTTGAAATATCAACCCTACGCATCCAGATTGAACTTATGCCGGTGAAATATGTTCTGATTGCTCGGGTATCTATAGTAGCATTAGTGTCTGAGAATCAGAACTGCCCGGCAGGAACTTAAAGGAGATTTTTGAATGTTGAAGAAAGCGGTGTATGGATTGATGGCGGCGATGCTTTTTGCGAGCGGCGTTGCATTGGCAGAGAATTCGCCCAGCATCGACCAGGTCTACAAGGCTGCCGAATCGGGCAACCTGAACGAGGCGCAAAGGATGATGGATGTCGTGCTCGCACAGCATCCGAACAGCGCGAAGGCGCATTTCGTCGAAGCCGAGATATCGGCAAAGCAGGGCCAGATGGAGAGGGCCTCGTCGGAGCTTGGCAAGGCTGAAGAACTCAAGCCCGGCCTGCCTTTTGCGAAGCCTGAAGCCGTACAGGAACTGAAGAGCCGGATAAGCGGACGTCACTCCAGCGCGATGGCCGTCACCCAGCCTGCTTCTTCCGGATTTCCCTGGGGCATGCTTTTCGTGGCAGGAGGCGTGATCGCGATCCTTTTCCTGATCATGCGCGCAATCAGCGCGCGCAATGCGGTGTCTTCCTATCAGCCGGCACAACGCTATGGTCAGCCTCAAGGCTATGGCAACCAGCCTTATGCACAGCCTTACGGCCAGCCATATGGCGGTGCGGCGCCGATGTCGGGCGGCATGGGCAGCACTATCATGGGCGGGCTTGCGACGGGTGCGGCAGTGGGCGCTGGAATGGTCGCGGGCGAAGCGCTGGCACATCACTTCATGGATGGAAACTCTTCGGGCGGCTCATCCGGTAACAACATCTCACCCGTTGCCGATTCATGGACAGACTCGCCCGACAACATGGGCGGCAACGACTTCGGCATCGCGGACAATTCATCCTGGGACGACAGCTCGAACTTCGCGGATTCGGGCGACAGCGACTGGGGCTGATCTGGCTGCAGTTTGAATCGCGCGCAAGGGCATCCTGGAGATGCCCTTGTTGCTTTCGGTGTCTATGCCTTTACTTTCAAACAAGCGTTTGATATCTTGTCCCGCATGACGCATCCATCCTGCTTCCATTCCGGCATGCAGGCGGATGCGCAATATTTTTTATCTGACGGGATCGACGAGATGAGACTCATGACGCAAGCCAAATTCGCTTGTCTGGTGCTGGCCGTGACGCTGGCAGGATGCGACAAGCCCAAGGGTGCAGCACCCAGCAAGGGCCCAACGCCGGTGGGCGTGGTTGAGGTCAAGGCGGAAAAGGTGATGGTGACAGAGGAACTGCCTGGACGCACATCGCCCTACCAGATTTCCGAGGTGCGTCCGCAGGTGAGCGGCATACTGCAAAAGCGCCTCTTCGTGGAGGGAGCGGACGTCAAGGCCGGCCAGACGCTCTACCAGATCGACCCCTCGCTCTACAAGGCGGCCCTGGACAATGCCGAGGCAAGTCTGGCCAAGGCCGGAGCCAACCTGCAGACCATCAGGCTCAAGACGGACAGGTATCGCGAGCTGGTCAAGATCAATGCGGTGAGCCGCCAGGACACCGACGATGCAGATGCTGCGTTAAAGCAGGCGGAGGCCGATGTGGCCGCGAACAAGGCGGCGGTCGAGACTGCGCGCATCAATCTCGACTACACACGCATCGTCTCGCCCATCTCGGGGCGTGCTGGGATCTCCAGCGTCACTCCCGGCGCGCTTCTGACGGCGAATCAGGCGAATGCCCTGACGACTGTCCAGCAGCTCGATCCGATCTACGTCGATGTCGTGGAGCCCACGGCAGATCTCATGCGCATGAAGAGCGAGCTTGCAAGCGGCAGGCTCAAGAGCGCGGGGCACAACGCGGTGAAGGCGAGGCTGAAGCTTGACGACAACACGGTCTATGGATTGGAAGGCAGACTCGAATTCGCAGACGTCACGGTAGACCAGGGCACGGGCACGGTCACGCTGCGCGCGCTTTTTCCCAATCCCAAACATGACCTTCTTCCCGGAATGTTCGTGCGCGCGGTGCTTGAGGAGGGCGTGAACGAACAGGGTATCGTCGTGCCTCAGCAGGGCGTGACCCACGACACCAGGGGGGGAGCTACGGCGCTTGTCTTGAATTCGAGCGGCAAGGTCGAACAGCGGGATCTCGTGCTCGGAGAGGCGCTCGGCAACAAGTGGGTGGTGAAGAGCGGGTTGAATGCAGGGGATATGCTGATCGTCGATGGGCTGCAGAAGGTCAAGCCTGGCGCGGATGCCAAGGCTGCGCCTCTGGAAACTGCGCAGTAAAGGAGCATAGCCCATGTCACGCTTTTTCATAGACCGTCCGATTTTTGCGTGGGTGATCGCCATCGTCATCATGATGGCGGGCGTTCTCGCGATCATCGGCCTGCCCATCGCGCAATATCCCGCAATCGCCCCCCCCGCGATCGCGATCACCGGCAACTATCCTGGCGCCTCGGCCAAGACCGTCGAGGATGCGGTCACCCAGGTGATAGAGCAGAAGATGAAGGGCATAGACGGTCTAAGCTACATGTCTTCGACCAGCGATTCTTCGGGCGCGGTGAGCATCACGCTGACCTTCGACAGCGGCACCAATCCCGATGTCGCGCAGGTTCAGGTGCAGAACAAGCTCCAGCTTGCGATGCCGCTTCTTCCTCCCGAAGTGCAGCAGGAGGGCTTGAGCATCGCGAAGTCCACCAAGAACTTCCTGATGGTGATGGCCTTCGTGTCTGAAGACGGCAAGATGAGCCAGGCGGATCTCGCCGACTATGTCGCGGCCAACGTGCTCGACACGGTGAGCCGGGTGAAGGGCGTTGGCGACACCATCATGTTCGGCGCGCAATACGGCATGAGGATATGGCTCGATCCCGCAAAGTTGAACAGCTACAAGCTGACACCGATCGACGTGAGCAATGCGATACAGGCGCAGAATGCCCAGGTCTCATCCGGCCAGCTAGGCGGCGTTCCCGCAGTGAAGGGGCAGGAGCTCAACGCGACCGTCACCTCGCAGAGCCGCCTGCAGACGCCTCAGCAATTCGGGGCAATCATCCTGAAGACCAATCCGGGCGGCGCCACCGTTTATCTCAAGGATGTGGCGCGCATCGAGCTCGGCAGCGAGGACTACAGCAAGCTCGCGCGCTTCAACACGCATCCGGCAACGGGTGTCGCGTTCAAGATGTCCACGGGTGCGAACGCGCTCGATACCGCGGAGGCGATCAAGGCCAAGGTCAACGAGCTTTCGAAGTTCTTCCCTCCTGGCATGAAAGCCGTGGTCGCCTATGACACCACGCCCTATGTCAGGCTTTCGATCAAGGAAGTGGTCAAGACGCTGCTGCAGGCGATCGTCCTGGTTTTCCTGGTCATATATCTCTTCCTGCAGAATTTCCGCGCCACCCTGATACCCACGATCGCGGTGCCGGTCGTCGTGCTGGGCACTTTCGGCGTCCTGAGCGCCGCGGGATTCTCGATCAACACGCTCACCCTTTTTGCGATCGTGCTGGCCATCGGCCTTCTGGTTGACGATGCGATCGTCGTCGTGGAGAACGTGGAGCGCGTGATGTTCGAGGAAGGGCTGCCGCCAAGGGAGGCGACCCGGAAATCGATGAGCCAGATCACGGGGGCGCTGGTCGGCATCGCGCTCGTGCTCTCGGCCGTGTTCATCCCGATGGCGTTCTTCAGTGGCTCTGCGGGCGTGATCTACAGGCAGTTCTCCGTCACCATCGTCTCTGCGATGGTGCTCTCGGTGATCGTCGCGCTGATCTTAACTCCCGCGCTTTGCGCGACGATCCTGAAGCCCATCGCTAAAGGCGAGCACATCAAGCATCGCGGATTCTTCGGCTGGTTCAACCGCATGTTCGACCGCTCGAACAAAAATTACCAGGGCAGGGTAAAGCGCATCATCCATCGCTCCGCTCCCTATCTCCTGGTCTATGTCGTCGTGGTCATCGCGACAGGCGCACTCTTCATGCGCCAGCCCAGCGGATTTTTGCCCGACGAGGACCAGGGCATCCTTTACTGCCAGATCGTGCTGCCGGCGGGGGCGACCCAGGAGCGCACGCTGGAAGTGATCAAGCAGGTCGAGCACCACTTCCTGGTCGACGAGAAGGATTCGGTTGCGACCATGTTCGGCGTGGCGGGCTTCAGTTTCGGCGGAACCGGGCAGAACGCGGGCCTTGCCTTCGTGCGCCTGAAGCCCTGGGACGAGCGCACCCGCCCGGATCAGAAGGTCCAGGCCATCGTCGCGAACGCGATGAAGTCCTTCTCCCACATCAGGGATGCGATGGTTTTCGCCTTCGCGCCTCCCGCAGCGCTTGAACTCGGCAACGCGAACGGCTTCGATCTCGAGTTGGAAGACAGGGCAGGCCTCGGACACGACAAGCTGATGGCCGCGCGCAACCAGCTTCTGGGTCTCGCGCACAAGGATCCGATACTCTTCGCGGTGCGACCCAATGGTCAGGACGACATGCCCGAATACCGGCTGGAGATCGACAAGCAGAAGGCCAGCGCGCTCGGACTATCTCTTTCGGACATCAACCAGACGCTGAGCATCGCATGGGGCAGCGCGTTCGTGAACGACTTCACCGATCAGGGGCGCACCAAGCGCGTATTCCTGCAGGGCGATGCACCTTCCCGCATGCTGCCGCAGGACATCGGCAAGTGGTTCGTGCGCAACGACAAGGGAGACATGGTGCCCTTCACCGCCTTCTCGACCGGGCACTGGGCCTATGCGTCCCCACGGCTCGAGCGCTACAACGGCCTGCCCGCGATGGAGATACAGGGAGCGGCCGCACCCGGCAAGAGCTCAGGACAGGCGCTGGCCGAGATGGAGAAGCTGGTCGCCCAGTTGCCTCCCGGCATAGGCTTCGAGTGGACGGGACTTTCCGACCAGGAGCACAGCTCAGGATCCCAGGCTCCCGCGCTCTATGCGGTCTCACTGCTTTTCGTTTTCCTCTGCCTCGCAGCGCTTTACGAGAGCTGGTCGATACCCTTCTCGGTGATGCTGGTCGTGCCCCTGGGCATCTTCGGCGCGCTTCTCGCCTCGACGATGCGCAGCTTCGCGGACGATATCTACCTTCAGGTGGGTCTGCTCACCACCGTTGGCCTTTCCGCGAAGAACGCGATTCTGATCGTGCAGTTCGCGAAGGCACAGATGGAGGAACATGGCGCCAGCCTGATCGATGCGACGCTCGAGGCGGTGCACATGCGGCTTCGACCCATATTGATGACCTCGCTTGCGTTCGGTTTCGGCGTGCTGCCTCTCGCGATCACCCACGGCGCGGGTTCCGGCGGGCAGAACGCGATCGGCACGAGCGTGCTTGGCGGAATGCTCGCGGCGACGGGACTCGGCATCTTCTTCGTGCCGCTTTCCTTCGTGCTGGTAAGGCGCATCTTCCCCGTGGAGCCCAAGCAGCAGGAGAACAGCCATGAATAAGAAACTTCTGCTGACCTTGATGCTTGCCGCATTGGGCGGCTGCTCCCTTGCGCCGACCTACCATCGCCCAGATCTTCCCGTGCCCTCTTCATGGCCGGATACCGCGAAGCCGGAAGGCAAGAGATCGATGCCGGACTGGAAGACCTATTTCCCCGATCCCAGGCTGCAGGCTTTGCTCGTCGCGGCCTTCGAGAATAACCGGGACCTGCGCGTCGCGACGGCGCGCATCGCCGAGGCGCGGGCGCAATACGGCATACAGCAGTCCAACAGGCTGCCCAATGTGAACGCGAACGTCTCTCGCACAGCCTCGTTCACGCCACCAAGCGTCAACTTCCTGCCTATTCCCTACGAGTACCAGCGCTACGACGTGAACGCGAGCCTCGTGTCATTCGAGCTCGACTTCTGGGGAAGGCTTAGCAGCCTGAGTGCGGCGGCCAAGGCCAACTACCTTTCGACCGAGGAGGCCGAGCATGCGTTCAGGCTTTCGCTGATCGCGGACGTGAGCAATGCGTATCTTTCACTGGTCGAGCTTCAGGAAGCGGCAAGGGTCGCGGCTGACACCACCAGGGGAAGAAAGGAAGTGCTCGACCTGACTTCCAGGCGCCGCGAGCTCGGTGTGTCTAGCGATCTGGATGTTCTCGCGGCAGAGGGCGCATATCAGTCTGCGGTCAGCGAAGAGGCGGCCATACAGCAGCAGGAATCTGCCGCCCAGAATCTCCTGACTCAGCTCGTTGGCAAGATTCCCGCCGATCTGCCTGAAGGGCTGAGCCTCGAGGATCAGGGAATCACACCGGATCTGATCGCGGGCATGCCCGCCGATGTTCTGTTGAACAGGCCCGATGTCGAATCGGCAGAGCAGCAGCTCATCGCGGCGAACGCCAACATAGGTGCAGCACGTGCGGCCTTTCTGCCGAGCATAAATCTGACCGGGGCATTCGGCTCCGCAAGCCGCCAGATCAACGGCCTTTTCGATGCAGGCAGCAAGGCATGGAGCTTCGAGCCGTCGCTCACGCTCCCGCTCTTCGATGCCGGACTCAACATGTCTAACCTGGATCTGGCCAAGGCGCGCAAGGTGATCGCGGTGGCCCAGTACGAGAAGACCATACAGCAGGCCTTCCGCGAAGTGTCAGACCTGCTTAATGCGCGCGACAGTCTGAACCGCCAGCTCGAGGCTCAGATGGCGAATGCAAAATCCCAGAAGCAGCGCCTGAAGCTCACGGAAGCGCGCTTCCATGCGGGCATCGCGAGCAATATCGAGCTTCTGGATGCGGAGCGCGATGCGGACACCGCAACCCAGGCGGAATTGCAGACGAGGCTTGCGCTGCTCAATGCCGCGACCAAGCTCTATTCCGCACTGGCCGGTGACACGGTGGCGAAGCGATGATGGACGAGCTCTCGGCCAGCGACAAAACCCGCGAGCGTCTGGTGGAGGCGGCGCGCGAGGTGTTCGCGGAGCACGGCTTTCAGGGAGCTACGGTGCGCGAGATCTGCCGCCGCGCGGATGCCAATGTGGCCGCGGTGAACTATCACTTCGGCAGCAAGCACGGCCTGCTTTCCGAAGTGCTGAACTTCAACCGGTTGAAGGCATTGCAGAGCGCTACAGAGGCGTCAGATGCAAGTCCGGAGGAGCGATTGCGTCTTTTCATCAAAGATTTCATGCTGATGCTGCTGGACGAGAACAATGCCTCGCGCCAATGCCAGATGATGGCGCGGGAGCTGGCGGATCCATCTCCTGCGCTGGACAAGATCGTGATCGAGGCGATCGCGCCCCTGCACGAATTCCTGGGCAGGCTGGTGAAGGAGGTCGCTGGCAGGAAGATGCGTGACGCCGATGTGCGCCGCTGTGTTTACAGCATACTCGGCCAGTGCCTGTTTTACAGAAACTCCCATCCCGTTTTGCAGCGCATGAACCCGACGCTGCATTACGACCGCAAGGAAATCGAGGCGATCGCGCGGCATATCGCCGATTTCTCTCTCCCCGCCCTGCGTGCCCTTAAATAGCGGGAGGCCGCGAATCCGGCATACAATCGGGTTCATGCCGGACACAAACCTATTCGATCGTCATCTGTGAAATACCACGCGCAGGTTCTTGAGCTCGACGGTCATGGAGGATGGACCCTCTTCAAAGCGGAAGAATATGCGCAGGGGGTCAGGGCCTGATGTTTGCTTTATAATTCAGTCCGTACATCAAGCAGGACAACATCATGCAGCAAATCACAATCACGCGGCCCGACGACTGGCATCTGCATCTGCGCGACGGCGCGCTGATGAAATCGGTGCTGTCGGACACCGCGCGGCAATTCGCTCGCGCGATCGCCATGCCGAATCTGAAGCCTCCCGTCACCACGACTGAACTGGCCCTCGAATACAGAAAACGCATACTCGATGCGTTGCCGGAAGGCTCTTCATTCGAGCCGCTGATGACCCTTTATCTCACCGACAACACGACGGCTGGCGAAATAAGGAAGGCCAGCGAAAGCGGCTATGTGCACGCGGTGAAGCTCTATCCAGCGGGTGCGACCACCAATTCGGATGCGGGCGTGACCGACATCAGGCGCGCCTACCCTGCGCTTCTTGAGATGCAGAAATGCGGCATGCCGCTTCTGGTGCACGGCGAAGTGACGGATGTCGACGTGTTCGACCGCGAGGCTGTGTTCATCGAGCGGGTGATGAAGCCGCTCATGCATGACATGCCGGAACTCCGTGTGGTGTTCGAACATATCACCACGAAGGACGCGGTGCAGTTCGTGACAGACGCGGATGACAACATCGCGGCGACCATCACCGCGCACCATCTTCTGTACAACCGCAATGCGATGTTCGAGGGAGGCATGAGGCCTCACTACTACTGCCTGCCGATCCTGAAGCGCGAGATGCACAGGGAGGCTTTGGGGAAAGCCGCCACCAGCGGCAGCAAAAAATTCTTCCTGGGCACGGACAGCGCGCCCCATGCGCAGCACACCAAGGAGGCGGCTTGCGGCTGCGCCGGTATCTATACCGCTCATGCGGCGATGGAGCTCTATGCGGAGGCTTTCGAGGCCCTTGGGAAACTCGACATGCTGGAGGGATTCGCGAGCCTTTATGGTGCGGATTTCTACCGCCTGCCGCGCAATCAAGGAAAGATCACGCTGTGCAAAAAGGAATGGCGGGTTCCGGATGCGCTCGATTTCGGGGAGCACCGCCTCG
>JAJXVB010000011.1 GCA_021782365.1 Pseudomonadota bacterium
TAAGCCCGATTCGGATGGGCTTAATGCCCGTTTTTTATTTGTGGGTTGCAATCATGGACTTGGTCGGGCTGATAGAAAAAACGGTTTCTGGTTTGGGCTATGAGCTCGTGGATGTCGAGAGGGCGGGTCGCGGTCTGCTGCGCGTGTTCATCGACAAGCCGGAAGGGATTGCGGTCGAGGATTGCCAGTTGGTCAGCAATCAGCTGACCAGGCTTTTTGCGGTCGAGGATGTCGACTATGAGAGGCTGGAAGTGTCTTCGCCGGGACTCGATCGCGTGCTGAAGAAGGAGGCGGATTTCATGCGCTTCAAGGGCGAAAAGGCGCATATCAAATTGCGCATGCCGATTGCGACCCGCAAGAATTTCACCGGCACGATAGGCGAGCTCGATGCAGGCGTGCTGAAGCTGGATGTGGACGGCACTTTGGTTGATATCGAGCTTGCGAATGTGGATAAGGCGCGTTTGGTGCCGACTTTTTAGAATTTTATGCCCAGTATTGGGAAATGGCAGGAGAATGGTATGAGTCGTGAAGTATTGTTGCTGGTAGATGCGCTGTCCCGCGAAAAGAACGTGGACAAGGAAGTCGTGTTCTCTGCGCTGGAATCTGCGCTGGCGTCGGCCACCAAGAAGCGCTTCGAGGACGAGGCCGATGTACGCGTCGCGATCGATCGCAATACCGGGGAATTCGAGTCTTTCCGCCGCTGGGAAGTGATGGACGACGAGACCTTCGAGACGCCAGATTTGCACATCAAGCTGGAAGAGGCGAGGAAGCGCAATCCGGATATCCAGCTGGGCGAATTTATCGAGGAGCCGCTCGAGTCCATCGACTTCGGCCGCATCGGCGCCCAGGCTGCGAAACAGGTGATATTCCAGAAGATACGCGATGCGGAGCGCGAGCAGATCCTGGCTGATTTCATGAGCCGCAAGGAGCATCTGGTGTCAGGCACCGTGAAGCGGCTGGAGCGGGGAAATGCGATCGTCGAATTCGGCAAGATAGAGGCGCTGTTGCCGCGGGACCAGATGATCCCCAAGGAAAACATGCGTATCGGCGATCGCGTCAGGGCGCATCTGCTGCGCGTCGATCGCGGCCCTCGCGGACCACAGGTGATTTTGTCACGTACGTCTACGGATCTTCTGGTCAAGCTTTTTGAGCTGGAAGTGCCGGAGATAGAAGAGCATCTTCTGGATATCGTGGGGGCCGCGCGCGATCCCGGTTCGCGTGCGAAGATTGCCGTGCGCTCTCACGATCAGCGCATAGACCCGATCGGCACCTGTGTCGGAATGCGCGGTTCGCGCGTGCAGAGCGTGACCAATGAACTCGCAGGCGAGCGAGTGGACATCATCCTCTGGTCGGATGAGCCTGCGACTTATGTGATCAATGCGCTGGCTCCTGCGGAGATTTCCAGCATCGTGGTGGATGAGGAACGCCACAGCATGGATGTGGTGGTCGAGGAAGAGAATCTGGCTCAGGCCATCGGGCGGGGCGGACAGAATGTGCGTCTGGCAAGCGAGATGACCGGCTGGGAGCTCAACATCATGACCGTCGAGCAGGCTCGCGAGAAGCACGATCAGGAATTCGACAAGATACGCGCCCTCTTCATGGAAAGACTGGACGTCGACGAGGAAATCGCCGACATACTGGTGCAGGAAGGCTTTGCGACGCTGGAAGAAGTGGCATATGTGCCGGTGGAAGAAATGCTGGAGATCGAGACTTTCGACGAGGCGACCGTGACCGAGTTGCGCAGCCGCGCCAGAAATGCGCTTTTGAACGCGGAGCTGGTCAAGGAAGAAAAGCTGGAGCATGGAATAGGCGATTTGCTCAAGCTGGACGGTATGACCGAGGATATGGTCCGGGTGCTGTCTTCCAAGGGCGTGAACACACAGGAACAACTGGCGGATCTCGATGTCGATGAGCTGGTCGAATTGTCCGGGATGGATGCTGATATGGCCAATGCGCTGATCATGGCGGCGCGCGCGCCCTGGTTCGCATAGCGGACAGGCAGATGGAGTTGTCTAAAGGATGGCAATGGGAAAATTAGATGTAACACAATTTGCGGCCGAGCTCGGGCTCACGGTTTCATTGTTGCTTGAGCAGTTGCACGCAGCAGGCGGCACGCAAACGAAGCCGACAGATCCCGTGTCCGAGAAGGACAAGGCGCGTCTGCTCGAGCATTTGCGCACGGCGCATGGCGCGGGGCAGGGTTCAAAGAAGATCACGCTGACGCGCCGCGAAACGACGGAGATTCAAAGCTCGGACAGGTCGGGGCGTTCGCGCACGATACAGGTCGAGGTGCGCAAGCGCCGCGTGGTTGCTCCTCCGCCGATGGAGACTGCGCCGGCAGCCGAGCAGGTCAAGGTCCTGGGCAGCGAGCAGATCGCAGCGCGCGAACAGGAAGCGCGCCTGCAGGCAGAATTAGCCGCACGCCAGGAAGCCGAATTGCAGGCCAAGCAGGCGTTCAACAAACGCAAGGCAGAGAAGCAGACTAAAGCGGAAGAACCCAAGGCGGCCCCACAGGCGGCAGAGGAAGTTGCTGCCAAGGCACCCGAGCAGGCGGCCGAAAAGCCGGCTGTCGAGAAAGCGGTTGAACCTGCCCAGGGAACTTTGCACAAACCCGCGGTGATGCCTGGCGACAAGGTAGTAAGGCCGGAAAGAAAACCCAAGCTTGAGGCAAAAGTGACGCCTGCTGCACGCGAGGACATGCCTGGGGGCAAGCGGGCGCCTGGGAAGGCGGCATTGCGTGAGCCGGGAAAGACGGCAGCAAAGGAAAAAACCTGGACTATGCCGGTGCGTGCCCCCAAGCATGGCAGGCATGAGAAGCATGTGGAAGAACCTGCTCATGCTTTTAATCTGCCGACCGAGGCGGTGGTGCGTGAGATATCCGTTCCTGAAACGGTCACCGTTTCCGAACTCGCACAAAAGCTTTCGATGAAGGCGGTCGAAGTCATCAAGGCGCTGATGAAGCTTGGCATGATGGCGACCATCAACCAGGTCTTGGATCAGGAGACCGCGATGATCGTGGTCGAAGAGCTGGGCCATGTCGCCAAGGCGGCCAAGCTGGACGATCCGGATGCCTATCTGATGGATGACCATGAGCATCACGATGCGCCGCTAGAGCCTCGCGCTCCGGTCGTGACCGTGATGGGCCATGTCGACCATGGCAAGACTTCCCTTCTCGACTACATACGGCGCACCCGCGTCGTGTCTGGCGAGGCGGGCGGCATCACCCAGCATATCGGCGCCTATCATGTCGAGACGCCGCGCGGCATGATCTCATTCCTGGATACGCCGGGGCATGAGGCTTTTACCGCGATGCGCGCCAGAGGTGCCAAGGCGACCGATATCGTGATCCTTGTGGTGGCGGCAGATGATGGCGTGATGCCCCAGACCAAGGAGGCGATCGCGCATGCCAAGGCGGGCAATGTTCCGCTGGTGGTTGCGGTCACCAAGGTGGACAAACCCGATGCCAATATAGAGCGCGTCAAGCAGGAACTTGTGAGCGAGGGAGTCGTGCCTGAAGACTGGGGTGGAGATTCGATGTTTGTCGAAGTCTCATCCAAGACTGGCCAGGGCATAGACCAGCTTCTGGAAACCGTTCTCTTGCAAGCGGAACTGATGGAGCTCAAGGCGCCTCGCGATTGCAATGCAAAAGGGCTCGTGATAGAGGCAAGGCTTGACAAGGGCAAGGGGCCTGTTGCGACCGTGCTTGTGCAATCAGGTACGATGAGGCGCGGCGATGCGGTGCTGATCGGTTCTGTATTCGGGCGCGTGCGCGCGATGCTGGATGAAAACGGCAAGGTTGTGGATGAGGCAGGCCCTTCCATTCCCGTGGAAATCCAGGGATTGTCCGAAGTGCCGGACGCGGGCGAAGTGATGATGGTGCTGTCCGATGAGAAGCGTGCAAGGGAGATCGCGCTGTTCCGTCAGGGCAAGTACCGCGGCGTGAAGCTGGCGCAGCAGCAGGCAGCGAAACTCGAAAACATGTTCGATCAGCTGGCTGAAGGCGAAGTGCCTACCTTGTCCCTGATCGTGAAGTCCGACGTGCAGGGTTCAGCCGAAGCGATCGCGCAGACGCTGCAGAAGCTCTCCACCGACGAGGTCAAGGTCAATCTGATACACAGCGGTGTCGGTTCGATCAACGAATCCGACATCAATCTGGCGATGGCCTCCAAGGCGGTTCTGATCGGCTTCAATACGCGCACAGATGCGCCGGCAAGAAAGCTTGCAGAGTCCATGGACGTGCAGATACGCAACTACAGCGTGATCTATGCGATGGTTGACGACATCAAGGCCGCGCTCTCGGGAATGCTGGCGCCAGAGAAGAAGGAAAGCATACTGGGGCAGGTCGAGGTGCGTCAGGTTTTTGTGGTCTCCAAGGTCGGAACGATCGCGGGCTGCATGGTGCTGGAAGGCGTGGTCAAGCGCGGCTGTCTCGTGCGTGTGATGCGCGGCAAGGATCTGATACACACGGGCGAACTCGATTCCCTGAAGCGCTTCAAGGATGACGTGAAGGAAGTGCGTGCGAATTTCGAGTGCGGTCTGTCTGTCAAGAACTTCAATGATCTCGAGGTCGGCGACAGGATAGAGGCCTATGAAATCATCGAGGTTGCGCGTACGCTCTAATGGCTAACTTTGCGAGAACAGAGCGCATAGGCGAGCAGATCCAGCGGGAGATTGCAGAACTCGTCCGCCTTGAAGTCAACGATCCTCGCGTGAAGCTCGTCACCATCACCGGCGTCGAGGTGGCAAGCGATTATTCGCATGCGAAGGTCTTCTTCACACGCCTGGATGGCAAACAGGAAGAGGCCAAGAAAGGCCTTGAGCACGCATCAGGCTTCCTGCGCAGCCGCCTGGCGCATAGCTTGAAGCTTCGCATCATGCCGCAACTGCATTTCTTGTATGATGCATCGGTCGAGCGGGGCAGCCGTTTGTCTCAGCTCATCGATCAGGCAGTCGCCAGCGATTCAAATCTTGGAAAAGAAGAGTAACCGGCAGGCGAAAAGAGACTATCGTCCTTTGGATGGCGTGTTGTTGTTCGACAAGCCCAAGGGATTGAGCTCGAATGCCGCGCTGCAGAAGGTTCGCCGCCTCTTCAATGTGGAGAAGGCAGGGCATACCGGGACGCTGGACCCGATGGCCACCGGCCTGCTGCCGATCTGCTTCGGAGAGGCGACCAAGTTCTCCAATGAATTGCTCGATGCGGACAAGTCCTATGATGCGTCGCTGCGTTTTGGGCAGACCACGACGACCGGGGATGCGGAAGGCGAGATCACGCTAGAACGCGCTGTCGATTTTTCGGAGTCAGATCTCGAGCGCGTGCTGATGCAGTTCAGAGGTGAAATAGAGCAGCTGCCGCCAATGCACAGCGCATTGAAACATCAGGGCAAGCCGCTTTACGAATACATACGCCAAGGCATCGTGATAGAGAGAAGCCCTCGCAGGGTGCATATACGCGAGCTGACTCTGCGGCGATATTCCGGAAATGAAGCGGACATTTCAGTGCGCTGCAGCAAGGGAACCTATGTGCGCACGCTGGCCGAGGACATCGGAGAGGCATTGGGGTGCGGCGCGCACCTGATCGCATTGCGCCGCACCGCGATCGCGCATTTCGATCTCAAGGATGCCTGCGATCTCGATGCACTAAACGCGATGACAGGGGATGAGCGCGAAGCCCGCTTGCTTCCGGTCACCTTCCTATTGCCTGAGATGCCGAGGCTGGACCTCGATGCGGTTCAGGTGAGAAGGTTGGCTCAGGGACAGAGGCTGGGTCTCGATACCGGGCTGCCCGATGGCAAGC
Source organism: Pseudomonadota bacterium (assembly GCA_021782365.1). Taxonomy (GTDB): domain Bacteria; phylum Pseudomonadota; class Gammaproteobacteria; order Burkholderiales; family Gallionellaceae; genus Gallionella. The sequence continues at coordinate 5,795 of JAJXVB010000011.1, forward strand.
TCGCCTTATACGGGCCGAATGGCTTTATCGGATTGGGGTTGCAGGAGGGGAGGCGCATTGCTTCCGGACGCCTTCTGTCCAGTGTTGCAAAACAGGCGTCGAACAAGGAATTCACGGAAGTGGTTGAGTAGTCACCATATTCGAGAGTACAATAGATCACTTTTTTTAGGAGAGAAAAACCAAATGGCAATCACCGCCGCGCAGAAAGCGCAAATCGTCACAGAATACCAACGTGCTGTAGCCGACACGGGCTCGCCCGAAGTCCAGATCGCGCTGATGACAGCACGCATCACCTATCTCACGGAACACTTCAAGGACAACGTCAAGGATCATCATTCCCGTCGCGGACTTCTGCGTCTGGTCAGCCGTCGCCGCAAGCTGCTTGACTATCTGAAGAGGAAGAACGAGGCGAGCTACCAGACCCTGATCAAGCGCCTGGAAATTCGCAAGTAATCTTAAAAAGCGGGTCGCAGATGCGGCCCGTGTCTTTTGTCCCGTTTAATTTCAGGGCGCGTCACGCCTGCTAAAGAGGTCTATCTTGAGTCATTACAAAAAAACAATTGCGTTCGGTAAACATCAGCTGACCCTTGAAACCGGAGAGATTGCCCGTCAGGCAAGCGGTGCCGTGATGGTGAGCCTGGATGACACCGTTGTGCTGGTTACCGTGGTCGGCCGAAAGGATGCAAAGCCTGAGCAGGATTTTTTCCCGCTCACGGTCGATTACCAGGAAAAAACCTATGCAGCAGGCAAGATTCCCGGCAGTTTTTTCAAGCGCGAAGGGCGCGCAAGCGAAAAGGAGATACTGACATCTCGCCTGATCGACAGGCCGCTGCGTCCATTGTTTCCCGAAAGCTTCTACAACGAAGTGCAGATCATTGCGACCGTGATGTCCTCGGACAACGAGATCGATTCCGACATCCCTTCGATGATAGGCGCATCCGCAGCGCTCGCGATTTCAGGCATCCCGTTTGACGGTCCGATAGGTGCTGCAAGGGTTGGATATAGCAACGGCGAATATCTGCTCAATCCGACTGCGACAGAACTTCTGACTTCGCAGATGGACCTGGTCGTCGCGGGCACCAAGCGCGCCGTGCTGATGGTCGAATCCGAAGCGCAGCAGCTTTCCGAGGAAGTGATGCTGGGTGCGGTGATGTATGGACACGAGCAATTCCAGGTCGTGATCGACGCGATCAACGAGATGGCCGATGCGGTCGGCAAGCCGCTGTGGGACTGGCAAGCGCCACCCAAGAACGAGGCGCTGATCGCCCAGATCGCGGGAATTGCGGAAGCCGACCTGAATGCGGCCTATGCGATACGTTCCAAGCAGGAACGCACGGATGCGGTCTCCGCGATCCATGCAAAGGTGATGGAGGCTGTGCCTGCCGATATCGAAAGAAATCTCGTCAACGAGCTTTTCAGTTCGCTGGAGGCCAAGATCGTGCGCGGCAAGATCCTGAGCGGAGAGCCCCGCATAGACGGCCGGGATACGCGCACCGTGCGTCCGATCACGATCAGAAATGGCGTGTTCCCTCGCACTCATGGCTCCGCACTTTTCACGCGTGGCGAGACTCAGGCGATCGTGGTCGCGACACTGGGCAGCATGCGCGATGCGCAGAAGGTCGATGCGCTGCAGGGCGAATACTCAGACCGCTTCATGCTGCATTATAACTTCCCGCCTTTTGCGACAGGGGAGACAGGGCGCTTCGGCAGCCCCAAGCGCCGCGAGATAGGCCACGGCCGTCTGGCCAAGCGCGCGCTGGCAGCCGTCCTGCCCAGCGAAGAGGATTTCAGCTATGCGATCCGCATCGTGTCCGAGATCACCGAGTCGAACGGTTCCAGTTCAATGGCATCCGTTTGCGGCGGCTGCCTCTCGATGCTCGATGCTGGCGTGCCGCTCAAGGCGCATGTTGCCGGCATCGCGATGGGCCTGATCAAGGAAGGAAACCGCTTTGCGGTTCTGACCGATATCCTGGGCGACGAGGATCATCTGGGCGACATGGACTTCAAGGTGGCCGGCACGGAATCCGGGATCACCGCGCTGCAGATGGACATCAAGATCAACGGCATCACGCGCGAAATCATGCAGGCTGCGCTGAGCCAGGCGAATGAAGGTCGCATGCACATACTCGGCATCATGCGCTCATCGATGTCAGGCGCCCGCAGCGAGCTTTCGGAATTTGCGCCGCGCATGATCAAGATGAAGATCAACCCCGACAAGATCCGCGACGTGATCGGCAAGGGCGGCGCTGTGATACGCGCGCTGACCGAAGAGACGGGCACGACGATAGACATCGACGATGAAGGCAACATCACCATCTCCAGCGTGAATGCTGAGGCGGGCGAGCTTGCCAAGAAGCGCATCGAAGACATCGCGATGGACGTCGAAGTGGGCAAGGTATACGAAGGTCCGGTGGTCAAGCTGCTGGACTTCGGCGCACTGGTCAACATCCTTCCGGGCAAGGATGGCCTGTTGCATATCTCGCAAATCGCCCATGAGCGCGTGAACAGCGTGGGCGATTTCCTCAAGGAAGGCCAGGTCGTGCGCGTGAAGCTCCTGGAGATGGATGACAGAGGCCGCATGAAGCTTTCCATGAAGGCGCTGTTGCCGGCACCTGAGTCTCAAGGCGCCTCTATTGCTGAGTAAGCGAAAGACGAAGGCTGGCCCTTCGTCTTTCCGCATGAAACTCAGGCTCGGTCGGTTGATGCATTGAAGAAATGAAACCGGCCGCGCCCTGATTGCTTTGCCACATACATCGCCTGATCTGCGTGGCGCAGCAGGCTGTCACCATCACCATCGTCATCGGGATATAACGCCACACCGATGCTGGCCGATATCCTGATCTCATGGCCGCCAATGTCGAAGGGCAGGTTGATCGCATTCATCACGCGGGTGAGCATCTGCTGACATTCGGCTTTGCCAGAAATGTCCGTGAAGATCAGTACGAACTCATCTCCGCCCAACCTCGCTATGGTGTCTGTGCTGCGGGAAATCTCGAGCATCCTTTGGGCGACTTCGACGAGCAGAGCATCTCCTGCGTCATGGCCGAAGTTGTCGTTGACCGGTTTGAAACCGTCGAGATCCATGAAGCACACGGCAAGTTTCTCTGCTGAGCGATTTGACTTGGCGAGCGCCATTTCGAGGCGGTCGTTCAGCAGGATCCGGTTTGGCAAGCCGGTCAATGCATCGTGATGAGCCAGATGTTCGAGCTGCTGCTGGTGGGTCTTGATGTTTGAGATGTCCGAGAAAAGGGCGATGAATCGGATGGTCTCGCCAGCCTCGTTTTTAACCGAGGACAGGGTCAGCCTTTCGGGAAATATTTCGCCGCTCTTGCGCTTGTTCCAGATTTCGCCGGACCAGTAGCCATTCGCGGCGACCTCATGCCACATGGTTTCATAGAATTGTTTGTCCTGTCTGCCCGAATGCAGTATGCGCGGATTATTGCCTATCATTTCTTCGTGACTGTATCCGGTGATGCTGGAGCAGGCCGGATTGGCTTCGAGTATGGTCCCGTCCTTGTCGGTGATCAGGATGCCCTCGTCCGCATGGTCGAAGACGCTTGAAGTCAGCTTCAGATGATCGCTTATCTGCTTGCGCTCGGTGATGTCCCTGGATGAACAGAACAGCGCTGGTTTGCCGCCCAGGAGAAGCGGGAAGGTGCTCACCTCGACCGGGAAAACGGAGCCATTCTTGCGTCTGTGCAGCCCCTCAAACTGCATGCGCTCATGCCGTGAGAACCGTCTTTCAAGCTCTGCCGCGAGGTCTATGCTGGAATCGAGCTTTGCATCCCATTGCAGGAGGTTCATTTCCATCAACTCGCTGCTAGAGTAACCTAGCATGTCGCAGAAGGACTTGCTGACATCGATGATGTATCCATCCATGCCGATGATGTGTATGCCGTCGCTGGCATTGTAGAGGAGGGCGCGACTCTTCTCGTTTTCCTTTTGCAGCGCGAGCCTGCTTGCGAACAACTGCTTGACCAGAGGCGTCATCATCCAGTGCAGCAGGAGTCCTCCCATCATCACGAGAAACGCCAGGAGCAGCGATATGTATTTCAGCTGTTTGGTTACCGGGCTGTAAAGTTCGGACTGGTCTATTTTCAACACGGCGCCCATTTTGTATTTATGCAACGGCGCATAAGCTGCAACGACCCTGACCCCGCGGTAATCCTTCGCGTAGATGATCCCGGTTTTTCCCTTCAGCGCATAATCCATGGGCAGCGCATGCGCTGACATGATTCGGTGCAAATGCTGGAATTTCCAGCCAAAGGCTTCGCGCAGGAAGCAATCCATGTCCTGGGGGTCTGTCGGCAGCGGGCTGCATAGGGCAAATTCACTGGTCTTGCCGATCGATGCAATATCGGTCATCGAGTCGGAGGGCAGGTCTAGGCTCGACTCCACGATGACGCTTCCTATGCGTCTTTGCTGCGGGTCTACGATGTCGCGGCGCTCATGCAACATGAACTGCCCGTCCCAGACCAGATATGAACTGCTTCCGGCAGCTATGGGGATCTGCGTGGCAGAATTTTTGTGGAACCGGCCGGCGTGAGCTACTTCACGGCCGTAAGCATCAAAGAACGATACCCCTGCCAATCCCTGCTGGACAAAGGATTCTGCAGACCGCTCAAGGTGTTGCCTGCTCTTCGTGCTTCCTTTGGCCAGACCTGAAAGATTGTCGGCGATGAAGGGACGCGTGGCGATCATCTTCGCGTCTATCGTTCTTTGCTGGATCTGGCTGCTGAAGAGGTATATGCCGCTTCTGAGCGAGGCCTCGAGGCTCTTGTTCAGGGTGGATTCTGCCTGATGCTGCATCACCGCATAGACGGAAATGCCGCTGATCACGGTCAATGTCATCAGAATCAGGAAGCTGATCAGGCTGATCCTGTATTCCTCAAGTTTGAAAGGCATGTTGCCCAGCTCCTTGCGTTTGTTGCATGCGAACGATTTTACACGCGCATGTCAGGGGCCGGGAATGCCTTTCACCAGACTTTCAAAGGCGTTGACGGGAAGTGGCGGGCTGAAGAGATAGCCCTGATAGTCATGGCAACCGATATGGATCAGAAATTCGCGCTGCTCATTCGTTTCCACGCCTTCTGCAGTCACCTGCAGCCCCAGGCTTTCTGCGAGCTTTACGATGGTTCCGGCGATGGCCGCATCATTGGCGTCTGTCAGCACGTCGCGGACGAAGGACTGGTCGATCTTCAACTGGTCGAGCGGCATGCGTTTCAGATAACTCAGGCTCGAATATCCGGTTCCGAAATCGTCCAGCGAAAAACCCACTCCCAGCGCCTTCAACTTGCGCATCTTCTCGATGATGTCCTCGATATTCTGCACCATCAGGCTTTCGGTCAGCTCGATCTTCAGGCGCGCAGGATTCGCCCCGGTCTTCTTGATGATCTCGATCACCTGTTCGACAAAGTCCGCCTGGCGGAACTGGTGAGCGCTGACATTGACCGCCAGACTGAGATATGAAAAACGGGGCTGATCAGCCCATGAGGCAAGCCTGGCGCATGCGGCCTCCAGCACCCATCTTCCCATGGGAAGAATCAGCCGGGTTTCTTCTGCCAGAGGAATGAATTTCGCAGGGGGAACGATGCCGCGCTCGGAGTGATGCCAGCGCAACAGCGCTTCAGCACCCGTGATCACGCCGTCTATGGTGACTTGGGGCTGGTAGTAGAGCTCGAACTGATTCTCCTTGATGGCGCGGCGCAGGCCTGCTTCCAGGATGGAGCGCTCTACGACCACCGTCTGCATCGCAGGGTCGAAGAAATGTATCGCATTGCCTCCCGTATCCTTGGCCTGGTACATCGCGAGGTCCGCCTGTTTCATGAGCTCTTCTGCAGTGGCGTCCTGGCCCTGGAACAGGGCGATGCCGATGCTGGGCGTGCTGTGGAAGCTCACTTCCTTGAGCAAATAGGTCTGATTGAGCGACTCTAATATCCTTTCGGCGACCGATTCTGCCTGGTTGGCGGCATGGTTCTTCAGCGTATCCAGATTCGTGAGTATTACGACGAATTCATCGCCTCCCAGCCTCGCCACGGTTTCCTCTGCGTGAACGGATGCGTTCAGCCGCTCTGCGACCTGTTTCAGCAGCAGGTCTCCCATGTCGTGTCCCAGCGTGTCGTTGAGGGTCTTGAAATTGTCCAGGTCGATCAGCATCACCGCGCCGTGACGTTTGTGGCGGGTGCTGGTAAGCATCGCAAGCCTCAGGCGATCATGGAGCAGCGTGCGGTTGGGCAGACCCGTCAGCTGGTCATAAAAAGCCAGTTCGTTGATCTTTTCTTCAGCCATCTTGCGTTCGGTGATGTCAAAATGCGTGCTGATGTAATGGGTGACTGCGCCGCTTTCATTCTTCACCGCCGTGATGGTGAGCCATTCTGGGAAGGTCTCGCCGCTTTTCCGCTTGTTCCATATCTCTCCCTGCCATCCGCCCGTGTGATTGATTTCTTCCCACATCTTGCGGAAGAAATCCGGGTCGTGCCTGCCTGACTTGAACATGCGCGGCGTTCTTCCGACCACTTCCTGGCTGTCGTAACCCATCGTCCTGGAGAATGCGCTGTTGATCTTCAGGATGATGCGATTGGCATCGGTGACCATCATGCCTTCCTGTGACTCGAACGCAGTTGCGGCGACGCGCAACTGTTCCAGGTTGACCTGTTGTGCATCGACCATGGTATTGAACTCCTGCGCAACCGCCGCGATGTCGCGAGGACCAGCCACCGTTGCTCTGGCTCCCATATCCCCTTCGTGCACTGCACGCGCGGCATGCTCGAGCGTGGCGATTGGGCGAGTGATGCGCTTTGCAATGATCATCGCGATCACAAGCAGCATGAGAACGGCGACGAGCACGATGGCCGTTGCGATTTGTGCGCGCATGTTGGCCTCAGCGTATATCGCCGTGACGGGTACGCCTATCCAGGCGATCCACCCTGTGTTGGGTATCGGCATCACGGAATAGAATCGCTGAACGCCGTCAGCCGCAGTGCTCTCGATTTCACCGTTCTTGATCGAGACGATGAGCTTTGCAACTTCACGCTTTGGATGCGTGCCTATCACATGGTCAGGATCCACGTTGCGCCAGACCAGAACACCGTCCTCGTTGAAGAATCCGTAATGACTTCCACTAGCTAAGAGTTTAGCCGGTATATGCGGGTCGAACGATTTCAGGTTGAGAGGGAGCTGCACGGTCCCGATCAGCTCATGTTTTTCATTGAAGATAGGCGAGGTGAGCACGGATACCCACTTGCCCGTGATCGGGCCGAAATGAGGCTCGCCGACGATGAATCTTCGCTCCGTTGTCACCTTCCTGAACCAGGATGTATTTGCGATGTTGATCGGTTTTCCGCTCGGTTCGGGCACCGCGGAGCAGACCATCACGCCGTCCTTGTCCGTGTAGTCAACATTGGCGTACTCAGGGTGAAGGATGAAGATATCTTTCAGTATCGGATCGCAGTGCTTTGCGTCTGTTTCCTTCACGATAGGCCGTTCCGCGAGGCGTTGGAGCAGCAATCGGGTGTTGTCTATCTTGCCTCCCGTATTGGTGACCATCGTGTTGACCAATATTTTGAGGGACAGCTTGGTGTCGGCTATGGTCTGCTGCCTGTCCGAATAGATGCCGTATCCGACCACCATCACTAAAGGCACGGACAAAGCCAGAACCAGGAGCAGCAGATAGGTGCGTATCGAATAGTTGCGCATGCTATGGCGCAGCCCTGTATCGGCGCGAAATCGTCTGAAGGAGCTTCATCCCAAAAGGATATATTGTTTTTCCCTATAAAGCCATATGAAGCCGCTGCCCAGGGAAGCAGCATTCAAACCGTCAGGCGACGGTAGATTTCAGCGACCTTCAGGGGAAGCATGCGTGCCTCGTCGATCACCACGTAATGCGCCGGCCCGTAAAGATGCGGCAGGTAGTCGCGTCCTTCCCTGTCTATCGTGATGCCGAAGGGAGCCTGAACGGCGCGCCTCGATCAGCGCCTTCTTGAAGTCCATGGAGGCGGCATTCACCGCCTCGGCCGGTTTCTTCTTGCTGGTCTTGTTTGGCATACATGCTCCTTGGTGACATGTTATGCCTCAAACACAAAATTTATGACAGGCTCTGCCGAATGCTCCTTATGCGCTATAATTTCTCGTCCTAATTACAATCAACAGACGGGGCAATAACTTGGCATCGAATAAAGCACGCGCCCACTTCACACTCAGTGGTTATCATTTTAATCCTGACGACATCACGCGTCTGATTGGCATCGAACCCACCTCAGTCGATGCATCCGGTGCATACAGTGCCCTAGACAAACCCGTGATCAGTTCGTGGGAATTGTCTTCTGAAACGGTGACGGACGATATTGACGTTTATAAACTGACAGAAACCATCATTAAAAAAATAGAACCGGCCAAGGAAAAAATTCTGCAAGTTATAAAAAGTCACAACCTGTCGCCAAGATTGGAGGTCGTTCTGGTGTTGTCTGTCGACAACACGGTACCCGATATCGGTTTTGGTGCCAGAACGGTTCGTTTCCTGGCCGATATTGGCGCTTTTATCAATGTGGATTACAAAATTTCTGCGTAAATACAATTATTGTTCCGAAATATAAAAGCACGCTTTAAAAGCGTGCTTTTCAAAACCCAAATTCAAATTAGTAGCCGTGCGGCCTTTCAGGTAACGAACAGCCGACTGGCTTAGGGCCTCTTTGGAGTTTGGTATGGAACTTCCTTCTGTATTGGCTCCCAGGTTGTTTCATAACCAACAAAAAATTGTCCCGGTACAATCTCTTTCTGACGGGTTGTCACACGGTATGCACGTCCATCAGGAATCTTGGGGCGGCAAAATGGCTTCTTTTCATCACTCATAACAACATCTCCTTGCGGGTTGAAAACGGGAGGTATTACTACAAATGGCTGCCAGCCCCTCCCACTAAGCTGACTGAATCATACTCCTTAACGCGTGTAATGTCCTTTCTTTGGAATCACATGGCGTACGCCCCCCTGAGGATTTTCGACATCCCCTTTATAGCGCGGAATGATGTGTATATGGACATGGAAAATACTCTGGCCTGCTGCCTGTCCCACATTAACGCCGATATTGTAGCCATCCGGATTGAACTCCTCGTCCAGCAGTGTGCGCTCCTCGGTGATCAGTTCCATGCAGGCATTGACCTCTTCCGTTGTCAGTTCAAAAAAACTGGCCACATGCCGACGCGGGATAACCAGGGTGTGTCCCGGGCTTGCAGGATAGGTATCACGAGCACTGTAAGCAAGCTCATGTTCCAGTGATACGCCGCGCGGATCCTTGCAGAACAGACACGGGTTGTTCGGATCACGCTTTGTTTCTATTTTTTCCATAACAGATAAATCCCAGCTCACCAATCATCTGCTTTCGCAACTCACAAGCGCCATCGATCTTGCCTTATCCATTTGCTCCTTGCAATGCCTTAAACAAAGCGGCTGAAGGGCATGCGAAAAACACTCGATAATGATCTCAAACTCATCGGCGACCTCTTCTGCAAGCTGGTGATCCTTTGTTATTTCTGCCAGTAAATTCTGGGCTGTCGTCTTATTCACCCTGCATAGCACCGACAGATGAATTGGCAGTTGCTGCTCCATACTGACCGTTAGCGCCTTTTCATATGACCTGATAGCTTCCCCCAGGCGTTCTGGGTTGCCTTCAGATTCACCGAGATGATGCAATACAACAGCGCGGTTATTATGGGTAGCTGTTAACTCCAATGCATAATTATCCGCATCGAGTACGGCAAGAGCGTTTTTGTAAGCAACAACGGACTTTTGAAATTGACGGTTACCTTTCAGCAGTTTTCCGAAAGCATATAGCGTATTTCCAAGCTGGTGCATGGTAAGCATCCAGTCTTCCGGAGATTTTTCTCGGGTCCAGACCAGCAAAGCGTTGGTATAGGCATCCACTGCGATTTTCAAGGGCTGTGTAGCCTCAATTAGTTGACCTAGCGCCTGGTTAGCCGTGCCGAGGTTATATTGTGTAGCAGCCCATTCCAATGGTGAGCCTTCCTGTTTGAATTCCTCTAATGCATTGCTGAAACACTGAATAGCTCGTTTAAATGACTCAGCATCTCTTCGCTGCTGTCCCAACGCAGCAAGAATATTGCCGAGATTATTCTGCGTCTCGGCCCAGACCAAAGGCTTGTTGATGCGCAATGACTCGGTAAGCGATGCCTCTAGCGCTTCACGCAAGTTCTCAAAAATTTTTGAGCTGAAACGATGCGGTTCATAATTTCCCCGTGTATAAAGGAAATTATCTGCCACAGCAATTTTGGTATCTGGAACAGCCGCTGCAGCCATCTCCTCACTCAGCATGTTTATGGAGTTTGCTATTGCGCGTTCCAGGGCCCTGTTCTCGGGATAGATCAAATAATTGGTTGAGAATTTCATATTGCCCGGTCAAGTATTTCATTTAAGTCAGGGTCGGCGCCGACCGGTCCGCCAAGCTCGATTTCTTCATCGGTTGCATCGCGTATGGACAGGACTTCCAACTTGAAAGTAACTTCCCTGCCACAAAGGGGATTATTCCCGTCTACAGTCAATGTTTTGTCATCAAGCCGGGTCACGATAAAGTTTCTGGATTCGCCTTTTTCGTTTTCCATGGTAATGGTCATGCCGATTTCCCGGTACTCTTTCGGCACATTTTCGATGCGGTCGGTAAATACCAGCGACTCGTCTCTCTCGCCGTATAACCGTTTGGTATCTATTGGCACCTCAATGATGTCGCCGACTTTTTTACCGTACAACTCCTTGGTCACATCTTCAGACATCACATCATTCACACCATGAACATAGCCCAGCGGATAATCTATAGTAACGAGTATGTCACCTGTCTTTTTATCGATGACCTTGTAATTCAGTTCAACAAATTTTTCGTTTTCAATCGTATCTGACATATCTCATTTAAATTTTATATAACATTACCCTAAAACAAGGTGGCGCCAAAAATTCTCACCTTGTCGTCTTCATAACCCAGCACCAGTCTTCCCAGCCATTCTCCCTTATTTTTCTTATTTATCACTTTATATAAAACAGTGACATAATCCCCACGGCGTATCATCCCCAGATATGAATAATCGTCTGACAGGTTTTTCGCAAGATCGCTTCTGGCAAACTGCTTGCCCATTTCAATTTCATTCGCGCCCTGTATAAATGTAGACGAAAAATTACGGGTAAAAGCACCGTAGTTTCCTTCATTGGAGTACTTGATAAGATCAGCCCACATCGGATGGGCTAACTCTAGAATTTCTTCATCGGTTTTTTCAAGAATGTTCATCAAATTTCCTACGTACACTATGATTCACAATTTTATCTATTGCAGTATCACACTTCCAATCAAATAGACAAAAAAAGGACCAACTATGCCGGTCCTTTTGGATGCTTCAACAAATTACCGCAGCAAAAAAATCTTTTTGGCCTGATTTCACGATACTGGCAAATCAGGCCATTATTTGCTTAGTGCTGACCTGAAGCTTTCATTGCAGCCAGTGCCTTGTCCTCGATGTCACCTACCAGGTGGTAGAGCGGTGCTTTTTCCATCATGTACTCGCCTGTCTTCGGATCGCGACGAGAAACTGTCAGCACGTGCCAGTTCTCGTCGTCCAGCTTCATCACATCGCCGCGATAGTAGTAACCAGGCCAACGTGTTTCCTTACGGAACAGCGTATGGTGGAATACACTCTCGGAGGTCAGGAAGCGGTGCTTCAGTTCCCATGCACGCAGCAGCTCATGGATGTCTGATGCGGCCACATTTTCCAGGTCTTCGCCCAGAATCGACATCTTCTTCAGGCCGATGTTCAGGAGCTTGTCGTTGGTCATGTAGTTAACACCGAAGCCGCCGCAGTACTCATCCATCAGCTTCTGCAGACGATCGAGACCCTGCCTTGGGTTGATGAAGTTGGGGTTGACAGAACCGGCAACCACTTCATTGCTGTATACACGGTAGGTTTCCAGCGGTTTGTAGATCTGCTCCCTGCGACGGTCTATCTGAGATTGGGAAACACGGATGCCTTCTGCTTTGCCATCATCGATGTATTTGCATGCAGCCTTGGCAGCCAGACGGCCTTCAGTGAAGGAGCCGGACGAGAAGGCGTGAGGTGTGCCGCCGACTGCGTCACCGGCACCGAACAGACCTTCAATGGTCGTCATGCGGTTATATCCCCAGAAGTATTCTGGTGGAGATATATCTTCCGGACCGGAGCACCAGGCGCCGCAACCGGTAGCATGCGAGCCCATCACATAAGGTTCGGAAGTGGTCAGCTCGGGGTTTTCGTACTTGGGATCAACGTCAGTTGCCGCCCAAAGTACGGCCTGGCCGACGGTCATGCCCAGGAAGTTGTGCCAGCCGATTTCTTCAAGATGCGGATCCTGGAAGGCTTCCATGGTAACCATGTGAATCGGGCCACGACCGGCATTCACCTCGTTGATGATCGCGTGGTTGCGCAGACAAGTCGGAATCGGACGATGCGTTCTGTGCGAGACTTCCGGATCCAGGTATTCCTTTCCCACCATTTGCTGCAACGCAGGGAACCACTTGGATTCGTACTCCTCGCCGTAAGCATTCTGGGTATAGGTCTTGAGATGCAGGAAGTAGGCGCCTACCGGACCGTAGCCATCTTTGAATCGGGCAAGCACGATACGGTTTTCCATCTGCGTCATCTTCGCACCCGCTTCGATCATCAAGCCATAGGCAGAACCAGAAGACCAAGGCGCGTACCACACACGGCCCGCACCTTCGCCGATAGAACGCGGCTTGAAGATGTTGGAAGCGCCACCTGCACCGCAGACCACGGTTTTGGACTTGAACACGTGGTAGTTACCCGTACGGACATTAAAGCCCACGGCGCCGGCAACGCGATTTTCTTTGGATTCATCCATCAACAGGTGCGTCACACAGATGCGGTTGAAAACCTTGTCCGCTGACTTCTTGGCCGCTTCAGCAACGATAGGCTTGTATGATTCACCGTGAATCATGATCTGCCAACGCCCTTCACGCAGGAAAGAACCCTTCTTCTCGTTGCGCATGATGGGCAGGCCCCATTCTTCGAAGTTGTGCACAGTGGAGTCCACATGGCGAGCCATGTCGAACAGCAAGTCTTCGCGCACCATGCCCATCAGGTCGATACGCGCATAGCGCACATGATCTTCGGGGTTGTTCTCGCCAAAGCGTGTACCCATGTAGCAGTTGATCGCATACAGGCCCTGGGCGACCGCGCCAGAACGCATGATATTTGCCTTTTCGGCGATGACGATCTTTTTGTTCTGTCCCCAATATCTCGCTTCAAATGCCGCACCCGTACCGCCCAACCCAGCGCCTACAACCAGGATATCGATATTGTCTTCAACAATTGTTTGGTAGCTCATTAGTATTGCACCCCTTTTTTGATTTCCAGGCCATTGGATTGCAGCGTATGCAACCCACCATCGTCCATACGGATGTATTTAGGCTCATTAAACAACAATTGGCTGTCTCGCATTTCCTTGCTAGGGGCAGGCACTTTTGCAAGGTCAGGTGTAGCCGAGCCCCAGGGCTTGGTTGTGATAGGCGCCAACAGCTCCATATCCTTTTTACCGTTGCGGAACTTGATGCGCCAAGCAATCGTGCCTTTCTCTTCATCGCGGAGCACTCGAACGCTGTGTCCAAGCGGAGCAAAGTCGGCATAACCGCGCACATCAATCGCCTGGTGCGGGCATGCTTTTACGCAGGAGTAACACTCCCAGCACATATTAGGTTCGATGTTGTAGGCACGACGCAGTTTTTTATCGATGTGCATGATGTCGGAAGGGCAGATGTCGACACATTCTCCACAACCATCACAACGCGTCATATATACAAAAGTTGGCATAATATATTCCTCTATTTCTTATAGATAATTGGTCAAATCAGTAGTGTTTTGCTCTTTCAGCCTTGATGCAAAGCCCCATGTTTGGCGGGTTCTTGCCCATATACATGGGAACATCCGGGAATTTGGCTTGTACGGCAGGATCCGTCAAATCGTAGTCGGGAGGTAAATTCTCCCGTGAACCATCGGCCCTGGTAATTTTCTTCTGGTAGGCCGCAGCAGGCTTGAAGAACATATGGGCAAACTTGGACCAATAAACGCCGCCAAAGAGAACTGTGCTTGACAGGATAAACAAGGCGAAAAATATGGTTAGGCCGCCTCCGGTAAATGACCAGAGCAATGCGAAAGTCGAGGTGGCAAGAAGTGAGAGAATAAACAGATCCGCACGTTCGAACCGGAACCAAGGGAGACCTTCCGCAGACACATCGACGCGGATAGCAAACCAGAACCAGTATCCGCCAACGGCCAGCATCAGTGCACCGATATGCCAAAGCATTGGCAGCAAGTCAGGTGTGGGCGTTTCTGGCGTGGGGTAGCCAAAAATCATGATTGCGGTAGTCACAATGAAAATAATGGTTCCGTACATGGTCAACAGATGGGAAAGCCTGCGTCTTGGATTGCTGAATTCACCAGAAGTCAGCACCTCTTTCGCTATCACCGAAGCGGCAATCGACACTTTTTCGCCACCAGCCACTTCCCGTTTTGCGCTCTTTTTCGCCTTTTCCGCATTTGCGAAAAAGTACTTCGCACTTTTCTTATGCATCATGTCAAGTATCGTCCCGCCCATGACTAGCAGGACCATCAGGACGATATACCCCTGCATGTAGAAGGTTGGAATTGATGCCGAAAGTTCGGCAAAGTGGTTGCTCGTGAACATCAGGTTCTCCTCAAAAAATTCAGACGCAGAATTACAATTAAACCAGGTTGGCCGTCGAGTATGGAACTAGTTTTGCTTGCACAAAAATTCTTCACCCTACGAACTTACTACGATTGCTTTACATAATTATCTCAAACAAAAATTGGCAATAACGGGGGCAAATGAAAAGCTCCCCCTCTCTTCAGCACTCCCCTATCAATGAGGTGTCTACTAGCGTCCCGAGTGCCCGCTCAGTTTTACTTCCACCTTTTCATCCTCGGCCAGGCTGCCATAGTAGGTTCGCAGGATAGCCAACACCTCGGGGCGGCTGAATTCGGCCGGAACTTCATCGTTTTCCGAGAGCATCTTGCGCAGCTTGGTGCCGGATAACAGCAGCCGGTCAGATCCTTCGTGGGGGCAGGTGCGCGCGGAAGCCATGCCGCCGCACTTATAGCACCAGAATGTCCAGTCTATCTTGAGAGGCTGGGTCTCAAGGGCATCCTTGGGTATCTTGTCAAAGATGTGATGCGCATCGAATGGGCCGTAGTAGCTGCCTACGCCTGCGTGATCGCGCCCGACGATCAAGTGAGAGCATCCGTAATTCTGGCGGAACAGCGCATGAAGCAGCGCTTCCCTTGGACCTGCATAGCGCATGTCCAGCGGGTAACCCGCCTGTATCACGGTCTTGGGCACGAAATAGTTGTCTATAAGGGTGGAAATCGCATCGGTTCTGACTTCTGCCGGAATGTCGCCGGGCTTCAGGTTGCCGAGCAGTGAATGGATCAGCACGCCATCGCAGATTTCGATCGCGACTTTGGCCAGGTATTCGTGGGAGCGGTGCATAGGGTTGCGAGTCTGAAATGCGGCGACCTTGCTCCAGCCCATCGCCTCGAAGAGTTCGCGAGTCTTCTGCGGGGACATGAATTGTTCGCCATACTTCTTGTCGAATCCGCCCTGCGATAAAACCTTGACGGGGCCAGCAAGGTTGACGTCTCCTTGCTGCATCACCATCTTCACGCCGGGGTGCTCGATATCCGTGGTGCCGAACACGGTCGCGCATTCATGCGCCTTGTCTATGGTGTATTTTTCCGTGACGCGCATGGTAGCCAAGATGCTGCCATCGTCGGAATCCAATAGTGCGATCTCGCTGCCGGTTTGTATCGTTGCAGCTAGGGTTTCGTCTATTGATAGCGTGATCGGTATCGGCCAGAAAAGGCCGTTGGCCATCTTCATCCCGGCGCATACGCCTTGCCAGTCGGTGTAGGACATGAAGCCGTCGAGCGGGGTGAATCCGCCTATCCCCATCATCACCAGATCACCCTTTTCACGCGAGGTGACGGTAATCTTGGGCAGGGTGTCTGCGTGCTTCAGTTCGGCCGCGAGTGCCGATCCTTCCAACAATAAGGGATTGAGATCTCCCCCGCCATGCGGTTTTACTAATGCCATCCTACTCCTCCCGATCAATGGTTGAACTGCCGGATATGAAGCTTTGAGACTATTTAGTACGCGGTGCCGGACTACTATACACACATTGTAATTATGTTTATCCCCATTATCACGATTTTTTTCGGTTGCGCGACCCCTCTTACGGGTTATAGACGAATAGCTCATGACGGCTATGGATGCCTGGGTTTATGATTGGGGATAATCGGGCGCGCTTTAATAAAAGCTGCCACATGGTGGGTGGTGGCGTGCCATGTCCGGCTGTATGGTAATATCGTTTAAGTCGGCATGTCAGTCGGAATGCTTTTGACCGGAAATGCATGCCACCGGAACCTTAGGATGAAAACCCGCGGTCCGGACGGTTCGCATAGTTATGATCCATCTGCGAAAAACAGAATTCGCAGCGCACAAGTTACGCCTCTGTCTGTTAGTCAGCAATCGCTTTCATCGCGCGATGCGGGGGTTTTTTGTTCGGATGCTTGGGTAGAGTCGGGTAGTGTTGGAAACCTTATAACTTGATAGGCGGCAAGCGATGTTGAATACGTTTTCTCAGAAGCTGAAAGGCGCAAGGTTCGAGGCGACATTGCTTTTCATGATGCTTGCGTTGTTCACGGCTGGCGCCTATGCGGCGGATGCGACGACAACGATAGCGATGCCATGGTGGGGTTGGGCTATTGCCTTGTTCGTGACCTGCTTTATTCTGGGCATCGTCGCGGTTCCCTCCGGTGTGGGAGGGGGCGTGCTGTTTGTCCCCATTGTGGGCGGTTTTTTTCCATTCCATCTGGATTTCGTGCGAGGCGCGGGCTTGCTGGTTGCGCTTGCGAGCTCTCTTGCGGCGGGCCCATCCTTGATGCGAGCGGGGCTTGCGGATCTGAGACTCGCCTTGCCGCTTGCGGTATTGGCCTCTGCCAGCGCGATCGCAGGCGCGCTGGTGGGCTTGGCTATTCCGTCCAATGTGGTGCAGATCGCGCTGGGGCTGACCATACTGGGAATCGTGGTCCTGATGGCGACCGCAAAGAAATCGGAATTCCCGGTCGTGCCGGTTGCGGATAAATTATCCATGGCCCTTTCGATGCATGGATTTTTCCGGGACACCGCTCAGAACAAGGTCATCTCATGGAAGGTGCACCGCACGCCTCTTGGCATATTCCTCTTCGTGCTGATCGGCTTCATCGGCGGCTTGTTCGGCGTTGGCGCCGGCTGGGCGAATCTTCCCGTATTGAATCTTCTGATGGGCGCGCCAATCAAGCTTGCTGCTGGCACATCCGGTTTAATCCTCACCCTGGCGAGCTCTTCTGCGACCTGGGTATATCTCAATGAAGGATCGGTGCTTGCGGTCATCGCCGTGCCGTCAGTGATAGGCATGATGCTGGGAGCGATGATAGGCGCGCGCCTCCTGCATGTTTTGAAGGCGTCTGTCGTGCGCAAGATGGTGATCACGTTGCTGCTGTTTGCCGGTATACGCGCCTTGCTTAAGGGATTGGGAATATGGCCATGAACGAGAAGGACGAAGAAAACCTTTTGTCAGAGGAGCAGAGGCGTTATGCGACCTGGCTGCAATGGGGGGCGCGCTCGGGCCTTGTGATGCTCATCGTGACCTTCATTGCCTATGTGGCGGGATGGCTGACCCCTCATGTCCCTTTGGAGCAATTGCCTTCGGTATGGGGATTGCCGGTCGAGGCGTATCTCAAGAAAACCGGGGCGCCGACCGGCTGGAGCTGGCTGAGCGATTTGGGGCAGGGAGATTTCGCAAGCCTGATCGGCATCGCCTGGCTGTCTGCGAGTTCGCTGTTCTGTCTGTTTGCGGTGTTGCCCATCTATTTCAAGCGCCGTGACTGGGTGTTCGTGGTGCTATGCATATGCGCGCTGATTGTTCAGTTGCTTGCTGCATCCGGCCTGCTGGTGGCTGGAAAATAGTTGTGGCAAGCGACTCACAGCGCTATCATGCATTTAATCTAGGCTGCTGATTCTGATGGAATATAAGCGTTTGTTTCTAGATAACCCTTGCGGGTTATATGTGTTTCCCTAAGTGGGTATGGACGAAACGGTGTAGCTCGTTCCTAATTGCGTATCTGCTGACATGTTGCTTGGCGGTGTTTTATTAACCAGTAGGAGATTGAAGAAATGAATTTTGACAAAGAATTTGATGCCAGCGGCTTGTCCTGCCCACTGCCCATCGTGAAGACCAAGAAGTCTCTCGCCGACATGCAGTCAGGCCAGGTGCTCAAGGTCATCGCCACCGACTGCGGCGCGGTTAAGGACATGCAGGCATTCGCAGATCAGACCGGTAATCCGCTGCTTTCCAGCAGCGAAGAAGCCGGCAAATATATTTTCTTCATCCAGAAGAAGTAAGCGGTCACTCAACTAAAGGGGGAGTAGCATGAGTAAAAAGATGGCGATCATCGCAACCAAGGGCACGCTGGACATGGCTTATCCGCCGTTCATCCTGGCGTCCACGGCGGCGGCACTCGGTTATGATGTGCAGATATTCTTCACATTCTATGGCTTGCAGCTGTTGCGCAAGGATCTTTCCAGCGTGATGATCAGCCCGCTTGCCAATCCTGCAATGCCAATGCCGGTCCCCATGCCGGTGATGGTGCAGATGTTGCCCGGCATGGAGTCGATGGCGACGATGATGATGAAACAGAAGCTGAAGAAGCATGGCGTTGCGTCTCTCGAAGAGCTTCGCGAGCTTTGCCTGGAAGCGGATGTCAAATTCATCGCATGTCAGATGACGGTTGATCTTTTCGAATTCGACAAGAGCGAATTCATCGAAAACGTCGAATACGGCGGCGCATCGATGTTCTTAGGCTTTGCGGGCGAGACAGATATTTGCCTGTTCGTGTAAGCTGCAATAGAATGGCCTTGGCAGTAAAAGTGTTTTATAAAGACTAAATCAACTCGGGGAGGTTTTGCATGAAGATGAAGAAAATTCTGGTTGCAATGATTGCTGCAGGCGCGATGGGCTCAGCCTATGCGACGGATGGCTATTTCGCTGATGGCTATGGCATGAAGGCAGAAGGCATGGGCGGCGTTGGCATCGCGCTGCCTCAGGATGCACTGGCAGCAGCGAACAATCCGGCAGGCATGGTGATGGTGGGCAACCGCGTCGATCTCGGTGCGGACCTGTTTGAGCCCAGCCGCAGCACTCAAGTGACTGGCAACCAAGCTCCTGGTCCGTATAACATGAATGGAAACTTTTCAGGCAACAGCAGGCCGATGTTCGTCATCCCGCAGTTCGGCTACAACCATATGCTGGATTCCAGCAAATCCCTGGGCGTTTCCGTATATGGCAACGGCGGCATGAACACGAGCTATGCGAACAGCCCCTTTGGTCCTAATGTAGGCATCAACCTTGCTCAGCTTTTCGTCGCACCCACCTATGCGATGAAGATCAACGAAAACAATGCGATCGGCATCTCGCTGAACCTGGTCTATCAGACATTCTCTGCTGATGGCCTGCAGGCGTTCAGCCCAATGAGCTCGAATCCTTCTGCACTCACCAACAACGGAACGGATTCCTCGACCGGTGTCGGTGCGCGCATCGGCTGGACGGGGCAGGTGAGCCAGGCGGTGACTCTGGGCGCGACCTATGCCATGAAGACTCACATGAGCAACTTCAGCAAGTACTCGGGCCTCTTCGCGAACGGCGGAAACTTCGACATCCCTGCAAGCTATGGCGTGGGCGTTTCTGTTAAGGCCACCAACAGCACGACGGTCGCTGCAGACTACAAGGTGATCCAGTACAGCGGTGTTTCATCGATCGCGAATACCGCAACACAGGGCGGTCCGCTCGGTATGTCTAACGGCGCAGGTTTTGGCTGGCAGGACGTGAAGATATTCAAGGTGGGCGTGAGCCAGGAAGTGAACGATCTCCTGACCGTGCGCGCAGGTTATAGTCACAACACCCAGCCTATTCCCGCAAGCCAGGCGATGTTCAATATTCTCGCACCCGGCGTGGTTCAGGATCACCTGACGCTCGGCATGACCTATAACGTCACCAAGACCAATGAGTTGACCGTGGCTTACATGCACGCATTCCAGAACAGCGTGTATGGTTCCAATGTGATTCCTCCAAACTTTGGTGGAGGCAATGTGAACCTCAAGATGTATGAGGATTCGCTGGGCGTCGCATACAGCTGGAAGCTCTAAAAAAAGTTTCGCAGGGTTTAAGGGCCCGCTCTTCAAGGAGCGGGTTTTTTTATGCCCAAAATTTTATTTAACTGAAAGAGTATCAAGATGAAGAAAATCGTTTTATCCCTGCTTGCCGCCTTTTCTCCCGTCCTGGCATATGCCACAAACGGCGACACGATGATGTCGGTGGGATCTGAAAATACCGCGCTGGGCGGCACGGGTGTTGCGCATTACGTGGGTGCTGAGAGCACCTTCGCGAACCCTGCGATGCTCGGCCTGTCGACAGGTGATCAGCTGGTCGGCGGCATGGTGCTTTTCAAGCCATCGGTCACCAATAGCGGTATGAGAGGCATAACTGAAAGTAGCACTGCCGACACAAGCTATATCCCGGATGTATCCTATTCCAGCCGCATCAGCGATCATCTTACCTATGGCATCGCGATGGCAGGAATTGCGGGCATGGGGGTGGACTATACCGGGGGCATTGCAAGCAATACCATGGATGCCAGAACCCAACTGAGTATCCTTAAGGTTGTGCCGACCATAGCGTACAACGATACCAATTATGGTTTGGGTTTCTCTCCGGTGCTGCAATACGGCTCTCTGGCAATGTCTTTTATTGGAAACACAACGATCAATCCAAGTCAGAACGCGACTTCCGATACGCGTATGGGTTATGCCATGGGCGGATACTTCAAGCCTATGCCGGATCTGACCTTGGGCGTGGCTTATAATTCCAAAATAAAGATGAATTATGCGCCTCAGATTTCATACGCGGCGTTGCAGGGTTTCGGTCAAACTTATTCGGATAATCTGACTCAGCCTGCTGAGATTAAGGTGGGGGTTTCTTACGATCTCAACCAAAGTTTTACGTTGACTGCTGATTATCGTCAGATTCAATGGGCGAATGCGCAAGACTATGGTAACTTGGCCTGGAATAATGAAGATGTTACCGCGATCGGTATTAAGTACAAAAATACCGGCTACTGGCTGGGTGCCGGCTACAACAATTCAAATAATCCGATAGGCGTATTCGCCAATGGAGTTGCAGCAAATGCGCACAATGGCCAGAACGGCATAGGCAATTTGTTCAACAACCTGATGTTCCCCGGAATCATTAAAAATTCATACACTTTCGGCGGCGGCTACATGCTGAACAAGCATTTTGAGCTGGCGGGTTCGCTCATGTATGCGCCAATGGTCACGACAACGGTGGATGTCAGCGATGCTGCAAGATTGGCGCCAGGTTCGATGTACAACACCACGACGCATTCGCAGAAAGCGTTTTCAGCATCGCTGCGTTACAAGTTCTAAACTGAAAATTCATCAGGCCGGCATCCCCGCGTAAGCGGGGAGATTGGTTTTCAGACGATGAATTTCTTGGTGGTATTGGACAGCGCGCGGGCCACTTCGGTCATGCGCGCCGAGTCCTCGATGCTGGTTCTCGTGTATTGGGCCGCCGTCTCCGTGCGGTCTTTGTTTTCCTCTATGCGGTTTAGCACGATGCCTACCAGCATCTGCTGATCGTCTGCCGCTTCGCGCACCGCGTCGACGGAATCCTTCATCTCGGCAGTCGCCTTTTCTATCTGTTCGAATATCTCCGAAGAGGACTTGGAAGCTTTCAAACCATCCCGGACCGCGGTTGCGTTTTCTTCAGAGATGGCGACGGTGGATGCGACATCCATGTTCACGCGCTTCAAGACTTCGTCGATGCGGGCCGTCGCCTGAGCTGCCTGTTCCGAAAGTTTGCGCACTTCATCTGCGACGACCGCGAACCCTCTGCCCTGTTCGCCAGCCCTTGCCGCCTCGATCGCGGCATTCAGCGCCAAAAGATTGGTCTGCTCGGCGATCGCGCGTATCATGGATACCGCAGTCTCCACCTCTTTGGAAGAGACCTTCAGGCTTTCCGCATTGGCAGATATCTTGTGGCTCGCTTCATCCAGCACCGAGATAGCTTTTTCCGTGGCGTTGACTTCATGTACGCCGCTCTTTACCAGGCTGTCTGCCGAAGATGCACTGTTGCCTGCGGCTTCCGAGAGTTCGAGGATGGATTTGGCGGCATCGGCCATTCCGTTGATCACGTTGGTGATCTCATGTGTGCTCTGGCGGAATTCGTCCACGCTGCTCCCAAGCATCTGCATCGATGAGCCGATCTCGGAAGAGCTCGATTCGACAGCATCGGCGGAATGTGAAACTTCGCGCAGCGTGCTGCGAAGGCTGTTCGCCATGCTGTCGAATCCTTCGGTGATCTCGCCTATCGTGTCATCGCTGCGTATGCCGCAGCCTTCGCGGAGGTCTCCCTTGCGGATGCGTTCGGCCGCAATTGCGACCTGGCGCAGCTTGCGTATAAGGAGGTACTCCAAGAGTTTGTGGTTGGAGACCCCGATGGTGATGCCGGCGATGATGCAGCCTAGAACGAACCAGAGCAGCATGCCTTCCTTCCATTCGACGAAGAAGTTGGCGTAGAAGGGAAATACCGCTCCCATGGTGAGGCCGAAGCCCAGGAATGAGTACTTGAGTTGCTTGAGTATCGAAGAATGAGACATGGCGTTCCTTTCCTACATTCCGAATTCTGAAGGCTGAACGATTATATCGGCACAAAATCCGAAAATCTTGAGCCGATTTTATTGTCTCGACAGGCGGTCCAGGTAGCGCGCACGAAATAGCAGGCGCGGATGAAGCGGGTCGTCGGCAAAGCCGCTTCTGTCGTGCAGTACGTTGTTGCATAGCAAACCCTGGCCTGCCTCGAGCTTAACGGTGTGGATGTGGGGCGTATCCGATGCCAGAAGGTTTTCCAGCGCCGATACGGCGGTTCGTGTCGCATCGTCATCCTTCCATTCTATGCTGCGGGTGCGCGCCGTATAGCGCATGCATAGCGCCCCCTGGTCGACAAAGAATACGGGGCCGGACTGTGCAGCGCGGGCAATGCCCGCTTCATCCGTGCGGGCGGGAATGGTCATTGCGTCATCGCAGGAGAGCGCGCGTATGTGTTCCGGGTCGAGATCCCTCAACATCAGATAGACGATCTCGTGATCCATCACGCGGTTGATTCCACCATCACGGGCAGGTGACACGCAATGCAGCACCATCGCGCGTATTCGTCTATCCTCCGTGTTGTAGTACCCGTCGGTATGCCACTTGATCGCACGGTCTGTGTAGGGAATGTAGGATTGCCTAACGCCCTCGTTTTCGGTTACGGTGATGCGGGATATGCCCTGTTCGCCGGCCAGCCAGTTGGCATCGAGGCGCTTTAGGCCGAGCTGGAATCCTAGCTGCTGCAGTCCCGACTCATCGATTTCAGCGTTCGAGGCATAAAGCGCCATGTTGCTTCTGTTGCAGCGCTCGAGCAACGCACGGCGTTCGGATCCGGTCAAAGCCAGTGGATTCCTGACCTCGATTAGCAGCTCCGATGTGTCCGAAATCGCATGGAAAAGCTTATGCTCGCGCCAGGATTTGTACGCGTCGTTGTCTGCAAGATCAAACGGATTGCTCATGCTTCCTTTGGCGTGGTGAGCCTCTTTCTTGCGGGGCGCGCCTTTGCTGGCTTTGCATGGAGCAGATCCTTGAAGTTGCCTTCCAGCATGTCGATCGCTTCAGGAGCTTCGATGCTGATGATCTGGTCTATGATCCAGCCGCTGTCCTTCTCGCCCATGATCTGGTTCATGCAATAGGCCAGATAGCGCAGGAAGGCATATTCCGGCCCATTTTCGGTGTAATCGAATTCCGCATATTCGCCTGCGCGTTCATTGAGCGCATCGATGAACTTCTGCTTGCATACGCCAAACTCGCGTTCCATCAGGCGGCTTTGGTTTTCTGCATAAGTCGCACCCACATGGTTGGCAAGCGCGCTGGTGAAGGTAACGCGATCATCTTCACTGAATTGCCGGTAGGCGAGGCGGTCTGCGACCAGTATCAGGAAGACCAGAAATTCGCGCAGAAAGGAAAAATATTGCGGCCCGATCTCGATGTCGAACTTGGCCTTTCGGGTGTTCTTCAGTGCGTTTTCGGCGATCCTCGATATGTTGAAGGCGACCGCCCCGGCAAGCTCCGCCGGGCTGTGCTCGCGATCCGCCTTGAACCATTTGCTCTTGATGCGCATGCGGGATCAGATCCTTTGCAGGAAGAAAGCATAGACGTCGGCGGCGATCTCCGAGGTGTCCAGTATCTTCACGTTTGTGGCTGCAGCCCAGTCGACGATGTCCGAGCGTATGCCGGGGCAGTTGCTGATCAGTTTCAGCACTTCTTCCTTGGACATGCCGTTCAGAAGCTTCTTCGCTTCGACGATGGGGCCGGGGCAGACGACGTTGCGGATGTCGAGCACGACGTTTGCCTTGACGGTTTCGCCCGTGCCTCTCCTGACGAAATAGGCCGTTCCGCCGCTCGCGACCGGCTCGGTTCTCAGCACCTGGTTTCCGGTTTGCTCAGACCAGGCAAAGAGATCGTCGCTGGTGCCGGGGCAGTCCGACATCAGCATCAGGATTTGCTCGTGCTGCAAATCGTTGATGATGCGTTTGACGCCGAGCAGCGGTGCGGGGCAGGAGAGCCCGCGCATATCCAGGGTGACATTGGTTTGCAAATTTTGATGGCTCATGTTCGGTGTCCTCGGTTTGCAGATAGGGTGACGACTTAATAACCGCCTTTGCCATATGGCTGTGGAAGACCTGCGACCTTTGCTGCCTGCTTGGCGGGACCTGTGGGAAACAGGTCGTACAGCGCTTTGCTGTCGGCTTCAGGCCAGAATTCATTCACGCCCTTCAGCATGTTGCGGAAGTTGGGTGTTGCGCCGTGCTCGCGATACTGATCGCGCATGTAATTGATGACCTCCCAGTGCTTGGGAGTCAGCTCTATGCCTTCCGCAGCGGCGATCACGTTGACCGCTTCTTCGCTGAAATCAGCTTCAAGCAGATAACCGTCTGCGTCAGTTTCAAGTTCGACTCCTGCTACGATGTATCCCATTGCTTCTCTCCTTGTTTATAGTAGTAAAAAATCCAAGAGGGTATCACTCGAGGTCGGTGATCACCTTATAGGGTATGAAAATGCCGCAGCCATAGCGGCGATCGGTGCCTAGTCCTTCATATTGCAAACGCAGGGAATCCTCATGCTTTAGATCGTGAATCACGAGGCTGTAGCCTTGTATCGTCCTGTCCTTGTGAACAAGGCTGTTTTTCATGCCGCAAAGCAGATTTCCAGCGATGCCGAGCTCCGCAAGTCTTGCCGATACGTCCTCGAGAAATGCCACCTCGTCCTTGTCGCTTGCGACAAGATGGGCATGCAGCGTCGAGTGGGGCTGTATCTTGCGCAGCTTGCCGCTTCCAAGATGGAGCGCAGCTCCACCGATTTCAAGGTGCTTGTTTGCGAGCTGGCCAAAATTGTCAGCCGTCGATAGGCTTAGCCGCACCACCAGCTTGCTGCGCTTTGCAAGCAGCATGCCCGCTTCGCTAACGGATGTGCGCAGGGGCACGACACCGGCATGCGGATCGTCGGCCAGCATGGGCGCATGATGCACCAGCGCATCCCATAGCGCAAACTGATAAACTGGGGGTATGATGTCACCACTGACATCGAATACCGCTTCTGTCATCTCGGCGATGCTCATCAGGCCTGCCCTTGGACATCAGCCCATTCGTTCATGAGTTTCGCCCACTGTTTCGCCGTTTGCGGGTCGATGTCGAATATCGTGAAGCGCTTGGCCTCCCGTATGCGGATGCGCATCATGCTCATGCCGCCTTCGACATGGTCGATCTGCTGAAGCTCTATTTCCTGGTTCCCCAAGGGAACTTTGAATTTTGCTAATTCTCTAATTTGCGCCATAATGCATTTCCAGTAACTCTGTGGTATGTTGTGCAAAAGTATATCCTTTATCAGGATGTTTTTGAAATGCTACTGCGGGACGAATGATGCAACCCGTTAGGGTTATAGCTGATAGCCGCAATGGGTGATGGTCTGCCTTTATCAAGCCAAGTAACATGCCTGAAATAATAAATGGCGTGCCAGCTGGCAGAGTCTAATACAATAATATCGTTTGAAACGCGAGTCTTTGAAACTGGATCATTGTGATCAATTGTCGGACCAAGATATCTTGGCACGCTAACTGAAAGGAAAATATCATGGCAAAGAAACTATATGACACTCCTCGTCTCGATCAGCTTGAGTCGGGTCCCTGGCCCAGCTTTGTGACCGGTATCAAGGAGCTGGCAAAGAACAACGATATGGCCGTCGATCTCCTGGGGCAGCTTGAAGCTTCCTATGAGACCAAGAAGGGTTACTGGAAGGGCGGCACGGTTGGCGTATTCGGTTATGGCGGCGGCGTGATCCCCCGTTTCACCGAGCTGAAGGATGAGAATGGTGAGGCAAAGTACAAGGATGCGGCCGAATTTCATACGCTGCGCGTGATGCCTCCTGCTGGCATGCACTATGACACGGATATTCTGCGCAAGTTCTGCGATATCTGGGAAAAACACGGTTCGGGCCTCATCGCTTTCCACGGACAGTCGGGCGACATCATGTTCCAGGGTGCGACGACCGAGAATGTTCAGCCTGCGTTCGATGAAATCAACGAGCTGGGCTTCGATCTGGGTGGTGCGGGTCCTGCAGTGCGCACTTCGATGTCCTGCGTAGGCGCCGCTCGCTGCGAGCAGTCCTGCTACGATGAGGCTAAGGCGCATCGCGCAATCATCAATACCTTCCTCGATGACATCCACCGTCCTTCCCTTCCCTATAAGTTCAAGTTCAAATTCTCCGGCTGCCCTAACGACTGCATGAACTCCGTTCAACGCTCGGATATGGCTGTGATCGGAACCTGGCGCGACAACATGCGCACGGACGAGGCGCTGGCCAAGAAGTGGTTTGCGAAGCATGGCATGGATGAGTTGGTCAACGACGTGGTTGCGCATTGCCCGACCAGGACTTTCCAGGTCAAGGAGCTCTCCAAGATCAAGAGCGGCGAGCACATCACCAGCGTTGCGGTGAGCGATACGCACGGCGTCGAGATCAATAATCAGGATTGCGTGCGCTGCATGCACTGCATCAACGTGATGACGGGTGCTCTGGCTCCTGGCATGGACAAGGGTGCGACCATTCTGGTGGGCGGCAAGAGCCATCTCAAGATCGGCGGCCTGATGGGCACCGTAGTGATCCCGTTCATGAAGCTGGACAGCGATGAAGCGGTCGAGAAGCTGGTTGATTTCGCTCAGCGCACGATCGATTTCTTCGCCGAAAACGCGCTGGAGCACGAGCGCACCGGCGAGATGATCGAGCGCATCGGCTTGGCGAATTTCCTCGACGCGATGGAGATCGACGTCGATCCTTCGATGGTGAGTGCGCCGCGCATGAATCCTTATGTCCGCACCGATGGCTGGGACGAGGAAGTTGCCAAGATCAATGCTAAAAAACAAGCTGCCTGAAGGAGATAGAAAATGAATCAAGTCGTAGCTGAAAAACCGGCAGCAAAGCGCAAGCCCAAAGAGACGGGCGTGCCAGACAACAAGCAGTTTCTTCATCCTCTGATGGAGAAAAATTACGGAAACTGGAAGTACCATGATCGTCCACGTCCCGGCGTGCTGCACCATGTCGCGCACAGCGGTGACGAGATATGGACGGTGCGCGCGGGTACGCAGCGTCAGATGGATGTGCATACCATCCGCAAGCTGTGCCAGATCGCCGATGATTACGCTGAAAGCCGCGTGCGCTTCACGATCCGTTCCAACATCGAATTCATGGTGTCGGACGAGAAGAAGGTCGCACCGCTGATCGCCGAACTCGAGAAGAGTGGCTTCCCTGTCGGCGGCACCGGCAACTCGGTGACCATGATTGCTCACACTCAGGGTTGGCTGCACTGCGACATCCCTGGTACTGATGCATCCGGCGTGGTCAAGGCGCTGATGGACGAGCTGTACGACGAGTTCAGGCGTGAAGAGATGCCGAATCGCGTTCACCTGTCGACTTCCTGCTGCGAAATCAACTGCGGCGGACAGGCGGATCTCGCGATCATCGTTCAGCACACCAAGCCTCCCGTGATCAATCACGATCTGGTCGCTAACGTTTGCGAGCGTCCGACGGTCGTGGCGCGTTGCCCCGTTGCGGCGATACGTCCTGCGATGGTGAACGGCAAGCCTTCCCTCGAGATCGATGAGTCGAAGTGCATGTGCTGCGGCGCTTGCTACCCTCCATGCCCTCCGATGCAGATCAACGATCCTGAGTATTCCAAGCTCGCGATCTGGGTTGGCGGCAAGAACTCCAACGCGCGCGGCAAGCCGACTTTCATGAAGATGGTTGCATCGGGTCTGCCCAACAATGCTCCACGCTGGCCTGAAGTGGCTGCCGTGGTCAAGAACATCCTTGGCGTTTACAAGGAAGATGCGCGTCCCTGGGAGCGTCTGGCGGACTGGATCGATCGCATCGGCTGGCCTCGTTTCTTTGAGAAGACTGGCTTGCCGTTCACGAAGTACCTGATCGACGACTGGCGCGGTTCTCGTGCAAACCTGAACGCATCGACGCATATCCGTTTCTGATAAAGGCCGGGCTATGAAATTTGGAATAGTTGTCAACGAAGGTCCTTACCAGCATCAGTCAAGCGATTCCGCTTACCTGTTCGCCAAGGCGGCCATCGAGGCGGGTCATGAGGTTTGGCGCGTGTTCTTCTATCACGACGGCGTGAACAACGCGTCTAAGTTGACCGAGCCGCCTCAGGATGACAGGAACATCGTCAATCGTTGGACCAAGCTCGCCGAAGAACACAAGGTCGATCTGGTGGTCTGCGTCGCGGCTGCGCTGCGGCGCGGCATCAGGGAAGAAAATCTGGCAACGGGTTTTCGCATTTCCGGCTTGGGCCAGCTGGTTGAAGCTGGCACGAAGAGTGACCGTCTGGTCACCTTCGGCGATTGAGGAGAAGCGTGATGAGTGATGTTAAAAAGTTCATGTTCGTCAATCGCAAGGCGCCTTACGGAACGATCTACGCTCTGGAATCTCTGGAGGTGGTGCTGATCACCGCTGCATTCGATCAGGACGTGTCGCTGATGTTCACCGACGATGGCGTGTTTCAGCTGAAGAAGGGTCAGCAGACGAAGGGCATCGAAACCAAGAATTTCTCGCCGACATATCGTGCGTTGGAAGGTTATGACATCGAGAAGCTGTACGTAGATCGTGAATCTCTGCAGGAGCGTGGCCTGACCGAGGATGATCTGCTGGTGGATGTCAAGGTGCTGAGCCGTGCCGAAGTCGGCGCGCTGATGGATGAGCAAGACGTGATCTTGAGTTTCTAAGGAGAGAATCCAGATGTTGCACATTATCAATCGATCACCTTTGGCCGACAAGGCGCTTGAAAACTGCCTGAACACGGCGACCGGTGGCGATATATTGCTGATTGAAGATGCGGTTTATGCGGCGACCAAGGGCAATGCATTCGAGTCCAGGTTGCGCGCAGCGATGGGCAAATTTAAAATCAATGTCCTGCGCCCCGATCTCGAGGCGCGCGGCATGGCTGATCGCCTTGTCGATGGCGCGAAACTTGTCGATTACGCCGGCTTTGTCGAGCTGGCTGTCGCCAACAAAACCTGCCAATCCTGGCTATAAACTAAATCTACACAAAGGAGAAACACATGGCGAGCATCGAAGTAAATGGAAAGTCCTATGAGACTGATGAAGAGGGTTACCTGATCGACTTGGCAGAATGGAATCCTGAGGTTGGAAATTTCCTGGCTCAGTCCGAGAACATCGAGATGACCGATCAGCATTGGGAAGTGATCAACTTCCTGCGCGAGTATTTCGAGGAATATCAGATTGCACCCGCAGTTCGCGTGCTGACCAAGGCGATCGGCAAGAAGCTCGGGCCTGAGAAGGGCACCAGCGAATACCTGTACGGTCTGTTCCCTTATGGCCCAGGCAAGCAGGCATGCAAGATCGCAGGCCTTCCTAAGCCAACAGGTTGCATCTGATTCCCAATAGGAATTGAGCTTGGCGATGAGCACATTGTTAGCGATATTTATTTACCTCTCGACACTGGTGTTCGTTGTCGGCTTGTTGCAGCGCATCCGCGATTATGCGGGAACGCCGGCTCCGCTCAAGATACCCACCACGCCGGCACCCGTCACCAATGGCGGCGTGGCTTTGCGCATGGTTCGCGAAGTGGTGTTCTTTGAAAGCCTGTTCAAGGGCAATCTATGGACATGGGTATCGGGCTGGCTGTTTCATTTCAGCATGTTGCTGGTCGTATTGCGTCATCTGCGTTATTTCACGGATCCCGTCTGGGGTTGGGTGGCGTTCATACAACCCTTCGGCATCTATGCAGGGATCACGATGCTCGCAGGTCTATTGGGCTTGCTTGCTCGACGCATCTTTGTTGAGCGCATACGTTATATTTCGACCCCATCGGATATTTTGATGTTGGTATTGCTGATTGGCATCGCGGCTTCTGGTCTGTTGATGAAATTCGTGGGTCATCCGGATGTCATCATGGTCAAAAACTATTTTCTCGGACTGATGCACTTGAGCGTTCATGAATTGCCTTCGAACTTCGTGCTCTATGCTCATCTTTCGATGGTGTTCACGTTGCTGTTCATATTCCCGATGAGCAAGCTGCTTCATGCGCCAGGCCTGTTCTTCTCGCCTTCGCGCAATCAGGCAGACAACCCGAGAGAGAAGCGTCATATCGCCCCTTGGGCTGCCAAAATGGAATCGGAGAAATAAATGGCTGATATCGCCCCACCAGCCTATCGCACTTTTCCCATCATCCCCGAATTGAAGCCTGGGGCG
Organism: Pseudomonadota bacterium; assembly: GCA_021782365.1. GTDB lineage: Bacteria > Pseudomonadota > Gammaproteobacteria > Burkholderiales > Gallionellaceae > Gallionella. Next base: position 36,827 of record JAJXVB010000011.1, read on the forward strand.
ATGGAAGGGAAGGGGCCTTTTGTTGCCCCGGACAAGATCAATGAAGCGCTGGGTTTCCCGGGTCATCTGGTGGATGACTGGCATGACAAGGCGATCGCCAAGATGGGCGATCTGCTTTCCCGCTATCGCTCTCTCAAGGTATACATGGATGCCTGCGTGCATTGCGGCGCATGTTCGGACAAGTGTCACTACTTCATCGGCACTCAGGATCCGAAGAACATGCCTGTCGCTCGCCAGGATCTGATGCGCAGCGTCTATCGCCGCTATTTCACGCTTCCTGGAAAACTGTTTCCGAAGCTGGTTGGCGCGCGCGACCTGACCAAGGAAGTTCTGGACGAGTGGTTCAACTATTATCATCAGTGCTCGGAGTGCCGCCGCTGCTCGGTGTTCTGTCCATATGGAATCGATACCGCGGAAGTCACGATGGCTGCGCGCGAGATACTGGACTCCGTGGGTTATGGCCAGAAGTACGCGAACGAGATCATCGGCAAGGTTCACAAGATCGGCAACAACCTGGGGCTGCCAGGGCCCGCGCTGAACGACACGCTGGAAGGGCTCGAGGAAGACGTCAAGGATGCGACGGGAGTAGACGTGCGTTTCCCCATCGATGTCAAAGGCGCAGAAGTGCTTTTGATCACGCCTTCTGCCGACTTCTTCGCCGAGCCGCATATCGACAGCCTGATCGGCTATGCGAAGGTGTTCCATGCGACAGGCACCAGCTGGACGCTGTCTTCTATGTCGTCCGAGGCAGGCAATTTCGGCCTGTTCATCGGCAACTACGACCAGTTGCGCACGATTGCGATGCGCATACGCCAGGCAGCGCTGGAATTGGGTGTCAAGCGCATCGTGGTCGGCGAGTGCGGTCATGCATGGCGCGTCGCCTACAGCTTCTGGAATACGCTGACCGGTGTTGGCGACGGGGCGGATCCCAACGACCGCTTTGCGCAGATGCTGCAAAAACAGCTGGATCACCGCTACAAGCAGCCTTCGCACATCTGCGAATTCACCTGGGACATGATCCAGGATGAGCGACTGGTCTTCGACAAGTCCAAAAACGACAAGTATGTGGTCACCTTCCATGACTCCTGTAACGTCGCGCGTGGCTCGAACATGGGCGGATATCCCGGCGGGCAGTTCGACATTCCGAGAAACATCGTGCGGGCTGTCGCAAACAATTTCGTCGAGATGGATTCCTCGACCACCTATGAACGCACATTCTGCTGCGGCGGTGGTGGCGGACTGCTGACCGACGATCTGATGGATGTGCGCGTGAAGGGCGCATTGCCCAGGATGGAAATGCTTCAACAGGTGAAGGATGGTCATGGCGTGAACTTCATGGCCTGTATCTGCGCGATTTGCAAGGCTCAATTTACCAAGGTTCTGCCCATATATGGATTCGACCGCAAAGTGGTAGGTGGTGTGCACCAGCTTGTCAGCAATGCGATTCAATTGGGTGTCAAGTAATAATTTATCTGGAGGTAGCTAGAAATGTCAGAAACGATGGAAACGCCCCAAAAGTTCACCTTTCGCCGTTATAAGGACGGAGACAACAGGGTTCGCAAATGGACTGATAAGATTTTTCAGGCCAGCCATACACACAAGTGTCCGACCTATATCCAGTCCACGCCGCCATGCCAGGGTAGTTGCCCTGCGGGTGAAGACATCCGCGGTTATCTTGCGATCGTGCGCCAGACTGAAAAGCCGCCTGTCGGCAAGGATGGCAAGCCCGCGATGCCATGGCAGGAATATGCATGGCGCCGTCTGACGGAAGCCAATCCTTTCCCATCCGTGATGGGTCGCGTATGCCCTGCGCCCTGCGAGACGGGCTGTAACCGCAACGCACTGGAAGATCATGTCGGCATCAACTCTGTCGAGCATTTCCTGGGTGAGTATGCAATCGTCAACAATCTCGGTTACAGCACCAGCGCTGAGCCAACCGGCAAGAAGGTCGCGATCATCGGCGGCGGTCCGGCAGGCCTTTCCTGCGCATATCAGCTGGCACTCAAGGGCCACGAAGTCACGATATTCGACGACCATGAATTCCTTGGCGGCATGATGCGCTACGGCATCCCGGGATTCCGTACGCCTCGCGACGTGCTCGATGCAGAGATCAATCGCATCACCGATCTGGGCGTCAAGACCAGGATGAATTGCCGCATCGGCACCGATGTGACGATGGATGAGCTGCGCAAGGATTACGATGCAGTGTTCCTGGGCATGGGTGCACAGGCTGGCCGCGCATTGCCGCTGGCTGACAGCGCTGCTCCTAACGTCGTGACTGCGACCGCTTTCCTGAAGGCGTTCAACGATGGCCGCCTGCAGCATGTCGGCAAGCGCGTGGTGGTGGTCGGCGGCGGCGATACTTCGATCGACGTCGCAACCGTTGCGCGCCGTCTGGGTCACCTTGAAGCCTCCAAGCCTACCGATTTCGAACAGGCGATCGCAGGGCAGATGGCCCATGACGTGGCGGAGATTTCCGTGAAGCAGGGTGCGGACGTGACGCTGACCTCGATTTTCAACATCGACAAGATGGCTGCGAACAAGCACGAAATCGAACAGGCTCTTGCCGAAGGCATCGACATCCGTGGCGGTCTGGTGCCCATTGGCATCGTGCGCGGTGCGGACGGACGCGCGACAGCCTTGCGCGTTGCGAAGTGCGAAGCGAAGATGGTTGGCGGCAAGCTGGACATCAAGAACGTCGAAGGCAGCGAGCACGACATACCGGCCGATCTGATCGTGTCCGCGATCGGCCAGGCTGTGGACTTCACGGGCCTCGAGGAATTCGACAACGGCCGAGGCCTCGTTTCGACCGACAAGAACTATCAGGTGAGCGGCCACAAGAATGTGTTTGCCGGCGGAGACATCATCAAGCCTCATCTTCTGACGACTGCGATCGGCCACGGTTCTATCGCTGCAGACGGCATAGACAGCTTCCTGAAGGGCCATGATCTTGAGAAGCGTCCGAAGATCGATGCGCATCAATTCGATCTGATGCGCAAGATGATGGAGAAGGGCCTCGAGGTCAAGGAGACTCACGAGCCATTGCGCGGCACCTGCAATTCGAATGTCGCCGTACACAACTTCGACAACCGTTCGGACCGCTACATCATCCCACACGATGAGCTGTTCCTGGGCCACTTCACGATGGTTGCTCGCAACATGCGCGAAGTGATCACGCTGGACAAGGAAACTGCGCTCGGCAACTTCGAGGAAAGGCTGAAGGCGCTGTCGCAGGACGAGGCCATTGGTGAGGCCAAGCGTTGCATGAGCTGCGGAATGTGTTTCGAGTGCGACAACTGCGTCGTGTATTGTCCGCAGACCGCGGTGTTCCGCGTGCCCAAGGCAAAGGCGACTCTTGGCCGCTATGTCGACACGAACTACGACAAGTGCATAGGCTGCCATATCTGCGCCGATGTCTGCCCGACAGGCTATATCCAGATGGGCCTTGGAGAGTAAAGCGAGATGAGCGTGTCAGGTGTACGCCTATTGCTGCTGCTACTGATCAGCCTCTGCATTCCGAATGTCTGGGCTGATCAGTCGACCTTGCCTTATAAAATCGACATAGGCCGTGGCGGACACTGCGTGAGGGATCCTGTCTGGATGCGCAAGAACCACATGCATCTGCTGATCCATCAGAGGGATCTGACGGTGCGCGAAGGCAAGCCCAATAAAGAAATCGACCTTAGGAATTGCGTGGAATGTCATGCCAGCACCAAGGATGACAGCGTGATTGCGAGGAGCGACAGCTTCTGCGTTGCATGCCATCGCTACGAGGCGGTCAAGATAGATTGCTTTGAATGCCACTCCGGGATACGCAAGAGCGCCTGGCTGCAGAGGAATGCGAAATGAAAGACGTCCAGCGCAGAAATTTCCTGAAGACTTCGGTAGGCCTGGCCGCGGTCACGATCGCGCCCGGCATGTTGTTGTTCAAGGTCGCCCATGGCGAGTCGGATGACAACAGCAAGGTCAGATGGGGGATGTTGATCGACACCTCCGGGTGCACCAACGGCTGCCGTGAATGCATCGATGCCTGCAACAAGGAAAACGGCCTCTCAGGAGGCCTGGCGCCGACGGATTCCCAATGGATACGCAAGATCGAGATCAAGGATGTCAGCACAGGGCATGAATTCGGCTTGCCGATGATGTGCCAGCATTGTGCAGAGCCTCCCTGCGTGGATGTCTGCCCGACAGGCGCATCCTTCAAACGGCATGACGGCATCGTTCTGGTGGACAAGCACCGTTGCATCGGTTGCCGCTATTGCATGATGGCCTGCCCATACAAGGCGCGCTCCTTCGTGCATGAGCCGCTGCACAACCAGAATCCTGATGTGCCCAGAGGCAAGGGTACGGTTGAAAGCTGCACGATGTGCGTGCATCGCGTCGATGAAGGCAAACAGCCGGCTTGTGCGGAAGCGTGCCCCAACAAGTCCATCCTGTTTGGCAATCTGCATGACCCGAATAGTGAAATCGCCAAGAAGATACGCGCCGTTGCTTCGACGCAGGTCCGCGCGGACCTGAATCTGAATACCGGCGTGCGCTATCAAGGAATCTGATTATGTCGACATCCTTTGCTTTGCAGCACAAAAAGAATCGTTTGTATTATGCGCTCCTTGCCGGCGCGGGTCTGGTCGTTTTGCTCGCGCTCTACGCCGTCGACCTGATGGAGGAGAAGGGGCACATCATCACGGGCATGAACAACCAGATCGTCTGGGGCATGCCTCACGTGTTCGCGATCTTCCTGATCGTCGCGGCCTCCGGCGTGCTGAACGTCGCATCCATAGGCTCCGTATTCGGCAAGGCGATCTACAAGGCGCGCGCGCCGCTTGCAGGACTGTTGTCGATCGCGATGCTCTCGGGTGGCCTGGCTGTTCTGATGCTGGATTTGGGGCGTCCCGAGCGCTTCATGCTGCCTGCGCTGGACTTCAACATCACCTCGGTCTTTGCATGGAACACGATACTCTATTCGGGCATGTTTGGCCTTGTGATCGCTTATCTTTGGTCGATGTTTGAAAAGCGTATGAATGTTTACAGCAAGCCTCTTGGTGTGGCTGTTTTCGCATGGCGCTTCATACTGACCACAGGAACGGGCCTGATCTTCGCTTTCCTGACTGCGCGCCAGGCATTCGGTTCTGCAATATTGCCGCCGATGTTTGTCGTGATGTCCTTCGCCTGGGGCATGGCTGTCTTTCACATCGTGCAGATGGTGATCTATGCCTGGAATGACAAGGAACTCGAGCCTGAGATACTGGAGCGCAAGAAGCGCCTCCTGGGGCTTTTCATTCTCGGATCGCTTTACATGGTCGCAGTCTATCACATGACCAATCTGTATTTTGCGCACAGGATGTCTTTCGAGCGCTTCATTCTGCTCGATGGGGGAGTCTATCCGGCATTGTTCTGGTGGGGCTATGTGCTGATAGGCAACGTTTTGCCTCTGGCGTTGATCTTCATGCCTGGGATGAAGACGAAGAAATCCGCGATGATGGCGTCACTTGCCGTCGTCCTTGGAGGTTTTGCATTCCTCTACGTTTTCATCATCGGCGGCCAGGCCTTCCCGCTCGATCTCTTCCCCGGATATGAGGTGAGCAGCACTTTTGGCGATGGCAAGATCGGAAGCTATACGCCTTCCATCTACGAAATCCTTCTCGGTTTCGGCGGTCTGGCGATTGCGTTCATCATCACCACGGTCAGCGTGCATGTGCTGAATTTCATGCCGCATGACAAGTCTTACATCGCGGACTAATTTGCCGTAAGGCAGCCATGAACCGCTTTCTCATCTCGGCAGCGCACAAATCATCTGGCAAGACGATGGTCAGCATAGGCTTGTGCGCAGCCTTGAAAGCGCGCGGCCATTCCGTGCAACCCTACAAGAAGGGACCTGACTATATCGACCCGATGTGGCTATCCCAGGCATCGGGCAGAGCCTGCCGCAACCTCGATCTGTACTTGATGAACAACGAGGACGTCATCTCCACTTTTTCCCGGCATCTCAGTGAAGTCAATCTGGTCGAAGGAAACAAGGGGCTTTATGACGGGCTTGCGCTGGATGGAAGCAACAGCAATGCAGCGCTTGCGAAGATGCTCGATCTTCCGGTTTTCCTGGTGATCGATGCTCGCGGCATGACTCGCGGCATCGCGCCGCTGATCCTGGGCTATCAGGCATTCGATCGCGACATCAACATCGCTGGCGTGCTGCTCAACAACCTGGGCGGAAGCCGCCATGAATCGAAACTGCGCGAGGTGATCGAGCACTACACCGATGTGCCTGTGGTGGGAGCGATCCATCACGACGAGAGGCTGTCGATTGTCGAACGCCATCTGGGACTGATGCCCAGCAATGAATCCCATGTCGCGGTAGCCAAGATCAAACAGATCGGCGATGCGATATCCGAGCAGGTCGATCTTGAAAAGCTGCTTCAGCTCTCCTACAAGAAGATACTCGAAGTGCCGCACAAGGCAGAGGTGATCGATCTTCCCGCCAAGGACAAGGTGCGCATCGCGATCGCGCGCGACCGCGCTTTCGGATTCTATTATGCGGACGATCTCGATGCATTGAGGCAGGCGGGCGCCGAGCTCGTGCCTTTTGATGCGCTGCGCGATGCAAGGCTTCCTGATGTTGATGCGCTCTATATCGGCGGCGGTTTTCCCGAGACCTGTGCCGAGGAACTCGAAGCGAATAGCAGCCTGAGACAAGAGATCAGGCGGCGCATTGAAGAGGGCATGCCGACTTATGCGGAATGCGGTGGGTTGATGTATCTTTCTCGCAACATCGCATACCAGGGCAGGACTTATGAGATGGTAGGTGCCATTCCCGGGGATGTGAGGATGCATGCCAAACCCATAGGCCGCGGCTATGTGCATCTCAAGGAAGAGGATGCGCATATCTGGCCCAGGCCGGAAGGGCCTGCGACGGCGATCAAGGCGCACGAGTTCCATTATTCCAGCCTCGAGAATCTGCCGGAGGATTGCAGGTATGCATATCGTGTCGAGCGCGGCCACGGCATAGATGGAAAGCGCGATGGCCTGATGCTGCACAACATGCTTGCCTCCTACACGCACTTGCGCACGATAGGCAATTGCTACTGGGCCCAGCGTTTCGTTGCCTTCATCAAGAGCGTCAAGGGTCAGATGGCCAGTCGCTTGAATGTCGGCAGCATAGGATGAATCAGTTAAAACACTCAAGGTAATAGAAGATGGATTTTCTGCCGGTTTTCATGAATATCAAAGGCAGGCTGTGCCTGGTGGTGGGTGGCGGCGAGGTGGCCAAGCGCAAGGCTGGCGTGCTGCTTGAGGCAGGTGCAAATGTGCGCGTGGTCGCCCCCGAGATAGATCCTGCACTCTCAGGGATGGCCGGGGTCACGAGCATCGTTCATTGCTTTGAAGCGCATCATCTCGAAGGTGTTGGCCTGGTGATCGCCGCGACCAACGACAGAAGCGTGAATGTCGAGGTTTCCCGCCTCGCAAAGGAGCGCAGCATACCGGTGAACGTGGTCGACGATCCGGAATATTGCACCTTCATCATGCCGGCCATCATGGATCGTTCGCCGCTGATGGTTGCATTTTCGAGCGGCGGCGCATCGCCTGTTCTTACCCGCATGATGCGCGGCAAGCTTGAGAGCATGATCCCTCAGAACTACAGCCGGCTTGCGGCTTTTGCCGAGCGCTATCGGGAAAAGGTGAAGCAGCGCGTCACCAATCCTGCCAAGCGCCGCATCTTCTGGGAGAATGCGCTGGATGGCGTGGTTGCAGAGAAGGTGCTGACAGGCGATGAATCGGGAGCCGAGTCCATGCTGCAGCAGATGCTGCAGGACGAGGACAACATCGTCAGAGGCGAGGTGTATCTGGTAGGCGCGGGCCCCGGGGATCCGGATCTCTTGACCTTCCGTGCGCTGCGCCTGATGCAGAAGGCGGATGTGGTCGTCTATGACAACCTTGTTTCCAAGCCCATCGTCGACATGACAAGGCGCGATGCGGAGCGCATCTATGTCGGCAAGAAGCGAGCAGACCATACACTGCAACAGGAAGAGATCAATGCGCTTTTGGTGCGGCTCGCACATGAGGGCAAGCGCGTGCTGCGCCTCAAGGGAGGCGACCCCTTCATCTTCGGGCGGGGCGGCGAAGAGATCGAGACGCTGGCTGCGGAGAACATTCCCTTTCAGGTGGTGCCCGGCATCACTGCGGCGTCCGGCGTTGCATCCTATGCGGGCATCCCGCTGACGCACAGGGATTACGCCCAGTCGTGCATGTTCGTCACGGGACATTTGAAAGACGGCACGATGAATCTGGACTGGGATGCTTTGGCAAGACCCAGGCAGACGGTGGTCGTGTACATGGGGCTGCATGGTCTGGATACGCTGTGCGGGAAACTGATCGAGCACGGACTCCCGGGATCGACGCCTATCGCGATCGTGCAACAGGGAACGACCCAGAATCAGCGAGTCGTCACGGGGACGCTGGCGGATCTGCCGCAGAAGCAGGAAGTCGCGCAGCTGCATGCACCTACGTTGATCATCGTGGGCGGGGTTGTCAAGCTGCGGGAAAAATTGCAGTGGTTCCATCCGCACCGTGACTGATTGAAGGAAGGGCAGACCAATGCGCTTGACTGGATATCATGAGTAAGCTGTTGAGTCTGACAAGGGCGGCGAGACTGGTCGGTGTGAACCGCGTCGTGCTGCAGAAGAAGATACAGACCGGCGAGCTCGATGCGCACGATGGCATGGTGAATGTGGATGATTTGCTTGCCTGTTATCCGCATGCAGAGCTTGAGGATACCGTGGAAATCCAGCGGATTTCCCGCATCAAGGAGCAGGCTTTCGGCAAGCGCGTGTTTGAGCGTGCGCTGCCCGATGCGGAAGTGCTGGCAGCAAGGGTGACGGAACTCAGCAAGACACTGGATCAGAGCCAGTCGATGCTCGAGAATTTGAAGGGTCTTCTCAACAAGCTTCTGAAGAGGCTCGACGAGACGCAATGCGATGCGGCTTCGCAACAGGCGGTGAGCGATCTCAAGTTATGGATAAGGCATGAAGCAGAATCAGCGATGGAGCCGGGTTTGAGCAATCTCTTGGCGATCAAGGACAACATGCTGCGGGTCATGGCGGCGCATGTCACCGTTCTGCCCAGCGGCCATGACTTTCTGCTCGAGGGGCAGGACACGCTGCTCGAGGCGGCGATGAGCGCAGGCATCCCGCTCAATTATGGGTGCAGCGGTGGAAATTGCGGCTTGTGCAAGGCGCGCGTGGTTTCGGGCGAGGTCAAGAAGACGCGCCACCACGACTATGTGCTCACTGACGCAGAGAAGAGCCGGGGAGTGGTCCTGCTTTGCAGCAATACTGCAGTGAGCGATGTGACCATAGAGGCAGATGTTGCGGGCAGCGTGCAGGACATCCCCTATCAGGAGATCGCTGCAACGGTGAAATCCGTTGAGCCTTTGTCTTCCGACATGCTGCTCCTTCATCTGCAGACTCCGCGCACCCAGCGCCTGCGTTTCCTTGCAGGTCAGAGCGTGACGCTCAAGGTGGGCCAGGCTTTCAGCGCAGAGTTGCCGATCGCGAGCTGTCCCTGCGATGACCGCAATGTGTTGTTTCACGTGCGCCGCCAGAACGGCAATCTGTTTTCTGACTATGTATTCGACAGGTTGAAAGCTCGCGAGTCGGTCGAGATAGAAGGACCGCAAGGCGAATTCATCCTGCACGAGAAGTCGCCGCGTCCCTTGTATTTCTTCGCGTTCGATGGCGGATTCGCGCCGATCAAGAGCGTGATTGAGCATGCGATGTCGCTCAATGCGGAGTCCATCTGCCTGCACTGGATCGCGTCAAGTCAGGAAGATATCTACATGTCCAATGTGGTGCGGGCCTGGGCGGATGCGCTGGACAATTTCCATCACGCGGAACATGTCGCAGGATTCGATCTGCGTTCGATGACGGCGAGGCGGGAAGAAAGTCTGCTGAGGCAGTTGCAGGCCATCGCGGAAAATGAGAATGGGCTGATGGAAGGCGACGTCTATCTTGCAGGGCCTGAATCTGCCGTGCTGATTGCCGAGCGTTATTTCCTGAATCTCGGTTTGCCTAGGACGAGAGTTGCGAGTAGTCTAATCACTTAAAGGGAGGAGTCATGGATAAACCTGTATGCGCCCAGCGCGCGCCTTATGCGCTGGATCTTGAAGCCGGTGATTACTGGTGGTGTTCTTGCGGAAAATCGAAGTCACAGCCTTTTTGCGATGGGTCTCACAAGGGTAGTCAGTTCACTCCGCAAAAATTCACGCTCGCTGAAAAAACCAAGGTGTGGCTATGCGGCTGCAAGGCAAGCGAGAAAAAGCCGTATTGCGATGGTACGCACAACAAGATCTAAGGATTAGTTTGCAGTTGAAGTGGTTGGCAGTCGTGTTGTAGATAATTTACCAGGTCCATACTAATTAGGGGGTAATGATGAGTATTAAAAAATTGCTGGTATCTGCATGTCTGATGTTGGTTGCGATGGGAGCGCAGGCGGGAGACGAGTTGTTGAAGCCCTTCGTGCTTGCATCGAAGGGAGCGGGCACGGTCGCGGAAAAGGCAGCTGAAGCAAAGTCTGCCCTGACCAAGGGGGGGTTCGCGGTGGTTGGCGATTATTCACCCTATGCGGGGGCGGAGATCATCATCGTCACCAATAACGAGCTGAAGAAGAATGCGGCCGATTCCGAATACGGCGGTTACGGTGCGATACAGCGTGTCGCGATCACCCAGGTGGGCAAGGAAATTCAGGTCAGCTACACCAATCCGGTATACATGGCGAACATGTACAGGATGAAGGGCGACTTGAGCAATGTGGCGGCCGAACTTGCCAAGGCATTGGGCAAGGAAGAGGACTTCGGGTCGGCCAGAGGCATGACGGCAAGGCAGGCGCGCAAGTACCACTACATGATAGGCATGGAATACTTCACCGATCCCAGCCTTCTGGCGACCTATGGCAGCCATAGCGAAGCGGTGCAGGCTGTCGACAGCAAGCTGACTGCAGGCAAGGGCGGCGTATCCAAGGTCTATCGCGTCGACATACCCGGCAAGGAAGAATCGGTGTTTGGCGTGTCGCTGAAGGGCAGCGGCGAAAACAAGTACATGGACGATCAGTACATCATGAACGAAATCGACTTTCAACCCATCAAGTCGACAGCCTACCTTCCCTATGAAGTGCTGGTGTCCGGCAACAAGGTATATGCGCTTTATGCGCGCTTTCGCATCGCTATGGATTTCCCCGACTTGCACATGATGGGCAAGAACAGCTTCATGAACATCATGAAGTCGCCGGAAGCCATCCGCATGGCATTGCAGAACGCGGTACAGAAATAGTTTTAATACAGTTCAGAAAGGAATCATGATGCGCGAACAATTGGTTGAGTCCGTCAAGACAGGCAATGTCGCAGAGGTCTTGCGAATGTTGCAGGCCGGTGCGGACGTAAATGCTCGCGACGAAGAAGGCGCTACGCTTTTGATGCTTGCAGCGCATGCAGGCAACCTCGAGTTGGTGAAGTCGCTGATCGCCGCCGGTGCGGATGTGAATGCAAAGGACGAGCGCGGCTGGTCAGCGATCTGCCGTGCGGTTTACAACGCCGAGCAGAATCGCGGGTTTGCCGATGTGGTTCAGGCGCTGATTGATTCCGGGGCGGACATCGAAGCCTCCATAGGCTACGGTGTACGCCCGCTGATGCTGGCTGCGGGCTATGGAGAGACGGCGGTGGTCGAGACGCTGCTCAAGGCGGGTGCGGATGTGCTCGCAAAGAACGAAGGCGGCTACACCGCGCTGATGATGGTCAAACAGAAGCATTATGTGGATGTGGTGAACCTGTTGCACGAGGCCGAACAGATTTCCGGATTGGGGGAGGGTAGCTGCAGCAGCAAGAATGCGCCCAATTCCAATGTCATCACTTTTCTCAAACGCCCCAATTCATAAATACCATGCCTTATTTCATTTATCGCATCACAGAACGCCCTTTAAAGCTTCTAAGCAAGCTCGAAGAGCACGAGATTTACCGCAATGCTTCAGCGAGGGTCAAGGAACTGCGCGCGGAGCATGCACAGGACACGAATACCACCATCAAGATGATCCATGCGGAGACGGAGCTGCAGGCCGAAGACCTGCTCAATGAAATCAGAGAAAGGCAGCCCGAACTGGGCGACGACTGACTAGGATGGATGAGACCGCTTTCCGTCAGCGGTTGGCCGAATTGCACGAGCGATCCTGCCCGTTTGCAAAGTCCATATTGACGCGATGCGCCGCCTGTTCCAATTCCACGAAGCGCAACATCGCAGAGCGCGAGATCGTCACTTGTGCGAGTGCTGATGCGCATGCGCGCTGCGTCGCCCTGAAGGATCTGTTGCGCCACAACTTCGCATTCGCGTTGGGCAAGCTGCATGTAGAAGATCCCTTGCCGCATGCGCAGGAGATGCGCATGCAGTGCGGAGGCATCAAGGGCCTGCAGGTCCTGATCGATGAGAGCGACGAGGTGGGCGACATCGATGGGCTTCTCGAGGCAGCAAAGCAGAAATTCGGCGAGCTTGAAGACTTTCCCTATTCGCAGATCATTCGCCTCGCAAAAGAGCATTACAAGGGAAGGTGAATTTCTGCTGCGACATGAAAAAAATACCCGACAAAAAAGGTCGAGATAATTTATAATGCCGCCTCTAGCATTTATTTCTGAATCCGGGAGCAAGTATGAGTTTGAATGAAACCGATGTGCAGAATGCACTGAAAACCCTGATCGATCCGAATACCAAAAAGGATTTCGTCGGCGGCAAGTCCGTGAAGAACATCAAGGTCTCGGGCAATGATGTGTCCCTGGACATCCAGCTTGGCTATCCTGCAAAGAGCGTCTTGAACGAGATCGCTCAGATGGTCGAATCGCACATTAAATCGAGCTTGCCTGCTGTCGGCAAGGTGGGTGTGAGCGTGTCGAGCAAGGTCGTGCCGCATGCGGTTCAGCGCGGCGTGAAGCTGGTCGATGGCGTGAAGAACATCATCGCGGTGGCAAGCGGCAAGGGCGGCGTGGGCAAGAGCACGACCGCCGTGAATCTCGCCCTGGCGCTCGCGGCTGAAGGCGCTAACGTGGGCATCCTGGATGCGGACATATACGGCCCATCGCAGCCCACGATGCTGGGCATCGCAGGGCAGCCCGAATCGGATGACGGCAAGAGCCTCTTTCCGATGATGAGCCATGGGTTGCAGGCGATGTCGATCGGCTTTCTGGTCGATGCGGACCAGCCGATGATCTGGCGCGGCCCCATGGTCACACAGGCGCTGGACCAGCTTCTTCGCCAGACGAAGTGGGACAACCTGGATTATCTGGTGGTGGATCTTCCTCCCGGCACTGGCGACATACAGCTTTCTCTCGCGCAGAACGTGCCGGTTACGGGTGCGGTTATCGTGACCACGCCTCAGGACATCGCGCTGATGGATGCGCGCAAGGGGCTCAAGATGTTCGAGAAGGTCGGCATCAAGATCATCGGCATCGTCGAGAACATGAGCACGCATATCTGCAGCAAGTGCGGACATGAAGAGCATATCTTCGGCGCGGGGGGAGGCGAGAAGATGTGCGCCGATTACAACACGGAATTTTTGGGCGGCCTGCCGCTTGATATCCGTATCCGGGAGCAGGCCGACTCTGGTGCGCCGACTGTCGTGACAGACCCGGACGGCAACATCGCAAAGGTCTACAAACAGATCGCCCGCCGCATCGCGGTCAAGGTTGCCGAGATGGCTCAGGATCACAGCGCCGTGTTCCCTAAAATCGTCGTTCAGAGTACCTGATTTTTCAAGGTCTGCCGGTATCCAAAATTTGGAATCCGGCGGCCTTGCATATTTTTCGCAAAAAAACCATCCCCTCATACGGGTTATGGTGCATCACTCCCGCGAGCTAGATAGCCGCCGCGCTTCATAACTCTCACGATTATTTCGCATCATATTTGTTGTGAAGCCGCGATGTGTCGGCGTAAGATATCCCCCATGGTTGGTAAGTATTAATACACTGAGGAGGAGTCGAGATGGAAAATGACGTAAAAGAGGGTGGGGATCGTCGAAATTTTTTGATCAAGTTGACCTCAGTAGTTGGGGGGGCAGGCGTCGCAGCGGCTTGTGTTCCCTTCGTGGCAAGCATGAATCCGACTTCGGATGTGCTGGCCAAGGCCGAGACAGAGGTCGACCTTTCTGGCATTCCGCCGGGCGGTGTGCATACCGTTGCATGGCAGGGAAAGCCGGTATTCGTGCTGCACAGAACGCCAGAGGAAATCGCGGCTGCCGAAGGGACCAACGGGGTGATAGACCCTGAGCCCGATGCCAAGCGCGTCAAGAAGCCGGAATGGCTGGTCGTGATCGGCGTCTGCACTCACATGGGTTGCGTGCCCACCAAGGAAGGCCCAGGCTGGACCTGCCATTGCCATGGCAGCCAGTACGATGACAGCGGCCGCGTGGTGCGCGGTCCTGCGCCCAAGAATCTTGCGGTTCCGCCGTATCATTTCGAATCAGATACCAAGATCATTATCGGCAAAGCCTAGGAGAAAATATCATGTCCGGACCCATCATCAATTGGATAGACAAACGCTTTCCCCTGACCAGCTTCGTCAAGCATGAGTTGACGGATTATCCGACGCCACGAAATCTCAGCTACTGGTGGAACTTCGGTTTTCTGGCAGGCATCGTGCTGGTGCTGCAAGTCGCAACCGGCATATTCCTTGCGATGCACTACAAGGCCGACGCAACGCTCGCGTTCGATTCGATACAGCACATCATGCGCGAGGTGAATTACGGCTGGCTGTTGCGTTACATGCATGCGGTAGGGGCTTCTGCATTCTTCTTCGTCATCTTCGTTCACATGGCGCGCACTCTGTACTATGGTTCCTTCAGGGCGCCCCGCGAATTGCTCTGGTGGACAGGGCAGGGGCTGCTTCTGATGCTGATGGCGACCGCTTTCATGGGCTATCTGTTGCCATGGGGGCAGATGTCGTTCTGGGGCGCGACCGTGATCACCAATCTTTTCAAGGTGACGCCTTTCATCGGAGAGCAAGTCGTGATCTGGTTGCGGGGTGATTATTCAGTGGGCGACGATACGCTGACGCGCTTCTTCTCGCTGCATTACTTGTTCCCGTTCCTGATCATAGGTGCCGTGATCGTCCATCTCGTCGCACTTCATACGGTCAAGAGCAGCAACCCGAGCGGTATCGATCTCAAGGACAAGGACAACATTCCCTTCCATCCGTATTTCACCGCGAAGGATCTCTATGGCCTGGGCATTTTCCTGATCGTGTACAGCGTGTTTGTGTTCTTCATGCCCAACAGCCTGATCGAACCGGCCAACAATGTCCCGGCCAACCCGATGATGACGCCCAACCATATCGTTCCGGAATGGTACTTCCTGCCTTTCTATGCGATTCTGCGCTCCGTGCCCAACATGTTCGGCGGCGTGGTGGCGATGGCGCTTTCCGTGATGATGTTCGCCTTCATGCCATTCCTCGATCGTTCGAGGATTCCAGGCGGCGCGCGCTATCGTCCCATCTACAGGCTGCAGTTCTATCTGTTTTTGATCGACATGCTGGTCCTGGGTTATGTGGGTTATAAGCCTCCGACCAACCCCAGCATCGTGGTCGTGGGTCAGGTTGCCACCTTCTGCTATTTCGCATCTTTCTTTGTCGTGCCTTTCGTTTCCAAGATGGAGGAAAATTGGCTGATCAAGCGTGGCTTGCCTGCAGGCATCATGGAGCTGATGGAAAGAGAGAAGCGCGATCTGGAAGCGCGCAAAGAAGAACATCGTCGTCGCAAGGGGGACAGGATATGAGCAAGCTGCTGAAGATCATGTTGCTGGGCTGTCTTAGCATGTCAGCCTTCGCAGAGGAAGCAAAACTGGAAAAGATACAGGTTCCGACAGACAAGCCTTCGATTGCCAAGGGGGCGGAAGACTGGATCAACAACTGCCTGACCTGCCATACGATGAAGTATGTCAAATACCGCGACCTTCTGAGCCTCGGGATAGACAAGGCCAAGGTGGATGGCTGGCGCGGGGAAGCTTCTCTGGATACGCCGCTGACAGCCCAGATGCCGGAGGCGGTTGCGATGGCGACTTTTGCAAAGCTGCCGCCTGATTTGAGCCTGATGGCGCAGGCGAGGGATGGCGGGCCGAATTATGTGTATTCCTATCTGATAGGCTACTATGTTAAGCCGGACGGCAGTGTAGGCAACCACATCTTTCCTGAAACCAAGATGCCTGACCCCTTGGGCATCAGCTCGGCTGCCAATGCGGCAGAGCGCGCTGAAAAGCAGAAGACGGCGAAGAGCATCGTGACTTTTCTCACATGGGCGGCTGATCCTCATGCGGGAGAGCGCGACACTCTTGGAAAATACGTGATCGCTTATCTGGTCGTGCTGTCAGCCCTGCTTTATGTCGTCAAGAAGCAGATCTGGTCCAGATTGAAATAGAAAAATCAGCCGGCGTAAGCCGGCTGAATGCTATTTGGAGGACGGTGGCGGCTGGGAAGGCACGGGTCGCCACGGTTCCGGGCAAGTCGGCACATAAGGATAATATCCTTTTGCGGAATCGCAGTAATACCATACCGGCGCTGCAGGCTGAACCTGCATTGGTTCGGTGTAGACCGGGTATGCCTGTTGATATACGGGATAAGGGTATGCGTACGGGTATGGGTAAGGATAGCGATATGGATAGGCAAGGTTGTAGCCTATCACGCCGCCGATCAGCGCAGGACCTATCCAGCCGCCATCCCATCCGCGTTCATGCCATGCGCCCCGGTGCCAGCCGCCTCGGTGAAAGCCGCGGCCTACATATGCATGAGCCGGAACTGCGGTAAGCAGCGCGAGCACCAGGACAGATAATCTTTTCATGATACGTCCTTTCCTTGAGATGATTCTAAACGTCTGTCTGACCCACGGCAATTCGACTGCCTGAGGCAAGACAGAGTTCCGCACAGCCATGACTGATAGAATCCAGCCACGATATGCGACGGGGTACTGAAGATGTTCGAAAACCTGCTTCCAAGAACTGTAGAGATTGCCCGCGATGCTGGTCAAGCCATCATGGAAATCTATGCCGATCCTGTGATGTCCGTTACGGAAAAAGCGGACAGCTCCCCGCTGACCCTGGCGGATCTTGCATCCGACAGGGTGATAGGCAGTGGACTTGAAAAACTGGGATTAGGTCCCGTGCTTTCCGAAGAGTCTTCTGCGACAGATTATGGTCGGCGTAGCAACTGGCAACGCTACTGGCTGGTGGATCCTCTGGATGGAACGAAAGAATTCGTCAAGCGTAACGGAGAATTCACCGTGAACATCGCGTTAGTCGAAAACGGCGAGCCGGTGTTGGGGGTGGTTTATGCGCCTGTCCTCGATGTTTGCTATCTCGCCGCGCGAGGGGTAGGCGCGTTTGTCAGGCGCGGTCCTCAAAAGATCGAAGCGATACGCGTTCAGGAGCGCATGCCAAACGAGCCTTTGAGGGTGGTTGCGAGCCGCTCGCACAGCGATGCAAGAACCGGCGCGCTGCTGGAAATACTGGGAGAGCACGAGACCATCAGCATGGGCAGTTCCTTGAAGCTGTGCCTGGTCGCAGAAGGACGGGCGCATCTTTATCCCAGGCTTGGGCCCACCATGGAATGGGATACCGCGGCCGCGCATGCGATCGTGAAGCAGGCGGGCGGGAGAGTTTGCGATATTCACGGTGCGGAACTCGTCTATAACAAGGCCGACTTGCACAATCCTGAGTTCTTCGTGTTTTCGGCGAAGGATCAGGAACTGTTTCGGAAAATCCAGTCTGCAGGGTAGCTAAGTGTGCAGGTTCAGCACGACGGGCTGGATAGCAGTAATGTTTCCGATTTCGCTGTAAACCGGAGTCTTGGGAGCGGGGCCCTTGTCGTGCGGTTTTGCCATGTCGAAGATTCCGTCGATCACATGGTAGGAGGCGATGGCTGCCGCAATTGCGGGATCGGCCGAGTTGACCACGGGCGGGCCGCTCGCATTGACCTGTGCGGCAGCCGCGGGGGGCGCAGTCGTAGCTGCAGCAGTCGCTGGAATTGCAGCAGTCGTGGGAGTCGTGGCAGCAGCGATGGTGGTTGAAGCTGCAGGGGTCGTCTGAGTTGCAGCGTTGGTGGCGGCAGCGGTGGCAGTCGCCGCAGTAGTGGAAGTCGTAGCCGTGTTGGCAGCGGCGGTAGTCGTTTGAGTCGCGGCAGCGGCTGGAGCTGCGGTGGCAGCGGTTGCAGCAGCGCTAAGCGGCAGGCTGTTGAGCTGGGCCGAAAGTGCGGCGAACTGCGCCGCAAATTGACCTGTCGAGAGCGCCGCCTGGGCCAGCAGGGAGACCGTTCCCGAAGGATTTGCGATGAAGGCGGCTTGCAGTGCCTGATAGTCTACGGTGATCTCTCCGGTAGAGAGCGAAACGCCTATCGCAGATAGCCCTGAAATATTGAGGCTTGCATTCAGGGCCTGAACAAACGGAAGATTGAGCGCCCCGCTGACCGAGCTTTGCAGGATGCCGCTTTGCAGGAAATTGTTGTATGCATCTGCAAAGTATTGGGTTGCGACAGAGAGAGAGGCGAAGTCGGTCTGGCTTGCTTCAAACAGCGTGGATGCGGAAAGCAGCTTTCCTGCGTCAGAGATGCTGACGGTGTCGGTGCTTAAAGGCGGAAAAACAGTCTGCCGGGCACCGATGGAATAAACGGTGTCTAGGCTTGATAGCGCAGTGACCGGCGAGATATCCATGGCTATGATGAAGGCACGGTGGATGTCGAAACCCTATGCCTGTTTTCAGGTCTTGTCAAGCGACCAGCCAGCGCCCGTTTCGATAGATGATCTCATCGTCCAGCAGAACCGATTGGGTCGCGGCAAATACGTCGACGTGGAACTTGGCGGCCGATTTTTTTATGTTGGGCTTGTTGTAGCTGCCGTGCTTGGCGCCTAAAGACAGGTGCACGCCGCACATGCGCTCGAATGTGCCGATGTCGCTCACGGTTCTATCCTCGCTGAAGGACCGGTTAAGGCCCAACCCAAGTTCGCGCAGCCAGACTTCCCCTTCATGTTCGCGTATGCTGGAAAGCACGCGGTCGAACTCGGGCGTGGAATCAATCGTGCCGGTGATGCGGCCCTTGTTTACCACCAGCGTGATGGGCTTTTCCGGCTTGTTGACCGAGAAGGTGGTGTCGCCGAAGATCGAGATGCGCACCCGGCCATTGACCGCCTCGAGGTCTTTCGATTCGGTGAAGACTTCGCCGATCGGAAACTGGCCGCCGACATTGTGCATCTGGCTGTAGTCGCCGACGTTGAGCTTCGCGGTCTCGAGGCCTGCCGAGAAGACAAGGCGCTCGCCGCCGCTCTCGATGGTGCAGGTATGCGCGGCATCGATCCTCTCCTTAAGCGCATTCCCCACGCCGCGGTAGTAGCCGGGATCGTAGGCCAGGGATTCGATGTAGATCAGCGCCTCCTGTCCTGGCATGCGCGAAAGGTGAGGGTGTTCGATCACCTTGAGATCGCGCTTGAAGAGCTCGACGCGCAGGCGGAATGCGTCAAGGCGAAAGCTCGTGGACTGTATCAGCACGACGAGATCGCCGGGTATCAGCCTGTCGAATGCGGCATGCACATCGGATGCTTGAGCGTTGTCGAAGTCGATGAAGGTCGCATTAGGCAGGCAACGACGGTAGGCCTGGGTCAAGGCAATAGCCAGATCGCATTGACCGTCCCAGACCACGAGCGCGGACTGGGTATGCCCGATGGCGATTTCCAGAATGTCGCGCAGATTTTTTTCTGCTTCGTCTATGGCGGTGTCGGGCAGGGTCATGTCTAACTTCCGCTGATTCTGAACCATCCGGCGATGCTGCGCCGGGTGTTCTGCGAGATCAGCACCTCATGGGGGAAATGTTCGCTAAGGAAAATGATCATGGTGCCGTATCTTGGCGCCACGGTTTCAAGGATTGCATCTTGGGAATCATACAGCACAAGCTCTCCGCCATCGCTCTCTTTCCAGCCTTCGTTCAGATAGAGCACGGTCGAAAGCACGCGGTTTTTCTTTCCGGAAAGCACATCGGTATGCTTTGCATAGCCCATTCCCTTTTCATAGATCGCATAGTGGCATTCGTAATCGAAAAGCCCGAGGAAAAGCCTCTCATTGAGCCCAAGTCTCAGTTCTTCCATGAAGGAAAGATAGGCGGCGTCCGCAGGATGCATATCCGTAAGCCACGAGATCGCATCTCCCCGCACCGAGGATATCCTTTGCTTGGCCGATCCTCTTCCTATCTGGGCTGCATTAAATCTTGAAGGGTCATCATGCTGGCAGCGTGCGTAGAGTCTATCGAGCATGGTATCGGCCAAGAGTTTTTCAAGGACGATATAGCCGCGCTGATCGATCTGTCCGGCAATTTCTTGAATGTCCATCTGCATGCGGTTTTTGAAACGAAGCGCTTGGGATTTTACCCTTTTTGCGGCGGGTTGTGAGCGCTTCATTCAGGGCGTAGAATCTGCAATAATCTTCTGAGGGAGGCTTGCTATGAAGAAGAAGTCTTTGCCTTTGGGCCGCGTCTATCGCCTGCTTGAGCCAGGCCCCGTCGTTCTGGTCTCGACCCTTGGCGCTCGGCGCCCCAACATCATGACGATGTCCTGGCACACGATGATGGAGTTCGAGCCGCCCCTTGTCGGCTGCGTGATCAGCAACCGGAATTACAGCTTCAACATCATCAATGAAACCCGCGAGTGCGTGATCAACATACCGACGGTCGAGATCGCGAAGCAGGTGGTGGGGTGCGGAAATTGCTCGGGGCGCAGGGTGGACAAGTTCAAGAAATTCGGCCTTACCGCAGCCGATGCCGCCATCGTTTCGGCGCCTATGATCGACGAGTGCTATGCGAACCTCGAATGCACCATCTTCGATGATGAACTGGTCGAGAAATACAATTTTTTCGTGTTCCGGGTAGAAAAGGCATGGATGGATGCGGCCAGGAAGGATCATAGGACGATACATCACCAGGGAATGGGAAGATTCATGGTCGCGGGAGAGACGATATCCTTGCCTTCCAGGATGAAATAACCGCGGCAATCGGTGTATACTGTTTATATTACGGAGGAAGCACGATCATGAAGAAAGAAATTGTTGTCGCATTGCTCTTTGCCTTTTCTGCATCCCTTGCATCCGCAGCGGACGCGCCCGCGAAGAAACCCGTCAAAAAGCCTGTCTGCGATGATCAGTATCACGGTCAATATCATGAGCAATACTACGATCATTACCATGGCGCAATGGGCGGGCAGGGCATGATGATGGGTGTGGGGAGATACCACATGCTGAATTTGAGCGCGGATCAGCAATCCAGGATCAGCAAGCTTACCGACCAGCTCAATCACGACAATTGGGCAAAGCAGGGGATGATCAACGACGAGTCGGCAAAGCTTCGCGACCTTTACGAGGCTGACAAGCGCGATCCGGCTGCGATAGGCGAGGAATACAAGAAGATATTCGATCTGAAACGCCAGATGATCGAAGCCTATCTTGCAACTCAGAACCAGATCGAGGATCTTTTGACGCCAGAGCAGCGCGATCAGCTAAAAAGCCTGAGGCGCAGGATGAGATAGGATCATGTTGAGGCTGTTCCTCACGCTTCTGCTTTTCTCGGCGAGTGCTTTTGCGGACTCTCCTGATGCGGTCGTCAAGAAGATGGTGGACGATGTCATTTCGCCCATCAGGCAGGATGGCAGCCTCACTCGCGATCCGGTGAAACTGGATGCGCTTGTCGATGCGCGCGTTTTCCCGCGTATCGATCTTGAGAGGCTAAGCAGGCTGACGGTCGGCAAGGATTACTGGAAGCAGGCAACCCTCGAGGATCGCGAAAAACTGGTCGGCGAATACCATACATTTCTCCTTCACGCATTTTCGGACGTGATCTCGCAGTACACCGACCAGACGATACTTTATCTCCCTTTCAAGATGAAACCCGATGCGAATGAGGCCATGGTCAGGACCGTCGTCATGGATCCCAGGGATGAGTCGACCGAGCTCGACTACAGGCTTGAAAAGGTGGGCGGGAACTGGCTCATCTACGATGTGGACATCGACAACATGAGCATGATCAGGATCTACCATTCCAATTTCGGCGATGCGCTATCAGAAGGCGGCGTGAACCGCCTGATCGGCATGCTGCACGAAAAGAACCTGAAGGTCGAAGCATCCAGGAAATGAGGCTTCTTAGCGTATGCCCATCAGCTGTAGCAGGCGCGCATTGGATACGGAAAGCTTGTCGTTGAGCGACCTTAGGAATGCGCGATCCATGCGGATTCCCACGTCCTTCGAGAAGGCCTCCAGCCTTTCCTTCGAGATTTCGAGCGCGATGACTTCTCCCTGCGCTGCGACACTTGCCCCCCTGATCGGACTTCCGTTGTAGAGACAGGCGTTTTCGCCGACGCAGTCGCCAGCCTGTATCAGGTTCAGCATGCGGTTCTGCTTGGTGACGGCGACACTCCCCTTGAGCACGATGAAAAACGAAAAACCGTGCTCGTCTTCCCGTATGAGCGCCTCGTTGTGCCTGAAGGTGCGGGGTTCCGATGCACGCAACACCTCCCAAATCTCGACGGTCAGGAAATCCTTGAAGAAGGCGCAGCGGCTCATCAGATCGAACATCGCCTGTTCATCCGACTGCTTGGCAGTCCTCAATACCCCAGTCGCGGCATAGAGGTCGCTCAAGAATTCCTTCCAGTCCTGATAGCGGTCTTCAAGGCTCTTCTGCAGCGCGCGGTCCGTGATGCGGACGATCTCCTTCGGAAGGTCCGCCCTGCGTATGCCGATCGGGATATGCGGGTGATTGACGATCTGGTTGATCGCCGCGTAATTGTCCGTCGCATTGAAGGTGTTGTGGCCTGTCAGAAGCCGATAAAGCACGGCGCCCAGGGAATAGATGTCGCTCTGGTGGTTGAGGCTGGCCCCTGAAATCTGTTCGGGCGACATGTAGCTCAAGCTTCCTGCTCCCGAGATCTGCGTGGTATCCGCATTGAAAAGCAGCGCGCAGCCGAAATCGGCGAGCTTGACCTGGCCATCCAAGCGCAGCATGATGTTTGCAGGCTTCACATCCCTGTGGATGACGCCCATCTGCAGCGCGTAATTAAGCGCCTCTGCAACCTGCCTCACGATGTCCATGACCTTGTCGACGGGGAGCAGCTTGTCGGGCGATGAATATTTGTCGAGCGATTCCCCTTCAACATACTCCATCACGATATAGGTGTTGTCCGCATCCGTCCTGCTTGCCTCGATGAGGGAAACGATGTTGGGGTGCTTCAGCATGCCGCACAGGGATGACTCGATAGCGAACATCTTGTGCTGCATGCCGATGCTGCATTCCGGACGCATCTTCTTGATGGCGACCCGCTGGTTCGTGTTGACGTCGAGTGCGAGATACACATCGCTGGTCGCCCCTTTCCCAAGGACGCTCATGATCTTGTAGTTTCCGATGTCCTCGATCAGAAGTTCGCTGCGGGCATCCAGCCTGCGGGTCTTTTCCATTTCAGGCATTGCGGTGTCAAGGCGCAGGGTTGGGGTAGAGTTCATGTATGGCTTCTATTTTCTTCAACAATTCATCTGACAGCGTGAGTTCGCTGCTTGCTAGGTTTTCTTCCAGCTGGGCCAGGGTCGTGGCACCCACGATCACGCTGGATGTGAACCAGCGGGTGCGCGCAAACGCGAGCGCCATCTTCACGGGGCTGATGCCCGCATCCTTCGCGATTTGCAGATATGCCGCCGTCGCAGCGGGAACATTGGGTTTCTGGTAGCGCTGGCCGAAACCCGGAAACAGCGTGATGCGGCCCTGAGCATTCGGGTCCTGGTATTTTCCGGTGAGATGCCCGAAGGCCAGAGGGCTGTAAGCAAGCAATCCGACTTTGGCATGGCGGCAGATTTCCGAAAGACCGCTCTCGAAGGTGCGGTTCATCAGATGGTATGCGTTCTGTATCGAGACGATAGAGGGCAATCCTGCCTGAGTTGCCAAACGCGAGAATTCAGAAACGCCCCAGGGGGTCTCGTTCGACAATCCGATGTATCTTATCTTGCCCGCCTTGACGAGAGCGTTGAGAGAGGACAACTGCTCGAGGATCGGCGTGCTGTCTTTCTCCTGTGTTGCGTCATAGCTCGTTTGCCCGAACATCGGCACATAGCGGTCCGGCCAGTGTATCTGGTAGAGATCGATGTAGTCGGTCTGCAGGCGCTTCAGGCTTGCATCGACCGCGGCGTTGAGGTGCTCCTGGTTTATGCGCGGACCGTTGCGTATCCATGCAAATCCTCGCGAGGGGCCGGCGATCTTGGTGGCGATCGTGAATTTTTCCCGAGGTTGGCGTCTGAGCCAGGATCCGACATAGGATTCCGTGCGCCCCTGCGTCTCCGCCCTGGGCGGAACGGGGTACATTTCCGCCGTGTCGATGAGGTTGACGCCGTGCGCCGCAGCCATGTCAAGCTGCTGATGCGCATCCTGTTCGGTGTTCTGTTCGCCAAAGGTCATCGTGCCAAGGGACAAGGCTGACACCGAAAGATCGCTGTTTCTCAGTCGTCTGTATTCCATGATCTCTCCCAGGTTGAAGTCGGGATATTCTAACCCCGTGGAAATGAGGCGGCTAGAAATCCTTGTGCAGTCGGAATCCGAAAAACGAGATGGGTCCGCGATCCATGTTGTATGCCGGGTTGATCGCATACTGATAGTTCGCGGTCAGGAATAGATGATCGAGTCCCGGCACGGCATAGGAGTAATAGGCTTCCGTGATTTTTTCGAGGCCGTAATGGGGGAGCTGTCCATCGCCTATCAGGATGCCCATGCCGCCTGCTGCAAAATAGCTGCGCGCCGCACCCGACAGGCCGTTGGCGACGAAGGCGAGTCCTGCCGTGTCGTCGTTTCTTCCCCAGCGGCTCCCCTTCAAAGAAAGCCCCGCCGATACGGATTTATTTATTTCGGTGAATTCGAAGGCTTCCTTGCTGCCCTCGTTCGCGCTGGCTCTGGCGAATGCGCCGAGGTCGGATGCGATCTCCTGCTCCAGGTTGAGCGCGAATCCGGAGTTGGAGCTGCCGCGCCTGACCAGCGCCGTGTCGGGGATGCTGTTGGTCTGCATCGCCAACTGCAAGGCGTCAGCATAGCTGCCCATGTTCCCCTTGTTGACGAATCCCAATAGCTTGAGTTTTCCGTCATGACCGAAAAGTTGGTGGCGCTCCTCGATTTCGCCTACCCATTCGTGCTGGGCGAAAGTGTGGTCCAGCACCGTGGAATTGGGGATGGTCGAAAGATCGAAGAATCCGCCTCTGAGCGTCCACCTTGATTTCGTCCATTCGAGGGCCATGCCTTTTGTATAACCCCATGCATCCGCCGCATAGTCGAATGCGCCGGCATCCACGACAGACCAGTTCAGGAAGTCGGTTCGTGGGTCATGCGCATAGGCGTTGGTGTCGAAGATATCGACCACGGAAAATTTGCCTATCGTTACGATGAGGTTGTCTGCAGTCTGGGTGCGCGCCAGCTGGTTCGCGGAAGCCTGGATGCTCTGCTCTTCGCCGCCCAGGTTGAAGACCTTGCGGTAGAACGCGCGGGGTAGACGCAGATAGGGCGTGTTCGCGCCGACCTTGTATGCCTCGCCGCTAGGAAATCCCGCCATGCCCAGCGTGTTGCTGAGACCGAACCCCTGGTCTATCTCCGGGTTGATCCACAACTCGCCGCTGCCCGCGCGGATGCCTGAAAACAGCGTGATGTCCGTGGTCTCGGCGTTGTTGTTGTCGGTCCTCAGGCTGTTTTGTCCCTGGTAGGGAGAATTGAAGCTTGAATGGGACTGATAGACGAAAGTGGCCTGGCCGTAGAGCCCAACTGAATCGTCGGCCAAGGCGGCATGAATGACGCAGCTTCCGCAAAACAGCGCGGCCAGGGACATCGATCTGGTATGCGTGGCTATCGTCAACATGTTGCTTCCAATATCAAAACGTATAATTATAAGCGGATATCGTGGCGCGGATGTGAATGTTGATATTGCGCATGCCAATGCGTGAAGCCCGATGAAAAATGCAGTAAACTTGTCGCGCAAATTTCCCGAAAGTGCTGATTCTTCTGAGACAGTGAATCCATTGACAGAACAGACGACTGAAATGCCGGAGCAGGGTAGAAGGCGCTCGGATTCTTTTTTGCGCGCCATCCTGCAGACCATACCCGATCTCGTCTGGCTGAAGGACGAGAACGGCGTCTTCATCGCGTGCAACCGGATGTTCGAGCGCTTCTATGGCGCGAGCGAAGCGGAGATCGTCGGCAAGACGGATTACGATTTCGTCGATCGCGAGCTGGCAGATTCCTTCCGCAAGCATGACCTCATGGCGATGCATTCCGGCAAGACAGACATTAGCGAGAGATGGATCACTTTTGCCGACGATGGTCACCGCATGTACATAGAGGCGATCAAGGCGCCGATGTACGATGCCCAAGCCAGGCTGATCGGCGTGCTGGGCATCGCGCGCGACATCACCGCACGCCGCTCCGATGCCGCGCGCATCCACAGGCTGACCCAGCTTTACGCAGCGCTCAGCCAGTGCAATCAGGCGATCGTGAGATCCACTTCGGAGGCCGAGCTCTTCCCTCAGGTCTGCGAGGATGCCGTGCGTTTCGGCGGCTTGAAAATGGCATGGGTGGGCATGCTGGATCAGAAAAGCGGCAAGGTGAAACCCGCTGCGTTTTTTGGCGAGGGTTCGGAATATCTCGCCGACATCGACATCACCGTGGACGTATCGCTTCCTTCGGGGCGTGGGCCGACCGGCGTCGCGATAAGCGAAAATCGCCCGTTCTGGTGCCAGGATTTCCAGAATGATCCCGCGACGACGGCGTGGCATGAAAGGGCAAGGCATTTTGGCTGGAGATCTTCCGCTTCGCTGCCGCTCTTGAAGAAGGGCGTTGCGGTGGGCGCCTTCACGCTTTATTCGAAGGATGTTGATGCGTTTGACGAACCTTCGCGCAATCTTCTGCTCGAGATGGCCACCGACATCAGCTTTGCGATGGATAATTTCGAGAGCGAGGCCGTGCGCAAGAGCCTTGAGCTGCAGAGCGAAAATGAAAAGTCCGTGCTCGAACTACTGGCGCGCGGCGAGTCGCTGCCGGTGATGCTGAATTTTCTGGCCAGGAGCTATGAAACGATGTATCCGGGCATGTACTGTTCGGTATTGATGACGAGCCCTGACGGAAAGCATCTGGTGAAGGGTGCTGCGCCCAGTCTGCCAGAATCCTATAGCGATGCGATAGACGGCATGGAGATAGGGGAGAACGCAGGCTCATGCGGCGTGGCCGCGCACAGCAGGAAAATCACCATCGTCACCGACATCGCAAGCGATCCTCAATGGCGTAATTACAGGGATATTGCCTTGAGCCACGGGCTGGCATCCTGCTGGTCTATCCCCATCATGTCTACAAAAGAGCAGGTCTTAGGCACCTTTGCGCTTTATCATTCCACGCCGCGCAGCCCGCAGCCTATGGAACTGGCCGCACTCGAACGCGGTGCGCATCTGGCGAGCCTGGCGATAGAGCGGGCTGAGAATGAGGCGCGCATCGTGCAGCTTGCGCATTTCGATGCGCTCACGGGCCTTCCTAACCTGACCCTTCTGAAGGACAGGATCGCTTATGCGATGGGCATGGCGCAGCGCAGCAAGAGCCAGATCGCCTTGATGTTTCTGGATCTCGATCACTTCAAGAATGTCAACGACACGCTGGGTCACAGGATAGGCGACGAGCTCCTGATTCAGCTCGCTCAACGTTTGAAGAGCGTGCTGCGCGAGGAAGACACGCTGTCGCGCATGGGGGGTGACGAATTCATCTTTGTATTGCCTGGCACGGATGCCGACGGTGCCGCGCATGTCGCGGAAAAGCTGCTCGAGATGGTGGCAAAGCCTTATCAAATTCGCCAGTATGAGTTGACCGTGACGCCCTCAGTCGGCATCGCGATGTATCCTGCAGACGGAACGGATTTCGACAGGCTATACCAATGCGCCGATGTGGCGATGTACCGGGCAAAGAAAGATGGTCGCAACTGCTTCCGTTTCTTCACAAGCGAGATGCAGGACCGTTCGGCAAGGCGCATGCAGCTTGAGAATGCGCTGCGCCAGGCGCTGATGCACGACCAGTTCGAGCTATATTACCAGCCCCAGATTTCCATCCACGACGGACGCCTGGTGGGCGCAGAAGCCTTGCTGCGCTGTCAGCATCCGGAACTCTGCTCGGTTTCTCCCGCCGAATTCATCCCGGTTGCCGAGGAGAGCGGATTGATTCTGGAAATCGGGCAGTGGGTGTTGCGCGAGGCCGTCAGGCAGGCAAAGGCATGGCTGGATCAGGGATGGGAGCTCACGATCGCGGTGAATCTTTCTGCAATCCAGTTCCGCCAGGCAAATCTATCGCAAAAAATCATGGATATTCTGGAAGAAATCGCTTTGCCGCCGCGGTATATCGAACTTGAGCTGACAGAAAGCGTGGCGATGGAAGTGCCCATGGCGGCCATCGCGGTGATGGACGAGCTGCATGAGCGAGGCCTTCGCATGTCGATAGATGACTTCGGAACCGGCTATTCCTCCTTGAGCTATCTTAGAAAATTCAAGATCTACAAGCTCAAGATAGACCAGTCCTTTGTGCGCAGCATCTTCGATGATCCCGAAAGCCGCGCGATCGTGACCGCGATCATCACGCTCGCGGACAGCCTGGGTTTCCTGACGATCGCCGAAGGCGTCGAGACGAAAGAGCAGCTTGAATTCCTGCGCATGAAGGGATGCAAGGAGGTGCAGGGATACTATTTCAGCAAGCCTCTAAGGGTCCCGGAGTTTGAGGCTTTCATGCGCAATCGGCGTTGAGATTCGCGAAATAGCCGATTTTTCCGCGCCTGTTCGGCGCTTTGCTAGACATGCCATGTGATATTTTGCGATTGTCGCTAATGCACAAAGGCAGATCATGGCACCCAATCCAAAAATTCGTTTAGTAGACACGGAGAGCGAAGAGTCCATCGCCCGGGCCATACAGGAAGCGCGCGCGCACCAGGAGGCCGAGACTCAGGCCGGGTTTTCCGCGCAGGCAAGGGCTCGCGCCGAGGCGCATGCCCGCGCGATCGCACAGGCTCGCGTCAAGATGGAAATGGAGCTGATTGCCCAGCTTGAAGCCAAGTGTCAGGAAGAGGCGAGGCTTTTCGATCTGGCCCAGGCCCGCATGGAGACCGAGAAGCGTCTCTCCCAGGAGATCGCAGAAAAGCAGCAACTGGAAAAGCGGCTGACCGAAGAGAATCAGGCGAGGCTGCTGACCGAGGAAAAGGCGCGTGAGGAACTGCAAGGACGCTTGCAGGCCGAGCAGGAGGTACACGAAGCCGCAGAAATGAAGGCGCTTGCCGAGCGCGAACTGATCGAATTGCTCGAGCAGCAATGCCAAGCCGAGCAGCAGGCGCAAAGGCGCGCAGAAGAAGAGATAAATGCGATAAAGCTCAAGACGGAAAGACTTCTGGTTCAGGCCGAGCAGGCCGTATCCGAGCGCATGGCGGCTCAACGGCAAGAGCGCGACATTGCGGAAGAAAAGCTGAAGATAGAGACAACGCTTAACGAAACGGCGCGCTTGCGCATCGAGAGCGAAGCCGAACTGATGCGCCTGTCCCGTGAAAGGGCAGAGAGCGAACAGTACGAGATGGAGCAGATCGCCAAGCGCTTAGAAGCTGAACGCGAGGCTGCAAGATCGACAGAAAACCGCGCGAGGCTGGAGCAGCAGGCGGCTTTGCTTGTACATGAAAAGGTCGCCACAGACAACACGATCGCCCGTCTTCAGGAAGAAAAAATCGCAGAGCAGCAGCGCATCCTGGATACGCTGAACGCGAAGCGGCTCGCAGAACAGGCAGCACTCGATGCCGAAAAATCAAGGGCAAAGGCAGAGGCAGAAGCGCTTCGCGAGCTTGAAGCCAGAAGACAGGCCGATGCAGATGCCGAAATGGCGGC
Organism: Pseudomonadota bacterium; assembly: GCA_021782365.1. Lineage (GTDB taxonomy): Bacteria > Pseudomonadota > Gammaproteobacteria > Burkholderiales > Gallionellaceae > Gallionella. The sequence goes on from JAJXVB010000011.1 coordinate 66,768, forward strand.
GCTCGAGCAAACCGAGTCGGAAAAGGCGGCTGCCTTGATGGCGATGAAACGCAGAGAGGCCGAGGAACAGGCAAAAATCATTGCGGAAGAACGCCTGCAGCATGAACGCCAGGCTTTTGAGGCTGCGAGGCAGCGCACGGAAACCGAGGCAAATGCAAAGGCAGAGGCCGAGCGCAAGGAAGCGGCGGAACTAGAGACGGCAAGGCTCTTGCAGAGCCGCGCGGATGCGGATAGAAAAACTGCGGTTCAGCACGAGGAGACACAGGCCTTGCTGCTGCAGGCGGAACACGATGCAAGGGCAAGGCTGGAATGCGAGAACCTGGCATTTCACGCGGCTGCCCAGAAGATGGCGAGCGAGCGGGATCACCTGCAGATTGCGCAGCAACGCGCGGAAGCGGAAATCGAAGCGGCGAAGGCGCTGCAACTGCAACTGCAGGCGGAAGCGCATGCGGTCAGTCTGGAAAATGAACGCAAGGCCGCAGCAGAGCAGGCGCTCAAGGCCGCTCAGGAGAAATCAAGGCTGGAGGCTGAGCTCAAGGAATCTGCGCAGCGGGAGATTCAAATAGAGGAAATTGCAAGAAAGCATCTGCTGGAGAAACTGCATCTCCAGAATGCCGCATTGCAATCCGTACAGCGGCATGCGGAAGTCTTGCATGCCGAGAAGCTTGCCGTTGCAAGCAAGCTTCAGGCAGAACAGGCGCTGATATCGGCAGTTCAGCAAAAAATATCCGCTCTCGAAAGAGCTGCGGAGGAGACCATGCTACGCGCGGCACTCGAAGACGAGGAGAGGCGTATCGCCGAGGAGAGGGAAGCAGCGGAGTCGCGCGCAAACGCAGCGCTTGAAGCCGCGCTGAAAGCCCATCAGATCGCGATCGAATCGGGAAATCAGCGCGCGGAAGCGGAAGCACGCGCCGAGAAGATTGCAAGAGAAACCGTTGAGCTCAACGAGCTCGCGATAAGCGATGCAAGAAAGCAGGAAGAGGCGGCGATACGCGAGCTCAACATCGCAAGGTTGCGCGCCGAGACAGAAAAGAGAGCGCTGGAAGAGAAGGAAGAGCTGATCAGGAAGGAAGCGCGTGCGACTGCCGCCCTGAACAGGGAGATGAGCAAGGCCAAGAAGGCGCACGAGGAGGCGATGGCTCGCGCCGAGAACATGGCGAGGCTCCGCATGGATGAGGAAAAGATGGCGGCCGAAGCCGAGCGCGAACGCGTCCGCAGCGAAGCGCGCGCATCGGTCGCAGCAAAGAAGCTTGCGGAAAAGGCAAGGCTTGCAACCGAAACCGCGGAGAAAAACAGGCTGCTTTCAATGCGGCTTGCAGAAAAGGAGCGGCAGCGTCTCGAGAGAGAAGCCGAATTGCAGGCCCAGCTCGAGCACCGCACCTTGCTCGAAGATCAGGCAGGCGCGCTCATGGATGAGAGGATCGCCGCAGAGCGGAAGGCTAATGACGTTGAAAGGGAAAGAATCGCTCAGGAGCAGGCATTGAAGATGCGCGCTGAAGAGAGTCTTTCCAGAATCACGAAGAAGATCGATGAGCTTTCGCTTGAAGCGGAAAACATAATCGAGCAGAAAAAACTTGAGAAGCGTCGCGCAGCTGAAGCAGTAGAGGCGAGAGCGAAGGCAGAGCGCATCGAGCTCAGTGCTGCAAAGGAACTCGCAACAGCGAAAGAGCAGGCTGCAGAAGCTGCAGCTCAAAGGCAGTCCGTTCAACAGCAGATCCTGGAAGTCGAACAGAAGAAGCTTGCGAGCGAGCAGGAGCTGCTGGCTATCGAAAAGCAGCGCCTCATGGAAGAAGCCCAAGCTTCGGAGCAGGCAGCAAACCGCGTTGCCGCAGAAAAGGAAGCGCTCGAGCTTGCGCGCAAGAAGGCGAAGCTTGAAAGAAAGGCGGCCAGGCAGGCAAAGCAGCAGGCCGAGAGCGAAGCCCAGGTAGTGTCAAAGCTCGCCGAGTCAATCGATCATTCGCAGGGCAGTTATCTTGTTTCGACGCTCAAGATGACGGGGCTTCTTTCGGCAGTGCTGATCGCAGGTTACGGCAGCGCCTATCTCGGCACGCACACGGCCCAGGTTGTCAATCCCGTGGTGGTTCAGCATCAGGATGCGCCGCCGATCGAATTGAAACTCGATACACAGTTAAGCGCTAGAGCATTTCCAGCAGGGAATTGAGAAAGGCGCTGGCATCCTCTGGATTTTCCAGGATTTCCCCGCTGATCCAGAAGACATCCTCGACGCGGCTGCCCAGCGTGTTTATCTTGGCGCGGTGCAGGCTGATGCCGTGCTGGTCCATGAGCTTTGCGATCTGCGCGAGCAAACCCGGCCTGTCTCCGGCGATCAGCGAGAGTATGTACAGGCCGCGCCTGTCCCTTGCGATGTTGATCTTGCCCTCGATCGGGAAATGCTTGAGCTGCCTGTTGACGCGCCCCGCCGCGATGGGGTCTATCGGCCTGGCCTCCGAGATTCTTTCCGCGAGTTCGAATTCGATGTAGTTCATCAGGTCGCGGTAAGCCATTTCGCTTCTGTTGATTTCCATGATCTGAAAGCTGTTCAGCGCATATCCATGATGGGTGGTGTGGATCTTGGCTTCCATGATGGTGTAATGCATGCGCGCGAAAAATGCGCAGATGCGCGCGAAGAGCTGCTTCTGATCTTTGCAATAGACCATCACCTGCAGCCCCGTTCCTGCACGGCTCAAGCGGGTCTTGACGACTGGGGAAGATGGATTCGGCCGATAGGCCAGGAGCCTTGTGTGCCAGGCGATCTCGTGCGGCTCGTGGTCCTGGAAGTAGCTGTCGTCGAGTTGTGCCCAGAGCAAACGGTATGATTCCGGAGGAATCGCATAGAGGTTCAGCGTGGCTGCAGCCTCGGCGCGTATCTCGGCCAGGCGGTCTGTCGATGCACCTTCCTTGAGATAGCGGCGCGTCATCTGGAACAGGTCTTCCATCAGCTTCGCCTTCCATGCATTCCATACCTTGGGGCTGGTTCCCTGCACGTCTGCGACCGTCAGCAGATAGAGCGCGATCAGGTAGCGCTCGTTCTTCATCTTCCCGGCAAATGCGGCGATCACTTCGGGGTCTGACAGGTCCTGCTTCTGCGCGGTTGCGGAAAGCGTGAGATGCTGTTCGACCAGCCATACGATGAGGTCTGCATCATCCGCATCGAGCCCATGCTGTCTGCAGAATAGCCGCGCATCCTTCATGCCGAGTTTAGAGTGGTCTCCACCCCGACCCTTTGCGATGTCGTGGAAGAGTCCTGCGATGTAGAGCACTTCTGGCCTTGCGAATTCGCTCATCAGCTTGTGGCATAGAGGCACTTCATGCGCGTATTTCTCAAGCGTGAAGCGGCGCAGGTTGCGCACCACCATCAGGATGTGCTCGTCCACCGTGTAAACGTGAAAGAGGTCGTGCTGCATCTGGCCGACGATCTTTCCGAATGCGGGGATGTAGCGGCCCAGTATGCCATACTGGCGCATGCGCCTTAGCGCATCGATGACGCCTTGTTGCTGGCGCAGTATCTCCATGAAGCGAGCCCGGTTTGCAGGGTTCTTCCGGAATGCAGCATCTATTTTATGCTGTGAACGCCAGAGGGCGCGCAGCGTTTTTGCGGTGAGGTCCTTGAGTTCAGGGTGCTTCTGCAGGATCAGGAAGAGTTCGAATATCGACTCAGGCCTTTTCTCGAAAAGCTGCTCGTCCTTTATTTCGAGAAGGTTTCCAATGATGCGGAAGTTCTCGTTTAATGCCTGCTCTCGAGGTTTCTCGGTGAAGAGATGATCGCGCAGGTTTTGCAGCAGTATCGTGTTGAACTGACGCACTGCAAGCTTCGTGCGGTAATAGCGCTGCATCAGATGCTCGCTTGCGCGGCGGCTTGCCGAAGCATGGATGTTCATCTGTTCTGCGAGGGCGGTCTGGAATTCGAAAAGCAACCGGTCTTCCCTGCGGTGCGCGAGGTAGTGCAGTCTCGTGCGCAGCGTCTTTAGCAGCGTGTCGTGCCTTGTTGTCTGGCGCGCCTCCGAAATGCTGATCAGGCCTGCTTTTGCAAGCTCTTGCCACTTCGTGCCTAATCCCGCGGCGCAGCTTATCCAGGTGATGGTCTGAAGATCTCGAAGACCTCCCGGACTCTCCTTCAGGTTGGGCTCCAGGTTGAAGTCCGCATCGCTGAAGCGCCCATGGCGCTGCTGCTGCTCTTTGAGTTTTGCGTTGAAGAATTCCTTTGGATCCAGCCCGAGATGCAAGGCGGAGCGCATCTCGTCGAAGAGGGCTGGGTCGCCTGAAAGCAGGCGCGCCTCAAGCAGGTTGGTCTGCACGGTGATGTCGGAAGACTCGGTGATGCATTCGCCGACAGTGCGTATGCTGTGGCCGACCTCAAGCCCTATGTCCCAGAGCAGGGCGATCAATTCATGCAGCCTTGATTGCAGCGCATCGTCGGGATCATGGCCCAGCAGGATCAGAAGGTCGATGTCGGATTTGGGATAGAGCTCTCCGCGCCCGTAGCCTCCAACGGCGACGAGCGCGAGGTTGCCTGCAAGCCCGATCTCCTGCCAGACGCGTATCAGATACCGGTCTATCAGCCTGCTGTGCGCTTTCAGGAGGTGCGCCGCATTGCCATCCTTTAAGAATTGCGCTTCGAGGGTCAGCCTGTCCTGCTTTATGGATTCCCTCAGCCTTCCGATATCGCAGTCTGACATGATTCTAGGGAGGAGGGGGAGTGCCCGCGGAGACCGTCAGTACCTCAAAGCCGGTGTCGGTCACGAGTATCGTGTGCTCATACTGTGCGGAAAGGCTGTGGTCGCGGGTCACGACTGTCCATCCGTCGTTGAGCTGTTTGATCTCCTTTTTCCCGGCATTGATCATCGGCTCTATCGTGAACACCATGCCCGCCTCGAGCTTCAGCCCGGTCTTGGGCCGGCCGTAATGCAGCACCTGAGGCTCCTCGTGGAATTTCGCGCCTATGCCGTGGCCGCAGAATTCGCGCACCACGCTGTAGCCCAGGGGCTCGACGAAACTCTGGATCGCATATCCTATGTCGCCGAGATAGGCGCCAGCCTTGACCTTGTTGATGCCGCGCCACATCGCCTGATAGGTCGTCTCGCACAAGCGCCTGGCCTGGATCGAGGGTTCGCCGACATAGTACATGCGGCTGCTGTCACCGTGATAGCCGTCCTTGATCACCGTGATGTCGATGTTGACGATGTCCCCGTTCTTCAGCGCCTTCTCGCCCGGCACGCCGTGGCAGATCTGGTGATTGATCGAGGTGCAGATGGATTTGGGATAGGGAGTGTGGCCGCCGGGCGCGTAGTTCAACGGCGCGGGTATCGCATGCTGCACGTTGACGATGAGCTCGTGGCAAAGCCTGTCGAGCTCGTTCGTGGTCACGCCTGCCTTGACGAAGGGCCCGATGTAGTCGAGCACTTCGCTGGTCAGGCGCCCGGCCACGCGCATTTTCTCGATTTCCTGCGGCGTTTTTATGGACACTGGCATTTTCTTTTCTCTGTGGATTATCCTAAGGATGGCAATTCTATTCCCGACTAATTAATTTGGGAATATCAGACCCCCTGTTTCAGGCTCGCCGAAATGAAGTCGTCCAGATCGCCGTCCAATACCGCCTGGGTGTTTCCGACCTCGTGATTGGTCCGCAGGTCCTTGATGCGCGACTGGTCCAAAACATAGGACCTGATCTGATGCCCCCAGCCTATGTCTGTCTTCCCGTCTTCCATCGCCTGCTTCTCCTCGTTGCGTTTTCTCAATTCCTCTTCATAGAGGCGCGACTTCAGCATCGCCATCGCCTCTGCGCGGTTGCGGTGCTGGGAGCGGTCGTTCTGGCACTGCACCACGATGTTCGTCGGAAGATGCGTGATGCGTATCGCCGAGTCCGTCTTGTTGATGTGCTGTCCGCCCGCACCCGATGCGCGGAATGTGTCGATGCGCAGGTCCGCGGGGTTGATCTCGATCTCGATCGAGTCATCCACTTCGGGATAGACGAACACGCTTGAGAAGGAGGTGTGGCGGCGGTTTCCCGAATCGAAGGGGGACTTGCGCACCAGGCGGTGCACGCCGGTCTCCGTGCGCAGGTGGCCGAACGCATATTCGCCCATCACCTTGATGGATGCACCCTTGATGCCCGCGACTTCGCCGTCTGACTGCTCGAGGATTTCCACCTGGAATCCCTTGCGCTCCGCATAGCGAAGATACATGCGCAAAAGCATAGCGGCCCAGTCCTGTGCCTCCGTGCCTCCCGAGCCCGCCTGTATGTCGATGAAGCAGTTGTTCGCATCCATCGGATGGTTGAACATCCGGCGAAACTCCATCTCGGAGACGCGGCGCTCGATGTCCTGGATGTCTTCAGCCGTGCTGTTTAGCGAGTCCTCGTCGCCTTCTGCCTCCGACATTTCGAGGAGCTCCTTGGCGTCTGAAAGATCCTGCTGGATCTTGCCCAAACCCAGGACGATGCCTTCGAGCATCTTGCGCTCGCGCCCCAGCTCCTGGGCGCGCTTCGCGTCCTGCCAGATGGAAGGATCCTCGGCCAGCGCAGAGACTTCTGTCAGTCTTTCCTTCTTGCCATCGTAGTCAAAGATACCTCCGTAATTCCGCGCTGCGCAATCCGAGGTCCTGCAGCTGATTGTTGATGGCGTTGATCTTTTCTGCTTCCATGATTCTTGCTTTCCCAAATGTTTTGATTATAGCGCGCGGCATGCAGATTCGCCATTCGCCTAAACGCTTGCATGCAACGCCCTTCCAAACGGATTATACTGGCACCCGAGTTCCCCCCGGAAAGCAGAGGGAGCGCATGACCGTCAAATCACACTGGGAGCATTTCTCCCATCAGGCAGATGTCGGTGTGCGCGGCATCGGCGCGACGCTTGAACAGGCCTTCGAACAGGCAGCGCTCGCGCTCACCGCGGCAATCACCGATCCCGGGAATGTGGCGCCACTGAAAATGGTGCGTCTTTCCTGTTCTGCGCCCAACGCAGAGCTGCTTTTTGCAGACTGGTTAAACGGCCTGATCTTCGAGATGGCCACCCGCAACATGCTTTTTAGCAGATTCGAAGTGCATCTCAAGAAAAACTCTCTTGAAGGGAAGGCCTGGGGGGAAACGATCGATGTCGCATCCCACCGCCCCGCCGTCGAGATAAAGGGCGCCACCTATACCGAGCTCAAGGTGGCAAAAAGGGAAGACGGTAGCTGGCTCGCGCAATGCGTGGTTGACGTGTAGCAAAGGAGCGTCATGGATCCTGCAAGGTTTGAACGCAAGTCCGCATACGAATGGCACATCCGCCCGTTTGGAAAGATGCGCGTTCCGGGGGTGATCTTTGCCAGCGAGGATCTGCTTCGCGAGATGGATGAAAAGGTCCATGAACAGGTCGTCAACGTCGCGATGCTCCCCGGCATCGTAAAGGCATCCTGGGCGATGCCCGATGCGCACTGGGGCTACGGATTTTCCATAGGAGGGGTTGCGGCATTCGACGTGGATCAGGGAGGGGTTGTCTCTGCGGGCGGCGTGGGCTTCGACATTTCATGCGGGGTGCGCACGCTGCACACGGGTTTGAAGGTCGAAGACATCGACAAGGTTAAACACCGTCTGGCGGACGAACTCTACCGCGCGATACCTGCAGGAATGGGCAGCACGGGCTCGATCAGGCTGAACGATGCGGAGATGGATGCGATGCTCAAGGGCGGCGCGCGCTGGGCCGTGGAACGGGGCTTTGGTGAAAGAGCAGACCTCGAACGCATCGAGGAATCCGGCTGCATGTTCGGCGCCGATCCCTCTCAGGTCTCGGCTCAGGCCAAGAAACGCCAGAAGGACGAGATGGGAACCCTGGGCTCGGGAAATCATTACCTGGAAATACAGCGGGTGACTGATGTGCATGCGCCAGAGATCGCGGCGGCATTCGGCATAGAACAGGGCGACGTTCTGGTCAGCATACATTGCGGCTCTAGAGGCCTGGGTCACCAGATCGGCACGGAATTTTTGAAGCGAATGGTGATCGCAGCGCCAAGCCACGGCATAGTGCTTCCTGACAGGGAGCTTGCCTGCGCGCCCATCGGTTCAATGCTGGGGCAGGAATATCTCGGCGCGATGCGCTCCGCGATCAACTGCGCCTTGGCCAACCGGCAGATGCTCACCCACCTGACCCGAAAGGCATTCGCAAGGATATTGCCAGGGGCGAATCTCCCGCTTCTCTATGACGTATCCCACAACACTTGCAAGATAGAGGAGCATCCTTTCGACGGCGTCTTGAGGAGATTGTACGTTCATCGCAAGGGCGCGACCCGCGCCTTCGGTCCCCATCATCCGGATATTCCCGAGGCTTTCAAAGAGGCGGGGCAGCCCGTGCTGATAGGCGGAAGCATGGGGACGGCTTCCTACATCCTTGCGGGGACTGATCTGGGAATGGGGCTTGCATTCGGCTCCGCATGCCACGGGGCGGGGCGGGCGATGAGCCGCCATCAGGCGCTGCACAGATGGAGCGGAAGACAAGTGGTCGACGATCTGGAAATGCGCGGCGTCCTGATACGCAGCCCTTCGATGCGCGGCGTTGCCGAGGAGGCGCCTGGGGCCTACAAGGATGTGACCGCCGTCGTGGACGCGGCGGAAGGCGCAGGCCTGGCGCGCAAGGTCGCCCGCGTCCAACCCCTCATCTGCATAAAGGGGTGAGCGATGAATAAAATCGGAATGAACGATCTTTAAGGGCGCCGCTCTCGGATGTCGTGTTATGCTTTTGGAAGATTTTTCCAGGAGGAAGATGCATGTCCGATCTCAACGACCCGAGAGTGTTTTTTGCCGCGGAGCGTACCCTGCTCGCATGGAATCGAACCAGCCTGACGCTGATGGCCTTCGGCTTCGTGATAGAGCGTTTCGGACTTTTCATGCATCTTCTGCTGCCCAAGCAGCTGGGAGCTGCCGGCAAGGGAGTCTCGTTCTGGGTCGGCATCGCCTTCGTGATACTGGGCGCCTATTGCGCATCCACCGCGACCACGCAGTATCGCAGGGTGCTGAAGACCCTGAAGCCTGTCGAGATCCCTGAAGGCTACAACGTCCATGCGGGCGTGATCACCAACATGGTCGTCGCATTGCTGGGGGTTGCGCTGGTCATCTATCTCTTCTTTACCCAGTAAGCTTTTTTTCCATCGATTCATTCTTCGGTCGCATAGGAATAATCCTATGGTTCGCCTGCGTAGTATTCCTACCCGAATTTTAATCCCTCGCTGATATTTTCCTACACGGACTTCCCGCATCATGCGCTTCATGGAAAAAGGCGTAGATCATGAGATTGATGATCTACGCCTGAATGGATTCCGTAGATGCTAGAGGTTGCTAGGAACGGGTTTTTTGGTCAATTGAAACGCGAAGGATATGAAAATGACAGTCGCACAAAGGATGTATCTGCTTATTTCTTCTGCAGTCCTAGGACTCGCTGGCCTGGCTTGGCTTAGCTACGTTCAGATCGAGAAGGTGTTTACAGCGGCCAATTTTGCCAACGTGAACGTGGTGCCCAGCCTCGTCGATTTGAACAACGCCTTGAAGAATTTCGAGGAATTGAGGATTTCCGTGAACAAGTCCGCAGTTTTCTATTCGGATTCCGGAAAAATGGCAGAGATAGAAACCTCGGCCAAGGAATTCCAGAGCGGCCTTAAAGATGCGCTGCAGAAGTATGAGAAGGAAGACATTGCAGACGACAAGGACAGGCAGATGCTGAATACAGAGAAATCCCTCGTCGCCCAGTACGATGAGGGAATCGCGCCTACGCTCCATCTGTTCAAATCCGGCAATGTGCAGCAAGGTTTGGTAGAACTTGCGAAGGACATCGAATCAGCCAACAAGATACAGTCCGCACTGGATGAGCACATCCAGTACAACGTAGAGATCGGCAAGAAGGGTGCAGCAGAGGCAACATCTGCGCAAGGCATGGCTACCAAGCTTTCAATTGGCATCGCAGCGCTCGTGACGGTGATCGTTGGTGTCATGGGCTGGTTCATTTCACGCAACCTGATGAAGCAACTGGGAGGAGAGCCCGACTATGCGGCCGATATTTCCCGCAGGCTTGCCAACGGCGATCTGTCGATGAAGGTGGAGATCAAGGAGGGCGATAACAGCAGCCTCCTGTTTGCGATGAAAAACATGGTCGAGAAGCTTTCGCAGATCATCACGGAAGTGAGAGGGGCAGCGGACAATCTGGCGTCCGCCTCTGAGGAGGTTTCGGCGACCGCGCAGAGCATGAGCCAGGCGACAAGCGAGCAGGCGG
>JAJXVB010000004.1 GCA_021782365.1 Pseudomonadota bacterium
CGTATCAACATGTTCTTTTGTCTCAAGGTAAAAGTGACATGCAACAACCTGCCTTCATCAGTTTTCCCCAGCGCATGAAAACGAATCTCGCCTTGGCTACGCTTTACATCCTCAAGCAACAACAACGGGGCATTGAAAAATACTTGCTCGGCTTCCGCCATCGAAACGCCATGCTTTGTATTTTTTCGGGCATTCCCATCATCCCAATTGAAGCCCCTGATATTTAGCAAATCAATCATTTTTGTATATTATCAACATACACAAAAGAATTCAATAAGATATTTATGCTTCCGCAGCAACGACCGGTCAAGTCCAAAATTTGCTGTAAATTCGATTCAGTCTCAACAACGTTAATTTACCGAATCGAAGCGGTGGCTACCAGCCAGCCTATTTACAGCATTTTATGGACTCAACTCTTCATTCAGGAGCAGGAGTTTTCATTCAGCAACAGCAGCCTTGGCTGCGTTGTTGCGAGGGAAGACCCTTGCGGCATTGCGGCATTGCGGCATCAATCCTGATGTTGGAATGTGAGACCTTGTATCTTGATTGAGGGCGTAAAGAAATTTACGCTTATCCAGGAAGCCTGGGTAAAGGCAAGGGGAAGCTGAGCTAGACTTTAGGCCTTGAGCCTGCGGGTCAGATAAGACTCCCTTGCCTCCTTTGTTCAAGACCGGACGGTATCTTAGGGACCGATTTATTGGAGCACCCTGCATTACAAGGTTGGCATGAACGAAGAACTACCCGAGCATGGTTGCAACTCAGATATGAGGTGAACTCCATGAAAACAGTATTGGGTATAGATGTTTCCAAAGCGAAGTTCGATGTCGCGCTTTTATTCGAGAGCGGGAAATCAAAGTCGAAAGTGTTCTGCAATAGCGAAGCGGGCTTTGGTGAGCTTAATCTCTGGCTAGCCAAGCAAGGCGCTACCAAGATTCATGTCTGTATGGAAGCGACAGGTGTTTATCATGAGAAACTTGCGCGCCATCTTCATGAGGCTGGTCATATGGTCAGTGTGGTGAATCCGGTCAAGATCAAGGGATATGCGCAAAGCGAGCTCTCTCGCTCGAAAACGGACAGGGCAGATGCAAAGCTGATCGCCAGCTTTTGCGCGAAACACGATCCTGAAGTCTGGCAGCCTGCTCCTGTTTCGATCACTGTCCTGCAGAGCCTGGTCGTCAGGCATGAGGCCTTGATCCAGATGCTTGGTCAAGAGAAGAACCGGCTCGATATTGCCACCGATGCTACCCGGTCATCCATAGAACGGATTATTACGATATTCGAATCGGAGATCGCGCATCTTAAACGGCAAATTCGCAGCCATATCGACAGCCACCCTGATCTGAAGGCAAGGCGTGATTTGCTTGAAAGCATCGATGGCATCGGTGAAGTAACCATATCCCGCTTTTTAGCAGTTGTGATCGACCCGCAAAGGTTTGATTCCGCAAGATCGCTTGCCGCATTTTTGGGATTGACTCCCATCCATCGAGTATCTGGTTCTTCGGTGAGGGGAAGGTCGAAGATGTCGAAAGCGGGGAATGCGAGGTTCAGAAAAGCGCTTTTCTTTCCTGCGATGGTCGCCATTCGCTACAACCCGATCGTACGTGAATTCGCCAAAAGGCTCGCTTTGGCAGGAAAATCGAAGAAGCTGATCATCGGCGCCGCGATGCGCAAGCTCGTTCATATCATGTATGGCGTTATGCGCTCAGGCAAACCTTTCGACCCTAAGATTGGAGCAGCCTATGCTTGACATTCAAGACGGTATCTGACCCCTTTACTCCTGCTGGCGGGATTGCGGCATCAATCAAGAGGCCGGCATGATGACCCAGCCTTTCATGATCCGAATAGCCTGTACATGTTCTCGGGGACCAGTATGGGTTCAAGGGCGCTCCTCGCATCCGGATTCAGGAAAACAAATGCGGATTTCAATTCACCCACAGACGCCACCCATTCCCTCTTGTAGCCCTGCGCCCCTGCCCCGAAGCACAGGATGCCTCGCTCCCTGAAGACCTGCTCGATCAAATTGACCAGCAGCACCTTTGACGGGGAGAACGCCGCATATTCCGGATCATAGGCATACATGTGCAGATAGCGCCTCTGTTTGTAGTTGAATATCAAGGCAGAGGAAATCACCCGTTCATTCAGGCGAAGCGTAGCCATTTCCGCCAATCCATCCGGTGCCAGCGTTCTGTACAACGCCCTGAAATAAACATCCCAGTCCGTCCTCCCTCTGTAAGCGTGATTTTCCTTGAACTGCTCCCCGGTTCGCATACAAAGCTGCTCTACGAGAACGCCTTCCGGGTCAGCCTCCGCATGACAGAACCTCACCTCGCCTTCCCTGCCCATCCGTCGCTGGCAATACCTCGCGTTGGAAAAAGTCCTGGATGCACGCGATCGCTCGTAGTCTTCGAATCGGATGCTCCGCGTGTCGAGTTCATTCAGATTGCCTGCGAATCTGAGAGATTTGAAGGCAGTGCCTCCAGCCAGGTCTTCGAGCAGCGTCAGGTACAACGGGGATCTCTCATGTAGCGGCCAGAAGCAGAATGCATCGACTCCGATGTGCTGTCGCAGCGTATCACCCAAAAGCACATTCAGTATCTCGCGGCGGGACTGGCTGCGAATACAGAATTCGATATAGGACAGATAGCTGACCCCCAGAGGCTTTCCGAAGCGAAAACGACGCCCCGCATTTTCAACATTGATCAGTTGCAGCGGAAACACCCCCTCCAGTTTCCCGCTTTCAGATTCGCTGATGGCAATGATGCACCAGTCTTTCTGCCGGTGGTGCTGCAAATAGGCATTTGTATAAGCCCACGAGGCGAAAAACCCCGTGTTTTCGGGAATACAGGATTCCAATTCCTGCCATGCGAACTTCAACCTTGCCAGGCCCGGCAAGTCAGTGACAATTTGGACGTGATAGTGCATCTGGAAGCCTTTGCAAATTATGTCAGCCGCACAATGTTGGAATGTGAGACCCCATTTGCAATCACAGCACCCCGAGCCCAGCCTTGAGCGGCCCAAGATGCCGCTCGAATTTCTTCCAGGCTTCAGAGCTTCCCTTGTACATCTTGTTCCTGACCTGCCCAGCGCTCGCCGTCTTTACTGCGCGCTCGGTCTCGTGGAAATTGAGACAGGCCTCCTCCCAAGGCAACCCGCAGTAGTCGAGCAGTTTCCGAGTCTCCTCTTCCTGGTCTTCGGTCAGTTTCTCGTATTCGAGATCATGGATCCTGCCTGGGAATTTCTCGTGCCAGAACGCCATCAGATCCTGGTATAGCTTGTAATACTCGACGAGATCATGCAGATCGTAGGCAAACCCGAGCCCCTTTGAAGGAAAATACTTTCTGAAAATCGACCAGCAGGTTGCCATAGGATCTCTAATGGTATGGACAATCCTGACATCCGGATTTGCCAATAATACATGTCCCACCCACAGGAAATTTTGCGGCATCTTGTCAGTTATATATGGCTTGCCTCCCGACAGCTCTTCCATCGCCTCGAAATATTCCTTCGCAATGGTCTGTACCACATCCGTATGATCACCTTCATTCACGTTCAGATAGTGTCTTGCAGCAGATCGCCCCAACGTACTAAGCTCTCCCGCCCCATACACCATGGTGTGAGAGGCCAATATCTGCTCCACGAGGCTCGTTCCGGATCGCGGCATCCCGACAATCAGTATCGGCTGTGTTTTTATGTCGAATGAAACCGGCTCAGGCCTGGATATATTACTGAAAGTAGATCTTATTTTCTGAAATAGCGCACGGTCTTGATTGATTGAATAACATAGCTGTTCCTTTCTCAGCGTATTTCCTTTTATATACAAGTCATAGGCTTCTTCATATTTGCTAACGTCCTCGCAAGCTTTCCCAAGTGCGAAATAGACCTGAGTTTTGTCAATATCCTGTAAATCCATAAGTTTACGCAACTCAATAAATTGCGGGTCGTCTACTTTGTCATATACGCTTATTTCACCTAAGCTGCGGTAGAATTCTGCGTTTTTGGGATTAATTTCGATTGCACGTCTGAAATGAAACTCCCCCTCTTGCTTTCTCCCTAGATCGCAGAGCAATATGCCTATGTTGTGGTGTGCATCTGCAAGGTTTGGATTGATCCGAATAGCCTCTAGGTGACTTACCTCGGCCTCGGTATTTTGCCCCATACCTCTCAAGGCATTTCCTAAATTGGTATAGGCTTCTGCATAATCCGGCTTGATTCGGATTGCAATCCTGTAGCAAGCCTCCGCTTCCGAAAGGCGCTCAAGATCTTTTAAAGTAACGCCAAGGTTATTATGAGCTTCAGCATGTTCCGGATTGATTCTGATTGCTTTGCGAAAGTTATCTTGCGCTTCTGAAAAACGCCCGAGATCTTTTAAGGCAGCTCCTAAATTGCTGTATGCTTCGGCATCATTTGCAGAAAGTCTGCATGCCCTCTGCAATGGCCCAACTGATTCCTGCACTCTACCTGTTTTCAGGAGAATGACTCCCACCGCCTTCCAACCAAACGGATTATCGGGAAATTGCTGCGTAAATGAGACTGCAATTTCTTCTGCAATATCGAATTGACCTGCATTGTAATTACGGAGAAGTTTGTCGACTTCCTCCTTGGACCGATTTTGTGAAACGGGCATGATCGGTTCCGAAAGGATTTTGATGGATTTTCGATTTCCCTTCCTGGAAACATTTAACTTGCCAAGCTGATGCTCAATCATGCTCACGGCATCCCCTGATAGGCCCATCGCCTTGCCCTGTTTGAGCACGTTCAGCGCTGCATCAGGTCGATTTGCTTTAATCAGTGCATCGATATAGCTTATCCAAAATTGTGCGTTGCCTGGACAGGCTTCCAGCGCTGCTTTCAAATGTGTGAACGCAGAATCCAGTCTACCGCATTCAAGTGCAAGAACTCCAAGGTTGTGATTGGCAACGGGGTGTCCAGGCTGGAATCGGAGTATGGCCTGATAGAGTTGTTGGGCGTCTTGCATTTTTCCAGCCTTGTGCTCTTCAATTGCCTGCCGAAGCGCCTGATCAACCGTCAGCTCCAAGACAATCCTTCATCTATTATTAATTTCATTTTTGGTTCCTTCGGTTTAACCATGCCGGAATTCTCAAGATGATTCGATTAGTTTCATTCGGCACTTTATACCTCAGTCCGTAATCACAAATAAAATCTTCAAATTCCAATCGCACACTCTGAATATATTTTTTCCAAAAAAAAACCCTACTGGTTTTAAGCAGTAGGGTTTTAAAGAACGACTTAATTAGAAGTGCATGGCTTAGCTTGCCAGCGTGAACACTCCAGCTGCAGGCGCAGCAGTGATGGTATGAGTTCCAACCAGTTGAATCAGGCCATCACCAGCTTGTACTGTACCAGTGCCTGCTGCTACGGACTCGAGAACATACGTATTGCCACCGTAAGTAAACGCCGTAGCACTGTGAGCTGCTGTTGACGCCAAACCGTCGACATAACCTACTGCCAGCGCCAATGATGCTTCACCCGTTACGGTCGTTTGCTGAGCTGTTGTCAATACCACTGTTGAAGTGCCAGTATCGACAAACTTGATCAGGTCGCCTGCAACGGCACCAGTGATGCTGGTGGTTGCGGATGTTGCACTAGCGGCTGCAGCACCAACCAAAATCTTATCAGGGCCAGTAGACGTATGCGTACCAAGAGTAACTGCAGCACTATATGTCGATGCCGATCCCGTATGCAAATCGATAAGATTTGAACCAGTCCCAACCGTTATCTTGACAGCGCCTGCGGTAGTTGCATCCGTAATACTGTTGTTAGCATTTCCCAGTGTTACGGTATTCGTCTTGCCGGATGCAGCTGCGCCCAGTGTCAAAGTCACATGGCTGTTGTCAGCAGCACCGGACACGGTAATTCCGCCGGTTCCGCTGTCTGTCATGGTGACATTCTGTCCATCCGCGAGCGTGATCGAGGTGATCGAGTTATCCGTGAACGTCGCCGTCATAGCACCCGTAAGGTTAACCGTGGGTGCAGAGAGCGTTCCGGCATTCACGGTGACCGAGCCTGTTCCCGAATTGGTAATCCCCAGCACTCCGGCAACGCTATCCGTCAAATTGACCGTTGTAGCGCCGGTTCCACTGAAGGACAGGCTACCAAGAGTATTGTCTGTCATCGTGAGCGTCAGACCCGCATCGTTTGTACCCGTATTTGCGATTGCGAGGCTCGTTGAAGAGTCAGTCAACGCTCCAATTGTCAGACCACCCGCCCCACCAAAATTCAGTGTGGTGAGATTCGGGTCAACCAGCGTTGTAATAGTGTCGCTATAATTAAACGCGGGATTGTTGTCGGTGATGCTCAGCGTGGCTACACCGACGTTGTTGGCATCTTCCACTGTCAGCGACGTCACAGTCTGAGCAGCACCAGTCGCATAAGTGCTCGCCGCTGCGCCTGCCAGGGTAATTGCCACCGAATCACTCGAACCGGTTGCGTCGGCAGAATGGTACACCAGGGCAGTCGTCGTCGTTGCGGCAGCCGAGAAGTTAATCGCAGCATTGGTATTGACCCCGGTAAGCGTTGCATTCACACCTGTTGTCACAACATCGATCGTCTTGATCGAGGCACCAAACACCGATGCATCCGTGGTACCGGTTGTCGCCAAGGTGATGCCCAGCTTCTCGAAACCGGTCACATTCGCGCCTGTCTTGGCTGAAGTGAACGTACCGCTCGCTGCGTTTGCAACGATCTCGTCACCGGCACCAGATCCACCCTTGATCGTCTTGGTCGCATCCGCAGAAATAGTGATCGTGTCGGAACCGGAGGAAGCGGACCCATCGAAAGTAGTTGTCGTGTCGGTTATCGCGCCCGTATACCCGGCCGTACCCGTAACTACAACACTTGTCGCAGACGTCGCATTGGTCACTGTCAACACCGACGAGCCCGAGACATTCAGCGTTGCAAGGTTCGCGTCAGTGAAGCTCGTGATCGTCGATTTGGTTGCACCGTTAACCACGTTCAACGTCGTGAACTGCGCGGAGTTATCGGTTATCGCAGTTGCAGAGAGGTTATTGACGTTCAAGGTCAGCGTCTTGTTCGTCGCCGAAGAAGTTCCGCCTTCATACAGACCGACCGCTCCGCTCGTTCCGCTCAACGTCAGGTTGTTGAGGGCCGGCGAGCTGATGTTCGCAGCACCGAAGTTGTTCAGGGTAACGGTAGCGATTGTGCCGCCAGTAACCGCACCACCGGCCGCAGTGGTCGAGTTTGTAGCCACTTTATCCGCAATGTTAACAGTACCGTCTGCACTCACACCGACCGTGCCGGTAACGGCAGCAACGGGAGTCACTGCAAGAACCTGGGCGACTGCATTCGTTCCAGGAGCTGCGGTAACAGAGCCAACAGCAACCACGCCAGTAGTCTGAGCAACTGCGGTTGCGCCAGTAGCGGCGGCAGCCTGATTAACCGTCACTGTTGTAGTTGCCGTCGTACCGGTTACGGTAACGTTGCCCATGGCAACGTTAACCCCTGTCTTGGCAGCATTTCCAGCAGCCTCGGTGATGCTGACAGTTGTTCCACCCGTGACTGTAATTGCACCGATGCTGTTGCCGTTTGCAGCCCCTGTGGTTGCGCTTATCGTTACCGTTCCGGTCGGCTGAGTATTCGTACCGACGGTAATCACGCCGCCGGTAGTCGTGCCAGATTCCGTGATACTTACATTTGTACCGCCGTCCACCTTGATCGTGCTGGCAGCTGCTGTCGTATCCGTAACAGTTACCGTGCCTGCCGCATTTGCATTGGTGGTCGTCACGGCGCTACCAACTTCAACGCTGCCACCCACGGTGGTCACGCTGACATTCAAGCCGCCATACACCGATGCCGCGCCGGTTGTCGATGTAGCAGTCACATTCGTCGTTGCCGCCGCCGTTACAGTATTAGCACCCGTTGTAGATGTGGAATTCAGCGTCGTCAATCCAGTCCAGCCTGTTGTGTCCGCCGTAATCGTGCCACTACTACCGTTCACAATATTGGCCGTTTGAATTCCGGTTACTGACGAACTGGTCGGATTCGCACTGATGTTTGTAGCAGTCCCAGAATTGGTAAGATTGAACACGTTGCCTGCGCCTTGGCCGACAATCTTGTCCAATGCACCGAACGTCACATCCGTACCGGTGAAAGTGCTATTGCCATTCGGGCTTCCAGTAAAATTGTCAATACCCGAAGTCAAGGTGTAGTTTGTCGTCGGCGTGAGAGAAACGCCAGGAGTGAGAGTGACATCCGCCGTGTTGGTGGACACACCCATGTAGGAAGTAATTACCTGGACCGTGCCAACCCATGCAGATGCCGCTGCACCGTAGACCGCATCGCTGGTCATGTTTGCGAAGCTGCCCAGTATGGAGCTGATTGTCTGGCCTTCCTTGCCGGGATTTGCATTCAGCGCCGTCTGAACATAGCTCACAGCCGTTGTCACATTTGCCGCGGTCAGGCCGTACTTGCCTGCAATGATTCCGACATTGTTGACGATGGCTGCTGCGGCGCCGGCATTATTGCCGCCATAGCTGTATGTATAGAATGCATTGAGGGTGTTATTGAGCCCGCCCAGAAGCGTCACGTCGCTGTTAACGAAGCTGTAGGTCGCACTGCCTATCTCTATGCCGTAAACCGCATCGGCAAATTCTGCTATCTGAGTTGCTGTTGTCGGAATCAAAGCCATAATTTTTCCTTTAGTTAAGTGTTAAACGATAACGGGCAATTGTTTTTCGAGAAGGATGGCATCCCGCAGGTCAAAAATGCGGACACCCTGATCCACCTCGCCCCCATCTGGCTTCTTCCTGATCTCCTTCCTTCCCTGTCCGGCATCGGGAGGATCATCGCATTCAGTTCGACCAGCCTGTATACCAAGGCTGAATCGAAGGATCCGCATGAGCGCGAACTGGCAAAAAAGCTGGCGGATGCAGAAAAAAGTGTCATCGAAGCATGCGAGAAGATGGGAATTGCATGGACGATACTGCGCCCAACCATCATCTACTGTCCGGGCAAGGACAGGAATCTGACCCGGATTTCCCGATTCATCGCGAAGTTCGGCTTCTTCCCGCTTGCAGGAAAGGGGTCCGGCCTGCGACAGCCGGTCCATGCAGCCGACCTGGCCGACGCCTGCATGAGCGTCATGGAGAGCGAAAGGACCCGCGGCAGGTCCTACAATTTGAGCGGCGGCGAGACGCTGACCTACCGGGAAATGGTAGCCAGGATATTCCAGGGCCTGGGGAAAAATCCCAGGTTCGTCTCCATCCCGCTTCCCCTTCTCAGGATGATGCTGACTGCTCTTGCCATGCTTCCACGATACAGGAACTATACGGCGGAAATGGCCGACCGCATGGACAGCGATCTCTGCTTCGACCATTCCGACGCCGCTTCTGACTTCGCCTATTCCCCGAGGCCCTTTTCATGGCAGCCTCCCTGCAAGCCAGTGCGCTGAACCTGCCAGTCGATCGCCCCTTGCACATTTGATTCGCAGGATATAATGCGCTTATTGGCCATGATTTGCCGTATCGGCGAATCCTTGAGAAACAGAAATCGAAATTCTGGAATCAGGCATTGAACTCCAAAAACATTGAAGGAAAGCTATGAGCGCAAAAGTCGCATTGATCACCGGCGTCACCGGACAGGATGGAGCCTATCTCGCCGAATTCCTGCTCGGCAAGGGATACGAGGTTCACGGGATCAAGCGGCGGAGTTCGCTTTTCAACACCGATCGCATCGACCATCTTTACCGCGATCCGCACGAGAAGGGGGTCAGCTTCTTTCTTCATCACGGCGACATGACGGATTCATCCAGTCTTACGAACATCATCCAGAAGGTTCAGCCTGACGAGATATACAACCTCGCGGCGCAGAGCCATGTGGCGGTATCCTTCGAGGAACCTGAATACACCGCAAACTCCGATGCGCTTGGCGCCTTGCGCATACTCGAGGCGATCCGCATGCTTGACCTCACAAAGAAGACTCGCTTCTATCAGGCTTCCACCTCGGAACTCTACGGTCTTGTGCAGGAGATACCGCAGAAGGAGACAACCCCGTTTTATCCCAGGAGCCCCTATGCAGTTGCCAAGCTCTACGCCTACTGGATCACGGTCAATTACCGCGAGGCCTACGGCATGTATGCCTGTAACGGCATCCTCTTCAATCACGAGAGCCCCATCAGAGGCGAGACCTTCGTCACGCGCAAGATCACGCGCGCGCTTGCGCGCATCAAGCTGGGCCTTCAGGACTGCTTGTACCTCGGCAACCTGAATGCAAAGCGCGACTGGGGCCATGCCAGGGATTACGTCGAAATGCAGTGGCTGATGCTGCAGCAGGAAAAGCCCGAGGACTTCGTGATCGCGACAGGCGTGCAATACTCTGTGCGCGATTTCGTGAACGCGGCCGCAAAGGAATTGGGCATGAATATCCGCTGGGAAGGCAAGGACGTCGACGAGGTTGGCTATCTGGATGCCGAATCCTCGCGCGCGATCGTGCGCGTCGATCCCCGCTACTTCCGCCCCACCGAAGTGGAGACCCTTCTGGGCGATCCTTCCAAGGCCAAGAACAAGCTGGGCTGGACTCCGAAGATCAGTTTCGGGGAACTGGTCAGTGAAATGGTGCGCGAGGATTTGAAGAGCGCTGAGCGCGACGAACTCATCAAGAAGCATGGCTACGGCGCCATGAATTACCACGAGTGATTGCAAATGCGCCTGCCTGAACGCTCCAGGGTCGTGATCCGCGAGACTGTACGTGAGATATTCGGGGAAGACGCCTCCGTGCGGCTATTCGGTTCGCGCACGGAAGACCAGGCGCGCGGGGGAGATATCGACCTGCTGGTTGAATTGCAGAACCCGGTCGAAGATCGTGAACACAAAGTTCTGAAATTGATTGCCAGGCTACAGATTCGACTCGGAGACCAGCCGATAGACGTCCTGGTAATCGACCCCCAAACGGAGAGAAAGCCGATACACAGGCAGGCTTTGCAAACCGGGGTGCTGCTATGAGCGAGACATTGCCTATGGATCGCTTCCTGCAGACGATGGAAATCGTCTTTCGCGAGGGAGTGCATTTGGCATACAGCCGGAAGCGGCTTTACACCGAGCCGATCGATGCGGCCTGGGTCGAGGCTTTGTCCGGCAAACCCGAACTTGCCGAGCGGCTTGAAGCCTTCGTTTCCCGCTATGGCCGCATGCAGGACACCATGGCGGATAAATTATTTCCGCGCTGGCTTCTGGTTCTGGCAGAGCGCCCTGGCAGTCAGATTGAGACCCTGAACCGGACCGAGCGCCTGGGTGTGCTGGAATCGGTGGAAAGTTGGCTGGAGGCGCGCAACCTGCGCAACCGCCTGGTGCATGAATACATGACCGATGCTGGGGAGTTCGCGCAAAACCTGCTGCTTGCCAGACGATACAGTCTGATGCTGCTGGAGACCTACAATCGCTTGCGGACTGACGCGATTGAACGATTGATAACAGATCGCTCGAGACTGCCTGAACAACTCGATTTGGGCGGGAATTGAAACGGAATGAATAGCAACTCGAAGATATATGTAGCCGGACACCGGGGACTCGTGGGCTCGGCCATCGTGCGCTCGCTGACTCGCCATGGATTCAGTAATATCGTTTACAGAACCCATGCCGAGCTCGACCTGATCGACCAGAAATCGGTCGCAGACTTTTTTGATTCTGAGCGCCCTGAGCACGTCTTCCTTGCTGCTGCGAAGGTCGGCGGGATACATGCCAACAACACCTATCCTGCGGAGTTCATCCAGCAGAATCTGGCGATACAGATCAACGTGATCCACGAGGCATGGCGCGCGGGCGTAAAGCGCTTGCTGTTTCTGGGCTCTTCCTGCATCTATCCCAAGGAGTGCCCGCAGCCGATCAGGGAGGAATATCTCATGACCGGGCCCCTGGAATCCACCAACAAGTCCTATGCAGTGGCCAAGATCGCGGGCATAGAGATGTGCCATGCATACAACCGGCAATATGGCACGAAGTACATCGCCGCGATGCCGACCAATCTATATGGTCCGAACGACAATTATGATTTGAACAATTCTCATGTTCTGCCAGCACTGATGCGCAAGATGCACGAGGCGAAGCTTAAAGGCGACAAGCATGTCGTCGTGTGGGGAACGGGAACGCCTCGCCGCGAATTTTTGCACAGCGACGACATGGCGGATGCTTGTGTCTACCTGATGAAGCAGGAAGATGAGAAGCTGCAAGGCCTTTTCAACGAGACCGAACCGCCGCTGATCAACGTCGGTTGCGGAGAGGACTTGACCATACGCGAGCTTGCGGAGCTGATAGCCGAAATTGTTGGATTCAAGGGCGAGCTCGTCTTCGACACCTCCAAGCCTGACGGGACCATGCGCAAGGTCATGGATGTGACGAGGATCAAGAAGCTTGGCTGGAAACCTGGGACAAGCCTGCGAGAAGGAATTTTAGCAACATACTCAAACTATCTAGGAGGCGGAAAATGAAGGCCGTCATTCTTGCGGGTGGGCTTGGAACGAGGATAAGCGAGGAAACTGCGACCCGGCCAAAACCGATGATCGAGATCGGAGGCAGACCCATCCTTTGGCACATCATGAAGATATATTCTGCGCATGGCATCAATGAATTTGTCGTCTGTTGCGGATACAAGGGCTACGTCATCAAAGAATATTTCGCCAATTATTTTCTGCACATGTCTGACGTTACGTTTGACATGTGCAACAACAAAATGGAAGTACACCAAAAAAATGCCGAGCCATGGCGGGTGACGCTGGTCGATACCGGTGATGAAAGCATGACTGGCGGACGCCTTAAGCGCGTTGCAGCATATGTCAAGGATGAGGAAGCCTTTTGTTTCACATATGGCGACGGCGTTTCGGACGTGGACATCTCAGGGTTGATCGCATTTCATAAAAAACATGGAAAGCTTGCAACGGTAACCGCTGTCCAGCCACCCGGGCGATATGGCGCCCTCGATATGGATGAGCATCGCGTGCGCGGTTTCATCGAGAAACCGAAAGGCGATGGTGGGTGGATCAACGGCGGATTTTTTGTCTTGAATCCTTCCTGCCTGGATCTCATTGACGGAGATACGACTCCATGGGAGGCCAGGCCATTGGACCAGCTGGCTGGCAGAGGACAGCTTATGGCTTATGAACATGCAGGTTTCTGGCAGCCCATGGACACGCTGCGCGACAAGAACCAATTGGAACGTTTGTGGCAGGAGGGCAACGCTCCCTGGAAGGTCTGGAAGTGAACCGGGAATTCTGGCGAAATAGGCGCGTTTTCATAACGGGTCACACGGGCTTCAAGGGCGGCTGGCTCTCTCTCTGGCTGCAATCGATGGGGGCCGAAGTGCATGGCTATGCACTCAACCCGCCAACCGAGACTAATCTATTTACAGTTTCAGAGGTTGAAAAGGGCATGGCAAGCAGTGTGATTGCCGATATCCGCGATCTCGGTATGTTGCGTCAGGCAATGCAAGCCGCGCATCCGGAAATCATTTTTCACCTGGCAGCGCAGCCTCTGGTCCGTCATTCCTATGTCGAGCCTATAGAAACCTATGCCGTGAACGTGATGGGGACCGTGCATATGCTCGAAGCGGTGCGTGCCACGCCAGGGGTAAAGGCCGTCGTCAACGTCACGACGGACAAATGCTATGAAAACCGCGAATGGGTCTGGGGCTACCGCGAGAACGAGGCGATGGGCGGATTCGATCCGTATTCCAGCAGCAAGGCTTGTGCGGAACTGGTGACCGCAGCATACAGGCGTTCCTTTCTTGAATCGGCAGGTGTCGCATTGGCAAGCGCCCGCGCAGGCAACGTCATAGGCGGGGGAGATTGGGCAGAAGACCGCCTGATCCCGGATTTTTTAAGGGCAGTGGATTCAGGAGAGATGCTGAAGATACGTTCGCCAGGATCGACGCGCCCCTGGCAGCATGTGCTGGAGCCGCTCTCAGGCTATCTGATGCTGGCCGAACATTTGTATGCGCATGGCGCAGAATTTGCCGAAGGGTGGAATTTCGGTCCAGGAGAAGACGATGCGAAACCGGTCGGCTGGATAGTCGAACGTCTGGCGGAGATGCGCAAGGATGTGCATTGGCAATGTGACGAGAGTCAGCAGCCGCATGAGGCGAATTACCTCAAGCTGGACAGCAGCAAGGCAAAATTACGATTGCACTGGTTACCCCGCTGGCACTTGCATGAGGCATTGCAGAAGACGCTGGACTGGCATCAGGCCTGGCGCAGAGGGGAGGATATGCATGCAGTCACGCTGGAGCAGATCGATCAATATCAGACTTCGGTTATGGACATCTGACATATGGCGCGATTTGATTTCATTTCTGCGCCGTTGGCAGGTTTGGTAAAAGTGCAGCGCAAGGCGATCGAAGATCACCGCGGTTTTCTGTCCAGATTCTATTGCGCAGAAGAATTCCGTGAAGCAGGACTGAACAAACCTGTCGCGCAGATCAATCATACCTTGACAAGAAACAAAGGGGCCGTGCGGGGAATGCACTTCCAGTATCCGCCGCATGCGGAAACTAAACTGGTAAGTTGCCTGCACGGCCAGATATATGATGTGGCGGTTGATCTGCGTTGCGGTTCGCCCACCTTCCTGCAGTGGCACGGCGTGGTGCTTTCCGGACAAAACCGGCTCAGCCTGCTTATACCGGAAGGTTTTGCACACGGTTTCCAGACGCTGGCCGAGGACTGTGAACTGATTTACCTGCATACGGAGAGCTATCGACCGGAGTCCGAGGGTGCGCTGAATGCGTCAGATCCCAAGCTGGCGATCGCATGGCCGCTTCCGATTGCGGAGATATCGGAAAGAGACCGGAATCATGAATGGATAGGGCAAGAATTCAAAGGGGTTGCCATATGAAATGCCGCCATTGTCAGGCTGAACTTAATACACCGCTGGTGGACTTGGGTGCTTCCCCGCCGTCCAATGCCTATCTCACGCAGCAGACGCTGCATGCGCCGGAGAAATATTTCCCATTGCGCGTGCTGGTTTGCACGAAATGCTGGCTGGTTCAGACCGAGGATTACGCTGGAGCAGACGAGCTGTTCTCTGCGGACTACGCTTATTTCAGTTCGATTTCCACGACCTGGCTGAGACACGCAGAAAAATATGTGGCAGACATGGCAAGCCGTTTTGCGCTGGACGCAAGATCGCATTTTGTCGAGGTCGCAGCCAATGATGGTTATCTGCTGCAATATGCCAAGGCGCGCGGCATTCCCTGTCTGGGCATAGAGCCGACTGCCAGCACTGCAGATGCTGCAAGAGCCAAAGGCATTGCAATCGTCGAAGAATTCTTCGGTGTGATACTTGCGCAAAGACTTGCCGGGCAAGGCAAACAGGCAGACCTCACGGTGGCCAACAACGTGCTGGCGCATGTGCCAGACATCAACGATTTCGTAAGTGGCTTTGCGGTGCTGCTCAAGCCAGATGGTGTAGCGACCTTTGAATTCCCTCACCTGTTGAATTTGATCGAGCAGAACCAGTTCGATACCATCTACCACGAGCATTATTCCTATCTGTCGTTGACCGCAGTCAGCGCCATCTTTCAGGCGAACGGGCTGTCGGTGTTCGATGTGGAAGAGCTGACAACACATGGCGGCAGCTTGCGTGTCTATGCGCAGCGCAAGGGCACGGGTGAGCGTGAAACCAGTCAGGCCGTGGCGGATCTTCTGGATCGCGAATCATCGGCGGGCATAAGCGGCAAAGAGTTCTATGCGGGTTTTCAGGCCAAGGCAGATAAAGTTAAAAACGACCTGCTATTTTTTCTGATAGAAGCGCAACGGGCGGGAAAAGTAGTGGCAGGATATGGTGCAGCGGCTAAGGGTAACACGTTGTTGAACTACGCTGGCATACGCCCCGATTTATTGCCTTTTGTAGCGGACCGCAATCCGGCCAAACAGGGCAAGTTCCTGCCAGGATGCCGTATTCCGATTGTCGCTGAAGAACAATTGCAACAAAGGAGGCCGGATTACGTTTTGATTCTGCCTTGGAATCTGCGAACGGAAGTGATCGAGCAGTTGGCCTACATTCGCGATTGGGATGGCCGGTTTGTTACCGCAGTTCCATTTCTCAAATTGAACTGAGGCAAGCATGAAAATTGCGGTGACAGGGGCCAGTGGTTTTGTCGGGCGACATGTGCTGACGGCACTGCTACAGCATGATGTTGAAGTGGTTGCGATAACTAGATCTGCAAGCCGGCTTGCCAGCTTTGGCGAAGCACTCCAAGTTGTAGAAATGGATATCTCACGTACATCGGAACAAAATTTTACTCGACTGGGACGACCGGATGTATTGATTCATCTGGCATGGGATGGTCTGCCGAATTACAAATCTCTATACCATTTTGAGATTGAATTACCTAGTCAATATGTCTTCTTGAAAAGTCTGGTTGAGGCTGGCTTGCCTTCATTGGTAGTGGCTGGAACCTGCGCTGAATATGGCATGCAATCAGGGCCACTTTCTGCGAAGTTACCCACCTGCCCATGCAATCAATATGGTTATGCAAAGGACGCATTGCGGAAACAGCTGGAATTCTTGAAGTCAGTTAAACCTTTTAAACTTGCTTGGGGAAGGCTTTTCTATATGTATGGAGAAGGTCAGCCCGCTACGTCTCTTTATTCTCAGCTAAAAGCAGCGGTAATTCGTGGAGACAAGGTGTTCAATTTGTCTGGTGGAGAACAGTTGCGCGACTACTTGCACGTATCGGACGTCGCGCAAGAACTTGTAAAGTTGGCATTGGAGCAACGCGATATCGGAGCTATTAACATTTGTTCTGGAAAACCCATCTCAGTGAGAAAACTGGTAGAACATTGGATAAGTGTTAACGGATGGAAAGTTGAGCTCAACTTTGGCTTCTATCCTTATCCGGACTATGAGCCGATGGCTTTTTGGGGCGAACAAGACCTACGGGATTTATTTTGCAATAAAGATTGATTATCTGGTTTCACTAAAAGGAAAATAACCATGAGTTTTGAAAAAGAAGTTCAGGAAAGAATTGATGCTATTGGGCGGAATGAAGCGCTGAAGGACAGTGCACATGCTTTTATGAAGGCATCCGTTGATCCAAAGTATTCCTATAACTTCTTCTGGCTGGGGCGGCCAATCATTCAATATCCTCAGGACATGGTTGCCATGCAGGAACTGCTCTGGGAAGTAAAGCCTGATCTTATTATCGAGACAGGAATTGCACACGGCGGATCCTTGATATTTTATGCGTCGATACTTGAGTTGATCGCCACTTGTACGGGACACGAAGGTGAAGTGCTTGGCATTGACATCGACATTCGTCCACACAATAAGAATGCGATTGAAGAGCACCCGATGTACAAGCGCATCAGCATGATACAAGGCTCCAGCATTGCTCCCGAGATTATTGCGCAGGTAAAGGAAAAGGCAAAAGGAAAGAAAAGGATACTGGTCTGTCTTGATTCGAATCATACTCACGAGCACGTTTTGGCCGAGTTGGAGGCGTATGCGCAGTTAACGAGTATTGGCAGCTATTGCGTTGTGTTTGATACGCTGATCGAAGATATGGGGGGCGGCGCTTATCCAGACCGACCATGGGGACCGGGAAACAATCCTAAAACTGCTGTGTGGGAATATCTCAAAACGCATCCTGAATTCGAGATCAACAAAAGTATCGATCACAAGCTGCTTATCAGCGTTGCGCCGGATGGCTACTTGAAGCGCGTTAGATAGGGTGTCACTGCCTGTGTCGCTGAAGAAAAACGTTCTCGCTAATTTTGGTGGCAGTGCATGGTCTGCATTGATGGGGCTGGCATTTGTCCCGTTTTACATTCGTCTGATGGGTGTGGAATCATACGGTATCGTTGGTGTGTTTGCTTCCTTGACAGGAGTGCTGGCCGTAATGGATTTGGGGTTGTCACAGGCCATGAATCGAGAGATGGCGAGGCAATCATCTGTAGAGAATAATATTCAACCTATCGCAGATACAGCACGCACACTGGAACTGATTTATTGGGGGGTGGCGATAGTAGTGGGGGTGTTTATCGCACTCATGGCAAAGCCTGTTGCGAATTATTGGCTGAACCCGGAACAGATCAAACGAGGTGATCTTCAACAAGCGCTCATGATTATGGGACTTGTTATTGCATTGCGCTGGCCGGTTTCATTGTATACGGGCGGGTTGAATGGATTGCAACAGCAGGTGCAAGTGAATGTGTTGCTGAGCATAGTCGCAACAATACAAGGTGTGGGTGCGCTTGCCTTGTTATGGTTTGTAGCTCCCACCATACAGGTTTTTTTTATGTGGCAGGCTGTTGTGGCGTTGGCTCAGGTGATTGCATTACGTGCAGCATTGTGGCGGAATATTCCGCAAGATCAGGTCGGCGCATTTAACCCAAAGGTATTGAAAGAGATATGGCGATTTTCAGCGGGAATGACCGGCATATCACTGTTAGCAACCGTTCTCACTCAACTTGACAAGATAATACTCAGCAAAATTCTTACATTATCCGAATTCGGTTATTACACATTTGCGGCGACTGTAGCGGCAGTTTTGTTCAAGCTGATCGGTCCGGTATTTACGGCGTATTATCCTCGTTTGACGGAATTGGTGTCCAGAAATGACCAACAGAAGTTGATCGATTCATATCATCAAGGCAGCCAGTTAATGGCTGTCGCAATTTTTCCCGTTACCATTGTTCTGGTCATTTTTTCGAAAGAGATATTGGAGCTATGGACACACAATCCCAGTATAGTGCTACATGCTTCACTGTTGATCAGCCTGCTGGCATTGGGAAATTCGCTGAATGGGCTGATGCATATGCCCTATGCCTTGCAACTAGCTTACGGCTGGACCAGACTGTCTTTTATTCAGAATGTTGTCGCTGTAATCATATTGGCACCAGCCATTTATTTTGCAACATTGCGCTGGGGGGCCGTTGGTGCTGCCGTGGTGTGGATTCTTTTGAATACGGGATATATCCTGGTTGGAGTTCACGTAATGCACCGCCGTTTGTTGAGCTTAGAAAAATGGCATTGGTATTTTAATGATTTGATAAAGCCTTTTATTGCCGTATTAACCTTGAGTATATTCGTGCGGCTTGCGTTCGGAGAGCACGCAGGAACATGGACTACGGTGGTTGTGTTGTTGGTTACTCTGTTTGCGACAACGATTGCCGCGGTTGCGAGTTCGAGCTCGTTACGCGGCAGATTATCTGTCCGCCAATTATGGGCATGGAGTAAATGAAACCGTATACGCCATTGGTGACTATCGGGATTCCTACCTATAACAGGGTCGGAATGCTAGGCAGGTCAATCGAGTCGGCATTGTGCCAAGATTACCCCATGATTGAAGTCATCATTTCTGACAATGCATCGACCGATAACACGCAGGAAGTTTGCCGGGAATTTTGCAAGAAGGATGACCGTGTGAAGTATGTTAAACAACCATCCAATATTGGAGCAGTTGCAAATTTTACAGCTGTTTTAAAAAGGGCTTCCGGCGAATATTTCATGTGGCTAGGAGATGATGATTGGATAGATGCCTCATATGTTAGCCACTGCATGTCATTGCTCCTCTCAAGTCCTGATGTTGGATTAGCAAGCGGTGCGCCAATATATTACCGTGATGGATCAAAGGCTTATGATGGAAAAATGTTTGATTTGTTAGAGGAGTCGTGGTTTGTTAGAGTGGCCAGCTATTATGCGAAGGTAGCTGATAACGGGACATATTATGGAATCATGCGGACAAAACAGTTACAGCAAATTGTCGCTCCTAATATCATGGGAGGCGACTGGCATCTGATCGCCAATATTGCGGCTACAGGAAAAATCAGAATGAGTTCAGTTGTTTCTGTTCATAGGGAATTGGGGGGAGCAACGACTAGTTATCGGCAAATAGCGAAATCGCTTGGATTGCCGTTCATACAGGCAATGTTTCCAATGGTAACTATCGCATTTGGTGCGTGGAAGAACATTATTTTTGATGGAGCGGCGTATAAAAAACGAGATGTTTTCAGCAGGATCGTTTTAGCTGAAATTGTGATGTGTTTGGTTATTTTAAAACCGATCTTCCGCTATGCGAAACACGCCAAACGATTACTGGGCAGCTGCGCAAAAGCCAAGGCTGTAAACAAATAATGTATTGTCATTCTTTCATTGAGCCTATTGCATGAAGATAGCCTATGATCCACAAATATTCTGTGCGCAGACTTATGGAGGAATATCAAGATACTTTTGCGAGATAGCTTCCCGCATTGCCAAGGAGCCAGGCGTTCAGGTTTCTATCGCCGCCCCCATGCATGTTAATGCTTATCTGCTGCATGTGCCGCGAGGCATCGTATCGGGATTCCGCGCGCCCGAATCGGATCGTTTTCAAATGCATAAGGGTGCGAATTACCCGCGTCTGGTATTTCGAGGGCTGGGTTTGCTCACGGGCGACTTGATGCTTCGTTTCATGAAGCCAGATATTGTGCACGAAACATATTTTTCTCCATATCGTCTCGGAGGAAGTCGTCCGCGGCGTGTGCTGACAATTTATGACATGATCCATGAAAAATTTCCAACAAGTTTTTCAAATGCCGACAAGACTGCCCGATACAAGGCGCAGGCGGCAGCGCGCGCGGATCATGTCATTTGCATTTCAGAGTCCACGCGACGTGACGCGATCGATATCCTCGGATTGCACCCCGACAAGACATCAGTGATTTATTTGGGGTTTGACTTGATGAATGCGGATGGGAAAAGCGTTGGATATAAGGATTTTCCTGTGAACGCTCCATTCCTGCTCTATGTTGGCAATCGTGGCGGATACAAGAATTTTCAAGGTCTGCTTGAGGCATATGGAGCTTCGCCAAAGCTTAATAGGGAATACAATCTGATCTGTTTTGGAGGCGGGGCATTCAATTCAGATGAATTAGAGACGATGCGAGGGTTGGGATTGGGTAGCGGTCAGATTATGCAACTGGGGGGCAGTGACCTTTTGCTTGCAGGACTTTATCAGCGCGCCAGCGCGTTTGTTTATCCTTCGCTTTACGAAGGATTTGGTATACCTCCGCTGGAAGCGATGTCGCATGATTGTCCTGTAGTTTGCAGTAATACAAGCTCAATTCCTGAAGTGGCAGGGAGTGCATGTGAATATTTTGATCCCGCTGATATTGAAAGTATGCGCAACGCAATTGAGCGTGTAGTCGCGTCGGACAGTCTCCGGAAACTGCTGATCGAAAAAGGTCGCGAACGCTTGAAAAAATTTTCATGGGATCGCTGCGCTGTTGAAACACTCGACATTTACAAGAAGTTAGCTGGAACGGATAAGTGATATGAGAAAAGCGCTTATATGTGGAATTTCCGGACAGGACGGTGCTTACCTTGCCAGGCTGTTGCTCGAAAATGGCTATGAGGTCTGGGGCTCATCGCGCGATGCACAGGCTTCAACTTTCGGAAATCTGTCGAGATTGGGGATACTGGATCGAGTCAAAACGCTTTCTATGGCGGCCAATGATTTTAGGAGCGTGCTTCAGGCAATCAGCCACAGCGAACCAGACGAAATTTATAATTTGGCCGGACAGAGTTCGGTTGGCCTTTCTTTTGAACAGCCTGCAGAGACACTTGAGAGTATCGCTACGGGAACGCTCAATCTTCTTGAAGTGATACGTTTTCGCGGTTTGCCTGTGCGTTTTTATAATGCAGGATCCAGTGAATGCTTCGGTGATATCAGCGGTCATGCTGCTGATGAAGCTGCGCATTTTCAACCACGAAGCCCATACGCAGTGGCTAAAGCAACTGCTCACTGGTTGGTTGCAAATTACAGAAATGCTTATGGACTTTTTGCATGTACGGGCATTTTATTCAATCATGAATCACCTTTGCGTCCGCCACGCTTCGTAACCAGAAAAATCATTCAGGCGGCAGTCAGAATATCCAAAGGTAGCAAGGAACAGTTGATTCTGGGCAATATGGATGTTCGGCGTGATTGGGGGTGGAGCCCCGAATATGTTGATGCAATGTGGCGGATGTTACAGATTGACCGGCCGGAAGATTTTGTTATTGCTACTGGAGAATCAAATTCACTTGAAAATTTTGTTGCGGCAGCCTTTTCTGAAGTGGGTCTGGATTGGCGTCAACATGTTGTCCAGGATCCTGGGTTATTTCGCCCGTCCGAGATTGGATACAGTTGCGGGAACGCAGAGAAAGCGCGAAACATGTTGGGCTGGAAAGCCCATATGAAAATGCGGGACGTGGTACGGGAAATGATACGACACGAACAGGTGACGTCCTAGTGAGCTTCACGCATCAGGTGTGAGCGGCGCATTCAAGCCCTGCTCGCTGATGGTGTTGACTGGTCAAGAAGTTTTTTGCATCGTTGTGCAAGCTGGGATGGTTACCTATCGGCGAAAGACTTGAGCCATTAAAACTGAAATGCATCAATTTGTTAATTCCACTGTTTCAGGAGCGCCCACCAAGATTGAAGGGGGTGTGCGTGTTCGCGGCGATTTGAATCGATCATCGCTTGGCAAACCATTGCTGACGGTAATCACAGTTGTTTTCAATGGCGCTGCAACACTTGAACACACGATTCGCAGCGTTATAGAGCAAACCTACAGGAATATTGAGCACATCATTATTGATGGGGGATCTACTGATACAACGCTCGATATTCTTCGCAAATATGAAGGAGACATTGACTATTGGGTGAGCGAGAAGGATGACGGCATCTACGATGCAATGAACAAAGGCATTGTCCTGGCGAGAGGCGATTACATTGGCATGCTCAATTCGGATGATTATTTTGCCAGTGCTTCGGCGCTGGAGAACATTGCATTTCACCTTGAAACGGGTGATATGGATGCAGTCTTCTCATGCCTGGATATTGTAGATCCCGCCAATCTTGATCGAGTGTTGCGCAAGTATCGCGTTTCCAGCTTCAGTCCATTCATGTTGCGTATAGGCGTGATGCCGCCGCACCCGACATTTTATTGCAAAAAGTCTTGTTATGAAAAGGCTGGGTTGTACCGCACGGACTACCGCATCGCTGCAGACTTTGAAATGCTAGCCCGGTTACTGCTTAAATATCACATCACTTGGAAATTCATTGATGAAACCACGGTTAAAATGCGGTCTGGTGGTTTGAGTAGCAGCGGGATTAAGGCCAACTGGGTGGTTAATCGTGAAATTATTCGTGCGTGCACCGAGAATGCTTTGTACACCAATATCTTTATGCTGGTATTGAAATTGCCTATCAGGATATTGGAGCGTATTCTTTGAACAAGCCTATCTGTCGATATGAAAAACTATCTGAAGGATGTTAAACAGGAATGATCAGGGATGCCATCAGCCAAGCCAACGAGCGCGTGATGGCGGAGCCCCATATGCGCAAGGCGCCAAGCGCATCGAAGTTTGCGGTGTATTCCGGCTCCTCGACAGTCCTTACCAGGCTACAAACACTGCATCCCCAACAACTTGGCTGCCTTGTTCAAGCGCATATCGAAGCATGCAAAAAATATCGGGGATCGGGAAACACGTCCTGCTTCAAAAGCTGCTGCAAGCTGTATGCTGTCATACGCCCGCAACGCAAACGTATCAGCATATTCTCCAGCACGCTCAACCAGATTCTGGTCAATATCCAACACCACGAAGTGCGGCCAGTCAGCCGCCAGGGTCGCCTTGGCCTGTTCAATGACCATGGCATCTTCCGGCGTTTCACGAGCTCGCCTTGACAGTGCCGCAAAAGCCTCTGCCCATGCAATGCGGCAGACCGCGACAGCCTCGACTTCCGGCAGCCGCGCTTTCAATTCCCCGCTCCCCGCTTCGACAATGTAGAGCTTGACCAGCGCAGAAGTATCGCAGAATAAAATCACCCGCGATCTTCCAATACCAGTTCCGACACCAGTTTGCCGCGTTCATGCAATTTGAATGAAGCACCGGCGGGCTTGCCGCCTTGCCAGGTTGCCATGCCGGATTCCAGAAGGCGCGACACGCCCGCACTATCGGTTGAAGGTACGCCAACAATCCGCGCCACCACCCTGCGATGGGAGGTCAGTTCGATCAACTGACCCGATCGCGCTTGGCTGACATATCGGGACAAATGCGACTTGAATTCCTGTATTGAAACCAGCATTTATGACCCTTAATTTTAAAAGTTCGCGAAAATTATGTCCGTAATGTGCGGGAATTGTCAAGGCAATCCGAACCCCGCTACGCCTTTATATCCAGATATGAGGTTATTTTTGCAAACTCTGCAACCGACAGATTTTCCGCGCGCAGCCTTGAATCGATGCCGAGATCCTGAAATCCTTGCTCGTCCACAAAATCCCTGAGCGTGTTCTTCAGCGTCTTCCTGCGCTGGCCGAAGGCCGCGCCGACTATCCTCGCGAAAAGCGCCCCGTTCTTCACCGCTATCTTGTCTTCCGGCAGCGGGATCATGCGCACGATCGCGGAATTCACCTTGGGCGCCGGCCTGAAGGATTCTGGAGGCACATCGAGCAGCTTCTCCATGTAGAAGCGGTATTGCAGCATCACCGAGAGCCTGCCATATGCAGGAGTGGAGGGTTCTGCCACCATGCGCTCGACCACCTCATTTTGCAGCATGAAGTGCATGTCCGATATCCTCCCAGCGAATTCCGCGAAGCGGAAAAGAAGCGGGGAAGATATGTTGTAGGGCAGATTTCCCGCGATGCGCAGAGGTGTAGGAAGCTCCCCAAGATCGAACTTCAGCGCATCCCCCTCGTGGATGATCAGCCTCCCGTCCTGCGGATATTCCTTCTTCAGGCGCGCAATGATGTCGCGGTCTATCTCGACCACATGCAGGCATTTGAGTCTTTTCAACAGCGGGCGGGTCAGCGCGCCCAGCCCCGGCCCTATCTCGACCATGTTGTCTTCGAATTTCGGGGCGATCGCGTTCACGATGTCGGCGATGATGCCTTCATCCACCAGGAAGTTCTGGCCAAAACGCTTCTTGGCTTGATGACTCATTTCAGAAACCCCATAAGGCGTTTCAGTGCAGGCTCATACGCTTCGCGTGTGATGCCGGAGCCAAACTTTTTCTTCGCCTTATGCAAGGAAACTGCGCTCCTGCGGATGCCCTGACATAAGCTCTTCGCATTCCGCCATCTGCCTTGCGACCGCGATCGCCTCCTTCATGCTGCCGATGTCGGCGCGCCCCGTTCCGGCGAGATCGAGCGCGGTTCCATGGTCGACCGAGGTCCTGATGATTGGAAGGCCCAGCGTGATGTTCACGCCTCTCCCGAAGCTCGCATGCTTCAGGACAGGCAAACCCTGGTCGTGGTACATGGTCAATATGCAGTCGGAACTATCGAGTCTCTCATGCGTGAACAGCGTGTCCGCCGGAAGGGGCGGGCTCAGATCGTACCCTTCGGAGCGCAGCCTGTCGAGAACCGGGATCATCACTTCCATCTCCTCGCGCCCGAGATGGCCGCCCTCTCCCGCATGGGGATTGAGCCCCGCAACCAGAATGCGCGGCCTCGAAATCCCGAAGCGGCGCTTGAGATCTGAATCCAGTATGCGCAGCACGCTCTCGAGAAGCTCTCCTGTCACCGCATCGGCCACTTCTCGCAGAGGAAGGTGTGTGGTGACCAGAGCCACGCGCATCCCTCCTCCCGCGAGCATCATCACCACCTGCTCAACATGCAGAAGATCTGCCAGAAATTCGGTATGGCCCGTGAAGGAAATTCCCGCGTCGTTGATGATACCCTTGTGTACGGGCGCCGTGACCATCCCGGAGAATTCCCCGGACTTGCAGCCCATCGCCGCCCGCTCCAGCATCGCCAGCACATGGCGGCTGTTCGCGGCGTCAAGCCTGCCGGGAATGGAGGGTGCGGCAAGCGGCATATGGATCACATTCAGGATTCGCCCGTCAAAATCGCATCCCGGCTCCCATTCCCTGATCTCGACATCCAGACCCAGATTCCCGGCTCGCTGTTCCAACAGATTCCTGTCGCCTATCACGACCACGCTTTCTTCAGCGAGCCCCGCGCAGAGGTCGGGGCCTATGCCGGCAGGCTCGCCCGAGGTGACAACGAGAGGCGCCCTATTTCTGGTCATCGTCCAGATGGTATTCGATGAACGCGCGGTCGCGCAGCTGGCGCAGCCAGTCCTGGTAAAGCTCCTCCGACTTGAAGGAGGCGATCGCCATGCGCGCCTGCTGTCGCTTCTGCTGGTCGGAGACATCGGTATTGCGCCTTGCGAGAACCTGGATCAGATGCCAGCCGAACTGGGTCTCCACGATGCCCATCTCTCCCACCTTGAGCTTGTTCATCTCATCCTCGAACTCGGATACGGTCTGCCCCGGAGAGAGCCAGTCCAGATCACCGCCTTCGGCAGCGCTTCCGTCCTCTGAATGACGCCTTGCCTCCTCAGCAAAGTCCGCTCCCGCATCGATGCGCTGCTTGATAGCGAGGAGGCGCTTCTTCGCCTCGGCCGAAGTGGTGATCTCGCTGGTCTTGATCAGGATGTGGCGGGCATGGGTCTGGGTGATCACGACAGCCGCGCTGCCGTTTCTCTTGTCGACCAGCTTGAGTATGTGGAATCCGCTCGGGCTGCGCAATATCCCGGTGTTCTCACCGGGTTTGAGCCCTTTCAACGCATTCATGAACATCGGGGGGATGCGGTCTGCAGGACGCCAGCCCAGGTCTCCTCCCTTGAGCGCATCGTTCGCATCCGAAGTGCCTGCGGCCACCTGTGCGAAGTCAGCACCCGATGCGAGCTGGGAGAGCGCATGCTCCGCGCGCTCCCGGGCCGCCTGAATCTTCTCGGCGCTCGCCTGTTCGGGCACGACGACCAGTATGTGGGCCAGGTGATATTCCTCGTTCTCGAGTCCCATCTTGGACTTGTTCGCAAGATAATTGTCGACTTCCTTCTCGCTGATCGCAAGCTTGCTCTCGACCTCTCGGTCGCGCAGCTTCTTGGCGACCATCTCTGAGCGTATCTCCTCGCGGAACTTCTTCACATCCACGCCCTGCGACTTCAGCTTGTCCAGGAAATCCGCGAGCGTCGCGAAGTTGTTCTGATGGGCGATGCTCGTCATCGCGAGATCGAGCTGCGTATCGTCGACGCGCACGCCAGTTTCCTTCGCATACTGCGCCTGCAGCATGTCCGTGATCATGCGCTCCAGTATCTGCTTCCTGAGAACGGACATCTCCGGCAACGGCGTGCCCTGCTTCTTCAACTGGCTGATGACGGACTTCACCCTCTCGTCTAGCTCGTTCCTGGTGATCACGTCGTCGTTCACCACGACGACCACATCGTCTATCGTCCCCACCTGCGCCTCAGGGTCCTGATTCCCGAAAGAAGGGTTGACCGCCATGAACGCGGCGCAAACCAGAAAGAGCATTCTCATTTTAAACATAGTCAGCTTTCATACAAAAAATCATTCGGCGAGCGTCGTCTTCGTATAGCCCGGCACGCTCTGCTTCAAAAGAGACATCGGATCCGATCCCATTTTGATCAGATCGTTCAATTCCAGCTGCACGAGGAAGCCCGTGTCGTTGATCGGCGTAGGCACACCCGCGCTGTTCACGCCAACTCCCGCCACGAAACTGTGCATCACGATGCGCATCGTCCAGCAGTTCTCCTCATATTCCAGTCCCGCCACGCCGTTGATCAGCATCCTGTCCAGCAGCGAATAGTTCCATTGCCCCACGACATGCCAGTGCCTCGAAAGCGGCCATTGTCCGGAAATATTGATCTGCCGCAAGGCGGGAGAGGCGACCGCATAGTTTACCCCGTTGATCGTGGTATAGGGTATCCCGTATACGGTGGGATAGAGTATGCCGTTGACGATCGCGTTGCCCGTCGGGTTGGCGATGCCCGGAATCTCCGCGCCCAGGGAGCTTGCGAAGAAGCGGTAGCCCAGGTTGAAAACCTTTCCCGCCTCTGGCCTGTAGCTTGCGGTCACGTTGTAGTGCTGCACGGCGGACAAGGCCGGGCTGTACTGCAGTTCACTGTCCAGCGACCAGGTCGAGCTGATGCGGCTCGATGCGCCCAGCATGATGTCGGACTTGTTGTTCGACACGGTAGGCGCAACCAGGTTGACCCTGGGCGTGGTGAAGCTGAATATTTCGGCCACCATCAGTTTCAGGTATTCGACCCCGTCGCTCTGCCCCAGGAATCGCGAAGTAAGGCCCAGGGTCACCTGGTTCGCATCCCCTATGCGGTCGTTTCCGATGAAGCGGTTTTCGGAGAACATCTGGGGGAAGGTCAGCGGCACCTGGGCGGTGTCGAAAACGGGAAGCTGGTCCTGGTTCCTGTAGGGAACATAGAGATAATAGGCGCGCGGCTCCAGCGTGTTCACGTAGTTGTCACCCATGAAGCTCATGTCCTTTTCGAAGGACGCGCCGCTGTCCAGGCTGAACATCGGCAGCGTGCGCGTGGTGTCCGGTATCGCGGTCGCGTTGTTGATGCCCATCACATACTGCGTGCTGTTCAGCGTGAACTTTGGCGTCATGTAATAGCCCGGAGTATCGATCAGCGGATAGCTGATGCTGGGCTGTATGATCAGGCGCTGCCCGTTCACCGCGGTGGGGTGGACGAAATCTGCATACTGCCCCATGAATGAGAAATTCAGGTCTCCGAAGTCCTTCTGGCCGTTCAGCGTGACCTGCGGGAGCATCGCATAGGGTATCGCGACAGGGGCGAGCGGATTCT
Organism: Pseudomonadota bacterium; assembly: GCA_021782365.1. Lineage (GTDB taxonomy): Bacteria > Pseudomonadota > Gammaproteobacteria > Burkholderiales > Gallionellaceae > Gallionella. The sequence continues at coordinate 28,617 of JAJXVB010000004.1, forward strand.
GCAGAGTCTGGAACTGCTGCATGCGGACCGTGCTGTTCCACCAGCCAGCGTTGTAGTTGAGCTCCGCATCCTGCAGCAGGTTGACCTGGGATGTCACGTTCACCGAATCTGCGAGATCCGTGTAATAGTTGCTGTCGGACACATGGTTGTAGTTGATGCTGCCTGTCAGCCCGCCGCCGAAGGTCTCGTTGTGTATCAGGCTGAAGTGGGTCCGGTTGGTGCCCGTGATCGCATCGTTGGGCAGGATGTCCGCCTGGACCATTCCGGAATAATCCGGGTTCAGGTAGCGGAATTCGTTGTTGAGCTGTATACCGCGCTTTGCCAGTATTCTCGGCGTGAAGGTCGCATCGTAGTTGGGCGCGATGCTCCAGTAATAGGGGAGCGCGAATTCGCTCCCGCTGTTCGTGGTGCCGCCGAAAATCGGGGAAAGAAATCCCGACCTGCGCTGGTTCCCGAGCGGAAAGTCCATGTAGGGCGAATACAGTATGGGCACGTCCATGAACTCGATCCAGGCGCTGCGCGCGATGCCGGTCTGGTCCGCGCGGTTTATCTCCAGCGTGTTCATCTTGACCTGCCAGTCTTCCTGGTCGGCCCGACAGGTTGTATAGGAGGCGTTGTCAAGCGTGAAGTGCTGCTTGTCCTGTATGTGCGCCATGTCGGCGTCCCCATGTCCTCCGGTCTGCTTGATGAAATAATGCGGCTGCTCCATGAATCCCGCATAGGTATCCATGTTCATCTTCATGTAGGGCCCGCTCATCGTGTCGCCCTTCTGCTCCAGCAGGACCGAGCCTATCCCTTCCACGTCGCTCGATTCCTGGTCGTACAGCATGCGATCGGCGCTCACCCTGTCGCCATCCTTGGTCATCACCGCATTGCCCACCGCTTCGATCTGGTCGTTCTGCTTGCCTGAAAGCTTGTCAGCCTCGAGGTAGACGGGTGTATCATTCTGGGAAGAAGCGAGCTCCCCCGCCAATGAAGGAAGATTGAAGATGCAGAGCAGCGCAAATGCAACGGGTTTGAGACGAAACCGCATGATATCGAGAAGGTGGTAAACTTTTGCAAGTTTACCATTAAGCACGGACCAATATCCCAACATGCAACGTCAGCAACAACTCACATCATGGTTGAAGGGGCTTTTCCCCGGTGAAAAATTCAGCCTCGCTCCGGCATCAAGCGATGCCAGCTTCCGCCGCTATTTCCGAGCAAGCTTCGAGGATCGCACGCTGATCGCGATGGATGCGCCCCCCAGCCACGAGGACTGCAGGCCTTTCCTGCATGTCGCCCGTCTCTTCGAACACGCGGGAGTGCATGTGCCCCACGTGCACGCGGAGGATCTCGAACAGGGCTTCCTGCTTCTGTCCGATCTCGGCAGCACGACCTATCTCGATGCGCTGAACGAGGGCAATGCCCGCGAGCTCTATGGCGCTGCAACGCGCGCGCTGATCAGGATACAGCTCGCATCCAGCGAACAGGAGCTGCCCGCCTATGACGAGGCGCTTCTGCTGAAGGAAATGCGCCTCTTCCCCGAGTGGTATGTCAGGAAGCATCTGGGCATTGAATTCACCGATGCGCAGAGCTCGAGGCTCGAGACCGTTTTCTCGCGCATCGTCGCAAACAATCTCGCCCAGCCCCGCGTCTACGTGCACCGCGACTACCACTCGCGCAACCTGATGGTGGCCGAACCCAATCCAGGCATCATCGACTTCCAGGATGCGGTATACGGCCCGATCACCTACGACCTCGTCTCCCTCTTCAAGGACGCCTATGTGAAATGGGACGAGGAGCTGGTCATAGACTGGCTGATCGCCTATTGGGAAAGGGCCAGGCGCGCAGGACTTCCGGTTCAGCAGGACTTCGGCGAGTTCTACCGCGACTTCGAGCTGATGGGCGTGCAGCGCCACCTCAAGGTCCTGGGCATATTCGCAAGGCTCTATCACAGGGATGGCAAGGAAGGCTATCTGAAGGACATGCCTCTGGTGATGGAATACCTGCGCACCGCCTGCGAACGCTACGAGGACCTGAAGCCGCTTGCGAAGATCCTGAACGAACTCGAAGGGGGAAAGGCTTGAAGGCGATGATACTGGCCGCGGGCCGGGGAGAACGCATGAGGCCGCTCACCGACCGCATTCCCAAGCCTCTGCTTCTGGCTGGCGGAAAACCGCTCATCGTCTGGCACATCGAGAATCTGGCGAGGGCGGGAATAAACGATCTCGTGATCAACCACGCGCATCTTGGCATGCAGATAGAGGACGCGCTGGGGGACGGATCGAGGTTCGGCGCGAGGATAAGCTATTCGCGCGAGGCGGAGGCTCTCGAGACCGCAGGCGGAATCGCCCACGCCCTTCCTCTTCTCGGCGACTCTCCCTTCGCGGTGATCAACGGCGACATCTATTGCGACTACGATTTCTCGAGATTGAATCGCGCGATGGAGAACATGAATGCGAGGAAGGATACCGCACACCTCGTCCTCGTGGACAATCCTCCGCATCACCCGCGAGGCGATTTTTCTCTCGATGGCGATCGAATTTCTTCCGCAGCCCTCGATCCTCACTCCTCAATCCCCAATCCTCAATCCTGTTCCTTCCTGACCTTCAGCGGCATAGGCATATACAGTCCCGGGATTTTCTCCGCCATCAAGGCGGGCTGCAAGGCGCCTCTCGCGCCGATTCTCAGGGAGCAGATCGCACTTCAAAGAGTCGGCGGAGAACATCATGAGGGAACATGGGTCGACGTCGGCACGCCGGAGAGGCTTTCAGAACTCGACGCACGCCTCAAACTCGAACAGGTGAATCATGTCTGACACTTATGCAAAGCGCCGAATGCGCCTCATCAAAAAGATGGGAGGCGGCATCGCAATCATCCCCAACGCGCCCGAAAGGCGGCGAAACGGAGATGCGGATTATCCCTATCGTTTCGACAGCAGCTTCCACTATCTGACCGGTTTCTCGGAGCCCGAATCCGTGCTCGTGATGGTCGCTGGCGATGCGCCGCAGAGCATACTCTTCTGCCGCGATAAGGACATCGAGCGCGAGATATGGGACGGCTTCCGTTTCGGGCCGGAAGCCGCGCGCGAGCATTTCAGCTTCGACGCCGCACACCCCGTGTCCAGCCTCGATCAGGAGCTTGCCCTCCTGATGGAAAACCAGGAGTCGGTCTTCTATCCGATGGGCGCCGATGCGGAATGGGACCAGCGCATGCTGAAGCTGAGGGAAGCTGTTCAGAGAAAGGTGCGAAGCGGGATCAGGGCCCCTGACGAAATGCGCGATGTCAGAACCCTGGTCAATGAGATGAGGCTATTCAAGGATGCGCACGAGATCGCGCTCATGCGTAAAGCCGCCGCAATCTCCGCCTCGGCGCACAGACGCGCGATGCGGTTTGCTCGCGAGGGCGCATTCGAATACGAGGTGGAGGCCGAGCTTCTGCACGAATTCTGCAGGCAGGGCGCGCGCCATCCGGCCTACACCTCGATCGTCGCGGCCGGCGCCAACGCATGCGTGCTGCATTACATCTCGAACGACGCGAGACTCAAGAAGAGCGATCTGCTGCTGATAGACGCGGGATGCGAATATCAGGGATATGCCTCGGACATCACGCGCACCTTCCCGGTGAGCGGAAAGTTTTCGGGCGCAAAAAAGGATGTATACGAAATCGTCCTGGCGGCGCAACTCGAGGCGATCGAGGCAGCGATTCCGGGAAACAGCTGGGATGCACCCCATCAGGCGGCGCTTCGCGTTCTGGTCCAGGGATTCATAGACCTGAAGCTGTGCAAGGGAACGGTGGATGGCGTCCTCGAAGATGAGAGCTACAAGAAATACTACATGCACCGCACCGGGCACTGGCTCGGGATGGACGTGCACGACGTGGGCAGCTACAAGTCCGATGAAGAATGGCGCAGCCTTGAACCGGGCATGGTGCTGACCGTCGAACCCGGCTGCTACATCCGCCCATCGGACGATATACCCCGCGCGCTCTGGAACATCGGCATACGCATAGAGGACGATGTGGTTATCACCAGAAACGGTCACGAGGTCCTGACGGACGGCGCGCCCAAGACCGTCCGCGACATAGAAGAACTGATGGGGAAATCATGACCCAAAACTGCGACATCGCGATCATCGGAGGAGGTCCCGTCGGGAGCGCACTGGCACTCGCCCTGAAGGACAGCAACCTTTCAGTCCGCCTGCTCGAGGCGAGGACCGGGGCAAGCCAGGACGCCAGGGCGCTCGCGCTCTCCTATGGCAGCAGGCTGCTTCTCGAGAGGCTGGACGCATGGAAAAGGCTTTCCGGCGTATCATCGATACGCACCATCCACATCTCCCAGAAGCGAAGCTTCGGCCGCACCCTGCTCACCGCATCCGAACTCAAAGTCCCTGAGCTGGGATATGTTCTGCCCTACCCTTCCTTGCAGAAGGCACTGAGTTTCGAGCAGACGCTTCACGGCGCAAACGTCACTGCGCTCGAAGGAAGGGAAGATTGCGCCGAGATAAGCTACCAGCAGGATGGGCAGGAGCACATGCTCCGCGCGCGTCTCGCGATCCTCGCAGACGGCGGGAAGCTGCTCGCTGACCGCTATCCTCCAAAGACCCGCGAATACGGGCAAAGCGCGCTGATCTCCCATGTGACCTGCTCGGACATGAAGCCGGAAACCGCCTTCGAGCGCTTCACGCCGGAAGGCCCTTTCGCCCTGCTGCCCTACATGGATGGCTACGAGCTGGTCTGGACGGCGCCCCACACTAAGGTGGAGGAGATGCTCTCGTGGAGCGATGAAGCATTCCTCGAGGCGCTGCACGACCATTTCGGGGACAGGGTGGGAAGGTTCACGAGTCTCGGCAAAAGAAGCAGTTTTCCCCTCGGGCTCAAGAAGGCGCAGGCCCAGACGCCGATGCCCCACGTGGCGCTTGTCGGCAATGCCGCGCAGACCATGCACCCCGTAGCGGGCCAGGGATTCAACATGGGGCTTCGCGATGCATGGGAGCTCGCACAGGAGATACTGGATGCAAAACCTGAGGAACTCGGAACGGATGAAATGCTCGCAAATTACCGCAGCCGCCGGCAAGCAGATCGCGAAGGAGGAATCGGATTCACGGACAGCCTGGTTCGCCTCTTCTCGAACGACCTTCCCGTGATATCCCAGATGCGCGCTGCCTCGCTCTCACTGCTGGATGGCATGCCTGTCGCGAAAAAATTCGTCGCGCGCCGGATGATGTTCGGCGCAAACGGCTAACCCATATCTGCGATCACAGGCGTGTGGTCGGATGGACGCTCGAGCCTCCTTGGCGCCTTGTCTATCGCGCAGCCCTTGCACTCCGCGGCCAGCGGTTCGCTGAGCAGGATATGGTCTATGCGCAGGCCCATGTTGCGGCGGAAGGCCATCATGCGGTAGTCCCACCAGCTGAAGGATTTTTCAGGCTGTTCGAAGAGCCTGAAGCTGTCCTTCAACCCCATGGCCTGCAATGAACGGAAGGCCTCGCGCTCAGGCTCCGACACCAGAACGCTCCCTGTCCATGCAGCGGGATCATGCACGTCCCTGTCCTCGGGCGCGATGTTGTAGTCTCCCAGGAGTGCAAGCTTTGGAAAGCGCACGAGCTCCTCCTTCAGCCAGCTGTTCAGGGCGTTTAGCCATTCGAGCTTGTAGCGGTACTTGTCAGAATCGACGCTCTGGCCGTTGGGTATGTAAACGCAGACGATGCGCACATCGTTCAGGGTCGCGGCGATCACGCGCTTCTGCTCGTCATCATATCCGGGTATGCCGACCTGCAGGTCGCGAACCTCTTCCCGCGTCAGGATCGCGACACCGTTATAGGTCTTCTGTCCGGAATAGGCGCTGAAATAGCCGGCTTTTTGCAGCTCATCCTTCGGAAAATCGGCGTCCTGAAGCTTGGTCTCCTGAAGGCAGAGCGCATCCACGGGATTGGCGGACAGCCATTCCAGCACATGGGGAAGGCGCACCTTCAGCGAGTTCACGTTCCAGGTCGCGATCTTCATGCGTGCCCTGTCAGGCCGTTGTGACGCAACAGCGCATCTATGGTCGGCTCGCGCCCGCGGAAAGAGACGAAGGACTGCATCGCCTCTCGAGATCCGCCGACAGCGAGGATCTCGCTCCTGAACTTCGCTCCCGTGACAGGGTTCAGCACGCCCTGTTCCTCGAACAGGCTGTATGCATCGGAAGAGAGCACTTCCGCCCACTTGTAGCTGTAATATCCTGCGCCATAGCCTCCTGCGAAGATATGCGAGAAGCTGTTGGGGAAGCGGTTGTATTCGGGCGGCATCAGCACGGCCACCTCGGCCCTGACCCCGTCCAGGAGCTGCAATATCGTCTTGCCTTTTCCGGGCTCAAATTCGCTGTGCATCAGCATGTCGAACATCGCGAACTCGATCTGGCGCAGGCTCTGCAGCCCGCTCTGGAAATTCTTCGCGGCGAGCATCTTGTCGAAGAGCGCGCGCGGCAGAGGCCTGGATGTCTCGACGTGGCGCGTCATGCCGGACAGGACTTCCCATTCCCAGCAGAAATTTTCCATGAACTGGCTGGGCAGCTCGACCGCATCCCATTCGACGCCGTTGATGCCCGAAACGCCGATCTCCTCGACCTCGGTCAGAAGGTGATGCAGGCCGTGGCCGAACTCGTGGAAGAGCGTGATCACCTCGTCGTGCGTGAAGAGGGCTGGCCTGTTTCCAACCGGGGCCGAGAAGTTGCAGTTCATGTAGGCGACCGGGGTCTGAATTTTTCCATCCTTGCGGCGGCGTGAAATCGCATCGTCCATCCATGCGCCTCCGCGCTTGCTGCTTCTGGCATAGAGGTCGAAATAGAACTGGCCTATCAAGGCGCCGTTCGAACGGATGTCGAAGAAGCGCACGCTCTCGTGCCAGACGGGTGCCGAAGACTCGACGATCTTGAGGCCATATAGCGTCTCGACCAGCTTGAACAGGCCGGACAGCACCGCGTCCTCAGGAAAGTATTCCTTCACTTCCTGTTCGGAAAATGCGTAGCGCCTCTCGCGCAGCTTCTCGCTCGCATAGGCGAAATCCCATGCGTGCATTTCTTCCATGCCAAGCTCTATGCTTGCAAATTCGCGAAGCTCCGAAAGATCCCTTTCCGCGAACGGGCGCGAGCGCCTTGCGAGCTCGCGCACGAATTCGATCACCTGTTCAGGCGTCTGCGCCATCTTAGCGGCAAGCGAGAGCTCTCCGTAATTTTCAAATCCCAGAAGCCCGGCCTCCTCTCCGCGCAGTGTGACGATCTCTTCCATCAGGACGGAGTTGTCCCACTCCGGCTTGCCGAATTCGGAGGCGCGCGTGACATAGGCGCGGTACATCTTCTCGCGCATCTTCCGGTTGTCCGCGAACTGCATCAAAGGCATGTAGGAGGGCGCCTTCAGCGTGAATAGCCATCCCGATCCCCCTGCTGCATTGTTCGCCGCCTGCAGAACGTCCTCGGGCAACCCGGAGAGTTCGTCTTTGTCCTCGATTCTGAGCTCAAAATCGTTGGTCGCATCGAGCAGATTGTCGGAGAAGCGGGAGGAAAGCTCGGATAGCCGCTCCTGTATCTCGAGCAGCCTCGCCTTCTTGTCTTCAGGAAGCTCGGCTCCTCCGAGTCTGAAATCGCGAAGCTCGTTCTCGATGATTTTCTTGCGCGCGCCATTCAGGGATTCGAATTCTGAGCTGTCCTTCAGCGCCTTGAATTTTTCGAATAGCGCGAGGTTCTGCCCGAGCTCCGCGTAATACTGCGTGATCACGGGAAGCGTCTCGTTGTAGGCGGCTCTCAATTCCGGCGAATTCATCACCGCATTCAGATGGCCCACCGGTCCCCATGCGCGCGACAGACGCTCGTGCGCGTCCTCCATCGGCAGCACGAAATCATCCCAGGTCGGGATCTCCTTGTCCTGTATCAGCCTGGAAATCAGTTCGCGGCATTCGATAAGCAGCTGATTGATCGCGGGCGAGACATGCTCGGGCTTGATCTTCTCGAACTGCGGCAGGCCGGTAAAGTCCAGCAACGGGTTCATGATTTCTCCTTTTGTCGGGCGTTGGGCTATTCCGCCATCGCGGCGAGCTGCTCGGCCTGGTGTTCGGCCATCAGCGCAGAGGTGAGTTCCCCTATGTCGCCGTCCATGATCGCATCCATCTTGTAGAGCGTAAGATTGATGCGATGGTCGGTCACCCGGCCTTGCGGAAAATTGTAGGTGCGTATGCGCTCCGACCTGTCCCCGCTTCCGACCAGGCTCTTGCGGGTCGCGGCGGTCTCCGCGTTCTGCGCCCGTACCTGCGCATCCTTGATGCGTGCGGAAAGCACGCGCATCGCCTGCGCCTTGTTCTGGTGCTGTGACCTTCCGTCCTGGCATTCGACCACCACGCCCGTCGGAAGATGCGTGATGCGCACCGCGGAATCCGTCTTGTTGATGTGCTGTCCGCCAGCGCCCGAAGCGCGGAAAGTGTCTATGCGCAAATCCGCCGGATTGAGCACCACTTCGTCCACCTCGTCGGCCTCCGGCATCACGGCCACCGTGCACGCGGAAGTATGAACGCGCCCCTGAGTCTCGGTGGTGGGAACGCGCTGCACGCGGTGCGCGCCGGATTCGAATTTAAGCACAGAATAGGCGCCCTGGCCCACGATGCGCGCGATGATCTCCTTGTAGCCGCCCATCTCGCCTTCGCTCGCCGAGACCACCTCGACCTGCCACCTGCGCCGCTCGGCGAAGCGGGAATACATCCTGAAAAGGTCTCCGGCGAAGAGCGCTGCCTCGTCGCCTCCGGTTCCCGCGCGTATCTCGAGAAACACGCTGCGCTCGTCGTTGGGGTCCTTGGGCAAAAGTGCCTTCTGCAATTCCTGGTCGAGCCCTGAAAGCTTCGCCTCGCCTTCCCTGATCTCGGTTTCGGCGAATTCGCGCATCTCGGGATCTCCCGCCATCTCGCGCGCCGCCTCGATGTCTGCTTCGCAGGACTGATAGGCGTGGAAGAGCTCGACCACGGGCTCCAGCTCCGCGCGCTCGCGGTTCAGCCTGCGGAATGCGTCCATGTCGCGAGTCGCCTCCTCCGTGCTCAGGAGCTGGTTGACTTCAATGAGGCGCTCGCTCAGCTGAGCGAGCTTGACTGAAATGTTCTTTTTCATCGATCGGGGAAACTATTCTTCGGATTGCAGGTGATGCAGCCTGCGCACCGTTTCGACAAAGCCGTCCCTGTCGTTGCCGTGCGCCTGGTTCAGCGCGTGTGTGGGCGCATGAAGGAACTTGTTGGTGAGGCCGCGGCTCATCGCCTCCAGAACCTTCTCGGGGCTTTCTCCGCGAGCCAGGAGGCGCATCGCCTTCTCGAGCTCCTGCTGGCGGCTGCTCTCGGCCTGCTCGCGTAGCGCGCGTATGGTCGGCACCACATTGCGCGACTCCATCCAGTGCATGAAATTGGAGACCCCAGAGTCTATGATGACCTCTGCCTCCTTGACCGCACCCTGGCGCGCTTCGAGCCCGTCCTTGACCACGTCCGCGATGTCGTCGACGGTGTAAAGGAAGACATCGCCAAGCTCAGCCACTTCGGTTTCCACGTCCCGCGGCACCGCGAGGTCAACGATGAATAGCGGCTTGTGGCGGCGCGCCTTCAACGCGCGTTCCACCATGCCCTTGCCCAGTATCGGCAGCTGGCTAGCGGTGCATGTCACGATGATGTCGTGGTGCGCGAGCTGCTCGGGAAGATCCGCGAGCGTGATGGCCGATCCGTTGAACTGCCTGGCCAGCGTCTGCGCGCGCTCCAGCGTGCGGTTCGCGACCGTGATGTGCTTGGGATTGCGCGCCGCGAAATAAACCGCATTGAGCTCTATCATCTCGCCTGCGCCCACGAAGAGCACATTCTGGTCGCTGATGCTTGTGAAGATGCGCTCGGCGAGCTTCACCGCCGCGGCCGCCATCGAGACCAGGTTCGCGCCTATCTCGGTTTCCGTGCGAACCTGCTTTGCGACGGAGAAGGTGTTCTGGAAAAGCTTGTGCAGCAGTATGCCCATGGTGCCGGCCTGCTCTGCCTGGCGCACCGCCTGCTTCATCTGCCCGAGTATCTGCGGCTCGCCCAGCACCATGGAATCCAGGCCGCTTGCGACCCTGAAGGAATGCTTGACCGCCTGCTCGCGCGGCAGCGAATAGAGATAGGGCTCAAGCTCTCGGCGCGGCAGGTTGTGATAGCCCGCAAGCCAGTCTATCGCATGCTCGGGCTTGCTCGCATTGCAGTAGAGCTCCATGCGGTTGCAGGTGGACAGGATCGTGGCTTCCTTTGCCGCGCCATTGCCCACCAGGTCTTTCAGCGCATTTTCTATCCTGTCCATGCCGAATGCGACCTTCTCGCGCACAGCGAGCGGCGCAGTCTGATGGTTGAGGCCAAAAGCAAACAGCTGCATCGTGGTACCGGACCTGACTTAATTGATTTTGCGATTATAGTCTGAACGGCCCGGCAATACCATCGGGCGGATTTGAAGGTTAGAATGCCGCCCTGCCCATCAACTCATCCCTCACATGGCCATCAAAGCGACCGTCCACAAAGCCAGCCTGCAGATCGCAGACCTCGATCGGCACTACTATGCCGATCATCAGCTGACCCTGGCGCAGCACCCCTCCGAGACCTTGGAACGCATGATGGTGCGCCTGATCGCCTTCGCGCTATACGCCGATGATGCGCTGCTGTTCGGCCAGGGCATCAGCACGGATGACGAGCCTGACCTGTGGCAGAAGGATCTCACGGGCGCCATTGAGCGCTGGATCTCGGTCGGACTGCCGGAAGAGCGCATCATACGCCGCGCTTCAGGCAGAAGCAGTCAGGTCGTGGTCATCAGCTACGGGCGCACTGCCGACCTGTGGTGGAATGAAAATCGCGCCAAGCTCTCCCGCCTTGAGAATCTCACCGTGCTGAAACTGCCGGCTGACGCCACCCAGGCGCTGGCAAAACTGGCTGACCGCACCATGCAGCTTCAATGCACCCTGCAGGAAGGCAGCCTCATGGTGACCAGCGGAAGCAGCGTGATCCAATTCGAGCCCACGGTGCTGCAAGGCACGCTGGCATCCGCTCACGCATGGCAATGAAACCCTGTCCCTGCGGCGGAACCGGATATGCTGCGTGCTGCGGCCGCTACCACGAAGGCATGCCCGCCCCGGATGCACAATCGCTGATGGAACCACTGATAAATAAACTAACCAGCCCACTAAGCAACCAAAAAACAGCTGCCAAGTGTTTGGTTATATCCACTCACCCAAACCGCCAAACAACGCCGGCCAACGCGCTGGTTATGATGCGCTCGCGCTACAGCGCTTATGTCCTCGAGCTCGAACCCTATCTGCTCGCCACCTGGCATCCGGACACCAGACCCGCTTCTATAGGCTTCGCCAAAGGCGCGAAGTGGCTGGGCCTCGAGATCAGGAGGTTCGAAGAAACGAAGGACGAGGCGATCGTGGAATTCGTCGCGCGCTGCAGGATAGGCGGAAAAGCGGAGCGCATGCACGAGATCAGCCGCTTCACGCTTGTCGACGGGAACTGGCTCTATGTCGACGGCGAATTCCCCGATTAGGCCCGCATGTTAAAATCCCCGGCATGAGCAAAATGACCCTCGATCGCATCCTGCAGTCGCAGGGCTTTGGCACGCGCAAATGGTGCCGCTCCCTGATCGAGAACGGGGACGTCAGCATCGCAGGCATTGCCGCAACCGATCCCGATGAAAAGAGGGAAGCCGAAGGCCTTGAATTCACCGTGTTTGATGAGGCCTGGAAATACAGGAAACATGTCTATATCGCGCTATACAAGCCGGCCGGATACGAGTGTTCGAGAAAGCCCAGCCACCATCCCGGAGTGCTGACCCTGCTTCCGGAACAGTTCGCGCTGCGCGATGTGCAGCCGGTGGGCAGGCTGGATCACGACACCAAGGGGCTGCTGCTGATGTCGGACGACGGCGCATTCATCCATGCCCAGTCGTCGCCCAGGCGCCATGTGCCCAAGCTCTATGTCGCGGACACGCAGGAACCCGTGACCGGCGGGCTGATCGATGCGCTGCTCAAGGGCGTGATGCTGCACGACGAAAGATTCCCTCTTGCGGCGACAAGCTGCAGGATGGTTGGAGAACACTCGATCGAGATCATCCTCGAGCAGGGAAAGTACCACCAGGTCAAGCGCATGCTGGCCGCGGCCGGAAACCACTGCACCGCGCTTTCCCGCACGAGGATAGGCGGCCTTGAGCTCGATGAGCTCGACATCAAGGAGGGCGAGTGGCGATATCTCGAAGAAGCCGATTTGAAGCTTCTCGAACAGGAAGGATAGCAATGGCGATACAGTGGTTTCCCGGACACATGAACTCCGCGCGCAAGAAGGCGGCGGAGACGATGGAATTCATCGATGTCGTGATCGAGGTCCTGGACGCGCGCGCGCCGGAGGCGAGCACGAACCCGATGATCCGCGAACTGCGCGAGCACCGCAACCGCCCCTGCCTCAAGATACTCAACAAGGCAGACCTCGCGGACCCTGAGGCCACCCAGCAGTGGCTCGATTTCTACAATGCGCAGGAAAACGTGAAGGCAGTCGCCATGAGCTGCAAGAGCGCAACAGACGCCGCGCGCGTGCCCAGACTTTGCCAGCCCCTCGCCCCTCACCGCAACAGCACGCACAAGCCGCTCAGGATGATGATCATGGGCATACCGAATGTCGGCAAGTCCACGCTGATGAACATGCTCCTAAAGCGCCGGGTTGCCAACGTGGGCGACGAGCCCGCGGTGACCAAGTCGCAGCAGTGCCACAAGCTCAACGACTCCATGACGCTGACGGATTCGCCCGGACTCATGTGGCCCAAGATCCAGCACGAGGAGGACGGCTACATGCTGGCCGCGATCCATGCGATAGGTCGCAATGCGGTCTTCGAGGAGGAGGTCGCGGCCAACCTCGCAGACAGCCTCATCGCCCGCTATCCCGGGAGGCTCTTCGAACGCTTCGGGATCAGGGACACGGACGGCGTGGGCGTCCTCGAAGCCGTCGCGAAGAGGCGGGGATGCCTCAAGGGTAACAGGATGGACATCGAGAAGGCCGCGATGATACTGCTGACGGAATTCCGCTCCGGCAAACTCGGAAGGATCAGCCTCGAGACCCCGGCATCGCGCATGGCGATGATACAGGCGAATCATGAGCGCTCGAAAGAAGGAATTGGACCAGACCCTGCAATGGAATGAATCCGGCTCGGAGATGACAGCCCTCTGGCGTTCCGAGAGCGGCCATCCTCCGCCCAAACGCGTGGTAGTGGCCGACGACGGCATGAAAGCCGATGCCGCATACCGCCTGGCCTGCGAAGGAACTGCGCTGCTCTGGCGGGGAGACTTCCAGAACGCAAGGCAATTGCTCAACGCGATGGCAAGGCGTGCCGACAAAAGGCCGGCGAAGCCGGCTCCGATGCCGGAGGGTTTCCATCTGCACCGCCTCGCGAAATCGCAGCGCTCCCGCATCCTTGCCATGCTTCTGATCCCCTTCGACCCCGGGCATGTCATCCCGCTTCGCCGCGCGCCTGACGTGCGCAAGGCCTGCATCGAGGCCTATGGAGAAACAAATCTTCCCTATGTCGCACCCCTTCGCGAGCTGCTCGGCATCATAGGCGCCCACGAATGGCGCAGGAAGGGAGTCGAGATCCGCGAGCTTTCCGAGCGCATACACCCCCACTACGGCGTGTTCTCTCCGGTGCGCGGCGAATATCTGGAGCTCGTCGCGAAGGCCCCCCTGCCCAAGGCCTTGGAATCGCATCCCGTCGCTTTCGACATAGGGACGGGAACCGGGGTTCTCGCAGCGCTCCTCGCTAAGCGCGGCATCGCGCACATCATCGCGACCGATCAGGACGAGAGGGCGCTGGCCTGCGCGCGCGAGAACATCTCGAGGATGGGACTTAAGGCAAGAATCGAGATCGTCAGGGAAGACCTTTTCCCGGAAGGCCGGGCTTCACTGATCGTCTGCAATCCCCCCTGGGTTCCCGCGCGGCCAAGCTCTTCTCTCGAACATGCGGTATACGATCCCGATAGCCGCATGCTGAAGGGTTTTCTCGAGGGACTCTCATCCCATCTGGAGGAAAAGGGAGAAGGCTGGCTGATCCTCTCTGATCTTGCCGAGCATCTGATGCTGCGCGAAAGATCGGAGCTGCTCGCGATGATAGAGAACGCGGGGCTTGCCGTTCTGGGCAGGCTGGATGCGAAACCGCGTCACCCGAAGGTGGATGACGCAGGGGACGCTCTGCACGAAGCGCGCAAGGCCGAGGTCACTTCGCTCTGGCGGCTTACTGCAAAAACAACAACTAGCTAATGGCTTTTTTATCCACATTGACCTGCAGCCACCATTCGAGAAGCGCCAGATGCCAGAGCTTGCTTCCCTGTATGCGGGTCAGATGCGACTCGGGATCTGCGAGCAGCTTCTCGACATAGCTTCTCCTGTATAGCCCGCGCTTCAAGCAAGCATCAGAATTCAGTATGCCGGTTATCTTCTCCAGAAAGTCTCCGCGCACGCGCTTTAGCGCAGGCACCGGAAAATATCCCTTCGCCCTGTCTATCACCGCATCGGGTATCAGCCCTCGGGCGACCGCCTTGAGCGGAAACTTCCCGCCCTCCTTGAGCTTCAAAGAAGGCGGCATCTTTGCCGCAAGCTCGACGAGCTCGTGGTCCAGGAATGGAACGCGCGCCTCGAGTCCCCACGCCATGGTCATGTTGTCCACCCGTTTCACCGGATCATCCACCATCAGCCTTGTGACATCCAGCCTGAAGACGCGGTCCAGGAATTCATCCGCTCCTTCTTTTTCGAGCTGCTCCGAGACCCATGCGCCGGTGACATCCTGAACCGAATATTCGTCGGCCATCATCTCGAGATATTCTTCATGGTCCCTGTCGAAATAATGCCTTGAAAAACGTTCTAGCGGCGTTCCCCTCTCTTCATCCATGCGCGGATACCAGAAGTATCCGCCGAAGACCTCGTCTGCCCCCTGCCCCGCGAGCACGACCTTCACCTCCCTCGATACCCGCTCGCCCAGGAGATAGAATGCGGTGACGTCGTAGCTCGCCATCGGTTCGGACATCTCGCGTATCGCATCGGGCAGTCGCTTCAGCATCTCGGAATTGGGCACCGCGAACTTGTGATGCCGGGTCTTGAATGCCTCGGCTACCAGATCCGAATACTCGAATTCGTCCGCGACTTCTCCGGCCACTTCCTCGAATCCGATCGAGAAGGTGTTGAGCTCGTCCACATGGTCTGCGAGCAGACCCACCAGCAGGCTTGAGTCGAGGCCTCCCGAGAGCAGTATGCCGACGGGCACGTCGGACGCGAGCCTGTGGCGCTCGACTGCGCGTTGAAGCACCGTGCGGGTCGCAGCTATCCAGTCCTGTTCGGAAACTGCCTGTTCGGGTCTGGTCGCATCGAGATGCCAGTAGCAGCGCTGGACGACTTCCCCGGATGCCAGAAATTTCATCGTGTGCGCCGGAGGCAGTTTCCTGATGCCTTTGAGTATCGTGCGGGGCGCTGGAACGACGCCGTGCAGCGTGAAGTGCTGATGCAGCGCGATGGGATCGAGGCTCGTGTCCACTTCCCCTCCCGCGAGCAGCGCCTGGGGGGTTGAGGCAAAGCGCAGCCTGTCATTGTCCAGCGTGTGGTAGAGGGGCTTGATGCCCAGCCTGTCTCGCGCGAGGAATAACGATTTTTCCCTCATGTCCCAGATCGCGAAGGCGAACATCCCGTAAAAGCGCTGCACGCAATTCTCGCCCCATGCGTGGTAGGCCTTGATGATCACCTCGGAGTCGCCGGTAGAGAAGAATTCGTAGCCCATATCGATGAGCTCGACGCGCAGTTCCCGGTAATTGTAGATCGTGCCGTTGAACACGAGCGCGAGCTTCAATGCCTCGTCGACCATGGGCTGGTCGGCATGCGCGCTCAGGTCTATGATGGAGAGCCTGCGGTGCCCGAAGGCCAGGGAGCCTTCGCTGTAATAGCCCTCGTGGTCAGGCCCGCGCAGCGCAAGCCTCTCCGTCATGCGCCGAACGGCCTCCATGTCGGGCGAGCCCCCGTCCAAGCGCAACTCACCACAGATTCCACACATGCAAGACTCCCGTCATTTCGATGCGCGATTATCGCCGATGAAGGCGCATCGGACCAGTCAGGGCTTGCCGAAGAGCTCGTCCAATGGATTGCCGGAGGCCTTAGCCTTTCCAGAAACTCGCCTTGCCGCGAACTCTTCCTCTATGTTGTCTCGATAGAAGCTCCACGCGGATCCCGAGGTGGAGAACCTGCGCCACAGGTCGCTCCCCACGTTTGAATATTCGAGCGCGCTGCCGTCGTCCAGCCTGACCTCGAGCGTTCTCGACTTTGCATCGTAGCCTATCTCGCAAAGCCTTCCCGAACTGACCTTCTTCTCCATGACTATATCAGTAGCGCCCGTGCGTCTTGTGTATGTAGTTGGTGAGCGCCTGGGTCTCCTGGTTCATGCGCATCAGGTTGGTATGGGTGACCCTGAAGAGCGCGCGCATCATCTTGTAAGCCAGGAGCGGCCGCTCGTTCACCACCGTGTCGAAAGCCTCGGGGGTCAGCGTATACACCGTGGCATCCCCGATCGAGCGCAGGGTCGCCTTGCGCGGCGTCTTGTCGACGAATGCCCGAGTGCCCGCGCATTCTCCCTGAACCATCGTGTAGACCAGATTCTCCCTGCCATCAGCTCCCCTGCTGACCACCCCGAGCTTGCCGCCTGCGAGGATGTATAGAGTCTGGTCTGCAGCCCCCTCGCTGACAAGAAGCTCGCCATCCTTCAGATGCCTCACTCCCATTTTCGAGGTCAGCGTCTTCATCTCCTCCTCGCTGATTCCCGCGCACACCGACGATGTGCCGATTAGTCTGAAGTCTGCTGCTTCTTCCATTTAGGGCTCCCCTTTTAAAGTTTTTACGATTCAAATCGCTTGCGCTGCAAGATCAGAACTCCTCCCACTCCCCGTCATCGCTGGCTTTTTTCCTGGGGATGGCCTTCTGTGGCATAGGCGCCTTGCGCACGGGATGAAGTGCCGGCCTGCTCGCGATCCTGACCTGTGCGGGCTTCTGTTCCTGACCCAGCCTGAAAACCACGGTTGATTGCTTTGAAACGCATGCTATACCGCAACGCTTTCGACAAGCGCCATCTCGCTGCTCGTCATCAGCCTCTCGATATCGACGAGGATCAGCATCCTGTCATCCACCGCGCCCAGGCCCATGACATAGGCCGTGTCTATGCCGGACCCGAACTCAGGCGCCTGCTTGATCTGTTCAGGACTCAGGGTCAGCACGTCGGACACGCTGTCCACGACCATGCCCAGAACCCGGTTTGCCACATTGAGTATGATCACGACGGTGAACTCGTCATAGGTCACCTTGCCGAGGTTGAACTTGATGCGCATGTCGACGATCGGAACGATGACACCCCTCAGGTTGATCACGCCCTTGATGAAGCCTGGCGTGTTCGCGATCTGCGTGACGGAATCATAGCCTCTGATCTCCTGGACCTTGAGTATCTCTATCCCGTATTCTTCATTTCCCAGTACGAATGTCAGAAATTCTCTGCTCGTTGCTTCGCCGGCCATGAAAACTTCCCCTGAAAATTTCCTACAGCTGCAATATTAGCGCGACAACCGAGGGAATGTCACCTTGAGATTCGCATTTGAGCCACAATAGCGCATGCCACAGATACCATTCCGCATTTTTCTGCTGATTTCCCTTCTTGCGATGCTCATCGTGGGCATCCAGGTGGGCGTGCTGACCATCGCATTCGAAAGGCTCGATCTCACAAAAGACTCTGCTCTTCTTCTGCTGATCACGATAATGGGGGGCAGCATGATCAACCTGCCGCTTTTGAGCATGAAGAGCGAGAGACCCAACCTCGACGAGATGCCCTCACAACTTCGCGAACTCTACCGCGACATGCCCTATACGGGCAGGACGCTCGTGATGGTGAACGTCGGCGGATGCCTGGCCCCTTCCGCCTTCTGCTTCTATCTGATGGCGCACCACCCCATGAATCTCTTCAATGTCGCGGTCGCCGTCTCTGCGGTCGCGCTGCTTAGCTACAAGACGAGCCGCAGCATCCCCGGGGTGGGTCTCGGCATGCCGGTTTTTTTTGCGCCGCTTCTGGCCACCCTGCTCTCGGTCTCTCTCGATCCTCAGAATGCAGCGCCCATGGCCTTCATCAGCGGCACGCTGGGCGTCCTGATAGGCGCCGACCTCATGCACTTTCCCGAGATCCGCAAGATGGGCACCCCACTCGCCTCGATCGGCGGCGCGGGCAGCTTTGACGGCATATTCATCAGCGGCATCGTCGCTGTCCTTCTGACCTAGCAAATCGGCAAGGCATAGGAAAATTCCTATGCCAATTCTGCCTTGACTCTTACCCGGATTTTCAGCGCATGCCGATATTTTTCCGGGTTACAAAAATGCATCATTCGCGACCTCGGGTTGCACAGGAGTATTCCGGCCGGAATGCGAGCGGCCAGGATAAAAGGATCAAGAATGCGCATCAACATGCCGGTCACCAGCATAGAGCGCCATCTGAAGGATGGCGAATACATCGTTTCAAAAACCAATCTCAAGGGTCAGATCGTCTACGTCAACAGACCCTTCCTCGAGATCAGCGGCTTCACCGAAGAGGAGCTGATGGGCGCGCCGCACAACATCGTGCGCCATCCCGACATGCCGAGAGAAGCCTTCGAGGATCTGTGGCGCACGCTCAATGCAGGCAGGCCCTGGCGCGGCATGGTGAAGAACCGCTGCAAGAACGGCGACTACTACTGGGTGGATGCCAATGCCAATCCGATATGGGAAGATGGAAGGATCGTGGGCTACATGTCGCTGCGCAAAAAGCCCGAGCGCAAGGACGTGGATGCCGCTGAAAAATTCTACCGCCAGTTAAGGGATGGGGCGGCCAGGAACATGACGGTGCAGGAAGGAAAGGCCGTTCCCATCGGGCTGCGCGGCCTGATATACAGGGCAGTCAGGCCGGGCGTGAAGGCCCAGCTCATCGCATCCCTTCTGCTCGCGCTCTTGACGCTTCCCTCATCCGCGCTCGAATACCTCAAGGGAGATATCCTGGCTGCAGCGCTTCTCGCAGCGACAGGGGCAGCGGCGCTGTTCTGGGTCTTCTTCACGGTGGACAGGAAGATACTGAGAGCGCTGGACGAGGCGGTGCTCTCCTGCCAGACGATCTCATCGGGAGACCTGCGCTTCAAGGCCAAGGAAAGCGGTGTCGCAGGGCACCTGTTTCACGCGATAGGCACCATGGCCGGCAACGTCGACAGCATCGTATCGGACATCCGCCACATCGCAGATTCCGTGAAGGAATCCTCGACCGCGGTGACCGCAACTGCAGGCGCGCTCAGCAGCGCATCCTCGCAACAGGCAGCCTCGGTCGAAGAGACTTCCACCGCCATCGACCAGATGAGTTCTTCGATAAGACAGAACACCGACAACGCGAAGGTCACGGACGGCATGGCTTCCTCTGTTGCAAGGCAGGCGAAGGAAGGCGGGGAGTCCGTTCACGAAACGGTGAGAGCGATGAAGAAGATCGCGGAGAAGATAGGCATCATCGACGACATCGCCTACCAGACCAACCTCCTCGCGCTGAACGCCGCGATAGAGGCAGCGCGGGCGGGCCAGCACGGAAAGGGTTTCGCGGTGGTGGCCGCCGAAGTCAGGAAACTCGCGGAACGCAGCCAGGTCGCCGCGCAAGAAATCGGCGAGGTCGCCAGGAACAGCGTTGGCCTTGCGGAAAACGCGGGCAAGCTCCTGGACGAGATCGTCCCCGCGATCGCAAAGACCTCCGGGCTCGTGCAGGAGATCAGCACTGCATCGCAGGAACAGAGCAGCGGCGTCAGCCAGATCAACAACGCGATGAACCACCTGAACGACGCCACCCAGCAGAACGCAGCCAGCTCCGAAGAACTCGCCGCGACCGCGGGAGAGATGAACAGTCAGGCAGAGCGTCTTCAGCGCATGATGTCCTTCTTCAGGTCCGCTTGACCAGAAATGACGAGGCTCAAGAAGACCCGTCAACGCACGGGCGGCGTCTCGCGGTACTTTCCCTGAAGGTCCATCATCCAGCCTGGATATTCTGAAGGCAGCCTGCTCACCTCATTGAGCTCAGCAAGTTCATCCGCGCTCAGCTCGACCTTTGTGGCCGCGACGTTGTCGTGCAACTGCTCTACGGTCTTCGCGCCTATGATCACCGAGCTGACCGCAGGCTGGGCGAGCAGCCAGGCAAGCGCGATCTGCGCCACAGAGACTCCTCGCTTTTCTGCCATCGGCCGCATCGCATCCACGCAGTCGAAGGCGCGCGCCTTGTTGACGACCGGGAAATCGAACTCGTTGCGGCGGCTGCCTTCAGGCCCCTTCCCGTCTCGCCCGTATTTTCCGCTCAAAAGCCCGCCAGCTAGCGGACTCCAGACCATCAGCCCGAGGTTCTGGTCTTTGATCATGGGTATCAGCTCGCGCTCGAGATCGCGTCCGGCCAGCGTGTAATATGCCTGCACGCTCGAGAAGCGCGCAAGATTCTTGCGATCGGAAAGGCCCAGCGCCTTCATGATCTGCCACGCAGACATGTTACATAGGCCGATGTAGCGCACCTTGCCCGAGCGCACCATGTCGTCCAGCGCCGACAGCGATTCCTCGAAGGGCGTCAGCGGATCGAAGCCGTGCAGCTGATAGAGATCGATATGGTCGATCTGCAGCCGCTTCAGACTCGCATCCAGCTCGTTCATCAGATGGTAGCGCGACTGCCCCCGCCCGTTGGGCAGGTCGTTCATGATGCCGGTGGCCTTGGTTGCGATCACCAGGTCGTCGCGCGGCAGCTGCTTTATCGCATGGCCTATCAGCATCTCTGACTGCCCCATCGAATAAACGTTGGCGGTGTCGATGAAGTTGATCCCGGCCTCATAGGCCTCCTTCACCATCCCGCTGACCGCAGACTGCTGCAGCCCGCCCATCACCTTCCAGAAGCCGTCGTTGCCGAATGTCATGCCGCCCAGGCAAAGTTCCGAAACATGCATCCCGGTCTGCCCCAACAAACGATATTTCATGTTTTTCCCTCCTGAATATGGCGCCGTGAATTTACCGGAGGCCTTCCTCCGGATCGGATTCGACATTCGCCGGCCGACACAGTTTCATCGTCCGGGAATTTTAAGCGGAAAGATTCATACCGTTTTTAGGATGGCTAGAATTCCAGGCGAAAAAAAGCCCGGCATGCGCCGGGCCTTTTTGACATACCTTGCGGTTATTCCGCGCGGATGTTCGATGCCTGCAGACCCTTGGGGCCGTTGGTCACATCGAAGCTCACGCTCTGGCCTTCTGCCAGGCTCTTGAAGCCCGAACTCTGGATCGCGGAGAAGTGAGCGAACACGTCAGCACTTCCGTCAGCCGGTGTGATGAAGCCGAAGCCCTTGGAATCGTTGAACCACTTTACAGTACCTGTTGCCATATCTTGAAACTCCTAAATTAACATAAGGGGAAACCTCCCCTGATCGGGCGAAGGTCAAGACGGCAAGAATGAGGAAAAGACTGCAAATGCAAGAACAAAACCAAACTACGAGGACATGCTTGAAGATCGCTGGAGCGGACTATGCACGATATCCCTTGCAATAGCAAGAATTATTTGCGTTGATGTACCATTCAGCCATTGCACATATCGCTAAAACCGTCGCCTGACGCTGACTACCCTATACTCCTGAACCCATGGGACCGGCTGAACCAGCTCCCACTCATAAGAAAGGCTGTTATTTCGCATGACTGAATCCGCCTGGAACAACGTTGTGTTGCTGGCAATTTGCTGGATCGGCTACTTCGCCCTGCACTCCGCATTGGCGTCGCTGGCGGCCAAGCGTCGGGTTGCCGCAGCATGGCCGCAACTGATGCCGTATTACCGGTTGGCTTTCAACCTCCTGGCGTCTCTGCTGATCCTGCCGATCCTGTGGCTCACCTACCACGATCCGTGGCCGACGTTGTGGCGCTGGCAGGGCGCCGCCGCATGGCTGTCCAATGGGCTGGCGCTTTCCGCGCTCTTCGGCTTCTGGCTCAGTCTCAGGAGCTATGACATGCAGGAATTCCTAGGCCTGCGCCAGCTTCAGCGAAATAACCGCAAGGTCGAGGATCAGGAACATTTCCATCTTTCCCCGTTCCACCGCTATGTGCGCCACCCGTGGTATTTCTTCGGCCTGGTGCTGGTCTGGACGCGCGACATGAACGAAGCGACGCTGTTATCCGGCGTGTTCATCACGCTTTATTTCGCGATCGGATCGCGCATGGAAGAGAAGAAACTGCTGGTCTATCACGGCGATGCTTACCGCCGCTATATGGCGCGCATTCCCGGCCTGATACCGCTCCCCTGGAAATCACTCTCGGCAATGGAGGCCAAGGCGCTGGTGGAACCACGACGAAGAGACTGAAACGCCTTGTGAGTCAGAAAAGCGATTGGCCTCGCCCTGTTGCCTATTGCCCCGTACCGTTGCCAGTCAGGAAGTCGTGCTTTCTTTCAAGAAACTCCTGCCACGGCATGTAGTGTGAACCGTCGCAGGAGAAGGTCAGGCCTATCAGGCCGTTGAAGATGTTGAGCAGGGCCGAGCGCAGATATATCGTCTCGTCCATGAAGCGCAGCTCGCGAAAACCGCTCAGTATCCTGTGCACGGCCTCTGCCGGAATCAGCGCATCGGCGGGATAATCAACACGCGGATAGGCAAGACACAAATCGGGCCTGGCGAGCTCGTCGATGCCGTGAAGGCGGAAGCGGTAGGGGTCGCTCATCTGCCAGAAGGTAGCGCGCGAGCTCGAGAAATGCAGCTTCGCGTGATACACACCGTGTATCGTGATCAGCTCGTTGATCACATGCAGCACCGTGTCCATCTGCCGATCCATCGCGCTTTCAACCCGCTCCTGACGGAACACCCCGCCGCGTATCGCAGGATCGCCCTTCAGCTGCACCCACTGCCCCGGCTGCCGGTACAGCGCTTCGGTTGCGGGAAGTTCGCGCAGGTCGAAGTCCGCACCGAGATAACCCAGCAACTCCCCTGCCTTTCCATGGATCGCCTGCACGGCGGTGAGCGAAGGGCGCTTTGCGTGCTGGCTGATATAGGCTTCAGAAAGTGAAAAAGGATTTCCGCCCAGCGCCTCCGTCATGTAAGGGCGACCGCTTCTGTCGCGGCTAAAGTGCACCTCCATCAACCCGGCACGCGATACGGTGGAAGTGATCTGCCGCGCCTTGTCATCCAGCAGGTAGAGATACTTGCAGTACGGCAGCTCGGCAAGTCCCGCCTCCAGCCTTTCTTCAAGCGCGGGGCGCTCGGGCCACAGCCCGGCGCAGTCCTTCGCAAGTAGTGAGAGCGAAGAACAAAGCCAGCCTTTCAGTATCTCGCGCTGCCTTGCTATGGATTCCTGCAGATTCGATTTCATCATGGCTGGAGATCGGGCAGCGCCGGTCAAAAATTTGGGGAACCGTAGTTTATCCCGGATCGTTCCAGAACGGTTCCGGCTATTCTCCAATGCCGGCCCTATGCTTCCACCGCTTCGACTTTCATATGTTCCGGTTCGCCCTGCCAGAGCATGTCATACCCCAGCTCCGCACTGTCCGTGCTTAGCTTGCCAAGGGCTTCGAACTTATCCTTGAACGCCTTGTCGGCATGAGACTTCTCATGCTGATCGAAAGATTTCCAGTAAGTCACGATGGCAATATGTTTCTCCGCCCTCTTCGAATCGCTCAACGAACCTTCATCCGAAATGAAGCCCGAAAACTCATATACCTGTCCGGCAATAAAGCCGCCTTTGTCGCCGCCGTAAGTCTCCTTCACCACATTGCACATCTCGGCCAGAGCCAGTTCGACGTCCTCCATCTCCACACCGGGTTTGAGTTTCACGGTATTGAAAAGCATCTTCGCGCCAAAAGGAATAGTGATAGGGGTATACATGATCAGCCTCCGATTGAAATGGATCCTGCACGTGCGGGATCAACATATCCGACTGTTTTGATCGACTTTGGCCGATTAGGTTCAATTCTGCAGCATGAATCAACATCCAATTAACAATAAGCGATTGATTTAACTACACCACCACTGCGAACAGGAGCCTTCAGTTTCTCGCGCTGTCACGCCATGGATTCCTGCAGATTCGATTTCATGATGATTGTGATCTGGCTGGGTCGGTCATCAGGATTCAGGGGCCTATTGTCCCTGCTTGCCCTTCTTGGCAACATTGCTGGCCGGGCGCGTGATAAAAGGCGTGCCGGTCTGCTCGGCGAGCTGGCGCGCTTTTTCTGCCGCGCGCACCAACGCCTGCGGTGCATTTTGCAGAGTAGAATCTTTTAAATGTGAAACGGGAGTCTTCATTGATTCTGTCCTTCCTCTATCAGAACAGCAGGAATATCTGAATTATCGTATAACTGCCAACTATCCACCAGCAGCTTATAACGCCCAAAATTTGCAATGCCATGTTCGAAGCGTCGACGAATGACATCTTCCGGTACGTTGTGCCCGCCTTGTCTCACGCGATTTGCAACGCGCTCGATTGCCATCTCGACATCCGGCAGCGACAGAAAAGCCAGCTCCACTTTAAAACCGGATGCGCGCCAAACCGGAATCATCTGCGCATAGGTCAGACCGGAAAGCGTCGTCTCAAACGAAAAGCTCTCACCGCGCTTCGCGCGGGCAGCAATCTCTTCGAGCATCAACCTGCCAGCTTTGAATGCTGCGAGCTCAGGTGCGAACGGTGAAAGCCCTGCAGCGATGAGGTCGGCATTTACGAAATTGGTACAGTCCGCCTCGTTGGGCAAAAACTCGCGCGCAAAAGTCGTCTTGCCTGCTCCATTTGGCCCGGCGATGATGACAATGCGCTTATTGTTTGCCGAAGTACTCATGCTTTTCATCTATCGCAGAACAATTGCTCAAGCTGTCCCCTTTAGTTCCTGAAGCGCCCAGTTATTTCCCTGCCGGTACCGGCTTGGGTTGCGGCTTCTTGCCCTTTGATTCTTTCCTCTTATCTTTGCTGCCCATAATGACCCTCCCTTCTGTTGATAGACTGCTACTCACTGCAAACAATTCGATTCTAGTACGTTTCGATCTTTAAGAAACAATTGCGATGCCAACCCCAATGGCACTTCTGGCCGCTCATTGCGACACGAACACCAGCCCGCGCGCCTTGTGGCTGGTCGTATCCAGCGTGTCGATCGCCTTGTGCAAGGTGCTGATCGTGACCCACTCGGGGGCATACATATACTTCGAGACATCGAGGATGAGTGCGCGGTCTGATTGCGCATCATAGGCCGCCAACACCGACCAATGCCCCCCACCTTCCTGCCCCAATGACTCTCTCGAGAAATTCACCAGCACGAACTGCCCGTCATCACCCATCGCCTTCTGCACCAAAGAACGCAGCGCCGCTTCATCGACACTATCGCCCGCAACAGTTGTTGCCCTCACACCCTGTCGCAACAACGTCTTCACCATCTCATCGCGGGTCATCCCTTGATCTCGTACCGTCTTCGGACTGATGACCTTCACCACCTCCGGCGTAAAGAAATTGCTTTGCGTGAAATAGGCGTGCGGCGCATAGATCGGATCGACCGGCTTCTTGATCGGCATCGCATTCAGCACCGTCACCGCGCTGGCCACACCGCAATAGGTCTGGTTCTCCTGATTCGTGAACCAGGGAATGAGCTGCCAGTAGTCCGCATCTGGCGCTATCCTGGTACGCAACACCTTGCCCGCATCCGAGTTCCAGTAGACAACCTCAGGCTCTGCCGCACGCAATGTGAGCGGGATCGCGGCGAGCAACACGAGAAAGATGGAATGGGTAGATATTTTCATGATGAAATCTTTTTCTGCCAGTAAACCGTGGTCTGTCCCCGATTATTTCTTAGTTCCTATTAGATTATGCCGGCCTCTTTTGCTCCGTTAGATTGCGCCACTTTTGCGAAGGTCATTCAGAACAACAAGGTATTGGTTCGCAATGAGTTCGAAGGCGTATTTGATATTGAGAACGGGGAAATTACATTTCTTGCCAAAGACTGCCTCGAAAATAGTTCCAAGACTTCTGCCATGCGTATCGAAGCTTGAGATTCGATAAACAGGGTACAGGTAGCTTAGGCGGTCGCTGTAATCGTTCCGAAGCTTCACGAGCATATCGTTTACGTTTGGAAGCCCCTTTGCTTGCGTCCATGTCGGATCAACGGGTTCTAGTTGGGCTTTATGCGTCTGCATGAAGTTTTGCCAACTCGGGGCATTCAAATCGTTCATTAATTTTCGATAATCTTCTTTGAAGGTGTTTTTCAATTCATCGTATCGTGCGGCAGTTTGCGATGGATCGTCAAAAAGATAGATGATGGTGAAATAGTTCTCTAGCAGAGAACGTGATAGGACGTGCGTTAAATATCGTTCATCAACGCTAGAAGTTTTATCAAGTGCGAATTCTTCGACCGATAGCAAAGTTCCCGCAATTGAATAAAAACGCAGCGCTTCCTGTGCAAAGAACCCATTTGCGCCGCCGCTTTGTGACAACCTCATCATTGTTGGCAATTCTGCCTTTAGCTGTTCAAAGTAGTCGGGCACAGGCTTCTTTCGTGATTTCTTGAACACTCCATTTATGACGAGATGAATTCTGCTTCTCAATTGTTCAATGCATTTCATCATGGTGACTATTCTTGGATTAGCTCTTCTTTATTGACCTTAGATGCATCATTATTTTTTTACCAGCAGGAGTTAAGTTCCAAAATAGTGCCGCGCCCCCCTGAGTAGTGGATGAATATTCTGTACCGATTAGCCCCAATGCCATTAAATGAACCTTTATAGTTTGAAAGTCTTGTTCAATTACTTTTAGATAACTCTCGTTGCGCCCCATCAATTGTTCTGCAATATATTTTTGCATGTAGTCATCAGCTTTACCTGAAAGTAGCTCGGGGGCAAATAAGCCAAACAGCTTCCCCCACGAAAGAGTAATTGTCTTGGTTTGATCGAAATATCTTGCTTGAGAATATTGCTGATAGTGCCTTACTTGATATTTTACTGTGACGCTAATCTCATCATCCAACCCTGCAAGTTGCACTCCATCGTCACTTACCAAATCAGGTGGTCGCTCAGCCAATTTATTCTTAAGTTGCGAATTCTCATCAGCTAGTGCAGACAATTGCTTTATGAGAGGAGCCACATCTTTCATCTCGCTAGCGCGAATCCAACCTTGCAATTTATATCGATGCTCCAGACTTCTTAGAGATTCCAATATGCCAATTTTTATATCCTTGCAGTCTTCAACAACTCTCGATATTTTTGACAACACCTTCCCTCTGAACTTATCGAATTCATCTCGATTACTAGTTTCGCGGCATTCGTTGATTATGACCAGGCTTTTCGCATCAATAGCATTTTCGGAAAGGACCAATGCAAAGAAAGGAAGCCCTTTTTGCACTGCATAGTTATATTCAAGTTCCGTGTAACTTAATCCGGTAGCTGGATCAATCGAGCCATATCGCCCACCCAATATCAACATATACACATCTGAATCATCGATCCATCTTCGAATTACTTCCAATTGAGACTCGTCACCTGCTGCAAATAGCTCCATTCCCGCAGGTATATGACCTGCGGCAAGAATTGCCTCAACAGCTGCCTGACGTTCATTCTTCAAATCGGTAAACGTCGATGAGACAAATATTTGGTATTTAGTGGCCATCTAAATTATCGACTAATCGGCTTATACCGAATCCTCTTAGGCTTAGCCCCCTCTTGGTGAAACTACTAGCCATCTCACTAAGCAACCACAACACGGTTGCCAAGTGGCTGGTTATCACCCAGGCGCTTCTTCTTGTCCGCCTCATATTCCTGATAGTTGCCATCAAAGAACGTCCACTTCGAATCGCCTTCTGCGGCCAGGATGTGGGTGGCGATGCGGTCGAGGAACCAGCGGTCGTGGGAGATGACGGCGACGCAGCCTGCGAATTCGAGCAGCGCATCATTGCATGTCTGCCACACATTTGGCCTGCGTTCCGGACGTGCGTTTGGGTTTCGATACTGCCGAATGCGCGACATCCACCAGCGATTCAAGGGCAGCATTTACCGCCTCGTTGGTCGGGAATATTTTTGCCAATTCAGGCTTCAGCAATACCAGGTTGCTGCCCTTCTGGAATGCGGCGTAATGTTTTCCACGTACGCCCTTCCCGAGGTCTTCGCGCTTATATTTGGTACGCATAATTAACACTTGCTCCCCGTGAACATGCTTTCGATCTCGGTACAGCCCATCTGGTCGAAGTCGTCGGGCACTGTAAATTCTCCCGCCATGAAACCGAGGCGAGAAGATGCAGCTGCCTTTGCCGAATAGCGCCGCTCCAGATGCTCGATGAAATCCAACGCCTCGCGCGCTGCCTGCTCCGGCAGGCTGCGACTGTGCTGATAGATTTGTTCGGCTAACGTCATTACCTACTCCTTGCATATTGCTGCCGCATACAGGGCGCATTCTAGCCCCGACGGAACTGTATTTCCATTTCATAAACAATATACACCGTTACCCGCCGATCGGCTTGCACCGGATCAGGCATACACCGGCTGCTGCGACTCTTGCACAAGATCGATATCGGAGCGGACCACCCTGTTGCGCCCGGCCTGCTTGGCGGCATAAAGCGCGGCATCGGCCTGCGACAGGATCTCGTCCAGTTCGCACTTTGCATCGGCCTCGCAGACCGAGACGCCGATGCTCACCGAGAGGGAGATTTCTCCATGGCTTGTGGCAAACGGCGTGGCGGCGATTTTTTCCCGCAACGATTCTGCCAGTATCAGCGCGCCCTTTGTATCGATGTCCGGCGCGACCACACAGAATTCTTCGCCGCCATAGCGCCCCAGAAAATCATGCTGACGCAAACGCCCATTGAGACGGCCGGCCGCCTGGCGCAGCACTTCATCTCCTGTCTGGTGACCGTAGGTATCGTTGACCGGCTTGAAGTGATCAAGGTCTATCATCAGTATCGCCACGGGCAGGCCCGTGCGCCGGGCCAGCGCCTGCTCGGCGGATTTCATCAGGGCGCGCCGGTTGGGAATCTGGGTCAGGCTGTCGGTCATTGCAAGGTGCATCACTTCCTCATCGGAGCGTTCCTTGACCATGAGCACGAAACCGATCGACCCCAGAAGCGCGGTCGCCATGGCTGCGATATAGCCAATGAACTGGATAGGCTGGAGCACCAGGGTATTTTGCGGCTGTGCGAATTCAACTTGGCCTGTCAGGGCGACATAAGCGCGCGCGACCAGCACCAGCAACATCATCGCGACTCCGCCAAGCAGCAGCCGCCACGCACGTCCGGCACGGTTTTCCCGATCGGTTAACAGGGCGCGCGCAATCAGCGCCATCTGGAAGCCGTAGATGATGAAATCCCAGACGAAACGGCCGCGGATGTCATCTAGCAGAACGGCCACCATAAAAAGAGTCAGCGCGACAGGAACCAGATATTGCCAGCGCGGAGCCTGCCGCCTCTGGAATTCATAAACGGCAGCCAGCATCAGGGCATAGGCGGAGGAAATGAATCCATTGGAAACGATGACAGAGAAAACATCCGGAATCTTTCCGCGTGCGGCGATCAATGCCCATGACAGCGCCAGCAGGAACATCGCCCCTGCCCATTTGCCCATGCCGTCCCGCGTTCTGCTCTGGCTTGAAGCTGCGACGAACATGCTCAGCACAGACAGGCCATAGGTCAGCATCAGCGAGAACAGCAATGTGCGGGGGTCCAGATTCATGGTTTCAGCACGGTTCCCCGGCTATCTGCTGATCGGCTTGTAACGAATCCGCTTAAGCTTCGCGCCATCATGGCTTGCCGGCGTTGCAATCGGTGAGAGGCACTTCATTGTTCCTGCTTTTCCTTCTTGACAACATTGCCAGCGGGGCGCGTGACGAATGGCGTACCGGTCTGCTCGGCGAACTGGCGCGCCTTCTCGGCAGCTCGCAGCAATGCCTGTTGAACTTGCTGCGAAGACAAGTCGCTTTGTTTATGATCGTCAGCTTTCATTATTCATTGGTGTTTTTGCTGCCGTGACCTTATACGGGGACAGACCAAGTTTTATTTTTGCTGATCTCTTCATGCACCCACGATGGGTCAAGGTCGGCGCCATTCGGCCAGGTCAGCGCACCGAGTTCAACGCTAACCTGCTGAAACAACTGTGCATCTTTAAGCTCGGCATATATGCCTGAATCAGCGCTATTCACCAGCGCCGACATATCCACGATGCCGTTTGTACCATCGTTGCAGGTAATCGAAAGCTTATAGCCCGGCAGCACATTAACAGCACGCACGCGCCACGCTGCCGCCGCTTTTAATCCAATGGCGATATTTTCTTGGGTAGCTGTTTCGATTGACATAGACTCCAATCCTCCATTAACTCGGCACGATGCAACGCCGCCCATTCTAGCACCAGAGCCTGCGCACGCCTCGGCAGACTACCCTTGATAATTTCCAGTGAACGTATATCGACCAAGGCTTCATGTTCGCCATACATCGCATGAAAATGGGGAGGCGCATGCTCCCGCCAGAACATCTGGATCACGATCCCGAAAAACTGGCTGATGGTTGGCATGCGCTCCCTCCTTGCTGGCCAATCTACAACACTAGCGGCTGATCGGCTTATAGCGTATCCGCTTGGGCTTGGCTCCTTCTTCTCCTAACCGCTTGCGTTTGTCCGCCTCGTATTCCTGATAGTTGCCGTCGAAGAAAACCATTACGCAGTCTCCCAATCTTCCAGCCTCAGCCCCGCAATACGCGAAAATTCCCTGGTGTTGTGTGACACCAGAATGCAGTCGTGCACCAGCGCAACCGCGGCAATCTGCAAATCGTAGGGTCCGATGGGCATGCCTTTGCTCGCGAGGTCGGCGCGAATTTCGCCAGAGAGCCGCGCCGCTTCGCCGTCAAATGGCAAGCTGCCGAAACTCGCAAACAGCGTAGCAAGCACTGCCAGATTGGTTTCGCGTCTCGTGCTCTTGTATGCACCGTAATACAATTCTGCCTTGACCACATCACACAGCACAATCTCCAATGGCGAGTGCGATTGGAGTTTGGTCTTGGCGATAGAGAGAGCCGGATTGAGATGGTGTATCCAGACGTTGGTATCCGGCAGATACAGCATCACTTCAGTTCCGGCCGCCGTTCGTATTCGCCCTGAGGCTCCCGCACCAATGGTTCGCCCTGCCACGCCCCCGAAGTTTTGGCCCAGACATTCGCTGCCGCTGTCTGGTCTATAGTCTTTGCACCGGAGATTTCTTCCAGCAGGATGACGCGCACAGGCTTTCCGTTCCAATCCTGGTACTCGCGCGGCAAGTCCACTACGCCATCGTGCGCCTTGCTGATAAATTCGACTGCTTGCATGGCCAGCCTCCTTGTTGAATTAGGGCATTCTAGTCTGAGCAACGCTGATTAGCCAGAGCCCTTTTCCTAACCCCGCTGCCGGTTGCGGGCGAGGTGAATATGGCTCACCGGCTGATCGGCTTGTAGCGTATGCGTTTGGGTTTCGCGCCCTCTTCACCTAATCTTTTGCGCTTGTCGGCCTCGTATTCCTGGTAGTTGCCGTCGAAGAATGTCCACTTGGAATCGCCTTCTGCGGCCAGGATGTGGGTCGCGATGCGGTCCAAGAACCAGCGGTCGTGCGAAATCACCATCACGCAGCCCGCGAATTCCAGCAGCGCGTCTTCCAACGCGCGCAAGGTCTCCACGTCGAGGTCGTTGGAAGGTTCGTCGAGCAAGAGCACGTTGCCGCCGGAGATGAGCGTCTGCGCCAAATGCAGACGGCCGCGCTCGCCACCCGAGAGCTGGCCCACGATCTTGGCCTGGTCCGCGCCCTTGAAGTTGAAGCGGCCGATGTAGGCGCGCGAAGGCGTCTCGTACTTGCCCACGGTCAGGATGTCGTTGCCACCCGAAATCGCATCGAACACGGTCTTGCCGTTGTCCAGCGAATCGCGCGCCTGGTCGACGTGCGCGAGCTTGACTGTAGGGCCTATCTTCACGTTTCCCGAATCGGGCTGTTCTTTGCCTGCGATCATGCGAAACAGCGTGGACTTGCCCGCCCCGTTGGGGCCGATGATGCCGACGATAGCACCGGGCGGCACCTTGAAACTGAAATTGTCTATCAGCAGGCGGTCGCCGTAAGCCTTGCTGACGTTTTCGAACTCGATGACCTCGTTGCCCAGGCGCTCGCCCACGGGTATGAATATTTCCTGAGTCTCGTTGCGCTTCTGGTAATCCACGTTCGAGAGTTCCTCAAAGCGCGCAAGACGCGCCTTGGATTTGGCCTGGCGCGCCTTGGGGTTCTGTCTCACCCATTCGAGCTCCTGCTTCATCGCCTTCATGTGCGCATCGATCTGCTTGTTCTCCTGCTCCAATCGCGCTTCCTTCTGTTCCAGCCACGAAGAATAATTGCCCTTCCACGGGATGCCGTGGCCGCGATCGAGTTCGAGTATCCATTCGGCAGCGTTGTCGAGGAAGTAGCGGTCGTGCGTGACCGCGACCACGGTGCCGGGGAAGCGCACCAGAAACTGCTCGAGCCATTCGACCGATTCGGCATCCAGGTGGTTGGTGGGTTCATCCAGCAGAAGCATGTCCGGTTTTTCAAGAAGCAGCTTGCAGAGCGCCACGCGGCGCTTCTCGCCTCCGGAAAGGTTCTTGATCACCGCATCCCATGCAGGGAGGCGAAGCGCATCGGCCGCGATCTCCATCTGGTGCTCAGCATCAGAGCCGCTTGTGGAAATGATCGCCTCTAGCCTCGCCTGCTCTGCCGCGAGCGCATCGAAGTTCGCATCCGGCTCCGCATAGGCCGCATAGACTTCGTCCAACTTGGCCTGGGCCTGCATCACCTCACCCAGGGCTGACTCGACTTCCTGCTTCACGGTCTTTTCCGGATCGAGCATGGGCTCCTGCGGAAGATAGCCTATGTTGATGTTGGGCAGGCGCTGCACCTCGCCGTCGTATTCGTTGTCCACTCCCGCCATGATCCTCAGGACAGTGGACTTTCCGGAGCCGTTGAGACCCAGGAGGCCGATCTTGGCGCCGGGGAAGAAGCTCAAGGAGATGTCCTTGATGATCTGGCGCTTGGGTGGGACGATCTTGCTCACGCGGAGCATGGACATTACGTATTGGGCCATGTTGATTCGCTATTCCGGTTAAAAGCGTAAGCTTACCGCAGCCCGCGTGTTTTTGGGAGGCTGCCTTCAGGCGGCCATTTCCATTGGCCGGATTTCCTGTTCGATTTTTCGGCCGCTTTCGATTTGAGCCTGCTTGAGGTCATAGGCGCTCTGCAAGTTTGCCCAGAATTGCGGGGTAGTGCGAAAGTAGCGCGCCAATCGAAGCGCAGTATCCGGCGTGATGCCGCGCCGCTCGCGCACAATGTCGTTGATGCGAGGCGCAGGAACATGCAGCGCCATTGCCAGTGCATTGGCGCTCATGCCGAGCGGTGCCAGGAATTCCTCACGCAGGATTTCTCCAGGATGTATCGGTCTCATTTTGTTGGCGGCCATTTCATGAACTCCTAGTCGTGGTAATCCACTATCTCAACCTGATCCGGCCCTGTTTCGGCCCAGACAAAACAAATTCGCCACTGATCGTTGATGCGGATGCTGTATTGCCCCTCCCTGTCGCCTTTTAACAACTCCAGGCGGTTTCCGGGAGGAGAACGCAAATCTTGCAGCTTTTCTGCAGCATCCAGCATCTGCAGCTTGCGTTCAGCAACCGATTCGATGTTCCTAAAGCGCTTGGGGTGGCTCCCTTCATACAGGGCTGCGCTATCGCTGCACTTGAAAGATCGGATCGGCATGGCACATTGTTTAACGATACACGTTAAATGTCAATCATCATATTCATGCGAGTTTCCAAATGCATCGCGATCTGGTTTAATTCATCATTCCCCGAAAAACCGAATGAGCCGCCCCATGAGAGCTGCATGCCTTTTGTTTTCCCTGTTGGCCGCGCATGCCGCGCTGGCTGCGGACGAAGTAGTCCTCAATTCCAAGCAGATAGAGTCGCTGGGCATCGTCACGGCAAGTCTGCCCGACAAGCAGCACGGCGAGCTTGCCGGCATGCCTGCGCAGGTCGTGATCCCCAGCAACCAGATGGTGGTCGTAAGCGCGCCTCTTCCGGCCGCCGTGCAGCAGGTTGAAGCGGGTGTAGGCGACCATGTATCCAAAGGACAGGTGCTTGCGCGTCTGGAAAGCCCCGCACTCGCAGAGGCCGAGCGCGGGCTGCTGGAAGCCGCGACCCAGGAACAGCTTGCCCGGAACACCCTCGCGCGCGACGAACAGCTCTGGAAGGACGGCATCATCGCGGAGAGCCGTTACCGCGCAGCCCAAAGCCAGCACGCCTCGGCAGCCGCGGCGCTTGCCGAGCGCCGGCAGATGCTGAAGCTCGCAGGGATGAGCGATGCTGCCATCAAGAAGCTGAAATCCGCCGAAAACCTCGGCAGCCTGCTCGAGGTGAGTTCGCCTATCGATGGCGTGATCCTGGAAAGAAGCATCAGCGCAGGGCAGCGCCTCGATGCCGCGGCACCTCTCTTCAGGGTCGGAAAGACCAAGCCTCTCGCCCTCGAGATTCAGGTCCCCTTCGCCGCGACAGACGACCTCGCTGTGGGCGCTTCTGTCAGCGTTCCCGCCTTCAATGCCAAGGGCAAGCTGATCGCGATCGGCCGCAACCTGAGCGGCGCGAACCAGACCATACTCCTGCGCGCGATCATCCTCGAAGGCTCTGACAACCTGCGTCCAGGCCAGTATGTCGAAGCCAGCATCTCGACATCAAAGGTTGCATCTTCCCAGTGGGACATACCCAACAGCGCGATCTCGCGCATCGACGGAAGACCCATGGTGTTTGTCGCATCGCCAAAGGGCTTTAGAGCCGCTGCTGTCAGCATCCTGCACGAGGGAGCCCAGCACAGCGTGGTCTCAGGAAGCTTCAAGGGGGACGAGAAGATCGCGGTTCAGGGCGTGTCCTCGCTCAAGGCAAGCCTCACAGGCGTAGGCTCGGGAGAATAAGGTGCTCTCAAGGCTGGTCGAATTCGCACTCTCACAGCGCCTGCTGGTCATCGCGCTCACGCTTCTCCTGATAGGATCGGGCGTCATCGCCTTCCGGGACCTGCCTATAGACGCATTCCCAGACGTTTCCACGACCCAGGTCAAGCTGATCATGAAGGCTCCCGGCATGACGCCTGAGGAAGTCGAGGCGCGCATCACCGCACCCATAGAGCTCGAGATGCTGGGCATCCCCAACCAGCGCATCCTGCGCTCCACTTCGAAGTATGCGATCGCGGACATCACCATCGATTTCAACGACGGGACCGACATCTACTGGGCGAGGCAACAGGTGGCCGAGCGCCTGTCCAATGTGCTGCGCGATCTTCCCGCCGGCACGACGGGGGGGCTCGCCCCCATCACTACGCCGCTTGGCGAGATGTACATGTTCACCGTAGAAGGAAAGAGCGCAACGCCTGAACAGCGCCGCACGGTTCTGGACTGGGTGATCCGCCCCGCCCTGCGCACGCTGCCTGGCGTTGCGGACGTCAATTCGCTGGGCGGCCTCGTGCGCAGCTTCGAGGTGGTGCCCGACCACACCGCTCTCGCGGCGCGCGGCATCTCCATGCAGATGCTGCAGGGTGCGCTCGAGTCCAACAACCGCAACGACGGGGCCGGCCGCCTCACAGACGGGGACGAGACGCTGCTCGTGCGCACCGAGGGCAGCATCAAGACGCTTCAGGACGTGCGCAATATCGTAATCGCAAGCCCAGGAGGAAACCCGATCAGGGTGGGCGATGTGGCCCAGGTGCGCATCGGCAGCCTGACCAGATACGGGACCGTCACCAAGGATGGAAAGGGCGAAGCGGTTGAAGGCCTTGTGCTCGGGTTGAGGGGGGCAAACGCGCAGAAGGTCGTCGAAGGCGTGCGCGCAAAACTCGCCGAACTCAAGTTGCCGGATGGCATCACCACCCGCGTTTTCTACGATCGCGGCAGCCTCGTTAAGCGCGCGGTGGGCACGGTGTCCAAGGCGCTCACCGAGGCTATCGTTCTCGTGGTCATACTTCTGGTCCTCTTCCTGGGCGATTTGCGCGCAGCGCTCGTGGTAGCGCTTGCGCTGCCTCTTGCGGTGCTCGCGACCTTCATCCTGATGAGCCAGTTCGGCATGTCGGCCAACCTGATGTCCCTCGGCGGACTCGCCATCGCGATCGGCATGCTGGTCGATGCGGCGGTCGTCGTGGTCGAGAACATCACAAGCCACCTCTCGCACAGCAAGACCCACCATCTGCACACGATCTACCGTGCGGTGAAGGAAGTCATCACGCCGGTCGCGGCAGGCGTTGCGATCATCATCATCGTCTTCCTTCCATTGATGACGCTGCGCGGGCTCGAGGGCAAGCTCTTCGTGCCCGTCGCGCTGACCATCGTCTTCGCGCTCGCGGGATCACTGCTTCTCTCGCTCACCGTGATCCCGATGCTCGCCTCCTTCATGCTGAAGAAATCCCACCATTCCGACCCCTGGCTCGTGAGGAAGGCGCTGGCAATCTACGAGCCTCTGCTCGAGAAGGCGCTGAAACGCGAGCGCACCGTGATCGCCATAGCAGTCTTACTCCTGCTTGCAACGGCCGCCGTCTACCCGTTGATAGGCAAGACCTTCATGCCCGAGATGGACGAAGGCGACATCGTGATGCAGACCACCAAGCTTCCCTCGATCAGCCTTGCCAAGACGGCCGAGATGGACGAGCGCATACAGCGCGCGATCCTGAAGGCGGTGCCCGAGGTCAAGAGCATCATCTCGCGCGCGGGCGCCGACGAACTCGGCCTGGATCCCATGGGGCTAAACGAGGCTGACAACTTCATGGTTCTGAAACCCCAGGCCGAATGGCGGTCCCCGGACAAGAACGCGATCATAGAGAACATAAGGCGCGTGATGGAGAATTTCCCGGGCATCGAATACAGCTTCACGCAGCCCATCTCCATGCGCGTGTCGGAGATGCTGACAGGCGCGAGGGGCGATGTGGCGATCAAGATCTTCGGAACGGACATAGTAAAACTCGACGATCTGTCAGGCCAGATGGTCGATGTGATCAAGGGGATCAAGGGCAGCGAGGATGCCTATACCGCGCAGAACACAGGCGTGCAGTACTACCGCGTGATAATAGACAGGCTCGCCGCGGGCCGCATGGGGCTGAGCGTCGACGACGTGAGCAATACGCTGCGCGCCCAGATCGAAGGCAGGCAGCTGGGCACAGTGATAGAGGACGGACGACGCACGCCTCTGCTCCTGCGCGGAGAGGCAGACGTGCAGCAATCGCCCGCGCTCTTTTCAGCGCTCACGCTGCCTCTGGCTGACGGCCAGAACGTTCCCCTGTCGGCGATCGCAAGGCTGGAGCGCAGCGACGGCCCGGTCAGGGTCATCAGGGAAAACGGCGAGCGCATGGCGATCGTGCAGGTCAACGTGCGCGGCCGCGACCTGGTCGGATTCGTGGACGAGGCAAAGGCCGAGGTCGCGCGCAAAATCAAGCTCCCGCCTGGCTACCATCTCAGCTGGGGAGGACAATTCGAAAACCAGCAGCGCGCCGCGGCAAGGCTTTCCGTCGTTGTCCCCGTGGCGCTCGGCCTGATCTTCATGCTGCTCTTCGCCACATTCGGCTCGGTGCGCCAGGCGGCCCTCGTGCTGACCAATGTCCCGTTCGCGATGATAGGCGGCGTGTTCGCGCTCTGGATCAGCCGTGAATATCTTTCAGTTCCGGCATCCGTTGGCTTCATCGCGCTCCTTGGCATCGCGGTCCTGAACGGCGTGGTGATGGTATCCTATTTCAATCAGCTGCATGCCGAAGGCAGGGAAATCACTCGCGTGGTCACGGAAGGCGCGAGAAGGCGGTTGCGCCCCGTGCTGATGACGGCCAGCATCACCGCGTTCGGACTTCTGCCATTGCTTTTCGCGAAAGGCCCCGGCTCCGAGATACAGAAACCCCTTGCCATCGTGGTCACCGGCGGGCTCCTGAGCTCGACGCTGCTCACGCTGATCATGCTGCCCGTCCTTTACCGCCGCTTCGGCATCGAGAAGAGGAAGAACAAAGTTGAAAGCGCTTGATTGCTACCTGATCCTGGTCTGCCACAAATCGCTCGAGGAGCGTCTGGTGGATCATCTCCTCGCCCATCCGGAATGGGTCAGCGGATTTTCCGTGAGCGCGATCGAGGGGCATAGTCTTCGCGAGTTTCTGCCAAGCGCGCAGGAACAGGTGCGCGGGCGTTCGCAGCGCATCGAGATCAGCACCGCGATCAACCTCGAGGATGCGAGAGCGCTGATCTCGCATCTCAAGTCAGCAGAGCCCAACGCCGAAATCGCCTACTGGATGATGCCGATACTCGAATTCGGGAGGCTCGCATGAAGGCCTGGCCGCTATTCCTGTTCCCGCTGATGGCGGCGGCCGCAGAATTTTCCGATCTGCCTCCGCCCCAGGAAGTCAACGCCGCATTGGAAAGCAACATCGACGTTCAAACCGCGAAGACCGGAATAAGCCTCGAACAGTCGAACAAGGAGAGACTCAAGGAGGGCGAACACGAATTCAACCTGCGCACGGATTCCGCACAGCGCCACATCATTAATCCAGGCCA
The DNA here is from genome assembly GCA_021782365.1 of Pseudomonadota bacterium. Lineage (GTDB taxonomy): Bacteria > Pseudomonadota > Gammaproteobacteria > Burkholderiales > Gallionellaceae > Gallionella. The sequence continues at coordinate 67,203 of JAJXVB010000004.1, forward strand.
GAGGCTGAGGGAATGGGACGTCTCGGTGGAGCGCCCCATCCGCCTTCCTGGAAAGGCGCAAATAGACAACGACATCGGCACTGCCGGCGTGACGCGCGCGGAATATGCGCTGGGAGATGCACGCCACGAGGCAAGCCGGATGCTGCTCCGCCTCTGGTATGACTGGCAGCGCGAAGAAGCGAGCGCAAACCAGTGGCAGCAGCAGGTTGGAATCCTCAAGCAGCAGGCCGAGATCACCGGCAAGCGCGTTGCGGCAGGAGATGCGCCGATGATGGAACTGAACCAGGCAAAAGCGGCCGTCGCCCAGGCGAACGTTTCCCTCTCGCAGGCGAGAAGCAAGGCCTTGCTTGCCGCCAACGATCTGGTTCGCCAGTTTCCGGCGTTAAGGCTCCCTGAAAAAATCGAACCCTCCGATCCCCAGCCGATCCCCCATGATTTCGCGTACTGGCACGAGAAGGTGCTGGCCGACAACCACGAGCTCGGAATGATGAAGTCTGAGCGCGAGATCCAGCAGCTGAAGGCACAGCGCAGCCGGGCGGACAAGGTTCCGGATCCCACCATAGGCCTGCGCTATTCCAGCGAATTCGGCGGAAGCGAACTCGTGACCGGTGTCTACCTGATCGTCCCCCTTTCATTCGGTCTGCGCGAAACCATCGCGAAGAGCGCGGGCTATCAGGCCGAGATCAGCGCACAGCGCGAGGCCTCCGTGAAGCGCCGCCTTGAGAACGACATCAAGGGGGTCTATGCAGCAGCGACCAGCAACTACGACACATGGCGCGACGCGAAAGACGCAGCAGCCAGCATGAGGCAGAACGCAGACCTCGTCGCGCGCGCCTACAGCCTTGGAGAGAGCAGCCTTTCCGATGTGCTGACCGCGCGCCGCCTGGCACTCGAATCCTCGCTCTCGGAAACCATGGCAAGGCTGGACGCAAACGAATCCCGTTACCGCCTCATGCTCGACGCGCATCAGCTCTGGCCCCTGGACGAGGGGGACTAGGACCCTCAGACAGAGACCTGACACTTCATAAGGTTTTGATTCAAAAGCTGCGATATTAGGCTACACTAACAGCGGGCAACCAAGAATGCCGAAAAGGCATCGACGCCTGCAATAGTAACGTCAACAGGGAGAGACACATGTCCGAACTAATCGCAAGCAAGATACAAAGCAATCCAAAATACATGGAGCTCGTAAGAAGGCGAAATACGCTTTCCTGGACTCTTTCCGCCCTGGTGTGCATCATGTACTTCGGCTTCACGCTGATGATCGCATTCACGCCAGACATCCTGACCCAACCGATCGCCGCAGACAGCGTGATTCCCGTCGGCATGCTGATGGGCGTGGGCGTGATCGTCGCCTCGTGCGTGCTGACAGGCATCTATGTCTATGTCGCCAATCAGACCTTCGATCCCATCGTCAGCGAAATCGTGAGCGAGGCATCCAAATGAAAAAGCTCATCGCTCTCGCTACACCTCTGCTCTTTGCAAACCTGGCCTATGCCGCGGATGCGACAGCCGAAGCCCCGCTCAACTGGCACGCGATCTCGATGTTCCTGCTGTTCGTCGCGATCACGCTTGGCATCACCTACTGGGCGGCGACCCGCACCAAGACCGCGACGGACTTCTATGCCGCAGGACGCGGCGTGACCGGTCTTCAGAACGGCCTTGCGATCGCGGGAGACTTCATGTCTGCCGCCTCCTTCCTCGGGATCGCGGCGCTCGTCTACATGAACGGCTTCTACGGCCTGATCTTCTCGGTGGGTTGGCTGGTCGGATGGCCGATCATCCTGTTCCTGATCGCCGAGAGGCTGCGCAACCTCGGCAAGTACACCTATGCCGACGTCGTCTCTTTCAGGTTGCAGCAGGGGCCCGTGCGCACGATGGCCGCGATCGGCTCGCTGATCGTCGTGATCTGGTATCTGATAGGCCAGGCAGTCGGTGCGGGGCAGCTGCTGCACACGCTGGTGCCTCAGGTCTCCTACCGCGAATCCATCGTCGTGGTCGGCGGACTCATCATCATCTACGTGACCTTCGGCGGCATGAAGGCGACCACATGGGTGCAGATCATCAAGGCAGGCCTGCTCCTGGGAGGTGCGACCCTGATGGCGCTGGGCGTGATGGCTCACGAAGGCTTCAGCTTCGGCAAGCTCTTCTCGGACGCGGTCGCGATCCATCCCAAGCACATGGACATCATGAAGTCCGTTGTGAAGATAGGCGCGAAGGCCAACCCGATCGAATCGATATCGCTGGGCCTCACGCTGATGCTGGGTACAGCAGGGCTTCCCCACATCCTGATGCGCTTCTTCACCGTGACCGATTCCAAGGCCGCAAGGAAGTCCGTGCTCTACGGCACCTGCTTCATCGGCTTCTTCTACATCCTGACCTTCATCATCGGTTTCGGTGCGATCGTGCTGGTCGCGAACAATCCGGAATATGTGGCCAACCTGACGAAGAGCGTGCTCGATCTCAAGGGCGGCCTGAACATGCCTGCTGTCTATCTCTCCCATGCGATAGGCGGCGACCTGTTCCTGGGCTTCATCGCGGCGGTCGCTTTTGCGACGATACTCGCCGTTGTGTCCGGGCTCACGCTGGCCGGCGCATCAGCGCTTTCGCATGACATCTATGCGAACGTGATCATGAAGGGCAAGGCATCCGAGAAGCAGGAAGTCTGGGTTTCCAAGATGAGCGTGATCGGCCTTGGTGTGCTGGCTGTTCTTCTGGGATTCGCCTTCGAGAAGCAGAACATCGCCTACATCGTAGGCCTTACCTTCTCGATCGCGGCCTGCACCAACTTCCCCATCCTCGCGCTTTCCGTATTCTGGCGCGGGCTCACCACAAGGGGCGCTGTGATAGGCGGCTATACGGGCATCTTCGGTTCGATCGGCCTGTTGATCATCGGACCCACGATATGGACCAAGATCCTCAACATGGGTCCCGCGATCTTCCCGTACGACTTCCCGACCTTCGTCGTGTTGCCTGCCGTGCTCATCGTAGCCTACATCGTCTCTGTTACCGACAAGAGCGAGAGCGCTGCGAAGGAGAGGGCCGCGTTCGATGCGCAGATGATACGCGCAGAGACAGGTCTGGGCGCCGAAGCGGGCGCTGCAGTACACTGAGACTGACCTTCAAAGGCCGCCGGAAACGGCGGCCTTTTTTTATTCACAACCTCAAGACTTCCCCGGAGCCCGCTCTCGCGATGCTCCTCATCCTGTCGTAGCTCACGTCCTTTCCTGCAATCAGCAATAGCTCGGCTGTCGCCAGCGCATCGCAGAGCGCGTTGTGCCTCTCCTCTATGACGATGGAAAAATACTGAACCCAGTCGTCCAGCGTCTTCAGGTTAAGGTTGGGCATGAGCGCGGGAAGGACATAGGCGAGATCGAGCCAGCGATGCCTGAAATTAAGCCCAAGATATTCCTTCATCGCGCGCCTGATCGAAGTCTCGTCGAAGGCGACGTGGAATGCGACCAGAGGAGACTTTCCGAGATACTCCAGGAAATCGAGAAGCGCATCGGCAGGAGGCAGGCCCTGCCGCTGCGTCTCTCCGGTGATGCCGTGCACCAGGATGTTCGCCTTGCTGCTCGCGTCCTTCTGGCGGAGCACGACAGAAAAGCTCTGCCCCAATGCGATGCGCCCCTCCTCGACCGCCACCGCGCCTATCGAGATCAGCGCATCCCGCGTGGGATCCAGACCCGTGGTCTCGACGTCGACCACCACGATGCGCCCGATTTCTTCCGGCAGGTTCTTCCAGGCAGCCAGCCGGCGCTTCTGCTCCTGGCTCAGTTCGGGTCCTACGAAGAACCTGAGAAGGCTCATAGCTGATAGACCTGCGCCAGCTTCGCCTGCACCTTGCGCGCCTGCCTGAAGGCCTCCTTCAGGATGCGCCGGTCGAGGTCGTTCAAGGATTCAGGGTCTATCAGGTTGTCCTGGACGCCCTCCCCGTGGTGGCGCAACCTCAGCATCTGTATGTAGAGGAATGCATCTGCCCAGCCTTCGATCTCGGCCTCCCCCACGTTGAGCGCCTCCGCGCACTGCCTCAGGCGCGCAAGGGTATTGGTGCTCACGACCCCGTTCGCCAGCGCGAAGATGCGCGCCGCATCGACGAAGGGCGTGATTCCGTTCATCTTCAGATCCAGCTTGTTCTCCCTTCCCACAACGAAGTCGCGAAGGACCCCCAGAGGCGGGCGGTTCAGGAGCGCATTCTCCGCCATCTGGTGCAAAAATCTCGGCTGGTCCGCAGCGACCCTCGCGAGCCACTGCCTCAGTTCCTCGGCAAGCCCATGCTCCCCGAAGATCGGCCTGAAGTCGAAGAATATCGTCGCATGAAGCAGCGCAGGCTTGGTGCCCGTCGTGATCCATTTCAGGAAGACCCCGCGCCATTCCTCCAATGACAGACACCAGGCGGGGTTCGATGCCATCACGTTGCCCCGGCAAAGTGGATAGCCGCAAAGCGCCAGCGCATCGTTGATCCTCTTTGCAACCGGAAGCAGCCTGTTTCTCATCTCGTCTGCAGTCATGCCTTCCCGCAATGAAAAGATCAGCGCATTGTCCTGGTCGGTGGAGAGCGTCTGCTCCACCCTGCCTTCGGATCCCAACGCAATCCAGCATGCATTTTCGATGCCGCTCCTGGCCCACTCGAGCTCGACCGTGCGCGAGACGAGCTGGTCGTTGAAGGTGGAGATGAACTGCGTGAGCTGCTCAGCCGCCATTCCCTGAGCCATCATGTTGTGCGCCAGGCGCCTGATATCGGATGCCGCCTGCCGCAGATCTTCCATGTCATCCGCATGCCGTATCGCTTCCCCTATCTCGCGCAGCCCCACCCTCTGCAGCGCGAAGAGATCCTTTTCTGAGACTATGCCTGTCAGCCTTCCCTCATCCACCACCAGCACATGGCGGCAACCCTGTCTCGCCATCACGAGGGCGGCCTCGTGCGCGGGAACATTTGACGGGAGCGTTGCAAGCTTCCTGCTCATGAAATCGATCACGGGCAGATTCACATCCGCCTGGGGCAGGGCGATGCGCTCCAGCACGTCGGGCAGGGTGAGTATGCCCAGAGGGTGGCCCTCCGGATCGACAGCGATCATCGCGCCCACCCTCGCCTCGTGCATGAGGCTCAAGGCTGCGCGCACGGGCGTTTCAGGCGAACAAGTGATTGGTTTGTTTCGCGCCAGCAAGGCAAGCGAACTCGTGAAGAGATCGGATGAGGACTGGACATACTGCGCCTGCATGAGCTGCTTGGATTGCTCGAGCAGGTTCGCGATTCTGCGCGTGCAGAAATCCCTGAATGGTCCGCTCATCGCGATCAGGCTGTGGAAGTCCTGCGCGGGAAGCTCGTAGCAGAAAGTATCCCTGTCCGCCCTGTAGAGTCCTGCCACCGGACGGCTCGCGAGCAGCGCGCCTAGGGGAAAGCATTCCCCCGCATTGAGCTCGAGCCATGGAACATCGGCGAGCTTCTGTTCTCCGGCTACCAGGCCCTGCTTGATCACGAAGAAGCGCTCAACCTCGCCATGTTCGGGTGACAGGATCACCTCGTCCTTTTCATAGTACGCGAGTTCCATGCGCTCTATCATCCAGACCAGATGCTGCTCCTCCATCCTGTCGAAGGGCGCATGCGAAGAAAAAAATACAAGCAGGGAAGAATGAATCACGCTACGCCCTTTTCATCTCATCCATTGCGCATCCCCATATCGTACACCACCTCAAGCGACCCTGCGCCGATGCGCACCACTTCGTCGACCAACAGGTTTTTGGGCAGCGCATGCGTGATGAACAGCATCGTGACCTTGCCATTCAACTGGTTGACGGTTTGTGCGAAGTGTTCCGCCTGGGCATTCATGCCGCGACCCTCCATTCACAGTTATTTGCCGTTTCTTGCGATGTGCATATAATATATGTATCATGATCGCATGAGCTTCGAATTCGATCCCAAGAAGGCGATTGCAAACTTGCGTAAGCACGGGGTTTCGTTTGCCGAGGTGGGGCGGGTTTTTATGACGACCTTGCATTGACCCGCGAAGATCGCGATGCGGCAGGCGAGGCGCGCTTCGTGACCGTGGGCATGGAGCGCTTGGCCGCGTTGTAACGGTGTGCTGGACGCAACGGGGAGAAAGCATCCGCTTGGTTTCGGCGCGCCTCGCCACTCCGACTGAAAGGAAAAACTATGAAAGCTAATTACGATATGACCAAAGCCAAACGTGGCGCGGTGGTTGCCCCAAAGGGCAAGACGCGGATCACGATTTATCTGGACGACGAAATCCTCGCGGGATTCAAGCAACACGCCGAGGCGACGGGAAAAGGCTACCAAACCCTGATCAACGAGGCGCTGGGTGCGGCGCTGCTGGCAGGCAATGCGCCGGTTACGGTGAGCACGCTGCGCCGGGTATTGCGCGAAGAGTTGCACGCAGCCTAGATTGTCGCCACCTTCATCATGCTGGCTATCATTTCGCCCAGGGCGTGCCGGGAAAAATGGAGCGGCTGATCCGGCCTGCGGCTTCAATCCTTTCATAAGGTTAAGAGCAATAATTGCCTCGGCATTATCCATGCTATATCTATCCATTGCGCAACCCCATATCGTCCACCACCTCGAGCGACCCTGCGCCGATGCGCACCACTTCGTCGACCAGAAGGTTTTTGGGCAGCGCATGCGTGATGAACAACATCGTGACCTTGCCCTTCAACTGGTTGATGGTTTGAGCGAAGTGCTCTGTCTGCGCGTTCATGCTGCGACCCTCCATGCACAATCATTCGCAGCATCGCCAGGCGAAAAACCTGTAACGATAATATTGTTTCCATATTTTCCGTTGATGGCGTCCATCTTCCGTTCAGATTGAGTTGCTGGCATATCGTGCCGTGTTACAATCAAGCACACTTGATTTGGGGATTGCCATGAGTGCTACTTTGAGTATTCGCATTGACGATGAGCTGGAGCGCGAGCTCACACAGGCTGCCCTGGCCGCACATCGCCCCAAAGGCGATATTGTGCGCGAGGCATTGCGCCGCCAATTGGCCTTGGGGCGGTTTCGCGCTTTGCGCAGCGAAGTCATGCCGCTGGCTGAGCAACAGGGATTTTTAACCGACGAGGATGTGTTCAAGGCCGTTTCGTGAAGGTGTTCCTGGATACCAACGTGCTGGTCAGCGCGTTGGCGACACGCGGACTGTGCGCGGACTTGTATGAGCGGCTGTTGACCTTGCACGAGGTGGTGATCGGCGAACCCGTGGTATTGGAAGTACTGGATATTTTGCAACGCAAGTTTCGCGCCACCCCGGAATTGTTGTCCAAGGTAGAAGCCGAATTGCGTTTGTTGCGCGTGATACCTGCTCAAGCTATAGCTCCCAGCCTGCCTATTCGTGACGTCGATGACCCGTGGATTATTGCCTGCGCGTTGCAGGCCGATGTGGACTGTTTTGTCACAGGAGACGCTGAACTTCTGGCGCTTGAAATGATCGACAAGCTGCCTATCATTTCGCCCAGGGCGTGCTGGGAAAAATGGAGCGGCTGATCTTATTGATCCGGCACGTCTTATCCATGAGCGGTTTATTATAGTTTCAACTGCGGTTTCCGGAATCATTTCAGTTTGATCTCCGTCCAGATGCGCGACAATACGCGCCTCTGCCTGTAGTCGAGATCGCGCAGCATCTCCAGGTTTTTCGTGTCCTTCGGGAACACCGCTGGATTGTCTGCGATCTCCGGCAAAATATACCGCATGGCGGCCTTGTTGGGATTTCCGGAGCCTATCAGATTGGTGAGCTCTGCAGAATTTTTCCCCTCGAGCATGAAATCGATGAATCGAAGCGCGAGATCCGGACGGGGTCCCGATATCGGCATCACCATCGAATCGAGCGCGAGCACTGCGCCTTCCCTGGGCAGGCTTGCGAGGATGCGGAATTTCCTCCCCGCCGCCTTCGCGTCCTGGTCCGCCTGGAAGATGTCGTTCGAATAGCCGTGCACCAGCCAGATCTCGCCTATCGCAAGCTCCCTGATGTAGCTCGACGCATTGAAGGCCGCCCAGTACGGTTTCGCTCTCAGTATCAGATCGCGCGCCTCCTTCCAGTGTTTCTCGCTCGTGTCGTTTGCGGAATAGCCGAGATATATCAGCGCCGCCGCGATGAGCTCGCGCTGGCTGTCAAGAACGGTGACCCTGCCTTTTATCTTTTCGAGATAGCGCGGCTCGAAGATCACCGCCCAGCTGTCGAGAGGAAGACCGAGTTCCTTCATCTTCTCGCTGTTGTAGCCGATCAGCGTGATGGTGTAGGCATAGGGCACAGAATAGACATTCCCCGGATCGAACCAGGTGTTCATGAACCTCGATGAGATGTTGACGAGGTTGGGAAGTTTGCTCTTGTCCAACGGCCTCAGCGCATGCTGGCGTATCAGCGATTCCACCGCGTTCCCGGTCGGCACGATGAGGTCGTATCCCTTCGCACCCGCGGCGAGCTTCGCCAGCATCTCCTCGTTGTCCGAGTAGTAGTCCTGGACAACCCGGCATGAGCACTCTTTCTCGAAGCGTTCTATCGTCCTGTCAGAGATGTAGTTGTTCCAGTTGTAAAGATGCAGAAGATCTTCCGCATGGACCGAAAAGGAAAGAAGTAACAGAAGCAGATATCTCATGCCTTTCCCTTAAGCGCATCGGGCGCCAGCCTCATCGCGACTAGCGTCAGAAAAAGCGTCAGCATCATCAGAAGCGTTGACACCGCATTGACCTCTGGAGTCACCGAGATCTTGATCATGGAATAGATGCGCAAGGGCAGTGTCTGGAATCCCACTCCCGCGGTGAAGAAGGTGATCACGAAATCGTCTATCGAGAGCGTGAAGGCCATCAAAAAACCCGCGATGATTCCGGGCAGAATCAGGGGAAAGGTGATGCGGCGGAAGACCTCGAAAGGCGATGCGCCCAGATCCCGCGCAGCCTCGAAGAGGCGCTCGTCCAGGCTTGCGACCGATACCCTGACCACCACGGCGACGAATCCGACGGAGAATGCGACATGGGCCAGCACGACCGTGAGCATGCCGAGACTCATGTCCATAAGCTGTATGTAGAAGAGCAGAAGGGATACGCCGACCAGGATTTCCGGCATCGCAACGGGCGCCATCACTAGGAAATTCAAGAACCTCAGCCTGTATCTCTGTATCGCGATTCCGGCCATCGTGCCGAGCAAAGTCGAAATCAGGCTGGATATGAATGCGACAGCGAGAGAGTTTCCGGCGGCCTTCAACATGTCGCCGTCCCTCAATAGCTCCCTGTACCAGCCCAGCGTGAAGCCCACCCATTCCGCATTCAGCCTGGAATCGTTGAAGGAATAGACGACCACCACGACGAGAGGAAGATAGAGGAAGAGGAACACGGATGCAGCCCAAAGCCTATGCATGGCGGGCTCCCATTCTTCCTGCGATCCATGCGATCAGCATCACTGACAGCGTCAGCATGATCGCAAGCGCGGAGCCGAAAGGCCAGTCGCGCGCGACCAGAAACTGCTCCTTGATGAGATTTCCTATCAGCATGTCCCTGGTGCCCCCCAGGATCTCCGGGATCACGAACATGCCGAGCGCAGGTATGAACACCAGCGCAGATCCGGAATAAACGCCCGGCAGAGAAAGAGGAAAAGTCACGCGCCAGAATCTCTGCCACGAATCCGCGCCCAGGTCCTGGGCCGCATCGAGAAGCAATGGATCGTGCCTGACCAGATTCGCATAAAGGGGAAGCACCATGAAGGGAAGATGCGCATAAACCATCGCGATCAGGACAGCGAACGGCGAGAAGAGCAGTTGCACGTGGGCGGCACCGAACCAGCCCAGAAACACGTTGATGATCTTGCTCAATGCTGACTGGGGGCCAAGGAGTATCATCCACGCATAGACGCGGATCAGGAAATTGCTGGCAAATGGAAGGATGACCAGCAGCACCAGGACGTCGCGCCGTCGCTTCGGGCTTCTTGAAATCATGAGGGCAAGGGGATAGGCCAGCAGGAGGCAGAAAGCCGTCGTCAAAAAGGCCATGGCGATCGACTTGATGAAGACTTCCGTATAGATGAAATCGCTGAAGAAGAACCTGTAGGTCTCGAGCGTCAGGCCACGTCCTTCTGAAATGGGCGCCAGTCCTCCGAATTCTCCCGGATAGCGGAAGGAGGCGAGCAGCATGATCGCTGAAGGCACGGCGAAAAGGGCCAGCATGAAGATCATGGGGACGCCTGCAAGCAGCATCTTTTCGAAACGGTCACTCATGAAGATACATCCCGACGTCGTGCCGCCATCCCACGCAAACCTTGTCGTTCACGCAGAACGCACGGCCGGTATTGGGCAGGAGCGCTTCTATCGATGCGCCGCCTTCAAGCCCCACCTTGTATTCGCTGACATCGCCCCGGTAGAGCACGCTGACCACTGTGCCTGCAAAGTGGTTCCTGAGTTCGGAGAGTTCATCATGGCCTATGCGCACCTGCTCGGGCCGGATCGCGAATATCCCTTTTTCTCCTGCAGCCGCCGATTTCAGGGGGGGTGCGATGATCTCGAGCCCCTGCGCTTCGAGGCGAAGATGGGTGTGCGTGGATTCCTTGACGCATGCCTCGACCTGGCTGATGTGGCCAATGAAATCGGCGACAAAACGGTTCTTCGGAAAACCGTATACGCTTGAAGGTTCGCCTACCTGCTCCACCCTTCCATGGTTCAGAATCGCGATCCGGTGGGAAAGCGCGAGCGCCTCGTCCTGCGCGTGCGTGACGAAGACGAAGGTGATGCCGAGCTCCTTTTGCAGATCGATCAGCTCTATCTGCATCTCCACCCTCAGCTTCGCATCGAGCGCCGCGAGGCATTCGTCGAGAAGCAGCAGGCGCGGCCTGTTGATGAGCCCTCTCGCAAGTGCGACGCGCTGCTGCTCTCCTCCCGAGAGATCCTTTGGATAGGCATCAGCCTTGTCCAGAAGGTGCACATCGCCCAATGCCCTGGAGACGCGTTCCCTGATTTCGCGCTCTGGGCGCTTTCCCATCTTGAGCGGAAATGCGATGTTGTCGAAGGCCGTCATGTGGGGGAAGAGCGCATAACTCTGGAACACCGTATGCACGGGGCGCTTTTCCGGAGGGATGCCGGCGAGATCGCGGCCGTCGAGAAGGATCTGCCCCGCATCGGGCTTCTCGAAACCCGCTATCATGCGCAAGAGTGTGGTCTTTCCGCATCCAGAGGGTCCGAGCAGTGTGAAGAATTCACCCGACTCTATCGTCAGACTGACATCCTCGAGCGCGGCAAAGCGGCCGAAGCGGCGCGTGGCATTTCTGATTTCGAGCAGAGCCATGGACACCTCCGACGAATCGGGACCTCTGCCATCATAACCGCGAAAATGAATGAAATTCCAGCGAAATCCGCAGGACGCCCAAACTTCACCGGACATGCGCAATTCTAGTATGATCCGCTGCACGTTTAGCTCAAAGGATCATCAATGACCATCATGCAATCCGCAAGGGCAAGAGCCTGGCTCTTCTTCATCGTATCCTGCATTCTTGGCGCCCTGCTCTATGCCCCGCATCTCAATGCACCACTGGTCTTCGACGATATCAACTATTTCGGCTCCGATTACGCTTCCCGTTGCGGCATAGGATTCCATCTTGACACGCCTCGCTGGTGGCCATGCTTTACATTCGCCGTACCTCGCGTACTGATCGGCGAAGATGTCCAGCATTTTTTCCGCATCGGAAATCTGGCTCTCCACATCCTGACCGTCAACGCGCTTTTCCTTTTCCTGAAGATGCTATATTCCGCGCTTGCTCCTGAAGCTAAAAACACGGATTTAATCGCAGCAGTATCGGCGCTGATCTTCCTTCTTCACCCGATATCCCTCTACGCGACAGCCTATCTCGTCGAGCGCAGCACCCTTATGGCGACGCTCTTCACCCTGCTGATGCTGACTGCTCATCTGCGCGGAATGAAATCCCGCAATCCAGCCTGGTTTCTTGCTTCAGTACTCTTTTGCTATCTCGCGCTCTACTCCAAAGAGCACAGCGTGATGGCGCCTTTTGTCGCGCTCCTGCTGACCATCTCATTGCGCGATCGCAACCTGCCCTGGCGCTGGCTCGCATTCACATTCTTCGCTTATGTATTTCTTTCTCTCTCTGTCGTGTATCAGGTAAAGGCTGTCATTGCCACAAGCTACGAACCGTATTCCGCAGAGATTCTGGCGCAGCTCGCAAGCGAAGCTCCTCACAGTCTGTATCTTACCAGTGTGTTGTCCCAGACCCTTTACTTTTTCAAGTACCTCTTCCTGTGGCTGGTCCCTGTGACGAAATGGATGTCTATCGACATGCAGCAATCCATCTTGGACACTCCAAGCCTGCCTCTATACTGGCTGACCGCTTTTTGTTTCGTCGCATGGTGTACTGCTGGATTCGCCCTGGTCTGGAAAAAAGGCAGGCCTGCGCTGCTGGGCTTTGCAATACTGGCGCCTGCATTGCTATTCGCGACAGAATTTGCATCCATACGCATACAGGAACCCTTCGTTCTCTACCGCAGCTATTTCTGGGCGCCCTTCCTCTTTTCTGCGATGCCCCTGCTGCTTAACGAGTTTAAAGCCCGTCATATAATTCTCGCAGGCATTGTCATCGCTGGATTGCTTTCCATATTGACTCATGAAAAACTCAAGACATTCGATGCATCCTATGCACTTTGGGACGATGCGATAAGGCTAGCTGAGAGAAATGACACGAAATCGCCGATGCTGGCTCGCATGTACTACAATCGCGGACTAGCGCTTCTTACAGACCATCACCCGCAAGATGCGCTGAATGACTTCAACCGCGCGATCGGCTTTTCGCACAATTACATACTGGCGATCAATGGAAAAGGACTGGCGCTGATGCGCCTCAAACGCTACGCCGAAGCCAGGGCAAGCTTCGATCAGGCGATCTCAATCAAACCCGATTACGTTCAGTCCATGGTTGCCAGATCGGAAGCCTGCAGCAAGATGGGCGATGAAGTCTGCGCCGATAGAGATCTGAAGAGAGCTTGCAATCTGGGATACAGCATCGCCTGCTACTACAGCGATAGAAGAAGACATCCCGAAAACAAGACTTACACGATCCACTTTGGCAAGCCCTGATGATGCCGCCCCTGAAACAAAAACCGCCTCTCTGGGAGGCGGTTTTTAAGATTACCTGCTTATCCTTAGTTGTGGACGTAGCCTGCGGTTAGGCAAGGACCTGAGAAAAGCCAATCCAGACGCTGTGCAGTGTTGTTAATTGTTGGGGAAAGAGTACATGTTGTAGCAGCTGCTATCCCTTTATAAGCATTGGGAGTAGCGGTAATCACGCCAGCTGATGCGGTAACTGCAGACAAGGCACCTGTTGGGTTCGCGGCAATCGCAGATGGTATGCCACTAGCGCCTGCATCCGCACCTGTGAGCGACGTTGGGTAACCAGCATCCGACCAAGCTGCTTCAACGGCCAGCTTGTATGGCGTCATCGCATTCGTCACTTCCGTGTAGGCCGCTTTTGCGACGTAGTTCTGGTAGGAAGGAATCGCGACTGCGGCCAAAATACCGATGATCGCGATGACGATCATCAATTCGATCAGGGTAAAACCCTTTTGCACGTTTTTCATTTCAAGCTCCTTGAGTTGTATTGAGTTCCGGCCAATCCGACAGATGCCGATTTGCCTTGCCCAGTACAAAGCAATAGGCGTGCCAGAAAGGATAAAAACAGGATTGAGTAGTGAGGATTATGGATTTAACACAAGTAAATTCAATTAGTTGAAACTATCGAAAATATTTTTTGGCATGTGAGGTGCGCCAAAGTGCCAGCGCGAAATCACTCTCGGAACTCTCCAAGCCCGTCACCCGAGTGACGAATTTCGTCACTTCACACACCGCAGCAAGCCATTCGATGAACAGTCATTGACTATTCATTGAATGCCTTTTATATTTCCATCACATAATTGAGGAAGAACGGTCATGACCAAAGAAGTTCAAATGTCCATCAAGATGGAATCCGAGTTGCGCGACGAATTCATGGCAGCCGCAGCTGCCATGCATCGGCCTGCCGCGCAGATTGTAAGGGAGCTGATGCGCAGCTTTCTTGCGCGCCAGGAAATACCCAATGCCAGGACGGCTTCAGCGATGCAGGCGACAGATAATGGAGAAGATCTGCATCACGCAAAGGATGCCGATGATCTGTTCCAGCAGCTTGGCATATGAGGAAGCCCGTCTATTCAGGATCGTTCAAACGAGATGTGAAACGAGCTGAAAAACGCGGCAAAGACATGGCTGCACTGCGCACCATTTTGCGCTTGCTGTTAACAGACGAGCCGATTCCCACGACTTACAAAGGCCATAGCCTGAAGGGCAACTGGAAGCATTACCGGGATTTGCATATCGAACCTGACTGGCTCCTCATCTACAAGGCAGACGAAGAAAACGTATGGCTGGTGCGTACAGGAACACATGCAGACATTTTCGGAATGTGATTTTCTGCATTCAATTCTGACACCGAACAGGTGCGCGCGGCGATGCAGGATGTGCTCGCGAAGATAATCCCCTGCCATGCGGCCTGAAACAGGGCTCGGATCGGAAATTCCGGATACCCCGTTTGGAATTGATGCCGACTCAGGAGCCTGCGTCAAGAATGGTAACCTGAGACCTTTTCAGCAGTTTCTTGAAATCAGCGTCGAATGTGACGAGATGCTCGCCCATCTGAATCACCGCTGCTGCTAACCATGCGTCTGGGATGGCGTTGGCAGTCAGTTTTTTCTCAAGGCATAGCTGGCGCAGTATTGGCCACTCGGCGGCAAGAGATGGCATCTCGACGCCCGGCATAGCGAGAATCGCATCGATGAACTCCACTGCGATTTCGACCGGCGTAGGGTGGACAAATATTTTTGAATTGGTGACCAGCCGCAGGAAACTGCCAACAACCATAGGCATCAGTTTCAGGCTTGCTCCATCATCGCAGGCAGCAATCGCCTCCTTCAGGCTCGCATAGGCCACCTTGTGGTGAGGATGGTCGCTGCGCGATGCGGCAATCAGCACATTTACATCAGGCGTCATCGTCGGCTGCGTTCAACATTGCCTTGTTGCTTATGGGGTTTACACCGGCAACCATTCCTCCGCGCCCGTTAAAAACGGGAAGCTTCCGTTTGCCTGCCCTAGTCGACGTATGGGAAGAGCGCAGTCTGAGTTGCAACCCTTCCTCGATCAAACGGGTAAGGCTGGTCTGTTGCTGCGCTGCAAAGGCCTTGGCATTGGCCAGCAGCGCATCATTGATGTCGAGGGTGGTCTTCATGATCAAAAGATACAGATTTCTGTATCAAACGTCAATTATCAATCACACTGATACCAAAATTTATTTGATACAGACCGCGCGGACCTGATGCATGTCCGTGATGCCCTGCAGCACCTTTTCCATGCCGTCCTGCTTCAGGGTGTGCATGCCCTCGTTCAGCGCGATGGCCAATAGCTCCGCGACGCGGGCGCGCTCCTGTATCGCCTTCTTCACGTTGTCGCTGCCGAGCAGAAGCTCGTGCAAGCCCACCCTGCCGCGATAGCCTGTGTTCACGCACTTGTCGCACCCGACTGGCTCGTATAGCGTGAACTGCTTCTTTTCGTTTGCGTAGAGTTTTACCCATTCCTCGTAAAGCGCCCGATTCGCCGCTACCGGGTCCTGCTTCCAGCTCTCGGTATGCTTGAGCTCCTCGCTGTATTCGTTGAGCATGGCCTTGATCTCCGCATCGCTCGCGACATGCGGTTTCCTGCAGTCGGTGCAAAGGCGCTTTGCGAGCCGCTGGGCGAGCACGCCCAGAAGCGCATCGGCAAAGTTGAAAGGGTCCATTCCCATGTCCAAGAGGCGCAGTATGGATTCGGGCGCGCTGTTGGTGTGCAGCGTGGCGAACACCAGGTGGCCGGTCAGCGACGCCTCTATGCCGATCGAGACGGTTTCCTTGTCGCGCATTTCGCCCACCATGATCACGTCGGGGTCCGCGCGCAGGAATGCCCGCATGATGGTCGGAAAATCCAGCCCCGCCTTCTTGTTGATCTGCACCTGGCGCAGCCCCTTCTGGGTGATTTCGACCGGGTCTTCCGCAGTCCATATCTTGGTGTCCGGCTTGTTGATGAACTTCAGTATCGAATGCAGCGTGGTGGTCTTGCCGGAACCCGTCGGTCCGCAGACGAAAAACAGGCCATACGGTTTTACCACGGTCTCCTTGATCAGCTCGCTGTTGCGCGCCGAGAAGCCCATCTTCTCCAGCGGCAGAGGCTCGCCCGATGCGAGCAAACGCATCACCACGTCTTCCATGCCGCCCTGCGAGGGGATGGTCGCGACGCGAAGCTCGATGTCCAGCGGGCCGAAGCGCTTGAACTTGATCTTGCCGTCCTGCGGCCTGCGCTTCTCGGAGATGTCGAGATCGCACATGATCTTGAGCCGAGTGACCAGCGCACTGCGATAGGTGGAAGGCACCTCGATGTAGTTGAGCAAGGAGCCGTCCTTGCGCAGCCTGATCTGGGTCTTGGCCTTTCCCGGTTGCGGCTCGACATGGATGTCGGATGCGCCCATCCGGTAGGCATCCGTGATGATCTTGTTGACCAGCTTGACAAGCTCGTTGTCGGCAGCGGCGCTAACGTCGTCCTGAATGGCGGCGGCGTTCTCGTCTTCCTCACCGCCCATGCTGGACAGGAGATCGTCCATGGTGGATTCGTCGGCAAAGCCACCTGCGTCGCCCCCGCCACCGTAGAATGCGTTCAGCGTCTGCAAAAATTCACGCTGCGTGCACACCCTGTACTGCAGCCTGCTTCTGGGGAAGATGTTGTTCACGACCCTCGATGCCTGTATGCGCTCCGGGTCGATGGTGAGGATCACGAGGCCCTCGTGCGTCTCGTCTATCGGTATCCAGTGGCTGCTGCTGACGTATTCGCGCTTCAGGTTGCGCAGGAGCTCAGTCGGCTTGATGCGGTCCGCCTTGAATGGTTCGTAGGGCACGCCGAAGAAGGTGGACAAAGCCTTGCCGAGCGAAGACACGCTCACCTGGAATTCGTCCAGCAGGACTTCCTCTATGTCCACGCCCTTGCGGCGGGCTGTGCGGGTCGCGAGCTCGAATTCCGCGGCCGTCATCGCGCCGCCTCCCACGAGGAAGTCGTACTTCGTCTTGACGCTGGCCTTCTCCTGGCGCTGTCTCAGCGCCGCCGCCATGGTCTGTGCAAGCTCCTGCACGCCCTTCTCCACCTGTTCCGAGAAAGGGCCGCCTTCCCTGTTGTTGATGACCTGGATCACGCCCACGAGGTCGTTGTGCGTATCCTGTATGGGTGCGACCAGCATCTGCCGGGTCCTGTATCCGGTGCGCCTGTCCACCTCCTGCAGGAAGCGCAGATGGGGGCTGTATTGCGCGAGCTCCTGCTCGTCGTACACATCCTTGATGTTGAGCAGCTTCTTGTGGACCGCGACATAGCCCGCGACGCTTTGCTCCGCGATCGGCAGCTTCAGATCCTTGAAGGAATTGAGCCCGGTCTTGACCTTTGAGACCAGCGAGACTCCATCGTCTCCCACCACGTATATCGTCAGCCTGTCCGCATTGAACAGGCTGCAGATGTCGCGGCTGACGTCCAGCATGATCTCGTCGATATTGCTGGTGGCGTGTATCTTGTTGGTGACCAGATTGAGATTTCTGGTGAATTCCATGTCTGCAGCCATTCCCGCTCCCGTCATGCCATGCCCGGACGCATCCTGACAAGAGATATCAGGAACATCCTGCAACTGATTGTATTTTTTATTCTGATTCTAACCATATCTCCGGTCAAACGCTAGAATTCGAAAACCTGATCGTTGATCAGCATCTTCGGAATCCTGAAGCTTACGCATTCCCCGACTTCCGCCATGATCAAGGCCGCCTCGTCGGGTTTCAGATGCGTGATGTATATCTCCGCATCCTTCATGAATTTCTTCATCTCCTCCGCGAGCAGGCTCGGGCAGAGATGCTTTGAGAGATCCGCCAGCTCCCTTTCGCCGTTGGAAAATGCGGTCTCGATGATCAGATAGCGCAGGTTTTCCATGCCGTTCACAACTTCCCACAAGGCGTCGTTCACATGGGTATCGCCGCTGAAGACGAGGCTTCCCCTCCCGCTGTCCAGGTGATATCCCACGGCGGGAACGGTGTGTACGGCAGGCAGCGCCGTGATCTTTCGCCCGACGATCTCTATCGCCTCTCCCACTTCGATCTCGCGATAGCGCATCACCGTCTCCAGCCCGCGATAGATCTCGCTGAAATCTGGCCAGACTTCCCAGTTGAAGATGTGCCGCTTGAGTATGTCGAGCGTGTCCTTCGTCGCATAAACGGTCACCGGCTGGTCGCGCATCCCCACCGTGCTGTCGAGAAGCAACGGCAGGTTGCAGATGTGATCCATGTGGGAATGCGTGATGAAGATGTGATCTATCAGCGCGAGATCCTCAAGATCCAGATGGCCTACGCCCGTGCCGGCATCGATCAGGATGTCCCGGTCGGCGAGAAAAGAGGTGGTGCGGAGATTCCCTCCGATTCCGCCGCTGCACCCAAGCACCCTTAGCCTCATGCTTCTTCCCAAATGCGCATTTTAAAAGTCTCCGCGCCCCATCAGACCTTCAGAAAAAACTCCATCTTGATGCCGACCAGCTCGATCAGGTCATGGTCGTTGAGCGCCCGCGGATGGGTGCCTATGGACTGCCCGTTCACGGTCGGGTAATTCGATCCCTCGACATGGGTGATGAAGTATCCCTGAGGGCGCCTGGTCAGCACCGCAACCTGAACGCCGGGCTTTCCGAGCGTGGTCAGGCTCTTCACGAGCTCGAGCTCGCGCCCCGCATTCGGGCCGTTCAGTATCTGTATCGCCCCGCGCAGTGGTTCAGGAGGCTTGATGATCTCGGTGGGCGCCTTCTCCTTGACTTCCGGCTCCGGCATCTTCACGAGCGTATCTTCCGACCTGTCCGCCCTCCTGATTCCCTGCAGAGAGCCGCGCATCACCATGGTCTTCTCGAAGTCCTCTGCCGTCGTCTTGCTGACTCTGTCGTTGATGTACTTCAGCTTGTACTTGCCTATCTCGACCAGGTCGCCGTTCTGCAAAAAACGCTTCTTCAGGGATTCTCCATTCACCATCATGCCGTTGGTGCTGTCCAGGTCCTCGATGAAGGAATCGTTCATGATCGTGATGACCGCCGCATGATGGCTGCTCACGGCCAGGTTGTTGATCACGATATCGTTGTCATCCTTGCGGCCTATCGTGATGCGTTCCCTGTCAAGCAAACATTCCTGAAGAACCACGCCATCCAGGCTCAGTATCATTTTTGCGGTCATGTCGCGTCTACCTCACGTCCTCAGCCAGTTGAACAATTTTGAAAGCCGACTGCGCGGCCTCGCAAACTCCTGCTTCACCTTCACCAGTATCACCGAAACGTTGTCCTTGCCGCCGTTGTCGTTTGCTGACTGTATCAGCTGATCGGCCGCGAGCTCGAGATTGCCCTGCATCGCGTGCATTATCAGCCCGATGTCTTCGTCCTCGACCATGTCGTTCAAGCCGTCAGAGCATAGCAGATAGATATCGCCCGCCAGCACATCGTAGAGATGAATCTCGGTTTCGAGCTCCGTGTCTATGCCGACCGCGCGGGTCACGAGATTCCTGTTCTGCGAATGCCTGGCCTCTTCGGCGGTGATCATCCCGCAATCCAACTGTTCCTGCAACAGGGAATGGTCCCGGGTGATGGCCTCGAGCATCCCGCCGCGCAGCCTGTAGAGGCGCGAGTCCCCCACATGCGCGACCGCAACCCGGTTGTCGAAGAAGAGCGCCGAGACCACCGTCGTGCCCATGCCCGCATACTGTTCGTCGCTCTTTGCCGCCTGGTAGATGGAGGAATTGGCCTTGTCCACGCTGCGTTCAAGCAGGGAGGCCGCCTGGTTGTCGTTAAGCAATCCCTCCTTGATGACGGGGACCATCTCGGACATCATCACGGACACGGCTATGCCGCTCGCGACCTCGCCCGCGTTGTAGCCCCCCATGCCGTCGGCGAGCACCATCAGGCCGCACGCCGCATCGACGGCGACGCTGTCCTCGTTGTGGGAGCGCACCATGCCGGAATCGGTGCGCGCCGCGACCTCCAGCGATTCTTCGAGTCCCATATCCGCCCTTATCTGACCAGCAACACCGGGCATTCCGCCAGGTGCAGCACGCGAGCCACCACCGAACCCAGCAAAAATTCCTGCAACCCCCCCTTGCCTTTTCTGCACATCACGATCTGGTCCACGCCCTGCTCGCGCGCGTATTGCGCGATCGTGTCGGCCGGCGTGCCTACGCTGACATGATACCGGTAAGAAAGCCCAAGCGCATCGAGCCTTGCGCGCGCGGGCTTCAGGGCTGCGAGACCCTCCTCGCGATAGTAGCCGTTGATGGTGTCCTGGCTGATGAAGAGCTTGACGTTGCCTGTCGCAACCTTCCATTGCACGTTGAGCAGCAGAAGCAGGGGAAGCTCCCTGTACAGTTCCCGGCTGCCGATCGCGTATTCCAGGGCGCGCATGGCGCCTTCCGTTCCGTCATAGGGGATCAGCATCTTGCATGAGCTCATTTCCTGCCTCCCTTGCGCAGCGTCGTTTCCCCCGCGCCGATTTTTTCGTCCACCAGGTCATATGCGCCCCGCGCGGCGGGCATGCGGCGCGCGAGATACCAGCCCGCGACCAGCACCAGGATCGCGCCCCCTAAAGGCACTAGCCAGTGCGGATAGTCTTCGATCGACAACGGGAATTCTGCAAGCAGCATCTCTCCCGCCACATATCCCAGGAGCGCGCCTCCCGCATAGATGAAGAAGGGAAAGCGGTCTATCAGCTTCAGCACAAGCTGGCTGCTCCATGCGATCAGGGGGATGCTGATCAAAAGCCCCAGCACCAGCAAAGCCGCATTGCCCCTTGCCGCGGCCGCAACCCCCAGCACGTTGTCCAGGCTCATCACGAAATCCGCGATTATGATGGTCCTCACAGCCCCCATCAGCCTCGTGTCCGCCTTCACGTTTCCTTCATTGTGCTCGTCATCGGGCAGTATCAGCTTCACCCCTATCCAGAGAAGAAGGATCGCGCCCAGAAGCTTCACATAGGGTACCGAGAGCAGGCCGACCGCGAAGAAGGTCAGCACGATGCGCAGAACAACGGCGCCCATCATGCCGAAAATGACGCCCTTTTTTCGCTGTTCGTCAGGCAGGTTGCGGCAGGCCAGCGCAATCACCACCGCATTGTCACCTGACAGAAGCAGATCGATCGCGATGATCTTAAGCACGTCTGCCCATATCTGGCTGTCAGAAAACATCTCTAGCAATGCATTCCTTCCATAAATTAGCCTGTAGCTTGTAGCCAAAACGGCTGGCCTGCTACCTGCTACCTGCTACCAGCTACCAGCTTCTTCATCACGCGTCCCATCTCCGCCGGGTTGCGCGTGATATGTATCCCGCATTCCTCCATCACCGCGAGCTTGTCCTCGGCCCCACCCTGTCCTCCTGAGATGATCGCGCCCGCATGCCCCATGCGCTTGCCTGGAGGCGCTGTCAGCCCTGCGATGAAACCGACCACGGGCTTTTTCATGTTTTCCCTGATCCAGCGCGCGCAGTTCTCCTCATCGCTGCCGCCTATCTCTCCCACCATGATCACCGCATCGGTGTCCGGGTCTTCGTTGAAGAGCCTCATCACGTCGATGTGCTTCATGCCGTTGATCGGATCCCCGCCTATCCCAACGCAGGAGGACTGACCCAAGCCCAGCGCCGTGAGCTGCCCGACCGCCTCATAGGTCAAGGTGCCGGAGCGCGAGACCACGCCTATGCGCCCCTTTTTGTGGATGTGGCCCGGCATGATGCCTATCTTGATCTCGTCCGGCGTGATGAGCCCGGGGCAGTTGGGGCCTATCAGCCTGGTGCGCCTGCCCTGCATCCTGCGGCGCGTCCTGATCATGTCGTGGACGGGTATGCCCTCGGTGATGCAGATCACGAGATCGAGATCCGCATCGACCGCCTCGTCTATCGCCGCAGCCGCATAGGCGGGAGGAACGTAGATCACCGAAACCGTCGCTCCGGTCTGTTTCTTCGCCTCTTCGACGCTGTCGTAGATCGGGACATTCTGGAAGCTCTGCCCTCCCTTGCCTGGCGTCACACCCGCCACGAAGCAATTCGCGCCGTTGGCATAGGCGATGCAGTTCGTCGTGTGAAACTGTCCCACCTTGCCAGTCATGCCCTGCGTCAAGACGCGCGTATTCTTGTCTATCAGTATCGCCATCTTATCCCCTCGCCGCGGCAACCGCCTTCTGCGCTGCGTCTGCCATGTCGCTGCCCGAGATGATGGGCAGGCCGGAATCCTCGAGTATCTGCTTTCCGATATCCACATTGGTCCCTTCAAGCCTAACCACCAGCGGGACCTCGAGATGCACCTCGCGCACCGCGGCGACGATGCCCTCCGCGATCACGTCGCACTTCATGATGCCGCCGAATATGTTGACCAGGATGGCCTTGAGCCTCGGATTCTTCAGCATCAGCTTGAATGCCTCGGTCACCTTCTCGCGGCTGGCCCCCCCTCCCACATCCAGGAAGTTTGCGGGATTTCCGCCGTAGAGCTTGATGATGTCCATGGTCGCCATCGCGAGCCCCGCGCCGTTCACGAGGCAGGCGATGTCGCCGTCCAGGGAGATGTAACTCAAATCAAACTTGGACGCCTCGATCTCGGCCGGATCCTCCTCGTCGAGATCGCGGTAGGCGATGATCTCCGGATGACGGTAGAGCGCATTCGAATCGAAATTGAATTTCGCATCCAGCGCGAGCAGCGAACCATCAAGAGTCAGCACCAGCGGATTGATTTCGGCCAGCATCGCATCCTTCTCGACGAAGGCCTTGTAGAGCCCCTGGAAGAGACTGGCCGCGCTCCTCAAATTTGCAATACCGATCGCGCTCGCCGCCTCTTCCGCGTCCTTGTCGAACAGCCCCGATTCGGGGTCTATGCGCACCGTGTGTATCTTCTCCGGGCTTTCCTTCGCGACCTCCTCTATCTCCATCCCGCCTTCGCTGCTCGCAAGCAGTGCGACGCGCTGGCTTTCCCGGTCGACCACCATGCCGAGATAATATTCGCGCTCGATCGCGATTCCCTCCTCGATCAGGAGCCTGCGCACGACCTGCCCGTCTGGTCCCGTCTGGTGGGTTACCAGTTTCATGCCCAGCATCTGGTCTGCGAAATTGCGCACCTCGTCAAGGCTGCGCGCGACTTTCACGCCTCCGCCCTTGCCACGTCCTCCCGCATGTATCTGCGCCTTGACCACCCATGCGCTGCCACCCAGGCTCTGGGCAACGGCTACGGCCTCGTCCGCGCTGAAGCAGGCCTTGCCGCGCGGAGTGGGCACGCCGTACTCTCGCAGGATTTCCTTGCCCTGATATTCGTGTATCTTCATGATGGATCGATCACATGTACCGCAAAGCCGCCATCTTACCGAATATTCCGGCGGCCTGCGAAATTTAGCGCCCGAGTTTCCGCCAGGTGTCGAGCAGCGTGTCGGGGTTCAGCGATATGCTCTGTATGCCGTGCTCCATCAGCCACATCGCGAAATCGAAATGGTCCGAAGGACCCTGGCCGCATATGCCGACGTATTTCCCCATGCGGTTGCAGGCGGATATCGCCATCTGCAAGAGCGCCTTGACCGCAGGATTCCTCTCGTCGAATCTGTCAGCAACGAGGCTCGAATCGCGATCCAGCCCCAGCGTCAGCTGGGTCAAGTCGTTCGAACCTATCGAGAAGCCGTCGAAGTATTGCAGGAAATCCTCCGCCAGGAGCGCATTGGAAGGGATCTCGCACATCATGATCAGGCGCAGCCCGTTTTCTCCGCGCTTCAACCCGTTCTTCTGCAGCGCGTCTATCACCTCCTTCGCCTCGTCCACCGTGCGCACGAAAGGCACCATGATCTCGACGTTGGAATATCCCATCTCCTCGCGCACCTTCTTCATCGCGCGGCATTCGAGCTCGAAGGATTCCTTGTCGACGACATAGCGCCCAGCCCCCCTGAAGCCTATCATCGGGTTCTCCTCCAATGGCTCGAAGAGTTCTCCGCCGATAAGCTTCCGGTATTCGTTGGACTTGAAATCGGAAAGGCGCACAATCACGGGTCGGGGCCAGAATCCCGCGGCCAGCGTGGCCACCCCTTCCGCCATCTTCTCCACGTAGAAATCGACAGGGCTCCTGTAGCCCACAGCCTTCTCCGAGACCTGTGTCTTAAGGCCTTCCGGCAGGCCGTCGAATCCCAGCACCGCCTTGGGATGCACGCCTATCATGTTGTTGATCACGAACTCCAGGCGCGCAAGTCCTATTCCTGCGGAAGGAAGCTGGGCGAATTCGAAAGCCAGCATGGGGTTGCCGACGTTCAGCATCAGCTTGACCGGCAATGCCGGAAGCTCGGTGCTGCCCGATGCGACGATGTCGAAGGGAATGCTGCCCCTGTAAACATAGCCCGTGTCACCTTCGGCGCAGGATGCGGTGACCATCTCCCCGTCGCCCAGGGCTTCGGTCGCATCGCCGCAGCCCACGATAGCCGGGATTCCAAGCTCCCTCGCGATGATCGCGGCATGGCAGGTGCGCCCTCCGCGGTTGGTGATGATGGCCGACGCCTTCTTCATCACCGGCTCCCAGTTCGGATCCGTCATGTCCGTGACCAGGACGTCTCCTGCTTCGACACGACCCATCTCGGCTATGTCGGCCACCAGCCTCACGCGGCCGGCGCCTATCTTCTGGCCGATCGCGCGCCCCTCGACGAGCACCTCGCCTCTCTTAGATAGCCTGTATTTCCCTGCACTTCCGGCAGCCTCCTGGGACTGCACGGTCTCTGGACGCGCCTGCAGGATGTAGATCCTGCCATCCTGCCCGTCCAGTCCCCATTCGATGTCCATGGGGCGTCCGTAGTGCTTTTCTATCGCCATCGCATGGCGCGCAAGCTCGATCACGTTCCGGTCCGAAATCGAGAAGCTCCTGCGCATCTCGGGCGGCACTTCCTCGACCCGGGTTGAAACCCCGGCTGCGCGCTTCTCGTCGAAAACCATGCGCTGCATCTTGGAACCCAGGCTGCGCCTCAGGACTGCGAGGCGACCCTCTTCCAGCTTCTGCTTGTGCACATAGAATTCGTCCGGATTGACCGATCCCTGCACGACCATCTCGCCAAGGCCGTAGCTCGCCGTGATGAAGACCACATCTCTGAAGCCCGACTCGGTATCGAGCGTGAACATAACGCCAGATGCGCCGAGGTCCGATCTCACCATGCGCTGCACTCCCGCGGAAAGCGCGACATGTCCCGTATAGCCGGTATGCACGCGATAGGAGATCGCCCTGTCGTTGTAGAGAGATGCGAAGACTTCCTTTACCGCATGCAGCACGTTGTCGATGCCGTGGATGTTGAGGAAGGTCTCCTGCTGGCCGGCAAAGGAAGCATCCGGCATGTCCTCGGCGGTCGCCGACGACCTCACCGCTACGCTCGCATCTCCGCCTTCCATGAGCCTTTCATAGTGCTCGCGTATCTCCTTCTCCAGCCTAGCTGGCAGCGGCGCCTGAATTATCCAGCCGCGTATCTCGGCGCCCGCTTTGGCAAGTTTTTCCACGTCCGATACGTCGAGCCCGGCAAGCACCTCCGCGATTCCATGGTCCAGCCCGCTCTCGGCAAGGAAGTCTCGGTAGGCATCCGCCGTTGTCGCAAATCCCCCTGGCACTGAGACGCCGGCCTCCCCCAGATGCCTGATCATCTCGCCAAGGGATGCGTTCTTGCCGCCCACGATCTCGACGTCCGAGATGCCCAGCGACTGAAATGGGATGACGTATGGATGCATGTTGAGTCTCTCCGAATGATTACGAACCGTTTGCTTTCCTGTTGACCGCCTGCATCAGATGCACCGCCATCTCCTCGATGGAGCGCGAGGTCATGTCAAACCAGGTGATCCCCGCGCGGCGCATCAGGCTTTCTGCGGCGGCGACCTCGGCCCTGCAGTTGGCCAGCGAAGCGTAGCGGCTGTGGGGGCGGCGCTCTTCCCTTATCCTGTGCAGCTGTTCCGGCGATATGGTAAGCCCATAAAGCTTGTCGCGAAAGGGGGCCAGGGGAGGGGGAAGGGTGTCGCGCTCGAAATCCTCCGGTATCAGCGGATAGTTCGCCGCCATCAGGCCGAACTGCAGGGACAGGTAAAGGCTGGTCGGCGTCTTTCCACAGCGCGACACACCTACCAGGATCACGTCCGCGCTCTTCAGGTCCGCCGCCGAGACGCCGTCGTCGTGGGCGAGCGCAAAATTCATCGCAGCGATGCGCCTCGCATATTCGCGGTTCTCCTGACCGTGGCTTCGACCAACGCTGTGGTTGGAGCGCTGCCCGAGCTCATGTTCGAGCGGCGAAATGAAGGCATCGAAGAGGTCCATGAAGAGCGCATCGGACATGCGCAGCCTTCTGCTGATCTCCTCGTTCATCAGCGTCATGAATACCAGGGGCCGCACGCCGTCCTGTTTGTAAATCTCCTCGATGCGCAGGAGGCAATTCTCGACCTTTTCGAGACTGTCTATGAAAGGGAATCGAACGGGACGGAAATCGATGCCTGCGAATTGCGAGAGCAGGCCGTTGCCCAGCGTCTCCGCGGTGATCCCGGTTCCATCCGAGATGAAGATCACGGTGCGTCTGTTCATGCCTGCCCTGTTGCATTGCCCCAGAGCGGCGACCCGCCTTCGGCAAGATACGAGAGATAGGCCCTGACCTCGAATTCCAGCTTGAGGTATTCGGGCTCCATGTGCGTGCAGAACTGGTAGAAGGCCCTGTTGTGCTCATGTTCCCTGAAATGGGCAAGCTCGTGCACGGCGATCATGCGCAGGAATTCAGGGGGAGCATCCTTGAAAAGAGCAGCGATCCTGATCTCGCGGCAGGCCTTGAGCCTCGCGCCCTGTGTGCGCGAGATGCCAGAATGCAGGCCAAGCGCACGGTTCACGACATGCAGGTTGCTGTCGTAGGCAACCCTGTTCAAACGCTCTGCGTTGCGCAGGAATTCCTGCTTGATCCGCGTCATGTAGTCGTAAAGCGCCTTGTCCGTGCGAACGCCGTGCGCAGACGGATATTTCCTGAGCAGCATCGCTGCAAGCCTGCCCTGCCCGATCAGTTCCCGCGCATTCTGCACCAGCTGCTCGGGATAACCTGCAAGATAGTTCGTGTGTGATCCGGGGCGCATGTGAATTCCTCCCGCTGCATTATCTTCCTTTGCGGGGGGCTGCGCCAGTGCGTTTACGAAGGCCGCCCAGGGACGGCCGGCTTACTCACATCTGCGAATCGTAGTAATAGTGCATGTCGTCCGGATTGTAGTCGGGATGCATGGACATCTCTTCCGCGATCGCGTCGTCCTTGATCTGTTCACTGCTGCGCTTGTCCGGACACATCAGGAAAAGCAATGATGCTGCGATTGCACAGGTTGTATATTTTGTTTGCAGGCTGTTTATCATGATGATCTCCCAATCCCAAAGTTAATGGAAACTGCAAGACATACCTAGCAAATGTCGTGCCACTGGCCTGGCGTTCATTCCATCGCTCGGCCAAGAATGCTTTGCGGATGCTGCTTCCTCCTGCATTTCACTGACAAACGGGGCATTCCCGATCTCCAGGGTTCGCGCCATCGCGCCGAAAGAAGATGCATCTGCATGGTGCAAAATAATCCCAATTGCACCAGAATGCAACCCTGCGACAACGGGACCGGATGAACATGTTGAAACCTGCCAGCCATACAGACAAATTCATCGTCGAATTCGATGCGGCAATCGAGGCCCACATGAACTGGACGAGGCGTATATTGCGTTGTGCAGTGCTGCACACGCCGCCCGGAGACGACGTGATGTCGCCCATCGCCCACATGCTTTGCCAGTTCGGACACTGGTTCAGGCTGAACACTGAACGCTTCGAGGAACTGGATTCGGAATCCGTACCCCAGGTTGAAATGCTGCACCAATCGATGCACGATGCGATGCGCAGCATCTGTAAAGATGTGATGAAGGGGAGCGCTGGACTGGAAGCCGATCTCGAAAAGTTCGAGCGCTCCCAATCCGAACTGCTCACGCTGCTAGCAAGGCTCAAGACGCTCTGCATCTCCAATGCGGTAAGGCACGATCCGCTGACGGGGCTCCCGCTGCGCCACGGCATAGAGAGGGATTACGCGCTTTGCATGAAGGACGCGAGGCGCAACCATACGCGTGTCTATGTGGTATTGATCGACGTCGATCATTTCAAGCGCATCAACGACGAATACGGGCACCCTGCAGGAGACCTGGCGCTGCAGCAGCTTGCCAATACCTTGAAATCCGTCCTGCGCGACAACGAACCGCTATACCGTTTCGGCGGAGAGGAATTCCTCTGGCTGATGCGCTGCGATTCGGCGATGGAGGCCGAGAAGTCGGCAAGCCGCCTGGTCAGCACGATACGCGAGACGCCCATAGACGGACTTTTAATCCCGATGACGGTCACGCTTGGCTTGGCCCAGGCGGGCGAACTTGAAGAACTTTCCAGCGCGATCAAACGCGCGGATGTCGCGCTTTATCAGG
The DNA here is from genome assembly GCA_021782365.1 of Pseudomonadota bacterium. GTDB lineage: Bacteria > Pseudomonadota > Gammaproteobacteria > Burkholderiales > Gallionellaceae > Gallionella. The sequence goes on from JAJXVB010000004.1 coordinate 95,731, forward strand.
GCAAGATGGACGGACGGGACCGTTTCGTCATCGCATCCTGAGAAGCGCCCTGAACACGAACTTAAGGAGACTATACTTGCGACATTACACCCTGACCATTTCATGCCCCGACCGGGTGGGCATCATCGCCGCCGTGACAGGCTTCATCGCCGAGCACGGCGGCTTCATCGTCGAGGCGAGCTACCACACAGAGGAGGAGCAATTTTTCATGCGCCAGGAAATACGCGCAGACTCGCTGCCCTTCGATTCGGACGAATTCAGCAGACGCTTCGAGATCCTTGCATCCGAATTCTCGATGGACTGGAAGCTCTCGGACTCCGAGAAGAACAAACGCCTAGTGATACTGGTGAGCCGGCAGGACCATTGCCTGGACGACCTCCTCTACCGCTGGCGCACGCGCGAGCTGCAGGTCGACATCCCCTGCGTGATCTCGAACCACGAGGATCTCAGGAGCTTCGTCGAATGGCACGGCATACCCTTCATCCATGTGGACATGACGGACAAGAATTCTGCCTTCGAAAAAATTGCCGATCTTTTCGAGGAGCATAGAGGCGACACGCTGGTGCTTGCGCGCTTCATGCAAATTCTGCCGCCCTTCCTCTGCCAGCGTTACTCGGGGCGCATCATCAACATCCACCACAGCTTCCTTCCCTCATTCGTCGGCGCAAAGCCCTATCACCAGGCCTATCTGAGGGGCGTGAAACTGATAGGCGCGACCTGCCACTATGTCACCGACGAACTCGACGCAGGCCCCATCATCGAACAGGACACGATGCGCATAGACCACGGCGACACGGTGGATGATCTGGTGCGCTATGGACGCGACATCGAGAAGACGGTTCTCGCGCGCGGCCTGCGCTACCACGTCGAGGACCGCGTGATGGTGTGCGGCAACAAGACCATCGTGTTCAAGTAACCGGGCCCTGGCGCGCTTCTTGCTTTTGCATCTCATGCAAGAAACGTTACCCGGAGCCTGAAAATGATCGTCAATGAAAGCATCATCCATGCGCTGCATCAGAGCGCGCTTGTGTCTGAATTCCGCGAATCCGAAATAGGGATACTGCTGCCCCTGCTCTCCACAAGGCATTACAGGAGGGGAGAATTCATCGCGAGGCCCGGCACCTGCGATCTCACGGACGCGCTTCTGATACTGGTCGAAGGGCGTGTCGAGGTGTCGGCCATGGTGGAGGAAGAGCCCATGGTGATGCACCTGAAGGACCCCGGAGACATCGCAAGGGTGATCAGCTTCGTCGGCAGCAACATGATGAAGATAGACGCGACGATAGAAGTGATCGAGGACTGCACCGTGCTTTTGCTTGAACGCGAGAAACTCGAGACGCTGCTGGACACGCATCCCGTGATCGTCTACAACGTGATGCGCGGCCTGGTGCGCTTTGCCCACAGCCTCGCGCGCCACAAGAGCGCGGAAACCCAGGAGCTCAGCAATTACTTCTACCGGATAAACGGCAGGTTCTGATCCAATGAAGGAACCGCTTTCTGACAGAGGTGACCGGCAGAGCGCCTTCTATGACTTCTACGCACTGCAATAGCGTTTTCATTCAGCCTCATGCACCCCCATGGTGCGCGAATCGCACAAGATATTGCCGCCGCGAGCTTTCATGCGACGTGGCATGAAACATGCTTGTACATGAGGAAAACATCACGCACAAATTTCATGTTGAAGATCGAAGCACGCGTCCACGGAAAACGCCGGAGCCTGACCGCCCCGCGCATGCCCCAGGATCGGAACATCAGTGCCGGGCTTACGGCAAAACTGAAAGACAGCGAACGCATGCTGAGCTCACTCACGCGCAACCTGAACGGCCTCGTTTATTGCTGCCTGCATGACGCGGACTGGACGATGGTTTTCCTGAGCGGGGACTGCAGGCGGCTGACCGGTTTCGAAGCCGCATCTTTCCTTTCCGGGAGATCCGTTTGCTGGGAAATGATCACCCACCCGGAAGACAGGGAAGGGGTGCGTAAAATCATTGAGGATGCAATCCTGACAGGGCGTAGGTTCGTTGCGGAATACCGCATCATTGATGCGCGAGGAAGGATCAAGTGGATATCCGAACGAGGCTGCCCGATATACGGCGAGGATGGAAAAGTCGAGGCGATAGAGGGGATCTTTCAGGACATCTCTCAGCTCAAGTTCAGCGAAACTGCGGCCCATGCCGCGGAAGCGCGTTTCCGCTCCATCTTCGAAAATGCGATCCACGGGATATACCAGAGCACGATAGAGGGACGCTACCTCAACGCCAACCCAGCCCTGGCAGCGATATATGGCTTTGCGAACCCCTCAGAACTGCGGCATGGCATATCCGACATAGGCGCCCAGCTATACGTCGACCAGGGAAAACGGGACGAATTCATCTCGCTCATGAATCGGAATAATCAGGTGAAAAACTTCGAGGCGCGTGTTTACAAAAAGGACGGCGAGGTCATCTGGATATCGGAGAATGCGCGTGCAGTCCGCAATTGCGATGGCGGTATAGCGTATTACGAAGGCATGGTAGAGGACATCACTGCGCGCAAGGAAATGGAGACTGAACTGCGCATCGCCGCCACGGCCTTCGAGACCCACAGCAGCATGATGATCACCGACGCCGACCGGGTGATCCTCAGGGTGAACAGGGCATTCACCGAATCCACGGGATATACGGCAGAAGAGGCCATCGGAAAGACGCCCAGCATACTCAGATCCGGCCTGCACCCTCCCGAATTTTACGAGGCCGCATGGGATTCCATACAACGCAATGGAACATGGCAGGGAGAAATCTGGGACAGGCGAAAGAACGGCGATCTATATCCTAAATGGCTCACCATCAGCGCGGTCAAAGGGGAAGACGGCAGAGTCACGCATTATGTCGGATTTCACCTGGACATTTCCGATCGCAAGGAGGCAGAGGAAAAGATCCTTCAGCTTGCGTTCTACGACCCGCTGACCCGCCTGCCCAACCGGCGCCTGCTGATGGAGAAGCTGCAGAGCGCACTGGCTTCCTGCGCGCGCGCTGGAAACGAAGGCGCGCTTCTGTTCATAGACCTCGACAACTTCAAGATGCTCAACGATACGCTGGGGCATGGAACGGGGGATCTGCTCCTGCAGCAGGTCGCGCAGAGGCTGCATTCCAGCGTCCGCGAGGCCGACACGGTAGCCCGTCTTGGAGGCGACGAATTCGTGGTGCTGCTGGGCGGCTTGAGCAGCCATGCCTTCGAGGCGGCGGTGCAGACAGAGGCCATCGGCGAAAAGATACTCGCCTTGCTGAACCAGCCCTATTCCCTCGACGATCGCGAATATCACTGCACGGCCAGCATAGGCATCTCGATGCTTGGCGCCAAGCCTCACACCGCCGAAGAGCTGATGAAGCAGGCGGACATCGCGATGTATCAGGCCAAGAAAAGCGGGCGCAATGCGATGCGCTTCTTCGATCCTGACATGCAGGTATCCGTCACGGCACACGCGGCTCTCGAGGAGGAGCTGCGCAAGGCGCTGGAACTGCATCAGCTGCAGCTTCATTATCAGCCCCAGGTGGATGATGAGGGGCGCATTCTGGGCGCAGAAACCCTGATCCGGTGGCTGCACCCGGAGAAGGGTTTCATCTCGCCCGCGCAATTCATCCCGCTCGCAGAAGAGTCAGACCTCATCCTGCGCATAGGGTCCTGGGTGCTGGATACGGCCTGCGCGCAGATCAAGGCCTGGGAACATTCTGCAAGCGGGCTCGTACTTGCCGTCAACGTCAGCCCCAAGCAATTCCGCCAGGAAAACTTCGTGTCACAGGTCAAGGCGACCGTGCAGCGCCATGCCATAGATTCAAAACGGCTTAAACTCGAGCTCACCGAAGGCATGCTGATCGAAAACGTCCCGGACATCATCGCATCCATGAGCGCACTGAAGGAATTCGGCATACAGTTTTCGCTTGACGATTTCGGCACAGGCTATTCTTCGCTGCAATACCTGAAGAAGCTGCCCCTGAACCAGCTCAAGATAGACCAATCATTCATCCGGGACATGGCAGGCAGCGATGACGCCATCGTGCAGACCATCATCGCCATGGCGCAGAGCCTGAAGCTCGATGTCATCGCAGAAGGCGTGGAGACTGCCGAGCAGCAACAGCTCCTCCATTCCTATGGCTGCCTGCACTACCAGGGATACCGGTTCAGCAAGCCTCTGCCCATCGAGGAATTCGATGCATTCCTGAGGCTTGCTATTGATCCGGCATTACTAGGTCATCAGGCAGAGCCAGCTTAGTCAGCCGTTGGTCATTGCTTTCCAGCTGTTTGGGCCGCTGTATGCGGTTGAACGTCTGTGGTGCGACGCTTTCATCGCCGAAGATTCGCATGCAGGCAACGCCATTGCGGGAGTCCACGATCTGCTGTGCACGCATTCTCCCTGATTGTCCCTGACGAAATTGCCGTATCTGTCCATCACATAGCCGTTCGCTCCGGAAAGCCCGCTGGCCATGGCCAGGGATGAGAAGAGTCCAAGCGCGCAAAATAAAATAAGGGATTTCATGATATCTCTCCTGTCGATTAGGTTAACAACAGTTTCGAGCTCTATGGTTGATCATCTATAGTCGATCATTGGCGCCATAACTTGGTGTATAAGGCCAGCAGAAAAGTTCAAAGAAAATGCATCAATAGCTTGGCGCGAAAGGCCGGTTAACTTCCCCTCCGATCGCTACTGCGCCAGACGCTTCCTGAATATTGCGAGAGAGATGCAAAAGCCTGCGAGCGCATAGGCCAAATGGACCGCGATGTCCCCAGGCCTGGCCGAAAACAATATTTGCCGAATCGGGTTACATGGTGCCTACATGAAAAGCGGGCGCAAAAAAGCCTCGCATTTTTGCAAGGCTTTTTTTGTATGGTGCCGCTTATCGGATTCGAACTGATGACCTACCGCTTACAAGGCGGTTGCTCTACCAACTGAGCTAAAGCGGCTTGGGTGAAACTGGTGGGTCGAGCGAGATTCGAACTCGCGACCAACGGATTAAAAGTCCGCTGCTCTACCGGCTGAGCTATCGACCCCCATGCAACGGAGCGCGAATTATACGTATTCGGGGCGCACTGTCAATAACGTTTCGGATCAAGGCGAAACGCAATCGGACCGCGGCTTGCCGAAATGATAGCCCTGCCCGTAGTCCACGCCGATCTCCTTCAGCAGGTTTGCGACTTCCTCGTTCTCCACCCACTCCGCGACCACCTCCATGTTGTAAACGCGGGAGATTTCGACCATCGCCTGGACGAACACCCTGTCGTTCTCGCTCTCAAGAAGATTGCGTATGAAGGACCCGTCTATCTTCAGGTAATCGATGTCGAGCTGCTTGATGTAGTAGAAGGAGGAAAAACCCACGCCGAAATCGTCCAGCGCAAAGCGGCAGCCGAGCTGCTTTGCCTCTCTTACGAACTGCTGGACCAGATCGAGATTGTGGAAGGCCGCGGTCTCCGTGATTTCGAAGACGATCCTGCGGGCATCAACCCCTGTTTCTGCAAGCTCCCTCTTGATCAATTCAAGGAGTTCGGCATTGCCGACGGACTTGCCAGAGAGGTTGATGGCGAGTCCCGGACCTTCCCTTCCGAGCTCGGCTAGCTTCCTTATGCAGGAGGTGACCACCATGCAGTCTATTCTGGTCGCAAGGTCGAATTTTTCCGCGACCTTGATGAACACATCGGGAGGCAGCGCGTTGCCCGCCTCATCCTTCAGACGGATCAGCGCCTCGTAGTGATGGGGCTTCCCTGTGCTCAGGTGCACGATGGGCTGATAGTTCATGCTGAAGCGCTTCTCCTGGAGCGCGAACTTCAGGGTCTCCAGATTGTTGAAGAGAGCGCCGAACTTCTTCCTGTGCGCCTCATCCTCGTCGCGGTAGAAATATATCTGGTTTCGGCCCTTCTCCTTCGCCAGAAAGAGCGCAAGATCCGCATTGTTGACCAGCGCCTCGTTGCGCGCATTCCCGGAGGCGATGCCTATCGTGACGGTCAGGCTGTGTTCGCGGCCACCCAGCATGACCCTCGCCTGTTCGACATTGCGCGATATCCCCTGGGCCTTGGCGTCCGCATTGTCCCCATCGAGCCCTGCTAGTGCGACCGCAAACACGTCGCCGCCGTAACGCGCAACGATGTCTCCCGGCCGCACCGATTGCTTCAGGACATCGGCCACATGCCGGAGCACGCTGTCGCCTTCCGCATGGCCGAATGTGTTGTTCACATAGCGCAACCCGTCTATGTTGATGAAGAAGATGGAAAGCGGAATCTCTGCGGCATATCCTGAAAGATTTCTCAGGAACTCGTCCCTGTTTGCGAGGCCCGTGAGCGGATCGTTACGGGTGAGCCTCTCGCGCTCGCGCCTGGCTTCAAGCTCGCTTCTGCGGCTTGCGATCGCATCCTCGAGCGCCTTGCGCAAGGACTCTTCCCTCAAGGGTTTTGTCAGATAGCCGTAGGCGCCGCTGCTGAGCGATTCGACCGCATGGCCCGCATCGTCGAGACCCGTCGCCATGATGAATACGGGAGGATGATCCAGCTGCCTCGTCGCCTTCAGGAGCTCTAGGCCGCTCATCCCCGGCATGGTGATGTCCGAGATCACGACATCCGGAGCCTCGCCGCGTATCATGCCGAGCGCCTCCTCCCCGTTGCTCGAAGTCCGCGCCTCGAAGCCCAATCGCTCAAGAAGCGCCTTGGTCATCAGCAATTCGATCGGACTGTCATCTACTACCAAGACGCTGCGCATGTTTCTCCTGAAGGATGCCTGGGAACGATGGGCGCGGATTATATATCACCGATCCTGCAAGACAGTGACATGAGTGTAACAATGCAGTGTTATCCTTGGCGGATCAGACATCACTTCAAGACCCGGATTCATGAAACGACACACTTCGGTCGCAAGGATACCCTTTGCGAAACTGCTCAGAAATCTTCTTGCAGGCACGGTCGTGCTGGGCATCCTGGCGCTTGGGATATTCAGCTACAAGAGCTGGCAGAACGAAACCCGCGACGTGGGGCGCAACCTCGCCATCCAGGCGGGCTTTGCAGCGAAGAGCAGCCAGGCGATATTCGACAGCCTGGGAGTCAGCATGGAGATGCTGGGACAGATGCTCTCATCGATGGATGTCGCGATCCATCCCGAGCTCGCGCGCGGCGCGCTGCTTGCCTATGTATCGGAACACCCAGAAGTCGCCGCCGTCTCCCTGATCGACCCGAGCGGCGAGATGCTGATAGACACAGGCACAGATGGACTTCTTCCCGACTTCCGCAAGAATCCCGAATATCTGAGGGATTTCGAGTTCGATCTCAACAACACCTATTCCTACAACATCGGGCGCAACCAGTTCGGGCTGGGGCTAAACCGCTGGCATTTCCCCTTTCGTCATACCGTGAAGAACGGCAAGGGGGAAGCTCTATTCGTGATACAGGCTGCCATCCCGATCGAGAGCGCAGGCTTCCTCTGGTCGGACCTGCCCATGATACCGAACAGCCGAGTGGGCCTGATGCGCGACGACGGACACATACAGCTGCTCTGGCCATCCACTCTGCCCATGGATATCTTCAACCGTTCCCAGGCTTCAGGCGCGCTGATGAAAACGCTGCGCGATCATCCTGGCATCATCGCAGGCTCCTATACCGGAGACTCTTCGCTGGGCGGCGCCAAAAGGGTGGGCGCCTTCTCGCATCTGCCCAACGCCAACATGCTGGCCTTCGTCTCTGTTCCTGAAAAATACATCGCAGTTCGCTGGTGGGAGCACAACTACCCCGTGCTGCTGATCTTTCTGGTCTATCTCGTCGTGATCGGCATCATAGGATTCAAGCTTTCCAGGAGGGAACGCGAGCACACGAACAAGCTTCAGGCGCTGGCATCCTTCCCTGAAGGCAGCCCTGAAATCGTTCTCAGCACGGACAGCGATGCGAACATCACCTATACGAATCCGCACGGGCTTCAGCTCCTCGCGAAGCTGGGACTCGGCCCCTACGACATGCAGGCCTTGCTCCCGAAAGACTACCGGACCATCGTTGCCAAGTGCCTCTCCAGCAATGATACGGTCAAGACCATAGAGGTCGAATTCAACCAGCATCACCTGCTCTGGACTTTTTCCCCGCTGCAGAGCCAGGGCATAGTGCACTGCTACGGCCTCGAGATAACCAAGAGAAGGATGGCCGAAGAACATGCGAGGAAGGTTCTGATAGAAAAGCAGGCGGCGGAGGCGGCAAGCCAGTCCAAGAGCCTCTTTCTCGCGAACATGAGCCACGAGATCCGCACCCCACTGAACGGCATACTCGGCTTTCTAAAGCTCCTGGCGAAGACGGATCTCGACCCCGTACAGCGCGAGTATCTCGGCACAACCGAAGTTTCGGCCAAGGTCCTGATGACCGTCATCAACGACATACTCGACTTCTCCAAGATAGAGGCCGGCAAGGTGTCTCTGGAACAGATAGACATCGAGCCTCAGGCCTTGCTCAAGGAAATCATCTCGCTTCATTCGGCGAACGCGAGGGGCAAGGGGCTGGATCTATTCTTCTCCTATGACGAGACCCTGCCACCCCACCTGCTGGGAGACCCTGCCAGGATTTCGCAGGTGCTTTCCAATCTGCTCGGAAACGCGATCAAGTTCACCCAGAAGGGCGAAATCCTCGTGAAGGCGGCCTTGAGGGAGGAGAGCGAAGAAGAGGTTCTGGTCGCGATCTCGGTCAAGGACAGCGGCATAGGCATTTCCGCGGAGCAGCAGACGCGCCTTTTCCAGTCATTCAGTCAGGCCGACGTCTCGACCACGCGCAAGTACGGCGGGACGGGTCTGGGCCTCGTGATCTCGAAGGCACTGGTCGAGCTGATGGGAGGGGAAATCACAGTCGACAGCGCCATGGGGCTAGGCACGACCTTCACCTTCACCCTGCGCTTACAGAAGCAGACAGCGCGCAAAAGTTCTGCGGAACGCACGGCGAGCTCGAAGAACCAGAAAACATTCCGCCTGAAACCGAAGGAGAGCGGGGAAAAACTTTCCGTGCTGATCGTAGACGACAACGAGATCAACAGGAAACTCGTGAGCATCCTCCTTGAACAGCTGGGCGCGTCATCCGGCCAGGCGGAAAACGGCGCACAGGCTCTGGATGCCTATCTCAGAAACTCCTATGACCTCATCCTGATGGATGTGCACATGCCCGTGATGGACGGATTGGAGGCCACGGCGCGCATAAGAGAGCTGGAAAAGGAGCGCCATACTCCCATCATCGCGCTGACCGCCAATGCGCTGCGCGGCGACAGGGAGCGCTTCCTCGCGGCCGGCATGGACGAATATCTCAGCAAGCCCATCAACGAATCGGCGCTGATGAATGCGCTATGCAGCCTGAACCTGGCCGAGGCTTCAGGCTGCAACGGCCAGGACAAAGCAGGAAAAGAGGAAGCTGCCGACAGGCTCGCCCTCCTGGATCCGCGCATGGGCTTGGAGCTCTCATTCGGAGAACGCGATCTCTGGCGCAAGGTCCTGGGCATGCTTCTGGACAAGCTGCCCGAATATTCTTCGGATTTGACCGCTGCCAGAAGCCAACCCCAGGAGCTATACCAGATCAGCCACAAGTTGGCAGGCGCATCCTGCTATTGCGGCACGCCCGCCTTGACCCATCATGCGAGAAAACTGGAGAGGCTAGCCAGGGGCGAGGACCAGGATGCGACCGCAGAAGCGCTGGAGGAGCTGCTGCAGGAGATAGAGAGGCTCCGGGCCCTGAAGGGAAACATACCGGAAAGGGAAAACACGATATACTGAATTCAAGCGAGGCTCCTGGCGATCGCGTCCATCACCTTGGCCTGACTGAAGGGCTTCACGATGAAATCGTCTGCGCCTTCGCTGCAGGCCTGCTGCACGTTCTTCAGCGTTGCATCGCTGCTGATCATGATCACCGCGATCTTAGGATGGCTCGACTTGATTCCTTTGAGCGCCTCAATCCCGTTTATCCTCGGCATGTTGATGTCCAGAAAAAGCACATCCGGCCTGAATTTAACGCACAGACTCTGGGCATCCTCGCCGTTTCTCGCCTCGCCGACGACCTCGACCCGGTTCTGGCGCAGCATGGATCTCAACAGGACACGCGTGATTTCATCGTCATCGGCAATGAGCGCTTTGATCATCTTCGAGTGGCTTCTTTCAGGATTTCGGGATACTTTAAGGCAATCCATGGAAAATGCCAAACAATCCCAAATCATTCCCTCATTCATCGTCCACGAGGACGAGGCGCTGATCATCGTGAACAAGCCCTCCGGGATGCTCTCTGTCCCTGGACGCGGGGAAGACAAGCAGGACTGCATGAGCCTCAGCATACAGCGGGAATTCCCGGATGCGCTCACCGTGCACCGCCTCGACATGGCCACATCGGGACTGCTGGTCTTTGCGAGGGGAAAGGAAAACCAGCGCATGATTTCAGAAATGTTCCGCGACCGCCTGATAGCAAAGCGCTATGTCGCCATCGTGTCGGGAACGATGGATCTGCAGCGCGGCGAAATCAATCTTCCCATGTCCGCCGACTGGCCGAACAGGCCGCGGCAGAAGATAGACGAACATGGAAAACCCTCGATCACTCGCTTTGAGGTTATCGAACAGGAAAGGGATACCGCGCGCCTCGGACTCGAGCCCGTCACCGGGCGCACCCATCAGCTTCGCGTCCATCTGATGGCGATAAATCATCCGATAGTCGGCGACGGGCTCTATGGCGGAATCCCGGCGAAGAGGCTGATGCTGCATGCTGAAAGCCTGGAGTTCATCCACCCGCTTACAAAAAATCCTACGCGCATCCTCTGCGAACCGCCGTTCTGAAGCCGTATCTTCAATCCTGGGCTATACTTCCGGTCAATCAAAATTCAACGGAACAACATGGAAATCCTCACGCGCTCTTTGGACCCCCTTGCGATTCACAGGAACGCAAGAGCATGATATCAAGGCTTGCTCTCGCCTCGATCAACCATGTGCTCATGCAGAACGGCTGGGCGCTTGAGAGGCTTTCCAGATTCAGCGGAAAGACGGTCAGGCTCGACGTAGCACCCTTCTCGATCAGCTCCACCATACTGCCTGACGGGAGGCTGGGACAGGCAGAAGGGGAAGCCGATGCGCAATGCATCATTCCTCCGTCGCTGCTGCCGCGTCTGGCCCTTCACGACGAACCCGCCTACCGCGAGATAGAGGGAACGGGGGACGCGGCCCTGCTCTCGGAGATCCTCTTTCTTTCGCGCAACCTAAAGTGGGATGCCGCGGAAGACCTGAGCCATGCGATAGGCGACATCGCAGCCGAGCGCATCGTGCAAACCGCGAAGAGCATCGAATTCGGATCAACTTTTTTTAGCCTCGCACAGGCAACATCCGAATACCTGACAGAGGAAAACCCGGTGATCGCGAAGCCCGTTCACCTTCGCGCATATTCGGAAGAAATCGACGAACTTCGCGACGCCGCCGCAAGGCTCGAGGCCCGCATCAAGCGTCTCGAGGAAAACTAGCATGCGCATCTTCCGACTTTCACGAATCATCTTCGTCGTGCTGAGCTTCGGGCTCGACGAATTCCTGCTTGCCCACGAAAGGGTGCGCTGGCTCAAAAAGCCCCTGAACGCGCTTCTCTTCATGCGCGACACCAGCGAGCCCCGCGCAGTGAGGCTGCGGCGCGCGCTCGAAAACCTGGGCCCCATCTTCGTCAAGTTCGGGCAGATGCTCTCCACGAGGCGCGACCTGATGCCTTCAGACATCGCCGACGAACTCGCCAAGCTTCAGGACAGCGTTCCGCCCTTTCCCTCGCGACAGGCGATCGAGCTTCTCGAAAACGCCTACCGCAAACCTCTGCTCGAGACATTCAAAAGCTTCGAGGAGCAACCCGTCGCGAGCGCATCGGTCGCCCAGGTTCATTTCGCGGTTCTGCAGGACGGGCGCGATGTCGCGGTCAAGATACTGAGGCCAGGCATCGAACTCACCATCGCGCACGACATTTCGCTTCTCAGGGTGGGGGCAAGCCTCATCGAATGGCTTTGGGAGGACGGAAGGCGCCTCAAGCCCAGGGAAGTGATAGCGGAATTCGAGAAGCACCTCGCGGACGAACTCGATCTGACGAAGGAGGCCGCGAATGGCAGCCAGCTCAGGCGCAACTTCGCCGACTCCAGGATGCTCATGGTACCCGAGATGTTCTGGGATTACTGCACGAAAAACGTGATGGTGATGGAGCGCATGCACGGGATGCCGGTAAGCCAGGTCGATGCGCTGAAGGCGGCAGGCGTTGACATCCAGAGGCTCGCCGCAAACGGGGTCGAGATCTTCTACACGCAGGTCTTCAGGGACGGCTTCTTCCATGCGGACATGCATCCAGGCAACGTGCAGGTGGCCAAGGACGGCTGCTACATCGCGCTCGATTTCGGCATCATGGGAACGCTGACCGATGTCGACAAGCATTACCTCGCGCAAAACTTCATCGCCTTCTTCAGGCGCGACTACAAGCGGGTCGCCGAGGTTCACATAGAATCTGGCTGGGCGCCCAAGGAGACGCGCGTCGACGAACTCGAATCCGCGATACGCGCGGTCTGCGAGCCCATCTTCGACAAGCCTTTGAGGGAAGTCTCCTTCGGTCGCGTGCTGCTGCGCCTGTTCCAGACCTCGCGCCGCTTCGGCATAGAAGTTCAGCCGCAACTCGTGCTCCTGCAGAAGACGCTGCTCAACATAGAAGGACTCGGGCTGCAGCTCGACCCGGATCTCGATCTCTGGAAGACAGCCAAGCCCTGGCTCGAGCGCTGGATGAGCGAGCAGGTGGGATGGCGGGGATTCATGAAGTCCCTGAAGGAAGAGGCGCCGCGCTATGCGACCCTGCTGCCCCGGCTTCCCCGCCTTCTGAACCAGAGGCTGTCGGAGAATCCTGCGGCACAGATGGAACAGGCATTGCAGCTTCTTCTGGCTCAGCAGAGGCGGCGCAACATGTGGCTGGGCGTGATCGCCGTGATATTGTTCCTTCAGCTTCTCTTGCTGCTTACAGCCTAGTTTGCTAAAACAAAAAAGCCCGCTTGAAGCGGGCTTTTTTGAGCACTCTCAATTTCTAGAACATCATCATGACCAGGCGGTTCACCGCATAGCCGCCGATCGTGAGGAAGGCGAACAGCACGGTCGCGAGCATCAGGGGTTTTGCGCCTGCCTGGCGGATCGCTCCGACATGGGTGCGCAGTCCCAGGGCCGCCATCGCCATCGCGAGGAGCACGTTGTCTATCTGCAGCAGCGCGCCGGTCAGGGCTTCAGGAAGAACCTTCAGGGAATTCACCGCGCTTGCGACGATGAAGAGCACCGCGAACCAGGGTATGGTGATGCGGGACTTGCCGTGAGCCTTGTTTTCGCTCTGCGCATAGGAAGACAGGATCAGCAGGAACGGAGCCAGCATCATCACGCGCAGCATCTTCTCGATCACCGCGGTCGAGGCGGCTGTATCGCTCACGCTCTTGCCCGCGGCGACAACCTGGGCGACTTCGTGGATTGTCGAACCGGCATATACGCCGTATGCGCTCTCGGAAAGATGCAGGTAGGGATACACGATCGGATAGGTGAACATCGAGATCGTGCCGAACACGACGACCGTGGCGACCGCGACCGAAACCTTGTGCGCCTGTCCGCGGACAACCGGCTCGGTCGCCATCACGGCTGCAGCGCCGCAGATCGCGCTTCCTGCACCGATCAGGATAGAGGACTGCGCATCCAGACCGAACACGCGCTTTCCGAGCTGGACCGCGATGACCAGGGTGAGGGTGACCATCAGCACGTCTATCAGTATGCCTTCCCAGCCTATGCCGGCGATCTGCTGAAAGGTGATGCGAAAGCCGTAGAGAACGATCGCGGTGCGCAACAGGATGTTCTTCGAGAAGTCGACGCCGGACGCGGTCTTCGTCGCAAAGCGCGAAAACACGGTGTTGCCGACTATCATGCCCATGATGATGGCCAGGGTCAGCGCGCTCAATCCCAGGTGCTGTATACTGGGAATGCCTGCAGCCTGGATGGCTGCGTAGGCGATGACGCCCACGAACAGCAGGCCGCTCCACCATGCTTGATCGCGCATGCGGTTTGCCGTGCCGGCCAGGAAACTTTGACTCTTGTGAACCATGATTCTGCTCCTTGATATCGTTGTATCAGCATATTAGTGACTGCTAAATCATGCTTCAAATACATTTATTTCATAATTTGATAACATTTGGTTATCCATGATCAACCTTCACCTTCTCCGCATATTTTTTGTCGTCGCCGAGCAGAAGAGCTTTTCCCGCGCGGCGGAGCAGCTTTTCATCAGCCAGCCCGCGGTATCGAAGGCGGTGCGTGAGCTTGAACACCAGCTCGGGCTCCCGCTGATAGAGCGCGGCATTCCGGGAAGCAGGAAGAGCATGCGTTTGACCGAGAGCGGGGTCGCAATGTTCGAACACGCGCGCGGAATTTTTGCGCTGGAACGGGTCGCGCTAGACGACGTGCGCGCCCGCGTGGGACTGAAGCACGGCGAGCTCGTCATAGGGGCGAGCACGACGATCGCGGGTTACTGGCTTCCGGAATACACGGCCAGATTCCTCTCCAGGCATCCTTCGATCAGGCTGGAGGTCAGGGTCGGAAACACGCAGGAGATCAGCGAGGAGCTGATAGACTGCAACATCGATGTTGCGCTGGTCGAAGGAGTGGTGAGCGACGAGCGCATTTCTTCCTCGCACTGGCGGGACGACGAGCTGCACATCATCGCCCGCACGGGATCGAATCTCGCAAAGAGGCGCAAGCCCAGCACCGAAGAGCTGAATGAAGAGGCATGGCTTTTGCGGGAGACGGGATCGGGCACGCGCGAATTCAGCGAGCGCATGATGAGCGAACACGGCATAAGCCCCCAGCGCATCATCGAGTTCGGCAGCAACGAAGGGATCGTCAGGGCGGTTGCAGCGGGTCTGGGTGTCGGGGTCGTGCCTGCACGCACCGCGCGAGAGCTCTACATGCTGAAGGAGATCAAGGCCGTGAAATATCCGCACACGGGCGTGCTGCTGCGCCCCCTCTTCCGGCTCACGCTGAAGGACAGGCCTTTGTCGCCGCTGGCAAGATCGTTCTGCGACATGCTCTCGAAAGAGCGCTAGCCTCTTCCTAGAAGAGGTCTATGCTGCCCGTCGGCGTTTCCTTGAGGATTCCCTCCCTGATCAGCGTCTCGTAGTGCAAGATGCGGTTGCGGCCCGCATCCTTTGCCGCGTAGAGCGCGGCGTCCGCCCGGTTGATCACTTCCTGGGGAAGCACGCTGTAGTCGGCCCCGCTGAAGCCGCCGCTGATCGTGATATGCCCCACCTGCGGGAAGCTGAATTTCTCGACAGCGTTCCTCGCCCGCTCGAATGCCTGGGAGGCCGATTCGAAATCGTCTGCCGCGATGATCGCGACGAACTCCTCCCCGCCGAAGCGGTAGAGCAGATCGGACTGGCGGAAGGATTTTTCAAGCAAACGCGCGACCATGATCAGCACCTCGTCGCCTATCACATGCCCGTACTTGTCGTTGATGGATTTGAAATGATCCACATCCAGAACGCCCAGCCAGTAGGTGTGGGGAGTATGGCGCCGATGCCTGTCGCTCTCGGCAACATTTTCCCTCATGCGCATCAGCAGGAGGTTCCAGAGGCGGTCGAGGTTGATCTCGAGGGAATAGCGGTTGAATAGCCCCGTCAACTGGTCCCTCTGGCTGGTGTCAAGAAGCGCGTAATAGTTAGAGAACACCTCGAGTATGCCGCTGATGATGGCTTCCTCCACGGGTGTGACCTCCCTGTCCCGCCTGAATACGAAATATCCCTGCAGGGCCCGGCCACCCCTCAAGGGATGGCAGATCAGAAGGTCTTCCCCGGCCTTTCGGCTGCAGGGCCTGTCGAGCATGCGCACGTTCTCCAGGAGATCGAGGATTTCCTTGGATATCTCCCTGTCGTTCGCGACTTCCTCGACGCGTTCCACGACGCGATGAACGCCGTCTTCCGTGAGCACGGAAACGCGGCTGTGGTTCAGAAAGCGCAGTATCGTCCCGCCGTCGTCGACCCGGTAAAGGGAAGTCTCGAGCACTCCGAGTATCGGCCCAAGCGTCCTGAGCAGGCTCTGCTCGACGAGATAGGTATCTCTGATCGCGGTCATCGAGCCCAGCGTCTTCAATACGCCGGGCAGGCCTGTGGATTTTATTTCGGTCATGGTCCGCTCGGGGAATTTCAGCGCGCAATTATAGACGGGCTGAAATTCCGGGGATACTGTAATGTTTCAGGCGAAAAAGCCGCTTTCCCAGAGCTCCTTGGTCAGGGCCTGGTAGTCGGCGGCGCCCGGACTGTGAGGCGCATGCTCGAAGACGTCCTGGCCGCGCATCGGGCTTGTCGCAAGCGCCACGTTCTCTCCTATGCGCGTCTCGCAGACCAGGCTTCCGAAACGCTCCTTGAGCTTTTCGTATATCTCGTGCGAGAGCTTGCGCCTCGAATCGAAACGGGTCAGAAGGATGCGCCTCTCTATCTTCCTCTTCAACTTCTGCTCCAAGACATTGAGCGCGCTGTCCAGGCGGTGCACGCCCTGAAGGGAGAGGAAATCCGCTGAAACGGGAACCAGGACCCGGTCGGATGCAAGAAGCGCATTCAAGGTCAGCACGCCCAGCATGGGGCAGCAGTCTATCATGATAGGCGAGCCTGTCAGGGAAAGGTCTTCCGCCAAGCCCTTCTTCAGCAGGGTCGCGGCCTGGGGATCGCTGCCCAGCAGCGCATCGAGCTTGGCCAGCTCGAGCGCCGCAGGTATCGCCTGCCAGCCGCGGCCTGTTTCGCGCAGAAGTTTGGTCAAGGGCGCCTGGTTCTTGAAGAAGGCGACCATGCTGACCGCCGAGGTCACGTTCCTGATTCCGCTGGCCAGGGTCAGGTGGCCCTGCGGATCGAGATCGATCGCGATGGGATTCTTCTTCGCAATGCTCAATGCCGCGGTGACGTTCAGGCAGGTGGTGGTCTTTCCTACCCCCCCCTTTTGATTGAATACGGCGATGACCGCCATGCTGCGCTCCAAGTGTGACAGTTCGAACGGATTATAGTCGCAAAATCCGGCCCCATCCTGAAATCAAACGCTTGAACAGCGCGGGTTTAGGATGCCTATTCCGCGGTTAGGCAAAGGGCTTTCGAATGGCCAATGAAGGGCGATTTCTTTCGTATAATGTCGGCGTTCACCATACTTGCGGAACGAATACATGCCCTACGCCCTCCATCGCACGCGCATCATCGCAGGACTATGCTTCGCACTTGCATGCCTGCCCGCACAAGCCGCCGAGAAGAAACCCGGCGCGAACCAGCCCATCCCCGTGACGGCGGCGACAGCCGAACAGCAGTCCATGCCGGTATGGCTCGATGCCCAGGGGACCGTCCTCCCGCTCAACTACGTCAACGTGATGCCCAGGGTATCCAGCCTCTTGCAGACCGTGAATTTCCGCGAGGGGCAGACGGTGAAGGCGGGCCAGCTTCTGGCCACACTCGATCCGGAACCGTTCAGGGTATTGTTCGACCAGGCGAAGGCCCAGACGATGCGCGACCAGGCCCAGCTCGATGGCGCCAGGGCCGACCTCAAGCGCTACGAGACGCTGCTTGCCCAGGACTCCATTTCCGAACAGCAGGTCGTCGACCAGCGCGCGACGGTCGCCCAGCTTGCGGCAACCGTCGAGGCGGACAAGGCGGCCCAGGAAAACGCACAGATGCAGCTCGGATGGACGCGCATCACTTCCCCCATCTCCGGAATAGTCGGCCTGCGCCAGGTCAGCGCGGGCAACATCGTGGGGCTCACGGGCGCGATAGGCGGCGGCAACAGCGCGCTTTCCGGCACCGCTTCGGGCGCCATGCCCATCGTCACGGTGGCCGAGATCCAGCCGATCGCCGTTCTCTTCCCGATCGCACAGACCCAGCTTCCCCCTGTCCTCGAGCGCATGCACGAGGGCGGCCAGCTCCAGGTCGAGGCATGGGACCAGAGACGCACGGCCGTGATAGACAAGGGCAGGGTCGTCGCGCTGGACAACCAGATCAACTCCTCCACCGGAACCGCGATGCTCAAGGCCGAGTTCGCGAATTCGCGCAGGATGCTTTTCCCGAACCAGTTCGTCAACATCAGGCTGCTTGTCGACACCCTGAAGGGCGCTGTCGTCGTGCCCACCTCGGCGATCGCGACGGGTGCTCCGGGTTCCTATGTCTATGTGATCGACAGCGCCGACAAGGTGTCGCTGCGCAGGGTCGAGACGGGGTCGACGGACAAGGACAGGACCTCGATCAAGAGCGGCCTCAAGGCGGGTGAGCGCGTGGTCACCGACGGCCTGGACAGGCTGCGCGAAGGAAGCAAGGTGCAGATCGTCACCCCAGCAGCCCATCGGGTCAAGGGCTCATGACAGAGGCGCAGGGCCCCGAAGAGGATACGGCCAGCCCGTCCAGGCTCTTCATCCTGCGCCCCATCGCGACCAGCCTTCTGATGCTGGCGGTGATGCTCGCGGGCTTCATAGGCTACCGCCTGCTTCCCCAGTCCGCGCTGCCGGAGGTGGACTATCCGACGATACAGGTCACAACGCTCTATCCGGGCGCGAGCCCCGACGTGACCACCTCCTCCATCACCTCTCCTCTTGAGAGGCAGTTCGGGCAGATGCCGGGCCTATCCCAGATGTGGTCGTCGAGCTCCGGCGGGGCATCGGTGATCACGCTGCGCTTCGACCTCAAGCTTCCTCTCGACGTCGCGGAACAGGAGGTTCAGGCCGCGATCAACGCGGCGACCACCTTCCTTCCGACAGACCTTCCGCAGCCTCCGATCTACGCCAAGGTCAATCCCGCGGATGCGCCGGTCATCACCCTCGGGCTCACCTCCGACACCCTGCCCCTGACCCAGCTTCAGGACATCGCAGACACCCGGATCGCGCAGAAGCTCTCCCAGGTCACGGGAGTCGGTCTCGTCACCCTGAGCGGTGGACAGCGCCCTGCGGTCCAGATCCAGGCGAACGGCCGCGAGCTCGCATCCCATGGTCTGAGCCTTGCGAGCGTTCAGGCAGCGATCGTCGCCGCCAACGTGAACATCCCCAAGGGAAGCTTCGACGGCCCTGCTCAGTCGCTGACCATCAATGCAAACGACCAGCTCCAGTCCATCCAGGACTACAAGGACCTCGTGATCGCGTTCAACAACGGGGCCCCCGTGAGACTCAGCGACGTCGCTGTCGTCGAGCGCGGGCCGGAGAATGCGCTGCTCGCAGCCTGGGTCAACGGCAAGCCCGGCATCGTGATCAACGTGCAGCGCCAGCCGGGGGCCAACGTGATCGCGGTTGTCGACCGCATCCACGAGATACTGCCCCAGCTGAAGCAGAACCTCCCCGGCGCATCCAGCCTCACCGTGCTTTCCGACAGGACGGTCACCATCAGATCCGCGATCGCAGACGTTAGGTTCGAACTCCTGCTCTCCGTGATCCTCGTGATCCTGGTGATCTTCCTCTTCCTTAGGAGTGCGAGGGCGACCTTCATCCCGGCGATGGCCGTCCCGCTCTCCCTGATAGGCACATTCGGCGTCATGTACCTCGCCGACTTCTCGATCAACAACCTGACGCTGATGGCGCTGACCATCGCCACGGGCTTCGTCGTGGACGACGCGATCGTGATGATAGAAAACATCGCGCGCCACATCGAGCTCGGCGAGACACCGATGCAGGCCGCATTGAAGGGCGCGAAGCAGATAGGCTTCACCATCATCTCCCTCACCTTCTCCCTTATCGCGGTTCTGATCCCCCTGCTCTTCATGGGCGACGTCGTGGGAAGGCTGTTCCGCGAGTTCGCGATCACGCTGGCCGTCGCGATTCTGATCTCGGCCGCCGTCTCGCTCACCTTCACGCCCATGCTGAGCGCGCGCCTTTTGAGGCATGTTCCGGAAAACCAGCAGAACTTCATCCTGCGTTGGAGCCAGAGGCAGTTCGAGAACCTCAGTGCGGCCTACGCAAGGTCTCTATGCTGGGTTCTAAAGCACCAGCCCCTGACCCTGGCAATCGCCTTCGGCACCCTTGTTTTAACGGTAATACTGTATATTGCGATTCCCAAGGGGTTCTTCCCGGCCGAGGACACAGGACTCATACAGGCGATCACCGTCGCACCCCAGGACATCTCCTTTTCCGAGATGAACCGCCGCCAGCAGGCGCTGGTCGACGCCATGCTGAAGGATCCCGCGATATCCAGCATCTCCTCCTTCATCGGGGTTGACGGAGGAAACACGACGCTCAACAGCGGGCGCATGCTGATCAGCCTGAAGCCGCTCTCGGAGAGAGATGACCGGGCAGGCGCCATCATCTCGCGCCTGCAGAAGCGCTCGGCCGAGGTTCCCGGCGTCTCCGTCTATCTCCAGCCGGTTCAGGACCTGACGATTGACGACCTCGTGAGCCGCAGCCCCTTTCAGTTCAGCATCACGACTCCGGACCCCGAAGACCTCTCGCGCCAGACTGAAAGGCTGGTCGAGAGGCTGAAGGCGATGCCGCAGTTCTCTGAGGTCTCTAGCAGCCTTCAGGACAAGGGACTGCAGGCATACGTGGACATAGACAGGGACACCGCATCCAGGCTCGGCATCAGTGTGGCCAATATAGACGGCGCGCTCTATAACGCATTCGGCCAGAGGCTGATCTCCATCATCTTCACGCAGTCCTCCCAGTACCGCGTGGTCCTGAAAATCGAGCAGAAGGACAGGAATGGCCTCTCCGGATTCGACGGCATCTATCTGACTTCGAGCACGGGAGGGGCCGTGCCGCTGCACGAGGTCGCGCGCATAGTGCAGAAGACGGGGCCGCTCGAGATAGACCACCTTGGGCAATTCCCCGCCGCGATGATCTCCTTCTCCCTCTCGCCCGGCGTTTCGATAGGCGAGGCGGTGGATGCGATACACAAGGCGCAGAAGGAGATCAAGCTTCCGGCATCCGCCCCTCTCAGGATGCAGGGCGCCGCGGCCGCATTCGAGGCGGCGCTCAGCAACCAGCTCTGGCTTCTACTTGCCGCCATCGCGACCATGTACATCGTGCTGGGTATTTTGTATGAGAGCTATATCCACCCGGTCACCATCCTCTCCACCCTTCCATCTGCCGGGATAGGCGCGCTGCTCGCCTTGATGCTGTCCAAAAACAGCCTGACCGTGATCGCGATCATAGGCATCATCCTCCTGATCGGCATCGTGAAGAAGAACGCGATCCTGATGGTGGACTTCGCGCTCGAAGCGCAGAGATCGGGGATGGCGCCGGTCGAGGCGATCCTTCAGGCGGCGGAACTGAGACTGAGGCCGATCCTGATGACCACTTTCGCTGCGCTCTTCGGCGCGGTGCCTCTGGTCATCGGCGGCGGGATGGGGGCTGAGCTGAGGCAGCCGCTGGGCATCGCGCTGGTGGGAGGGCTTCTGCTCTCGCAGCTTTTGACGCTCTTCACGACCCCTGTGATCTATCTCGCATTCGAGAGGCTAGCCGCGCGCAGGATCAGACGGATGGAGGCAGGGGCGTGAACTTCTCGGCGCTCTTCATAAGGCGTCCCAAGGGCACCACGCTCTTTGCGCTGGCCGTGCTCCTTGCCGGCATCATCGCCTTCAGGCTGCTTCCCGTCTCGCCGCTGCCCCAGGTGGATTTTCCGACCATCAATGTTTATGCGAGCCTTCCCGGCGCGAGCCCCGACGTGATGGCGGCGACCGTTGCGACCCCGCTCGAGCGCGCACTGGGGCGGATCGCCGGCATCACCGAGATGACCTCCTCGAGCTCGCTTGGCTCGACCAACGTCACGATACAGTTCGATCTTTCAAAGGACATCAACGCATGCGCGAGAGAGGTGCAGGCGGCAATCAATGCCGCGATGCCCATGCTGCCTTCCGGCATGGTGGGCAATCCGACCTATCGCAAGGTCAACCCGGCGGATGCGCCCATCATGATCCTCTCTCTGACATCCGATGGCTTGTCCGTGAGCCAGATGTACGACGCCGCATCGACCGTGCTCGCGCAGAAGATCTCCCAGCTTCCCGGTGTGGGCCAGGTGATCGTCGGGGGTGCCGCGCTGCCCGCGGTGCGGGTGGATCTCAACCTGAACCAGGTCAACAACATGGGGCTCAGCCTCGAGAAGATCAGGACCGCGATCGCCACATCCAACATCAATGCGCCCAAGGGGGCCGTGGAAGACGAGAAACAGCGCTGGCAGATACAGGCGAACGACCAGCTGAAATTGCCGGATGACTACGGGCGCGTGATCGTCGCCTATGTGAACGGCGCGCCGGTGAGGCTGGACCAGATCGCGCATGTCAGCATGAATTCGCAGAACGTGCGCAACATGGGCATGTCCAACGGCAGGCCTTCGGTTCAGCTCATCATATTCCGCCAGCCGGGTGCGAACATCATAGAGGCGGTCGAGGCGATCAAGTCCGAGCTGCCGATGCTCTCCGCATCCATCCCGCAGTCGATAAAGATCAACCTGATGTCGGACAGGACCGTCACGATACGCGCATCCCTGAGGGACTCCGAAGACACGCTGCTCCTATCGGTCGCACTCGTCGCCCTCGTGGTCTTCGTCTTCCTGAGAGACTGGCGGGCCACGCTGATCCCCGTGATCGCGGTGCCGATCTCGCTGGTCGGCACCTTCGCCGCGATGTATCTGCTGGGCTACAGCCTGGACAACCTCTCGCTGATGGCGCTGATCGTAGCGACCGGATTCGTCGTCGACGACGCGGTCGTTGTTTTGGAAAACATCATGAGACACGTCGAGGAGGGAATCCCCCCGATGGAAGCGGCGCTCAGGGGAGCGAAGGAGGTCGGCTTCACCGTGCTTTCGATGAGCCTCTCGCTGGTCGCGGTCTTCTTGCCTGTGCTCCTGATGGGCGGCATCATAGGAAGGCTGTTCCGCGAATTCGCGGCCACGCTTTCCATCGCGGTCATCATCTCCCTTCTGGTCTCGCTCACCGTGACCCCGATGCTCGCATCCAGACTGCTCAGACCCGCAGGCCCGCACGGCCGCCTGGCTGCCTTCGGCGAAAGGGGCTATGCAAGGCTGCTAAAGGGATACGACCGCACGCTGTCCTGGGCGCTCAGGCATCAGTGGCTGATGCTGATGGTCTTCATCGGCACGGTCGCCTTCACGGTGCACCTCTACAAGGTGGTTCCCAAGGGATTCTTCCCGACCCAGGACACCGGCATGGTGATCGGAAACATACAGGCCGACCAGGCGATCTCCTTTCAGGCGATGGCGCAGAAACTCAAGCGCATCGTGAACATCATCAAGGCCGACCCGGCGGTCAACAGCATAGTCGCCTTCACCGGAGGAGGAAGCACCAACGGCGGATTCCTCTTCATCAGCCTGAAACCCTATGACCAGCGCCCCGATGCGGTCACCGTGCTCGCGAAGATGAGGCACAAGATCAACTCGGTTCCCGGCGCGCAGGTCTTCCTCTTCCCCATACAGGACATACGCGCCGGAGGCAGGCCATCCCCCGCGCTCTACCAGTACACGCTGCAAAGCGGCGACCTGACGGAGCTCAGGCTATGGGAGCCTCGCGTTCTCGAGGCCTTCAGGAAGATTCAGGGATTGACCGACGTGAACACGGACCAGCAGAGCAAGGGGCTGCAGATCGAGCTCACGATAGACAGGGACGCCGCTGCGCGCTACGGCATATCGGTGAGCACGATAGACCAGACGCTGAACGACGCATTCGGCCAGAGGCTGATCTCGACGATATATGCGCCCCTAAACCAGTACCGGGTGGTGATGGAGGCCGATGACAGTTATCTTCAGCGGCCACAAGCGCTTGACGACATCTACCTGATAGCAAGTTCAGGCCAGAAGGTGCCGCTCTCGGCGCTCGCCCACTTCGAGTTCGACAACACCCCTCTTGCGGTGAACCACCAGGGGCTCTTCGCCGCATCGACCATCTCCTTCAACCTCGACAAGAGCGTTTCCCTGAGCCAGGCCCAGCAGAAGATCGCGGTCGCGATGGCCGAGATCGGCCTTCCCGGAAGCATACAGGGCGGCTTCCAGGGGACGGCCAAGATATTCCAGGATACGGTGAAGAACCAGCCCCTCTTCATCTCGTCCGCGATACTCGTGATCTACATCGTGCTTGGCATGCTCTACGAGAGCACGATACATCCCCTGACCATACTCTCCACCCTTCCCTCCGCCGGCATGGGCGCTGTGCTCGCGCTGATGGCCTTCCATACGGACTTCTCGATCATCGCGCTGATAGGCGTGTTCCTCTTGATCGGCATCGTGAAGAAGAACGCGATCCTGATGGTGGACTTCGCGCTTCAGACGGAGAGGGAGACTGGCGTCAGCCCGAGGGATGCGATACATCAGGCCTGCCTCTTGCGCCTTCGCCCGATACTGATGACCACGCTCGCCGCGCTCTTCACGACGCTTCCCCTAGCGATGGTCACGGGCAACGGCGCGGAGCTGCGCCAGCCCCTGGGGATCGCGATAGCGGGGGGGCTTATCGTGAGCCAGCTTCTCACCCTTTACTCAACCCCCGTGATCTATCTGCTGCTTGACAGGTTGCGCCACTGGGGACGCCGCCGCTGGGCGGTCCGCTATGCCGCAATAGGAGCATCCGAATGAAGAAACTCATATTGATATATACGGTTTTGTTGTCCGCCTGCGCGGTGGGCTCCGATTACAGGAAGCCTCCGATCGCGACCCCTGAAAAATTCAAGGAGGGCTGGGTCGAGGCTGGCTCCTTCGAACTTCGCGGCCCGTGGTGGACGGTGTTCAACGACGAGACCCTGAACGAGCTCGAGCCCAGGGTCGCGATCGCCAACCAGAGCCTGATCGCCTCCTATCACACCTATCTTCAGGCCACAGCGCTCACGGACGCCGCGCGCTCTGCCGAATTCCCGACCGTGGGCGCAGGCGTCACATCCAGCCGCACCTCCTCGGGGTCAGGCGGCATCACGGGCGCAGGACAGAACATCACCATCTCAGGAAAGTCACTCGCCTTCTCCGCGAGCTGGGTTCCGGATTTCTGGGGCAAGGTAAGTCGCCAGGTCGAGGCGGATACTGCGAGCAGCGAGGCCAGCCTGGATTCGCTGCGCAGCGCGCAACTCAGCCTGCAGGCAACACTCGCGCAGAGCTATTTCCAGATCCGCCAGCTCGACAGCCAGACCGAGCTTGCGAAACAAACCGTCGAGGCCTACGAAAAATTCCTGCAGATGACGAAGAACCGCTATGCGGCGGGTGTGGCGACCCAGGCGGACGTCGCCCTTGCGGATTCCCAGCTCGCGACCGCGCGCGTGCAGCAGGTCTCATTTGGAGTTCAGCGCGCGCAGCTAGAGCATGCGATCGCCGTGACGATAGGGGAGCCGCCATCGAGCTTCAGCATTCCCGCAAGAACCGGGATGCCCGAGCCTCGCGCCATTCCTGCTGGCCTTCCTTCGAAGCTGCTCTTGCGCCGACCCGATCTTCAGGCGGCAGAGCGCCAGGTCGCGTCCGCGAATGCGCTGATCGGCGTTGCGAAGTCCGCCTACTTCCCGGATCTGACCCTCTCCGGGCAGCGCGGCTGGCGCAGCACCACCTTCACGAACCTCGTCTCGGCGCCCAACCTCTTCTGGTCGATGGGCCCCTCGGTTGCGGAGACGCTCTTCGACGGAGGCCTGCGCAGCGCGCAGCTCGCGCAATCCCGAGAAGGCTATCAGGCCGCGGTCGCGCAATACCGGCAGCTGGGCCTTCAGGCATTGCAGCAGGTGGAGGATCAGCTCGTCGCGACCAGGACGCTTGCCGACGAAGACAGGCTTCAGCAGTTGGCCGTCTCGGCTGCCGACAGGTCGCTGCGCCTCACGACAGACCAGTACAAGGCGGGAATGGTGCCCTATCTCAACGTGATCACGGCTCAGGCCGCCGCGTATTCCGCGCGCAATGCGGCTCTTGCGATCTCGGGCCAAAGGCTCACTTCAAGCGTCGCCTTGATTCAGGCGCTGGGCGGAGGCTGGGAAGATGCGCCCGAACTGGGTCCAGATGTCAAACCATCGGGCAAGGATTGAGCCCGAAACCCGTCCGCTCAATGTTTCTTCAGGCCTGCCGCTTCAGACGCATGCGCAACCTTGGAGGCCCCGTTTAACCGCAGGCAAAGCCGGTCGACCATGCTTCCAACCAGCGCCCTGTCTTCAGGAGAGAGGCTCTGTATCGATACGGCGATTCGCTGAGTGACGTCTTCATGCCTTGTTGAGCCGCTTCTGATGAGGAAATCGAGGGGGCATGAAAGGGCATTCGCGATGTCGTTCAGCCTGCTTAGCGTTGGTATGGTCGCCCCGCGTTCGAAGCGGGAGATCGTTTCCTGTTCCACGCCTATCATCTCCGCCAGCACGGACTGAGTGATGCCTTGTTTTTGCCGCTCGAGCGCTATCGCACTCCCCAGCGTCTTGGCCAGCTTCCTGTCCTTGCGTCCCATCCATTTCTCCATATAACTATTTCCTTATATGCGGATTGTGATTCGACATTGACTCGAAAGAAACGACACCGTATGATGCAATACCACATAGCATATGGTTACAGGTTGGCCTTGACATGCCTTCACTTCGTTGGCTCGGCAGCATAGTATGATGCAATACCACACAATTTGTGGTGGATGGTCGGCCTGGGCATTTCTGCTCCGTTCTGGCGCGGCCGAATATAAGCAGCGCCCATGAAATCGATATTGAAAAGTCATCCAAGACATTGGCTTGGATTGGCCTCCATCCTGGCCATCAGCCAGATCGATTTCAGCCTCATAAGAGACTATGACAGTCTTTCCGGAAATTTGTTCCTCGCATGCTCCCTGTTCGCCGGAATCGGGATGGTGCTCGAACTCTTCGGCAGGCCGCCCCGCTATATCCTTGGATTTTCAGTCATTGCAACGGCGCTGGCTGGCTACCTCAGTGCAGAGGCAGAGCCTCATCGCAGCCTCTCTCTTCTGTATATTTTCTTTGCGCTACAGGGGGCGATCGGCATCCTGAAGCTGCGATCAAAGAACACTCTGCCCGTCCAGTTCCTCTGGTTGATGCAGTTCATCGTCGCATCGAGCTGCATCATCGCGCAGGTGATGAACGCAGCGCTTGCGATTGCATTGTTCAACCATCTGTTCAGGATGTACGGCATAAGCCTTGCGGTTGCGGCGGGACTGATGGCCCTTTGTCTCATACAGCTCGATTCCCTGCGCCATCTTCCGGCGATACGGGCGTATTACTCAAAAAGAAGGGACAGGCAGATCGTAGCTCAACAGGTCGTGCTGATTTTGAGCATAGGACTGATCGCAGGAATAGGCGTCGCCGGGTTTTTTGCCAAGGACACGATGAGAGTGGTCCGAATAAGCCTGGCCGACTCCCTGCAGTCAAATTCGCAGAATTTCATCGACACCGTCCTTGTCGCCGCAAACAATTCCAACAAGATCGCCTCGCTGGTCGGCAACGAGGGCGGCGGATCGCTGCAGGATACGCTTTACCGGCTGCTCGAATTACACCGCGAGGAAGGCATCGTATCGATCCGCCTTTCGGGCGCCGACGGATTTCCCAGCGCATCCGCCGGGAGCGATCTCGTCGGGCGCGTCCTCAAGGCAAGGCTGAAAGGATGGGATAACACCTGGCTGGTTTGGAACAACGGGCTTCAGCTGATATCCAGATCGCCTGTCTATCGCAGAGGCAGCAAGATAGGCGACGTCGAAGTCAGGACCAGCCTCGATCAGCTGGACCAGGAATTCAACCATATGCCGGGCTATGGGCGATCCGGAGAAATAGTCCTGTGCTCGAAGGACAGCGGCATGGTGACCTGCTTTCCTTCACGCCTGCGTCAGGATTCGGCGGAAATCTCCAGGCATGATTTCGTTCATGTTCTTCCCATGGCCTATGCGCTGCAGGGTCGGTCGGGAGTCGCAGTGGGAAACGATTACCGTGGAAAGGTCGTTCTGGCCGCTTACAAGCCGGTCAGCACTCTCGGATTGGGCATGGTGCAGAAGGTCGACGCCGAAGAGCTGTTCGGGCCGGCGATATCGCAGATGTACTATGCCTTCGCGCTCCTGGTCGCCGCATCCGGAACAATGTCCTGGCTGCTATACCGAAGGACCCATCCACTGGTTCAGGACCTGGTTTTTGCGGAAGCCTATGCGAGGACCATCCTGAACAACGTTCCCGAAGCCGTCGTCACCTTAGACCGCCAGGGAATCGTGCGGTCATCCAATTTCTCGGCGCACAGGATTTTCAAGGAAGACTCCCTGAAATCGGGAGCCATCTTCCCTCTTTTTTGCGATTCCATGAAGGAAATCACGCGTGGATTATTCGACGAATCGAAGCGCATCGAAGGGAGCGCAAGAAAAGGCGACGGTTCGCTATTCCCCTATGAGCTGACCATAGGTGCGATCAGCTTCAGGAGCGAGCAGCTCTATATTTGCGTGTTGCGGGATTTGACTGAGCGGAGGCAGGCCGAATTGCACCTGCAGGAAAGCGAGCGGTATACGAGGAACCTGCTGGAGAACCTTCAGGCCGGCATAGTCGTTCATGACAAGGATGGCTCGGTCAAGTACATGAACAGGGCTGCAAGCCAGTTCTTCGGGTTCGGGGACGGCTTGACGGGGCTGCATATACCGGATCTCTTCATGCGATTCTTCGGGGAAGACGGCAATCCGATCCCGCTCGATGCGCTTCCGGAAAGGCGGGTTCTGGCCGATGAGGCGCCTTTCAGCAACCATGTATTCGGCGTCAGGCTTCCCGGCCTGGAGCAGATCCGCTGGGGTCTCGTGAGCGCTTTTCCCGATTTCGACGAGCATGGCATGATCCGGGAGGTCATCGTTTCTTTCGTCGACATTACTGAGAGAAGGAGCGCCGACGAGGCGCTGCGCAAATCGCAGGAAAAAATGCAGCATGTCGTCGAATCGAGCCCCGCTGCGACCTATGTCGTCGATCTGGGCGAAGGCGGAATTCCCCTTTCGGTCTCCTTCATGGGTCCAAGGATATGCGGCATGGTAGGCCATGAGCCCGACCGATGGAGCGATCCTCTGTTCTGGCCATCGCACATCCATCCTGAAGACAAGGAGCGTGTGATGGCAAACCAGAAGCTGCTCTTCGAAAAGGGCGAACTGCGGCACGAATACCGTTTCCGGCATGAAAACGGCTCCTGGGTCTGGATCTACGATCAACTGATACTCGCCCGTAACGAGCGGGGCGCTCCGGTCGAGATTGTCGGCACCTGGCTGGATATCAGCATGTACAAGCAGGCCCAGTTCGGGCTGGCAAAAATGAACCGGCTCTATCTCGTTTTGAGCGAGGTGAGCAGCGCCACGATCAAAGCCCGACAAAGACAGGAGCTGTTCAAGGATATCGTCAGAATCGTGGTCGATTCAGGGGGGTTTTCGATGGCATGGATCGGGCTTTTCGATGAGGATCGCGGCGACATCGTTCCCATGGCCTGTCATGGCCGTGACGCAGAAATCTATCTCGGACGGTTCAAGTCGCGCGGGATCATGAGCCTCGGAGGACCTGCAGCGCTCACGATTCTCGAAGGAAAGCGCCAGGTCTGCCAGGAAATCAGGACCGATCCCAGGGCAGACAGGTGGGCCGCCGAAGCGCTGCTGCACGGCTATCGCTCATCGGGCAGCTTCCCTTTTAGGCTGGACGGGAAGGTGATCGGCATCATCAACCTGTATGCCGGAGAAGCCTTTTATTTCGATGAAAATATCGTCCAATTGCTGGAAGAGCTTTGCGACGCCATTTCCTTTTCCCTCGAATATCTCGACGAGCAGGAAAAGCGCACAAAGGCGGAAGAACAACTCCGGACGCTCAATGCCAATCTCGAAGTCATGGTCAGCAAGAGAACGATAGCGCTGGAAGCCGCCAACGCCGAACTCGAGGCCTTCAGCTATTCCGTTTCCCATGACCTGCGCGCGCCCTTGAGACGCATAGACGGTTTCGGTGATATCCTTACGAAAAAATTTTCGAATCAGCTGGACGATGAATCAAAGTTCTATTTGCAAAGAATGAAGGCGTCATCCAGCCGCATGGGGGAGCTTATCAACGATCTCCTCGAGCTTTCCCGGATCACCCTGAGCGAAGTGCACAAATCGGAAATAAATTTGAGCAGGATCGCCTCGGAAGTTATCGATGGCTTCGGTTCGGAAAGCAGAATCTGGAAAATCGAGGAAGGCATAACGGCCTGGTGCGATGGCCGGTTGATGAAGATCGTCCTGGAAAACCTTTTGGGCAATGCGTGGAAGTTTACCTCCTTGAGAGCGGATGCCCTCATCGAATTCGGCACGCTGGAAGAGAACGGCGTCAGGATCATGTATGTGCGGGACAACGGCGCCGGGTTCGACATGCAGTACGCATCACGCCTTTTCGGAACTTTTCAGCGCCTCCACAAGTCCGAGGAGTTCGAAGGAACAGGAATAGGGCTTGCCACGGTACAGCGCATCATCCGCAAGCATGGCGGCAGGATATGGGCGGAAGCCGAACCGGGCATCGGCGCGACCTTCTATTTTCAACTCTGATAGCTGCCGCACCTCAGATTACAATAAGCTTCAATAATAAATGCCAATCTCGCTCGCCCGCTTTCTGCTGCCGATAGCACTGATCCTGCTTTCCGTCACCTGGGGATATACCTGGGTTCTGGCCAAGGAAGCGCTCTCCTATGCGCCTCCCTTTGCTTTCGTCGCCGAGCGCTGCGTGGGCGGCGCGCTTGCCCTCTTCCTGATCGCAAAATTCATCGGAAAACCTTTGAAGCTCGTCGCCCCCCGCACGACGATCGCGATAGGCCTGACCCAGGTCACGGGCTTCATGGCGTTTCAGACATGGGCGCTTGTCGAAGGCGGACCGGGAAAGACTGCCGTCCTGATCTTCACCATGCCGATCTGGACGCTCCTGATCGCCTGGCCTGTTCTCAAGGAGCGCATAAGGGGAAAGCAGTGGCTCGCCGCATCGAGCACGCTGACTGGACTCGTTTTGATCATAGAACCGTGGAACATGCACACCAGCCTTCTGAGCAAGATACTTGGGCTGCTGGCCGCGCTCAGCTGGGCGATAGGAACGGTGCTCGTGAAGCGCCTGAGGACAAAGGTGAAGACCGACCTGCTTTCGCTTACCGCATGGCAGATGCTGATCGGCTCCGTGCCGCTGGTCCTGCTCGCGCTATTCGTGCCTGAGCATGCGACGAACTGGACTTCCGCCTACATAGGAATACTCGTCTTCATGGCGGTCGTCAGCACCGCATTGTGCTGGTGGCTCTGGATCACGATACTGGACCGCGTGCCCGCATGGGAAGCCAGCCTTTCGGTTCTCGGCACGCCGGTCGTGGCGATCATCTCGTCCCGCCTCGTGCTGAAGGAGGAATTCAACGCCAGCGAGCTCACCGGCATCGTGCTCATCGCAAGCGGCCTGGCGCTTCTTTCCCTGATCGGCTGGGCCGCCGCCCGCCTGGCGAATGATTCCAGCAAATGAAGTCAACGGGCAGGAAAAAAATTTCAGCGTGAAGGCGTGCAGTAGGGTTTTACGTTGTTAGATCGGCGGCAGCCCAAGTTCCTTCAGGAAGGAATTGTGAGTCTCGGCTGCTTTTGCCGCCCGTTTTTCGATCTCTTTTAGTTCAGCATTCACCGCCTGCAAATCAATTTCTTCCTCTGCAGTTGCGGTACTCACATAACGCGAGATATTGAGGTTGTAGCCTTCTTGCTCAATTCGTTCCATCGACACGCGGCGGGAATAGCGCGCATCTTCCTTGCGGAATTGGTAGGTATCGACAATCTTGGCTATATGTTCTGGCAGCAGGCGATTCTGCCGTTTGCCTTTTTCGAAATGCTCGGCGGCATTGATGAACAGCACGTCGTCCGGTTTCTTGCAGCGTTTCAGCACCAGGATGCAGACAGGGATGCCGGTGGAGAAAAACAGATTGGCGGGCAGGCCGATCACGGTATCGATATGGCCATCCTTCAGCAGCTTGGTGCGGATGCGTTCTTCCGCACCGCCACGGAACAGCACGCCGTGAGGCAGGATGATCGCCATCACTCCACTGTCGCCCAGGAAGTGGAAGCCATGCAAAAGGAAGGCAAAGTCGGCGGCGGACTTCGGTGCGAGGCCGTAGCTCTTGAAGCGGAAATCCTCTCCCAGCGCATCAGACGGCTCCCAGCGGTAGCTGAACGGCGGATTTGCAACCACTGCATCGAATTGCAACTTTTTGGCTGGATTCATCTCGTTAAGAATATCCCAGTCGTTGAGCAATGAGTCGCCATGGTGTATCTCGAACTCGGTATCCTTCATCCCGTGCAGCAGCATGTTCATGCGCGCCAGGTTGTAGGTGGTGATGTTCTTTTCCTGCCCGTAGATTTTACCGATGCCGTGGGGCCCTAATTGCTTGCGCACATTCAAGAGCAGCGAGCCGGAACCACAGGCAAAATCCAGCACCTTGCTCAGCTTTTTCTTTTTGCCGCTGGCCGGTTCCTGGCTGTCCAAGGTGACGATT
The DNA here is from genome assembly GCA_021782365.1 of Pseudomonadota bacterium. GTDB lineage: Bacteria > Pseudomonadota > Gammaproteobacteria > Burkholderiales > Gallionellaceae > Gallionella. The sequence goes on from JAJXVB010000004.1 coordinate 128,132, forward strand.
TCGGAAAGTATGGTGGAAATCTGTTGGGGTGTATAAAACTCGCCCGCCTTCTTGCCGGAACCTGCTGCGAATTCTCCGATCAGGTATTCATAGGCGTCTCCCAGAATATCGGAGTCAGTGCTGAACTTGGCAATGCCCTCGGCGATCTTCTGGATGATGGTGCAAAGCTTGGCATTGCGCTCTGCCGGTTTCCTGCCCAACTTCTCAGAGTGCAGATTGATTTCCGAGAACAGCCCCTGAAAGGTACTCTCGAATGATTTCTCTTCGATGTACTTGAAGCCTTTCCACAGGGTATCCAGAAGATCGTCATGGTGCGTGCGCGCCATTTCGGCCACACTGCTCCAGAGAAATTGCGGCTCGATCACATAATGAACCTTGAGGCGCATCTGCTTCTCGAAGTCTTCGGTATCTCCGGTGTTGGCTTCGTACCAGATCGCAAGCGGCGCGCGCTTGTCGCCTTCTTTTGGTGTGGGGTAGTCCCGGCCCAGCTCCTTCTTCGCCGCCGCTTCGTAGTTGTCTGAGAGGTAGCGCAAGAACAGGAACGACAACATATAGTCGCGGAAGTCGTCGGCATTCATCGCGCCGCGCAAGTCGTCGGCGATCGCCCAGAGGGTTTTGCCGAGTTGATTGAGTTGCTCTTTAGTCATTGTTGATCCTTGCGGTGCTTGATTCTGTTTTCCAACGCCCTCAGCTCGGCTTCGTCCTGCTCGTCTGCCGCTTGTGCCTCCCGGGCTTTGCGGCGCTGATCGTAATCCAGAAACAGCGGCGCAATCTGCTCTTCCATGCTGACATGGCTGACCGAACCGGCGCCCGTGAGCAACGGGAAACCGTTGGTGGCGATGATCTGCCCGACGTTCTCACGCCAGAACTCCATGCTGGTGATGGTTTGCCGTTTGGCACGCAGCTCGGCGGTTTCCAGAAAGATCACCACCAGACGATTGAGGGTGTCGATCTCGTCTTCGCTCAGATAGTTTTTCGCCACCAGAATATCCTGCTTGCGCACCCGTTCACCCTTCCAGGCCAATAAACCAAAATGCGCATCGGCGGGGTTGGCGCGGGCGATGATGATTTCGGCGGCGGTCTTTTGCGTCACCGCATACAGCAGCAGGTTTTGCACCGTGGCGAAAAACTGCTGGGTGGCCTGATCGCTCTTGTCGTAATCGGCAGCCAGCGCGAACAGGTCGCGCACTTTTTGGTAGAAGCGCTTTTCCGAGGCGCGAATATCGCGGATGCGCGCCAGCATCTCATCGAAGTAGTCCGGGCGGCCATCGGGATTCTTGAGCCGCTCGTCGTCCATGACGAAGCCCTTCTTCAGATACTCCGCCAACACCGTGCTGGCCCAGCGGCGGAACTGCACCCCGCGCTTTGATCTCACCCGGTAGCCAACGGCCAGAATGGCGTCGAGGTTATAGTGCGCCACCCGGTAGTTCTTGCCATCGGCGGCAGTTGTCAACCATTGGTTGACAACTGATTCCTCGCTCAATTCTTTTTCGGTGAAGATGGCCTTTAGATGTTTGGCAATATTCTGCTTTGTGGTATCAAATAGCTCCGCCATTTCCAACTGCGTGAGCCAGACCGTGCCTTGGTCAGCCCGAAGTTGCACCTGGGCTTGGCCGTCTTCGCTGGTGTAGAGGATGAGCGGAGTCATACATTCCCCTCCTGTGGAGGGGTGCCCCGTAGGGGCGGGGTGGTCAAAACCTGGTGATTCCGTAAAAACTCCATAACACCAAAAAGATTATTTTTAACCTCTGCATCCGCAATGTGAATAACCGATAAATTTAATCTCTGTAAAAAGGCATCACGCTGCGCATCATATTCAATTTTTTCATCGTGACTGCTGCCATCAACTTCAACAACGACGGATCTTTCTGCGCAATAAAAATCAACTATGTAATTACCGATGATTTTTTGCCGATCAAAGTCCAGGCCCAAAAACTGTTTGTTTTTGATTTGATTCCACAGCAACACTTCCGATAGATTTCCGGCACGACGTAACTCCCTTGCTCTTTGTTTCAAGGAAGGATTGTAAGGCAATGACATGTAATTTCTGGTTTTGCGCATAAGAACCACCCCGTCAGGCTTCACCTTTTCATTCCCCTCCTGTGGAGGGGTACACCGAAGGCGGGGGGTGGTTGATTTTAGGTCGCGTTCTGCCATTTAACCACCCCGTCAGGCTTCACCCGCCACCCCTCCAACGGAGGGGAAAAGCTGCTGCATCAGCCCTTTTTTATGGGTCTTGAGCGCGGTGAGTTTTTCGGTTTGGGCGGTGATGAGACCGTCGAGGGTGGCGAGGCAGTCGGCGATTTTTTGTTGTTCGGGGACAGTTGGGAGCGCAACTAGAATTTTCTGAACCACTATCAGGCTCATCCCCGCCTTTGTGCCAGTATCGGACGACGCACGGAAAAGTCGCTGCGACCTTTCTGACGCTAAGAAATAGCTTACAAATTTACTGTTCACTTGCGATGTATCGAAACGCACTAGCGCGATGTGTTGATTGATGTAAGCGGGCGACGGAACGTTTGCATCGACGTAACCAATAATCCCGATATCGGCGGTGATGGAAATCAACACATCGAACTCTTTAAGCTGCGTTCGCACACCCTCGCTGGCTTCTTGTGGAAGCTTCACGAACTTCTTGTCAGTTAAGTCGAGATAAATAAATTCTCGTGTGAGATTTGTGATGCGAACGAAAAGGGAGCCTTGATTTGCGTAATAGGTAGCCCAACCACGCGAGCCGCTGGTGACAAATGGATTCAAGTCACCAATTTGCATCTCCTTCCACTCCCCCTTATCCCGAAACTCGGGGAAGCGGAGTTTCGGGACGGTTTCGCCGTCACGCGGGAAGAGTTGCTGCATCAGGCCTTTTTTATGGGCCTTGAGGGTGTCGAGTTTTTGGGTCTGAAAGGTGATCAGCTCGTCGACGGAGGTGAGGCAATCGGCGATTTTTTGTTGTTCGATGGGGCATGGAACTAAAACATCAAGCCGCTCTATTTGAGTTGGATAGAGATGAACTACCGTATCACCTTGTGCAACCTTTGCTATGGAAAAGCGAAGCGGGCCATTCAATTGGTAGCTGAGAAATATACCGTTTAGGCTTGAGCGAATTACATTGAGATCGCCTCCTAGTGCGACATCATCACTCATAACACAAGAAGCCTTTGCAATATCTATCTTTGTCTCACCAGATGCGGGAATGATCACATCATTCTTCTTGCTCAAAAACAATTCGCTGCCATCGACGTTGGTACGAGAAACTACTTCGTGAATCGCCTCCCCATAAATCGTATAGAGCTCACCGTAGCGAATACATGGCCGAACACCATTCGCAACGATCTCGGCCTTTGAAATTCCTTTGCCCTTGTATAGGGCGGCAACCGTACCGACCTTTTCTTCTTTCCACTCCCCCTGATCCCGAAACTCAGGAAAGCGCAGCGCCGGCACCAGCCGCTTTTTCTCTGGCTTACTCATACGCATTCAACCCCGAGATCTCGCGCCCGCCCGCGAGCTTGCTCAGGTAGGGCGCCAGCTCTTCCATCAACGCAAGTTCTGCGGTGCGGCGCTGCTTCCAACCCAGTTCCAGGGGGCTGAGCAGGTCGGTGAGCTGTTCTCCGTCGAAGATCATGCGACCCATGACGGTATCGACAAAGGCTTGCAGCGCGATAGTTTGCAGGCCGTGATTTGCCGCGATGTTGCACAACTCGGCGGCGGCCTTTTGCGCCTTGAAGGTTTGATAGCCATCGCGGATTTCTTTTTCATTCAGCACTTCGCCGGTTGGCAGGCTCCCGATATAGGCGATGATGTCTTCGCGCTCTTCCATCAGGTTGGCGTGGGCGCTGATCAGCTTGATGAGCTCTGCTCGGGTCATCTTCTGCTTGCCGCTCTTCTGGGTAGATTTGGCGATGAGCGCCATGATGTAGTCGTAGTCGATGAGGCTGGAGGCAAACAGCACCAGATCGAATTCCAGTTGTTCCACCTGTGGAGCGCCTTCATCCCCCTTGCCTTGCTTGCGCTTCAGGTCCTGCGCAATATCAAGATACATGGCCCTGAAACCGCGCAGGTCATCGGTGGGCAGCTTTTGTTCGATGGTCTGTTTGCTCTCTTCGTCGAGGTCTGTGTATTGCTCCAGTTGGACTTTTAGCTTTTGCACTTCCTTGAAGTGGTTGATGAACTCCGCCTTGGCGGTATCGCCCTTGAGGTTGACCACTTGCGAGGGCTCGCAGGCCAGCCCTTTGGCGACCATGAATTTTTCCAGCTCGCCCACGGCTTGCCGGTATTTCTCCACCACCTTGGGGGCGGGATCGACCAGCCAGATTTCTCGCGCTTCTGCCTGTTCCTTTCCTGAAAAGAGCGCGATGGCGGCATCCACTTCGTCTTCCTGATAGCGAAAATCGAGAATGTTGCCCCAGGGCTTGGTGTCGTTGAGCACGCGGTTGGTGCGCGAGAGGGCCTGGATCAAGCCGTGGTGCTTGAGGTTTTTGTCGACGTACAGGGTGTTGAGGTATTTGGAATCGAAGCCGGTGAGCAGCATGTCCACCACGATCACGATGTCGATCTTGCTCTTGCGCGGGTAGTCGGCGTTGCTGTACTTCTGGTCCTTGATGCGCAGTTGCACGTCCTGATAGTAGAGGTCGAATTCGTTGATGCTGTGGTTGCTGCCGTATTGGCGGTTGTAATCGGCAATGATGGTCTTGAGCGCGGCCTTCTTCTGCTCCGGTTCCTGCTTGTTGTCTTCCTTTTCCTGCGCCAGATCTTCCTGTAGCTGTTGCACGTCCTTGTTGCCTTCCGCCGGTGGCGAGAACACGCAGGCGATATTCAACGGCTCGAAGCTTTCGTCCTCGGCCTGCTTTCTGGCCTGAATGGATTTGAATAGATCGTGGTATTCGATGGCGTGATTGATGGAGGCCGTTGCCAATATCGCGTTGAAGCGGCGATGGTCGGTGGCGCTGTCGTGCTTGTCCAGTATGGCGTTGATGACTGCTTCCGTCGGATAGGTTTGCCCCTTCTTCGGCTTTTTGTCGCCCTCCTTGCCGAAATAGTCGATGTGGAAGCTCAATACGTTCTTGTCGTCGATGGCGTGGGTGATGGTGTAGGCGTGCAGCTCTTTTTCAAAGATGTCTTGGGTGGTTTTGTAGGAGCCGACATTGCCGTCGATCTGCTGATAAGTGGCGTTCTCGTCAAAGATCGGCGTGCCGGTAAAGCCGAAGAGTTGGGCCTTGGGAAAAAATTCCCTGATGGTTTTGTGGTTCTCGCCAAACTGGGAGCGGTGGCACTCGTCGAAGATGAACACCACGCGCTTGTCGCGCAGGGGTTCGAGGCGCTCCTTGTAGGTCTGCTGGCCTTCCTTTTGTTTCGCCCTGTTGCGCTTGCTGTTCTCGTCCAGCGCCAGGCCCAGCTTCTGGATGGTGGTGACGATCACCTTGTCGGCATAGTCCTCCGACAGCATGCGGCGCACCAGTGTTTCGGTGTTGGTGTTGTGCTCGACGCAGCCTTCCTGGAAACGATTGAATTCCTCGCGGGTCTGGCGGTCGAGGTCCTTGCGGTCCACCACGAACAGGCATTTCTCGATGTCGGGATTGTCCTTCAGCAGCGTGGATGCCTTGAACGAGGTGAGCGTCTTGCCGCTGCCTGTGGTGTGCCAAATATAACCGTTGCCGCGATTCTCGTGGATGCATGCGACGATTTCCTTGACCGCATAGATCTGGTAAGGCCGCATGACGAGGATTTTCTGTTCGCTTTGCACCAGCACCATGTAGCGGCTGATCAACTGCCCCAGCGTGCACTTTTCGAGGAAGTCATCGGCAAAGTCGTGCAGGTGGGCGATTTTGTTGTTGTCCTTTTCGGCGAGCTGGTAGATGGGCAGAAAGCGCTCGTCGGCGTTGAAGCTGAAGTGCTGATTGCGGTTGTTGGCGAAGTAGCGGGTGTCGCTTTCGTTGCTGACGATGAACAACTGCATGAAGCAGAGCAGCGAATTGGTATAACCGTTGCCGGGGTCGTTCTTGTAATCGACGATCTGCTCCATCGCGCGGCGTGGCCTGACTTGCAGCGTTTTCAGTTCGATCTGCACCAGCGGCAGACCGTTGATCAGCAGGATGACGTCATAGCGGTGGTGGCTGTTGTCGGTGTTGATGCGAAGCTGGTTGACGACTTCAAACTCGTTTTTGCACCAGTCACGGATATTGACCAGCATGTATTCAAGCGGGGTGCCGTCCTCTCGGGTGAACTTGCCCTTCTCGCGAAGCGCTTGTGAGGCAGCGAAGACATCGGCGGTGATGATCTCGTCGCGCAGTCGTGCAAATTCGGCATCGGTGAGGTGGACGCGGTTCAGCGCCTCGAACTTCTGGCGGAAGTTTTGCTCAAGTGCCGCCTTGTCGCGAATATCAGGGCGGTAGATGTATTTGAGCTCTTGCAGCTTTTGAATTAATTTCCGCTCGATCTCGTTTTCTTTTGTCGTCATCCTGAATACTTTTCAATCATGCCTTCATCAAGCGGAGGTGGCAGCACCCTTGTCTTGTTCAAAAGGAGTGTCGATAGCTTCTGGATTATGCCCTATTTAGCCTGAAGCAGTCATGGCCTTTGAGCATTGGGACAGCCTGAACAGCACGCCTGCTCCACCCTCATGGATTTGGCCTTCTCGGCTTGTCCACATCGGTGCCCTTCTGCAATGCGACGTAATAAGCCAGCAAGCTGGTATAAGGTGGGTGATGCAGGCCAGTACATCCGGATTGCGGCCGCGCAGGGTGACGCAGGACTGGGTCATGATTCGCCCTCGCCGTTCTCGATGTCATCGCCCGCCAGCTCGCGCTCGATCTGCTCGATGCTCGGCAGGCTGGTTTGAAGCTCCTCGGGCAGCGATTCCAGCAGCTTGTATTCGGCAACACCCATCGGTTGCGATTTGTCGCCCAGGGCGTATTCGGCCACGATCTTGTTTTTGGTCTTGCAGAGCAGGAGACCGATGGTCGGATTGTCGTGCTCGCTTTTCACCTGCCGATCCACGGCGGTCAGGTAAAACCCGAGCTGTCCCAGGTGCTCTGGCTTGAACTTCCCGCCCTTGAGTTCGATGACCACATAGCAGCGCAGCTTGAGGTGATAGAACAGCAGGTCGATGAAAAACTCGTCGCCGCCGACATCCAGCAGCACCTGCCGCCCGACGAAGGCAAAGCCGGCCCCCAGTTCGAGCAGGAATTCAGTGACATGCTTTACCAGGGCATTTTCGATTTCGCGCTCGCCAGCCTCGCGGCCAAGCCCAAGAAAGTCCAGACGGTACGGGTCTTTCAGTGACTCGCGTGCCAAGTCGGACATTGGCTTTGGCAAACTGGCATTGAAGTTGGTGACGGCCTTGCCGGTACGCTCCAGGAGGCGAGTTTCGATATGGATGTTCAGCATATTGCGCGACCAGCCGTGTGCAATGGCACTCTGGGCATAAGCCAGCCGCTGTTGCGCATCTTTCAGACGGGTAAGCAACACCAGGTTATGCCCCCAAGGCAATTGTCCAACAGCCTGTTGGACAATTTCGGCATCCGGCCACGCCTCGGCAAAAGCACGCATGTACATCAAGTTGGCACGGGAAAAGCCCTTCATCTCCGGGAAAGCGCTGCGCAAATCCTGCGATAACCGCTCGATCACCTTCGCGCCCCAGCCTTGCTTGGCCTGACGCGCCAGAATGTCGCACCCGATCTGCCAGTACAGCAACACCAGTTCGCGATTCACCGCCAGCGTGGCGCGCTGCTGGGCGTTGTGGATGCGGGCTTTCAGGTCGGTCAGCCAGTCGGCATAACCTTCGGGCGGGGGCGGTCAGGCGAACCGGTTTGTCGCTCATGGTTTGATTCCCCCCGCCTGACTCGTAATTGCGTCGATCTTGGCCATGTTCAATCTACCTCCAGAGCCGCCAGTTAGCTTACCGTCATTGGCGAGTAGGTTTTAGTCAGCATGAAGACTTCGCGCTTATCCAGGCGGGCTGGAATTTTATAGTTGCCTGACAAACTTTATTTGTAATATTCCGCGCAATTAAAGTCGTAAATTGGACGTACATAGCTTCAAGGCATTAGAGCTGATTAATTTTTAATCAACATTTCCTAAAGTCGTAAATTCATTTCACCGCATATGGAACAGCGGTTTTCACGTCTAGGTTTAGCTTAGTATAGCTGAAATACAGATCAGTTTTCGCCTCAAAAAACTCTGCATTAGGAACGCGAGGCAAGCATTCTATAGCTTCTGATGAGTGCTTGCGCAGCACTGCCGACGGTGGGCCTGATAACCTGACCGTCTCTTCAAGACTGATTGCTGACGGATGACAACGGCAGGCCCGATGGCGGGTGCACTCTGAAACCTGTCCTTGGGCCAAATCCTGGAACTCGGCCTTTCCTGCCGTTCGGCAGTTCATTAAACACAGGCAGCAATTTGCAAGCAAGCAGTCCTCCATAGAACAAAATTTCTCACACATTCGCCTAAGCTGAGGCACAATTCTACCGGCAGCTAGCCAGCACGGAATCTGCCTTTGTTACTTAAACCAACTAGCCTCCACGAAGCTCGAGGCGATTCAGGAGAACGCTATGGCAAAAAGTGTACCAGCATCATGGAAAAATTGTGTGACCTGTCAATTCTGGGGCGGGACTCGAAAAGCTTCAGCATTTCGAGATCGTGCTGAGTACAGTAGTGATCAAGACAAAGGTGAATGTGTTGGAGGGGCCTGGAACAGATCACAAATGACAGCAATGAGTACATGCCGCCAATGGGAAAAATGGGGTGTTCTGAAATAGGGTAGATGCTTAACAACTGGCTCCAGTGGACGGCTAACGCCGCCGCTTAGCCAGAGCGTTAGAAGATAAATCAAATGACCAAGCGCGAAGCTATCCACAAAGAACTGAAAGCCTTGTACAAAGAAGGTGAAGCGACCCCGAAATAGTAGGTACTTTTCAGCCTAAAATAATGACTAGCAGGAGGTCTATATGAGCGGCAAGCGTTACCCGGAGGAATGATGGAAAATTTACCAGTTCATACACTGATTGGAGATGAAAATAAGGCTGGATGCTTACTACTGGTTGGTTTAAATCACGGATACAGCAAAGAAGATGAACGGCAAGATAATGCAGGAATTGATCGGAGCGATGAATACAAATCATTTTTCTCAGATAAAGCAGTAAATGGCTACCCATTCAGAAACAATATTGTTAAATGGTTTTCTCTTTGGGGCTTCAATTTGGCTGACAATCCTGCTGATGCAGGCGCGTTTGAAAAGTCAATTGTTCAGACGAACTGGTTGCAAACCTGCTCTAATAACATGGATGGCATTAATAAGCAGCAGGCTTGTATTGATGATTCAATATCATTTATCAAAACCTGCCAAGCATTAAAGCCAAGATTAATATTTTTCTTCAGTCAAGAACTTCTTTGGGCTTTTAATTCAAGTCAGTTGTCCGAGCAGGTTGAGGGTGTTTTTGGCAAAAGGGAGGGCAATGCTGAGTGCAAACAAAAAGATGTCATTCATAATGGCAAACCAAGACGAAGACTGAAATTTTGTTTTCAGACATATGAAAATCTGAAAATAGTATCAATGCCTCATGCGACAGGAGCACAGGGTATTGCAGATGATTATATTGAAGCATTCAAACCAGAAATGAGTGGAATCATAGAGCCATGGTGGCAAAACCACCAAAAGCAGCTAACAAACGCATAAACATGGACAATTTGTTACGCTGTGCTTCGCAAATTTTCAGTTATGCGTACCGTTGCAAATCTGCTCGCTAACGCGAACCTGACGTAATTCAAGTGACCCTGTAACGGCAGCAATCCTTAACCTTTGCTGTCTTCCGATAGTTTATTCAGTATGGCCCGCAATCGTGCGGTAATCAGCCTTTCAGGTAAACGCAATAATTCTTACGGCCGCGTCTGGGCTGAGGCACAATATTACCAACAGTTAGCCGCCACGAAGTATTCCAGTGTTACTTGAACCAATTTGACCTGCATGAAAACAGGGGTGATTCAGCATGAATAGACACGTACAACCAATAAGCCCTCAAATAATTTCGACTAAAGAGGAAATTCAGGCTGGATATAATCCTGAACATGAACGCATATTACGGCTCGGTGTAGATGCGTGGAATCAATGGAGGGAACAACATCCTGATCAATGGCCTCTCTTGATGGGTGCAAATCTTCAGGGTCTTGACCTGAGCGGATATGACCTGCACTTTGGATCCTTCCAACACGCAAATCTCAGTGGCGCAGATCTTTCCGATGCATGGTTATCGTCTACACATTTTGAACAGGCAAACCTTTCTGATGCGAGAATGTACTCAGCATTCGCTGAATGGGGCTGTTTTATCGCGGCAAAAATGGAAAAAGTCTTTGCAATGGAAGCGAACTTCACGAAAGCAAATCTGCAGCAAGTATCAGCACGCGAAGGACATTTTGCTAGCGCAGACTTTACAGGCGCGCTATTGCCTGGGGCGAATTTACAAGAATCCTACCTCGCAGGGACTAGATTTGTGAATTCTTGGCTCGAAAGCGCAGATCTCACAAATTCAACGCTGGCGCAAACACATTTCATTGACTGCGACTTGTCTTATGCTAGTGGACTTGAGACGTGCATTCACTCTGCACACTCGTACATTGACTTCAGAACACTGCAGCAGTGTAGACGACATCTCCCTAAAGTCTTCTTAATGGGATGCGGGCTTTCGGAGTTGATCATTGATTATCTCCCAAGTCTCCTCGACGGAGCGATCAATTACTACTCATGCTTTCTCAGTCACAGCCACCATGACAAAGAGTTCGTTCGCCTTCTTTACACTAAACTACAACAATATGATATTCGCTGCTGGCTGGATGAGCATCAAATGCTTCCAGGAGATGATCCCCATGACCAAATTCAAGCAGGTATTAAACTTTGGGACAAATTTATCCTCTGTTGCTCCGAGCACTCTCTAACGAGTTGGTGGGTCGATAGTGAATTAAATCGTGCCTTTATGAAGGAACAGACCCTTACCCGTGAGAGGGGAAGAAAGGTTTCCATTCTAATTCCTATTGATCTAGATGGATTCTTATTTAGCAATAAATGGCAGAGCGGAAAGTCCGAAGAAGTTCGATCGAGGATGGTCGGTAATTTTGTCTCGTGGCAGTCAAATACAATGCAATTCGAAACTGAACTTTCGCGACTTGTCAAAGCTCTGCGCGCCGATGACGCGGCCCGAGGAATACCGCCACAGCCAAAATTATGAATTGATTCGCCTCGGTTTTCGTGGAGACCAAGGTTCAATTAACAATAGCATGCCGTGTACTGGCTAACTGTCGGTAATATTTTTATTCAGCTTCAGCGAGGGTGGAAGAAATTCTGCGATTTTATGAGTGGCAGCTTACTGCATCCTTTCTGCCTCTGTTGACCACACTGCCGAATGACCGTTTAGGCCGATGACCTGTCCCTAGGTATATAAATTCCTGGCTGACATGATCAGCAGGCTGTTCATGAGAAATCAGCTAAATGTTCGAGAAAGAACATTATAGGTGTTCATGTCGGCCAGAATCTGCACATGGTCTGGGGCTCCCCGCGTTCTGTGTTCAGACAACAAAAAAACTATTCTGTATAACAGACCAACCGAGCTAGTCGAATGTGAACAGCGCCGTGAAAACTAATTTTGACTTCAGCAATAATGCGCTTAACAATTTTTCTATATCCCAAAGTGAATCCCAAAAAAGAAAAGGCCCCAAGGTAAAACCCCGAGGCCTTTTTAACTGACCACTTAAGTCAAATCCGGCAATTCTTAAATCCCCGGTTAACCTAAATTTACGTTCAGAGCAAACTTATCTGTCCGCGAGAGCAAAAATATGTGTCCAAAAAGCAAACTTATGTGTCCGCGAACGCGCCTCTTTGTTAGTCCCAGCTCAGCGAGCCGCCGGACTGATATTCTGTCACGCGCGTCTCGAAGAAGTTCTTCTCCTTCTTGAGATCGATCATCTCCGACATCCAGGGGAAGGGATTGGTCGCGCCCTGATACAGAATGTCGATGCCGATCTGCTGGCAGCGGCGGTTTGCGATGAAGCGCAGATATTCCTTGAACATGCTGGCATTGAGCCCCAGCACGCCGCGCGGCATGGTGTCCTCCGCATACGCATATTCGAGCTCCACGCCCTTCTGCATCAGGCCGCGGATTTCCTCCCTGAACTCGGGCGTCCAGAGGTGCGGGTTCTCGAGCTTGATCTGGTTGATCACGTCGACACCGAAGTTCAAGTGCATCGACTCGTCGCGCAGGATGTACTGGTACTGCTCCGCGGCGCCCGTCATCTTGTTCTGGCGGCCGAGTGCGAGGATCTGCACGAAGCCAACATAGAAGAACAGGCCTTCCATGATGCAGGCGAAAACGATCAGGCTGCGCAGTAAAGCCTGGTCGGCCTCCACCGTGCCGGTCTTGAACTCGGGGTTGGTCAGGACATCGATGAAGGGCAGCAAAAACTCGTCCTTGTCCCTGATGGAGGACACTTCGTGATACATGTTGAAGATCTCGCCTTCGTCGACGCCCAGGCTCTCCACGATGTACTGGTATGCGTGCGTGTGGATCGCCTCTTCGAACGCCTGGCGCAAGAGGAACTGGCGGCACTCGGGATTGCTGATGTGGCGATAAGTGCCCAGCACGATGTTGTTCGCGGCCAGGCTGTCGGCGGTAGTGAAGAAGCCCAGGTTGCGTTTGATCAGGCGGCGCTCGTCCTCACTCAGCTTGTCGCTCTTCCACAGCGCGATGTCCGCGGTCATGTTCACTTCCTGCGGCATCCAGTGGTTTGCGCATGCGGCCAGATATTTTTCCCAGGCCCACTTGTACTTGAACGGCACAAGCTGGTTCACGTCAGCCTGGCAGTTGATGATGCGCTTGTCCTCGACGCGGATGCGGCCACCGCTCGCCTGCGGCGCCTGAGGCTTCTCCCCATTGAATGCATCGAGAACTTCGGATGGTATCGCACTGGTCGCTTCCGGTGCTGTCTTGTTCGTTGTTATTTCATCGTCGAATGTCAGCATGTTGTCCCCTTGAAAATTGTCTTGTCTGTTTATTTTATAAATTGCTTCCCGAATGCCTGCCTATTGACATGCTTCGCACTCAGGGTTATCAATAGAGCAGAACTGCGTCCCTTCGACCTTCGCATCGGGTGCGACTGCGACCGCGTTGAGCGTGCCTGCGCGGCCTGTCGACTTCTCCGCAGAGGTCGCAGCCAGCGTGCGCAGGTAGTAAGTGGTCTTGAGTCCCCTGACCCATGCGAGCTTGTAGGTTTCGTCGAGCTTCCTTCCGGAGACGCCCGCCATGTAGATGTTCAGCGACTGGGCCTGGTCTATCCACTTCTGGCGGCGCGATGCGGACTCGATCAGCCACTTCGGCTCGACCTCGAATGCAGTCGCATAAAGGTCGCGAAGCTCAGGCGGCACGCGGTCTATCTTGGTCAGGCTGCCGTCGAAGTATTTCAGATCAGAGACCATCACCTCGTCCCAGACGCCCAGCGCCTTCAAGTCCGCAACCAGGTATTCGTTGATCACGGTGAATTCGCCCGAGAGGTTAGACTTCACGAAGATGTTCTGGTAGGTCGGCTCTATGCAGGCTGAAACGCCGATGATGTTCGAGATGGTCGCAGTCGGCGCGATCGCGATGCAGTTGGAGTTCCTCATGCCGTACTGCCTGATGCGCGAACGCAGAAGATCCCAGTCCATGCTCGATGACATGTCCACATCGACATAGCCGCCGCGCTCCTCGCGCAAAAGGGCCAGCGTGTCCTGCGGCAGTATGCCCTTGTCCCAGAGGCTGCCACGGTAAGAAGAATAGCGGCCGCGCTCCTCTGCCAGTTCGGTGGATGCGAGATAGGCGTAGTAGCAGACCGCCTCCATCGAGCGGTCGGCGAATTCGACGGCCTCTTCGGAAGAATAGGGCATGCGCAGCGCGTGCAGGCAGTCCTGGAAGCCCATGATGCCGAGGCCAACCGGGCGGTGCTTGAAGTTCGAGTTGCGCGCCTTATTCACCGCGTAGTAGTTGATGTCGATCACGTTGTCCAGCATGCGCATCGCGGTACAAACGGTGCGGCGCAGCTTTTCAAGATCGAACTGTCCCGCCTTCTCGTGACCTGCAGGATAGAGGTGCGCGAGCAGGTTCACCGAGCCCAGGTTGCACACCGCGATCTCGTCCGCATTGGTGTTAAGCGTGATCTCGGTGCAGAGGTTGGAGCTGTGCACCACGCCCACATGCTGCTGCGGCGAGCGGATGTTGCACGGATCCTTGAAGGTGATCCAGGGATGGCCGGTCTCGAAGAGCATGGTCAGCATCTTGCGCCACAGGCTCGCAGCCGGAATCGTCTTATATAGCTTGAGCTCGCCGCTTGCCGCCTTCGCCTCGTAGCCGATATAGGCCGCTTCGAATTCCAGGCCGAAAAGATCGTGCAGCTCGGGCACGTCGGAAGGCGAGAAGAGCGTCCAGTTGCCGCCCTCCATCACGCGCTTCATGAAGAGATCCGGTATCCAGTTCGCGGTGTTCATGTCGTGCGTGCGGCGGCGGTCGTCGCCGGTGTTCTTGCGCAGATCGAGGAACTCCTCTATGTCCAGATGCCAGGTCTCGAGATACGCGCACACGGCGCCCTTCCTCTTGCCGCCCTGGTTAACCGCGACGGCGGTGTCGTTCACCACCTTGAGGAAGGGGACCACGCCCTGCGATTCACCGTTGGTGCCCTTGATGTGCGCGCCCAGCGCCCTGACAGGCGTCCAGTCGTTGCCCAGGCCGCCTGCGAATTTCGCGAGCAGCGCGTTGTCCTTGATCGCCTCGTAGATGCCATCCAGGTCGTCCTCGACGGTCGTGAGGTAACAGGAGGAGAGCTGGGAGCGGCGAGAACCCGAATTGAACAGCGTGGGCGTGGAGCACATGAAGTCGAAGCTCGAGAGCAGGCGATAGAACTCGATCGCGCGCTCCTCGCGCTCTATCTCGTTCAAAGCCAAGCCCATCGCAACACGCATGAAGAATATCTGCGGCGTCTCGATGCGCGTCCCCTTGATGTGCAGGAAATAGCGGTCGTACAAGGTCTGAAGTCCTAAATAGCCGAACTGCATGTCGCGCGATGTGTCGAGCTCGGCGGCAAGCCTTTGCAAATCGAAGCTCGCAAGGCGCTCGTCCAGAAGCTCTGCCGAAATGCCGCGCTTGATGAACTTGGGGAAATACTCGACGGTGCGCGATGCGACGTCTATTGGGGCCACATCCCCGCCGAACACTTCGCTGCAGATGTTGTCGAGCAACAGGCGCGCAGTGACGAAGTTGTATGCGGGCTCCTTCTCGATCAGGGCGCGCGCGGAAAGAATCAGACACTTGTGCACCTCGTGCTGTGGCACGCCGTCATACATGTCCTTCAATGCGCCCTGGATCACGGTCTCCACGCTCACCACATCGCCCAGGCCAGAACATGCGGACTGCACCACGGCAGTGATGCGGTCGAGATCCAGCGGGCGCAGGACGCCATCCGTTCCCGTCACATTGATCACATGCACGGGCTGCTGGGTCTTGGACTGGGCGCGCTCCCTCGAGCGCTCCTCGCGGTAGAGCACATAGGCGCGCGCGACGTCGTGCTCGCCTGAGCGCATCAGCCCGAGCTCGACCTGGTCCTGTATGTCCTCGATGTGCAGCGTGCCGCCGTTTGGCTGGCGGCGCATCAGCGCGTGCACCACGCCGAGCGTCAGATGCTCGACCAGTTCGCGAACGCGGGATGAGACCGCAGCCTGGCTGCCGCTCACGGCGATGAACGCCTTGGTCAGCGCGATCGAAATTTTCGCGGGTTCGAAAACCACCACGGAGCCGTTGCGGCGGATCACCTTGTATTGATCGAATTGGTCGTCAGTGCGTACGTCTGCGGGGGACATCATGGAACCAGGAATAGCGGTGTTTGGCATGAGCGTATCCTTTTTTATAGGCTGATCGGAAATTCAGAGAACCACTATATATAGTATTTTTTTCAGCGGCCGGAGCTAATTGTAGTGCCATTGAGGAATATTGCAAGCGGAAAAATATTACTGAAAAATTAAGCCAAGACGAATCAAAGGACTGCGCGGCAGCGCTATTTTTTCAGGCGCTCGTATTCCGAGATGACCTGTGCGCCGAGCAGGAAAAGGGTCGCCGCGATCTCCATGCTGAACAGCGCGACCACCGGGGTCGTGAGCGATCCGTAGACGATGCTCGCCTTGGATAGGCTGGAGAAATACCAGATCAGGATGCGGCGGATGACCTCCCAGAGCGACATCGCAACGAAGCCCCCAATCAGCGCATGGCTCGGCCGCGTCCTCCCCATCGGCAGGACGAGATAGAGCATCGTCAAAATGAAAGTCTCGACCAGAAGCCCTAACAGATAGAGAAGCGCGCCGGACAGACCCTTCAATGGCCACTGATGGCCAAAAAAATGCACGCTCTCCTGCGCCATGCTCTGCAGCGTGACAGAGACCACCGTCATGCCGAGCAGGCAAAGACCGAGCAGAAGCACGAAGAAATAGGGAAGGATCGCGGAAACCAGGAAATGGCGTCTCCCTATGTTTTTCCTGTGAGAGAAGATCACCGCCATCGATTTCTCGAGCACGGAAAAGGCGAGCGAACTGAAGAAGACCAGGGTCACCGTGAGCGCCAGACCAATCTCGGTCTGGTTCTCGAGGAGCCCCGAGATGTCCTTGAGGACCGCCCTGGACTGGCTCGGCACGAGCCATGCCAGTGAATGGCCGATCGCCGAAAGCAGCTCTGCGCGCTCTACCCAGTGCGAGAGCACGATGGCGGACAACGTCAGCAAAGGCACCATGGAGAGCAGCGCGTAATATGCGATCGCCCCCGCCAGAAGCAGGCCGTGGTTGCGGCTGAAATCCCGCAGCGTCTGCCGTGCAAATCCGGCTGCCGATCTCAGCCCACTGAAAGTCTTGCTGCTGGGAAGCGGCGCGCTCACGTCTCTTGAGGCGCCTTGAAAGGGCTGCGCTCGTTAAGGGAGTCCACATATTCGGCGACGGCATCCTTCTCGCGGGAAAGATAGTCCTCGACGGCGCGGGAAAACTGCGGATGAGCGAGCCAGTGCGCGGAGCGCGTGGTCACCGGAAGAAATCCCCTCGCAAGCTTGTGTTCGCCCTGAGCCCCCCCTTCGAACTTCCTTATCCCGTGCGCGATGCAATACTCGATCGCCTGGTAATAGCATGTCTCGAAATGCAGGCCCGAATGGAATTCGAAGGTCCCCCAGGAGCGCCCGTACAGCGCCTCATCGGTCATATAGTTCAAAGCGCTGGCGATGGGCTTTCCCTCTCTACTCGCGATCACGAGCAGCGCATGTTCAGGCAGGGCCTGCCCCATGAGCTGGAAGAAGTCCTCGTTTAACTGGTGCGGAGAACCATGCAATGCCAGAGTGTGCAGATAACAGGATGCGAAGAAGGACCAGTCCTCGCGCGTCGCATCGGTGCCAAGAACGCACTGCAATTCGATGCCGGCTTCGATCACGCGCCGCCTCTCCTGTTTTATGCGCTTTCTCTTGTCGCGACTCAAGGTTGAGAGGAAGTCCTCGAAGTCGCGATAGCCTTCGTTCTTCCAGTGGAACTGCACATCCTGGCGCATCATCATGCCGAGATCCTGAGCCAGCGCCGCATCGGATTCATTCAGAAAAAGCGCATGCAGCGAGGAGACGCCGATTTCCTTCGCGTAGTTCAAAGCGGCAGAAAGCAGGGTCCGCCTCGCATCCTCGGATTCTGCGAGCAGCCTTCTCCCCGTAACCGGCGTGAAGGGGACGGTGCAAACGAGCTTGGGATAATAGTTAAGGCCGTGGCGATGATATGCGTCGGCCCAAGCGAAGTCGAAAACATGCTCTCCGAAGGAGTTCGTCTTCAGATAAAGCGGCATTCCGCCGACGAGCCTGCCCTCCTCCCAAAGCGTGAAAAACTGCGTCTTCCAGCCGTACTTGGGGGCAGCGCAACCGCTTTCCTGCAGCGCATGAAAGAAGGCGTGCGACAGCAGGGGATCCCCCTTCGCGATCGCATCCCAATCCGCGGCGGGAATTTCCGTAAGGCTTTCGATGATCCTTGTCTGATACATGAGGCTATTGTAGTGCGAGTCACATCCTGCAGCACCGGTGCGGCAGAAAAATCTCCATGAGGCGTTGCCGTTTCGGGAAAAATGGATCAGAATCAGCAAATGCTTATTATCACGGAACAGCCATGAACACTCCATCCGACCCGAAACTGCTGATGCGCTCGATCATACAGCGCATCGCCACCGGCCCAGATCTCTCGAAGGACATCAGCCGCGAAGAGGCGCGCCTGGGCACCCTGGCCATCATCGAAAACCAGATAGACCCGGTGCAGGTCGCCATCTTCTTCATCGCGCTGCGCATGAAGCGGGAAACCATGGACGAGAACCTGGGCGTGCTCGAAGCGGTGCTTCAAACGACCAGACGCGTTGTGGCCGATGTGGACGAGGTGGTCGACATAGGCGACCCCTACGACGGCTACAACCGTTGTCTGCCCACCGCGCCTTTCCTAGGTCCCCTGCTTGGCGAACTCGGCGTGCATGTGGTGAGCCACGGGCTCGACAAGGTTGGTCCCAAGTATGGCGTGACCGCGCGCCATATCCTTCAGGCAGCAGGCGTTCCTGTTGACCTTTCTCCGCAGGAAGCGGCGGCGCGCCTCGCAGATCCAAAAACCGGCTGGACCTACATAGACCAGGCGCAATCCAATCCCGGCATGCACGGCCTGGTCGGCCTGCGCGCGCAGATGATCAAGCGCCAGGTGCTGACCACGGTCGAGGTGCTCTCAAAGCCGATCGCCGGCCGCAAAAAAACCCATTTCATCACGGGCTTCGTGCACAAGCCCTATCCTCCGATCTATGCGGAGCTCGCGCGCGTTGCAGGGTTCGACACCGCCTGCATCATACGCGGCGTGGAAGGAGGCGTCGTGCCTTCTCTGCGCCAGCCCGGACGCTACTTCCACTATCAAGACATGGGGCCTGAAAGCGAAGTGGCGATCGATCCCGAAGCGCTCGGCATCAAGCAGGATGTGAGGTCGGTTCCCCTGCCGGGCACTGTGGCGACCGCCGAAGGAGAGGACGAGATCGTCGCCGCGATCGACATCCCCGCCACCGCGCGCGCAGCAGCACAAGCCGGCATGGCAGCCCTGAAGGGGGAAAAGGGCGCTTACTACGACTCTCTTGTATTGAGCGGAGCCATCATCCTGAATCACGTCGGCAAGGCAAAAAGCCTGAACGATGCCGCAGCACAGATACGCACTGTTCTCGACTCGGGCCGCGCCGCAGGGCGGGTTAAGTGATGGAAGGCTATGTCGCGGTCGCCCAGGAGGGAGAGCTCAAGCCCCAGCAGATGAAGCGCGTCGTGATAGGCGGCAAGCGGCTTCTGCTGTGCAATTCGAAGGGCGATCTCCACTGCGTCGACGAGATGTGCAGCCACGAGGATTATTCGCTCTATCTTGGCTGCATCAAGGACGGCAAGATCAAGTGCTCACTGCACGGCAGCTATTTCGACCTTGCGACTGGGAACCCCACCTGCGAGCCTGCGGATCAGCCGATACGCACCTACCCCGTGAAGGTTTCATCGGGGCAGGTTTGGGTCAAGGCCTGAATCTTCATTCAAAATTCCGCCAAAAGGCGGAATCTCAAAGCGTCTTCAGGAGCGCCTCTGCATCCTGAAGCTGAGGAAATTTCTTTCCCGACGTCACGAGCTTAGATAGCTCTTCCTTGGCTTTGGCCTTGTCTCCCGACTTTGCTAGCGCTGCCGCATAGTGGTAACGGATGTCAGGCGCATCCGATGCCAGAGAGACCGCCTTCTGCAGGATATCGAGAGCCTCTTTCACGTCCCCTTTTCCTGCCAGTATCCAGCCCAGGGTATCGAGAATCGCAGGGCTGTTCGGCGCGATCTTGTAGGCATGCCTTGCCAACTCTTCCGCCTTGGGATCGTTCGATCTCTGATACAGCACGGCCAGGTTGTTGAGCACGACGACATTGTCAGGCTGTATCTGCAGCACCGCCTGATACTGCGCTTTCGCCTGCACGGCATTGCCTTCCCTGAGGTATGAATCCCCCATGTAGCTTCTGGCAAGCACATCCTTGGGATGAGCGTTCAGCCATTGCATCAGCGACGCATCCGCCTGCCTGGCCTTGCCCTCGGCCGTCATCGCGCCGTGAAGCTTGATCGCGCCCACCGTCGTCTTGTCGAGAGCCTGCGCCTTCCCGTATGCGGCGGACGCCTTCTCGAACTGCTTCTGCGACATCGCGACATCCCCTTCGAGCAGGTATCCTTCAGCCGCCTTGGGGAAGCGCTGCTGGAAATCGGTCGCGACTTTCAGCGCATTGGCATATTTTCCGGCCCTGATGTCCACGCCGACCAGCGCATCGGCCGCCTCGACATAACCCGGCCTCAGCTCCAGCGCGCGCGCAAAGGCGCTCGCAGTCGCATCCGCATCCTTGCCTGAAGAGAGCGCAACGCCCAGCTTGTAATTGGCGAGCGGCGACCTTGGCACAAGTTCAAGAAGCTTCTTGTAGGTGGCGACCGCATCGTCCGTCTTGCCGAGCGCAAGCTGGGTGGACCCGAGAAGATCGAGCGCCTCCGGGTTCTTGGGATTTGCATTCGCCGCGCCTTCAGCATGGGAAACGGCTTCCTTCTGATCCTTCTTCTGCAGGTAATAGCCCGTCAGTATGCCCCAAGGCTGCAAGGCTGCAGGGTCCGCCTTGGTCGCCTTCTCCAGCCAGTCGAGAAACTCCTTCTCATTTCCGGCATTCTTCGCTATCGCAGAAAGATAGAGCATCGCCTGCACATTCTTCTTGTCCGTGTTCAGCACGCCTTCGAAGAGCTTCCTGGCTGCATCGGGATTGTCCTTCATGTCTAGCTGCCCGAGATTGATCGCCGCAGGCACATAACCTGGGGATGCGGCCATCGCGGCCTCGAAGCTCTTCCTGGCGCTCGCAACGTCGTTCTTCCCGACATAGGCCGCCCCCTGAAGGTTGAGGGTTGCGGGATTCTTGGGATCCTTCTTCAGCATGAGCTGGATGGTCGACAGCGCACGGTCGTAATCCTTCCTGCCGATATAGGTCAGGGCCAGCGCGTTTTCCGCCTGAAGCTTGCTGGGGTCGAGCTTTGCTGCAGCCTCTAGATCGGCGATCGCCTGATCCGTCTGTCCGCCCGCGAGCCTTGCAAGGCCGAGTTGCATGCGCAATTGCGCATCCTTGGGATTGCTGGCAGCCACCTTCTCCAGATACTGCACCGCCTTGCCATACTGTCCTTCCTGTATGTAGGCATCGGAAGCGATCGCATAGGCCTGCATGTCGGCATTCTTGCCACTGAGCAGAGGATCCAGCGTCTTCAATGCATCGTCCGGCTGCTTCATCTTCAGAAATGTCTGCGCGAGCAGCTTCCTTGCATAGGCATTGTTCGGAAATGCGCCGACGAAGCGCCCGAGATCCTTCTGGGCGACTTCCAGGGAGCCCAACTCGAGGCTGACCGCACCCATCAGCAGGAGGCTTTGCATGTGGTCAGGCGCGCTCTTCAACACCTGTTCGAGATCATCCTTCGCAGCCGCGAATTTCTTCTCGCGGAACTGCAGCATCGCATGCAGATATTTCCCCATGAGGTTGTTGGGCTGTATCTTGGCAAGCGCGTCTATCTCCTTCTGTGCCTGATCGAGCTTGTTCTCGTCGAGTGCGATGGAGGCCAGGTTCACATGCGCGGGAATGTTGTTGCCGTCTATCTTCAGAGCTTCGCCATAGGCCTTTGCCGCCCCTTCCGGATCAGCTTTCATGCGCAGCATGTCTCCCTTCATGATCCACGCCTTGATATAGTCAGGCTTTCCTGCGATCACCTGATCGATCAGTTTCATCGTCTCGTCGAACTTGTTGCTGGCTGCGGCCATACGCGCCTGACCCAGCACCGCATCTGCAAAGTTTGGGACCGCCTTCAACGCGTCTGCATAGGATTTGCCTGCATCGTCAAGTTTGTTCAGCCCAAGATAGGCATCCCCGCGCAGCACCAGGAGCGCTGCCAGCTCGTTCCCCTTCAAGGCAGGATCCACCTTCATCTCGTCTATGATCTTCTGGAATTCCCCGCGCTGAACGTATATCTGGCCCAGCGCGTTCTGCACCTTCTCCCTGTCCTTTGCATTCGAAAGCGCCTTGTGCAACTCGTCCTCCGCGGCCGCCAGATTGCCGGTATCGCTGTATATCGTGCCCAGCAGATAGCGCGCATCTCCGTTGTTCGCATCCTTCTGCAATGCGTTTTTGAGCTGGATCACGGCCGATTTGTCGTCGCCCTTCGCGTGATAGGCCTGCGCATCCGCAAGGTAATCCTGACTCGTCTTGGTCTTGCTACAGCCCGTCGAAATCACGCCGGCAAGCAGCGCCATCATCAGAATGTTTCGGTGGTTGCTTCTTCGAATAGCCGGCATAGCGCGCTCCTTGAGAAGTTTGGTGGGGATCACCGATGAGTATATCGCAAATTGCCGGCATGAGATGGAAAGCCCTCATATACTTGAAACGCCTGACAGGCTAGAATGGCAGGCGAATTCATCGTGTGGAACCAAGCATGCTCATGGAAGCAATGGATCTTGCCCTGAAAGTACCTGGAACGCTGCTCTCGCCTTCCGGGCAGGATGCCCGCCTTTCCATCCTGATCTATCACAGGGTGCTGCCGGAACCCGATCCCCTGTTCCCGTCTGAAGTCGACAGCGCAAGGTTCGACGCCCAGATGAGGCATGTCTCCAGAATATTCAACGTGCTTCCGCTGACCGAGGCGGTCGCAAGGCTGAAATCCGACATATTGCCGGCCAGGGCCGCCTGCGTCACCTTCGACGACGGCTATGCGGACAACGCCGAGATTGCGCTGCCGATCCTGAAGAAGCACGGAATTCCGGCGACCTTCTTCATCGCGACGGGCTATCTCAACGGCGGCATCATGTTCAACGACAGCGTCATCGAATGCATCAGGATGACGAAGAAGGAAAGCCTGGATCTTCCTCAACTCGGATTCAATGAACTGCCCGTTCAAACGATCGCTGAAAAGCGTTCAGCGGTTGAGAGCATACTTTCCTCAGTGAAATATCAGGAGCCGATTAAGAGGCAGGAAATGGTCGACGAGATAAGAAGCAGGGCCGGAGTCGAGCTGCCGAGAAACCTGATGATGAAGGACGACCAGGTAAGGCTGCTTTCCGGTTCGGGAATGGAGATAGGCGGCCATACCGTCAATCACCCCATCCTTGCAAGCGTCGACCGCGAGACCGCAAGGGCCGAAATCCAGGACGGGAAAGACTACCTAGAAGAGCTGACCGGAAATCCTGTCCGGCTCTTCGCCTATCCAAACGGAAAGCCTGACAGGGATTATCTTGCCGCGCATGCAGCCATCGTGAAGGAACTGGGATTCGATGCGGCGGTCTCGACCGCAACAGGCGTGGCCCATAAAAAGAGCGACCTCTTCCAGCTTCCCAGATTCACGCCATGGGACAGGTCTGCCCTCAAGTTCTCGCTGAGGCTCATCAACAACCTATCCAAGACCGAACCGAAGACGGCCTGAAAGAACCCATTGAAATAGACTAGATTTCGAGACAAAAGATGACGCCAAACAAACCTGTCCATTTCCCGCTCAGCGCTTTCCCGGTCGTGAACAACTGCCTCGAGGTTGGAGGCCAGCCCTTGACACGCCTGGCCTGCCGCGTTGGCAAGACCCCATTCTTCGCCTATGACCGCGCTCTTTTAACAAAGAGAGTCCGGCACCTGCGGGAAAACCTGCCGGACGGAATCCATCTTCATTACGCGATGAAGGCCAATCCCATGCCGGCTGTCGTGCAGCATATGGCATCCCTGGTCGACGGGCTGGATGTCGCATCGAGCGGCGAAATGCAGGTCGCGCTGGACACGAACACCACCCCTGAAAACATCAGCTTCGCAGGGCCTGGAAAGACCGAGAGCGAGCTTTCCTCCGCGATTGCGGCGGGTATCGTGATCAATCTGGAGTCGGAAAGAGAAATGGAATGCGCATCGCGCATCGGACTGTCCCTGGGTTACCGCCCCAGGGTCGCAGTGCGCGTCAATCCCGATTTCGAACTCAAGTCTTCGGGCATGAAGATGGGCGGCGGCCCCAAGCAGTTCGGGATCGATGCCGAGCGCGTTCCGGAAATACTGAAGCGCATGGCTCAACTTCCCCTCGATTTCATGGGTTTTCACATCTTCAGCGGCTCGCAGAATCTGAAGGCCGAGTCCATCATCGAAGCCCAGGAGAAAACCATCGGGCTTGCGATCAGGCTCGCGCAGGATGCGCCAAGCCCTGTGAAGCTCCTCAACATCGGCGGCGGCTTCGGCATACCCTACTTCCCGGGTGAAGAACCGCTCAACATCTCGACGATAGGCGAGCGCCTGGCCGATCAGCTTCCCAAGGTCAAGAAGGCGCTTCCCGAGGCGCAGGTCGTCATCGAACTGGGCCGGTATCTTGTCGGCGAAGCGGGCATCTATGTTTGCCGCGTCATCGACAGGAAGATATCGCGCGGCCAGGTCTTTCTCGTCACAGACGGCGGACTGCACCACCATCTCGCCGCATCCGGAAACTTCGGCCAGGTGATACGCAAGAACTATCCCGTCGCGATAGGCAACAGGATGCATGCCGAGGAACTCGAGACCGTCTCCGTCGTGGGTCCCCTTTGCACCCCGCTTGACGTGCTTGCAGACAAGATGGAAATGGCCAAGGGCAATGTAGGCGATCTCGTCGTGGTGTTCCAGTCAGGCGCCTATGGGAAAACCGCAAGCCCTGCCGCCTTCCTTAGCCACCCTGATGCGGCGGAGGTGCTGGCATGAGCGGAATATGCGGGTGGTTCGGCCTCAAGGATGGCTCGAAAGAAAACATAGAGGCCATGGCATCGGCGCTAAGCCGGACCGATGGCGAACAATTCACGACCCTATCTGGGAACAGCGGCGCGATCGCCGCCGGCAAGGCTGGCCATCTCGCATCCGTTGAAGGCGT
This sequence comes from Pseudomonadota bacterium, assembly GCA_021782365.1. GTDB lineage: Bacteria > Pseudomonadota > Gammaproteobacteria > Burkholderiales > Gallionellaceae > Gallionella. The sequence goes on from JAJXVB010000004.1 coordinate 153,098, forward strand.
GCTGACTGCGATTTCCGGAAGTCCGGAATTCCGCGACGCGAAACTCGAAACGCTCGCGGAAACCGAAGGTGCGGCTCATGCGCTGGCCAAGGGATATGCCGAGCACGGCACATCGATCTTCGAGAGGATTTCGGGTGCATTTTCGGCAGCCATACTGGACGGAAATGAAGGCAAAGCCCACCTCGCGATCGACAGAAGCGGAATCAGTCCTCTGGCATACACCGTCAAGGACAATGCTCTGGTATTCGGCTCGAATCTCAAGGCGATCAACAGGCATCCCCTCCTCAAGCCTGAGCTCAACAGGCAGGCCATCTACGATTACATCTACTTTCACATGGTCCCCGGACCCGAGTCCATCTATCTCGGGCAGCATCACCTTCTGCCCGGCGAATACCTTTCGTTCAAAAACGGAAACGCAAAGGTGGAAACCTACTGGAAGATGCGTTTCATGGAGCATGAAAAGGCGCCCTTCGAAGTCCTCAAGGCGGAATTTTTGAGCACGCTGCTGCAATCGGTGGAGCGCTGTTCAAGAGGAGCTAAGACCGGCGCATTCCTGAGCGGCGGCACCGACAGCTCTACGCTCGCCGGCATGCTCGGGGAAGTCACAGGCAAGGCCGCGCCCACCTACTCCATCGGCTTCGAGGCGGAAGGCTACGACGAGATGGAATACGCGCGCATCGCATCCAAGCATTTCGGCACCCAGCATCACGAGTATTACGTCACGCCCAAGGATGTCGCCCAGGCGATCCCGGAAATCGCATCCGTTTACGATCAGCCCTTCGGCAACGCATCCGCCATGCCCGCATACTACTGTGCGAAGCTTGCCAAGGCGGACGGCATAGAGCGCCTCCTGGGAGGCGATGGCGGAGACGAACTGTTCGGCGGCAATGCACGCTATGCGAAACAGCGCATATTCTCTCTTTACGATTCCATCCCCACCGTCTTGAAGCATCGCGCGATCGAGCCTATGGGAGCCAGGCTTCCCGAAAGCATTACGCTTTTCAGGAAGGCAAAAAGCTATATCGGTCAGGCATCGGTTGCGATGCCGGGCAGGCTCGAGACCTACAACCTTCTGGAGCGCCTGGGGCCTTCCAACGTGTTTACGGCGGAATTCTTGAATCAGGTAGATACGGGAAATCCGCTGAAGCTGCTGGAAAAGACCTACCACGGCGCTGAAGCAAAGACCCAGCTCAACCGCATGTTGGCGCTCGATTTGAAGTTCACCCTGGCCGACAACGATCTGCCCAAGGTCGTCAAGACCTGCGAACTGGCGAAAATCGATGTCGCGTTCCCGATGCTTTCGGACAGCGTCGTCGCGTTTTCAGCGAGGCTGGAACCCAAGCTAAAGCTCAAGGGAACGAAGTTGCGCTATTTCTTCAAGGAAGCATTGCGCGGCTATCTGCCTGATGAGATCCTCACCAAGAGCAAGCACGGCTTCGGCCTGCCCTTCGGAGAATGGCTGAAGAACGACAAGACGCTGCAGGCGCTGTCAGGAGACAGCCTTGAAAGCCTCAAGAAGCGCGGAATCTTCCGCCCGGAATTCATCGACGAGATCATGAGGCTGCACGCAGAGAACCATTCAGGATATTACGGCACGCTGATCTGGGTGATGGTGATGCTGGAACAGTGGTTCGTCCAGCACCACGACTGATCAGCTGAGGCTTTCGATATACCACTTGGCGGCAATTTCCAGGCCTGTTCTGACCGAATACCGGGGATCATAGCCCAGGAGCCTCTTCGCCTTTCCGATGTCGGCCAGGGAATAGCGCACATCGCCTTCCCTGAAGTCGCGGTATACGGGGCCTGGAATCACAAGGCCGGGTTTCCTTTCTAAAAGCTGTTCGCGTATCAGGCCGAAGAGCTGATTCAGCGTCGTGGTCTCGCCAAAAGCCACGTTGTAGACCTGCCCCAGCGCCTCCTCGTTTTTGGTGCAGGCTGCCAGAAGGTTGGCCTGAACCGCATTGTCCACATAGCAGAAATCCCGGTTCGTCTCCCCGTCCCCGTTGATATAGACCGGCTCGTTGTGCAGCATGCTGTAAAACCACTTCGGCATCACCGCAGCATAGGCGCCGTTGGGGTTCTGGCGCGGCCCGAACACGTTGAAATAGCGCAAGCCCGTCGCCTTGAATCCATAGGTCCTTGCGAAGACGTCCGCATAGAGTTCGTTCACGTATTTCGTGACCGCATAGGGCGAAAGCGGCTTGCCTATCCGGTCTTCGACCTTGGGCAATCCGGGATGGTCGCCATAGGTCGAGCTGGAGGCCGCATAGACAAATCGCGACACCTTCGCATCCTTTGCCGCGACCAGTATATTGAGAAACCCCGTGATGTTGCTTGCATTGGTCGTCACGGGATCCGCGATCGAACGCGGCACGCTGCCCAGAGCCGCCTGGTGCAGCACGTAATCCACGCCTTCGCAGGCGCTGCTGCATGTGGAGAGATCGCAGATGTCACCCTTGATGAAAGTGAATTTCTTCCACTGTTCGGGCGTCACGAGCGGCTCGACGCGGCGCAGATTCTTCCCGTCCTCGGTGGACAGGTTGTCCAGCCCGATCACGGTCTGATTCAGTTTCAGCAGGGTTTCCAGGAGATTGGAACCGATGAATCCGGCAACCCCAGTGACCAGCCATTTTTTGGGCGCAAGCAGCAGGCCCGACTTGATTTCATCGTAGGCGCTCATCTGATTTTCCGATCTATCAAAGGCGCCAGAGGCGAATTCCGGCGGCCCTGCAGCGCACCGGATCATAGATGCTCTTCACGTCTATCAGCACCGGCGTGCCTATCGTCATCGCGATCAGCTGCTCCGGCGTGAACGCGCAGTATTCCGCATGGGAGACGGCGGCGACGACCGCAGATGCGGGCTTCAGGTCCGCAAAGGGAGTGAGCTTGACGCCGTATTCATGCACGGCCTCTTCGGAATCCGCAAGCGCGTCGTGCACCTGGACGTTTATCCCGTAATCCAGCAATTCGCGGATGATGTCGATCACCTTGGAGTTGCGCAGATCCGGGCAGTTTTCCTTGAAGGTCAGGCCCAGCACAGTCACCGTGCTGCCAAGCACGTTGTGGCCTGCGCGTATCATTTCCTTCACCGTCCTTTGCGCGATGAACTTGCCCATGCCGTCATTGATGCGGCGGCCGGAAAGGATCACCTGAGGAATGTAGCCCAGCCTCTCCGCCTTGTGCGTCAGGTAATACGGATCGACGCCTATGCAATGACCGCCCACAAGGCCTGGCTTGAACTTCAGGAAGTTCCATTTCGTGCCCGCAGCTTCGAGCACGTCGTTCGTGTCTATCCCCATCCTGTCGAAGATCAGCGAAAGCTCGTTCATCAGCGCGATGTTGAGATCCCTCTGCGTATTCTCGATCACCTTTGCGGCCTCCGCGACCTTGATCGAGGTTGCGCGGAAGACCCCGGCCGTGACGACCGATCCGTAAACTTCCGCGACGATCTCTGATGACTCCTGATCCTGCCCTGACACGACCTTCTTGATCCTGGTGAAGGTGTGCTCCTTGTCGCCCGGATTGATCCGTTCGGGGCTGTAGCCCACCTTGAAATCCACGCCGCACTTGAGACCGGAATGCGCCTCCAGTATGGGCACGCACTCGTCCTCGGTGACGCCTGGATAGACGGTAGACTCATAAACGACGATGTCGCCTGCCTTGAGCGCGCGGCCTACCGTCTCGGAAGCCCTGTGCACAGGGGTCAGGTCAGGCTGATTCGCATCGTCAACGGGGGTTGGCACGGCAACGATGTGAAAATTCGCAAGTTTCAATTCCTCGATCTTGTCGGTAAAGAGGATATCGGCAGAAGCGAGATCGGCGCTTTCCACCTCGCACGTCCTGTCGTGTCCCGCCTTGAGCTCCGCTATGCGTGTGGAGTTGATGTCGAAGCCCACCGTCTTTCTGATTTTCCCGAAGGCGACCGCAACCGGAAGCCCGACGTAACCCAGACCCACTACCGAGACCACTCTTTCCGTGCCTTGAAACATTCCGATACCTTTCAATGAAATTAAAACGGTCGCATGCTCATCTGGCTCGAGTATCGCCGATTCGCAAACCCACTGCAACAATGCTGGAATTTGAACTCAAGAATCATCAGGGATTGAGGCCGGCTTCCCTGATGAGGCTCGTGATGTATTCGCCGGGTATCGCATAGGCGATGCCGCTGGGCTCGGACAGCACATGCTCCTTGGTGTCCTTGACGAACACCATGTTCACGACACCGACAACCCTGCCTGATTGAGGTTCGTATATCGGGCTGCCGCTGTTGCCGGGATAGGCCGTGGCGTCGAGCTGGTACACAGAGAAGGGCGTCATGAGCTGCCTGATCGACTTCGCATTCAGCTGGCTGGCATGCGCTGCCGGTATGACGATGGGCGTGATGGCGGAAAGAGTCGCCCTGTGCGTCACGGGATAGAGCCCCAGAACCATGCCGATAGGGAAGCCGGTAAACGCCAGGGATTCGCCTTCCCTTGCGCTGCCGTCAAAATGCAATGCAGGCAAAGGGGGGCCGCTGATCTTAAGCAATGCCAGATCATGCTTGGGATCTATGCTGACTGCCGTCGCTGTGCGCGCCCTGGCCTGTTCGCCCTCTCCAGAGAAAACGGCCAGCTCTTCGTGGTTTTCAGAATCAAGCGGGGGAGGCAAAACATGCGCGTTGGTGATCACGTGGTTGCCATCGCCGACCACGAAACCGGTGCCTATGAATTTTGCAGGAGGAGCCCTGTCCTGCTGTATGGTCCCCACCGCGACGATGGAAGGCTTGATTGCCTGAACCGTATCTTCAAGGGGCGAGGCGAGCGCAGGCAAGGCAATGCAAAGAAGGGGGAAAAACCGGATAGCGCGAAAACAAATCGACAGGATCGGCATCCCCGTTATCCTCTGTCAGCCGGTTCTGCGGCGCAACGCCAGGGCAAGCGCGCCTATCGCAAAGAGCGCTACAGTGCCGGGCTCAGGAACGGTGCGTACAATATTGCAGCCGGGGGCTGTGCCAAATCCGATCATCACGTCGGATACGGTCGAAGTCGCAAGCAGACCTGCAGCCTTTATCGTGAATGTCGCCTGGTTCTGGATGTAGGGATTGTGCGAAGAATTGTCATAGATCGAGCTGTTCACCATGGAATAGTTTCCGTTCGAATCTGCCGGACCTATGATGGTCTGATCAGGCTGCCCTCCGCCGTTGAGATCATTGAAGTAGACCTTCGATCCCGCCTGCCCAGCGCTCCAGTGTTCTGCAGAAGTACCTTTCGTGCCGAGTGCAACGTTATTGAGCGTACCTGCAGAAGTCACTCCACTCGTGCCTATGTCTATCAGATTCCCTGAAAGCGTGACTGCAGCCCCGCTCAGACTGAGGATGGATTGTCCATTGTTGACGGTGAAGAATAGCGAACTGATGTCTTGTCCTACGCTCTTGATGTTGGGCTCAAGGTTGATCAATGTGACGATCATCTGACCTGCAGAAACATCAAAAGTGGCTTTGCCGCTGACAGAAACTCCGCCTGTCGTGGTGCTCCCTGTAGAATAAGAATAGAATTTCGCAAAGGCAGAAGGCGTCGCAGCCAGCAACGCCAGAATCATCATGCCATTTCGAATAAGCTTCCCGTCCATTTTTACACTTGCCGCCCTGAGTGAATCCTTAACAGAATATAAGCAAAATCTGTACCAGGAAAAAATTATTGATTGCTATTCATGCAATTACGAAAATCAGCACCTGAAAAACGCTTCCGCCAGACAGTCGAGTGTAAAATTTTCCGACAAACCGTCATGAAGCAACCCGCGCCCCATACAGGCAGGCTATAATCGCCGCCGATTTACCAACTGGAGTAGGCATGGCGAATTTTGACGAAGTCAGGACGATTTTAGGCAACTCTTTGCAGCTTGGCAACAGAATACAGACAATGACGCGGGAAACGCACCTTTTGGGCAGCCTGCCCGAACTGGATTCGATGGCGGTGGTCAACCTGATCTCGGCGCTCGAGGAGCATTTCGGATTTGTCGTGGACGATGATGAAATCAGCGCGGAGGTTTTTGCAACGCTGGGCAGTCTTGAAGACTTCGTGACGCAGAAATTGTCCTCATGAGCCCATTCCGGCCTTTTTTCCTGCAAACCGAAACTGGCCGGCGCTTACTCATACATCATCCCAGCACTGCCGCCTGCAAGGGCCTGGTCCTCTATGTTCATCCCTTCGCAGAGGAAATGAACAAGAGCCGCCGCATGGTCGCCATGCAGGCAAGAGCCCTGGCGGAAATCGGCTATTCCGTGCTGCAAGTCGACCTCTGCGGCTGCGGCGACAGCGAAGGCGACTTCAGGGACGCCCGATGGGAAATCTGGAAACAGGACCTGAGGATGAGCCTTGAATGGCTAAGAAAACAGCATGACCTGCCTGTCACGCTTTGGGGGCTGAGGCTGGGCGCGCTTCTGGCGCTCGATTTCGCAAGCGATGCGGATTTCCCGCTCGAAAAAATGGTTCTCTGGCAACCCGTGCACAGCGGCGAAGCCCATCTTGCGCAATTCTTGCGGCTGCGCCTTGCAAACGCGATGATCACCGGAAAGGCGAAGACAGGCCTGCAGGATCTGAAACGCGAGCTGGCATCCGCCGGCACGCTCGAAATCGCAGGCTATGAATTGCCTCACGAGCTAGCCGAATCATTGAGCCGCATGAAACTGGAAGAGCTCGGCAAACCCGGCATTCCCCATCACTGGCTGGAAACCATGCCGGATGCAAGCGCCGATATCTCGCCCGCATCGGGCCGGATTGTAAGCGCATGGGAAAGCCGCGGCATTCCGGTCCAGGTTCACAAGGCGCAGGGCGAGCCCTTCTGGTCCACCCAGGAGATCACCGATTGCCCCGATCTCGTCGTTCAGACGACACGGATATTTTCCTCATGACGGCATACACGGAAACCGCGTTTACGTTCGAATGCGAAGGAAACAGCCTCGCAGCGATTCTGGCGATGCCCGAAAATCCTTCCTCGCAGGGCGTGCTCGTCATCGTCGGCGGGCCGCAATACAGGGCAGGCAGCCACAGGCAGTTCACGCTGCTTTCGAGAGACCTTGCAAAAGCAGGCATCCCCTGCATGCGCTTCGACTACCGCGGCATGGGGGACAGCGAGGGAAGGCTGCGCATATTCGACGAAGTGGAAATGGACATAAGTTCGGCAGTGGACGCCTATTTCGCGAACTGCCCTGGGCTTGAAAGGATCGTACTCTGGGGGCTATGCGATGCGGCTTCGGCAGCGATCTTCCATGCGCATCGCGATTCAAGAGTGAACGGCCTGGTGCTGCTCAATCCGTGGGTCAGGACCCAACAGGGAGAGGCAAAGACCAGGCTCAAGCATTACTACCTTTCGAGGCTGGCCAATCCCGAGATGTGGCGCAAGCTGATTTCCGGAAAGTTCGATTTTGCAGATTCGACAAGAGGCTTCTTTGGTTCGGTTTCCAAGGCGAAGCAGAAAGCACCCGAAAGCGATCAGCCTCTTCCGGAGAAAATGCGCATCGGCCTTGAAAAGTTCAGTGGCAAGGTTCTCCTGATCCTGAGCGGGAACGATCTCGTCGCGCGCGAATTCGAGGATGCAGTCGGGGGATCCGGCGCGTGGCAGTCCCTTCTCGGATCCCCTAAATTCTCCCGCAGGGATTTGCCCGATGCGGACCACACTTTTTCTTCCAGAGCATGGCGGGATCAGGTGAGCGAATGGACAAGCGAGTGGGTAGAAAAAATCTAGTCGTGTTCGCCGCCAGATAGCAGATCCAGCCTTTTCGCGACCCAGGAGGTCGTCGTCGCCTGTACCAGTATCGTCACCAGGATCGCGATGAAACAGACGGATGCAACGATCTCGGCTCCAGGCGCCTTGACTCCCAGAAGCATGCCGGAGAGCGCTCCCGGAATCACTCCTGTCTCGCGCGTCCAGCACATGAAGAGCAATTCCCTGAAGCTCCATCTGGCTCGTCTGTCCGGCAAGGCGCAAAGAAAAACCGTGCAAGGCCTGGCGACCAGCATGAAGACCGCGACCACCGCGGCTCCCGCGTAAAGATACCGGTTCATCAGCGCAAAATTCACCTGGCTGCCGAGCAGGATGAAGATGAACATGCGCATGATCAGCGCCGTGGTCATCACGAAATCTTCGAGCTGGCGGTTTTCTGCCCTTGAGCGGGGAAAGCCCAAAGACTCGACATTGCCCAGCATGATGCCGAATACGAACACCGCCATGAAACCGCTGGAATGCATTCCGTCTGCCGCGATGTAGGCGCCGATCACGGCCATCAATGTGACCACAGGCGCGAATTCCTCGAGGAAGCCGAACCGCTCGTGCGAAATCAGCAACGCGGCCAGATAACCCAGAATTCCTCCTATCGCGATGCCGAATAGCGATTGTTTCAGCAGATCCGACATCGCATCACCAATGGAAAAATTCCCTGATCCCATCGCAATGCCCAGCACGGCGAAGGTGAGTATCGCGCCCATCGCATCGTTGAAGGCCGATTCGCTCATCACGGTCTGCGCGATGCGCGGCCGTATCCTGACCTGCTTGAAGACCGGAACCAGGGTCGCGGGGTCTGTGGAGGAAAGGACGGCGCCCAGAAGCAGCGCGACAATGGGAGTCACATGCAGGAAATAATAGGCCGCCATCCCGGTGATTGCCGCCGTGATCAGCACCCCTATTGTCGCAAGCGACAGGATCGTGATCCACACTTTCTTCAGCACGCGCAGCCTGATCGATGCGCCGCCGTCAAAAAGAATGTAGCTCGAGCCGAAGATCAGGATAAGCTGGTTCACGCTGGACGTGGCGCTAATGTCCACAAGCCCCAGCACATCGGGGCCCGCAAGCATGCCAACCAGAAGAAATACCGCGACATCCGGCGCGCGAACAAACCTTGCCAGGAGGCTTGAAAGCGTACCCAGCCCTAATATGGCGCCAAACAGAAGCAGCATGTGTTTGGCCAATTCCAGCGCAGGAGAACTCTCCATCTAGCTTCGCCTGTAATCGTCCTCGAAGCGCACGATGTCGTCCTCGCCCAGATAGCTGCCCGACTGAACCTCTATCATGAAGAGAGGCAGCCTGCCCACGTTCTCGAGGCGATGCGTCTGGCCGATTGGGATATAGGTGGACTGGTTTTCATGCAGCAGCTCGACCCTGTCTCCGCAGGTGACCTTCGCGGTTCCCGACACGACTATCCAGTGTTCCGCCCTGTGATAGTGCATCTGCAATGAAAGCTTGGCGGCCGGCTTCACCATGATGCGCTTGACCTGGAAGCGCTCACCCATGTCTATGCCCTCGTAATAGCCCCAGGGCCTGTAGACGCGCCTGTGCACCAGATGCTCGGTGCGCTCAGCCTGCTTCAGATACTCCACCGCATGCTTCACATCCTGCGCCATGTCCTTGTGCATCACAAGAACCGCATCCGCCGTTTCGACCACCACGAGATCGCGCACCCCTATGGTGGCCACCATGCGGCTTTCCGCGCGCACATATGAACCATGCGTCTCCGCGATATACACATCGCCGCGAACAGAATTGCCGCGTGCATCCTGCTCGCTGACTTCGGCCAGGGAAGACCAAGAGCCGATATCGCTCCAGCCGATGTCTACACTGACCACGGCTGCAGACTTTGTGCGTTCCATCACCGCATAGTCTATGGACTCGGAGGGACAGGCCGCGAAATCGCTCTCATGCAACCTGCAGAAATCGAGATCGTGCGTGCTGTGCTGCCAGGCAAGCTCCGCCGCCTGATGGATGTCCGGCCGGTGAGACTCAAGCTCGGCAAGATAAACGGACGCCTTGAACACGAACATGCCGCTGTTCCAGAAAAATTTTCCGGATGCCAGAAATGCCTTCGCCGTTTCCGCATCCGGCTTTTCCACAAAGCGCGCGACCGAGAAGGAACCATCCTCTGCAAGAGCGCTTCCGCGTTCGATGTAGCCAAAACCCGTTGCGGGATTGTCCGGCTTGATGCCGAAGGTGACCAGCCTGTCCTGTTGTGCAAGCGCGCCCGCCTTTTCGATTGCACCGTGGAATCCTTCGACATCCCGGATCAGATGATCCGCAGCCATCACCAGAAGGATCGCATCCGCATCCTTGTCTACCGCCGCAAATGCGGCGACCGCAACCGCGGGCGCGGTATTCCTGCCGACTGGCTCCAGTATATGCAGCATGGGTTGCGCGCCGATCGCCTGCATCTGTTCGGCCGCCAGGAATCGGTGATCGTTGTTGCAGACCACAAGCGGCGCGCTCACGTTTGGCAAGCCCTTTAAGCGTAATACCGTTTCCTGAAAAAGGGTGCGCTCGGACACAAGCGGCAGAAACTGCTTAGGCAAGGCGGTGCGCGACAGCGGCCAAAGGCGCGTCCCCGAACCGCCTGACAGGATCACGGGATAGATGTTGGGCTGCATGGATTATTCCCTCGAATCTGTGAAATTAAAAACACCTGAACATCGCGCCTACGTTCACGGCATCACCAGACTGCGCGCTCATGTAATCTGGCGTCCAGCGCCGGATATTAAACGGTTTGCAACCGCTTTCCAATGATTTAACAGACAATCAATTGCCGTGCTAGACCTAGTCAAAGAAAAATTTCCACACATGCCTCTCAACGACGAGGCGGAACAGATGTTCCCGAAATCCTTCAGGCTATCAGGAAAAATGTGAAATTGACTTGCAAGCCAGAATGCCGATAAAGTGAAAATGAAGACTTACAAAAGATTGCGCGCCAATGAAGCGAAAGAGAGCCTGTCAGGCGCGCAATCAGTCTTACGCAGCTTTCTTATTCTTTGTTGCCGCCTTATCCGCAGACGCGGACTTTTCGGCTTTTCTTGCAGACTCGGCAGCCATATCGCGCAAAATCAATTTTTTTTCGGCCTCCACAAAACGATTCAATACTTGTTTAACGAGCGTTTGATAAGCCAGTCCATGCAGCGATGCAATGTTTTTCAGATCCTCAATCAGAGATTTCTGCAAACGAATGGATACCGCTTGCGTTCCAGCCGCCTCCAAAATGGTCTGCGCTTCCTCTCCGCCAACAACCCCAACATGCAACCCATCAGCGCCAAGATCTCGGTTCTCCCAGGCTTCATCAGTTGATTCGATTTTTTTAACGCCCGCTTTCATATTCATCACATTCCTCTCCACCTCAATCTGGATTTACCATATGTTACGTATATACACATGAACAAGGCCATTTCAAATAGCCAGAAGCTTATTTATTCGCACCAAACTTGTTATAAATCAACATTTCAGTTTCATTCGGCTGATAAGCGGTCCGTATATGCACGTCGCCTTCTCTTTTAATAAATACAACCTTCAATTGGCGCCCCGTGTCGGTTGTAGAAATAAACCACATTGTTGGCGGATCGGGCTTATGCTGCTCTCGATTGTCAATCAGAAACGTCCCATTTATGTTTGAAAAGCACTGAATCACATCCTCTTCTGTAACACCGTGCTTTTGAGACAATTTTAAAATGACAGCGCTTGAAATTTTAATGCCCATAGACACAATCCCTCTGGGTTTTACAGCTAAAAGTATACACACAAATAATCACTTACTCAATAAATATGTATATACAAAATATACCCAACATAATCCCGAAAACAGCAGGCGCAAAAAACCCATCCAGACAGGGATGGGTTGACGGAGGGGGGGAAGGCGGGTTAGAGCAAGGCTTCTTTCAGCGCCCTCAACCCATCCTTGTCAATCACATACAAATTGGGATCTGGTTTGTGCGGACCCCCAAGTGTCCGGCTCAGCTGTTCACACCGGACGAGTATGACTTTAAGCAGCATCACGCTGCGTTATTTGCACTTGAAAGTTGAAACCACCCCTTGAATATCGATGCAAATTGGACTTTTCTGGACCACGCCGCACTGTTAATTGGTGCCCGGAGCCGGGGTCGAACCGGCACGCTGGTTTTACCCAAGCGACGGATTTTAAGTCCGTTGTGTCTACCAATTTCACCACCCGGGCAGGCGTTTGGAGGTGCGTCCCAGAGTCGAACTGGGCTGACCGGATTTGCAATCCGGGGCATAACCGCTTTGCTAACGCACCATAAAAATAAGGGAAAGCCTGATGCTTTCCCTTGAATGTGGAGCGGGAAAAGAGTCTCGAACTCTCGACCTCAACCTTGGCAAGGTTGCGCTCTACCAACTGAGCTACTCCCGCATTTGGAACATCGCATCGTTGACAGTATATCTGTTCAACTGGAGCGGGAGAAGAGTCTCGAACTCTCGACCTCAACCTTGGCAAGGTTGCGCTCTACCAACTGAGCTACTCCCGCATTGCGAGCCGCGCATTATAGATTTTTCAGGATTTCTGTCAACATATTTTCGCAGCTACACACTGAACAGACGGGAGAAATTCGCACTCGTGGCCTCCCCGATCTCTGCAGAGCTGACACCTCGAAGCAGCGCGATCTCCTCGGCCACATGCTTCACATAGGCAGGCTGATTGACCTTCCCCCTGAAAGGCACGGGTGCGAGATAAGGGGAATCCGTTTCGATCAGCATGCGCTCAAGCGGCACGCGCCTTGCGACTTCTTTCAGCTCGAGCGCGCTCTTGAAGGTCACGATGCCCGAGAAGGAAATGTAGAACCCCATTTCCATCGCGGCCTTCGCAACTTCCCAGCTCTCGGTGAAGCAGTGCATCACGCCGCCTATCTCCCCGGCATTCTCTTCTTGCATGATGCGAAGGGTATCTTCACTCGCGCTTCGGGTGTGAATGATCAAGGGCTTCTTGCACTCTTTCGCCGCGCATATGTGGTTGCGAAATCTTGCTCGCTGCCATTCGAGATCACCCGTCAGCCTGTAATAGTCGAGCCCCGTCTCGCCGATCGCGATGATCCTGGGATGATTGGCAAGCTCGACCAGACGCTCCACAGTCGGCTCTTCGACCGCCTCGTAATCCGGATGCACGCCGACCGATGCATAGACATTGGGATGCGCGATTGCCAGCGCCAGCACTTCCGGAAAATCCTCCAGATTGACCGACACGCATAGCGCGCTCGTCACATCGTTCTGCTGCATTCTCTGCAGCACGCCTTCGATGTCGGTCGCAAGATCCTTGAAGTTGATGTGGCAATGTGAATCTATGAATGGCATGGTTTTACGAGCTGGCAATAATTAAATAAAAGAGATTCGAAAAACAGCCTGGGATTCAGCGTATGCCTGGCCTCTTTCTTCGCCGTTTTCAAAAGCACCTGCAAGCGCACGAGATCCAGGGCGTCCATGGGTTCGACCAGATTGCCGATCAGCCTCTCGTAGCCCGGATGGTAGCGCAGCCTGCCCGCGAGCTTTTGCGAAACGAGGTCGTGGCACCACTGCTGAAGCCATTGCACAACGAGCGTCTGCTCGGTCTTCTGCAGCGCTTCGGCCACGCCAAACACATCCATCTGCCTCTGCTGCAGGGCGCGCATGAGCTTCTCCCGCGCATCGCCGTCTCCCGCATCCTGAAGTGCCAGAAGCGGCGAAAATCCCGATCTCGCGAGCGCATCGAGCGGATTCTTCACGCCTTCCTTTGCCAGGAATCGCGTAGCGGTCTCGGCATCTGGCGATGATAGGACGACCCTGATGCAGCGGCTCAGTATCGTCGGAAGCAATGCGTGATGCCTGTGCGTCACCAGGATGAAGAGCAGGCCAGGCGGCGGCTCTTCAAGATTCTTCAAAAGCGCATTCGCGGCATTCGCATTCATCGCCTCGGCGGGACATATGATCACCACGCGCCGCCCGCCCTGATGCGCGGTCATGCCCATGAAATCGGAGAGGGAGCGTATCTGGTCGACCGAAATCTGACGGCTTGGCTTCTTGCCTGTTTCGCTCTCCTCGGTCTCGGATTCAGGCTGCAGCAGGCGATAATCCGGATGCGATCCCTGTTCGAACCAGTGGCATGCCGGGCACTCCCCGCAGGCAAATCCCCGGTCGCCCGGTTTCTCGCACAAAAGGGATTTCGCATAACCGATCGCAAGTTCTAGCTTGCCTATTCCCTTCTGCCCCTGAAACAGCAGACCCTGCGATGCGCGGATGCGCTGCAGGCGAGCCCAGTCTTCCTTCTGCCATGGATAGAGTTCGCTCATCCGATCTTCCCTGCGATGGATGCGAGCTGTCGCTTCACTTCTTCCAGCGACTGAGCCGCATCGATCACCTTGAATCGCAGCCGATCTTCCGCGACCCGCCTGTGATATCCCGCGCGCACGCGCTCGAAGAATTCTCCCTGCTCCTGCTCAAAACGGTCGAGCGATGCGTTGTTCGAAAGGCGCTGCCGCGCAACCTCGATCGGCACATCGAAGAACAGCGTGAGATCCGGTTTGATGCCGACCCATTGCTCGAGCTCTTTCAATCTCTCCCAGTCCATGCCCCGGCCTCCGCCCTGATAGGCGAAACTTGCATCGGAAAAGCGATCGGAGATCACGCACTTTCCGGAAAGCAATGCGGGTTTGATCACCTCCTCCACATGCTCGATCCGCGACGCGAACATCAGCATCGCCTCTGTCCCCATGCTCATGGGCTGATTCAGGACCATTTCCCGGAGCTGCTCGCCCAAGGGAGTTCCGCCCGGCTCTCTCGTGACGACCACATCCAGCCCGCGGCTTCTCAACGCATCGGCGAACCATGCAAGGTGCGTGCTCTTGCCCGCCCCGTCCACACCTTCAAATGTGATGAATTTAGTCATGCGCCGCCTGCCGGATTGCAAAGGCTCAATGATATAGTATAGCGCTTCAATTTTTAACCATGAGATCTCCTAAAGACCTCGAAGAACTTCAGATGAAAATCCCCGCCTTGCGCAAATTCCGGAAAAATTGGATCGCCCTGGCAGGCATGCTTTTTTCAACCAGCTGCATGGCCTCTTCAGAGGACCCCGCGTCGGACTGGTCGAACATGGTAGACCGCGCCTTGCAGGCTCAGCCGCACTGGGCGACCATGATAGGCGTCCCCTCCACGGGGCTTACCCAGGGCTTTCGCTACCATTACACCCAGCAGTACCAGCCCAATGGGACAGAGATCACAAACTACGGCAGCAACAAGGGACTCGAGCTCATCGTGAGCGAAGACACGCAGGTACAGTTCGGCGTCCCCGCCTACATCGACAGGGAAACGCTGAAGACTTCGAGCGCCGGCTGGGGAGACGAAAATGTCCTGGCCAAGCACAGGTTCGCTTCAGCAAACGAGGAAAACGGCAACTACGTTTTCAGCGGTTCGCTGGGGTTAAGCATGCCGACCGGCAACAGCCCGTTCACTTCTCACAGCGCGATATATACCCCCGCCCTGGCTTTCGGAAAGGGGTGGGGAACCAGGCAGCGAGAGATCGCCGTGCAGAGCCTGATATCCTGCGCGATCCCCGACCACAATCTCTCAACCCTGGGCATGCCCATATCGTGGAACACGGGTTTGCAGGCCCGGGTATTCCGTCATATCTGGCCTGAGATCGAGGCGAACTATACCCACTGGAGCAAGGGTCCCTATGACGGCAAGAACCAGCTCATCGTGACCTATGGTCTGGTCTTCGACAACAGGATCTTGAACCGGGAAAAGATGACCCTGGGACTCGGTTACCAGGAAGCCAAAGGAACGGGCATCACGACCTTCGGCAGGGCATGGGTTTTGATGGCGAAGTTTTCCTTCTAGGAAATCACTTCTGATACTTGTCGACCGCGCGGTTATGGTCTGCCAGATTTTTTGAAAACTGCGAGCTGCCATCCCCCTTGGCGACGAAATATAGCGCATCCGTGCTCGCCGGATGCAGCGCGGCATAGACCGCATCGCGCCCGGGCATCGCGATCGGCGTAGGAGGAAGCCCCGGGCGCGTATAGGTATTGTAGGGAGTATCCCGCGTCATGTCTTCGTGATGCAGAATGCCGGTATATTTCTCCCCCATTCCGTAGATCACCGAGGGATCGGTCTGCAGCAGCATGTGCTTGCGCAGGCGGTTTGCGAATACCCCTGCGATCATGCCGCGATCCGCCGCAGTACCTGTTTCCTTCTCGACGATGGATGCAAGGATCAGAGCCTGATAGGGAGAGGTGAGCGGAACCCCCTGATCCCTCTCCAGCCAGGCCTGCTGAAGCCTCCGCTGCATGGTCTGATAGGCGAGCTTCAGAAATTCAATATCGCTGCTGCCTGCCGCGACAAAATAGGTGTCGGGCGCAAACATCCCCTCCGGGTTTTCTTCAGGCGCGCCTATCTGCTGGGCGATCTCGCTGTCCGTCATGTTCAGCGTGTCGTGTTTGATGTTCTGGCTTGCGTCGAGCTCCGCCCTCAGCTGTTTAAAATTCCATCCCTCTATGATCTTCACCTGGCTCTTGCCGGCATTGCCCTGCGTGATCAGTTGCAACAGCTCCATCTTGGATACCGCATGGTCCAGCCGGTAGACGCCCGCCTGTATCTTGTTAGAGCGGCCAAGAATGCGGGCGAAGAGGGAGAACAGCCTGCCGTTATCCAGCAAACCCTCACGCTCGAACTGGCGGGAAATCGCATTCAGGCTATGGCCCTTGTTCAGCGTGAAATCGAAGGGCTGCTTGGGAAGGGTGACAGGGCTAAAGCCATAGTAGAGGGCGACTATCGCAAGCAGCAGGAAGATGAACAGCAATGCCTTAAGCTTACCCATGTTCGGCCCCGGAAAACCTTGAGCAGGGATGATGTCCGGCGAGAGTGCCAGACACCCTGCGTCCATTCACGCCGATGATCAGCATGATCTTTCATCCGAACGAATCACGAACCGGATCATTTTCGTTCGTGGACTTTCAAGATCCGATCAGATCTTGCTGAACACCAGCGTGCCGTTTGTCCCGCCGAATCCGAAGTTGTTGTTTATCGCAACCTTGATCTTCATGTCGCGCGCGACATTTGCGCAGTAGTCGAGATCGCACTCCGGATCCTGCTCGAATATGTTGATGGTCGGAGGAGATATCTGATGATGTATCGCAAGGATGGAGAAGATGGACTCGACGCCGCCCGCACCGCCCAGCAGGTGGCCGGTCATGGACTTTGTCGAATTCACCACCAGCTTGTATGCATAATCGCCGAACGCGAGCTTGAGCGCATCGGTCTCGTTCTTGTCGCCAAGCGGCGTCGATGTGCCGTGCGCGTTCACGTACTGCACGTCCTCTGGATTGATCTTTGCATCTTTCAAGGCGTTGAGCATGCTGCGCTTGGGTCCGTCGCTGTTGGGCGAAGTGATGTGGTAAGCATCCGCGCTCATGCCGTAGCCTGTGAGCTCGGCATAGATCTTCGCTCCTCTGGCCTTCGCGTGCTCGTATTCCTCGAGCACGATCACTCCCGCACCCTCGCTGATCACGAAGCCGTCGCGTTCCTTGTCCCATGGACGGGAGGCGGTCGCAGGATCGTCGTTTCTCGTGCTCAACGCGCGCGCGGATGCAAAGCCGCCGACTGCCAAAGGGCTCACGGTCGCTTCAGCACCTCCCGCGATCATCACATCCGCATCGCCATACGCGATCATCCTCGCGGATTCGCCTATGCAGTGCGTGCCCGTGGTGCATGCGGAGACCATCGCCACATTGGGACCCTTGAGACCGTACATGACGGAAAGATTGCCCGAGATCATGTTGATGATGCTGCCGGGTATGAAGAAAGGGGAAATCTTGCGGGGACCTGCCGCAAGATAGTCGTTGTGCGTCTCTTCTATGGTGGGCAAACCGCCTATGCCGGAGCCTATGTTCACGCCGATGCGCTCCGCATTCTTCTCGGTCACTTCAAGGCCTGAATCGACAAAAGCTTCCATGCCCGCCACCAGGCCGAAGTGGATGAACCTGCCCATACGGCGCGCATCCTTCGCGGGCAGGTATTGCGCAGCGTCAAAACCGGTGACTTCTCCAGCCACCTGGCTTGAGAACTGACTCGCATCGAAATGCGATATCCTGGCTATTCCCGACTTGCCCGCGACGATGTTTTGCCAGGCTGCAGAAATCCCAATACCGACCGGAGAGACTATCCCCAATCCGGTCACGACAACTCTACGTTTAGACAAATGAACTCCGCCTGCGGTGAAATGGATTATTACTTTTGGTGTGCGATGACGTAGTCGATGGCTTGCTGCACGGTCGTGATCGTTTCCGCATCTTCATCCGGAATTTCGCATTCGAACTCTTCTTCCAGCGCCATCACAAGCTCAACGGTGTCCAGCGAATCGGCACCCAGATCGTTGACGAACGATGACTCGTTCTTCACCTCGGCTTCATTCACGCCAAGCTGTTCAGATACGATCTTTTTTACGCGTTGTTCAATAGACATTCGAGACTCCACCCTGTTGATAAGTTAAAAAATCAAACCTGATTGTATCAAAGTTGCCGAAATTTCCCAAATCCATCGGAGAATAAAAATTCATCCGCGCCAGACATCCCCTATTCGCCGCGCAGAATGGGCAATGGAGAAGCCTTTACAAGGCTTCTGGCATTGAGCCAGCCGGCCAGCGTCACCAGCATTATCCCGCCCAATATGCCGACAATCCAGACCGAAATGCCCGACCTATAGGGGATGTCCAGCACGCGGCGCGCAAGCATGAAACCCAGGAGAACCGCACTTGCCGAAGCAAAAAAACCGGCCAAAGTCCCTGTCACCGCAAATTCGGCAAGGTGCAGGCGGTCCAGATAGGCCCTTCCGGCCCCCAGCACGCGCAGTATCGCGGCCTGCTGAACCCTTTCATCATGCGTTGCGAGCAACGCGGCATACAGCACCACAAGACCGGAAAGCAGGGTGAACATGAAAACCGCGCCGATCGCCCTGGACACTTTCGAGATGATGTCCCTGATCTGCGAGATCACGGCATCCATGTCGACAAACAGCAGATTGGGAAAGGCTTCCGCAAGCTCATCCCCGAAACCCGCCCTGTCTTTGGGCAGATAAAAACTCGTCAGATAGCTTTCCGGATAGCTCTTCAGGATATCCGGTGTGGTGATCACAAAGAAGTTCACCCGCATGGAATCCCACTGCACGCGCCTCAAGTTCGTGATCCTGGCAGTAAACCGGCTCCCTGCGACATCATAGGTCAGCCTGTCGCCAAGGCGGATGCCTAGCGTCTTTGCGATTCCCTCCTCGATTGAAATCTGCGCCTTCTCTTCCTTCGCACCTTTCAGATCCCACCACTTCCCGCCCGAGATGACATTCCAGGAAGGCAACTTTTCCGCATAGGAAAGATTGAATTCGCGCTCGACCAGGGCGCGCGCCCTGGGCTCGGGATAATCCGCGCCGCTGATCTCACGCCCATCGATCGCGACCAACCTCCCCTTCACCATCGGCAAGAGCTGAGGCCCGGGCAAGCCGTGATCCGAAAAGAAGCGCAACACCTCCTGCTGCTGGCCAGGCTGTATGCCGACCAGAAACCGGTTCGGCGCATCCGGCGGCAGCTTGTCCTGCCAGCTTTGCAAGAGATCGCCCCTCACCAGCGTCAGAACCAGCAAAGCCATTCCGCCCAGGCTCAGCATGACGACCTGGAGCACAACGCTTCCGCTGTGGCGCGCCAAATTCCTGAATGCCTGCCTCACCACCCCGACCCTGCTTGCGAGCCGCGCCAATGCGCGCAACAAAAGCCAGGCCAGCGCCGCATCGACAGCCAATCCCAGAAGCAATCCGCCCAGCACGGAAAGCCCGAGCTTCGCCGTCCCCGCCTGCCACAGGAAAAGCAAACAGAGAGCCAGCCCTCCTGCACCATAAACCACCCAGCCGCTCAAAGGGGGCAATCCCATCTCCCGGCGCATGACCCTCAACGGGGAGACGTTGCCTAGCCGCGCCAGCGGGAGATAGGCAAAACCGAAGAGCAGCGCCAGCCCGCTGATAGCCGCCTTGAAGGCAGGCATCGCGCCGGGCCCTGGCAAGCCCGCCTCCGGCATGAGATAAGAAACCAGCGCCCCCTGCAGGGCATAGGCCAGCAAAAGCCCGATGGTCATGGCGAGCAACCCCGAAAACCAGAACTGATGGAGAAATATCCAGCGTACCTGTCTCTGCTCTGCCCCCAGGCAGCGCAGCACCGCAGAGCTATCCAAATGGCGCGAAACATAGCGACGGGACGCAAGCATGATCGCAACGCCTGCGAGCATCGCAGATGTCAACGCGGCAAGACCCAGGAAGTGGCCTGCGCGCTCGAGCGTGGTGCGTATCTCAGGGCGCGCATCCGTCACATCCTCGACCTTGTCGTCTTTCCCCAAGGACTTGCGGAATGCGGCAATTCCGGCCTTATCTCCCGCGAACAGCATCCTGTAGGTGATGCGGCTGCCATTCTGTACGAGGCCGGTAGATGGGACATCTGCCTCATTCATCATCACACGAGGCGCGAAGCTTCCAAAGCCTATCGTCTGCCCGACATCCTTGACCAGTATCGCAGCCACGGTGAAGCGCCTGTTTCCTATGCCCACCTCGCTGCCTTTCACGAGTCCCAGGCGGCGCATCAGCCTCTCGTCGGCCCAGACCGTGCCTCGCGCGGGAATGCCTTGCGATGCGCCGTCTGCCTGTATCCTTCCCCTCAAGGGATAGCCTTCTTCCACCGCCTCTATTTCAGAAAGCAGCACCTTCTCGCGATGCGACACCATGCTCGGAAAGGAAAGACCCTCCAAAGAACGCAAGCCATAAAGCGCTGCTTCCTTCCTATAGCTTTCAGCCATCGGGCGCGTCGAGGTGATGCGCAGATCAGCACCCAGGAGGCTTGCCGCCTGCTGATCCAGCGCCTGCCTGATGCGGTCGGCAAACATCCCGACCGTGGCGAGACTGCCTACCGCCAGCACCAGGGCCAGAAACAGCACGCGCCACTCCCCCTCCCGCCAGTCCCGGCGCAGGAATTTCATCGCCAGAACGAAAGAGTTTTTCATCTTGCCTTCTGATCAGAAGACATGCGGACATCCTCACGCATACGCTTCTTGTCGAGCTTGCCCACGCTGGTGCGCGGAAGCATGGACACGAATGCGAACTCGGTCAGACGGGCGTATCGCGAGAGTCTCCCCTCGTCGACGCAGCGGTCTATGGATTTTCGCAGATCGTTAGGATTGGCTTCCATGCCCTCCTTTAACACGACCATCGCATAAGCCCTTTCGCCCCATTTGGCGTCCGGAACGCCGATCACCGCGACTTCGCTCACTGCGGGATGCTCGAGTATCAGGCTTTCCAATTCAAGCGAAGAGAGCCATTCCCCGCTGCACTTGATCACATCCTTAAGCCTGTCGGTGATGTTGACCACCCCCTTGTCATCCTTAGTGCCTATGTCCCCGGTATGCAGATAGCCGCCGCGCCAGAGATATTCTGATGCCTTCTCGTCGCGCAGATAACCCTGCGTGAGCCAGGGCGCCCTCACGACAACCTCCCCCGCAGTCTTCCCGTCACGAGGCAGCTCGTTACCATCTTCATCGACGATGCGCATCTCGACCAGAGGAATGGCGCGGCCCGCCTTGATGCGCTGCAAGAGCTGAGACTCCGATGAAAGATCGTCGCCGCATTCAAGCTGCCCCAGCGAGAGGACAGGACAGGTTTCGGACAGGCCATATCCCGCAAAGATGTCCACCCCTTTTGCCAGGGCCGCTTGAGCCAGCGCCTTCGGCAATGCAGAGCCCCCTATCACCACCTTCCAGCCGGAAAGATCGGAAGCCAAGGGGCTTGCAAGCAGAAGGTGCAGCACGGTCGGCACGCAGTGGGAAAAGGTCACCCCTTCGTCCTTGATCAGATTCAAAAGCACATCCGGCTGATAGCGCCCCGGATAAACCTGCTTGATGCCCAGCATCGTCGCGATATAGGGAAGTCCCCAGGCATGCACATGGAACATCGGCGTGATCGGCATGTACACATCCCCCCTGCCGAACCCCCCCTGCAGAGGTGCCGTTCCAAGCCCCGCGGCCACGGAAAGCGTGTGCAGCACGAGCTGGCGATGGGTGAAATAAACACCCTTGGGCGCGCCTGTCGTGCCCGTGGTATAAAAGACGGTTGCACGACAATTCTCGTCGAAATCGGGAAATGTGTGATCTTCATTTCCTCCCGCGAGCAGCGTTTCATAACCCGCCAGGAAAGAAGAAGGGCAATCTGGTTTTTCCCTGTCTGACAGCAGCACGAAGTTCTTGACGGTCTCGAGCTTGCCTTGCATTTCATCAAGCAATGGCAAAAAATCCTCGTGAATCAGAAGCAGGTCCGCGCGCGCGTGGTTGAGGGTATAGAGGATCTGCTCGCAAGGCAGCCTCACGTTCACCGTCTGCAGCACGGCGCCCAGCATGGGGATCGCAAAGAAGCACTCCAGATAGCGGTGGCTGTCCCAGTCCATCACCGCGACCGTCTGGCCAGGCTTCACAGGCAGCGCGCTTCCCAGACGGCTGATGCGCGAAGCCAGCGTGCGATAGTCATAGCGCGAAATATCGCGGTAGACGATTTCCTGATCGGGCGCATTCGAAAGCGGCGTATGCAAGAGCTGCTTGATCAAAAGAGGATAGGCGTTCATCTGGCTTCCCCAAAAACAATGCTGCACTCAAACGCGGCGATCATGGTTCGAAAGCCTCACAACAGGGTCCTGATCGCAGCCATGCAAAGGAGCGCATAGCCCGCCGCCAGGAGATCGTCGAACATCACGCCCAGCCCGCCATGCCAGTTGCTGTCGAAATGGCGTATCGGAGGCGGCTTTGTGATGTCGAAGAAGCGGAAAAGCAGGAACGCCAGAAGCGACCAGTACGCGCCAGGCGGGGTGAAGAAAAGAACCAGCAGCATCGCAACGATCTCGTCCCAGACGATTCCACCGTAGTCGGCAACGCCTAGCTTCCTTCCGGTATAGCCGCAAGCCCATATGCCGATGAAGAAGGAAATTATCAGAAACAGTATGAACTTATTGTCGGAAAGACGGGGCGCAAGATACCAGTATATCGGATAGGCTGCCAGGGTTCCGAAAGTGCCTGGGGCGAAACGCGCAAGGCCGCTGCCGAATCCGAATGAGAGGAAATGAGCGGGATGGCTCAGCAAGAACTTGAGGCCAGGCCTGACCTTCAATTCATGGTGCGCTTCATCTGAAGTGATCATAGCCCCCGCTTTCCACGGCCAGCCTTTCCGCCCCGTCCATCACGATGCAGCCTGTCCCTTGAACTATCCTTCCTATGCAGGCCAGCGGGACGCCGATCTCGAGCACATCCGAATGTCTCGAAGCGGGAACTGTGAAGCAGAGTTCGTAGTCGTCTCCTCCTGTGAGGATGAACCGCTTCGCAATTTCCTGATCGATGTGCTTCCGCATGATTTCCGATACGGGTATGGACCAAAAGTCGAGCACGGCCCCCACGCCGGACGCGGCAAGCACATGCCCAAGATCGGACAGCAGTCCGTCGGATATGTCTATCGCGCTGCTTGCAATCCCGCAAAGCGACTGGCCGAGGGCAACGCGCGGATCAGGCTTGTGGAGCGCGTTCGCGCATGCCAAAAACGCTTCCTGCTCCAGAACGATATTTCCTTTGAGGTGTGCCAACGCCAGCGCCGCATCCCCCAGATTTCCCGAAACCCATATCTCGTCGCCTGCTTTCGCGCCGCTGCGCTTCAACGCAAGATCGGCATCGACCTCACCCATGATCGTCACACATAGGTTGAGCGGGCCGCGCGTGGTATCCCCGCCGACAAGCGAGACATCATGGACATCCGCAAGCGCAAAAAAGCCTGAACTGAATTTTTCGAGCCATGCTTCATCCGCTTCAGGCATCGCGATGGAAAGGGTCGCCCAGCGCGGAACCGCTCCCATCGCGGCCATGTCAGAGAGATTGACCGCCAGCGTCTTGTGCCCCAGTGAATAAGGATCTGCATCCGCAAAAAAATGCACGCCGCACACCAGCATATCGGTGGATACCGCAAGCACCTTGTTGTCACTTACCCGCAGGAGCGCCGCATCATCCCCCACCCCGAGCAGAGCCGAAGGCGCTGGCCTTTCGAAATAGCGGCGTATCAGCTCGAACTCGTTCATGAAGTAGGCTTGCTAGCGCCTCGCGTGCTCGAACTCGACTGCGCGCAGCTTGGGGGCTAGCTTGTCCAGCACGCCGTTCACGTATTTGTGCCCGTCCGTGCCGCCGAAAGTCTTGGCAAGTTCGACCGCCTCGTTGATGACCACCTTGTAGGGCACCTCGGGCTGATGTGCGAACTCGAATGCCGCAAGCAGCAGAACCGAATATTCGACCGTGCTGAGCTCGGACACTCCCCTGTCCAGATGCGGCTCCAGCATCGCCTCAAGATCTCCGGGATTCGACAGCACCCCTCGCAGCAGCCTCGCATACATCGGCTTGTCGTAGCGACCCAGATTTTTTTCATTCTGCATCTGCTTTTCGATGTCGGATACCGTTGTCCCGGAAACGCGCCACTGGTAGATGCCCTGCATCACGAGTTCCCTTGCGCGATGACGCGGACTCTTGTGCTGATCGTTCATGACAGCCCACGCAACAGATTGGTCATTTCAATCGCGACCTCCGCGGCCTCCGCGCCTTTCACGCTGATGCGCGCCAATGCCTGGTCGTCATCTTCCGTAGTCAGGATCGCATTGGCGACCGGCACGCCGCTTACGAGCTGAACATCGCCTACACCCCGCGCGGATTCATTCGAGACCACCTCGAAGTGATAGGTCTCGCCGCGTATCACCGCACCCAGTGCGATCAGCGCATCGAACCTCTCGCTCTTCGCCATCCTGAGCAGCACGAGCGGTATCTCGAGCGCGCCTGGCACGGTCGCAAGCGTGATGCTGTCGTCGGCAACGCCAAGCTGCACAAGGCGGGCGCGGCATGAGGCGAGCAGCCCCTCGCACACCTCATGGTTGAAGCGGCTTTGCACGATGCCTATGCGCATCCCCTTGCCATCCAGATTCTTTTCTATTTCCTTCATATTCCCGTTCCTTGTTCCTGATTCGCATAACCCACCACTTCCAGCCCGAAGCCTGCCATGCTGGGCATCCTGTGCGGAGTGGAAAGCAGACGCATCTTGCCCACCTTGAGATCGCGGAGTATCTGCGCGCCTATGCCATAGCTGCGCGAATCCCAGTGCTGCTGCGCGCCGGAATCGAGCGTTGCGCGGGAGAGCAGATCTTCAGGCGTCTCGCCGCGATGCAGAAGCACTAAAACACCCGCTCTTGCCTCGCTGATCCTCTGCAGCGCTTCGAGCACGCTGGTCGAATGCCCTTGCGAATCCGTTTCCAGAAAATCCATCACCGACAAGGGTTCATGCACGCGCACCAGAGTCTCCTGGTCCTGGGCGATCTCCCCCCTGGAGAGCGCAAGATGCGTGCGCTGGGTGGTCTTGTCGACATACACCATCAGGTCGAATTCGCCGTGCACGGTCTGCACGCGGCGATTCGAAACCCTCTCGACCAGCTTCTCATGGCGGCTGCGGTATTCGATGAGATCCGCGATCGTGCCTATCTTCAGGCCGTGAAGTTTCGCATACTCGATGAGATCTGGCAGGCGCGCCATCTCGCCATCATCCTTGAGTATCTCGCAGATCACCGAGGCAGGGGCCAATCCCGCCATCCTGGCGAGATCGCAGCCCGCCTCGGTGTGCCCTGCGCGCACCAGCACCCCGCCGTTTTGCGCGCGCAGCGGGAAGATATGGCCTGGCTGCACGATGTCGGCAGGCTTTGCGTTCCTGTCCGCTGCGGCAAGCACCGTGCGCGCACGGTCGGCCGCGGAAATTCCGGTCGTCACACCTGTGGCCGCCTCTATCGAAACCGTGAAGTTTGTAGCCAGACTCAAACCGTTCTCCCGGACCATCAGCGGCAGATTGAGCTGCTTGCAATGCGCCTCGGTCAGGGTCAGACAGATCAGGCCGCGCCCATGCTTTGCCATGAAGTTGATCTTTTCTGGCGTCGCGAACTCGGCTGCGAAAACGAGATCCCCCTCGTTCTCGCGGTCTTCCTCGTCGACCAGGATGACCATGTTGCCTTTTCTGATCTCCTCGACGATTTCCTGTATCGGTGCAATATCTGTCATCATGAATAACCTTAACAATGGCGTTTGCCATTCTACCATTTGCGCTGCCGCCCATGACCAAACAAAAATACTGGTCCGCCAGGGTGGGCCAGGAAAGCTCGGCGCTGGATCTTGAAGCAGGCGTTTTCAGCCTGCGCGATCCCTTGCGCATCGCTGAATCATTGAGGAAGTCGGCAGAAGAAAGCACGCGCCGCAAGGCAGCACCATTCAACTCGGCGATGTCCATGCTGAACTTCTACATCAACCGAGCAGGCAAGAATCTGGGCGAAGAACAGAGGCGGGTTCTGGAGCAGGCGAAGAATGAGTTGCGCAGGCTATATGGCCGCTAGGACTGGCCCGCCGTCATCATGCGCTCGACATAGCGCGCGATCAGGTCGATCTCGAGGTTCACTCTCGAGCCTTGCTTCAGCTCGTTCAATGTCGTCGCATCGAGCGTGTGCGGAATCAGGTTCATCTCGAACTCGTCACCTGCGACGCGGTTCACGGTCAGGCTCACGCCGTTGATTGCGATCGAACCCTTGGCCGCGATGTACTTGGCAAGCGCATGAGGCGCGCGCACGATCAGCCGCCAGCTCTCGCCGATGTCGTTGAATGCGACGACCTCTCCCACGCCGTCCACATGGCCGCTCACGAGATGGCCTCCAAGCCGGTCCGAGAGCCTGAGCGCCTTCTCGAGGTTTACATGATTTCCTTGCTTTTCAAGCCCTGTCGTGCAATTCAGCGTTTCGACAGAGACATCGGCGACGAACTTGCGCCCCTCTATTTCCACGGCTGTCAGGCATACGCCGTTGACCGCGATGCTGTCGCCGATCTGCACATCGTTCATGTCCAGCGACTCCGCCGCCACGGTGAGCCGCAAACCGCCCTCCCGCTCTTCGGCCTTAGCTATCATTCCCACATCCGCAACGATCCCGCTAAACATGTTTCACCTCCGCACTGATACGCAAATCACTTCCCACCCGCCTTACATCCTTCCAGACCAGATCGACGCGCTGATCCAGACTTGAAATCTCGCCCAGGGCTGCGATGCCGCGCGCCATGTCGCCAAGCAGGGAAGGCGCGACATAGAGCAGCAGTTCGTCCACCAGCTTCTCCCTGAGAAGCGCGCCATTGAGGGCAGCTCCCGCCTCGACCAGGAGTTCGTTGCAGCCGCGCCCAGCCAGATCTCTCAGCACGAAAGGCAGATCGAGCCGCCCGGCAACACTCGGCGCAACCGCAACCTCAACCCCGATGCCTTGAAGCCTCGCGATCTTGTCGATATCTTCAGTTGAACTGTATATCAATGTGCCGCCACCCTGGAGGACGCGCGCATCGGGGTCCATGCGCAATCTGCTGTCCAGTACAACCCGAAGCGGCTGCCGCTCGCATTCGACATCGCGCACGTCAAGCCTCGCATTGTCCGAGAGTATGGTGTTGATCCCCGTCATCACCGCGCACGAGCGGGCGCGCACCCTCTGCACGTCGAGCCTCGCATCGGCGCCCGTGATCCACTGGCTCTCTCCGTTTGCAAGCGCAGTCCGGCCATCGAGACTCATGCCGATCTTGCTCGTGACGCGGGGCAAGCCTCGCGTCATGCGGGAGACGAACCCGGCATTGAGCTCATGGGCGGCCGCCTCAATCAGCCCGCATTCGACCTTTATGCCAGCATCCCTTAGCCTCGCGATGCCGGATCCTGCAACCCTGGGGTTCGGGTCCTGCATCGCCACCACGACTCTCGCGACCCCCGCCTCTATCAGCGCATCGGCGCAGGGAGGGGTTCTGCCGAAATGGCTGCAAGGCTCGAGCGTGACATAGGCTGTAGCACCCTTTGCTGCGCTTCCTGCATCGCGCAGCGCATGCACCTCCGCATGCGGCTCTCCAGCTCTCCTGTGCCAGCCGCTGCCCACGCGCTTCCCGTCCTTGACCAGAATACAGCCCACTCTAGGATTGGGCGAGGCAGTGTTGATGCCCTTTTCCGCGAGCCTTAGCGCTTCGCCCATCCAGAGATGATCTTCCGCGCTGTACATCAGCCCTCGCTCGGCGCCCTGCGCACCGCCTTGACGGCCTCCGCGAAGTCGCCCACATCCTGGAAGCTTTTGTAAACGGAGGCGAAGCGGATGTAGGCGACCTTGTCCAGCTTAAGAAGCTCCTGCATCACCATCTCGCCCACCTGCCTCGAACCCACCTCCCGTTCGCCGAGCTGGTAGAGCTGCTGCGTCACGCGATCTATCGCGGCATCGATCGCCTCTGTCGACACCGGCCTCTTGTGCAAGGCGCGCTTGAAGCTGGTGCGCAGCTTCCCTGCATCGAATTCGCTCCTGGTCCCGTTCTGCTTGACCACCTGCGGCATCCTGAGCTCCACCGTCTCATAGGTCGTGAAACGCTTGTCGCAGGACATGCAGCGGCGGCGGCGGCGTATACTGTCGCCTTCCTCGCTTTCGCGGGTATCCACCACCTGCGTATCCGGACCTTTACAGAATGGGCATCTCATAAGGAGTGAGGAATGAAAATCCAGGATTGAGGATTGAGGATTGAAAAGTGGGAGGCACTTCGATCCATGCTTCTCATTCCTCGCTCCACGATCCTCAATCCCGCTTTAACCATATACCGGGAATTTCGCAGTGAGCTTCCTGACTTCCGATGTCACGCGTCCGATCACCTGTTCGTCGTTCGGCGCATCCAGCACATCCGCGATCAGGTTGGCAAGCTGCTCCGCCTCGAGCTCCTGAAAGCCGCGCGTGGTCATCGCGGGGCTGCCTATGCGTATGCCGGATGTGACAAAAGGCTTCTGGGGATCGTTGGGTATCGCGTTCTTGTTGACCGTGATATGAGCGCGCCCGAGGACAGCCTCCGCATCCTTGCCTGTCAGGTTCTTGGCTCTCAAGTCGACCAGGAAGACATGGCTGTCTGTGCGGCCGGATACGATGCGAAGCCCTCTTTCCTGAAGCACGCGCGTCATCACGCGCGCATTCTCGACGACCTGGCGCTGGTAAACCTTGAACTCGTGGCTTGCGGCCTCCCTGAATGCGACCGCCTTGGCCGCGATCACATGCATCAGAGGCCCTCCCTGAAGAGAAGGGAAAATTGCGGAATTGAGCGCCTTCTCGTGCTCCGCATTGGCGAGTATCAGCCCGCCTCTCGGCCCGCGCAGCGTCTTGTGCGTGGTAGTGGTCACGAAATCCGCGATACCCACCGGGCTGGGGTAGACGCCTGCCGCGATAAGCCCTGCATAATGCGCCATGTCAACGAAGAGATAGGCGCCCACGCTGTCGGCGATCTGCCTGAAGCGCTTCCAGTCTATCACCAAGGCATAGGCGGATGCGCCCGCCACGATCATTTTGGGCTTGTGCTCCATCGCAAGCGCCTCTACCTGATCGTAGTCGATTTCTTCTTTCTCGTTCAAACCATACTGGACCGCGTTGTAGAGCTTGCCGCTGATGTTCACCGTAGCGCCATGCGTGAGATGACCGCCGTGCGCTAACGACATGCCGAGTATCGTGTCACCCGGTTTCAGAACCGAGGCGTAAACCGCCTGATTGGCCTGAGAGCCTGAATGCGGCTGCACGTTCGCATATTCCGCGCCGAACAGCGCCTTTGCCCTGTCTATCGCGAGCTGCTCCGCCACGTCCACATATTCGCAGCCGCCGTAATAGCGCTTGCCCGGATAGCCTTCAGCATACTTGTTGGTAAGCCGGCTTCCCTGCGCCTCCATGACCGCGGGGCTGGTGTAGTTTTCCGATGCGATCAGCTCGATGTGGTCTTCCTGGCGGCGGTTTTCGTTCTGGATCGCGACCCAAAGTTCCGGATCGGTGACGGCGATGGTATTTTTGCTCGAGAACATGGCGATTCCTGATTTATGAAATAGCGCAATTCTACCATGCCCCAGGCCTTGCTTGCCTGCAAGCGGCCTAGATGTGGTAATGGGGCACGATAGGCCTGAAGAACCTCACGACTTCCGGCTTCCCGAGATGATAGCCCTGAGCATAATCGATGCCGTATGACCGCAAGAGCTCCATCGTCGCCTCGTCCTCGACGAATTCCGCAATGGTCTTCTTGCCCAGCGCATGTGCGATCTCGCTCATCGCCTTCACCATCGCCTGATCGACCGGATTGTTGGCCATGTTCTTCACGAAGCGCCCGTCGATCTTCACGAAATCCACCGGTAGATCGCTCAGATACGCAAAGGAAGACATCCCTGAACCGAAATCATCGAGAGAGGTCTTGCATCCTATCTGCCTGAGGCTACGCAGAAACTCGACCGCTATAGACATGTCCGCGATGGCCGCCGTCTCGGTGACCTCGAAGGTGAGCGCGGAGGGATCAAGCTCGCTTCGGCGCAGCGTTTCATATATCAGGTCGCGCACACTGCTATCCGAGAGCGTCTGCCCGGAAAGATTGATCGAATAACGCATTTCTGGCTGATCCTTGCGCTGTTCGACAAGCGTCTCTATCGCATTGGCGATCACCCACCTGTCGATCGCCACGGCAAGGCCGAAGCGCTCTGCGGAAGGCAGGAATGCGCCCGGCATGATCAGATTATTCTGCTCATCGAGCATGCGGATCAGGACTTCATGCGATTCGATCTCGCCGCTATGCGTGGTCACGATGGGCTGGCAGGCCAGCGCGAAGCCGCCTCTCTCCACCGCCTCCCTGATGCGCCTCGACCAGCCCATGTCCGTGGACATGGCTTCGACGTTGACCTCATCAGTCTTGTTGAACAAGTGCACCCTGTTGCGCCCTCCCCGCTTCGCGATATGGCAGGCGATGTCGGCATGCGACAGCGTCTCTGCAGCCGACCGGGTTTGCTCGGTGATCAGCGCAACGCCGACAGAGCAACCGATATCGACCTGCTCTGCGCCATTCCTGAAAGGGTAATCCGCGAGCGCCTTGCGGAAGGACTCCGCGGAATTGCCGATCTGGTCTTCCGGTATGTTGTACAAGAGCACCGTGAATTCGTCTCCACCCAGCCTTGCGACGAGATCGCTCTTGCGGGCGCGCTTGTTGAGTATCGTGCTGATCTCCTTGAGCAGTCTGTCTCCCGCGCCATGCCCCATGGTGTCGTTGACGTACTTGAAGTGATCGAGATCGATATAGAACAAGGCGCTGGTCTGCCGGGTTCTCCTGGTCAGCTCGACCAGACGCTCGAGCGAATCCTGAAAATAGCTGCGGTTATAAAGGCCGGTCAGCCCGTCGTGCTCTGCCATCGCCTTCAGATGCTCCATCAGCGCCTTGCGCTCGCTGATGTCGTCCGCCAGCGCCGTGTACATCACCTGGTCTTCCAGAATGACCTTGCTTATCTTGAGCGCCATGTGGAAACTCGTGCCGTTCTTGCGCCGCCCCAGAACCTCTCCCTCGCCTCCGAGAAGCCGACCGACCCCCTCGTTCATGAAGTTTTCGAGATGGCTTTTCGCTCGGTCCGGCACATCGGGCGGCGGCATCAACAGCGTGATCTCGCCCCCGATGATTTCATTCTCATCGTAGCCGAAGAGTTGCTCTGCCGAGCGGTTGAAGCTGCGTATGACACCCTGCCTGTCGAAGGTCACGATGCCCTCTGCCGCATTGTCCAGAATCGCCACATAGCGCGCCTCGCTCGCCGCGATCTGCCGGTTTCTCGCGACCAGATCCTGGCGCATCAGCTCGAGGTCATTCCCCAGGCCCGAAATTTCCGAGATATTGCTCTCGACATTCAGCGCTTGATCCATATGCCCGGAGGCAATCTGTCTGCAAGCCTGCTGCAGCGTCCTGATCGGCTTGCTGAGGCGCATCGCAAGGGAAGCCACGATCAACGTAAGCGCCCACATGTAGACCAGCGCGAACACGATGCTGCGGTGCACCATGTGCCTGATCTGCTGATCAAGCCTCAGCTCGTCATAGCCCATCTTGAGCGTGCCGGCAATCTTCCCAT
The DNA here is from genome assembly GCA_021782365.1 of Pseudomonadota bacterium. Taxonomy (GTDB): domain Bacteria; phylum Pseudomonadota; class Gammaproteobacteria; order Burkholderiales; family Gallionellaceae; genus Gallionella. Next base: position 184,880 of record JAJXVB010000004.1, read on the forward strand.
CGGCATCCCTGATGGGCTCGGAAAGATAGTACACATGGTCGCTATTTCCTCCAAACACAGTATCAGGATGAAATTTAAGGCTAGCATCCTTGGCCATGCTGAACTTGCCCACGCCCCTGATTCCTGTCAGATCGACATAGACCACGCCGTGCGATTTCATCATGTTGCTGAACATGCTCGAGACAGTTTGCGCATCCGCCCCGCGCCCCAGGATATCGGCAAGCGAACGCGTCTCCTCGTGTATGTTCTTTACGAAGAACTCCTTCTGCACATTGATCGACACGAGCAGGATGCTCGCCAGCAATAACGTGCCGAAGATCAGCGTGAGCACCAGAATGGAGACGATCATCTTCCCCAGAAGGCTTTGCATGAACAGACTCACCGGGCGTTTCGGCTTGTCTGTTTGAAGCGCTATGGGCAGATCGGAAGGCCTTTCCCGAAATACCGTTTCAGTCAATTCCTGCCGCCTTCAGCACGATTTCCAGAGGGCATACCTTGGTGAAGGCGCTCTGAAAAAGGTTGAATCCGATGAAAATGGCAAGCCATAACCAATTGACATCCAGAAACAGCGGGCTGCCCTGCATGCCGAGCGCGACAGACAAAAGAACAAAAAAACCCGCGACCATTCTGACTATGTGTGTTGCCGTCATGTGCCTCTCCCCTTCTAAAATAGCGTGCTTTTGGCGCACGTCTGAATTATCTTGATTCAATCGCCGACGAAGCGGTAGCAATTCCTTCCGTCATTCTTTGCCAGATACATCGCAGCGTCGGCTATCTTCACGAGTTGCTCGGCCGTTTGCCCATGGTCAGGATAGAGGGCGATGCCTATGCTCACACTCACCGAACATTCCTTCCCGTTCAGCGGAAAGGGGCTCGAGATGGCCTCGATGATTTTCTTCGCGACGCGATCCTTGTTCGCAGCCGTCTTCACATTGCAGAGTATCACGGTGAATTCATCTCCGCCCATGCGCGCAACCGTGTCGGACGCGCGAACGCAGGCGCGTATTCTTCTTGCAGCCTCGCACAAGAGCGCATCGCCGACACCGTGGCCGAACGCATCGTTAATCCCTTTGAAGCCGTCGAGATCGAGATAGAGGACGGCAAAAGTCTCCTTTTCGCGACTCGCCCTCGAGATCGCCTGGTTCAGCCTGTCGTAGAAGAGTATCCGGTTCGGCAGCCCGGTCAGGGAATCGTGATGCGCAAGCTCCGTGACTCGCTCGTTGGTCCGCTTCAAACGAGTCAGCAGAGTCCAGATGAAGCGAGCCTGGAAGCCGCCGATGATATTCCCGCTTCCCAGCCTCGATTCGACATGGTCGGTGATGCTGTCATCCCCGGTGAGATTGAAGGCGAGGCAGGGACTGCATTCCTCGACGGCATTGGCAAGATCGGTGAAACTTCGAATCTTGAGACTCTTCGCAATGGCAAGCGCAGGCGCTTGCGGATCGACATCGACGATGCCCACCACCTTGATCAGCGGGTCATCGCTGAAAAGCTCAAGCATCGCGGTGCCGCCGCGTCCTGCGCCTATGACGAGTATTCTTTGGACCCTGGGTGCTGCCATCGCATGTCCTTCTGCAATGAAGTATTCAAGATACTATCATCTCCCTGAAAAACTGTCGCGTCAGCTTCCCGCCACCGTCATGCCTTCGATCAGGATGGAGCCGCACTGGCGCGAACCCTGCACCAGCACATCGCTTCCGACCGCCAGGATGTTGCGGTACATGTCCTTCAGATTGCCGGCGATGGTGACTTCATGGACAGGATACTGGATCTCGCCATGCTCGACCCAGAATCCGGCTGCTCCGCGCGAATAATCCCCGGTGATCGTGTTGACCCCCTGACCCAGGAGTTCCGTGACCAGAAACCCGCGGTTCATGGTCTTCAGCATTCCTTCCAGATTGAGCTCCCCGGCGCCCGAAGGCCGCATCACGAGATTGTGGTTGCCGCCTGCGTTGCCTGTGGTCCTGAGACCCAGCTTGCGCGCGGAATAGCTCCCCAAGAAATAGCCGCGCAGCACGCCGTGCTCCACGATATTGCGGCGCAGGGTTCTCACGCCTTCTTCGTCGAAGCTGCCTGATGCAAGCCCCCTCTGTATATCCGGCATGTCTTCCATCTCGACATGGGATGCAAAGACTTGCTGATCCAGTTGATCGAGCAGGAAGGACGATCTACGATAAAGGCTGCCTCCGCTCACGGCGCTCACGAAATGCCCAAGAAGGCTGCTCGCCACTGACGGCTCGAAAAGCACCGGAACCTGCATCGTCGCGATCTGCCTGGCTCCAAGGCGGCGCACTGTGCGCATTGCGGCGATCTTCCCGACTTCAGAAGCGCTTAATAGATCGGCTGGAGAACGCGCAACGCTGTACCAGTAGTCCCGCTCCATCGCGTCGTTCTGTTCGGCGATCACGGAACAGCTGATGCTGTGACGGGAAGTGGGATAGCCCGCCATGAAACCCAGGCTGTTGGCAAGCACGAATTGCGCCTCGTTCACGTTCACGGTCGCGCCTTCCGAATTCTGTATGCGCTTATCGCTTTGCAGCGCGGTTCTCTCGCATTCCCTTGCGAGCTCGATCGCCTCCTCGACGGGCAGGTCCCATGGGTGATACAGATCGAAATCGCGGAATTCATGCGCCAGATTCTCCTCATCAGGCAAACCCGAACAATCGTCGATCGCCGTATAGCGGGCGATAGACAGCGCGGCATCCACCGTGTCCCTTATCGCTGCGGGAGAAAAATCCGAAGTGCTTGCATTGCCGCGCTTCTTGCCGAGATAGACCGTGATGCCCAGACCCTTGTCGCGGTTGTACTCGATGGTCTCGACTTCTCCCTGGCGCACGCTGACAGCTTGGCCGAATCCCTCGGAAACTTCGGCGGAAGCGGCGGTAGCGCCCTTCTGTTTTGCATAGCTCAGCATGTCCTCCGCGATTTCGCGCAGGCTGTCTGACGAATTGGAAAACCGGTCCTTGGAACCTTCAGGTATGGACTTGTTCATGAGTTAAAGCGTTAAAATGGTGAAAGGCGTTATCATAGCAGCATCTGAAAGACACATAGCACCCCATGAACCCAAGCCACATCGATAACGAGCATGAGCGCCACGAAGGCGATGAAGACGCCCTCGAGCCGCATGACGCGGAACATATCGCTTTAAGCAAGACCAAGATCAAGAAGCAGATGCACGACCTGCAGGACCTGGGAGCCGAACTCGTGGCCCTTGGCAAGGACCAGCTGGCCCAGCTCGACATCCCTGAAAACCTGCGCGATGCGATACGCGAGATGCACCGCATCAACAAGTTCGGCGCCCAGCGCCGCCAGATGCAGTACATAGGCAAGCTGATGCGGGACGTCGAGACAGCCCCCATCATCGCAAAGCTTAACGCCTGGAAAGGCATATCGCAGCAGCACACAGGCTACATGCACCAGCTCGAACGCTGGCGCGAACGCCTGCTGGAAGACGAGTCGGCTCTCACGGAACTGCTTGCAAAGCATCCGGAAGCCGATGCGCAGCGCTTGCGCACGCTGATACGCAACACGCACAAGGAGCGCGAAGCCAACAAGCCTCCCAAGCATTTCCGCGAGATATTCCAGGTGCTGCGCGAGATCATCCCGGAGCCCACCTGACCCCATGGCAAGAACACTGGAAAGCATCGTCCTCGATACAGGGAATGATCCCAAATACAGCATCATCTGGCTGCACGGACTGGGTGCGGACGGAGAGGACTTCGTCCCGCTCACGGACGACATGCGGCTGCCAAAAGCGGTGCGCTACATCTTCCCGCACGCGCCGCGCCGCCCGGTCACGATAAACGGCGGATTCGTGATGCGCGCATGGTACGACATCGCGAGCGATTCGATCGACAGCATGCAGGACGAAGCCGGCATACTCGCGTCCGAAGCGGATATCGAAGCGCTGATCGGACAGGAGATTGCGAGAGGCATCGAGCCCTGCCGCATTTTCCTCGCAGGATTCTCCCAGGGTGGCGCGATTGCGCTTCACACCGCGATGCGCCTCGATAAGCCGATCGCAGGGGTCATAGCGCTCTCGACCTATCTTCCTCTCGCACAAAGGGCGGACGCCGAAGCCACGTCTGCTTCCCGAACAACCCCCATCTTCATGGCGCACGGCACATATGATCCCATCGTGCCGCATGCGCTGGGCCTCGCTTCAAGGGAGCATTTGAAGTCGCTGGGCTATAACGTGGAATGGCATGAATATGCGATGCAACATTCCGTCATCGAACGGGAGATAAGGGACATCGAGGCCTGGCTTTCCGAAAAGATGGCGCAATGAAACAAGTTTATTTTCTTTATACCCATTTAGGCACCAGCCCCACTAAAAGATTATGTCTTTTATTGGTGTCTACATTACGTTGGGCCCCATAGATGAACGCCCCCACCGCCTATCATCAGCTTGGCCGTTTCATAGTCGCCTTCCAACATCTCGAAGGCGCCGTGAACGATCTCCTCGAACTATTGGCCGATGCATCGGACGGCGAAGTTGTCCGCATCCTCGCAAACGATCTGGAATACGGCAAACGGCTGAACACCGCGGACGTCTTGTTTGCTAGATTCGTTGATCTTCACAACAACGCAGAGCAATCCGCGAAGGGCGAATTTCACAAGTTGATGGTTGAGCTTCGTGAGCTTGGCGAGCGCCGAAACGATTTAGTCCACTCCCGCTACAACCCTTGGCTGAACGTTCATGGAAAGGAAGGGCTGTTGCGCCGAAACTCCAAGCTCCGTGGTAGCAAAGGTGAGCGCGAGGAAACCGAGGAGGAATTGCAACCCCACGCATTTGATGCAGACCTCGAACGCCTAGCGAACACATCTGCTCGCCTTGAAGCATTTCGCCTTCGGGTAATCAACTGGTTGTACCCGGAATAATGTGGCCCAACTCGGCAGTCGAGAGGGTCTGCGCAAAAGCGCGCAGCCCCTCACTTTTACGTTAGGCCACATCCATGAGCACTATTCATCTCCAGAAGGTTGCAACCCTCCCGATGGATCAAGGCTTACTCAATCAAGCCGTCGGCTTCTTCAACGCCGCTTCACGATGTTTTGCAGACGTTGCCATCAGTCCTTCCATTCACAACTCACCAATGACCCCTGGTGTCGTTTGCGCGGCGTTTTCGGTCGAGTTGTACCTCAAACTCATTTACCTACTGGCAACCGGTAGTCCTCAGAGAGGGCACAAACTAAAAGAACTGTTTGCCGCGCTGCCAGCGAAGGAGCAACAGAGAGTCACAATGAAATATGGCAATCCTGAAATTGCGGCTCACGTTGCCCAGATGAGTGATGCATTCGTCACCTGGAGATACGAACATGAACATGAGTCGCTCACCATTAATCCCAGTGCCCTAATGGCCGTGGCCACCGCATGCCATCTTGCCGTCCGGGAAATGAAACCCGAGCTAACCGTTTTCGGTGAAAACACGTGCGTATGAAGTCGCGCTGTGGCCTAAACCTCTCATTTCACCGGACCTGCGCAAAAAGCCGCGCAGACCGGTGAATTCAAACGTTAGGCGCAATGACACATAGCCCGGAGTTGGCTCATGCAAAAACAGATGGAAAATATTAATTTTTACGAGACCAACTACGACATCATCGGGCAGTGGTTCGTTCGACCTGGCGAAAAAGTAGTTTTGGGAGACATGAAAAATCGTATATGCCGTTTTTGCGGCAAGCAATCTCCAGAAGTAACTTTCAGAAAAGTCGCCCATGCCATCCCCGAACTTTTGGGGAATAAGAGTATTGAAAGTGCGTATGAGTGCGACACCTGCAATCAGGGATTTGGCTCAGGGATAGAAAATGACTTAGGGAATTGGTCTAAACCAATGCGCACCCTAATTCGCATTCGAGGGAAAAGTGGTGTTCCGACGTTAAAGAAAGGCGGCGATAAGCCGGGATGGAGAATCGAGTACGATCAAAGCAGGCTCAACATTACTGCTTATGAAGACGACCCAATTTACGAGGTTGACGAGGAAAACAAGTCGGTCACATTCAAGCTAAGACGCGACGCATATACACCGGTGGCAGTGCTAAAAGCCTTCATGAAGATTGGCATAACACTGCTGCCTGATGATGAAGTTGTCAACTTTTCAGGTTTAATGGCGTGGATTCAGAATCCAGATCACTCCAAACCATATCTAAATAAGTGTCCTGTTATTTATACCTTCCAGCCCGGACCTATGCCAAACGATTTCATCGCGGCTTTCATTTTGCGTCGCAAGCAGACTGTAACGGGTTATCCGTATGCATTCTTTGTGCTTGGCTACGGCAATGAAGTTTTCCAAATCCCGTTGCCATCGGAGAAGCATGATAGCCAAATGAACGGCCAATCAATTTCTATCTACCCTTTTCCAGTGCTTGGGCACCTCGATGCTCTAACCTATGGAGAACCAAAGCGCGCCGTTTTGGATTTAATGGATTGTACTGTTCATAAAGGAGAAAGAATGACGGTGCAAATGGGCTATGACTCAAGAGTTCCCGTGGATATTTCCGGTAAAAGTTAGCGCCTAACAAGGCAATCAACCGGACTCGCTAAAGCGAGCCGGTTATTTTTAACGTTGGGCATCTCCATTGGAGGAATAGCTATGTTGGTCAAGTACAAAAAGCAAGCCAATATTTACGCAGGAATCTGGCTCGTTACGCTGATCGCGTTTCTTGCTGCTCCACTACCAAGTGGAAATATTTGGAAAAAAGGGGACGCTACCCTTTATTTCCTGTGGGGGTCGCTGTGGGGTCTGGGTCGCCCATATGAAGGCCCGGAGTCAAGAGGCAAAACGATTTCGCCGTTAAAGTTTTGTTGAACGGTGATCTGCTGCAATTTCCACCTATGGTTGAAGCTTCCCTGCGCCTGTCATTTCATCGCTCGGTGTCGGAAAACCCGCACCAGTCACCCAAAACGAGCCGAGGGTCTAGAAACGTAGCCTTGCCAAATGTAAGATCAGGCTTGCACCATCAGATTCATTTCACAGCTTGAGCATAGACATTACTGCGCTATCAATTGACCATATCACGCTTTACGTTAATCATGTCTTGCGTTACTATTGATCATGTCAATCAAGACCTTCAAATGCGCCGATACTGAGTGCCTGTTCAAACGGCTGCGCGTAAAGCGATTCGCAAATATTGAGGCTGTTGCACGCCGCAAGCTGGAACAACTGGAATGGGCCGAAGTGCTGGACGACCTGCGCGTGCCGCCCGGAAACCGGCTGGAAGCCTTGAAAGGGAATCGCGCTGGACAGCATAGCATCCGCATCAACGATCAGTTCAGGGTGTGCTTTGTGTGGACGGAGGAAGGCGCAAGAAATGTCGAGATTGTGGACTATCACTTATGAGGAAATAGATCATGAGCAAACCTAAAAAACTGGCGCCAGTAACTCCAGGTGAGATGTTGCTGGAAGAATTTTTGAAGCCTATGGGTATCTCCCAATATCGCCTGGCCAAGGAAATAGGCGTTCCGGCGCAACGCATCGGAGAGATTGTCGCGGGCCGCCGCAGCATCACTGCCGATACGGACCTGCGGCTGTGCCGGTTCTTCGGCCTTTCGGAAGGCTGGTGGCTGCGCGGACAAACCCGTTACGATATCGAGTGCGCCAAAGATGCGCTTGAGAAAACGCTGGTTAAAATAAAACCGTGGGCAGCCATATTGGATTCGACCAAAGCCCACGCCTGACCCTGTCGTCCGGCGCGCGATGCGCAGATGAAAATACCTTCTACACCCTCGTTAGGCGCCATGGATGTTGCTGCAACACCATTGACACGCGCATTTACTGTAGCTACAGTAATGCATGCGAATTGAATTTGACCCAGCCAAGGACGCGATAAACCAGGCAAAGCATGGGCTATCCCTCTCTATGGCGGGCGAACTCGATTGGGAAGCCGCGTTGGCATGGGTCGATGAACGATTCGAGTACGGCGAGACGCGAATAATCGCGCTCGCTCCGAAGACCGAAATCCTGTACTACGTGGCGTTTGTAGATCGTGGTAACGCGCGAAGGATCATCAGCCTGCGCCGCGACTATCGTCGTGAGGTAAAACACTATGTCGAAAATTTCTAAGCGGCCCGCTGTCCGTATGCCCACGGCGGAAGAAGACAAAACCATTACTGCGGCAGCCCGAAGCGATCCTGACGCACAACCACTCACGCCCAAGCAACTCAAGGCCATGGTTCCCCTGCGTACCTTGCGAGGGCGACCGAAGTCCGAAAGCAAAAAGTTGCTCGTATCGGTTCGCTATAGCCCGGAGGTTATTACCTATTTCAAATCCACGGGTGAAGGCTGGCAATCGTTAATGGATAGCGTGCTTCGCAAGTATGTGGCACGCCATTCGCGCAGTGCGTGAGCGTGAAGCCGAGCCCATCATTCCACCGCACTGGCCGAAAAGCGCGGCCAGCCTGTGAATTCAGACGTTGGGCATCATGAGACAAACCGCGCTACTTGAGTTCGAGTCTTCCGCTTTTGCCATCGTGCCTGGCGAAGATCAGCAAACAAACCCAGGGATCTACGGAAAGTCCTTGGCGCAATGGATCGCCGAGCAATTGTCTTCTCGCGGTTTTTCTGTTGGCGAAATCATCGCCGAAGATTTCGGGTGGTGTGTGCCGTTGAAGTCCAACTCTCCCCGGTTGTATGTAGCTTGTTCCAGTGCAGAGGAAAAACCAAACCAATGGAGAGTTTTCGCGTTTGCCGAGAGTGGGGTTCTGGGACACATCTTTGGCCAAGACAAGAGCACCGAGTCCTTGGCTTCGCTTTACTCCGCAGTGAAGCAATCCCTGGAGTCGTCGCCAAGCGTTCAGGGGCTCCGTGAGAAGGCAGCGTAATGCCCAACCCGTCACCCAACAGCTACGCTGTTGGGGGTTCCCTCCGCGCTGCGCGCTCCGGCGCCGGTTACTTTCAACGTTCGGCATCAGTGGTTGCTTATTGCCGAGCGTAGATTGATAATCACGTATCCCTTATATTTTTGGAGCCAGTCATGAAAATCTATTCAGCGGTAATCGAGCGGTGCCCGCAAACTGGTCTGTTCGTTGGCTTTGTTCCCGGCTTTCCCGGTGCCCACTCTCAGGGAGAAACGCTGGATGAAGTCAATCACAACCTGCATGAAGTTATTGAAATGCTGCTGGAAGATGGAGACCCCATTCTGGAATCCGAGTTTGTCGGGGTTCAAAACGTCGCCATCGCTTAAGCCATGGGCAGCGTCCCCGTCCTAAAACCCAATGAAGTAGTCGCCATTCTCATCACACTCGGCTTCACCGAAATTCGCCAGCGCGGTTCACACAAGCAATTCCGCGATGCCGCAGGTCGCGGCACAACGGTTCCATTTCATAAAGGCCGGGACATTTCCCCAATTCTGCTCCGGCAGATCGCCAAAGACATCGGCCTCACGCTTGATGAGTTGCTCAAACATAGATAGCCCAACCCGGCAGTCGACACGGACTCCGCAAAAGCGCGGAGCCGGTTATTTCCACGTTAGGTTTCGCCATATGTATGACCGCCGCCTCCTGAGAATAGAAAATCTTCCGGTACTAATTTATTTTTTCGGAATGTTTCCGCTAGGCTATTTTCAAGGCACCGTTCGTGCATGGCTGGGCGATCTTCTTTCTTTTGTCGTGGTTGTTGGCTATTTGATTGTATTAAGGCTGCTAGGTGTGGCGGCAGTTAGAACAGCGGAGTGGAGAAAACAGATGGAGGTTGCGAAGCACAATGCCAAGGTCGCTGCAAAGAAGCAGGCACAAACACGAGGAGGCTAGGCGAAAGTGATTAAACCTAACCCTGCGCTCAAGCTCGCTCCCTCCGGTCGCTGGGACGCGCCGCAAGGGGCGCGCCCTTTAGCTTAAAAATTAGAGTGCAAAGCCAAAGACATGAATAAGCACCTTGCCACCATTCAATCACTCGTAGACGCCTATGGCTCTGCGGACGAGTCGGGGTGGTTTGGAGAGCTGGCTCCGGTTGTTTGAACAGCGGAATCGGATTTTTAAGTGGATCACCCGCTGCTCTCACGCTGCCTGTTTAACCGTCGGCAGCATCACGTTGTAAATCTCATCCGGGGTTTTTCTGCCAAG
>JAJXVB010000012.1 GCA_021782365.1 Pseudomonadota bacterium
GTGTTTGCCCGGTATTTGAATGTATCCAAAAACCTTGTGTCGGACTGGGAACGCGGGGTAAAAAAACCGGGTGGTCCAGCTCTTCGATTGCTGACGGTGATCAAGAACAAGGGGTTGGCGGCGATTGCTTGAAGAAAAGGAAATGGGCCAAGTCTCACATTCCAACAATTGAATTTGCGGGCGGTCCGGCTGATGGTCGGCTGACTAAGCGCGCGTTGAATAAGCGCGTTTGCTGAACGAAGCGCGCTTGGTTATACTGAGATTGACTGGAAAGGGGCTAGGCGTCAATACGCTACTAAGCCAAATCAATTAGCGGAGCGCTCTTCATGCCAACCATCAGCATGTTCTATGGAATTCTGGTGGCGATTATGTTTGAAGATAATGATCGCCATAACCTACCGCATATCCACGTTCGTTACAGCGGTGATAAAGCATCAATTGCTATCGACGACGGGCGGATTCTGGCTGGCGGCATTCCACAGAAGCAATTAAAAATGGTGCAGGCCTGGATTGAAATCCACAAAGATGAACTATATGCGGATTGGGAGCTTGCGGCAATTGGCGAGCAACCATTTCGTATCGCACCTTTGCAATGAAGGGGGAAGTTATCATGGAAGTCTTATTGGATGTTGTAAGCGTCAAAGCTGGGCAGGACTACAAACTGCTGCTTGAGTTTGAGAATGGCGAAAAACGTGTTTTTGATATGGCTCCATATATGGACAAAAAGCCGTTTGTGCAACTCAAAGGGTCGCCGCTATTTGCCAAGGCTGCTGTCGATTACGGAACTGTTGTATGGCCTGGCAATATCGATATAGCGCCTGAAACACTTTACTACCGGTCAATGCCAGCGTAATTTGGTAATCAAGCCTTGGTTCGGAGAATTGGGGTCAGGTCTAGAATAAAAGCAAGATTAACTGGTTGCTGCTATATTACGAATCACGTCACGCCCACTCCGCATTGAATTTATCGGCGAGTTTATGGCGACATGTCAAACAGCCAGAATTGCTTATGCAGCGGCGTTGAAGGATCAATTGCCGAAGGTGCTCTGAAATCAGTATCCAGCCTCTTTCTGGTGCCGAAATGCCAAGACATACACTACATTGTCAGACGGCTCATGGCGGTACAGGGCCGCATAGCCGGAACCCCCGAAGGCAATTACCAGCTCGCGTAATTCTGGAGTGTCGGGGAGCGGTCGGCCAGCGTCTGGGGCTGTCTCCAGTAGCAGCAATTGCCGTCCGATGGCTTGGCCCGCCCGCCTGGCAGCTTCAGGGGTCTTGAGCGCCAAGAACTGGCGGCATCGCTCCAAGCCTTTCGCTGCGCCTTCGGTGACGATTATTTTTGGCATTCAGGCACTGCTTTTTCGTCTTCAGTACCCCATGTGTTCAACCAGGTGCGCGTTTCCTGTCCGGTCAGGTGCAGGCCGGTTTCCTGATAGGCTGCCCAGGATGCCAGGGCTTCCTGCTTGAAGCTTTCGTGCGCTTCCTCGCGCTCGACGTATTGCTGGATGGCTTCGAGCATGATCCAGTGGGGCGAGCGCCGGCGCTGGATCGCGAGGTGCTGAACGCGATTCTTTAGCGCGTCGTTGATCTTGAGGGATGTTGCCATAACGGGCCTCTTATCATATGGTGATACAAGGTAATAATGTAGCCTTTCGGTTGCGGCTCGTCAAACGTTCTTCTGGATGGAACATGGGGTCAGTTCTAGAATAGTAGCAAGATTACCAGGGGTTGTAGAAGAGGGTTGAAGGTTGCGGTCAGGCATCACATTCCAAGAACAAGATTGATGCCGCATGGGCATTCCCCGCACAACTAACGGGATATGCCCGAAGTTGTTGCGTGAAGGATTGGGACAGGTCCCGGATTTCAAAATGTCAGTATTGATTTTCCCTTGGCATGCGCATAGTATGCGCAAAGGAGGTGCACATGAAGCCAGTTGCCAATCATGCGCAGAAGCGGCCATTTAACCTGACTTTGAATGAAATTAATGTTGAGCAGGCAAGGGCTTTCACGGGGAATCTTTCTGCTACGGTCGATAGCCTTCTCGCTGACTTCGTCGCCCGGGAAACCGCTGCTCAGAGGGACAGGCAGAAGCTTCGTGATCAGGTCTGCGATGCCCTAAATAGTTTCGATGCGGCCTATGGTTCGTTTGCCGAAGAGCATTCGACCATATGAGCCAATTCGACGTGCATCGAAATCCTGGCCGCAATCAACTCGCTATCCCTTATGTTGTGATTGTTCAATCCGCCGCATTTGACAAGCTCTCGCGGAGACTCGTCATTCCCCTGCTGGCGGAAGCGGAGGCGCCGGTAAAAATCCCCTATTCTGGAGCAACACCTTGCATCGCAATTGAAGGACAACGGCTGGTGCTGAACCCGTTTGAAATGGTCTCTGTCGAGATTGCCAGGCTTGGGCCGAAAGTTGCTTCGCTGGCTGATGACGGCGATGTGATTATTTCCGCGCTTGATGAAGTATTCTTGCGCGCCCGAGGTTAAGCAGAAGATGAGATTGTGGGGGCAGATCTCACATTCAACATCAGGATTGATGCCGCAATGCCGCAGGGGAAATCATGCAAACGGATTGAAAAGGCGGGCGCCTGTAGAGTGAAAGTCTGCCGTATTGCGCGTGACGATGGTGAGGTCGTAAATGAGCCTGATGGCGGCGATTTGCTTGTCTACAGGATGCTGCGGGTTGGGCGATAGAAGCTTTCCCCAGACTTGGGCGCACTCCAGGTCGAATCCCAGGATGCGCGTGGAATGGTTCGCGACGATGTCATCCAGCCATGCTTCAAGCCGGCCAGCCTGTTCTGTATCCCCTCGGCTCCGAATACTTTCAACTCCGCGCCGAATCTCGCCGATAGTTTGTACAGCCAGGTAAATATCTTCCGTATTGAGCGTGGAGAAGAAGGATCTGACTCCCGAGTTGGCTCTGGAGCCTTTGCGCAACTCGCTCAGGACGTTGGTGTCGATGAGGTACATCAGTTCTGCCGAAAATTGAAATCGTCGTCATATCCAACATCGGGGATGCTAAGCAGCGCCTCCTTGAATGTGCGGCGAGCCGGCTGACCGAGGGCGGCTCGAAGGATTTCACGGTGTTCCGCCTCGGCGCTTCGCCCGTGCAACGCAGCAGCCTGCTTCAGCGCATGTGCCAATGCAGGGTCGATATTGCGAACGATTAGATTGGTGGCCATGGAGCACCTCAGATGATTGCAATGATTGCACTATAATGCCTGTTTGCAATCAACGCAAGCCGATCAAAATGGAACGCCCCTCTGTTTTTGTCGAAAAATTTTACATGCCAGGAAAATTTTGCAATGAAATTCATTGTGGAAATCCATATATAATCAATTAAAACATGCAGATAGAAAACTTATTAAAAATTGGCGCAAAAATTGCCTGATCTTTAAGCATGACGGCGTCCGCAGATTCGGATCTGAATCCGCAGCCATGGTCGCGATGTAAGTTTCCACTTTCATATTAGAGAAGGAGAGACAAATGTCAGTCACAGACACAGATTACGGTAGTAATGCCGCAAATACCCTTGCGAAGGACGGCACTTTAGCTCTAAGTCCGAGCGCATTTTCCGTCGCTTTGTGGACGGCAAACGAGATAGACCTTACCGTTACGAATTCATTCGGCAATCACCTGATCAAGATTGCGGGCTCATTCAACCTTGCATCCCTCTCAACGACGCCGACCACCCTGGCTGATTTCATCAATGACTCTTCGCTCGGCACGGTCAGTTCATTAACCAATTTCGTGAATGGCACAACCGCGCCTACAGGGCAAGGATTTACCGAAGCCTTCGGCACGCCGGTCAACTTTCCCGATCTGGTTTCACTCCTTGGCTTCAATGGGACATCTGCGCAAAGCGTGGCGTACAATACGGTGTATTCGGGAAACGACTCCTATTACACTTCGAATGATGCTACCGGAATCTACTCTGATGCTGTAGACCTCTATGGCGGAAACAACACGTTTTACGAAAATCACCCCAAACTGCAGTATGTCGACGTATTTTACGGGGGGTGGGGCAGCAGCAACCCGGGCATCAACACGGCCGTCCTTCCGGGGAAATTCGCGGATTACTCGATCGCGCAGAGTTCGATCTATGATGCTTACACGGGTCATTCTGACCTGAGTGGCGGATATATGATCACCGACAATACGGGGGCAACCAATACGCTACAAGTGTATCAGGTCCAGCGGTTGCAATTTGCCGGAGACAACACGAAGATCGCGCTGGATGTGGGGAATGGCGGCCATGCGGGGGAGACGGCTGAGATTCTGGGGGCGGTATTCGGTGCTGCGTCGATACAGGCTCATCCCGATTATGTCGGAATCGGCCTGCAGCTTCTGGATGGTGGCATGAGTTTTTCGCAGTTGAGCGCGCTGGCATTGAACGTTGCAGGGGCGACTACTCCCCAGGCGGTCGTGAATTTGCTGTGGACAAATCTGTTCGGTTCGGCTCCGACGTCAGCTCAGGCCGCGCCGTTTGTGCAGATGCTGACCAGCAACGCAATAAGTACAGGAGACCTTGCTGTGATGGCCGAAAACCTGTCGTTGAATACAACCAACATCAACCTCGTGGGATTGCAGCAGACAGGGATACACTACGTCTGATAAACACTTCGGTTTCGAGTTCGAGTCTTCTGGTCAGTGTTGGCGCTGGGTTGGAGGGTCAGGTCTCACATTCCAACATCAGGATTGATGCCGCACGCCGCAATGCCGCAATGCCGCAATGCCGCAAGGGCATTCCCACGGAGCAACGGAGATGAAACCGCAAGGGTCTTCCCTCGCAACAACGCAGCCAAGGCTGCTGTTGCTGAATGAAATCTCCTGCTCCTGAATGAAGGGCATTCCCCGCACAACTAACGGGCTATGCCCGAAGTTGTTGAGTGAAGGATTGGGGGCTGGGAGGAACTGACAATGACTCCCGGTGTTACCAAAGTCGTGGCAAGTCCGGATTATTTCATCGTGGCAGAATTTGCGACGGGTGAGATGCGCCGTTTCGATATGCGCCCCTATCTTGACTTTTCCGCGTATGCAGAACTCAGGGAGGCGAGCATGTTCTTGCGTGCACGTGTCGAACACGGAACGGTGGTGTGGAGTGAAGAAATAGATATGTCGCCAGACACGCTTTATCTGCTCGGTCAGGCTGGTTGATTCGCCTTGCCTCGTCGCCCCCGCACCCACCTCCCCGGCGGTCCCATCCATCTGGTGCAGCACTTATGGGACCTGACCATGGTCTTTGACGGCAGTGAGTGTAATCAACTGCGGACATTTCCATTCGGGGGAGACAGGACATTACTGCTTGAGGCTAACACGAAATTGGATAATTCTGGCAATAATTCCCTGTCCAAGGTAACATCATGCACGGCCTTTTCTCCTTTGGCTATTCAATGCCTGAGCGCATGGACGGGAGCGGCGGCAAACGGATTTCGAAGTTTATGCTTCACCCCCTGGAACGGGGCGCTAAATCGGTTTAGCGCTGATTTTTCGCCATGTCATCTTAGGGAAATGATCGATTTGAGATTGCTCAATTTGAAAGGGGGAGTTCGTGGCTAACCTGACTGAACTTGCAGTTGCGATTTTCGGAGTTGCTCCAGGCGGATTCACCGGCATGTGCACAAGCTATTACGACACGAACGGGGAAATTGCCTATTCTGACTGGCTGGTGGGCCTGCTTCACTCCGTGTACGGAAGCCAGCTTTCAACGAACAGCGCCCTGGCCGATTTCATGACGGCCAATCTTGTCGGTGCAAACGCGCCGAGCGCGGCCCAGCAGTATGTTTCCAATTACATCCTGACCGGGCTAAACGCAGGAACGGATGCAGGAACGGTGATAGACAACGCCGTCAACATAATAGACTCGAGTCTGGCTGCCGATCCCAATTGGGGAACGGCCCATGCCGTTTTCGGAAACAAGATGTCGGTTGCAGAATTCTACGGCCAGACGGGCGGCAATTCGGAGAATCTGACCTACCTGACCGACATGCTGGGCGGCGTCGACTCGACCGTCAGTTCAGTCGCATCCCAGGTGGATGCTCTTTCAACGGCTGGCAATTCGAACATCGACGTCTATGCGGAATCCCCCCGCCCGTACACCGTCAATACCCTGAATCTCTATAATACGATAACTCACAGCAGCGCAGCACACGACAACATCTGGGCCGACAATGCGACTACGATCGCGAATGGAACTTCGAACTACGGGCTATTCGTAGGCAACTCGTCGAATGCATTTGACGAGAGCACCTATTATTACCTTGCGACGGGGAGCAACGTCACGGTGGGGGCCGAATTGCAGCTGTCAGACGGGAAGCTTTGCATCGTCGATCACACCGATGGATACTATTATTCCCCAGGGGCCGGCACATACAGCCAGGTCAAGATCACTACCGGAAACTCGTCGGACTATTTCATCGGCGGCGTGGCGCTCGGCAACAACGACATCGTGCTCTATGGTGGCGGCTATCTTGTCACGACGGATGGTTCGGGAAGCGTGCTGAACCAGGCTCGCATAGTTGATTCGAGTTCTGCTACGGCTAGCGTCAGCATAGGAGATGCATGGGCGACAGGCAGCAGTTCGCTTCTCGTCCAACTGAATGATACAGTCTCGGGAAAGACGACCTACGATTATGCTCTGCTCGACAGCAGCATGCAGGCCCAGAAATTCTTCACGCTGGGAAGCGGATCGTCCATCAGCTCGCTGGTCCAGAATGCAGACGGCACCTATATTGCGCTGACTTCATCAGGCCAGCTGGACTATCTCGATGCGAATTTCACACTCACCGCAACCGCTGAGCTGAAGCTTGCCGGGGCGACTTCTGTTGAAACCATTCAGGGGCTTGCCGCAGGCAATGGCAGTCTTTTCATTGTGGCGCAGGACGGCAATTCGAACGAGACAATCATGAAGCTTGGCGGGACCGGTGTCGGTGCGACCATCTCATCTGCGTTCGTCATCACGAGTCAGGGGGGAAATATTGCTCCTTCCAGTCTGACATACGACAACGGTCTGCTCTATGCACAGAGCACAGGCAGCTTCAGCCAGAGCCTGCTTGTCTTCAATCCGGATCATGGTGCGACGGCCAGCTCGAACGGTTACTACAGGATAGCCAGCGAGAGTGCATCCGGTTCTCTCGTGGCGGGACAGGCGGACAGCACGATGGTTACGACCGGAAGCGGGGCATTCCAGACACAGGTCGGCATCCACCTCGTTGGCGTTGCAACAGGAGGCGCCAGTACCATTTCCAATCCGGGCATCATCACTTCGGGGAGCATGGGCAGCATCGCGTAAACAGGGAAGATCCCGAGCGGCTCCGCCATTTCGTGCTTAATGCGCTTCAACCCCGCCCTTGTGCGGGGTGCGTGTGGCATCGCGATGGGCTAGATGCTTTTGCGCTTCAGGAATGCGGCACAACCGAGCGCGGCGACGCCCAGCATGAACAGCGGAAGGCTGGCGGGTTCAGGTACGTTCGTTATTGAAATGGTCCCGGAACCCGAGGCCGGAGGAAGATCAGGATTAGCTGGATTGGGCATGTTGAGAGAGGCGCCATAGGTGCCTGGAGTCGGGATCAGCGAGCCGCCCGAGCCCGGAGTGTAGGCTTGTCCGCCGGTGAAGGTCAGCGCCAGCGGGGAGCTGGCCGAATTTGTGGGGACGGAAGGAACGGAAAGGCTGAAAAGGCCGCCGCCGGCAGAATTGTTGAAAGTCACCCCATTGAGCAGCTGGCCAACGAGCACGCCATTGAGATAATATGAAAAATTGGTGCCCAGCGTTGGGTTGCTCGCAAGGGTGCTGGGGAGGCCGAATGAAAACGACCAAGTGGCGCTGGAAGCGGAATAACTTGTAGTCGGTGCATTGGGGCTCCACGATCCGTTGCCCGATACCAGCACGTCGGCATCGGAGGCTTGAGCCGAAATGAGCAGGGTGCACAGGATAAAAAGGAATAGTGATTTCATTGTCTTTACCTCGTAATCGTTCAGTAATTATCAAGCAATAATCGCGCCACATTTTTAAACTATAATAAAATCAATGTGATGGGTTTTTCCAGGCAAGCCGGCTCCATAAAACTGTAAAAAAAGTCGACACGTTTTCCTGCCTCTTGGAGGTCTTTATATTTATGGGGTCTATTTATGGGGTCAGGTCTCACATTCCAACATCTGCTAAACTGATTTCATGAGCAGACCGCTTCGAATCGAGTATCCCGGCGCGTTATACCACGTTACCTCTAGAGGCAACAGGCGGGAGGCCATTTTCGAGGATGACGAAGACCGAAATCATTTTCTCTACTTGCTTGGCGAAATCTACCTGCGCTTTCACTGGAAAATTGAGGCATATTGTCTGATGAACAACCACTACCATCTGCTTGTGGAAACCATGGATGCAAACCTTTCGAGGGGCATGCGCCAATTGAATGGCGTCTACACGCAATGGTTCAATCGCCGACACCAAAAAGTCGGCCATGTTTTCCAAGGACGATTCAAGGCCATACTGGTCCAGAAAGAAAGTTATTTTCTTGAATTGGCGCGCTACGTGGTCTTGAATCCTGTCCGCGCCTCCGCTGCGGTCAATGTTGAGGACTGGCCCTGGAGTAGTTACCACGCAACGATCGGAAGTACACCTGCCCCCGACTGGATGAATGTGGATGGCCTGCTCGCTCACTTCGGACCGGACCGAAAATTGGCAATCGTTTCCTATGCCAGCTTTGTGTCGTCCGAATCGAACCAGCGGGATCTATGGAAACGCCTAAGAAATCAGATTATTCTTGGCGATGACGATTTCATCGCGCGCCTTGGCAAACTGGGTAAAACGGATGGCTTATCTGAAATACCTCTGGCAGAACGACAAACGCTTGCAAAGTCGCTAAGTGAGTATCAAGTCGAGTACCCCAATAGAGATCAAGCCATGGCCAAAGCCTATCTGTCTGGAGCCTATACCATGAAGCAGATAGCATCCTTTTTTTCCGTACATTACATGACCGTCAGTCGAGCCGTCCGAAAACTCAAAATGTTGGAATGTGAGACCTGACCCCATTGATGTGATGACCCCATTGATGTGACCCTCCCTAGGCGGTCGTCAATCTGCTGTGGACTAATCTGTTCGGCTCGGCTCCGACGGCAGATCAGGCTAAACCGTTTATCCAAATGTTGACCGGAAACTCAATCACCACGGGCGATCTTGCCGTGTTGGCAGAGAACCTGTCGTTGAATACAAACCACATCAATCTCGTCGGATTGCAGCAGACAGGCATACACTATGTCTGATGAGTTTGACGCCCCGGACTCGAGAATCTTCTGGTAAGTGTTGGCGTTCGATGGCCTATCATGGGGGAGGAGCAGTATCAATCATGAAGGCACCTGCGTTTTCTGCAGGTGCCTTTTTATTTAGACAATAGCCACGTTTGCGGCGGTGAGATGGTGGATGTCCACGCCGACCAGCGTGACCGTGCTTCCGCCTCCGACGTCTACGCTGACGTTGTTGCCGGAGATGCTGACATGGCTGAGCAGCGTCGAGAGGTCGGTGATGCCCGAGCCGTTGATCCCGGACTGAATCTGCAGCACGTCAGTCGCGTCGTGGAAGTTGTAGATATCGTCGTGGAAGGTTCCCGACTGGATCTGGAACGTGTTGCTGGATCCCGATCCGGAATTGCTCACCCCGCTGTTTGCGAGGTTGGCGAGTGCAGACAGCTTGGGGTCGGCCGAGAGGTCTTTCACCACCCCCTGATTCGACTGGAGAAAATCGTCCGTCTGCTGGGTCAGGGGACCTGCCGCGACCATGGTGTTGGTCCCGTTGCCGCCGTTGATGACATTCGATCCGCTGTTGTTCACGGTTCCGCCGACCAGGACGTCGTCTCCAGAGCCTCCCATCAGGGTATTGTTGCTGCTGCCACCGACCAGAATGTCGCCCATCGAACCGCCATGGATGACGTCATTCGAATCGCCGCCTTCGAGGAAATTGTGGTGGCTGTCGTTTCCGACGAGAACGGTCGTGCCTGCAGTTCCAGCGGTGCCTGTAGTTCCGCCGGCAGAGCCGGTCGTCGTGCCTGAAGTCCCGGTTGTTGATCCAGTGCCCAGTGCATCAGGGCTACTGTCTGTTGGACCCGAAGTCGTACCTGTCGTAGTGCCTGAAGTCGATGTGGTGCCTGCAGAAGTTCCACTCGTGACGATATGGTATTCATATCCATCGCTGTGCATGGAATCCTGCACGTCTGCGCTTTCGTGAGGGATGATGGGAGATGATGTTCCGGTCGTGCCTGTGGTAATTCCTGTAGTGGTCCCGGCAGTCGAGCCCGATGCGTCGGGGCTGTTGTCGGTCATTGCGCCCGAAGTCGCAGTTGTGCCGGTGGTCGTGCCAGTGGTGGTTCCGTCGGGGCTATCCTCGCCGGAATTTGAATATGTGTAATTGTCTTCCATAACCAACTCCTTCCTGTAGTCTGCAAAATTGTGTGTTTCCGGGCGTCAGAATAGGCGCGTTTCCGGATTCACAATTACATGCTATTCAACAAGGTTATTTCGATCAACCGAATCCGACGAACGGCCGGATGGAGAGATGATCGCGGTAACAATCTGCCGACGAACGGTCGATTTTCACTGATGAGCGTGTTTTTCCGTCAGCCCCAATGCTTTTGGCGAGTTTTTCATCCTGACCATGGAGGCGTGCGGGCTGAACCGGCAGAAACGTCACGCGTTTCCGGTGAACCGGGGAGGGAATTGTATGTATAATCTCTGGTCAGTTTTTAAACGCAAAGGAAAGAAAAGCAATGTTCAATATCAAGATAGACGGCAAGGAATACGACATCAACGCGCTTTCGGAAGAGGCCAAGAAGCAGTTCGCGAGCGTGCAGTTCGTGGATTCCGAGTTACAGCGCATGAATGCGCAGATCGCCGTTTTGCAGACGGCGCGCGCCGCATACAGCGCGGCCTTGAAGGAAGCCTTGCCCAAGGAATAGCCTGCGTAAAGAAGCGACGCCGGCGGGAGTGCGCAGATGAGCTTCAAGATCGACCTGCTGTGGGATACGAGCGTAAGCCAGGCGCCATCCGGGTTTAAGACCGCGGTTCAGAATGCGGCTGCCGTTTTCGATACGCATATACTGGACAACGTCACCGTTTCGATCAACGTCGGCTGGGGCGAGGACGAAGGAAGTCCCATCGGCAGCGCGCTTGCGACAGGGGGGCCGGACAATGCGGTCGGCTGCAGTTATTCACAGCTGACCGGCGCTTTGACCCAGCAGGCTGTTGCCAACGGCATGCCGGGCATCGTCGCCAACCTTCCGGCTTCCGATCCTGCCCAGGGGCTGGGCACATGGGAAGTCAGCCAGGCTCAGGCGAAGGTCTTCGGATTGTCGAATCCTTATCCCACGCCAACCGACGGCGGAATCGGTTTTTCGAACACAGTATCATGGGCAACTGGTTCACAGACCCAGGGGGTTAACCAGTACGATCTTTTCGGCACGGCGCTGCACGAGATCAGCCATGCGCTGGGAAGGCTGAACAACGCTGCCTACGGCCAGTATTCCGCGCTCAACCTCTATACCTATGCATCTCCCGGAAATCTTCAAACGGGAAGCGCCGCACCCGCGTATTTTTCGGTGGATGGCGGAAATACGAACCTGAACAACTTCGACATGAGTGCGAATGGCGACCCCGCAGACTGGTCGACGACGCTGACGGACAGTTTCGGCGGCGGCATGGCGGGTGTGCCAGCGCCCATGACTGTAACCGACTGGCTGGTGATGGAGAGCATTGGGTATAAGATCGCGCCGATTTACATCCTCGCGGGGCCGAGTTCGGTGAACGAGGGCGCGCATGACTACTTGCAGCTTTCGACGGTCAATGTTGCTCCTGGAACGAAGCTCGCCTACACGATAGGCGGAATTTCGGCATCCCAGCTCGATTCGGCAAGCCTGGGCGGAAATGTGACCGTAGGTTCAGACGGGACGGCGCTGATCGATCTCGGCATCTCTGCTGCGCTGGCGGCGCCCGCCCATGCGACGGTGAATCTCGGGAACGGGCTCGCTTCTTACTCCGTGACGGTCGAGAACTCTGTTAACAATGCGGTTCATTTCGGCTCTCCGGGATCCGTTCAGTACACCACATCGGCAAATGACACCTTCTATGGCGTCGCGAACGATGTAGTCGGTTTCAGCGGCAACTCGACAGACTATCTGATTACCGTGGCGTCACCTGGCACCATACAGGTTCAGGATCCTGTTCCGGGAAGGGATGGGACGGACACCCTGACTGGAGTGGAGCGCATGCAGTTTCAGGACACGAATCTCGCCTTCGATCTTTTGCCGGGCCAGTCGGGGGGCGAGGCGGCTGAGATGCTTGGCGCCGCCTTCGGCAAGGGTTCGATTTCGAATGCCGCCTGGGTCGGCACAGGGCTGAACCTTTTCGATGCGGGTTACTCCATGACCAAAGTCGCGCAGATGGCCATCAATACGAGGCTTGTGAGCGCGCCTGATTACTCCTCCTTCGTGCAGGCGGTCTGGTACAATGTTTTCGGGACGACCATAGATGCGAACAATCTGAACAATTTTACGCAGATGCTGCAAAACGGGCAATATACCGAGGCTCAGTTGCTGGCGATTGCCGCAGGGTCGACGGTCAATCAGGCGCATATCGGCCTTCCCGGCCTTGCGGCACACGGTCTGGCCTACGTCTAGGCTGAAAAGGCATGAAGGAAAAAGCATGGCGAATTACGTTCACATAGATACCAGAATTCATGCAGGCGCGCGCTGGAAAAGGCCTTCAAGCTATGCGTTTGCCTCGGGGGATTCCATCGTTCCCCTCACCATACAGGAGCTTTCAAGGGCCGTGATGGCCTTCCCCATCGCGTTTTCAAGGCTGGAGAACGGCTTCCAGCCTGTCGCGATGCTGGGATTCGAGAGCGGAAGCAATCTTTTCGTGGCGCATGACGGAAGCTGGAAGGGAAGCTATGTGCCCGCGATGCTGAGAACCTATCCTTTCAGGCTGGGAAGTGCGCAGGACGGAACCAGGGTGCTCTGCATAGATGCGGAAAGCGGCCTGATGGGGAATGAGGGAGAGCTTCTGCTCAACGAGGACGGAAGTCCCGCCCAGGAAGTCGCAAGGGTGATGCAGCTTTTGAACCAGATCGAGGCCGAGCGCATGATGACGCTCGAGGCCTGTTCGGTTCTTGAGAAGTCCGGGCTCATCGTTCCGTGGGAGATAACGCTTCAGGAAGAAGGCGGAAACCGGAAATTGGCAGGTCTATACAAGATAGACGAGGCGGCGATGAACGCGCTCGAGGACGGGGACTATCTCGACTTGCGGAAGAAGGGGGCGCTTCCCATGGCCTACTGCCAGCTCCTTTCCATGCAGAACCTGCAGATATTAGGAAGGCTGCGGCAGGCTCCCCCGCCCAAGGCAACTGTCGACCCTCTCGCCTTTCTCATGAGCCAGGGGGAGAACATCAGTTTTTCGGGTCTGATCTAGATGGAAGCGATAAACAGGATCACGGTGAGCTACAACGACATGGAAGACCGGATAGAGCTTGCCTGCAGATACGAAACAGGCGGGATCCAGGTCATGTGGCTGACCAGAAGGCTTTGCGACCGCCTGGTGGAGGCGCTGGTCGCGCGCCTTCAGACGCCCGGACGGCAGGATCCCATTTCCGCAAACACGCTGCAGTCCTGGGAGCTTTCCGCCGCGAAGGCGGCGCTCGTTCCGGAAAATCCCGTATCCGAAATCGGCGCGTCCAGGGTGCTCGTGAATGCGGTCGATCTGAGTCAGGAAAACGGCAGATTCAGGCTTTATTTTCGCTGGAAGGACAGCGGCGCGCTGCTGATCCTGGATGACACGAGCCTGAGGCAGTGGCTTTCGATAGTCCACGAAACCTATGCAAAGGCGCAGTGGGGCTCCGGAGTTTGGCCCGTGTGGTTTTCAGCGGCTTCGGCGAGCCATCTTGCATCTTCCGGCGTGCCGCTGCACTGAACCCATGGCTTACCTGCTTATCCTGGCGTGCCTCGTCATTGGTCTGATGATATTCGAGTGGCCGCGCGTCTTCGTGTACCACATTTTGCTGAGGGCGCCGGATTTCAGGGGATGGAGTCATCCGGTCGAGCCGCCGCCCTCCGAACCGCAAGGCGGATGGCGCGAGATCCTGGGCGTTCCTTCAGGGGAACGCCGCATGGCCCTGGTCAAAAAGGCTTACATGAAAAAGGCGAGGATGCTGCATCCCGACAAGGGCGGCAGCACGGCCGCCATGGCAAGGCTCAACGAGGCATACAGGATGGCCAAGGAGGAACTGGGAGGCGGCTAGCCGGCCGGATCACCTTCTTCTAAAATGAAGAAAACTGCGGACCAATAGATGAATTCAGCGAAAATCGACCCGGCGTCCAGCCGGCAGCCCGATAGCCATACGGAGATCAGCCAGTCCATACCCGGCCAGGGAAGGAACAGGATAGATGTCACCGTGAATCTGCGCAACATTCCCCTCATCGCACAGCTTGGCGATCAGGAGATGCAGATGGTGAAGGATGGGTTGAGATTCAGGTTTTTCGAGAAGCGAGTCACGGTGCTGCAAAAGGGCACGCAGGGCGCAGGGCTGCATTTCCTGCTCTCGGGGCAGATGCAGATCGTCGACGTGACCGATGACGGGCGGGCGATCAGTCTGCGCACGCTGAAGGAAGGCGACTTCTTCGGGGAGATCAGCCTGATCAACGGGGCCCCTTATTCCGCATCGGCCGTGTCGCTGAGCCAGGCGCTCGTCGCGATTCTGCCCTCCCAGATCGCGCTTCATCTTTTTTCTCATTGCCCGCCCGTTGCGCATTTTCTGTTGCGGCATCTCGCGCAGCAGGTCCAGAGGGACGCCGAATTCAGGGCGCTGCTCAGCATCAACAACGCATCCAGACGCATCCTCAGCTTTCTGATCCAGTTGAAGCAGAAGACGGGCAACCAGCATGTCGTGGAAAATCTTCCGACACACCAGGACATCGCAAACATGATCAACACAAGCCGGGAGACCGTCACAAGGGTGCTGCTCGCGCTGGCCCAGCAGGGCATCATCCAGAAGGATGCGCACAGGCTGATCATCGTCGACCCGGACGCGCTTCAAAAGCTGGCCAACAACTGAGATGGAAATTCTCGTCACCGGGGCTAACGGATTCGTGGGGCAGGCGCTCTGCGAAAGGCTGATGGAGCTCGGGTTCGGGGTCAGGGGGACGGTCAGGCGAGATGAAGCGAGGCTTGCTAACGGGGCGGGTAAGGCGGTCGTGGGCGTGATAGACGGCAACACCGACTGGTCGGATGCGCTGAACGATATTGAAGTGGTTATCCACCTCGCGGCGCGAGTTCACGTGATGAAGGACGATGCGAAGGATCCGCTCGAGGAATTCCGCAAATCGAACGTTCGCGGCACCGAAAATCTTGCGAGGCAGGCTGCGAGGGCGGGAGTAAAGCGGCTCGTCTTTGTGAGCTCAATCAAGGTCAACGGAGAGCAGACCTCTGGGCATCCCTATTCCGAGGCGGACGAGGCGAACCCCCAGGATTCCTACGGCATCTCGAAGTGGGAGGCCGAGCAGGCGCTGCACCGAGTGGCAAGGGAGACCGGGCTCGAGGTCGTGACCCTGCGCCCGCCTTTGGTATATGGCGAAGGTGTTAAGGGAAACTTCGCTCAGATGATGAAGGCGCTCGAATTCGGCATTCCTTTACCGTTCGCATCTGTCGAAAATCGCCGCAGCCTGATCCATGTCGGTAACCTCGCTGATGCCCTGATCCTTTGCGCGAATCATCCAGTAGCTTCCAACAGGACATATCTCGTGAGCGACGGGGAGGATATTTCCACGCCGGAGCTTCTGAGGCAGTTGGGTGTGGCGATGAACCATCCAGCCCGTCTCTTTTCATGTCCGGAATTCCTGTTGAAGCTGATCGGAAGTCTCGCGGGGAAATCTGCCCAGGTCTCGCGCCTCCTGGGTTCGCTCCAGATCGACAGCGGCAGGATACGAAACGAGCTCGGATGGGTTCCTCCCTATACCCTGCGGCAGGGGCTATATCATTCGGTCGGGCAAAAGCCCTCATGAAGAATGTTGTTTCAGCCCTGGTCGCTGCGCTGGGAAGTTTCCTTCATCCCAGGATGCTCATGCTGGTGATCTGGCCGCTGCTTGTCGCGACCGTTCTCTGGCTGGGCGTGGCGATCTTCTTCTGGGGAAGCTGGATCAACGAGCTGACAGGGATGCTGCAGTCTACGTCGATGCAGCAGTGGCTGGCGCAGGGGTTTCTGGCTGTAGCAGCCCACTACCTGATAGGCATCGTGCTGGCACTTTTGATCTTTCCCGCGATCTATGTGACAGCCCTTTTGATCACCGCGACCTTCGGGATGCCCGCGATGGTGGATCATGTCGCGAGGAGGCATTATCCGGATCTCGAACTGAAGAAGGGAGGAAGCTTTTCAGGCAGCTTATGGAATGCGCTGATCGCGACCTTCGTCTACTGCGCGGGCTGGGTGGCCACTCTTCCTCTATGGCTTTTTTCCCCTTTTGCGCTGGTGCTGCCGATTGCCCTGATGGCCTATCTGAACCAGCGGCTCTTCAGGTATGACGCGCTGGCCGGTCATGCGAGCAGGGAGGAATACGATCTTCTGATAAGGCGCTCATCAGGCAGGCTCTATCTGCTGGGAGCCGTCTCGGGCCTATTGCAGCTCCTGCCGCTCGCGGGCTTCTTCCTTCCCGTCTATGTGGGGCTCGCCTACACCCACCTTTGTCTTTCCGAACTCAAGGCATTGCGGGCGGCCTCGTGAACATAAGCGAAATCATGAAGCAGGACGGCAAGCGCCTGCAGGATGTCCTGGGGCTCGATGAGAGGGAGGCCAGAATCGAAGTCCAGTGCCTGCTGCAGGGATTGCTGAGAGTGAGCCGATCCTATCTCATGACCTATCCCGAGCGCGAACTCGACATGGATGAATTGCAGCGCCATATGGAATTGATGAAACGCCGGCTAAATGGCGAGCCTGTCGCATATCTTCTGGGAGAGCGCGAATTCTTCGGTCATGTCTTCAGGGTCACGAAAGACACGCTGATCCCGAGGCCCGACACCGAGCTTCTGGTCGAGCTGGTCATGAAGCATGCAAGAGAGCATTCATCCATCCTGGACATGGGAACGGGAAGCGGCGCGATCGCGATCTCTATCGCGCTGGCGAGAAAAGACCTCAGGGTGGTCGCGATCGATGCATCGCAGGCAGCGCTCGATGTGGCGATCGCAAACGCAATGAGGCTCGCAGCGGACAATGTGCGCTTTCTGAAGAGCGACTGGTTCTCGGCTTTAAGCGGCGAGCGCTTCGACATCATCGCCTCCAACCCTCCCTATGTCGAAATGGAAGACCCCCATCTGAAGGATATCAGTTTCGAGCCTTCGAGCGCGCTTGTGTCGGGATGCGACGGGCTGGACGACATTAGGCGCATCGTCGCGGGAGCAAGGGCACATCTCAATCCGGGAGGCTGGCTGATGCTCGAGCACGGGTACGATCAGGCTGAAGGCGTGCGTGCATTGCTTATGGAGGCGGGATTCAGGGAAGTCTCGTCGAGCAAGGACATTTCGGGCATAGAGCGGGTGAGCATGGGTCGCGCTTGACGGTCATGAAACTATTCTGCAATAATACCTGACAATTTAATTCGGGTAATGATCATGAGCACAGACATACAGGAACGCATACATCAACAGGTCCTAAGCCATCCGGTGGTCCTCTTCATCAAGGGAACGGCCAAGTTTCCTCAATGCGGCTTCTCGGCCAACGTGGTGCGCATCATGAATGCGCTGGGTGTCAAGGACATGCTGGCGGTCAACGTGTTCGAGGATCCGGCGCTGGTTCCGGCGCTCGTCGAATACGCCAGCTGGCCGACCCTTCCGCAGTGCTATGTCAGGGGCGAGTTCATAGGCGGTTCGGACATCCTGACGGAGATGTACCAGAGCGGAGAACTCAAGAGGCTTCTAGGCGACCTGGCCTCATAGGCCTGATTGCCTAGATACATTTGCATATTTGAAAAGTGAAAAAGAGGGAATATAGTTAGGCCGAGTGCAGGAAATCGCACCGTCCGATTTTCTATACTCTCCTCCTTTTCAGGCGGCCAGCAGGCCGCCATTTTTTTATGTGCGCCTGGCCCTTGCGATCGCGGCCGCCACCTGCTCGGGCGCCGTTCCGCCTATGTGGTTGCGGGAAGCCAATGAGCCTTCGAGCGTCAGAACACCGTACACATCTTCCGCTATCAAGGATGAAAACTCCCTGAGTTCGGAAAGCCCGATTTCTGAAAGGTCGCATCCCTTCTGTTCGGCATGGCGCACCGCAAGCGCGACCGCCTCGTGCGCATCGCGGAAGGGCAGCCCCTTCTTGACGAGATAGTCGGCAAGATCGGTCGCCGTGGCATAGCCCTGAAGCGCTGCGCGCCGCATCGCATCGGGTTTGACCTTGATGCCCGGAATCATGTCCGCATAGATGCGCAGCGTCTGGGTCAGCGTATCCACCGTGTCGAAAAGCGGCTCCTTGTCCTCCTGGTTGTCCTTGTTGTAGGCCAGGGGCTGGCCCTTCATCAGCGTGAGCAGGGAAACCAGATGGCCGTGAATCCGCCCTGTCTTGCCGCGCACGAGCTCAGGCACGTCAGGGTTCTTCTTCTGGGGCATGATGCTGGAGCCCGTGCAGAAACGGTCGGCGATGTCGATGAAGCCCACCATCGGACTCATCCAGAGTATCAGCTCCTCCGAGAAGCGCGAGAGATGGGTCATGATGAGTGCTGCGCAGGCGGTGAATTCGATCGCGAAATCGCGGTCGGAAACGGCGTCCAAAGAGTTCTCGCAGAGGCCTTCGAAACCGAGGGTGTTTGCGACCATCCTGCGGTCTATCGGGTAGCTGGTTCCCGCAAGCGCTGCGGAGCCCAGGGGCAGGCGGTTCACGCGGCGGCGCGCATCCTTCAGGCGCTCGGAGTCGCGGGCCATCATCTCGTGATAGGCCATCAGGTGATGCGCGAAGCTGATCGGCTGGGCGACCTGCAAATGGGTGAAGCCCGGCATGATGGTGTGGGTGTGCTTCTCCGCGAGATCCAGGAGCGCGTTCTGCAGAGACTTGATCAGAACCAGCAGGTCGTCTATCGCGGATCTGAGATATAGCCTGACGTCGGTCGCGACCTGGTCGTTGCGCGAGCGTCCGGTATGAAGGCGCTTTCCGGCGTCGCCCACGAGAGCGGTCAGGCGCTTCTCTATGTTGAGGTGCACGTCTTCCAGGTCCAGCGACCATTCGAAATCGCCGGATGCGATCTCGGACTCTATCTGCGCGAGTCCGCGCCTGATGTCTTTGAGGTCATCAGGTGAGATGATTTTGCATTCCGTCAGCATCTCTGCGTGGGCGAGGGAGCCCTGTATGTCGTAGGGTGCGAGCCTGCGGTCGAAATCGACAGAGGCCGTGTAGCGTTTGACCAGTTCTGCGACAGGTTCCGAGAATCGCCCCGACCACGTGTTATTATCTTGTGCCATCTTTATGAATCCGTTGGGTTAATGCCTGCCACCATGAAAGAAGCGCGCAGTATAAAGCAAAATTCGTCATACGACGCGTTGCCGAACTTCCGCAATCTGGGCGTGATGCTGCGCATCCTGCTGCTTGGCAATGCGATGGTGTTGCTGGGCGCGATACTCGAGGCTACGGGATGGCGGGACATGCTGCCGCAGATCATGGAAGGGGCAACGCTGCTGGCCCCGGTGATGCTGATCTGCCTTCTGCTGCTGTGGCTGGGGCAGCCCCTTCTCGAAAGGCTGCGCTACTGGAACGGGGTGTGGGCGGTGAACGCGCTGGTCGCCGCGGTGACCCTGCTCGTCAGCTACGTAGGGCGCGGGCTCTACCTTTCGGACACATACTTCGATCTCTTGCGCAGCCTCTTCATAGGTGTGGCGATGTGCACCCTGCTTCTGATGTATTTCCGCCTGAGGGCGAGGGTGCTCTCGAGGGCCATCGAGGATGCGCAGCTTCAGGTATTGCGTGCCCGCATCAGGCCGCACTTTCTCTACAACACGATAAACGCGGTGCTCGGCATATTGCGAGCCAATCCCGCGAAGGCCGAGACCGCGCTCGAGGACATGGCGGATCTATTCAGGGTCGCGATGGCGGACGAGAAGGACCTGGTGCCGCTCTCAAGGGAAGTGCAGCTCTGCAGGCAATACCTCGAGCTCGAGAGGCTGCGCATGGGGGAGAGGCTGTGCGTGAACTGGCAGACCGGGGAAATGCCCGAGGATGCGTATATTCCCGCGCTTTTGCTGCAGCCGCTGCTCGAGAATGCCGTCTATCACGGCATAGAGCCGCTGGTGGAGGGAGGCTGCATAGATGTCATGCTGCGTAGGCACGGAGGGACCTTGAGAATCACCGTGCACAACCCATGCGCGAAACACGCGGAATCGAGGCAACACGACGGGAACAAGATCGCCCTGCAGAACATAAGGGAGAGGCTGGCTTTGCTGTTTGACGCGGAGGCGAGCTATCATATCCAGAGCGGGGATGATTTTTATCGCGTGGAGATATCATTGCCTTACGTGAAAAATGGCTGAAGAGAACCTGAAAGAGCTGGCCTTGCGCGTGTTCATCGTGGACGATGAACCGCCTGCGCGCAACCGCCTGCACGAGCTCCTGGACGATTGTAGCGCGCAGCTTCCGCTCGTCGTCGTGGGTGAGGCGGGGAACGGCCAGGAAGCGCTCGACGGGCTGATCGAAAGCCCTGCAGATGTGGTGCTGCTCGACATACGCATGCCGCAGATGGACGGAATAGAGCTTGCCCGGCATCTGCAGAAGCTGCCCTATCCTCCGGTGGTCATCTTCACCACCGCCTACGATGCCTATGCGATCAAGGCATTCGAGCTGCATGCGATAGATTATCTTCTGAAGCCGGTGCGTCTGGGGCGTCTCTTCGAGGCGCTCACCAGGGCGAGGAGCGCCGTGCCTGTGCAGTACGAGGTGCTGCGCGAGCTTCTGCCGGAGCCTCGCCGCAACCTCTCGATACACGAGAGGGGCAAGATACACCTGGTGCCGATAGAGCAGGTGATATTTCTGCGGGCGGAGCTCAAATACATCACGGTGCGCACCTCGGAGAAGGAATATTTGATAGAGGAATCCCTGACCGCGCTGGAGAAGGAATTCGCCGGGCGTTTCGTGCGCATACACCGCAACTGTCTCGTGGCCAGGAGCAGGATAGAGGGCTTCGAGAAGGGTGGCGGAGAAGAGGGATGGATGGTCAGGCTTGAGGGCGTGCCCGAGCCGCTTGCGATCAGCCGAAGGCAGCAGCACATCGTGAAGGAGCTGAGCTAGGGGAACGCAGCATCCCAAGGATAGGCTATAATCCGCATTCATTTGAAAAGAAGGCAACAAAGTGGTCTTCGACAAAATCAATTCATTCCTGGGGGCGCGCTCATATGCGATGATCGTCGCCATCAGCCTGTTTCTGACCGCGCTGATCGCAAGGATGGAAATCCTTCTGGGATATGAGGTCTCGGTCGCGGCCTTCTTCCTGATCCCCATCGCGATATCGACCTGGTACGCGGGACGTCTGACCGGAATATTCTTCTGCATTCTTTCCGCCGCCATATGGCTGACCATGGATGTCCCGGTCTTTCAGCATCATTACGAGAATCCTTACGCCCCATACTGGAACGCGGCGGTGAGGCTGGGTTTCTTCCTGATCACAGAAGAACTGCTCAATTACCTGAAGAGGCATCTGGAAATCGAGAGGCGCCAGGCCAGGACGGACGACCTGACAGGGCTGCTCAACGTGCGGGGCTTCACAGAACAGGCGGAGAAGCTCTTCGGGGTTTCCGCGAGGCACAACAGGAATATCACGCTGGCCTGCCTGGACGTCGACGATTTCGGGAAGGTGAAAGAAAAATTCGGCCAGAAGGTAGGCGATGAACTGCTGCGCGTCGTTGGCAGAAAGATAGCCGCATCGCTGCGCGCCTCCGACGTGGCTGGGCGCATGGGCAAAGACGAGTTTGCGATCCTGCTTCCGGAAACGGACGAGGCGGGTGCGAAATCCATGTTCGAAACCTTCAGGCTTGCCCTGTCGCAGGAGATGGAGAGAAACGGCTGGCCAGTCGGCTTCAGCCTGGGCGTCGTCTCATGCAATTCCCCGCGCGCAAGCCTTGAGGATGCCGTAAAAACCGCGGACTCCCTGCTCTATCAGGCCAAGTCGGGCGGAAAGAATGCGGTTCGTTTTTCAAACTGTCCCGGAAACTATGCCGGAATGCCTAGATAAACCGGCATATTTACCCGAATTTCCCCCTTTCATATCATCGCTTCCACGGGTTCGGCGTCATTCCGGCGCCGCATCGATTGCAAGGAGGATGTGATGAAAGCGGATCGAACTTCAACCACCCAATGGAACATCGCACGGACCATAGGCTTGTGCGGCATCTTGATCAGCGGCGCTGCGCTTGCGGATGACAGCGGATTCTACGCGGGCATCACGGCGGGCCGTTCCAACACGAGCACGCCGCCCAATCTGGTGCTCAGCAAGTCCACGGACACGGTCTACGGCCTGCTTGGCGGGTACCAGTTCAACAAGTACTGGGGCGCGGAGGCCTTCTATACGGAAGGCGGAAGCTTTACGGGACAGAATCTCGCGGGTTCGGTCGCGGGTTCTGGCAAGGCGGATATCTGGGGCGTCGATGCAGTGGGCACGCTGCCCCTGTCCGATGGCTTTTCGCTTTATGGCAAGCTGGGGCTGGCCAACGTGAACACCAGCATCTCTGTAGTTCCTGCCAGCACACTCGCGGGAGCGACAAGGACTGCGGTGACCTACGGGCTTGGAGGGCAGTACAACGTGACTCCTGCCTTCGGCTTGCGCCTTGGCTGGGACCGTTATGGGGCGGAGACATCGGGCGCCACTGGCGTGACCGGATCCAAGGACCACTACAACATCAACACCTATACCCTGGCAGCGGTCTTCAAGTTCTAGGCGCCAGAAACGCTGCCTTATCTTGGCGGGCTCAGTCCGTTTCCGGGCTAGGCCCGTCGAACTCGAAGCTCGAAAACTTGTCGGCCGGCATGGGGCGCGCAATTCCATAGCCCTGGCCTACCTCGCATCCCATGTCCAGCAGCTTCCTGTAGATCCTTGCAGTCTCTATGCCTTCAGCCACGATCTCGAGCCCGAATGTCCTGGCGAGCGCGATGATGCCCTGAACGATCGCAAGATCGCCTTCATCGTTCAGCATGTTGCGCACAAAGGACTGGTCTACCTTGATCGTGTTGATCGGAAGATTGCTGAGATAGGTCAGAGAGGAATAGCCTGTCCCGAAATCGTCGAGCGCAAAGCCGACGCCGAAAGCGCGGCATTCCTCGATGATTGCCGTGACTTTCTCCACGTCTTGAAGGGCTGCGGTCTCGAGTATCTCGATCTGCAGGCTGAGCGGCGGCAGGTCGGGGTGGGCGTCCAGCTGAGTCCTGAGCTTTGCTGCGAAGTCGGCTGACTGCAGGTGGTGTGCCGAGATGTTGATGCTGAGCTCGAGATTCAACCCGGATTTCCTCCATTCATCGAGCTGGGCTAGCGCCTTGTCTGTCACCCATTCGCCAAGCCTGATGTCGAGATCCGTTCCTTCCAGCGGGCCCAGGAACTCAGCGGGGGGCAACAGGCCCCGTTCAGGATGATTCCAGCGTATCAGCGCTTCTGCGCCGACTAGCCTTCTTGTGCGCAGGTTCACCTTGGGCTGGAAATAAAGTTCGAACTGGTCTTGAGCCAGACCGTGGGCGATCTGTTCCAGCATCATCTGCTGCGCGCGGAAGCGCCGGCCGTACTCGAAATCGTATAGCACATAGCGGTTCTTGCCTGACTGTTTTGCGATGTACATGGCCTGGTCTGCATGGCGCAGAAGGGTATCCGCATCCTCGTCGTCCACTGGATAGAGCGTGAGTCCTATGCTTGCGCTCAGGCTGAAAAGGCGTCCTCCCGCCTCGATCGGATGGGCTATGGCCGCCAGCAGTCGCTCTATGCTGCGAGACCATTCCTCTGGCTGCTCCATCCCGACAAGAAGGATCACGAACTCGTCGCCGCCCAGCCTTGCGACCGTGTCGTTTTCGCGTATCTCCTTCTCGATGCGCCTTGCGATCTCTATCAGTATCCTGTCCCCGATGTCGTGCCCGAAGCTGTCGTTGATCGGCTTGAAACCGTCCAGATCCAGATAGCACACAGCCATCAGCGTGTTGCTGCGCTTTGCTTGCGCCAGCGCCTGCTTCATCAGCTTGGCGAGCAGAAGGCGGTTGGGAATTCCTGTCAGCGCATCGTAGTGGGCGGCCTGTTCGAGCTGCTTCTGATGCTGCTTGATGTGTGTGATGTCGGAAAACACGCCGACATAGCTGACCACTTCGCCCTGTTCATTCTTCACGGTGGAAATGGTCAGCATCTCGGGATACACCTCTCCGCTCTTCTTGCGGTCCCATATCTCACCGACCCAGTGGCCGTAGGTTTCTATGGACGCCCACATCTGGGCGTAAAATGCGTTGTCATGCTGCCCGGACGCCATGATGCTGGGCTTCTTGCCGATGACGTCTTCCCGGCTGTAGCCCGTGATGCGCGTGAAGGAGTCGTTGATCTCGACGATGTTGAGCCTATTGTCGGTGATCAGGATGCCGTCCAGCGTGTTCGCGAACACGCGCGCGGTGAGATTGAGGCGTTCTTCACTGCGCTTTCGCTCCGTGATGTCCGTGACCAGCCCCTCGATCAGGATCTCGTCGCCCTTTTCTGTCATCTGGATGGACCGGTCATAAACCCATTTCCAGTTACCCTTCGAGTCGCACATGCGGTATTCGATTGCAAACTGTTTTCCTGCCCCGGTATTCTTTATGGTTTTCGCGATGTTTTCCCTGTCGTCGGGATGGATGGATTCGGTCCAGAGGAAAGGGTTTGCATGCAGGTAGCCGAGAGGATAGCCCAGAAGTTCCTCGACGCGCTTGCTGTAATAGATGCCGCCCGACTTGCTCGAAAAGATGTACAGGGTGTCGGGGGAATTTTCGATCAGCCTGCGATATTTTGCCTCGCTCTCGCGCAGCAGTTCCTCTGCCTGCTTGCGCTCCGTGATGTCGTCATAGACGCCGAGCAGGCCGAAAACGTTGCCCTCGTTGTCGCGCAGAGGCATCTTCGAGATCCTGAGCCAGATCGTTTCGTTATTCGGAGTGGTCTGCATCTCCTCGTAATTGAGGTGCGGCACTCCCGAATCCATCACCTGCCTGTCGACAGCCTGATAGTCTTCAGCCCGAGCTGCCCAGCACATCTCATAGTCGTCGCGTCCGGAAAGCTCCGAAGGATCGCGCTTGCCTGCATCCCTGGCAAAGGCAGGGTTGCAACCGAGATAGCGGCTCTCCCTGTCCTTCCAGAAGACACGGATGGGCGTGGTGTCGATGATCTGCTGCAGCAGCGTGCGGGCCTTGATGAGTTCAGAGGATATCTCTGTCAGGGACTTCGCAGACCGGTTCCTCTCCAGCACGATGCCGATGATGGAAGAGCCTATTTCGAGGAGCTTGCGGTGAAATGGACTGGGCGAGCGGTGCTCGAAGCTCGAAAGCGCGAATGTGCCTATGATCTTCTTGTCCTCGGAAAAGATAGGGACGGACCAGCATGAACAGAGGTTGAAGTTGTAGGCTAACTGGCGCAGGTTGCACCAGCGGTCGTCCTCATGGGTGTTGCTGACGAACTGGGCTTCCTGGGTGTAGATCACGTTTCCGCAAGAGCCGCCGCCAGGGCCGGGCTTCAGACCGTTTAGCTGGGCTATCCCTTCTGGAGGGATGCTGGGGGCTGCGTAAACGTTCAGGAGCTCATGGTTCTCGTCCAGCAGCATCACGGATGCGACTGAATTCGGCAGCAGGCCTTCGCCTAGCCGGCATATCTGGGCGATCGCCTCCTTGTGGTCTATGCCGCCGGCGACCGATTCCAGTATCGCCTGTTGAAGATCAAGAAGCCTCTGCTGCTCCTCGCCTGATAGGCTGGTATGGTCGGCATCCGGCGTGCTCTTGCCTTCTGCATTGAACTGATTCGGGTTTTTCATTTTTTGCACTTCTGCCTGGCTGAGGCTAGGCTATCAAATTAGCGGGCGGCCGGCAAATTTTTGAAAGGCCGCTAGGCCTTCGCGACCGGAAGCTCTTTCCAGTCTGTCGTGTAGGCGGGCGTCTTGTTGCCGCGCTTCATCGACCACGATCGCCGCCCGGCCATCCCCGAGATGCCGGGCCCAAGGGTGTTTTTGCCGTATCTCAGGTTGATCGCGTCCATGGTCTTCATCAGCCTCGAACGTCGCTCGACCGTTTCCATATCGGCGAAGAGATCGATGGGCAGCTGATTCTTTTTCGAGAGCTCGACCAGCATGACGCCTGCTTTCGCATAGGCATGGCCCGGCCTGTAGATCTTCTTCAATCCTGCAAGGGCGGCTTTCGTGAGCCTCATGGTGTCGTCGGTGGGTTCGATGATGGGTACGGTGATGCCCTGCGAATACTGCGGATCGTCCGGCTTGAAGGGATTGGTGCGGATATGGACCTGGATTCCTCCTGCTATGGATCCCTGGTGCCTCAGCTTCTCTGCAGCGCGTGCCGCATGGAGCGTCACCGATTCTTTCAATTCATCGAACGACTGCACCGGCTGGCCGAAGGAACGGCTGGACATGATCTGTTGCTTGTTCGCCGCCGCCTCCTCGAGCTCTATGCAGGGAATGCCGTTCAATTCCGATACCGTGCGCCCGAGCGTCACGCTGAACCGATTGATGATCCAGGCGGGATCGGCATTCCTGAGGTCCAGGGCCGTCCCGATTCCCAATGCATTGAGACTTTCCTTGAATTTTCTGCCGACTCCCCAGATTTCTCCGGCGTCGATCTCGGAGAACAGTCTATCCTGAAGGGAGGCGGGCATGGCTGTGAAGTCGCAAACCCCGTTCCATTCGGGCCGCTTCTTCGCCACATGGTTTGCGAGCTTGGCAAGCGTCTTGGTCGAGCCTATTCCGACGCAGACGGGAAGGCCTACCCATTGCTTCACTTTCTGCCTGATCGCCTGCGCATGTTCAGTGAGGTCTTTCTGGAAGCCTGAGAGGTCCAGGAAGCATTCGTCTATCGAATAGATCTCGATGTTCGGGCTGAATGCGGAGAGGATGGACATGAACCTGTTGGACATGTCGGCATAAAGCGCGTAATTGGAAGAATAGGCGATGATGCCATGCTTTCTTGCGAGAATTTTCAGCCTGAACCAGGGTTCTCCCATCGGAACGCCGAGCGCCTTCACCTCACTTGACCTCGCCACCACGCAGCCGTCGTTGTTCGAAAGCACGACGACGGGTTTTCCTTCGAGCGAAGGATTGAAAACCCGCTCGCAGCTCACGTAGCAGTTGTTGACATCGACCAGCGCGATCTTCATACCCTGTGCAGGACTCTCGTCACCACGCCCCAGATGACGAGTTCTTCGCCCGCGGAAAATTCGATGTCCGGATAGTCCGGATTCTCGGCGGCGAGTCTGATTTTCCTGCCTGTTTTCCTGAGGCGCTTCACCGTAAGCTCCCCGTTTATCACTGCCACCACTACATGGCCGTCTGCGGGCTCGATCGCGCGGTCTACGATGAGCTCATCACCGTCATGGATTCCGGCGCCCACCATGGACCAGCCTGATACCCTGAGAATGAAGGACGCTTCCCTGTGGAGGATCAGGTGCTCGTTGAGGTCCACCCTGTCCTGCACATAATCGTCGGCGGGGCTGGGAAAGCCTGCCGGAACCCTGTGGGACATGACGGGGATCGTGCGCCTGGGGGAGTCGGTCGCGATGGACAGGGCTGAAACATCTTTCTTCTTCCGGTATGCCGAAAGATAGCCTAGCACGGTATCTATCTGGCTCTCGGGAACCCGGATCGGCTTCGTGGGTTCGCTGTATATCCCGGTTCCGGGCTTTCTCCCGGCGCCAGCCCTGTATCCGCCGCGTCTGGAATTTGGGTTCTCTTTCATGATGGATGATTATTGCACAATAATCATAATGCCGAAAGTCCCTGCGACGATGCCTAAACGGAATTCGGATGGACGGCTTTAAGCCCTGTTGCCTACGGATGTTGGGAATGGTTTTCGCGCTGCGGCGAGAAGGCGCAGGATAGGCTCAAGCCGCTGTGGGAAGGATTGCGATTAAATGGTGGGCGGTACAAGGTTCGAACTTGTGACCCCTGCCGTGTGAAGGCAGTGCTCTACCGCTGAGCTAACCGCCCACGAGGCGCGCATTTAATCACGTGATGGCCCGAATATCAACCGTTTTGCAGCGAACATCCAAGGTTGCCGCTTTATCGAAGGTGCATAAGCCGATATAATGACCCTAATTGAACAGGGTTTTCCCAATCATGACATCCAACTCTTCAGGCCTCGCCAAGAGGGCTGATCCCCTCGCACCAGAATTCTCGTTGAAGCAGTTTGTGGACGACAGGTATCTCACCCTGCTGCGCAACGCAAGCGATGGCATACACATCCTGGACCATGAAGGAAACATCATAGAGGTCAGCGACTCGTTTTGCAGGATGCTGGGCTATGAGCGTGAAGAGATGATGGGCATGAATGTGGCGCAATGGGATGCCTTCTTTACCGATCCTGAAGAGATCAGGTCTGCCTTGAAAAAGCAGCTTGAAAGCAGGGTGCGTTCCCAGTTCGAGACCAGACATCGCCGCAAGGACGGAACGATTTTTGCCGCAGAGATTTCGGGCTATCCCGTCGAAATGGAGGGAAGGCATGTATTGTTCAACTCATCCAGGGATATCGGCAGAAGAAAGAACCTTGAGGAATCCCTCGAGCAGGAGCGCAACTTCAGCAATTCCATCCTCGAGCTTGCAGGCCCCATCATCCTGGTGATCGACAGGAAGGGGTCGATAGTCAGGTTCAACAAGACTGCAGAGCATTTCTCGGGATACAGTTTCGAACAGGTCAGGAACAAGCCGTTTTTCTGAAGAAACTTCCTCCTGCCGGAAGAGCGGGGCAGGGTGGAGGAAGTCTTCGCTGCAGCGATTACCGGCAACCCTGTTGCCAGTTTCGAAAATCATTGGCTCAATGCGAATGGCGAGAAGCGGCTGATCAGGTGGTCCAACACATTGATGGCCGATGAGCATGAAGGCAGGCATTCGCTGATCACGGTCGGCATCGACATCACCGATCAAAGGCTGGCCGAGGAGAGGCTGCTGGAAAGCGAGAATCGCTTGCTGGAAGTTCTCAACCTGAGCCCGGTGTCAGTTTACATTGCGACGAAAAAGGGCCGCGAGGTGAGGTTCTGCAATGCGCGATATTGCGATCTGATCGGGAACAGGAATCCCATAGGCCAGAACCCGAAACAGTATTACGCAAGCGATGCGGATTGCGAAGATGTGCTGGCCGGGCTTGCATCCGGCAAATCCATCATGGACAAGAAGGTGAGGCTGAGCATTCCCGGAGGCGACGATGTCTGGGCATTGGCATCCTACATGCCGATCAATTACCAGGGTGAAGAGGCGGTTCTGAGCTGGCTTTATGACGTCACGCCGCTGTTCATGGCCGAGGCCGGTTTGCGGGAGAGCCTGGCCAAGCTCGACGGGCTCTACAACTTCAAGCATCTGGGCATCGTGCTGACCGACATGCAGGGCAGGTATGTCGAATTCAACGAGGCTTTCCGGACTCTCAGCGGCTACACGCGCGATGAGCTAAACAGGCTCGAATACCGGAATCTGATCCCGAAGGAAGATGAGGAAATGGATCAGATCGAATCGCTGAAATCCAGGGGGTATTACGGCCCCTGCGAGAAGGAATATTTGCGCAAGGATGGAAGGCGCATTTCATTGCGCCTCAATGGCGTGCTGATTCGAGGCGGCGATGGCAAGGACTACATCTGGTCTGTCGTCGAGGACATCACCGAGGGCAAGCGATTGCAGCGCCAGATGGAGATCATGAAGTTCGTGTCCGACCATTTGGGCGACGGAGTGTCCTGGTCTGACAGCGAAGGCAGGCTCGTCTACGTGAACGATGCATTCAGCCGAAGCCTGGGTTACTCAAAGGACGAACTCTTGTCGATGCGGATCACGGATTTCGATCCAGACTATCCGGCAGAACTGTGGCCCGGGCATTGGGAAGAGCTCAAACAGGCAGGCTCGCAGATCTTCGAGTCCAGGCATCGCACCAGGGATGGAAGAATCATGCCGGTCGAGATCAATGCGAACTACATCAAGTTCGGAGAGGACGAATACAACTGTGCCTATGTGCGTGACATAACCAAAAGACTTGAGCACGAGCGGGATTTGCGAGTATCCGCCACTGCCTTCGAGTCGCTGGACGGCATGATGATCACGGATACCGATGCCAATCTGTTGAAGGTGAACAGCGCATTCACGCGCATCACGGGTTACGCGGCAGAGGAAGTCATAGGGAAAAACCCGAAGCTGCTGAAGTCCGGCAGGCAGCAGGCGGGTTTCTATAAGGAGATGTGGAAGTGCATCAAGGATACCGGGCACTGGTCAGGCGAAGTCTGGAACAGAAAGAAAAGCGGCGAGATTTATCCTGAACAATTGAGCATCACTGCGGTCAAGGATGCCGACGGGCGCATCACGAATTATGTCGGCTCGATGATCGACATCACGGAGCGCAAGATATCCGAGAGCAAGATACAGCAGCTCGCCTATTATGATCAGCTGACCGGGCTTCCAAACCGGCAGCTATTCCGCAACCGGCTTGAACAGGACATGAAACGCGTTTCGCGCAAGGGATCTTCTCTTGCCCTTTTATTCATCGACCTTGACCAGTTCAAGGAGGTGAACGATACGCTGGGGCACAACAAGGGTGACGCCCTGCTCGTAGAGGCGGCGCGCCGCATCAGGAAGCATGTGCGGGAGGCCGACACCTTTGCGCGTCTGGGCGGAGACGAGTTCACGATCATCCTGCCGGAATACGGCGATGATCTCTGCATAGACAGGGTTGTGCAGAGCGTATTGCAGGAGATGGAAAAACCGTTCGACCTGGGCGAAGGGGCTGTCGGGCATATTTCCTGCAGCGTCGGCATCGCGGTTTATCCGCAGGATGCAGAGAGCATCGAGGATCTTCTGAAGCATGCGGATCAGGCGATGTATGCGGCAAAGGATGCGGGCCGCAACCGCTTCAGTTACTTCACGCCCCTGATGCAGCAGATGGCGCGAGAAAAGCTCGAGCTCAAGAACGATCTCAGGTATGCGCTAAGCCGCGGCGAATTCGAGGTTCATTACCAGCCCATCGTTGCGCTCTCAAACGGGAAGATAGAAAAGGCGGAGGCGCTGCTGAGGTGGAACCATCCCAGGCGTGGTCAGGTGAGCCCGGCGCAATTCATACCTCTGGCAGAGGAGTTCGGCATCATTCATGAGCTTGGCAACTGGGTGCTTTCCCAGTCCATCGCTGCGGTAGCGGAATGGCGCAGGCTTGGGCGCGAGGTGCAGGTGAGCGTGAACAGGTCGCCTGTCGAATTCGATAGGGATGATTTCAAATGGCCAGAGATGCTTGCATCGGCAGGATTGCCGGGGAACGCCATCACGATGGAGATCACGGAAGGCCTGCTGATCAGGGAGTCAGGGCAGGTGCAGAGAAGGCTCCTGGAGTGCCGCAACAACGGGATAGAGGTGTCGATAGACGACTTCGGGACCGGCTATTCCGCGCTCTCTTATCTGAAGCTGTTCGACATCGACTATCTGAAGATAGACCGCTCCTTCGTGCAGAACCTGACCGAGGACGAGTGCGACAAGGCGCTGGTTGAGGCCATCATCGTGATGACGCACAAGCTTGGAATCAGGACGATCGCCGAGGGCGTCGAGACCGAAGTGCAGCGAGACCTGCTCCTTTCATTCGGATGCGACTATGTGCAGGGCTTTTTGTATTCAAGGCCTGTCTCTGCATCCGAATTTGAAAAGCTGCTGAATAAATAGCGCAAGCCGCTCAGTAGTCCCTTTCTATCCTGAACGTGTTGAACACCATGTCCTCTGCGACGTTCTGCGCGGCGTGGTGGACCGCTTCAAGTATCTCTGAATCCGACCAACCAAGTTCATGAAGCGCGTCGATGCGGCTCCTTTCCAGCTTCTTCGGCGCGATGAGCGCATCGAGAACGTAGAGCAAAAGCGCCTTGTCCTTTTCGGGAAAGGGTGTGCTGGCGGGATCCTTCATCGCTGCCGAAACCTGCTCCTGAGTCCACCCTGCATGGTTGATCAGCATGGCCTGGTTGAAGCCCACGCAATACTCGCACTCCTGCTTGCTTGATACCAGCATCCTTATCGCGGCGAGCAGGGGAAAGCTCAATGTGGGATGCTTCATGTAGAAGGAAATCTGGCTCCATATGTTTTCAAGCAGCGCGGGGCTGCTGCTGTATATCTTCATCGCGTTCGGCACGAAGCCTATCGTCGATGTGATGTTCGCATATGTTTCGGCGACTTTTCCTGTTGCGCTTTCAGGGGATGCGGTTGCAATCAATGGCATGATGCTCTCCTTTAACATACCGACCATGCGGTATTTTATCGTTGATAAAAAAAGGCCTTGTGGCCTGTCCAAACTGCTACTTCACACACAGACTCATCACATAACTGTGAAGCTGTTTCATGCAGGACTTGAACGCGCTGTTTGACTGCATGTTCTTCGCGATGCCGATGCAGCCCTCCCATGCCGAGACGATGAAAAGCGCGGCAGATTTTGCGTCCACATCGGAACGTATATCGCCTCTCTTCTGCCCGGTGATGAGCGCCCATTCCACCGTGTCGCGCCAGCGCTTGAGTATCCCGTTAAGGCTGGCCTTGAACTCTGGGTCCAACGCGCTCATCTCCTGCATCAGGTTGTTCAATGGGCAGCCAAGCATCACGAAATCGGGCGCGACCTTCCTGTCGATATGGCTGATCAGGTAGAGCAGCGCTTCGACAGGATCTTCGCTCTGCCTTATCGGATCGCAAAGCAGCTTTGCGAGATTCTCGCCTATGACTTCCTTAACCACCGCAAGGCCAAGGGACTGCTTGGTCGGGAAATGATGGTAAAGAGCGCCCTTCGTAAGTCCCGTGTCCTGAAGGATGTTCGCGATGCTCGCTGCCTGATAACCCTTGCGGTGTATCTCGCAGAAGGCCGCCTGCAGCAGGGTGTTGCGAGACTGATCGGCTTGTTTCGATTTCATATATATAATATATACCGACCGGTATGGATCCGTCAAATTTACGCATGTTGTCTGTGAGCGTTCCAATTTCAAACCGAATCGAAAAGAGGAGAATCAAGATGATCAATTCGAAAGCCTATGCAGCGATGGATGAAAAAAGCAAACTGGGACCCTACGAGATCAGGAGGCGTGATCCAGGACCCGAGGACGTCGATATCGAGATCCTTTACTGCGGCGTATGCCATTCGGACTTGCACACTGCGAGAAATGAATGGAAGAACACGATCTACCCGTCCGTTCCGGGACACGAGATCGTGGGAAGGGTGAAGGCGGTGGGTAGCGCAGTCACGAAATTCAAGGTCGGAGACCTGGCGGGCGTCGGGTGCATGGTTGACAGCTGCGGGCATTGCGCTTCGTGCGGCGAGGGAGAGGAGCAGTATTGCGAGAACGGATTTACCGGAACCTACAACGGACCGATGTTCGGCGGTGAAAACACCTTTGGCGGGTATTCGCAAAGGGTGGTTGTGAAGGAATCCTTCGTCCTCAGGATCACCCACGACGAGAAGGACCTTGCAAGCGTTGCCCCGCTTCTTTGCGCAGGAATCACGACCTACTCTCCGCTGCGCCATTGGAATGCGGGTCCGGGAAGGCGAGTGGGCATAGTGGGGCTTGGCGGACTCGGTCACATGGGAGTGAAGATCGCGGCTGCGATGGGCGCGCATGTCACGCTGTTCACCACATCGCAATCAAAGGTGGAGGACGGCAAGCGCCTGGGTGCGCATGAAGTGTGCATCTCGAAAAATCCTGCCGAGATGGCAAGGCATCTCAATCAGCTCGACTTCATCCTGAACACGGTCGCAGCGCCTCACGATCTCGACGCTTACCTCAACCTTCTGAAGCGGGACGGCACGATGACGCTGGTCGGCGCGCCCGCAGAACCCCATCCTTCTCCAGGCGTATTCAACCTCATACTCAGGAGAAGGCAGCTTGCGGGATCGCTGATCGGCGGGATACGCGAGACGCAGGAGATGCTAGATTTTTGCGCGAAACACAACATCGTCTCGGACATCGAAACCATACCGATGGACTACATCAATACCGCATATGAGCGGATGCTAAAAAGCGATGTTAAATACCGCTTCGTGATCGACATGGCAACGCTGAAGTGAACATGGAGATAGGCATCGCATCCGGGCATGACCTTGACGGCATCCTTGCTCTGCAAGGCGAGAACCAGTTATCGAGCGGCGGAAGCCTTTCCGCCTTTTTCCCTCGATCTGGCCTGCTGGCGATGATGGAGGAGATGCCGCAGA
This sequence comes from Pseudomonadota bacterium, assembly GCA_021782365.1. GTDB lineage: Bacteria > Pseudomonadota > Gammaproteobacteria > Burkholderiales > Gallionellaceae > Gallionella. The sequence goes on from JAJXVB010000012.1 coordinate 34,392, forward strand.
TTGTTGCCAGAAAGGAAGGCGAGGTGGTCGGATTCCTGTTGTGCAGCACAGTGTGTTCTGATGTGCCCATCCTGCAGGGGATGCTCGCTGCGTATCCTGATCGTTCGGAAGATGCCTACGTCTATGGACCGGTATGCGTTGCAAAGAGCGAACGCGGCAAGGGTATCGCGCAGTCCATGTTTGAGATGCTGAGGCGCCTGCATCCCGGGCGCGAAGGCATCCTTTTCATCCGCAGAGACAACGAGCCTTCGCTCAGGGCGCACAGGAAGATGGGCATGCGCGAGGTCTCGAGCTTCTCGCATGCCGGGATTGATCACGTTGTCTTGTCCTTCATCGGATGATGCATGCCGATCTTGCCGGAAACGATAGGCAGAAGCGAGGATGACTACAGGCTGAAACCATGCAGAACTCAGTTGCATAAGCCTGTTGGCATCAATGAATCCAATAGAGATTCAGCGATCAGTGTGTGTCGAAATGTTTCACCATCTCGAGCAATTCTCGGGCATTGCTTGAAAGTTCCTCGGATGCATGTTTCGCTTCCTGGGTTGCATTTGCGTTGCTGTCGACGAGTTCTGAAATGCGCTGCAGACTCCTTGCAACGTCTTCGCTTGCCATGGACTGCTCTTTCGATGCATCGGCGATATGCAGCGCCTTTTGCGTCAGCTGGCGGCTGGTCTCCATGATTTCTCTGAGGCTTTCACCGTTTTCACGGGCGAGGACGATACCCTGCTCGACCTCCCTGACCGCGTTGTCCATGGATGCCACGACTTCCTGGGTGGTGGCATGAATCCCCGAGACCTTGCTGGTGATGTCGACCGTGCTCGATGTCGTGCGCTCTGCGAGCTTCCTCACTTCGTCGGCAACCACGGCGAAGCCCCGTCCCTGTTCTCCCGCCCTTGCCGCCTCGATCGCCGCATTCAGCGCAAGCAGATTGGTCTGATCGGCGATACCCTTGATAACCAGTGTGATTTCTCCGATTTGCTGGATTGCCTCCTTGAGTTCGCCTATGGTCCTGCTGGAACCCTGAACGGCCTGCACGACCCGCGCTGTCGATTCGATGCTCATTTCCATACGCACATTGTTCTGTTCGATGACTTTCTGCGAATCGAGGGAGGCGGAAGCCGATGAGGTGGCCTCATGGGCCACTTCCGAGACCGACTGGCTGAATTCCTCCATGGTGCTTGCGATCTGCTGCACATGATCCTGCTGCAGTTTGGACTGTTCGGTGACCTGGTCCACTCTGGCATCAAGTTCTGCGCTGCGTTCTACGATGGTCAATGCGGCAAGCCCCATCTCGTCAAGCATAACCTGGATGTGGGATTGCATGACCTGCAGTTCGCATTTGAGCCGTCCCGGCTCATCCCTGCCGGCAATATCGATCTCGGTGGACAGATCGCCTTCGATGACCGCCTTGAACTGCTTCTCGACATCGTTGAGCGGCGATTCGACATACCTTCTGAAGGCGAACCTCAGGGCAAGGAAAATGAAGAGCTGGATGCCGATCTGTCCTGCGACCAGCATCATGATCATTTGGTCCAGATACTTGAAATCCTTCGTCAGATCGATCGTCAGGTCGGATGCGCCGTTGGAGCTGCCGACTTCGACCTGGTGGCAGGTCAGGCAGTCCGTGCCGTGGAAGTCGTGAGATTCGATGTACGGCGTGATCACCCTGAAGAGATATTTCCCGTTATTGTGGGTTAACGTAAAACTGGGGATGGCTTTGCCTTTGGCGACGGACTCTTCAATGGTGTGCTTCACGAGAGGATCATCGAGATGCTCTTCCGGCAGCCCCGGCCCGAACTGTCTGACGACCTGCTCTGTCCGCTCGAGCCTCAAGGAGGTCAGCCTCTGCCCCTCGATGATTTTTCTGATCATGAGTTTGCGATTGGCCGGATCCGATATCATGCCGGTGACCATCAGCATGTTCGCGTTGTCGATCACCTGCATGGCGGTCGCCTCTCCTCGCTGCTGAGCGCCGGCAATCATGTTGCCCTTCATCTTTTCGTAGAGGGTGTAAGTGGCGCCAGTCATGATCACGAACAGGATGGGCTGAAGAATCAACTGCACCTTGAGCCTAAGGGAAAGATTCCTGAACCTGAATCGGTCGAATTTCGACCCGATCTCGGCCCCTGATTCGTTGAGCTGTCTGTAGAGCGCATCCGCAGCTTCGATCTCGGCTCTGGAGGGGGCATTCCTGACTGACATGTAGCCTGTTACCTTGCCGCCTTCAACGACAGGGGAGACGAGCGCCTTGACCCAGTAATGGTCGCCGTTCTTGCAGCGGTTCTTGACGATTCCCCGCCAGGGCATGCCTTCTTTCAGCGTATCCCAAAGCCATTTAAATGCCTGAGGGGGCATATCGGGATGGCGAACCACGTTATGATTCTTCCCGACCAGCTCTTCTCTCGAAAAACCGCTCATTTCGACAAAGGCGTCGTTCGCGTAGGTGATGATTCCCTTGAGATCGGTTGTCGTAACGATGCGCAGGCCGTGAGGGAACGGTTTCTCGATTTGCGTGACGGGAAAATTCTTTTTCATGGTGTTGGCTTTGCTATTTTCTTGGTAAGGGATGCGCTTAATGTCTGGTGGCGTTGAAATGCTCGAATTGAACCCTGTCTGGAAATGCCCGATGGGACAATCAGGAAGACTCGGAGAGTGATTTGTTCAGCGTTTCCTTGAATATTTGCTCGCGAGTAAGATGCGGAGCAAACATTTCGAAGAAATCGTAAACGTAACCTCTCAGGTATTCATTCTTCCGAAATGCTACGCGCGTGGTGCTTGGCTGGAACAGATGACTCAGATCCAGGGCGCGCAAGTTTCTGTCGCGCTTGGGATTGAATGCCATCCGCGCAAGAATCCCCACGCCAAGTTCGAGCTCAACATAGGTCTTGATAACGTCTGCATCTATGGCGGTCAATACGACGTTAGGGTTCAAGTTGGCGGCCTGGAACGCGGTATTGATCTTTCCTCTGCCGGTAAAGGCGAAATCATAGGTGATGATCGGATACTCGGCAATTTTTTCCAAGGATACTTTCTTTTCCTTGAGCAAGGGATGGTTGGGCGGAGTAACCAGGCAGTGATTCCATTCATAGCAATCGAGCGTGGCAAGCTCATCGTGCTGCGATATGTTTTCTGTTGCGATCGCAATATCCGCTTCTCCGGATATGACCTGTTCCGCAATCTGCGATGGGCTTCCCTGACGCAAAGCCAGTTTGACATTCGGGTAGGATGCGACAAATTTCTTGATGACTTCTGGCAATGCATAGCGAGCTTGTGTGTGAGTCGTGGCTATGGTCAGGGAGCCGTTATCCTTTCCTGAAAATTCCTTTCCGACCTGTCTCAGGTTTTCTGTGTCATTGAGTATTCTTTCGGCTATCGAAAGAATTTCCCTGCCGGGTTTTGTGATTCCGGTAATCCGTTTTCCCTTGCGGATGAAAATTTCAATGCCGAGCTCCTCTTCCAGCAATTTGATTTGCTTGCTCACCCCGGGCTGAGATGTAAAGAGTGCGTTGGCGGCATCTGAAATATTCAGTTTCTGTCTTGAAACCTCAAGCAAATAGCGCAGTTGCTGGAGATTCATGCGCCTTCCTTAATAATAAATTGTTATGTATAACTAATAATATATTATTTAATAGAAATAAGCCATCCCGCTATCATGCCTGCAAATCAGGAGGTGAGTCATGGAATGGTTTTTTACTTTGTCGGGATTTTTTGCTGGGCTGGTCGTAGGAGCGGTAGGCGTTGGCGGCGGGGCGCTGATGACGCCTCTGCTTATTCTCGCTTTTGGGGTTCCCCCTGCAATGGCAGTCGGAACGGATCTTTTGTATGCATCGCTGACGAAGTTTTCGGGAAGCGTGGTGCATGGACTTCAAGGGACGGTTGAGTGGCGGGTTGTGGGGTTGCTTTCGCTGGGCAGCCTTCCGGCAACAATCGCTGCATTGCTTTTCCTGAGACTGCACGTGTCAGATGGCCATCACCTTGCGTTGGTGACTTCGACTGCATTGGGCATCGGTCTGATTCTCTCTGCGCTGTCTGTGCTTGCTGGATCGCTGCTCAAAGCCAGAGACAGGAAGGAATTCGCGAGCATTGAAATGCGCGGTGGGAGGCGCGCGGTCCTGACGATGCTTTTAGGAGGAGCGTTGGGCATTCTTGTAACGCTGTCCTCGGTCGGGGCGGGTGCGGTCGGGATAGTTCTGCTTCTGCTCCTCTACCCACGCATAGAAATTCCGAAGGTCGTGGGCACAGACATAGCCCATGCAGTCCCTCTTACGCTTGTTGCCGGGTTGGGTCATGCCTCGATGGGAAATGTCGATTATGGAATTCTGGGAAGCCTGTTGTTAGGTTCGATCCCCGGCATCCTTCTGGGAAGCAGGATGGGTTCAAGAATCCCGGAAAAGATCCTGCGGTCCGTGCTTGCAACCATATTGGTGTTTGTGGGCGGGCGCATGCTTCTGGTTTGAAAATCATCGAGGGTGTCAAAATGAAAAATCAAAAAATTAGAAATCTGTCCAGCGTCGAGGAGATCGATGCCTACGAACGCGCCATGGAGTCATTCATTGCCGGCGGCATGGATCAGGAAAAGTTCACGGCGATGCGTCTGCAATTGGGTGTTTATGGCCAGCGTCAGGAAGGCGTGAACATGCTGCGCATCAAGATTCCTGGGGGAAGGCTGTCGCCTAGCCAGATCGACGCAATCGGGGATGTCGTGGAGCGATTCTCGCAGAAGGATGCGGCCAACATTACGACGAGGCAGTCAATACAAATTCACTATGTGCCGCTGAAGAATACGCCGGCTGCGATGCGAAGGCTGGCTAAGGAGGGGCTCACGACGCGCGAGGCATGCAGCAATACGATACGCAACATGACGGCCTGCTCGCTTGCCGGTGTATGCCCGCGCGAGCATGTGGATGTGGGGACGTATCTTGATGGCGCAGTGGAGCATTTCCTGCGCAACCCGCTGACGCAGCAGATGCCGCGCAAATTCAAGATCAGCTTTTCAGGCTGCGAAGCGGATTGCGCACAGTCGCTGTTACACGATGCGGGGGTGATTGCCAGCAATCGGAATGGCAGGAATGGCTTCATTGTGAAGGCTGCAGGAGGCCTGGGGCACAAGCCGCGCGAGGCGATCATCGTGGAAGAGTGGATACCCGAGGATCAATTGCTGTTTTCGCTCGAGGCGCTGATCGCGCTGCACAACAGATATTCCGACAGGACCAAGCGAGCGAAGTCACGCATCAAGTTTCTCGTCGATCGTTTCGGCGTGGAAGGTTTTCGCGAGAAATATCGTGAGGAGTTTAGCCGCACCAGGCAGGCATTGGCGGGCCGAGCCTTGCCAAAAGGGATGTGGCGCGCGCAGACCGGCATGGAGATCCCCGGTGCGGGTGCGCCACGAAAGCTGTTCGCGCAACATCAGGAGGGGCTGTTCGCGCTGCCTGTCAGCGTACCTCTTGGCGAACTGAATGTGATTCAACTGCGCGGTATCGGATCCTTGTTGCGCAGGCACGGATTGCAGGAGATGCATACCACGCAAGACCAGAACCTGCTGATCACGGGAATTCCGCAGGCGGTGCTTGCAACGCTGAAGGCAGATCTGGCGGCACTCGGATTGAATGAGCCGCATGCCGGTGACAATGTGGTGGCCTGCCCTGGCAGCTCGACATGCCGCTTGGGCATCACATCGAGCACGATTGTCGCACCCAAGCTTTCGGGGGGCATCAGGGATCTGAGCATCCGTGTATCTGGCTGCCAGAATGGCTGCGCGCAGCCTGAGACCGGAGATATCGGCATCTATGGCGAAGGCCGGCGCCTGCATGGTCAGCTTGTGCCGCACTACCAGACTTATTTTGCAGGCAGCGGTGCGAGCGGCGGCAAGTTGGGCATAAAGGGGCCATCCGTGCCGGCGGTGAGGGTGGAGGATGCCATATCGCGCGTGCAACAGGCTTACGTTGATAGCGGTGAGGCAGTTTTCTTCGATTGGGCGCGCAGGCAGGAAAGCGGATTTTTCAATAGCCTGCTCGCAGATATCACCGAGGTCAGGGAAGAGGATGTGGCGAAATTGAAGCGCGATCATGGAACGACTATCGATTTTCGCGTGCTCAATTTCGGCGGCGGTGAATGTGCGGGCGCATCACAGGTGCAGATCGGCGCGAATTTTTTTGAAACGGCGCACGAGCGCGAATACAGGCGCGCCTTGATGTTCCAGCGAAAATATGCCGAAGCGGCGCAATGCAGCGAATCGATCCTGCGTCTGCTGGGTGGGGGGCTGATGCAGCTGCTTGGCGGGGTCCGTCAGGATAATCAGAGCCAATTGGCATCACAGCTCCTGAAGCATGATGGGCTTGAGGAAATTGCAGAAGAGCTTGCGCGGCTGGCAGCCGATCTATCCAGACTGACCGATCCAGGCGAGGAATCGCTGGCGCCTGTCAATCAGGCAGTGGATGCGTGGACGATCAAGGTGGCTGAATTCTGCATGGCGCAGGATGAACGGCTCGACCTCGTTGGATCATTACCGGAAGGAGTGGCAGCATGAATTTTGAACAAAAGATTGAGCAGGTGTTGATAGTCCTGAATGAAGCGGTTGTCGCTCATTCGCCAGTCGTGTTTTCCAACAGCCTGGGTGCGGAAGACATGGTGCTGACCGATCTTATCGCGAAGCATTTCCCGGGAATTGCGATGTTCAGCCTTGATACCGGACGTCTGCCGCAGGAAACCTACGAGCTTATGCAACAGGTGCGCGCGCGTTACGCGATACCGTTGCAGCTCTATTTCCCGGATGCGCAGAAAATTGAGCCGTTTGCCGCATTGCATGGCGTCAACGGTTTCTACGATAGCGTGGAAAGCCGCAAGGCCTGCTGCCATATCAGAAAGGTCGAACCGCTGCGCCGTGCCTTGCAGGGAAAAGGGGCGTGGGTGACGGGGATGCGACGCGAACAGGCAGTCTCGCGCAGCAATTTGCAGGTGTCGGTTTTCGATGCGGACAACGGCCTGCAGAAATACAACCCGCTGCTAGACTGGAGCCATGATGAGGTGTGGGATTATATCCATTCGAACGACGTCCCCTACAACAGTCTGCATGACCGTTCCTATCCCAGCATCGGCTGCGCACCGTGCACGCGCGCGACCGCAGGAAATGAAGATATTCGGGCGGGCAGATGGTGGTGGGAAAGCCCGGAAAGCAAGGAATGCGGCCTGCATGTGAGCAGGTAAGCCTTTGAATTCATCGATGCAGTTTGAGGAAAAAGTCATGAGACTGATGGAAAACGTTGATCTGAGAAAACACGGCTTCACTCATCTGGATGCGCTGGAAAGCGAGTCCATCCACATCATGCGTGAAGTCGCTGCCGAATGTAAAAATCCGGCGCTGCTCTTTTCTGGCGGAAAGGATTCGATTGTCATGTTGCGCCTTGCAGAGAAGGCGTTCCGTCCGGCGAAATTTCCTTTCCCTCTGGTGCACATCGATACCGAACACAATTTCCCCGAGGTCATCGAATGTCGCGACAAGCTGGCTCTTGACCTTGGCGAGCGACTGATAGTTCGTTCGCTTGAAGACTCGATCAGGCGGGGCAGCATCGTCATCAGGGACGAGAGCAAGCCGCGCAATCCATATCAGTCGGTGACGCTCCTGGAAACCATCGCCGAATTCGGTTTCGACGCCTGCATGGGTGGTGCGCGCCGCGACGAAGAAAAGGCGCGAGCCAAGGAGCGCATCTTCTCCTTTCGCGACGAGTTCGGCCAGTGGGACCCGAAGAATCAGCGGCCGGAACTCTGGGATCTCTATAACACGCGCGTTCATCCGGGTGAAAACATCCGCGTGTTCCCGATCAGCAATTGGACGGAAATGGACATCTGGCAGTATATCGAACGCGAGAACCTGCACATTCCCAGCATCTATTTCGCACACGAGCGCGAGATTGTGCGCCGCAACGGCCAGCTGGTCCCTGTCTCGCATCTGGTGAAGCCTAAAGAGGGCGAAGTGGTGGAGCGCCTGATGGTGCGTTTCCGCACTGTCGGCGACATGACCTGTACTGCCCCCGTTGCTTCAACCGCCTGCTGCGTTCGCGAGATTGTCGAGGAAACGGCTGCCACGCGCATCACTGAACGCGGCGCGACGCGGCTGGACGACCAGACCTCGGATGTTTCGATGGAGCTGCGCAAAAAAGAGGGTTACTTCTAGCACGTCATTCCCGAGAAAGCGGGAACGATGAAACAAATTCGAGGATTGAAAATGAGCACCAATACACAACTACTCCGCTTCATCACCGCAGGCTCGGTGGACGATGGCAAGAGCACACTGATCGGCCGCCTGTTGTATGACTCAAAATCCATCTTTGAGGATCAGTATTCGGCAATTTCGAAATCCAGCGAGAAACGCGGGCAGAGTTCGGTCGACCTGTCCCTGCTCACCGATGGTCTGCAGGCTGAACGCGAGCAGGGAATCACCATCGACGTGGCTTACCGCTATTTTGCGACGCCGAAAAGAAAATTCATCATCGGCGATACTCCTGGTCACGAGCAATACACGCGCAACATGGTGACTGCCGCCAGCACCGCAAATCTTGCCATCATCCTGGTGGATGCCCGCAGGGGAGTGCTGACCCAGACCAGACGTCATTCGTACCTTGCCAGCCTGCTCGGCGTACCGCACGTGGTGCTCGCGGTGAACAAGATGGACATGGTGGATTATTCAAAGCAGCGTTTTGAAGAGATCATCGGCGAGTATAAGCGCTTTGCGGCGCAATTGGATCTGCCCGACGTGCATTGCGTTCCTCTTTCCGCGCTCAACGGCGACAATGTGGTGGAAAAAAGCGATGCAATGGATTGGTACATCGGTCCGACGCTGCTGGAACTGCTGGAATCCATAGAGGTCGATCGCGATGTGAACACCGCGGATTTCCGCTTCCCGGTTCAGTGGGTGTGCCGGCCGCAGACAGATGAATACCATGACTTCAGGGGCTTCGCTGGCCGTATTGAAGCGGGCGAGGTGTCGGTGGGCGACAAGGTTACTGTCCTGCCTTCCGGCCGCACCAGCAGAGTCAAGCAGATCTACACCTATGACGGTGGCCTTCAGACCGCCTTTGCGCCGCAGTCGGTGATGCTCACATTGGAAGATGAAATCGATATTTCACGCGGTGACATGTTCATAAAGGCGAACGCTCATCTGCCAAAAGTGCAGAAGGAATTCGAGGCCAACCTGTGCTGGCTCTCTGAAACGCCGCTGGACATGAACCGAAAATACCTGGTCAAGCACACCGCGTGCATGGTGAAGAGTCTTTTCGCGCGCCTCGATTACGGCGTGGACGTGAACACGCTGGAGAAGCATGCTGCAGACAAATTGAACATGAATGACATCGCCCGTGTTGGCATCCGGGTGCAGCAGCCGCTGGTGTTTGACAGTTACGACAATGATCGGGCGACAGGCAGTTTTATTGTGATCGATGAAGCATCCAATAACACCGTGGCGGCGGGGATGATCATTTGATTGAGCCTGGTTGCGAAAAATGATCTTGAATGGAGTTGAAACATGGCGCTGATGATTACCGATGAATGCATCAACTGCGACGTCTGCGAGCCGGAGTGCCCGAACGACGCGATTTCCCAGGGCGATACGGTCTATGTGATCGATCCCAACAAGTGCACGGAATGCGTGGGGCACTACGACACGCCGCAATGCGTCGAAGTATGCCCCGTGGATTGCATACCCAAGGATCCCAGGCGCGTGGAAAGCCGCGAAGTTCTGCAGATCAAATACGAAAGGCTGATGGCGCGCTAGCGCCATATCCGTTGATGGTCGATGCGCTGGTCGCTCAAAAACCGGATGCCGCTGTTCAAACGGAGCCGGCGCCATCCTTTTGAAAAATAACCAATCATAACCATCGGTTATTACGTTGACATACCAAAGCGATATGTGGGAATATAAAACAGACTTGAATTCAAGCGGCCATCGAAATCGGGAATGCCCGGTTTGACCGGTGAAATGCCGGGAGATTAGGCATCGGTCAATCATTCCGGGCCGGACGATGGAATGGACGCCAGGCCGGCAGCGCGACATCTGCTGGCTATGTCTTGCAGTTTCCTTTTGGGATGGGGAGTCATCATGATGAGCAGCCTGCAAACGAAATATACAACCTGTGCGATCGCCGCATCATTGCTGTTTCTGATGTGTCCGGACGAGCGCAGCAGCGAACAGATCAAGAACGATGCGATCGCCGAAGAGATGTCACTGCACCCTGAGTACAATCCGGACGATTCGCACTATTACTTCGATTCCCAGATGTAAACTGGCCATCGTCTGCAACACGATGTCCTGCGGCACCTGTTGATTCGGTGCTCAAACAATATGCCTTGTGCTTAGCCGGCCTTCGCCAGCGAAGTGAGTTCGGCGGCTTCGGTCATCAGGAATTGTTTGAACGCCTGCGCGGCGAGCGAGAGGCGTTTGTTCTTGCGGTGAACGATGTACCAGTCCCGGACGATTGGAAACCCTTCCACGTCGAGCACATGCAGGCGCGCGGTTTCAAGCTTCAGTTCGATAGCGTGCCGCGAGATGATCCCCAGCCCGATCCCTGCCTGTACGCATTGCTTGATCGCCTCGTTGGAATCCATCTCCATGCTGCGCGGCATGGGCAGATCGTGCTGGTCGAAATAGCGCTCTATCACTCGGCGGGTGCCGGAGCCCTGTTCGCGCAGAACGAAGGTCTCGCGGGCCAGCTCCGCCGGGCTTATGCGATTGCGGGTGGCCAGCGGGTGTGTGGGCGAGGCGATGATGACCAGCGGATTATCCATGAAGGGATGTGCGTCCATCTCGCTGTTTCCCGTCGGCAAGCCCATGATGGCGAAATTAGCCAGATTGTCGGTGAGCTGCAGCAACACCGAATCGCGGTTTGCGACATGCAGGCTGACCTGAATCCCCGGATGAGTCTGAATGAATTTTGCCAAGAGCTGCGCCATGAAATAGTTGGCGGTGCTGACCACGGCGATGCTTAGTTGTCCGCGTTCCAGCCCCTTCATCTCATCCAGCGCTGCTTCCAGATCCCTGACCTGCTGCAGGATGGTCCTGCTGTAGTGCAACATTTCTCGCCCGGCCTCGGTGAGGAATAATTTCTTGCTGGCGGACTCGAACAGGGTGAGTCCGCAAGTCTCCTCCACCTGCTTGATCTGCATGGATATGGCAGGTTGCGACAGGTAAAGCTCGGCGGCAGCCCGCGAATGGCTGAGATGGCGGGCGACACTTTCGAAGACCTGGATTTGCCTTAGGGTGATTGGAAGCATGATCGCATTCTACATCATAAGCATGTCTTATATTCCGAATAAAAATATTTGAATTTTGTTTATATTGATGCGGCGCTATAGTTCTTCTCATCGAAATCAATTAACTGTGAGGAGAAGCAAGTGGATCAGTCGAATCGTTACGCCAACCTTGACCTGAAGGAAGAGGATCTGATCAAGGGTGGCAAGCACATCCTGGTGGCATACAAAATGAAACCCAAGGCCGGTCACGGCTATCTGGAGGCTGCGGCGCACTTCGCGGCCGAGTCTTCAACGGGAACCAACGTCGAAGTGTCCACCACGGATGAATTCACCAAGGGTGTGGACGCACTGGTCTACTACATCGACGAAGCGACCGAGGACATGCGCATCGCTTACCCTCTGGATCTGTTCGACCGCAACATCACAGACGGCCGCATGATGATGGTGTCCTTCCTGACCCTTGCCATCGGCAACAATCAGGGCATGGGCGATATCGAACATGCCAAGATGATCGACTTCCATGTGCCTGAGCGCGCCATCCAGCTGTTCGACGGCCCTGCTACCGACATCTCCAACCTGTGGCGCATCCTGGGCCGCCCGGTCGTGAATGGCGGCTATATTGCGGGCACCATCATCAAGCCCAAGCTTGGGTTGCGTCCCGAGCCTTTCGCCCATGCAGCTTACCAGTTCTGGCTGGGCGGCGACTTCATCAAGAACGACGAGCCGCAGGGCAATCAGGTTTTCTGTCCGCTGAAGAAGGTTTTGCCCCTGGTGTACGATGCCATGAAGCGCGCTCAGGATGAAACCGGTCAGGCAAAGTTGTTCTCCATGAACATCACCGCGGACGACCACTACGAAATGCTGGCCCGCGCCGACTTCGCGCTGGAGACCTTCGGTCCGGATGCAGACAAGCTGGCATTCCTGGTGGATGGCTATGTGGGTGGCCCAGGCATGGTGACCACTGCCCGCCGTCAGTATCCTGGCCAGTACCTGCACTACCACCGCGCAGGCCACGGTGCCGTGACCAGCCCCAGCGCCAAGCGCGGCTACACCGCCTTCGTGCTTGCCAAGATGAGCCGTCTGCAGGGTGCGTCCGGTATTCACGTCGGCACCATGGGCTACGGCAAGATGGAAGGCGAGGGCGACGACAAGAACATCGCCTACATGATCGAACGCGACGAGTGCCAGGGTCCGGTTTATTTCCAGAAGTGGTACGGCATGAAGCCCACCACCCCGATCATCTCCGGCGGCATGAACGCGCTGCGTCTGCCCGGCTTCTTCCAGAACCTGGGTCACGGCAACGTGATCAACACCGCAGGCGGCGGCTCCTACGGCCACATCGACAGCCCGGCTGCCGGCGCGATCTCGCTGCGTCAGTCCTACGAGTGCTGGAAGGCCGGTGCCGACCCGATCGAGTTCGCCAAGGAGCACAAGGAATTCGCCCGTGCGTTTGAATCCTTCCCGAAGGATGCCGACAAGCTGTTCCCAGGCTGGCGCGAAAAGCTGGGCGTGCACAAATAATCTGGTGACAAGTTGATGCAGAAAGCGCCCCCACTCGATGGGGGCGTTGTTTTCCAGCGGTAAAAGCGCCTGACGTATGGCAGATGGGCGTCGGCTGACAAGGAGAAAGAATGGACAACAAGGAACAATATCGGGTGCGCAGGGAGCCTTTCTATCAGGCGCATGGCAACGAGATTGCGCTGTATGAGGCTGCCTATGCCGCCCGTCTGCCGGTGATGGTCAAGGGGCCGACCGGTTGCGGCAAGTCGCGCTTCATCGAATACATGGCATGGAAACTTGGCAAGCCGCTGATCACCGTCGCCTGCAACGAAGACATGACTGCTTCCGACCTGGTCGGGCGTTATCTGCTGGATGCCAGTGGCACCAGATGGCTGGACGGCCCGCTGACTACCGCAGCGCGTATCGGTGCGATCTGCTATCTGGATGAAGTGGTCGAGGCGCGTCAGGACACCACTGTGGTGATACACCCGCTGACCGATCACCGCCGCACGCTGCCATTGGACAAGAAGGGCGAACTGGTCGAGGCGCATCCGGACTTTCAGCTGGTGATCTCCTACAATCCCGGCTACCAGAGCCTGATGAAGGACCTGAAGCAGTCCACCAAGCAGCGCTTCACCGCTTTCGAGTTCGACTACCCCGCAGCACAGCTTGAAGCTGAAATTCTCAGCAAGGAGGCAGGCATAGAGTCCGGCCTGGCCGCCAACCTGGTGAAGATAGGCCAGACCGCTCGCAACCTCAAGGGTCACGGATTGGACGAAGGCATTTCCACCCGCCTGCTGGTTTACGCCGCCACCCTGATCAAGGGAGGGGTGGACTTGCGCGATGCATGCCGCATGGCGCTGGTGCGCCCGATCACCGATGATGCCGACATCCGCGATACGCTGGATCACGCTATCGATGCCACTTTTGCCTGAGTAACGGGAATCGTCGAGGACCGGCTTTGAGCGAATCCATCGTAGAGATCAATCCCGCGATGCAGCCTTACTGGGAGCGCCTGAACGTGGCGTTCCCGGCGGTGCGTGCCGTGTTTGAAGGGTGCATGGCCGAGGCGCTTTCTTTGCTCTCCGGGGAAGGGGTGCTTTCCTATCTCGACAACGCCCGTTTTCTGGGAAAGATGGGGCGCGGCCCCGAGCCGGTTCTGATCTACCTTGAAGAGGCGCCCACCGTTGCTCGCAACGCAGGGGAGGCGGTGTTGCCGATGATGAAGGAGTTCGCTCACCTGTTGTCGCGCTCCATCAACTCGGGCGCCATCGTGCCCTTTCTGCAGACCATGGCGGCAGTCTCGCGCCGTTTGCATTCCATGGAGCAGATCGAAGGCTATCTGAAGCTGTCGCAGAGGCTGATGGACGAGACCACAGGGTCGGTCCACGGGCATCACAAGACTTTCGCCAGCCCCGGCCTGCCGGAGTTCTTCAGGCAGGCCCCTAAACTGCTTGAGCTGCTCTCGATGGAGGGTATCAGCAATTGGGTCGACTACGGCATTCGTTACTACAATGACCACCCCGAACGCCAGGTTGAGTATTTCAGTCTTTCCTCGGCCGATGCCAGGGCGGTGCTGCAGCGGGAGCGTCACGGCACGCTGCTTGTGGACAACGAGCGCAAGCTCGATCTCTATCTTAAGGCGCTGTGGCAGGATGCCGACAGGTTTGTGCCCTATTCTCTGGTGTTCGACCAGCAGCGCAGGCCCATGCCGTATTTCAATTCGGACGGCATCCGCCTGCCGGATGTCTATGACGACACTCAGACGGTGTCCGGCATCGACCGCTATCGCGCAGCGCTGGCGCACATGGCGGCGCACCGGCGCTGGAGCCAGCCCATCGTGGCTGACAACATGAGCCCGCTGCAGCGCATGGCTGTGGAATTTTTCGAGGACTCCCGAGTCGAGCACCTGGCGATGCAAACCTATCCCGGCCTTCGTCATCTGTTCCAGGCATTGCACCCGGTCCCGGTTGAGGATGCATGCGACCCCGAGCGGCAATCCACGGCTCGGCATCGTCTGGCGATGGTGTCGCGCTCCTTGCTTGATCCATCCAAACGCTACCGCAATCCGGATGTTTGCGCTGCCGTGGACCGCTTCCTCGCCCTGATGGCGGAGGGACCTTCATCCACCCGCGAGATGGCTGCTCTTGCGATGTCCTTCATCGCGCGTACCCGCCTCCCGAGCGATCAATTCGCCGACGTCTTCTTCGAGAATACCGAAGTTGACTACCGCGATGACAACCGGCATCTGTGGATCCTCATCGAAGAGGGAGACGAGGAAGACGCCTTTGATCAGCCTGAAGAAGCCAAGGCCAGGGTGCAGGAAGGTCTGCCGCCGCGCCACTATCCTGAATGGGACTATCAGGCGCAGAGCTACCGTCCCGACTGGGTCAGCCTGTATGAGGGGCTGCATCCTTCCGGCAACTCCTCTGACATCGACCGCTTGCTCGACAAGCATGCCGTGTTGGCCAAACGCTTAAAGCGCATCCTTGACCTTTTGAAGCCCCAGGACAAGGTACGCATCCGCTATCAGGAAGAGGGCTCGGAACTGGATCTCGACGTGGCGCTGCGCTCGCTCATCGATTACAAGAGCGGTTCAGCGCCTGATCCGCGCATCAACATGAGCCACCGCAACGACGGGCGCAGCATCGCGGTGCTTCTGCTGCTCGATCTCTCGCAATCGCTCAATGAGCCAGTGGCTGGAACCGGGCAGACTATTTTGCAGCTGAGTCAGGAAGCGGTGTCAATGCTGGGCTGGGCCGTGGAAAAACTGGGCGACCCATTCGCCATCGCAGGCTTCCATTCCAATACCCGCCACGACGTGCGTTACCTGCACATCAAGGGCTTTAGCGAGCATTGGGACGACGGGGTGAAAGCGCGACTGGCGGCAATGGAGGCGAGCTATTCCACCCGTATGGGTGCTGCGCTTCGCCACGCCGCCCACTATCTGGAGAGGCAGCAGGCTGACAAGAAGCTGATGCTCGTCCTGACAGATGGCCAGCCAGCCGACGTGGACGTGCGCGATGACGAGCTGCTGATTGCCGATGCGCGTCAGGCGGTGAAGGAACTCGATCAAAAGGGTATATACAGCTATTGCATTAACCTCGATCCCAAGGCGGACGACTACGTGACCGATATATTCGGCAAACAATACGCCGTCATCGACAACATCGCCCGTCTCCCTGAGCAATTGCCGAAACTGTTCATTGCGCTGACCAAGTAGTGGATGGCAGAGGCAGGTTAAGAGTCGGGCGGCCCGCCGCAGTTTCTTCTGATGAAGAGGCTGGCCCTGGCTTTTGCGCGATGGTCGGTGTTATTGTGTAGTGTTCCACCAGGAAAGTAATTGTCATGAGAATTTGGGTCGACGCCGACGCATGCCCGGTAGTCATCAAGGAAATACTCTATCGCGCAGCCGCCCGCGCGCAGATTTCGCTGACATTGGTTGCCAACAAGATGTTGCGGGTGCCGCCATCCCCCTGGATCAAGGCGCTGCAAGTCCCTGGCGGCTTCGATGTCGCGGATGAGCGCATCGTGCAGGAGGTGCAGGCCGGCGATCTGGTCATCACCGCAGATATTCCGCTTGCAGCCCAGGTCATCGCAAAGGGTGCGGCCGTCATCGATCCGAGAGGCGAGCTGCTGACCGACGCCAACATCGAGGAACGCCTCACCATGAGAAATTTCATGGATAGCCTCCGCGGCAGCGGGGTGGAGACAGGCGGACCGGCGGCTTTCTCAAACGCAGACCGGCAGGCTTTCGCAAATCAGGTCGACAGGCTATTGGCGAAGCGGCGATAGGATCGGTCCATGCATTCCATTTTCATTGAGCAAAACGAGTAAACCTGTTCGCAATTTTAAAGTCCGGATACAACTAATCCTTCATAGGAAGCCAAGGCATTCTACTCTTCGAGGGGTTGCATCTCAAGGATCTGTAGCCTTTAGATATATGATGATTATGGGAGCAATCGTTTTCCAGGAATGGGAAAAATCCATGTGGCAAAGCAGCTGCGAGTATATTCTAGTGAACGGCGACCAAAAATACCTTCCAGCTCAATAAGCGCGAGCATTTTTCTGGTAATTATAGTTTCAAAATCTCAGTGAATTGACGTGCAGTGACAATCTGCGTTTTCCCATGTCGCAGCAAAGCCAGCACATCAGCCTTATCGCCCGTAATTAGATAATCCGCATTGGCTAAATTCACCATCGCAAACAAATAATCGTCGTGCGGGTCGCGGCTGACAGATAGAACCGGGGGATTTTCGATGTTGACAGCAAGTGCGCGAATTGCATTGAGCATTCTGCCGGCCTGTGCCGGGCGAATACGGTTACGGATGGCCGGATAACGGGTGACTCGTGAGAACTCTTCGATCTGCATAGTCCCTGTGATCAGCGTAAAGCGATCAGCCAAAAACGCTTCAAACAACTGATGGGGTGAGCCGTTCGGGGCAATCAGGGCTGCGATCAAAACATTCGTGTCCAGGATAACCCGCATGGTTGTTATCTGCGCGGCCTGATTTACCCAATCTGCGCGAATTCAAGTTCCCATCTGAATCTTGCCAATTTATTTTCTTTCCACATCAAGATCTTGAAAGCTCTCTGATCTGGGTACTCCAACTCGCGCAGGCTGGGTAATTCGCAGTGCGCATCAACATCGCGTGCCATGAATCATGATGCTCGCGCAGCGACAAGCACATTAACGCGCTGTTCGATCAGGAAGCCAAGCTATTCCTGCCAGACGAGCGCCAAGAATCAGCCCGAAAAACACGCTACTATAGCAATATTTTGTATTTTGTTAATGTGTAGTTGCATTGAATTCCTGTTCCTGTTAGATTGACGGCTATGAGAGTATCAAAAGAAGAACTTGTCGCCGTCCTGTCCCAGTTCAACCCTTGGTGGCGGGACGAGGCCATTGCCGATCTGCCCAAGTGGCGGCGAGCCGCCTTTCGCGAACTTCATGGGTGGCTGACCAATCCCCCTGCCCCTCGTGCCGTCCTGCTTTCCGGCGCTCGGCAAATCGGTAAGACCACATTGATGCTGCAGGCTGCCGACGCATTGCTGCGCGATGGCGTGCCGTCAGCCAACATCCTTTACGCTACTTTTGACCATCCGATCCTCAAATTGGCTGGCATTGACGCAGTCCTCGAAGCTTGGCGTGAACGCGAACCGAAGGTTGATGGGCCTGAGTATCTGTTTCTCGACGAGGCCCAATTCATTCGCGACTGGGGTACCTGGGTCAAGCATCAGGTGGATTTTCGCAAAGACAGGCGCATCGCCTTCACTGGTTCGGCCATGCCTTTGGTGGAGGTTGGTCAGGAGTCCGGTGTCGGCCGCTGGCACACCATCCGTCTGACCACGCTCTCGTTCTACGAATATCTCCAGATCAAGAGTCTGTCGCTGCCAGCGCTGCCGTGCCTGAAATCCCTGCGCGATCTATTCGACTGGCCGCAGTCAGATTTTTATCGCGTCACGGAGGCGGCCGCGCCCTACGTCGGGCATTTTCATGAATACCTGGTGCGCGGCGGTTTTCCACAGACTGCCCAAGTAGACAGCATCACCCAAGCCCAGCGTCTGCTGCGCGAGGACATAATCGACAAGGTGCTAAAACGTGACATGACCGCACTGTTTGGCGTGCGCCGCGTACTGGATCTGGAGCACACCTTCCTCTACCTGTGCATGCACGATGGTGGGCTGCTCGACATGGTGGATCTATGCGCCAACCTGGAAGTGAAACGCCCTACTGCGCAGAACTTCATCGAACTGCTGGAAGCGACACACCTCATCTACCGCCTGCCGCCCTTCGGCTATGGCAAGGACGTACTGCGCGCTCGCTTCAAAATTTACTTGGCCGATGCGGCCATCGCACCCGCTGTAATGCTCAAGGGAAAGGCGATTCTGGAGGACCCCATGGCACTCGGTGTGGCGACCGAAACGGCTGTGTTCAAGCATCTATTTGCGCGCTACTACGCGCAGAATGTGCGCTTTACTTACTGGCGCGGCAAGAAGGATCGCGAGGTCGACCTCGTGGCAGAGGTTGGTGGGCAGATCATTCCCTTCGAGGTGAAATATCGCGCCCAACACACTGGCCTGCGCGACCTCAAGGGCTTGCTCGAACTTTGCCAGCAGAAATCCATTGATCGTGGCTATGTGGTCACAAAATCGCTGGATGATTTCGGCGTAATTGCCGATCTGCCTGACACCGCAACTCGAATATTGCGCATCCCGGCGCCATTGCTGTGCTACTGGATGGGCGAGTCGGAACTGACGCCGGAACAACAATGAGACTGAACCAACAACAGTAGGCGTCGATGGTGGTTAGCTTGGCGTTCATCGTGGGCTCCGGTGGTGGTTGACGACAAGTACATGAACGCCTTTTTGATCAGGAAGCCAAGCTATTTTTGATGCGGTTCACATCAAACACTACCCCGGAAAGACCAGACCTGATAGATTGCAACCTTATGCTACTGAAGCCGACTTTATACTATCCGATCAACTGTTTCAGGAGCGCAGCGATGGCTGAGCCTTGGGTATACGTCGAGTAGCTCGTCGAGCATCTGGGCGTGACACGCGATTCGATTTACCGGTGGATTGACCGCAAGGGACTGCCGGCACATCGGGTTGGTCGCCTGTGGAAATTCAAGGTTTCTGAGGTGGATGAGTGGGTACGCGGCGGTGGCGCGGATGAAGAAAAACACGGCGATGCGGCTCCGGCATCACCGCGAGGAAAATAGAGGGATAGCCTGAATGCCCACACTCAACTGGATCGGCAAGGAAGCAGTCGTCAAGCACCACAAGGAAGTGCCGCTCCGCTTGCTGGAACCGGTGTCCGAACTGTCCTGCGAGAAAGTCGGCGCTGGCGGGACGGCGAACTGCGCGGCGGCCAGCGGCAATCTGACATGACTCTGGACTTCGTCACTCTCGATGCCCTGCGTAGCCGCCACCCTGCTTGGCGGCTGCTGCGTTCGGACCATGCGCCGCTGGTGGCGAGCTTTATGCATCGCGTTTTCGTGGCGCCCAATGTGCGGGTGATGGCGGCCGCCGATTTGTCCGAGGCACTCGAAGATGAGTTGTACGCCTTGCGCCTGCAGCTCGGCGAAGCCGCATTTCCCAAGCTCGCGCTCGACTATCTGAACGACTGGGCATCGCCCGATAAGGGCTGGCTGCGCAAGTTTTACAAGCCCGGCACCGACGAGGCGCAATTTGACCTCACGCCCGCGACCGAGAAGGCTATCGCCTGGCTGGCGCAGCTTTCCGAGCGGCAGTTCGTCGGCACCGAATCGCGTCTGCTCACGCTGTTCGACCTGCTCAAGCAGATGAGCAAGGGGAGCGAGGCCGACCCGGCCAAGCGCATCGCCGACCTGCACAAGAAGCGCGACGAGCTGGACGCCGAGATTGCCCGCGTGTTGACGGGCAATGTGCCGCTGCTGGATGACACGGCGGTGAAAGATCGTTTCCAGCAGTTCATGCAGGGTGCGCGCGAGCTGCTGACTGACTTTCGCGAGGTGGAGCATAACTTTCGGCAGCTGGACCGGCGCGTGCGCGAGCGCATCGCGCTGTGGGAAGGCAGCAAGGGCGCGCTGCTGGAAGACATCATGGGCGAACGCGACGCGATTGCCGATTCCGATCAGGGCAAGAGCTTCCGCGCGTTCTGGGATTTTCTGCTTTCCAGCCGTCGGCAGGAAGAACTGACCGAGCTGCTGGATCGCGTGCTAGCACTGCCTGCGGTGGCGGACCTTAATCCGGACACCCGGACCCGCCGCGTGCATTACGACTGGATGGAAGCGGGCGAGCATACCCAACGCACGGTGGCGGCTTTGTCGCAACAGATGCGCCGCTTTCTCGACGACCAGGCCTGGCTGGAAAACCGCCGCATCATGGACATTCTGCACGGCATTGAGAGTAAGGCCCTTGCGCTGCGTGAAGTGCCGCCGACGGGAACCGTGATGGAGATGGCCGAGTCTTTCACCGATATCGAACTGGCGATGGAACGGCCCTTGTTTACGCCGGCGGTGAAACCGGTCATTGCCAACCTGGCACTGATGGCGGGGGACGAAAACATCGATCCATCAGCCTTGTTCGATCAGGTGGTGGTGGACAAGGCCAGGCTGACCCGTCACATGCGCCATGCCTTGCAGGATAGAGCGCAGATCACCTTGCGTGAACTGGTGACAACCCAGCCCCTGCAGCAGGGCTTGGCAGAACTGGTGGCCTACCTGCAACTTGGCAGTGATGCGTTCAACGCTGTGGTGGATGAGGACACACCGGAAGCCATTCACTGGCAGGCAGAAGATGATCGTGGCGAAGCTGTGAGTCGCACGGCCCGCTTGCCTCGGGTGATTTTCATGCGCTGACTCAAGAACGAACCAGGGAATCCAACAGGGATGGAACAAGACTTCACCAGTGCTACTGCCGCACCAGAACCGGATTTGTCGACGTTGCTGATCGGGATGCTCAAAGGGGTGCAGTATCGGGAGCAAGATGAGCGCCAGTGGGCGGCATTGCTGAACCTGCAAGCCCGCGTCCGGGATTATGTGATGGTACTCAATCTGGAACTGGTGCTGGATGAGGCCGAGGGTTATGCCTTCCTGAAAAGCCGCCCGGAACCAGCGGAGGAGGATTCGGCGCCGCGCTTGCCTCGCTTGGTCGCGCGACGCCCCTTGTCGTTTCCGGTGAGTCTGTTGCTGGCCTTGTTGCGCAAGAAGCTGGCCGAATTCGATGCCGGAGGTGGTGACACGCGTCTGGTGCTATCGCGTGATGAGATCGTCGAGTTGGTGCGAGTTTTCCTGCCTGATGGGACAAACGAGGCCAAACTGATCGACCAGATCGAGGCCACCATCAACAAGGTGGTGGAACTGGGCTTTCTGCACAAGCTCAAGCCTGTGAGTGGTGGCTTAGCAGGGCAGGCCAATTTCGAGGTTCGGCGCATCCTGAAGGCCTTTGTCGACGCGCAGTGGCTAGCCGAGTTCGATGCCCGCTTGGCGGTCTACCAATCCGCCCTGTCGGGCGCGGCATCGTCCAAGGAGGTGCGCGATGAATGAGGCGCAGTCCTTGGGACTGGATTTCGTGGCGGACGATGCGATGTCAGGCTTTCGTCTCTCCCGGCTGGAGGTTTTCAACTGGGGCACTTTCGACGGCCGGGTTTGGACGCTGCAACTGGACGGCAAGAACGGGCTGCTCACGGGCGACATCGGCTCTGGCAAGTCTACGCTGGTGGATGCCATTACCACGCTGCTGGTGCCGGCTCATCGCATTGCTTACAACAAGGCCGCCGGCGCGGACAGTAGGGAGCGAACCTTGCGTTCCTACGTGTTGGGGCACTACAAATCTGAACGCAATGAGGTCACGGGGGTGGCCAAACCGGTATCCCTGCGCGACAGCAACAGCTATTCCGTCATCTTGGGCGTGTTTCACAATGCGGGTTACGATCAGACGGTGAGCCTGGCGCAGGTGTTCTGGATGAAGGAGGCGCAAGGGCAGCCCGCCCGGTTCTTCCTCGGGGCCGAGCGCAGCCTTTCGATTGCCGAAGATTTCGCCAATTTCGGCACCGACATCGCTGCCCTGCGCAAGCGGCTGCGCGGAACCGGCGCCGAACTGCACGACAGCTTTCCGCCCTATGCCGCGTGGTTTAGGCGCCGCTTCGGCATCGAGAATGATCAGGCGCTGGAGCTGTTCCACCAGACGGTGTCGATGAAGTCGGTGGGCAATCTGACCGACTTCGTGCGCAACCATATGCTGGAGCCGTTCGAGGTGGCATCGCGCATCCAGGCGCTGATTGGACACTTCGACGATCTCAACCGCGCCCATCAGGCCGTGCTCAAGGCGCAGCAGCAGGTGGAGTTGCTGACACCGTTGGTGGCCGACTGCAAGCGGCATGGCGAACTGGTGATCGAGGTGAATCATCTGCGGAAATGCCGCGACGGCCTGCGTGCGCACTTTGCCAGCCTCAAATTGGGATTGCTGGACAAACGCCATGGTCTGCTGGATGAAGAGTGGAACAAGGTCGATGGGCAGGTGCGACGCCTGGATAGCACGCGTGAGGAGCTAGGTCGTCAGGTCGATGAACTGAAGCAGGCTATCAATGACAACGGTGGCGACCGTCTGGAGCGGCTCGCCGCCGAGATCCGCAAGAAAGAGCAACTACGCGATGCCCGCAAGGCCAAGGATGGGCGTTACCGTGAACTGGCGGCCATTTTGGCTGAGTCCGCGCCCCGCGACGATGCCGGCTTTGCCGCGCAGAGGGCGCAATTCAAGGCATGGCGGGAAGATGTCCAAAACCGTGATGCCGACTTACAGAACACGCTGACCGAGCATGGCGTGAGCTTGCGCCAGGGAAAGCTTGAGCACGAACAATTGACGGCAGAAATCGACAGTCTCAAACGCAGGCGCAGCAACATTGACGACCAGCAGATTCAGATACGCGCTGCCCTGTGCGCCGCGCTGGGCCTGGATGTGGACGACATGCCTTTCGCGGGCGAGTTGATCCAGGTACGCGAGGATGAGCGCGACTGGGAAGGCGCAGCCGAAAGACTGCTGCACGGCTTCGGTCTGGCCCTGCTGGTGCCGGATGCCCACTACAAGGCGGTGGCCGAGTGGGTGGATGGCAGTCATCTGCGCGGGCGCCTGGTCTATTTCCACGTTCGACCCCGCAAGACATCTGATTTGCCGGCGCTGCATCGTGACTCATTGGTGAGGAAACTCGCCATCAAGCCCGATTCACCCCACTACGATTGGCTGGAGCGTGAGCTCGGCCATCGTTTTGACGTGGCCTGTTGCGCCACGCAGGAGCAGTTCCGTCGTGAGACGCGCGCCATCACCCTCGCAGGCCAGATCAAAGACCCGACTGGCAGGCACGAGAAGGACGACCGGCACAGGATCGACGACCGCAGCCGCTATGTACTTGGCTGGAGCAACAGCGCCAAGATTGCCGCGCTGGAAGCCAAGCGTCGGCAGCTCGAAAACCGCCTCGGTGAGGTGGGCAGTCAGATCGGGAAGATCGACGCCGAGCGAAAGGAATTACATGCAAGACTTGACGCACTGACACGCCTGGAAGAATTCACGAGCTTCGAAGAACTCGACTGGGCCAGTGTGGCGACAGACATCGCGGCACTTGAAGACGAGCGTCAACAGCTGGAGCAGGCGTCGGATGTCCTCAAACAATTGAATGAACGCCTGCGAGAACTGCAGCAGACGATCAAGGGCACCGAAAAGGAGTTGCAATCCGCGCGCGACCGACGCTCCAAGGTGGAACAGCGTCGCTCGGATGCACAGGAACTGCACCAACAGACGGCATTGCTGGTCCAGGGCGCCGTCATGGATGCCGGGCTTACGGCGACCCTGGAAGCCATGCGGGCCGATGCCTTGGGTGAACACCGACTGACCGTGGAATCCTGCGACAACCGCGAACAGGACGTACGCACCTGGCTGCAAGCGCGAATCGATGCCGAGGACCTGAAACTCAAGCGCCTGGCCGAGAAGATCATCAAGGCCATGGTTTCATTCAAGGAAACTTTCAAACTCGAGACGGCCGAGATGGATGCCAGCCTGGAAGCCGCCTTCGAGTTCGAAAACCACCTGACGCAGCTCAATCGCGATGATCTGCCACGTTTCGTGGCTCGCTTCAAGGAACTGCTGAACGTCAACACCATCAACGAGATTGCCAACTTTAATGCCCAGTTGGCACGTGAGCGCGAGACCATCAAGGATCGCATTGCCCACATCAACAAGTCGCTCTCGGAAATCGACTATAACCCTGGGCGCTATATCGTGCTGGAGTCGCAGGCCAGCCCCGATGCCGAAATTCGCGATTTCCAGCAGGATCTGCGCGCCTGCACCGAAGGCGCGGTGACCGGGTCCAACGACACCCAATACTCCGAAGCAAAATTCCTTCAGGTCAAGTCGATCATTGACCGGTTTCGTGGCCGGGATGGCTTGTCGGAACAGGATCGGCGCTGGACCACAAAGGTCACGGACGTGCGCAACTGGTTCCTGTTCGCGGCGAGCGAGCGCTGGCGCGAGGACAACACGGAACACGAGCACTATTCGGATTCGGGCGGCAAATCGGGCGGCCAGAAGGAGAAGTTGGCCTACACCATTCTCGCCGCCAGCCTGGCGTACCAGTTTGGTTTGGAATGGGGTGCGGTGCGATCGCGCTCCTTCCGCTTCGTGGTCATCGACGAGGCGTTCGGGCGTGGCTCGGACGAGTCGGCGCAGTACGGTTTGACGTTGTTCCGGCAACTCAACCTGCAATTGCTGATTGTCACGCCGCTGCAGAAGATCCACATCATCGAGCCCTTTGTGTCCAGTGTGGGATTTGTACACAATGAGGGTGGCCGGATCTCCAAATTGCGTAATCTTTCCATCGAGGAATATCGGGCGCAGAAAACCAAGGATACTGCGGCGATAACAGTAGTCTCACCGCAGGCCGTGCAGGAGATTCCACAGTGATGTGGACGACCCCGAAGGATTTGAAAGCGCAGTTGGCGCGACTCTGGGATCGAGGCGAACTACTGAGGGATGTCGTGACGGGCAATCCCCGATTTCCATTGCGATTGACCATCAAGGGACCCGCTTCAGGTGACATTACCGAGCGGTTTGATGGCGTGCGCACATGGGCTGCTGAATTGGCGAACGCCAGCCCTTTGCGTTTGGAGTGGCAGGAAATTCGCCACCGGGTGCAAGGGTTGCAGAGACTCCCGTCGAGCTGCTGGATTGACTCGATGGATGACGCGCTTGGCTGGATCGGCAAGCGCCGGGAGCGGGATCGGTTTTCAAACTTGCTTCAGATGACCCGGCAGCAAAACCCGTCATTGGTACCCTGGTTGGAAAAGAGACCGTTGCAGGCCCTCGAACTGGAGGGCGAATGGCCCCGTTTACTTGCCGTGGTGGATTGGGTCAGAAATCATCCCCGGCCGGCGATCTATTTGCGCCAAGTGGACTTGCCCGGGGTGCACAGCAAGTTCATCGAGACACATCGCGCCGTACTGGCCGAGTTGCTAGACTTGGCTTTGCCGGCGGACGGCGTCGACACCGCCAAGACTGGTGTTGCGCACTTCGCGGCCCGGTATGGTTTTCTGGACAAACCCACAAGGATTCGCTTTCGCGTTCTTGATCCCGAGATTCGGGCCGTTGCCGGTACGACGTGTCCAGACATCACGCTGGACGCCAGCAGTTTCAGCCAGTTGGCAATCGATGTGCGACGGGTATTCATCACCGAGAATGAAATCAACTTCCTGGTCTTGCCAAACGTATCAGGAGCGATCGCCATCTTTGGCTCCGGATATGGATGGGACGCACTCGCCCAGGCCCGATGGCTGGAGCGGTGCGCCATCCATTACTGGGGTGACATCGATACCCATGGTTTTGCCATTCTGGATCAACTACGGAAGCACTTTAGTCACGCCGATTCGTTTCTCATGGATCGGGCCTCGCTTGATGCTCACGTGTCCTTTTGGGGCTGGGAGGACAAGCCGCAGCGGTGCGATTTGCATCGGCTGACCCTGGAGGAGCTTTGCCTGTATAACGACCTGCGTGACAATCGCATCCGTGAGGGGCTGCGACTGGAACAGGAACATCTGAGCTTTGGTTGGGTGCGGGAGCGGATTGATCAATTGTTGCAACAGGACTGAATAAAGACTATATTAAGTCCTTGTCAGATCAAGGAGTCAGGTCATGCGCTACTCATCGCAAGTCAAACCCATCAGTTACCTCAAGGCAAACGCCGCCGAGGTCTTGGCCCAGTTGACCGAGGGGCGGGAGCCGCTTGTCATCACCCAGAACGGGGAAGCCAAAGCGGTCATTCAGGATGTAGCCTCCTACGAAGAAACACAGGAAACGCTGGCGCTGCTGAAAATTCTCGCGCTCGGCAATGCGGAAATTGAAGCTGGCAAGGTCAAGCCCGTCGGTGAGGTTGTCGCAAGATTGCAGGCCAAACAGGCAGCCAAGTAATGGCTGGGGGTAAATACGAAGTCTTGCTGACCGAGGGAGCCGAGCAGGATCTGGAGTCGATCTACGACTACATTGCAGAATTTGACTGCAAAACCAATGCCGACTACGTTCTGGATCGTCTGCTGGAGGTTGTAGACAGCCTGACCGCCTTCCCGGAGCGCGGTGCGTATCTCAAGGAACTGGTTGCCCTCGGCATCCGGGATTATCGGCAGATTTCATTCAAACCCTATCGAGTGATCTACCGTGTCATGGGGCAGAGGGTTTACATTTATGTGATCGCCGACGCTCGGCGGGATATGCAGTTACTCCTGGCGCGTCGCCTGCTTGGAGCTTAATGCGCAGTTATCCGCAGTAGTGCTCATTGGCCTCAACAACAAGTTTTTGGTAGTAAACTGCACGCCACCATTTCATTCGCAGATTGGGTAAATCAGACCGCGCAGATAACATTATGGACTAACTTTTTTGGAAAATCTGCTCCGATGGATTTCTCCCAAGAGGCTTTGCTGCGGGTTGTGTTAGACTTTCCGAGACATGCAGGATTGGAGAAAAAATGAGTGTGGGAACGGGCATAGTCTGGATGAGTGTTGTCGTAACTGTAGGTTCGATAATCTTCGTTTCTTTTGCGCTGTGGATACGCAGCCACGACAACGACGCTGACAAGTAAAACTCAGTCAAAAAGCCCTCCAGAATTCCATGATGTTCTGGCTGGTCTTTTTAGATCATGTTTCTGTCTATTTCTCCTGCCATCTGTTGCAGGACCTGTTGATGCGCACCACGAATTACCCAGCCTGCGCGAGTTGGAGTACCCAGACCGGAGAGCTTTCAAGATATTGATGTGGAAAATAAATTGGCAAGATTCAGGTGGGAACTTAAATTCGCGCAGATTGGGTAAATCAGGCCGAGCAGATAACAATTCAAAGCCTGTTTGCCACCGCGAAACTCAACGGCATCGAGCCCGCCGCCTAGCTCAAAGATACGCTAGAAAAAATTCCCGTCTGGACAATGCGACGCATGACGAGCTGCTGCCGATCAAACCGTCAAGACAAGTCCCACCAACATAACAGGTGGATCGGCTGGACACATACGCACTTCTCGACAAACAGTATGGACAATCGCTCCTTGATCGCGATGGGTTTGAACGGAGGGAGAAGTGTGGCCAATGGAAAAATTCCTAAAAGAAATCTTCTTCGCGCTGGTGTCGGATGGCTAGCACGGTCACGGTCTTTTCATCTTCGATTTCAAATAGCGCAACGTAGCCATTCGCGCCAAAGCTGATAATCAATTCGCGCAGGAACGGATGCTCGGGAGATACCTTGCGGCAACTGAACGGAAACGTGCGCAGGAATTCGATGCCTTTGGCTATCGCAGTGCGGGCACGCTTTGCTGCTCTAACATCACGCTCAGCCAGGAAAGCAAACAGGCGTTGCAAATCTTTTTCGGCAGTTGGCGTAAACCGAACGGTGTAATTCACTTTTGGGCAACCGCTTTGCGAGAACGAGCCAGCGTGTTGTCGAGTCCAGCCAGCACTTCATCTGCCGAAATATATTTCCCGGTGCTGCGTGCCTCGTCGCGCGCCGCCAACCCGCGCGCGACGAATTCCTGCTGCATTGCCCGGCGCTGGATGTTGAATTGAATGGATTCCAGCACGAAGCTGGATAATGTTTCACCTTCCATCAACGCTGCTTCCGCTGATGTACGCACCTCCTTGCTCACCCGCAATGGCGGGATGGTAGAAGCCTTGGTTTTTGCGGTCGTTTTCATTTTGCAACTCCTCGTGCATTACATATGCGATGCAGTATCGCACCTGCCGAAATGATGTGCAAGTGGCTATATGCGGCGCTCCAGCAACAGGCCGCAGCCAAAGGCTTTGGGATGGTAAGTCCAAAGTTTTGTGGGTTTCACTTCAACTGATCAGCAATTCGTTGGAAACAGATCAATTTGTTATTCCTGTCAATCAGCGTGCAAATTTGACCACCCAACCGCATCCAACACAAAGTCGGTATGCATGCTGGAACTGATCTGCCAGCCCACGATATACCGGGCAAATACGTCGACGATGAACGCGACATACAGCCAGCCTTGCCAGGTCGATACGTAGGTGAAATCCGACACCCACAGCTGATTGGGACGATCTGCCCTGAACTGCCGGTTCACGCGATCCAGCGGACACGGCAATGCCTTGTCGGGTATCGTGGTGCGAACTGTCTTGCCGCGCCTGACACCCTCAATACCCAAACGCTTCATGAGCCGCTCGACCGTGCAGCGGGCTATAGGGGTGCCTTCCCGATGCATTTGCCGCCAGACCTTCTCGACGCCGTAGACTTGCATGCTGACGTCCCACACGCGCCTGATCTCGGGCATCAACACTTCATCGCGAAAGGCGCGTGCACAGCGCAGTGAAGGATCACGCACCTCGGCAACATATCGCCAATATCCGGAAGGGGCGATCTGCAACGCCTTGCAGATCGGCTCGACCCCGTAGGTGGCTCGGTGATGGTCGACAAACGACCTCAGGATTTGAGTTTGCGGTCGAGCTCCGCCTGAGCGAAAAAAGCACTGGCCAGTTTCAGTATCTCATTGGCACGGCGCAATTCCTTCACTTCGCGCTCCAGCGCCTTGATGCGATCACGCTCTTCGTTGGTGACGCCTTCTCGCATGCCGGTGTCGACCTCATGCTTGCGCACCCAATCGTGCAATGTTTGAGGCACACATCCAATCTTCGGTACAATCGACTCGATCGCCGCCCATTGCGACGGATACTCGTTGCGATGCTCTTGCACCATGCGAACTGCGCGTTCGCGTATCTCAGGGGAAAATTTGTTCGATTTCTTCATGGTGGCTCCATTCTCTCAGGAATTAGAGCCTCCTCAAAACCCGGGGTGATTCACCTTGAACCTCGGGGGCTCAATTGGCGTTAGTATCCGGCCTCTTTCTGCTGACGGAATGCCAGGACATACACCACATCGTGAGAGGCTGTCTATCAAGTCGTGTGCCATGGTTGCTGTTGCCATCTGATGATGTCGAGGCGTCTTTTTATCGCCGCCATGCTGTTATACGAAAAACGCATCATCTACTTTCGCTGATCGCAACTATTGATGCCGGATCAATGGTGCATACAGAGGATTTTCTTGAAGCCTTAAAATTCAAAAATCCCTATGTGCAGATGATAATTGCCGCTTTCGACGCACTACTTGAGCGTGCAGCAATGCCGAAGCGCAATTATTATAGGATGAGACTGGTAATTATTCATTGAGCCCTGACGCGCGCATTGAATTGTTTGTTCGATCCGGTTCGGCCTGACAGAATATAGCTACGTATCCTTGATTCATTCACGGAGTCGATCGCGATGAACGGTGTGCTGGAGGTAGAAGACCTGACTGTATCATTGGGTGAAAGCGAATTGTTTCGCCGCCTTGATTTCAGCGTAGCTCGCGGCAGTGCGCTGGCAATCATTGGACCCAACGGGGTGGGCAAGACAGTGCTGTTGAGGGCATTGATCGGCGCACTTCCTTACAAAGGAAAGATACGCTGGGCTGCGAACACGAGGTTGGGCTATGTTCCGCAGAAGCTCGACCTTGATCGTGACCTTCCGGTGAACGGACGTGATTTCCTGAATGCGAAGGCAGCGCTCGTCAATGTAAAAGGCGAAGAGATCATGCGTGCGCTGCGTTCGGTGGGCCTCGAAGAAGCGCAGCTTTCCCAGCCTATCGACAGCATGTCTGGAGGGCAATTCCAGCGGCTGTTGGTTGCATTTGCACTGCTGGGGAAACCCAACGTACTGCTTCTGGACGAGCCTGCCGCTGGCGTTGATGAACCCGGGCAGGAACAGATGAACGAGGTGATACATCGAATGCAGTCGGTTGAAGGCATGACGGTTCTGCTCGTTTCGCATGACTTGAGCGTGGTGTATCGCTATGCCGACCAGGTGCTATGCCTGGGGCGTGGACAGAATGCCTGTTTCGGCGCACCGCGCGAGATGCTCACACCGCAAATGCTATATGATATATATGGCTCTCCGGTTAGCTTCCATGTTCACGATGCCGCCTGATATCGCTACTTTAGCGCTTTCCGTCAGCATGGCAATTGCAGCAGGTCTTATCGGCTGCTTCGCCGTGATGAGGCGTCTGACCGTCGCAGCAGATCCCTTGTCCCACGTTGCGCTTCCAGGCATCGCAATCGCGCTTCTTTTGCACGTCAATCCTCTAGTGGGCGCGATCCTCATGTTGCTGCTCGGCGCCTTTCTAATTTGGGTGATCGAACGTAGAAGCCGCCTTGCAACAGAAACAGTGATTGGCGTTGTATTCGCAGTGGCGCTGGCAATAGGGGCTGTGCTTGCCACGGGGGATGAGCTGATTGATGCGCTTCTAGGAGGTTCGGGGACACTGTCGGAGGGTGAAACTGTCCTTGGCATAGCACTGGCACTCGGAGTGATCGCATTCGTGCTGCGCACGCGGAACGCGCTTGTGGTTTCTCTGGTTTCTTCTGAAATCGCGATGACATCCGGGGTAAACGTTGCACGATTGAACCTGTATTTCCTGCTCGCTTTTGCACTCACGATAGGACTTGGGTTGCGCTATCTCGGGGTGCTGCTGATGGGCTCGCTGATCATCATACCTGCGGCAATCGCAAGGCGGCTAGCGAAAAGCTTGAATGGAATGTTCATGATTTCTGCAATCTCCGCTGTCGTTTCCACGGTTGGCGGCACTTATGCTGCCGCTGGGC
The DNA here is from genome assembly GCA_021782365.1 of Pseudomonadota bacterium. GTDB lineage: Bacteria > Pseudomonadota > Gammaproteobacteria > Burkholderiales > Gallionellaceae > Gallionella. The sequence goes on from JAJXVB010000012.1 coordinate 65,796, forward strand.
ACCAGAGTGGGCCGTTCATCGTGATGATCGCTGGAGGCCTCTTCTTTCTGACATTATTACGACGCAGAAACGAATGAGCATCTTCCTAGCGCACAATGGTGGGGAATATCCTGGTAGCTATCGCGATCACGATCACAAGGAAAACTGCCTGAACAGAAAAGTCGGTTGCGAACCCAAAACTGCTCACACTGTTTTCTATCATCAGCGCTCTGAGCGCATCGACCTGGTAGCTGAGCGGATTCATCGTGGAGATCGTCTTCAGCCAGGGCGGCATCATCGCCAGAGGATAGATCGCATTGCTTGCGAAAAAGAGCGGCATGGTCAGCACCTGGCCTATTCCCATGAAGCGTTCCCGTGTCTTGACGATGCAGGCGACGATCAGCGAAAAAGTCGAAAATATCGCCGAGCCCAGCCAAACCGTGACGAACACACCAACGACGCATCCTGGATCGAGGCGCAATTTCACGCCGAGAAAATAGGCCAAAAAATAGATCACGAGCGCCTGAGAAGACGCGCGAACCCCCGATGATAAACCGCGTCCCACGATCAAAGAGACGCGCGATGCAGGACTAACCAGGAACTTGTGTACGATACCCAGATCCCTTTCCCAGATCAGGGAGATGCCATAGAAGATGGAAACGAAGAGAACGCTCTGCGCCAGAATTCCCGGGGCGATGAAGTCGAGATAGCCCATCGTTCCCGTTGGGACAGCCCTGGTCCTTGCGAGGACTTGGCCGAATATCAGCAGCCAGAGCGCAGGCTGGATCATGCGCGTGAAAAGTTCGGCAGGGTCGTGGCGGAGCTTGCGTATGTCGGCTTCTGCGACCGCAGTCGTCTGCAGAATGAATTCCGCAGCTCGACTACTCAAGGCGCTGCGCCGTGCGGCGGGTTCTGCGGACATCTTGGTAGTCTCCTCTCTCGGATGCAATCGAGGTCCCGGTATAGTGGATGAACACCTCGTCGAGGTCTGCATCGGGGCCCAGCTGTCTTTTGAGTTCGGCCGGTCTTCCCATCGCAACGAGTCTTCCCATATGCATGAAAGCCACGAAATCGCAGAGCTGGTCCGCTTCGTTCATGTCGTGCGTGGTCATCAAAACCGTCGTGCCGTATTCCTGCCTCAATACCCTGATCCGTTCCCACACAGCCATCTTTGCTGCTGGATCCAGTCCTACCGTGGGCTCATCAAGGAAAAGCATCTCCGGGTGATGCAACATCGCCTGCGCGATCTCCAGCCTTCTGATCATGCCTCCCGAATACTGGCCGACCAGCCTGTCTGCCTGATCGCCAAGCTCCATGAATTCGAGCGCGCCTGCAATCCTTTCTGATCGGAGACTTTTGGGGATGCCGTAGAGCTTGGCCGAGATGAGCAAATTTTCGTAGCCTGTGAGTTCGCCGTCTGCTGAAAGCATCTGGGCCACATAGCCTATATGCCTTCTGACCTCCTGTGGCTCATCAGCGATATCGAACCCGGCAATGCGCGCGCTCCCCGATGTCGGGGGAAGCAGTGTGGTCAGCATTTTGATGGTGGTGCTTTTCCCTGCGCCGTTTGTTCCCAGGAGGCCGAAGATCGCGCCTCTCGCGACATCAAAGCTCAGCCTGTCCACGGCAGTGATACCGCCAAAGCGCCTTGTCAGGGATTGCACTTCGACGATGGGCGCTGTTTGTGAAACGCCAGGCTTATCCATGGCGCTGCCTATAGCCGATAGCGGCGCAGATACCAGCGCTCGAATGCGGCCTTTGCACTGTGCATGAGGCCAAGGGGCGGCATGGCCATCGCACCCTTTTCGGTGCGGCGCACCAGCATGCCTGTATCGAGGCTGTCGACGATGCAAGCCAGTTCGACTTGGAATCTATTTTCCGGGACACTGCCTGCAAGCTCAGCCACAAGGTTGGTCGCTGCCGCTTCTGCCTGCATGTCTGCCATATGGGCCTGCTTGGGCATCCAGTCGGGACCTGGATAGCTGCCTGCATCACCTGCGACGTAGATGCGCTCGAATCCCGCAACACGGCACATCTCGTCCGCTTGCACGAAACCGCCTGGAGAGCGCGGCAAGGGGGTCGCATCGAACCATGCATTCCCCGTCATGCCCGGCATGAAAACGATGATGTCAGCAGCAAACTCCGCACCTTCGGTTTTCACTTTGCTCTCCTCGAACCCGACCAGTTTGTGGCCAAGGTAAGTCTCGATGCCGCGCTCCTTCATCTGTTGCATCAGGCGGCGAACGGCAGATTCGCCAAGGCGCTGCCCAGGACTTGGCATCGGATTGAAGAAGGCAAGGCGGATGCGATTGCGTCTTTTTTGCTTGCGCAACAGCGTATCTGTGCCAAGCAGGAACTCGAATATCGGCCCGCCGCGCATCGCCGTCGGCTCGTTCGGGTTTCCAGAGAAACCGAAAGCGACCGTTCCTTCTTCGAGCGCTTCCAGGCGATCGCGCAGCTTTTCTGCAGCAGCAACACCCTCGCAGGGCAAAATCGCATGCTCGATGCCGGGCAGTTTTTTGATGAATCTTCCCCCGCTTGCGATGATTAAGCCATCATTGTGCAGCGGACCTGCAGTGGTAAGAAGTTTGCGGCCTTCTTCTTCGAGGCCCGTGGCCTCTGCTTCGACGAAAGCGATGTTGTGTTTCGAGAGAAATTTGTCGAGAGGCACGATGATGTCAGATGCCTTGCGCTTGCCTGAAGGAATCCAGATCAGGCTGGGAAGAAAGACGAATTCACGGCGCGGGGCGAGCAGGGTGATGCTCGCCGAAGGATCATGCCTGCGCAGACTGCGTGCAGCACTAAGAGCCGCGAACCCGGCGCCGACGATCACGATGCTGTGAGCCACAGTGCGTCTCCTGTTTGGATTGCCGCTTGAACCGGGTTCAGTTTAGGCCGAGTTCCTTCTTCACGCAAGACAGCTGCGCCTATAGGAAGTGCGTTCAGAATTATGTAAACGGATAACTACAGAGACATCCTATCCTCGACTTGGATAGGGAACCGGTTCATCGTATCACTTCTCTCAGAACGGAGATGAAACGCGCATTATCTTCCGGCAACGCCGTAGTCACTCGCATGTATCCAGGCCCGAGGATCGGGTCATTCAAGGGTTTGATCAGAATCTTATGGCGGCTTAGTTCCGCAGCGATGGCCTCGGCGGAATGCGGAGAAAAATCTGCGAGAAAGAAATAGGTTTGCGAGGGAAAGGTGTGCACCCCCAGTTTGCGTAATTCTTCGGCGAGGTCATTGGTCCATACACGCAATTGGGCGTTACGGGCGTGTATCTGTTCTTCGCGCTCCAGCGTCGCAATGGCCGCTGCTTGGCTGGGGCGCGTCAGGGGATAGGCATCGTTGTGGCCGTTTAGGTCGTAGGCGATGGACTCCGGAAAAACACCGTAGCCAACCCTGAAGCCAGCCAAACTGTGGGCCTTGGAAAGAGTGCGGGTAACCATGAGATTCAGATATTCTGGCACGAGATGCACGACGGATTGCCCAGCCAAGCCTATGAAGGCTTCGTCGACCAGGAATTGCGTGGATGGATGGCGGCGTAGCAGATCCGGCAGGGGAGACATGTCGAAGATGCCGCCGTTGGGGTTGTTCGGGTTGACGATGACGGCAAGCGTGGTGCCCTCTGGGATAACCAGTTCGCCCAGATCAAAAGCGAAATCGAGCTCAGGCAGCAGGCGTGTCTCGGTATGGCGCCGGGCGATCTCCGGAAACAGTGGATAGGTCGGTGTAAGCAGGTGAACTTGCTTGCCGAAGCGTTCGAAAATTTGGCGCAAAATCAGTTCCGAGCCGGCGTTGATATGGATCAGGCGTTCCGCCACGCCGAGCTGCCCGCCGAGCAGTCGGCGTAGGGGTGCTGAATAAGGCTCGGTGTAATAGTTGCCATGGGGCACCTCTGCCACTGCTGCAGCGATAGCTGCGTCAATGGGAGGCAATGGATTCTCGCATAGCAACAGTTTTATACCGTTGAATGTGCCCCCGCCCTTTTCCGTCAAGGAAATCATCGTCGCATCCACTCATGGCCATGTCCGTTGTCGCGCTCAACGCTGCGCCGGTAAGCCATAATTTTTGGCAGCGACTGTAATGCCCTAGTATGTTGCCCTTTGGACTCACGGATATTGCTGATATGGGGAGTTTGTGTGAAGTGAGCAACGCACTGAAGGAGAGTATCGCGGGGCGGCCAGACGCGATACTCGTCATCGAGCGCCTCGCTCAGTGCAATGATTTCAACCTCTGCCAGCTGGTTCATGCGGCCACCTCCTGGAGTGCCCGAAATTCTCATCAGCATACCTGGACTGAAGACTTGAGCCGAGTCAGATGATGCCGACCCATTTTGCCAGGCTATCATACCCCTTTTAGCAAATTTTATAGAATTACCCGATTTGACGAAGTGGCAAATTTATCTACACACCAAAGTCTGCCACCGTTTCATCGGTGTTGATGCGCACCACGAATTACCCAGATCAGAGAGCTTTCAAGGTCTTGATGCGGAAAATAAATTGGCAAGACTCAGGTGGGAACTTGAATTCGCGCAGATTGGGTAAATCAGGCCGCGCAGATAACACGCAGGTTCAACTGCGTTTCCAGAGTTGAATTGGAAAGGGATATGAAAGTTTTACAAACGTAAATAACAAAGTTATATTTCAGGTTGATAACAAAGTTGGAGTGTGGATGGCAAAGCCGAACGAAAAGCTAGCGGAAGCACTGAGGGCATTAAAACGCCTTCAGGCCAAACACAATGGCGTGATTGAGTCCGGTGATCTCAAGGATGTACACCGCGTCATCCTGGTTGACGAGGGTTTTTTGCGCCCTGTGATGAAGGGTTGGTATGTTTGTTCTAACCCCAGAGATCGCGAAGGAGACTCTACTGCTTGGTACGCTGGTTTTTGGTCTTTCGTGTCCGGCTATCTGCAAAAACGTTTTGGCAAGCGTTATTGCCTGAATGTTGATGCGTCGTTATTGCTGCACACCCAAAGCACCATCATTCCCAGGCAAGTCACGGTGATCACCAAGGAGGGCGGGACTTCGGTGCTGAATTTGCCGCACGATAACTCCTTGTTGATCTATCCAGATGAAAAAAATATTCCGCGCAATCGTGTGGAAGTGAAAGGGCTGCAAGTGCTCTCCTTGCCAGAGACACTATGCAGGTTGAGTCCTCGGGCATTCAAGAGCAATCCGAGAGAAGCAGAGATCGCGCTCAATATGATTCGCGATCCTGGCGAATTGCTTGCTGTTTTGCTGTCGGGCGATGGTATGGTTGCTGCTGCGGGTCGATTGGCGGGGGCTTTACGTTTTGTGGGCCGCCCTGATGACGCTGACCGTATCTTGCACACAATGAAGTTGAGCAAGTACGATATTCGCGAAAGCAACCCGTTCAATATTGCAGCGCCTACTTTGGGTGACAGTCGGGATCGTTCGCCTTATGTCATGCGGTTGTTGTCCATGTGGGCCGGATGGCGTGAAGATGTGCTGGCTAATTTCCCGGTGGCGCCTGGATTGTCAAAATCAGCCGAGGCGTATCTGGCCAGTATGGATGAGCGTTATGTGGCAGATGCCTATAACTCGTTGTCCATCGAAGGGTATCACGTAACCGACGAACTGATTGAGCGGGTAGCAAAGCAAGGCTGGAACCCGGATGCGGACGATCAGGATAAAAAAGATCGCGATGCTTTGGCGGCTCGGGGATATTACCAGGCATTTCAAGCGGTCAGGGCTAGCATCGCCGAAATCCTTGCAGAAGAGAACTCCGGAAAAGTTGTCAGAGGGGCGCACCATCGTTGGTACGGAGAGCTGTTTGCACCCTCTGTCACGGCGGGCATTCTGGAGCCGCACCAGTTGGCGGGATATCGCAGTGGCCCGGTCTATATCCGCAATTCAAAGCATACCCCGCTTCCGCGAGAAGCATTGATTGATGCGATGGATACACTATTCAATTTGCTGGCACAGGAACCGGAACCTGCGGTGCGCGCCGTGCTTGGTCACCACCTGTTTGTGTTCATACATCCGTATTACGACGGCAACGGACGTCTTGGACGATTTTTGATGAATGCCATGCTGGCATCTGGCGGCTATCCGTGGACGGTTATTCGCCTCAAACGTCGTGACGCGTATATGGATGCGTTGGAGCGCGCCAGCGTGGATGGGGATATTGTGCCTTTCACACGCTTTGTCGCAGAAGAGATGGGGGGATGATGAAGTGAGTGGATCGCCAAGTGAGATGCCGCCCACGAAAGAATTGTGCCATATTTTGAATCCAGACGGATCGATGGTCATGTGTTATGCGCACTACGAATTACCCAGATCAGAGAGCTTTCAGAGTCTTGATGTGGAAAATAAATTGGCAAGATTCAGGTGGGATGTCATGTAGTGACTCCATACCAGTGTGACTGGTAAAATTCATTGTCATTGGGTAGTAGCCATTCCTAGCGTCCCCGCTGGGAAATCCGCGTCAACAAGCTTGAGGGAAGTGCCTCATGGCGTGGCCAGTCGCTGCATTTGCAGCGTGGCTTGGCGAACTTTTGTCCGCATGCGCTTTGCCAGCCGGGTGAGTCGCGTTGTTGCAACATTGGATTCTTGCTCGCCCGGCCGGACTGCTCTTATGCTCATTACCCTTACCTTGTTCCTTTTGTCTGCAGGCGCTATCTACGTTGCCTGCGAGTATTTCGTCAACGGTATCGAATGGTGTGGCAAACGCCTTAACCTTGGTGCAACGGCCGTTGGTTCAGTGCTGGCAGCTTTCGGCTGTCAATCAGCGTCCAAAAGTTTCCAGTTGTCAGCGTCCAAATCTTTCCACTTTAATCGGTCTGTTTTGACTTTTTCTTGCGCTGTTAGAGCTGGCACCGGAAATTTGAACAAGCGGTTAAGTGGGAAACCTGCTACCTTTGATGCCCATGCAGGGCGTAGAAATGGAGCAGGAAATGGCAAAGAGAACGAGGCGTACGCATTCATCGACATT
>JAJXVB010000032.1 GCA_021782365.1 Pseudomonadota bacterium
GGGCGAGCGCTTCTTCGGCAGGACGCACACACTCAAGTTCACACACTACGAACGCATGACCTCCTGGAATGTAAGCTATGTACAGGATGTCACCACGATGATGATGATGCAGCAGATACCGCCCTCCGTCACGCTGGACCTGATGCTGCAGCAGCAGATACCGGATCCTGCGACCCGCCAGCAGGTCGTGCAGTCCATGCTCGCGGCTTTGGGCCCGCAAGGCATGCTGTTCGCCCAGAACGTGATGACCAACCAGATCTACCTGGTTAAGTCCTTCAATGCATCCGCGGCGCTGACCCTGCCGAAAGACACCTTCCTGCTGACCATCTTCAACACCAAGACAGCTCCGCTTCAGCAGGCAGTCAACTTTCTTCCCGGGGCTTATGGAGCCTACAACTACATGAACATAGACCAGTACGGCGGCACTTTGTCCTGGAACAAGCAGCTGAATCCGCTGCTCAGCGCGAACGCGAACATCAACACGGCATACATGACCTTCCCGGGCCAGACGCTGGAGGAAAAAACGCGTTCCTTCACAGCTGGCCTGAGCAGGAAGCTTAGCCCCAAGCTCTCCGGCAACCTGATGGTGCGGCACCAGACGATGGTCTCGACCCCCGCGAACATAGGCTACAGCTTCAGCGAGAACGCGGTCATCGCGAGTCTGATGTACCTGTTCTGACGATGTATACCGAATTCTACAACCTCGCTGAAAAACCCTTCCAGCTTAGCCCAGATCCCGGCTTCTTCTATCCCAGCAGCGGCCACAAGCGCGCGATGGCGTATTTGAGCTACGGGCTTTCCCTTGCTGAAGGCTTCATCATCATCACGGGCGAAGTGGGTGCCGGCAAGACCATGCTGGTGCGCAACCTCTTCAGGGAGTTCGACAACGGCAACATCGTGATCAGCCAGCTGGTCAGCACGCAGCTCGATGCGGACGACACGTTGCGCACCGTGGCTGCGGGATACGGACTGCCCCACGAGGGGCTCAGCAAGGCGACCCTGCTCTCCAAACTGGAGACATTTCTCCAGCACTGCAAGCGCCAGGGGAAACGCGTGCTGCTGGTAGTCGACGAAGCGCAAAACCTCACGCCCAGGGCAGTCGAGGAACTGCGCATGATCTCCAATTTCCAGATGGGCAACCAGCCGCTGCTGCAGAGTTTTTTGCTGGGCCAGCCTGAGTTCCGCAATACGCTGCAAAGCCCGGAGATGCTTCAGCTCAGACAGCGCGTGATCGCCTCCTATCACCTGGGGCCGATCAACGAGACCGAGACGCACGACTACATCGAGTTCAGGCTCTCCACCGCAGGATGGAAGGGTGACCCGAAATTCACGGACGAGACATACAAACGCATCTTCGAGTTCACCGGCGGCATTCCCAGGAAGATCAACACGCTCTGCGACAGGCTGATGGTCTTCGGGATGCTGGAGGAAAAACATGTGTTCGACCTCGACATGGTGGAAGAGGTGATCAGCGACCTCGGCCAGGAAGTCACCCACACGAACAGCCCGCCCGTCTCCCATGCGCCCTCCATTTCGCATGAATCCGAGACCGCTGTCTACCGCGAAGATTTTGCGCGCCTCGAGCGCAAGGTGGAGGGCGTGGAAAAAGCAATCAACCGCCTGCTCACCGTGCTGGTCAGGAAACTGCTACCCCCCCATCTCGAAAAAGTAATGGAGAAGAAAGGCAGGGGGGATGAGCCATAAAATCCTGTGCGTGGTCGGCGCACGCCCCAACTTCATGAAGATCGCGCCCATCATGGCCGAGTTCAATTCCGACAGCACGCCGCTGACCGCAAGACTGGTGCATACCGGGCAGCACTACAACGAGGCGATGAACCACCAGTTCTTCGTCGACCTCGGCATACCCGAGCCAGACATCAACCTCGAAGCAGGCTCCGGCAGCCATGCTGTGCAGACGGCCGAAATCATGAAACGCTTCGAGCCCGTGCTCGACCATGAAAAACCCGCCGCAGTCCTGGTGGTGGGAGACGTGAATTCCACGATCGCATGCGCGCTGGTCGCCGCAAAGAAGGGCATCCCTGTGATCCATGTGGAAGCCGGGCTGCGCAGCTTCGACCGCACCATGCCTGAAGAAATCAACCGGGTGCTCACCGACCAGATTTCCGATCTCCTGTTCACCACTGAGCGCATGGCCAAGGACAACCTGAAGAGGGAAGGCATCACAGAGGAACGCATCCATTTCGTGGGCAACGTGATGATAGACACGCTGCACAACAACCTCTCAAGAGCGATTCCCGCATCGCAGACTTTAGCAAAGGCCGGCTTCACGGGCGGCCCCTATGCCGCACTCACGCTGCATCGCCCCTCGAACGTGGATAGCCCTGATGCGCTTTCAGGGCTGCTTGAAACCATAACGAAAGTCTGTTCAATGATACCCGTGGCCTTCCCGTTGCATCCGCGCACCAGGAGCCGGATAGACGAATACGGCCTGGGTGCTCTGCTTGAAAACCCGCGGCTTCTGGTGCTGCCGCCGCTGGGCTATCTGCAGATGCTGGGACTGATGAAGGATGCGAAATTCTTCCTGACCGATTCGGGCGGCATACAGGAAGAGACCACTGCGCTGGGCGTGCCCTGCATCACGCTGCGCGACAACACGGAAAGACAAATCACCGTGGACGAAGGCACCAATGTGATCGCGGGACAGGACAGGTCAAAGATACTGGCTGCGGTCAAGGACGTGATGGAAACGGGCGGGAAAACCGGAAACATCCCCGAGTACTGGGACGGCCATGCCTCACGGCGCATCGTCTCCATCCTTCATGCCTGGCTGGCTTCGAAAGGACACTGAAGATGCCCTGCAATGCGATGACCATAGATGTAGAGGACTATTTCCAGGTCTCCGCGTTCGCAAAGCACATCTCGCGCGCAGACTGGCCTGCTCTTCCCTGCCGCATTGAGCGCAACATCGACATCATCCTTTCACTTCTGGACGAACACAAGGTGCAGGCCACTTTCTTCACGCTGGGCTGGATTGCGGAGCGCTACCCCGGGATGGTGAGGCAGATCGCTGATAACGGCCACGAGCTCGCAAGCCACGGTTACCACCACCTGAGGGCGAACGAACAGACGATGGATGAATTCAGGAAGGACGTGGGCAACAGCAAGTCGCTGCTCGAAGACATTGCGGGAAAGAAGGTCAGAGGCTACCGCGCACCCAGCTTCTCGATCAACGAAAAGAACCTCTGGGCGCTGGATGTGCTCTTTGAGGAGGGCTACGAATACAGCTCCAGCATCTACCCGATCAAGCACGACCATTACGGCATGCCCGATGCGCCGCGCTTCGGATTCCGGCCATCGGGATCAGACGGCATACTCGAGATTCCGGCGACCACCGTATCCCTTTTCGGGCGCAACTTGCCCGCCGCAGGCGGCGGATATTTCAGGCTGATGCCTTATCAGTTCTCGCGCTGGCTGATGAACAGGGTCAATGCGAAGGATGGGGAGTCCTGCATATTCTATTTCCACCCCTGGGAAATCGACCCAGGCCAACCCCGCCAGCAGGGCATAGGCCTCAAGACACGTTTCCGCCATTACCTCAATCTGTCACAAATGGAAGCCAAAATCACCTCTTTGCTTTCCGATTTCCAGTGGGACAGAATGGACAATATCTTTCTCGAGCCATGAGCAATCTTTCCGT
>JAJXVB010000026.1 GCA_021782365.1 Pseudomonadota bacterium
TGCGCATCGACACGAATGAAAAATCCGATCCCACCGGATTCTGCATCCAGCCGTTCGCGATCAGTATCCAGAGCGCGGACAGGTTCGAGCCCACCGCCATCAGCACCGTCACCATGAAGTGCTTCCACTTGCCAAGCTTCTCCCAGCCGAAGAAGAATAGCCCGATGAAGGTCGATTCCAGAAAGAACGCCATCAGCCCTTCGATCGCCAAAGGCGCGCCGAAAATATCCCCGACATAGTGTGAGTAGTACGCCCAGTTCGTCCCGAACTGGAATTCCATCGTGATCCCGGTCGTCACCCCAAGCGCAAAGTTGATCCCGAACAGCTTGCCCCAGAACTTCACCATGTCCTTGTAGATCTCACGACCCGTCACCAGATACGTCAGCTCCATCGTGACCAGCAGAAACGTCATGCCCAATGTCAGCGGCACAAACAGAAAATGATATAGCGCCGTCACCGCAAATTGCAGACGCGACAAATCCACCAGTTCAGTGCTGATCATTTGCATTCACTCCTTGTTGATTTGCAGATCCCAGCACCGCACGGCTCACCTGATCTGCCGTCGGCACTTCCTCTGCGCGAAAGAATAAAAACCACAACCCAAAGATCAAAAAGACCTTCAGCAACAGGACCAATGTTATTTCCCAGTTAAAGTGGGATATTCGAATCATTTTCATCTCCCTTCATGTATATCTGTCCGATGAAACGCACAAACCGTGCCAGAATTGCAATTTTCAAAAAACCGTTTTTCATCCCGATGTTTTTTATCGGTAAAAACTTCAAGGATCTGTTTTCACTGGATGCCAGGATAAATAGCCTGACCGTCAAAAATGACAGTATCATTCGCATTGCCGGGCTGATAAACTGCCATAAATGACATACCCCCATATCTGAAATGCCTAACAGCCAACTCTCCGAACTGCTTTCCTACCTCAACAACAAGCCAGAGCCGCACATCGTAATGGACAGGAATTACACGATCGTTGCAGCCAACATGGCCTACCGCACCCAGCACGGGGATGCAAAACCCCTGGTTGGAAGGCATTGCTACGAGGTTTCCCACCACTTCACGCGCCCCTGCGACGAAGCGGGCGAGTCCTGCCCGCTGAAGCTGAGCGCTGCAACAGGGCTCCCTCAGCGCGTGCTTCATCTGCACCACACACCAAGGGGCGAGGAACATGTCGATGTCGAACTGACGCCGATACGCGATGCAAAGGGTGATCTCATCTACTTTGTCGAGATGATGCACACCATCCGCGGCGCCAGCGCCAGCCCTTCCGCGCAAGGACTGGTGGGAAGATCGACAGCTTTCAGCGCAATGCTGGGCCTGGTCAGGCGCGTTGCACAGTCCGAGGCGGCAGTGATGCTCCTGGGAGAATCGGGCACAGGAAAGGAACTCGTCGCGCAGGCGGTCCACAACGCCAGCGCGAGGGCGAACAATCCCTACGTGGTCGTGGACTGCTCGGGTGTCACCGAAACCCTGTTCGAGAGCGAGCTGTTCGGCTATGAAAAAGGGGCATTCACGGGGGCGACTCAGCGCAAGCTGGGTCTGGTTGAGAGCGCAAGCGGCGGCACCTTGTTTCTGGATGAGGTGGGCGACATCCCGCTCGCGCTACAGGTCAAACTGCTGCGTTTGCTGGAGACAGGCACCTACCGGCGCGTGGGAGGGGTCGAGCCGCTGCGCGCGGACTTCAGGCTCGTTTCGGCAACCCACAAGGATCTCAAGGCGATGGTGGAACAGGGAAGCTTCCGCAAGGATCTCTACTATCGCATCAGCACCTTTCCCATACACCTTCCGGCATTGTCAGAAAGGCGGGACGACATCCCTCTGCTGGCGGAAGCCCTGCTCTCACGCATCAATCCGGGGCGAAAATTGCACCTGCATCAGGACACGCTGGACCGCCTATCGGCTTATGATTTTCCTGGAAACATACGGGAGCTGCGCAACATCCTCGAGCGCGCAAGCCTGATGACGGACGGCGACACCATCATGCCCGAACATCTGGATCCGGAATTCATCGGCTTCAGGATGCGCGAAAGACAGGAAGGCATCGTTCCCCTGGAACAGGCAGAACAGAATTACCTGCAATGGGCCCTGAAGCAACACGAGGGAGACCGGTCAACTCTTGCGAGAAAACTGGGAATCAGCGAACGCACCCTTTACAGAAAGCTCCATCCGCAGAACTGACCGCCGAATCGTTTCAGTCCGATTCCGCCTCATCGGAGGGCAAAGGGGCGAGCAATGCAGCGATGTCGTCCTCTCCGAATTTCGCAAGCCCCGCGCCGTCTTCGGAAAGGATGCCTGCCGCAAGCTCCGCCTTCTTCTCCTGCAACGCCAGGATCTTTTCTTCTATGCTTCCTGCGACGACCAGCTTGTACACGAAAACATTCTTGGTCTGGCCCAGTCTGTGCGCCCTGTCCGTCGCCTGATTCTCGACCGCGGGATTCCACCATGGATCATAGTGGATCACGGTATCCGCCGTCGTGAGATTGAGCCCCACTCCTCCCGCCTTCAAGCTGATGAGGAAGATAGGCACCTCTCCGTCCTGGAAGCTTCTCACCACTTCTTCGCGGTTTTTCGTATCCCCAGTGAGCTTCACATAGCTGAGTTTTTCCTTCAAGAGCTCTGCCTCGATCAGTTCAAGCATGGATGTGAACTGCGAGAAGACCAGTATGCGCCTGCCCTCGCCCACGAGCTCAGGCAACATCTCCATCAAAAGATCGAGCTTGGCGCGCTCCTTGACCTTCTTCGCGCTCGAGAGTTTAAGAAGTCGCGGGTCGCAGCAAACCTGGCGAAGCTTTAAAAGCGCGTCCAGTATGATGATGTGGCTGCGCGCAAATCCCTTGTCGGCGATCTCCTCGCGCACGCGCCTGTCCATCGCGATGCGCACCGTTTCATATAGATCGCGCTGCATGCCTTCGAGCTCAACGGTCCTGACGATCAATGTCTTCTCGGGCAATTCCTTGGCGACGTCTTCCTTGCGTCGGCGCAATATGAAAGGGCGCACCCGCTGCGCCAGAAGATCGCGCCTCGCCCTGTTCCCATGCTTTTCGATCGGGGTGCGCCAGGTCTTGGTGAACGATTTGCTATCGCCCAAGAAACCCGGCAAAAGAAAGTCGAATTGCGCCCACAGCTCGCCCAGATGATTTTCCAGAGGCGTTCCCGTCAGGCACAATCTGTGGCGGGCACTCAAACGCCTCACCACCTGCGCCGCCTGACTCGTGACATTCTTGACTGTCTGCGCTTCATCCAGTATCAGCAGGTGGTAGTCATGGGCGATAAGTTCATCCTCATCGCGCCATAGCAGCGGATAGGTCGTGAGTATCACGTCGTAGTTCGCGATCAGCGAAAACCGGTCCGCCCTTTCCTTGCCATGCAGCGACAGGAGCTTCAGCTGCGGCGCAAACCGTTCGGCTTCGCGCTTCCAGTTGAAGATCAGCGAGGTCGGCAGCACGACGAGGGAAGGCCTGTCCATGCGTCCGGACTGCTTTTCGATCAGAAGATGCGCCAGAGTCTGCGCGGTCTTCCCCAACCCCATGTCGTCAGCCAGTATGCCGGCCAGCCCCTGCTCGCGCAGGAACTGAAGCCAGGCCAGCCCTTCCAGCTGATACTGGCGTAGCTGCAATGCAAATCCATCCGGCGCATCGACCGCCCGCACTCCCTCCGTACCCTTAAGCTTCTCGGCCAGGCTCGCCACCGCATCCATGCCCTTGAACTGCCAGCGTTCCATGCCTGCCAGCGCATTGATGCGCGCGACGTCGAAGCGGGAGAGGCGGATTTCCTCGCTGCCTGTTCTGACATCGAACAGCTCGATCAGCGTGCGCGCCAGCGGCTTCAGACGCTGCGCGGGCACGCGCACCATCCCGCCTTCCGGCAATTCCAGCGCAATCGCCTCATCTTCCTTCATTTTCTCGAGCAGGATGGCATCCAGCCAGCGCGCATCCCGCTTGAAAAGGTCGTGCAGCATGGGCGCCAACGGGACTCGCTGACCGTTGACCACGATGCCCATGTTGAGGCTGAACCAGCCATCCTCCTGCTCGTCGAAGTCCCCGACCCATGCATCCACTTCCAGCATGAGATGGCGAAATCCCTGAGGAATGACAAGCTCCCAGCCAGCCGTTTTCATCTGCGGCACATCGTGCTGCATGAACCCGTTCCACGCCCTCTCGTTCTCCAGCACATAGACGGGGTAATCGAGCGTCACGCCTGACAGGCCAAAACGCGGCATTTCCTCGAGGCCGTGATCCCTGAGCGATTTTAGATAGCGCTGCTCGCGCTTCATATCGCGCTTCACGCGCACGGTCTCCCCGCTTTTGAGGGTGACGAATTCGCCCGGATGATCCGGGCGCAACGTAGCCTCCCCGTAACGAAAACGCACATATGCCCAATCCCTGACCTGCGTGCCAAAACCATAGCCGCGAAAACGCCCCATGTAGGCAGGCGCGGATGTTTCCAAAACCAGCATGGGTTCAAGCTCGGCGGCAATCGTCCGCAATCTCAGTGCAGTGGGAGGAGGCAGATCCGGCACCATTTCCCGCAACACTTCCGATACCACAGGCACGTCGATTTCCCTTAAGGGTGGCATGCTCAGAAGCTGAGCGATCTGCATCGGCGGCTGCGCCAGCTTCAGGACGCCGATTTCTCCGGCCGCGGCATCCAGATACCATGTCGCGTCCGGCATTGCCAATGTCTCCATCACGACACTGCCGCGCATGATCCTTGGCACCATGTTTCCCGATTCATCCGCTCCCCAGTCAAGCTTGGCCTCCCGCGCCGGCCCCTGCTTCAGGCGTATGGGCGCAGACATCAAATAGCGGTTTTCCGCCATCCTCTCCATGCAGAACAGCCTTTTGGTCGAGAGCGCGCTCTCCAGAATCTCCTTGCCATGAGCCCCCTCGAGGATATTCCCGTCATATTTCTCCGACTGCCTCCAAAGCAAGCGCAATATCGGCATGTCCTCTTCTGAAACGAACAAGGGCGGCTTGACCAACGCGCGCTCCACGTTGTTCCATTCTTCCATGCCGCCCAGCAGCTGCCCTTCATGGGACAGCCTTGCCTTATAGGTCAACATCGAATATCCGTTCGAATTGAGCTTTCTGGTCAGCACATAGCATAGACGCTCGGGCCGCTGCGAGGGCTTTGCCTTCTTCTTCGCGGCAGTGCTTTGCGCCTTCTTGAATGCCTCGACCCAGGCCAGAAGCGCGGGATTCACGACAGGCGTGCGCGGCAACGCCAGCGCGGAGAGCAGAACGGCTGCGGTATGCTTGCATTTGTATCCGACAGGACAGCTGCACACCGGCTTGATGCCGGGCATCCCCGCCATGTCGTTCTGGAAGGTGATCTCCACGGCATAGGGCAGCCTGGCTGTGCCCTTTACCTGAGCCGTGATTTTGTCTGCATGGACCTTGAGCTGCGAAATTGAATTCAGGTATGCCTTGGCCTTGTTCAACTCCTGCATGCTGTACCAGCGGACAACATCTGCTAGCGTATATGTCTTGGCAAGTGACATGGGTTTGATGCGAAAAATAAATGTTGATTATATCGCGCCGGGGAGGACGCGTGGTCAGGGCTTCTGGACGAACTCGAGGCTGGTCGTGCGATTTAGCAGATAATCGACCATCTCGCGCGCCGGCACATGATCGTATAGCACGCGGTAGACAGCCTCGCAGATGGGCATGTCAACGCCCAGTCTGTGCGCAAGTTCATGAACCTCGCGCACCGCATACACGCCTTCTGCGACATGGCCTATCTCGCCCAGAATTTCGTCGAGATTCCTGCCCTCTGCGAGCATCAGGCCCACACGCCGGTTACGCGACATGTCCCCGGTACAGGTCAGGATCAGATCCCCTGCTCCAGAAAGGCCGCCCAAAGTCTCCGCTCTTCCGCCAAGCTTCATGCCCAGCCTCGCGATTTCGGCCAGCCCTCGTGTGATGAGCGCGGCACGCGCATTGTTTCCCAGCCTCATGCCGTCGGAAACGCCGGCCGCAATCGCCATCACGTTCTTCACGGCACCGCCGACTTCCACGCCGACGATGTCATTGCTGGCATATATCCTTAATCGGGAATGATGCAGCATCTGGGCTGCGTACTGGGCAAATTCCTCGTCCTTGGAGGCCAGAACGAGCGCAGTGGGCAAGCCTTTTGCCACTTCCAGCGCGAAACTCGGGCCGGAAAGGGCGCCGCATCGGAATCCCCGGGGCAGGACCTGTTCGGCCACCTGATGAGGCAGCATGGAAGTCTGCAACTCGAGGCCCTTGCATAGCCATATCGCGTCGCGGACATCGTGCCCGGATATCTTCTCGAGCGTCGTGCGCAACGCAGAGATCGGCACCGCGAGTATCAAGAGATCGGCATCCGCCAGCGCTTCGGAGAGGTCAGAACTCAGCGACAGGTTTTCGGGAAGCTTTGCATCCGGAAGGTAGCGCAGGTTGCAGCGCGCATCGCGCATGGCCGCGATCTGCAATTCATCCCTGCCCCAGAGGGTTGTTCGATGGCGCTGTGACAGGCTTATGGCCAAAGCCGTCCCCCATGCTCCCGCGCCGATAACAGTAATATTCATTATGGATTTAGCCTCGTAAGTAGTAAATGGGAAAACCACTTAACTGCCTGAATCCTCAATCCTTCACTCAGAAACAGAAGCTTTAGCTTCGTTGTTTCGTGGGAATGCCCTTGCGGCATCGATCCTGAAGTTACTGCCCCCAGACATCGGTGCTGCGCACATAACCGACATCGCCATCCATGTGGCGCACCTTTATCCACCCTGTTCCGGTGGACTCGAGAACTTCCAGGGCGACCTGCTGCTTCACCTGAAAAACGTGAGTCGCAGACGTATCGGGTGTTGCGTATACGTCGACCAGAGGATTCAGGGCGAACACGTATTTCTTGTTCGACAGGGCTTTCTTCTCGACCCAGTACATGCCTCCCGAATGATCGCGCACCTTGGTCCAGTTTTCCAAAGTCACCACCTGCTCGAAGGGCATGTAGCGGTTCACGACAAACAGCTTCTTCGCCTTCAGAGAAGGCGCATCATAGAGGATCGCGACGGGCTCAGCGACTGAAACGTAGTCAACCGCCTGTGCTGCATTCGCAGCACAGATCAGAAGCAGAGCCAGAAGGCGTTTCATTATTGTATCGTCGCACCCGCAGCCTGGGTCTGGGCCTGTTGCTGCTGGTACAGCGCCTCGAAATTGATCGGGCTCAAAAGAACCGGCGCAAAGCCTGCGCGCACGGACACATCGGAGACCACTTCACGCAAATACGGGAACAGGATGTTGGGGCAGACAACGGCCAGCACGGGAGTCTTCTCCTCCTCCGGCACATTGCGCAATGTGAAGATTCCAGCCTGCTTCACCTCGATCAGAAACATCACCTTTTCGCCCATCTTTGCCGTGACCGTTGAGGTCACGGTCACTTCGTAGACGCCCTCGTCGACGGCGCTTGCCGCAGTATGCAATTGCACCTCGATTTGCGGAGCTTCCCGCTCCAGAAAGATCTGGGGAGCATTCGGAATCTCAAGGGAGAGGTCCTTGACATAGATTTTGTCCATATTGAACACGGGTGCATCAGACATTCTTGCTCCTTAAAAAATTAAGCGGCCAGCAAAGGATCGAGGCCGCCCGCCTGATCCAGTTCAGCCAGGTCATCATAACCGCCGACATGTTTCTCATCGATAAAAATCTGCGGCACGGTGCGCCGCCCGGTCTTCTCGACCATGGCGATGCGCAATTCGGGTTCGAGGTCTATCCTGATCTTTTCGATCTCGGCAACCCCCTTGCGTTTTAGCAGCTGTTCGGCACGCACGCAATAGGGGCACACCTCCGTACAATACATCACGATCTTAGCCATTATCTTTGCACCGGTAGATTCATTTTTTGCCAGGCCATCATGCCTCCCATCAAATTGTAAGTCTGAGTAAAACCGTATTTGGACAAGATAGCGCAAGCCGTGCCGGAACGGTTGCCGCTTCTGCAGACGACCACCATGGGCTTGTCCTTGTGCTTCTCAAGCTCCTTGACGCGCTCCTTTAGCTTTCCCAATGGCACGAGCTTGGCACTCAGAAGATGCCCGCTCTCGTATTCCGAAGGCTCGCGCACATCCAGCACAAAAGCATTCTTGTGATTGATGAGCTGAAGCGCGCCGTTCACGTCGACTTCCTTGACGCCGCGAAAACGGTTTCCGAAGAACGACCAAAGAATCATCGCGCCGCTAAACACGGCCATCAGGATGGGAAAGATATTAGTTGTTATGAATTGCACTCGCATACTCCTGTTCAGTCTGATGGGCGAATTTTAACAGAGAGGCAAAATGCGCGGGGTCTTTATCGGCCAATTCAACCAATTGCTTTTTCTCCTCGCTGTCGGGATAGGACCAGTAAGCCTCTGCGAACATGCGCTTTGCCTCTTCCGTCTTTCCATCCTCCGCAAGAAGGTATGACTCAAGATAAGCAGGCTCGGCAACCGGCATGAACCTCACCACCTTGCCGTTGAAGGCGAGCTTTTCATCCAGATGATCGGAGTTCACCTCGACATAGGGCGTTGCATAGAAATGGGCCAAAGGGGCGAGTATGGACCTGCCGCGCATCGAAACAAGCATATCGCGCTCATGGCCCGCCTTTGAAGCAAGCGCGTCCCTGATTTCCTGGTATCCGGCTTTCAGCTGGTAAAGCGCGAACATGCCGGCAACCACCGCCATGAGCACGAACGGAGCGACACGCACGCGGTATTTCGACTCATCCAGCAAGCCCAGCAGCACAGCCGCGATCGCAAGAAAATAGCCGTACCAGAGCGGATACTCCAGCAGACTGTGTACGCAAAGCACTGCCAGAACCGCATATGCCCACCAGCGGGCGGGACTTGTTTCGATTCGCCTCATCCCGCGCCACCAGACAACCAAGGACAAGAGCAGAATCGCAAGACCTGCAATCCCGGTTTCGGCGGCCATCTGAAAAATCAAATTGTGCGCGTTGTCATAAAGACCCGTGATGAGCGTCCTGTGCAATTGGGGTCCGAGCAGGAAATGCTGCCAAGCGAACTGCCCAAAACCCGCGCCGAAAATCGGAAATCGGCTGAAGATCAGCCAGGCTTCATGCCAAAGATACAAGCGTATGCCGCCGCTTCCGTCCTCGCCGGAAAATCGCTGCCATGTCGAGATGCTTCCCGCCAGAAACGGCAGTTTCACGACGAGATGCATCATGAAGAATCCGGCAAGCAGGCCAAGGCAGTAGTTCAGGGCAATCCTGTTTTTCCATGAAAGCACGATCATCGCGACGAGATAAAGCCAGCTGCTGCGCGACCCGCTCAAAGTCATCACGAAAAGCAAAAGCAGCGCAAGCAGAAAAACGACTGTGGGGCGAATCTTTCGCAGCTGGAACAACAATCCCAGTGAAGCCAATCCCAAAGCGATGTAGTCTGCAAAGTGGTTAGGCTGCGCCAAATTTCCGTAGACAACCGCATAGGCATTCAGGATCACCGTATCCAGCGGGGTATGCAGGTGAAAGTGCTGAAGCACCCCGACCGCCGCACTCATTAGACCCCCCAGCAGCAAAAAGACAGCCAGAGGCGCCGCAACCCTTTCAAGCCCAAGACATTCCCTGAGATAAGCGCCCAGCAGCAGCAGCATGAGCGCGAACATCAGATACAGGACGTAGAGCAAAGCCTGGTCGAAGTAGGGGATCCGGCCCATCGCGTACTGCAGAAATATCAGGACGATCAGCGCGGCGGGAAGCTGGACGATGCGCGGGACCTGCTGGCTTTTCCAGTAACCCGGATTCAGCAGCAGCGCAAAAGTGGCCGCGAGCACGCCCAACAGCGCGCTCCACCATTCCTGGTCAAACGTGGTAAGCGGATACTGGTGGCGATAGTATAAAAACGGGAAGACCCACATCAGCCCGACCAGGAGGAGACCGATGTGGGCCTGGCGCAGCCACGGGCTGCCTAGCAAGAACCGCCTTTGACGCCAAATTTGGCCAAAATGTTGTTCAGCGGACAGAGCCTGGTGAATCCGGATTGGAACAGGTTGAAGCCGACAAACGCCGTGAAGAAGAGAAAATACTTGCTCACGAAAAGCGGGCTGGCCTCCGCGCCAAGCGCAAGAGACAGCATGACGAAAGTACCTGCGACGATTCTGACTATGCGTTCTGCATTCATGTTTGAAACTCCTTAAGTTCAATTAAACGGTTTTACCATATCTCCCGCACTGCACCGGGTGACGACCAATGCCAGCGATATGGAGATCGGCATGCCGAATATCAAGGAGATCGCAAGGCCGCTGAAGATCGGCGCATCAAACAGGCATCGCCGGCAGCCTCCATGCTTGCGGTCATCGTCAGCAAACTTCACGATGATCATTCTCCCGAAATTATTGTATTATATTAGAACATCCTAATATAATACATGCAATAACTTATGCTGTACAGAAAACCTCGCGCATCAAGCTCACCAGCTTGAGCGTGCGCAAATCCCCAATGCGGTAATAGACCTTGTTCGCATCCTTGCGAGTGGCCAGCACCCCCTTGTCTCGCAATATTGCCAAGTGCTGGGAGATATTGCTTTGCGATGTACCGACATGGTCTACGATGTCCTGCACGTTGATTTCCTGATCGCCCAGTACGCACAAAATCTTGAGACGCAAAGGATGGGCGATCGCCTTGATCGCCTGCGATGCCTGCTGGATATCTTCGTCCCTGTCTATAATTTTGTTCATGTTGTCCATATGACTCCAATCCAATTCGGTTAAAATATGCAGCTCTGAACGAACACATTGTATATTATATTAACCTAATGAAGCTCACTCCTGTCTTGCTGCTTATTCTGGATGGTTTCGGCTATCGCGAGGAAACCGAATCGAACGCCATCGCCGCCGCGCACAAACCCAATTGGGACAAGCTTTGGCGCGAATATCCCCACACGCTGATCAATGCATCAGAGAAATTCGTGGGCCTGCCATCGAAACAGATGGGCAATTCAGAGGTGGGGCATCTCAACATCGGCGCAGGCCGCGTGGTCTATCAGGACTTGAGCCGTGTCGACGTCGCGATCGAAGACGGCAGTTTCTTCACCAACCCCGCCCTGCTCGAAGCCATCAACACGGCAAAGAAAAACGGCAGCACCTTGCACATCTTGGGACTGCTGTCTCCCGGAGGCGTGCACAGCCATGAAAACCACATCTTTGCGATGCTCGAAATGGCGGCAAGAAACGGCCTTTCCAAAGTATATCTGCACGCCTTCCTGGATGGCCGCGACACGCCTCCCAAAAGCGCAGCCCAATCTCTGGCCGCGCTGCAGGAAAGATGCAAGGCGCTGGGCGTCGGAAAAATCGTCAGCATGGTCGGCAGATTCTATGCGATGGATCGCGACAATCGCTGGGAACGCGTCGAACTGGCCTATGATCTGCTGACAAATAGCAAGGCAGAATATTTTGCAACAGACGCGCTTATCGGACTCGAGGCTGCCTATGCGCGCGGCGAATCCGATGAATTCGTCAAACCGACATGCATAGGCGATGCATCGCCAATGCAGGATGGCGATGCGGTCGTGTTCATGAACTTCCGCGCAGACCGCGCACGGGAAATCACCCGCGCGCTGACAGACCCGGCATTCGACGGATTTTCGCGTAGCCATTTCCCAAAACTTGGCAGCTTCGTCTCGCTCAGCAATTATGGGGCCGAATTCACGATACCCTGCGCCTATTCACCCGAATCCATACACAACGATCTGGGAGAATATGTCGCCGCACAGGGGCTGAAGCAGCTGCGCATCGCCGAGACGGAAAAATACGCCCATGTGACCTATTTCTTCAGCGGCGGAAAGGAAGAGCCCTATGCCGGTGAAGACCGGATACTGGTGCCCTCGCCCAGGGTCGCAACCTATGACCTTCAACCGGAGATGAGCGCTTATATCGTGACCGACAAGCTGGTCGATGCGATCTTGAGCCGCCAGTATTCCCTCATCGTCTGCAATTTCGCAAATGGCGACATGGTCGGCCACAGCGGCAACATGGAGGCCGCGACCAAAGCCATCGAGGCGCTCGACGCATGCATAGGCCGCGCAGTGAATGCCATGCAGTCCATTGGAGGCGAGATCCTGATCACCGCAGATCACGGCAATGCAGAGCAGATGATGGATAACTCGACGCATCAGGCTCACACCGCTCACACGCTCAATCCGGTTCCCTTCCTGTACATAGGACGTCCGGCAAAACTTTCGGAACATGGATCGCTGCAGGATATCGCGCCCAGCCTGCTATCCATGATAGGCCTATCGAAACCGCCGGAAATGACGGGACAGAGCCTCATCCGGATCACGGATGTCTAAGACAGACCATGAGCAGGAAACGAAAGACTGAAAACCTCACGAGCCCTTGCTACACAATACTCTGTCTTTCCGCACTCCTGTTTATCCTCTCCTTTCATCCTGCTTCAGCAAACCAGCAGGAAGACCTGGAGAATCTGCGCGAACGCATCAGCAAGATGCAAAGCGAGATCGCAAAAACCAGCGAGTCCAAAACAGAGGCTGCGGACGCATTGCGTGCATCTGAAAAAGCGATCAGCGACAGCAGTCGAAAAATCGCGGAGCTGACTGCCAGGCAGCATGAAGCAGATTCCAAGCTCCATGATCTTCAATCACAGCAGCGTCAACTGAATGACAGAATCTCCCGACAGCAGGCCATGCTCTCGGAACTTCTTTACCAGCAGTACATTGGCGGGAAACATGAATATCTGAAGCTGTTGCTGGACAACCAGGATCCGGACAAGGCTGCACGCGACCTGCAGTATTTTTCATATATCGCCCGCAGCCGCGCAAACCTGCTTGCGGACATGCGCGACAATCTGGACCAGCTAGGCAAGATAAGCGAACAGGCAAAGGCGCAGAGCGAAGCCCTGGCAGCCTTGCGCTCTGAACAAGCCGCACAGAAAACCAAGCTCGAGCAGGATCAGCGTGACCGGCAACAGGTTCTGGGCAGGATCTCAAAACAATTGAGCCAGCAGCATCATGAAATCACGCGGCTGCAACACGATGAGAACAGGCTCTCGAAGATCGTCAGCAAGATTGCCGAGATCCTGTCCAAGCCCAAGCACAAATCTGTATTGCGCAATGAAACGCTTCCCGACAACCGCTTCGACGGCAAACCCTTCGAACAGCTGATGGGCAAGCTCGCCCTTCCGGTCAAGGGAGTGATCAGCAACAAGTTCGGCACGGCCCGCCCCGACAGCACCGTTCTTTGGAAAGGACTGTTCATCAAGGCTCATACAGGGCAACCCGTGAAGGCGATCGCGGCAGGTCAGGTTGTGTTCGCCGACTGGCTGCGCGGCTTTGGCAACATCATCATCGTGGATCACGGAAACGCTTATATGAGCCTCTATGGCAACAATGAGACTCTATACAAGCAGGTCGGCGACAGAATACAGGGAGGAGAGACCATAGCCGCCGTTGGCAGTAGCGGCGGAAATTCCGATTCCGGTTTATACTTTGAGCTACGCCACGAAAGCCATCCTCTCGACCCCATGAAATGGCTGGCAAAAAAATGATTAGAGGTGTTTATGCGCATTCTTGAGAAAACTGGCCTGATAGGTTTGGGGCTGATTGCAGGCGTTTCACTGAGCCTGCATTTTGCCGCGATGGCGGACAAGGAAACTGTAGCAACCCCGTTGCCTATCGATGAGCTTCGCGCATTCTCCGAGGTGTTCGGCCAGATCAAGAGCAGCTACGTTGAACCCGTATCCGACAAGCAGCTGTTCACCGATGCGATCAAGGGCATGGTGGGCGGTCTGGATCCTCATTCTGCCTATCTCGATGCGGATGACTACAAGGAATTGCAGGCAGGCACGCAAGGCGAGTTTGGCGGCTTGGGCATTGAAGTGGGCATGGAGGACGGACTGATCAAGGTCATCTCTCCCATCGAGGATACACCTGCCTACGTTGCTGGCGTCAAGGCTGGCGATTTGATACTCAAGCTTGATGACACGCTGGTCAAGGGCATGTCGCTTAACGACGCCGTCAAACGCATGAGAGGAAAACCTGGCAGCAAGATCGTGCTCACCATCCTGCGCAAGAACGAACACAAGCCTCTCGTCATCACCGTAACGCGCGCCGTGATCAAGGTGCAAAGCGTAAAGGCAAAGATGGTGGAACCCGGTTATGCCTTCGTGCGCATCACGCAGTTCCAGGAACATACGGGTGAAAATCTGGCTTCCGCGCTCGACAAATTGACCAAGGAAAACAAGGGACCACTCAAAGGGCTGGTTCTCGATTTGCGCAATGACCCGGGTGGCCTGCTGGACGGCGCCGTTGCAGTATCTGCTGCATTTCTGGCGCCGGATGCGCTGGTCGTCTACACCGATGGCAGAACACCAGAGGCCAAGATGCATCTCACGGCATCTCCGGAATATTATCTGCGCAGCGGTGCTAAGAAGGACTATGAAAAAATCATTCCGGCCTCGATAAAGAGCGTCCCGCTCGTCGTGCTGGTGAACGGCGGCTCTGCATCGGCATCCGAGATCGTCGCAGGCGCTCTTCAGGACCGCAAGCGTGCTGTGATCATGGGCACGCAGACATTCGGCAAGGGATCTGTACAAACCGTCCTTCCTCTTGGAAACAACACGGCGCTCAAGTTGACCACGGCACGCTATTACACGCCAAACGGACGCTCGATCCAGGCAAAGGGGATCGTGCCCGACATCATCGTCGATGATCCAGCGTCCTCAGGAGCCGAGAACGTGTTCAATCTGCGAGAGGCTGATCTCGGCAAGCATCTGACCAATGACAAGCCGTCAGAAGACAAAGCTGACTTGCAGCGTAAACCGAGAATCGAACCCAAGGCCGCTCCCGAAACTTCAGCACCTGCGGAATTCGGGTCCAAGGATGACTTCCAGCTTGGACAGGCAATGAACCTGCTGAAAGGCATCAGCATACTGCAAGGGAAATAAACCGGAGAGTCTCATGGACAGCGACTTGGAAAAACGGCGCGAACTGCTGTTCGCAGCAGAACCAGCAGACCAGGTCGATCGCGCCTACTCCATACTAAGCGGCCTGCCCAAGCTCAAGATCTTGCAGTCCGAAAAACCTCATACGCTGGAAGTAAGCTACAACTTAAAGGATTACACGCTTGCGGGGCTGGAGCGGGCTTTGGAGCAGGAAGGATTTGTGCTCGACCACAGTTTTCTGCACCAGATGGCCCGCAACATCATCTACTACTGCGAGGATACCGGCCTACACAACATGGAAATCAGAAGCCACAACACCAAGAGGAACGAGAAAGATGTGTTTGTGGAGATAAGCCAGCTTCCTCATCACGAACGTGCAAGCGTTCCGCCCGAGCTGCGCGAATTCGAATAGCCCATGGAAGACACACAGCTTCAGCGCTATGCAAGGCACATACTGCTGAATGAAATCGGCATAGAAGGGCAGCAGCGCATACTTCAATCGAACGTGTTGATCATCGGGTTAGGTGGGCTGGGATCACCCGCCGCGCTCTATCTTGCGGCAAGCGGCGTGGGTAAGCTGACGCTTTGCGATCACGACCATGTCGACCTTGGCAATCTGCAGCGCCAGATCGCACACCGCACATCGACGATTGGCTTATCCAAGGCCTCATCTGCAAGCCAGGCCATATCAGAGATAAACCCTGAAACCGTCTGCATCCAGATCACCCAGCGCGCCGATGCATTGATACTCGACAGGCTCGTGCCTGGTGCCGATGTAGTGCTCGACTGCAGCGACAATTTTGCCACACGATATGCGATCAACAAGGCCTGTCTGGCTCACAAAAAGCCCCTGGTATCCGGAGCTGCGATACAGTTTTCCGGACAGGCTGCCGTGTTCGACTTAAGAAGTCCGGATGCCGCATGTTACAACTGCCTGTTTCCAGAAGACAGCGAAGCAGCGGAAGTGCGTTGCGCCACAAGCGGTGTTTTCTCACCTTTAACCGGCATGATAGGCTCGATTCAAGCGGCTGAAGCATTGAAGCTGCTGGCAGGCATCGAGAAAGGCTTGTCCGGAAAGCTGCTGACCGTCGATGCGCTTGACATGATCTTCAGACAAAGCACATTCAGCAGGGATCCCGACTGCAAAGTCTGCTCGCATAAGAATTGATTTGCCAAAAGCAAAACGCCCCTGCTGGGATACAGCGGGGGCGTTTTGCTTGTAAGGAGTCTGACGATGACCTACTTTAACTCCAACTGACATCGATCATTTGTGTCGTTGCCAGCCGCTTGATGAAACAGCCG
>JAJXVB010000027.1 GCA_021782365.1 Pseudomonadota bacterium
GTCCGCCCGCAGAATTTCCTCACAGCACCCATCATCTACGGCATGATAGTCCCGCTGGCCCTGTTTGATCTGTGCGTGACTTTTTATCAGCTGACCTGCTTCCCGATATATGGGCGGTTTCAAGCACCAAGTGCAAAAAGTGCAGCGTGATGTAGCTTAAAGTCAAAAGCGTCTGGCATGAACAGCTCCACCGGACATTTGAACCCGAGCGACTTGCGTGGACGCGTATTCAGTTTCCACGCAATCGCATCCAGCTCGGCCTGAGAGAATACACTCAAGTCACTCCCTTTTGGCAAGTACTGGCGAGCCAGCCCGTTGGTGTTTTCGTTGCGTCCACGCTGCCAGGGGCTATGCGGGTCAGCGAAGAATACTTTGATACCGGTGTCTGCCGCCAGTTGCTGGTGTCCTGCCATTTCCTTGCCCTGATCATACGTCATCGATAAACGCTTTTGCGCTTCAATGCGATTGAGTACAAAGCTGAAGCCTTTTACCGCCGAGGCTGCACTGGCATCCTCCATTTTGGCCAACACGGTAAACAGCGTGGTGCGCTCAACCAGTGTGCCCACAGACGAACGGTTATGTGCGCCTTTGATGAGATCGCCCTCCCAGTGGCCAGGCACCAGTCGCTCTTCAATTTCAGCAGGTCGGTCATGAATGCTGACCATGTCAGGAATCTGTCCTCGCCGATCTTCTCCACGAGCGCGCGGACGGCGTTTTGCATGACCAAAGCGCAGCCAGCCAATGACTTCCGTGCGCAACTCGCCACGCGGCATCGCATAGATTGCCGTATAGATGGTTTCGTGAGAAGCCTGCAGGGTTGGAGTATCAGGATGCACAGTTGCCAGTGTGCCAGCAATTTGTTCCGGCGAGTAACCTTCCTGCAAATAGCCGGTGACGTGCTGCCAAAGCGCCGTGCCTGGTTGAAGCTTGCGCGGCACATGCGGCTTGATCGTACACGCATAAGCACGCCGTTGCGCTACATCAGCACGGTAACCACCCGCAGTCGCAGGTCTGCCAACACCACGAGGAAGTTTGGGTCGCGTCCATCCATTGCGTTTCAACTCACGACTCAACGTCCCCGCAGAGCGACCAAGCTCACGAGCAATTTGCCCGGGCTTGTACCCCATTGATAACTGCGTTTGGATCATCGCTCTCTCTTCAACACTCAACTGATTATAAATTTTCCCCATGCAACATTTTCCTCTAAAAATGTTGCACTTGGTTTTTGAGCGCGCCGGAGCTATATCGTGAAAAAGCTTATGAAATTCGCTGCGGCATCCGTCGTGGCTATGGG
Source organism: Pseudomonadota bacterium (assembly GCA_021782365.1). GTDB lineage: Bacteria > Pseudomonadota > Gammaproteobacteria > Burkholderiales > Gallionellaceae > Gallionella. The sequence goes on from JAJXVB010000027.1 coordinate 1,295, forward strand.
AGTTGCGGGAAGTGCACAGGCGACAACCTTCTATTCCGGCCCGATCTCCGGATGGACTACTGTCAATGACACCCAGGACGGGGACGCAACATTCACGCAGGACACCTTAACGACAACCCTGCCGGGCAACACCAACGTGACCATAGGAGAAACTCAACTCGGTGGCTTAGACACCTATACCGTCAGTTACGACTTCACCGGCCTAGCGAGCGGGGGCATCACGAACTCAACCTACATCGGCAACTATACTCTCCAGACCTCGAACGGAGAAACCGTCAGGTACGTGAGCCTGGATAGCGCCGTTCCAGGGCAATACCCGAACGCTTCCGTGGTCAAGAATATTTCCGACGCAATTACAACGACGCCAATCACTTCGCTCACGAGCATCTCGGGGAGCCCGGCTGGGCCGAATACCGTCAACGACAACAACATTTACGTCAACGAAATATATACGGCAGCGTCTAACGGCTACATCACCGCATCCACAAACACCTACACCGTAAGCACTCCAGTTCCCGAACCAGGCAGCATCCTGCTGCTTGGCATAGGCCTCACAGGTCTGGTTTTCGGTCGCCAGAAGATCAAACATAAAGCCTGACAGTTAAAGGCTTGATGAATGGGGCGGGAAACCGCCTTTTTTCATGCCGGCTAACCGTTCAGGATTTCGTTCAGAAGCCGTTTCCTGTCTATCTTGCCGTTCGGGTTGCGCGGCAGGCTGCCAGGGTAAAGCCTGATCTCTGCCGGCACCATGTAAACCGGCAGGCGCTGCCTGCATTCGGCCATGAGGGCATCTGTATCCAGGGCCAGCCCTTCTCGCGCAGCGACAATCACAACGATCGCCTGCCCCAGCACTTGATGCGGCACGCCGACAGCCGCCACTTCCCCTGCCATCCCGGTGGCATAGATCACTTCCTCAACCTCGGTGGGGCTTACTCTGTAGCCCGAAGTCTTGATCATCTCGTCTCTGCGGCTGATGAAGTAAAGGTATCCCTCCTCGTCCATCCTCACCGTGTCGCCCGACCATACCGCCATCTCGGCCATGGCAAGCCCGCTTTCACGGTTGGGCGCAGGCTTGAAGCGCTCGGCGGTCTTTTCAAGATCGTTCCAGTATCCCAGAGAGACCAGAGCGCCGCGATGCACGAGCTCCCCGGGCTCTCCGGGCGCGCAGGGAGAACCGTCTTCCCTCACCACCATGATCTCCGCATTGGGGATCGCCTGGCCTATCGAATCGGGACGGCGGTCGACTTCTTCGGGCGGCAGATAGGTCGAACGGAATGCCTCGGTCAGCCCGTACATCAGATAGGGACTCGCGTTGGGGAAACAGGCGCGCAGATCTTTCAGCGTGGTCAGGGGCATCGCGCCACCAGAATTGGTGAAATAGCGCAGCCGGCCAGCCGCGCCGGCCGGCCACTCGAGCTGCGCTAACTGTATCCAGAGTGGCGGCACGGCAGCAAGACCTGTGATGCGTTCCTTTTCCGCTGCCTTCACAATATCCCTGGGCAGAAGGTAGTTCATCAGCACGGCTGCTGCCCCGACATGAAACGCGGTCGTGAGCTGGCTGAATCCGTAATCGAAACTCAGGGGCAGAACCGAGAGGATACGGTCCTCATCCGTGTTTTCCAGATACTGCGCAACGCTCTTGGCTCCCGTCACCATGTTCAGATGCGAGAGCACCACCCCCTTGGGCTTGCCTGTGCTGCCCGAGGTGTAGAGTATCGCCGCCATGTCGGAATTGATCACTCGGTGTCTCTTTACGCCATCGCGCTTCGCTCCATCCCATCCAAGCACATCGAGCCCGGCAATCGCCGGAGGTTCATCGCCCACGACGAGAACTATGTGCAGGTCGCGGCAGTCCTGCAAGGCTTCGGAAAGCAGCTTCAGCCGATCTGCGGAAGTGACCAGGATGCGCACGCTGCAATCCTTGAGTATGTAAGCCACCTGCTCGGCTTTCAGGATGGGATTCACCGGAACGAATACCCCGCCCGCGGCTGACACGCCGAACATTGCGGTGACGGTTTCGATGCGCTTCTCGAGATAGACCGCGACCCGCTCTGATTTTGCAAGCCCAAGACCGATCAATGCATCCGCGGCAGCAGACACTTCTGCAGCGAGTTCGCGGTAATTCAAACGCGATTTCTGATAGACCAGCGCTTCCCTGTCCGGGGCTTTCTGCGCAGTTTCGAATATCAGTTCATGCAACAGCTCTGCCATACAACGCTCTCCTCAGTAATCGGGCAATTCCTGTCTCAGCCGGGTGCCCAGCCCGAAAGCGGCTTGAACCAGAAACGAAGCTCCCCAGGATCATTTCGGTACAGATCAACTGCTTGAGATGAGCCGCTCTGTTTTTCTGCGAGTACCGATAATACTTTTTGCATACCCCTTCATCAGAGTGAGTCCCGACATGAAAATTCCGCGCAGGGTATGTCTGTTATACGCAATGATTCCCCACCGCTCCCGGCGGTCCGACATCCAGTCCTTCTTGTAGTCGTCGTCTCCTGTCAGGTAATCGACCTCAATGACACGGTCGACATCGATGACGTGCTCCATCAATTTCGCGGTGAGCAATGAACCTGCCGACAGTCTGGAAAATTTCTCGTCATAGGCTAACTTGTAGATGGAAGCAATCCCGTCCTTCACGATCCAGAGCTGTGCAGCGATCGGCTCTTCATCAAGATACGCGAGCCCCAGCCTCAGCCACCCGTGCTCGGCGCAAAGCCTGATCAGCCCCGGCATGAAACCGGGATGAGGCTCCGGTATTTTCCAGCTCGAGCCATAGACTTTCTGGTATGCGGCGATCGCGCTGTCCACCCCGTCAATGCCGGTGACGATTTCCATTCTGGATGCCATCGTCGAAAACTGCTTTCCCTTGCGCTTCAGCGTGTTCCTGAGTTTCGAGGGCAGCGCATTCGAATAATCCTTATAGGAACGGCCATCGACCTTCATGTACCAGTTGCCGAAACAGCAATACTGCTGCACGGACATTCCGGAACGCTTCATCGCCACGACTAGCCCACCAAAAAAGGGGGAATCCTGCACCATGGGGTGCAGGTCCACGCTGTCCCAGCGCTCGCTCGCGATCTCATCGACGATCGTCTGCAGGCAATCGGCGGATGCGGCAAGAGGCATGAACAGCGAGGAATAATAATTGGAAAGGGCTTCGAGCTTCCTGGATGAAAGCCAGTTCCCCGTGGCGAACTTCATCGGCAATATCCCGCGCACATCATCGCCCTCATGGACCACATAGATGCGCGCACGGCAGTCTTCCGGCAAAGCCTGGCCTGCAAGATTGCGGAACCATGCAAGTGTCAGGAAGAAACTGGCTTTCCCCGCTTCATCGAAAAGCGGCCCGCAGCCTGGCGGCAGCTCGTCCAGACTGTCATAGACTGTCACGCGCATCACTTCATGTCCAAGCGGCTCATCAAGTCATACAGCGTCGGACGCGAAACGCCCAGAAGGTCGGCGGCCATCGCGACATTGCCGTTGGCCCGCGCCATCGCCCTCAGCACAGCCTTGCGCTCCGCCTCTTCCCTGACCTTGCGCAGGTTGATGGGTGCTGCCTCTTCCTGGTCCGACTTCAATGCAAGATCCTCCAGTGTGATCTGCGCGCCTTCCGCCATGATCACTGCGCGCTTGATCACGTTCTGCATCTCCCGCACATTGCCGGGCCAGTCGTGATTTTCTATGGCCTCTATCGCATCCGGCTTGAAACCGCGTATCGAGCGCCCCTGCTGGCTGTTGAACTTCTCGAGAAATGCGTGCGCAAGCAGGGCTGCATCGCCATCGCGCTGCCGAAGCGGAGGGATGCTTAAGGTGATCTCGCTCAAACGGTAATACAGATCCTCGCGGAACCTCCCCTGCTTGATCAGTTCCGGCAGATTCTGGTGCGTCGCACAGATGACGCGCGTATCCACAGGTATCTCTCCCCTGCCGCCCAGTCGCTCTATCACCCTCTCCTGCAGGAAGCGCAGCAGTTTGGCCTGCAGCGAAAAGGGCAGATCGCCGATCTCGTCGAGAAACAGCGTGCCTCCGTTGGCATATTCGATACGGCCTATGGTCTGCTTCGCAGCCCCCGTGAAAGCCCCCTTCTCATAGCCGAACAGTTCGCTCTCCAGGAGATTCTCGGGAATCGCAGCGCAGTTGATCGCAACCGAGCGATTCTCTGCCCTGCGGCTCAGCTGGTGCAAGGCCTGCGCGAACAACTCCTTGCCCGTACCGCTTTCACCCGTGATCAGCACTGTCGCATCCGAAGGTGCTATTCGCTCCACGGTGCGGCACATCTTCAGCATCTGCTGGTCGCTCGTGATGATGCCCTGCATGGGCGCATCCTGCTGCTTCATGCGCAGTCTGCAGTTTTCCTGCTCCAGCTTGTGCAGTCTCAGCGCGCGGCCCACGATCAGCGCGAGCATCTCCGACTCGAAAGGCTTCTGGTAGAAATCATAGGCGCCCGTGCCTATCGCGCGCACCGCATTGCTCATGTCCTGATTTCCGGTCACGACGATGACCTTGGTGGCAGGTGCGAGCATCAGGATCTGCTCCAGCGTCGCCAACCCTTCGCTTGCGCCATTTTCGTCAGGCGGCAACCCCAGGTCGAGTATCACCACGGCAGGCTCGAAGCGCCTGACCTGGGATAACGCGCTCTCCCTGTCGCCCGCAATCTGCACATCGTATTCATCCAGACTCCAGCGCACCTGCTTTTGAAGCCCAGGATCATCCTCCACAAGGAGCAAGGTTTCTTTGATTGAACTCACGATTTCTCCGCGCGATTAAGCTGCCTCACAAGATCATGGTTTATCCGACAATGGAATGTAAATCACAAACAGTGTACCTTTATCCGGGATACTTTTCACTTCTATGCGTCCGCCAAGCTCGCGTATGTATTCCCGGCATTCATACGCACCTATCCCCATGCCGGAATTCTTGGTCGAGTCGAAAGGCCTGAACAGGCGGTCACGGATGAAATCCTCATCCATGCCCCTGCCGCTGTCCTCCACCTCGACTACCGCGAATCTGTCGCGGGCGCAGAGCCTGACATCCACCCTTCCGTCATAGTGTGTGGCCTCGCAGGCATTCTGCACGATATGACCTATGACCCGCGTCAGTTTCTCGGCATCCGCCCTGACATGCAGGCTCTCGTCTTCCGTCTTCAGCGCCGGGCGAGGCTTCAAGGCAGCCTTGGTCTCGAGCACGGACTGAAGCATGGAAAAGAGCGCAACCTCCTTCACCATGGACGCCCCTCCGCTGCGCAGTTGCGACAGCAGACGATTCATCCTGTCGACGGAATTCTGGACAGTGCTCAGCATGTCCTCCTGGAATTCCGGATTGTCCTTGTGTTTCTCCGCATTGGAAAGCATCAGCGACAATTGCGCCACGAGATTTTTCAGGTCGTGCACGACAAAAGCCGACATCCTGTTGAATGAATCGAACTGCTTCGCAACCAGCAGCGCATCGGTCGCCTGTTTTTGCGCGAGATGGTTCGCAAGCTGGTGCGCCGCAGTCTTCAAGAGATCGCTGACCTCCCAGTTGAAATGGATTTCGCTGCGCGGCTGGGCCAGGACGATGAAGCCCAACAGGCGCTCCTGCAGCAGCAATGGCACCACGATCCAGGCATCCTTCAATTGCATGAGCCATTCAGGAACCTCGAAGTCGCCATAGGATGCACGATCGGGATGATATTCGTCGAGATTGACCACCCACTGGGAATTCGCCATGAATATCACCACCGGATCATCGGCAGGCACGGCCGCATCTGCCGCGGGCATGTTCCAGCGAGAGACGCAGACATAGGCAGCGCCAGGCTCCTGCGCCATCCAAAGCGCGCCAGCGGGGCTCTCAACCAGGACCGCGATCGCCCTGATCGCGGCCTCGTAAATCTGCCCATTTTGCTCGGATGTCAGGAGCGTGCGTGTGAACCGCAGCCACTCCTCGCGGTAGTCGTACTTGGACGTGAAAAAATGCTTGCTCAGAAGCACCCTGAGCCTTGCTCTCATACTCCCGGAAAAGAAGATGGTGAGCAACAGCATGCTCGCGCCGAAAAAGAATGCGATCTGCAAAACGGAACCCCAGGTTCCCCCGAACATCCGTATGTAATAGCCCACTGCCGCCATCAGCAGAAGATAGATGCCAGCTCCCAGCAGCGTCGCTGTGTGGAAGACGACATGGCGCGAAATGTGCACGCGCAGCGACCATTGCGGGTTGCGCGCTGCAGAGACCATGATCAACGGCGAGACGATCGCATTCACCACACCCCTCGCCATCCAGATGTCCGGGTCGATGCGGTGGAAAAGCATCGCGTCCGAATAGAGGAAAAAATCGTACGCGAACATCGCGCCTGTGGCGAGGCAGACGAACTTGATTCCCCATCTGGAATCCGGATGGGTATTCCTGAAAAGCTGTTCGACCAGGACCATGCCCAGGATGGCCAGCAGAACATGGCCCATGATGTCGAAAATAGAAAGATCAGAAGGAGCCGCATGGACATAGACCGTCAATGCAAGCAGCAGCAGGGAAACCGAGATCAGCGCAGTCCTGAACGCGCGAAGCTGCGAGGTGACGATGCCTTTGGCTCCGGCCAGCACCTCCCAGATGAAGAGAAGCCAGACAGCGCTTCGGATGACCTCCATCGCCGCCCTGGCAAGGATGAAACTATCGCCGGCAAAAGCATTCAGCAAAGCCCAGACAGCAGTGACAAGACATGCCAGCGTCAGCAATACCCCGCGATACTGTCCGCGCCAGCTGGCCAGAAGAGACGCGCCCAGAAACGCAAAGGCGAGCGCTGCAGCCAGGTAGCTTGCGGTAATCAGCGAGATGTTCATCCGTGCTTCATCGCGCGCCCTTGCCGAACAGCACGACCTGAACCGTGGCAAACATAATCAGAAGATCAAGAAACAGGCCGTGGTTCTTCACGTAATAGAGGTCGTACTGCAGCTTCTCTATCGAGTCCTCTATCGATGCGCCATAGGCATAGCGCACCTGCGCCCAACCTGTGATTCCCGGCTTCACGCTGTGCCTGTATTTGTAATAGGTGATTTCGCTGGCAAGCTTTTCCACGAAGAAAGGACGCTCGGGGCGCGGCCCGACAAAGCTCATGTCCCCCCTGAACACGTTGAATATCTGCGGCAGTTCGTCGATGCGCAGCTTGCGAAGCACCTTGCCCACGCGCGTTATGCGGTCGTCGTTTGCAGCTGCCCACTGTGGTTTCCCTGCCTTCTCCGCATCCAGCCTCATGCTGCGGAACTTGTAGATGGTGAACACGCAGCCGTCCTGACCCACCCTTTCCTGGCGATAGAGGACTGGCGCCCCGCTCTCCAGGAAAATGAGCAACGCAGCCACCAACATCACGGGAAAGGAGACAACCAGCAGCAGGCCGCTCGCGCAAAGATCGAAGATGCGCTTGCTGATGTCCCTGGCTATCCCGTTTTCGAATCCTTCCGCATGTATGATCCAGCCCGCGTTGAGGGACTCCACGGGGAGCTGCCCCGTCTCCCTCTCGAAGAATGCGGACAGCTCGGTGATCCTGATCCCCATCAGCCTGCATTCAAGCAGTTCCGCAAGCGGTAATCCCCCGCGGCGGTCCCTGATCGCGATCACGATCTCCCTGACATTGCGCTGCCTGGCAATCTCACCCAGACGCCCTTTGTCGCTCAGGATCACAGATCGGTCGACGAAGTGGTGCGTGCCGTTCAAAGGCAAATAACCCACGACCTTCAGCCTGTGGGAGACCGTGCCGCTTTCGAACATCGCGCCTATCCTGGCCGCCCTGCTCCCGGTACCCAGAACGAGAACACGGCGCTTCAACCCCTCCAGGTTTGCCCATCTGAACACGATAAGCCTGAGCAGCGTGACCAGCAATGCCGATACCAGATATGCGATCGCGAACACGCCGCGACCCATGAAGGTATCGGGAAAAAGGTAGAAAATCAGCGTCATCGCGACAAAACCCATGGTCAGCGCGGCGCCCAGCCTAGGCAGCATGTACTGTATGCCGCCGCTCCACTGCCAGTAGTCGTAGAGACGGAAAAGCATCAGGCTCATGGACATGGTGGCTGCAAAGAGCAGCGCCTTGGGCACAAAATGCCAGAAAAACGCAACCGAAGGATATTCAGAACCAGCCGATCTGAGTATCGCTCCCACATAGACCGAACCCGAAAAAAGCAGCACTTCCAGCATCAGCAGAAGAAGAACGCTCCCGGGAATGTATTGTCGAAAAAACCGTATGATCATTTAATGCCGAATCCCTGATATTTCATGGCGCTCGCCGGCACAATACCATGGCGAAAACGCAACAGCTTCCCTGTCGATGAGCTCGACTCGCTTTCATAACTTCCAAACGGTACGCCCGTGGATTATAAAGCAATAGCCATGCCACAATACAAAACCGATGGCATACATTATCCATGCTGCACAAGCGGATTTTAACCGAAAACAAGTCCGGGTCCCGCAAGGCGCGCAACATATTCCGTCAGCCAGGCGCGGGGGATCAGCAAGGAGGGGCGAGTATTTTCCAATTCAGAAATGAGTCTGAACGAATGGTTTTGAATCTGAGTAATTAACCGTATTCGGGTTCGGCCTAACTCATAGGTGCTTCTTCGCTTTTGCCTTGCTGGCTTTGTTTCTCAGGCCCGTTTTTTCATCGCTGTCGCGATGTCTTTAAACAGCTTTTTCCTTGCGTTGTTCAATGCCAGGGCGGCGTCATTGTCGCTTATCTTTGCCGCTTGCGCACCCAGTTGCTCGAACGTGACGCCATCTTTGAGATATTTGTCGGCCTCGGTGAGTGATTTGAATTTCTCGTAAGGCGTCATCATGTCCTCGTGGCGGTATTTCTTGCGTTGTTTCCCCTTGGCGTCCATGATCGTTTCGGGGAAGAAACACGGTCGGTGGAAATTGACGTAGGGATTGAGGAAACCCGCGCAGAAGGCGTTGACCAAGCTGGCGCAGTGTTGCGGGATATGCGCGTAACCCAGGTGCTTGCGCACCACGGCGGCGTTCTTGGATTCCGCCAGGGCGTTGTCATTGGAATGGCGGGGACGCGATTTGGTGAATTCGACCAGGAGTTTATCCAGCAATTTGGCCACCTGGTAGTTGATGTATTCTGAACCGTTGTCCGAATGGAACCCGATGATGACGAACGGGAATTCGGCCAGTAACTGCCAGATGACTGGTAGCAGATAGGCCTCGCTGATCTTCTCGCAGGTGGCGACGAATTGCATCTGTGTCACGCAGTCCACTGCGTTGACGTGATACACACCTTTGAGGCCATCCTGGTCGCCCTGATGCACGCTGTCTATGCGGATGTAGCCCGGCACGCCGTCAGGCTGTGGGGCCCGGCGTGTGCCGATGGGAGCGGCGGTCGGGTTGGTCTTGGTCCAGTGCCGCCGCTTGTCCTGATACGGTCTGCTTTCGCGCAGGTTGTACAAGTGGGAAACCGAGATTCCCGCCAAGCGCTCGTAGCGCGGGTCGCCAAACACTTGGTACGCGCGTTCCATGAGCTTCCTGGTGGCGGGCCCGGACAGCATGCTGTGCAGCACGTCCGTATCGGCCAGCAAAGCCACGTCCGCCGCGGTATAGCGGCATGCGAACCCCTTCTTGGGCTTGCATGGCTGCTTCGACAGCTTCCCGTCCTTGCGGTATCGCGCCACCAATCGGGTCACTTGCTGACGCGACAACCCAGTCATGCGCTCGATGTAACGCAGCAACACGCCTCGATCCACCCTCCCGTGCGGGGCGTAGCCAAACCGCTTGAGCACCCGCTCGATGAATGCGTTGCGCTCTTCTTTGGGAACCCGGAATGACACCTCCGACGTCCCGTCCAGAAACGCCTTGATCTGCGCCAAGGTCTTCAGTTGTGCTTCTTCCATGTTGATCACCATGCCTTGCATAATGACCGACCCGGCAAATCAATTTCAGACTCATTTCATGTTGGAAACACGACAGTCCTTCAGACTCATTTCATATTGGAAGAGGCTGGGCGTTGACCCGGGCAAAAACCCACACTACAATGCGACCGCGCAATCAGCCGAGACAGCATGCATATAAAATATTTCCAGTCCGGCTATATTAGAAAAAAAGGAATCAACGACGCAATCCGCTTTCAAGAACTGACGGGCAATCATGACGCCACCCGTTCATTACCAGAGTTGAAACATCTAAATACCAGGAGGCATTGTGATACCAAGACTGAATGACATGAACCGAGTGTGGCCTTTGATCGTGCTGTCAGCAGCGCTCGCAGGATGCGCATCGAGCTACCCGCCAGCGCCGAGTGAGGTTGTCAAGCCGGGAGAATACAACTACATCATAGGGCCGGGCGACAGCGTCAACATCGCCGTGTGGCACAACCCAGAACTTTCCCAGACGATACCTGTCCGGCCAGACGGGAAGATCTCCACTCCATTGGTTGAAGACCTGCAGGCTGCAGGAAAATCCCCATCTCATCTCGCAAGGGACCTCGAGAAGTCGCTTTCCAAATACATACAGGACCCGGTCGTAACTGTCATCGTCATGGGCTTCGTAGGCCCCTTCAGCCAGCAGATCCGAGTGATTGGTCAGGCAGCCAAGCCGCAGGCGCTACAGTACAGGGAGGACATGACGCTGATGGACGTGATGATCGCGGTCGGCGGAATCACCGATTTCGCAGCCGGCAACAAGGCGACCATACTGCGCAAGGTGAACGGCAAGAGCGAGCAGCTCAACGTGAGACTCGAAAGCCTGATGAGGGACGGCGATGTGAAGGCCAACGTGCAGATGCTGCCAGGAGACGTGCTGATCATTCCGGAGAGTTACTTCTGATTGTAATCAAAAGTCTTTATTCTGCCGGCAACATCAACAATCCGGGATCTGAAATATGCATGAATTGCTAGCTCAACTGACAGGATATGCAGTATCCACGTGGCGCTATCGCTGGCACGCCCTCATCGTCGCATGGATCATATCGGTGATCGGATGGGCGGCGGTCCACTACATACCGGACCGCTATGAGGCGACCTCCCGCGTGTATGTGGACACCCAGTCCCTGCTGAAACCCCTGCTGGCAGGCCTGGCGGTCCAGCCCAACACCAACCAGCAGGTCGAGGTGATGGCAAGGACATTGATCAGCCGCCCCAATCTGGAGAAGGTCGCGAGGATGACCGACCTCGACCTCAATGCAAAAAACCCTGCCCAGATGGAATCGGTCATCAACAACCTCTCGGAGATGATCAAGCTGGGATCCATAGGTTCGGACGACTACACGATCTCCTACCAGAACAGGGATCCGGCGATGGCCAAGAAAGTGGTCCAGTCCCTGCTCAACATCTTCGTCGAGAGCGGGCTGGGGAGCAACAGGAAGGATATCGCCTCATCGCAGAAGTTCATAGAGGAACAGCTCAAGGAATACGAAACGAAGCTGAACGATGCCGAGAGTGCGCTGAAAGATTTCAAACAGCGCAACATAGGCGTGATGCGCGGAGAAACGGGACAGGATTATTATGCGGAGCTTGCCGACGCGAAGGGCCAGGTGGACGATGCCGTGCTCTCCCTTAGGGAGGCGGAAGACAGACGGAACTCCCTGAAGCAGCAGCTATCGGGAAGCGATCCCACGCTGGTCGACAGCGCATCAGAAAGCAGTGCCAGCTCGAAGTATGATGCGCGCATAGAGTCCCTGAACAAGGATCTCGACTCGCTGCGCCTGAAATACACCGAGCAGCATCCCGACGTGGTGGCGGCGAAAAGGCTGATCGCACAGCTCGAAGCCGACAAGGCGAAGGAGGCCGCGCTGAAGAAGCCATCGGGCAGCATGACCCAGAGTCCCTATTACCAGCAGCTGAATCTGTCCCTGGCCGAAGCGGAGGCGAATGCCGCATCGATGAAGGCGCGCCTAAGCGAATACCAATCCCGCTACGCGCAACTCAAGGCAGCGGCAAACCGGCTTCCTGAAGTGGATGCGGAGTTGAGCCAGCTGATGAGAAATTACGAAGTCTACAAGAAAAACTACGATTCGCTGCTGGCAAGACGCGAATCCGCCCAGATGTCGAGCGCTGTGGACACCAAGACAGACTCCGTCGATTTCAGGATCATCGATCCGCCTCGCGTGCCGCTCACCCCTTCCTATCCCAATCGTCCCATGATGATCTCGCTTGTGCTGCTGGGCGCCATTGCAGCCGGCATCGCACTGGCGTTCCTGATGAGCCAGATCAGGCCCACGATCAACAACAGGTTCGACATGCTCGCGCTGAGCGACCTCCCGATGCTCGGGACAATATCGCTGATCGAAACATCGGACGCAAAAATCAGGACCCGCAAAGGGTTGCAGATTTATGCAGCGGCCTCGTTCAGCCTGTTTGGGGTCTATGGCGTGCTACTGGCGCTTCAATTCATCATGAACAAGGGCGCATAGGGGAAATAAGCATGAGCATAATCGAAAAAGCCGCCGGCAAGCTGAATCATCAGGCACCTAGGAAACCCGAGCCCTCCCCGGCGGAAGTCCGGGAAAACTTCACGCCCACCCCGGCGGAAACACCTGCTCAGAAACACGATTTCAGCCTTTCCAAGCTCAAGACACAGAACATCATCACGCCGCAAGCCGAACATTCCAACCTCGCCGAAGAATTCAGGATGATCAAGCGTCCGCTGCTGGACAACGCCTTCGGACAGAATGGCGTCAAGGTCAAGAACGGCAATCTGATCATGGTCACCAGCTCGCTTCCGGGTGAAGGCAAGACTTTCTGCTCCATCAACCTTGCGATGAGCATAGCGATGGAAATGGGCAGGACCGTGCTGCTGGTCGACGCGGATGCGCCAAATCCCAGACTGCTGAAGACCCTGGGCGTTACTTACGACCAGGGATTGCTCGACCTGCTGCAGGATGACAAGCTGCAACTCTCGGAAGTGATCATCAGGACCAATATCGAGAACCTTTCACTGCTGCCCGTCGGCCGCCACAAGAGGCATGCCACCGAACTGCTCGCAAGCGACTCCATGTCGGCGCTGCTTGACGACCTGGCCCAGCGCTATTCCGACCGCATCATACTCTTCGATTCGCCCCCATTGCTCGTGACCTCAGAGGCGAGCGTGCTGGCTTCCCACATGGGGCAGATTGTGATGGTGGTCGAGGCAGAGAAGACGCCGCAACCCGCCATAAGGCAGGCGCTCACGCTGATAGAAGACTGCGAACTGACCTGGGTCCTGCTCAACAAGACCAGGAATCTGGCAGGTGTTGACTATTACGGATACGGGTATTATGGCAAATCCTAAAGCAGGCTCCCTGCAAACGGCACTGACGCTTGCTGCCATGCTGTCGATGTCGCCGCTTTATGCCGCCGACTGGACGGTCGTGCCTTCGATATCGGCAAGCGAGATGTATTCCGACAACATCTTCCTTTCTCCCGCTCCTAACCAGTTGAGCGACTTCGCCACCACGATCACCCCCGGCATCACGGTTAAGGGATACGGAGAAAGGCTCAAGGCCAGCCTCAATTACAGCCTTCAGGACATCAATTACGCGAAATACAGCAGCCTGGACTACATCACCCAGCAGCTCAATGCGACAGGAAATGCTACCCTGGTCGATCAGACGCTGTTCCTGGATGCAGGCGCTTCCATCTTGCAGCAGCCGCTCTACATGGCGGGCCCGATGGGCCTGGGCAACACGAGCGCCAATGGCAACCTTGAAAACGTCACGACGACTTCGGTCAGCCCGTATGTCACGCACCGTTTCAACACCTTCGCCACAGGCACGGCCAGATACACTCACCAGACCATGGACTTCAGCCAGGCAGGCCCGACCAACATCAACGGCTATGGTGGCGGATACGGGCTGGGCATGTTCAACTCGACCAGCGACACTGCGCTGGCCACCCTCAACAGCGGTTCGGACTTCAACAACCTGCTGTGGGGGCTGAACCTCAACAACACCAGGATCAGCTATGAAGGCATGCCTCCGATGACGCTCGCGCAGTATTCGGCCAATCTGGGCTACCTGATCACGCCCCGCTTCAAGATCATCGCGACAGGCGGCTACGAAGACGACTCTTTCGCCTACATAGGCCAGAATCCCCGCAGCAGTCTCTGGAGCCTCGGCTTCGACTGGTCGCCTTCGGTGCGCACCAAACTGGAAGTTGCAGAAGGCGAGCGCTTCTTCGGCAGGACGCACACACTCAAATTCACACACTACGAACGCATGACTTCCTGGAACGCAAGCTATGTTCAGGATGTCACCACGATGATGCTGATGCAGCAGATACCGCCATCCGTCACGCTGGACCAGATGCTGCAACAGCAGATACCGGATCCTGCGACCCGCCAGCAGGTCGTGCAATCCATGCTTGCGGCTTTGGGCCCGCAAGGCATGCTGTTCGCCCAGAACGTGATGACCAACCAGATCTTCCTGGTTAAGTCCTTTAATGCATCCGCGGCGCTGACCCTGCCGAAAGACACCTTCCTGCTGACCATCTTCAACACCAAGACAGCTCCGCTTCAGCAGGCAGTCAACTTTCTCCCCGGGGCTTACGGAGCCTACAACTACATGAACATAGACCAGTACGGCGTCACCCTGTCCTGGAACAAGCAGCTGAATCCGCTGCTCAGCGCGAACGCGAACGTCAACACGCTATACATGACCTTCCCGGGTCAGACGCTGGAGGAAAAAATGAGCTCCTTCACAGCGGGCCTGAGCAGGAAGCTCGGCCCCAAGCTCAACGGCAACCTGATGGTGCGGCACCAAACGATGGTCTCGACCCCCGCGAACATAGGCTACAGCTTCAGCGAGAACGCGGTCATCGCGAGTCTGATGTACCTGTTCTGACGATGTATACCGAATTCTACAACCTCGCTGAAAAACCCTTCC
>JAJXVB010000028.1 GCA_021782365.1 Pseudomonadota bacterium
ACCGTTTTTCCCCCCCCCCCCCCCGCTTAACCCTTTGCTTATGGCACGCATAGCTTCTTTTCAGTATCTTCTGAGCGTGAGATATTTTTGAGGCGATCATGAAATCGAAATTCAATGCCGGCTTTACGCTGATAGAGCTGATGGTGGTGGTTGCCATCGTCGGCATCCTGGCTGTGATCGCATATCCCAGCTACCAGAATTTCGTGCTCAAGGGCCATCGCGGCGATGCGCAAAGCTACATGATGAGCGTGGCCCAGCTCGAGCAGCAGTATTTCACCGACAACCGCTCTTATGCGAGCACGCTGGCTACGCTCAGTTCCTCGGTCCCGGCTTCGGTGTCACCCTTCTATACGGTGTCGATTGCTGTGACTGCCGGGCCTCCGCCGGGATATACGATCACCGCGACCGCGATCGGAACACAGGCTGCAGACGGCAACATGACGTTGGACAACTTCGGCACCAAGACGCCGAGCACATCATGGTAGGGCGTGAGATCATGCAAAAAGGATTTACGATGATCGAAATGCTGGTGACGCTGATCATCGTCGGCATACTGGCGGGGCTTGCAGCACCTGCCTTTACCTCTTTTATTGCCGGACAGAACATCAGGGCAGCCTCATCCATGCTTCAGTCCTCGCTGCTTTTTGCAAGGTCAGAAGCGTTGAAGCGCAATGCGGACGTGATCGTATCTCCGGTCGGCGGGCAATGGGCATCCGGTTGGACGGTTGCCGTATCGGCAACAGCCGAAGCCCTGTCGAACAACAACAAGGTTTCGCATGCAGTGGTCGCAGGTCCTGCCAGCATCACATACAACAACGCCGGGCGGATATCTTCCGGAGGGGCGACATTCAAGTTTTCCTCCACGCAATCTGGCGACATACGCTGCCTGAATATCGGGCTTTCTGGCATGCCGACGATCACGACATCGGGGTGCTGACTATGAAAGCCTCATATCAGAAAATCCAGGCGAATCAGGGCGGCTTCATGCTGCTTGAGGTCTTGATCAGCATCATCATCCTGGCATTCGGGTTATTGGGTCTTGCAGGACTACAGCTCAAGGTGCAGAGCTCTGAGACGGAATCCTATCAGCGCGCCCAGGCGATACTGCTGACCCAGGAGATGGCAAACATGCTGAGCGCGAATCGCACGAATGCGGCAAGCTATGTAACCAGTACTCCGCTTGGGACAGGAGATGGCGAGCCCTCCAGCTGTTCTGCCTTGACGGGTGTGCAACTCGACCAATGCACATGGAGCAAGCAGCTCAAGGGTGCGTCCGAGGTGAATGCGGGCACCAATGTTGGGGCGATGACGAATGCGGTGGGCTGCATCGAATCCCTGGGCGGATCCCCCAGCGTCTACCGGGTGACCGTTGCATGGCAGGGTACGACGCAGCTGAGCGCACCGGCATTGGCTTGCGGCCAGAATCTCTTCGGGAACGATGGCTACCGTCGCGCCATTTCCTCTCTGATCACCATAGCCAGCCTGACCGCGCCATGAATAGCCAATCAAGAATCAAGGGGTTTTCTTTAATCGAGCTGATGGTAGGCATCGCTCTGGGTCTGCTCGTAGTGGCAGGCGTCGGTACCATCTTCGCGAACAACTACAAGACGCGCACCGAAACCGAGAAGACCAACCTCCAGATCGAGAACGGGCGCTATGCAACCCAGCTTCTGACAGACGAGATACACATGGCGGGTTACTACGGGGAGCTTGATCCGACTAGCCTCACCGTGCCTTCATCGCTCCCTGATCCTTGCGACATCACCAATGCAACGCTGGTTTCTGCGGTCGCGCTGCCGGTCCAGGGGGTCAATGATGCGGCGGCGGGTCCAAGCTGCATCTCCGATCTCAAGCCCGGCACCGACATCTTTGTCGACAGGCGCGCGAGCAGCTGCGTGCAGGGAACGCCAGGTTGCGCCGGCGGAAGCTATATGTTTTTCCAGGCTTCGCTCTGCAGCACTGCACCCGGCCAGTATCTCATCAATGCGAGCACTGCAAGCCTTAACCTGACCGCCAAGGACTGTGCGACGACTGCCGATATCCGTTCCTATCGCACCAACATCTATTTCGTGGCAAAGGACGACCAGCCTGGAGACGGCATACCCACGCTCAAGGTTGCAGAGCTCGGCAGTGCGGGTTTCACCATCACGCCTCTGGTCGAAGGCATAGACCAGTTTCAGATCGAATACGGCATAGACACGAACGGCGACAGCATTCCCGATGCCTACACCTCTGATCCAGGAACCTATGGCGGCTGCACGGGAGCGCAGTGCCAGACCAACTGGAGAAACGTGGTGACAGCCAAGCTCTATGTCCTGGCAAGGAATACTCTGCCAACCGGAGGGTTCTCGGATACCCATGTATATACCGCTGGCGGCAATACCTATGGCCCATTTAACGATGCCTACAAGCGCCATCTTTATACGAGTCTGGTCAGGCTCAACAACGTGGCAGGGAGACTGGAATGAAACAACAGCGAGGGTTTTCCCTTCTCGTCAGCATGATCATGCTGCTATTGATGACGCTTCTTGCGATCGCATCCTTTCACATGAGCAGCAGCCAGACTACGGTCGTGGCTAATGCGCAGCACAGGAACGAAGGGATAGATGCGGCAACACAGGCGATAGAACAGGTCGTCAATTCAAGCAACTTCACGCAGAACCCTGCGGCGGCCATACCCAACACGAATTGCACGGCAGGGGGCGGTGCGAATACCTGGTGCGTGGACAGCAATGGCGACGGCGTACAGGATTTCACGGTGACCATGCCGGTCGCGCCAAAGTGCGTAGAGGCGACACCGATACAGAACAGTCAGCTCAATCTGCAAAACGCGGACGACCTCGCCTGCTCGTCGGGCACGCAGCAGAATTTCGGGGTGACCGGAGGAGCGGGTGCGGGCAATTCGCTGTGCGCGAATTCGACCTGGGAGATCGAGGCGCAGGCCAATGATCCCGCGACGGAGACGAACACCACTGTCACTCAGGGCGTGAGCATGCGCATCCCAGTGACTGCCATGACCAACAACTGTCCGTAAGGAGAGGAAAGTGAATTCATTCAGAATATTGAAACGCCTGCCGCTTCTATTGCTTGCCGTAAACGTGACGGCCATGGCGATGGACATAGACCTTTACACGCTCAACAGCGGAACCAACAATCCCGCGCCCAACGTGCTGATCGTGCTGGACAACACCTCAAACTGGTCGAGGAGCGATCAGCATTGGCCAGGTGGGATAAATCAGGGACAGGCGGAAGTGCAGGCGATCCAGAATGTGCTACAAAGCCTCAATGCGAACGTGAATGTCGGCCTGCTCGAGTTCGTCACGGGCGGCAATGCGAACGACAATGGCGGATATGTGCGCCAGGCCATTGTTCCCATGGGCCCTAACCAGAGCGGCGGACCGGCCAACCTGAGCGCGTTTTCAGCCAAGCTCACCACCATCTTCAACAACACAGGCGCCAATACGGAAAAGCAGAACTCGGGCGAGGCCTATGGCAACCTGATGTATGACGCCTACAATTATCTGGCGGGCAATACGCCGTTTGCGCTAAGCGCCGATGTGGTGTCTTCGATCGCCGATTTGAACGGATATAGCGCGAACTACACGAAATTCAAGACGCCGCTCACGAGCGATGACGGGTGCGCGACCACCTACATCATCTTCATCGGAAATCCGAACAGTCATGGTCCAGTTTCCGATCTTGCCGCTAATACTGCAGCACTATCAGGATTGGGCGGCAACACCGCACAGCTAAAACTGCCGAACTTCACCGTGACAGCACAAGGAACGGGCCTTGCGAGCGATGTGCCGACAGGCACTTCGACGCTGGACACCAATCCTTTCAATGCGGACGAATGGGCGCGCTTCATGTACCAGAACGGGGTCAATGTGGGCGGCACCGTTTTCAACGTGAACACCTATGCGATCGATGTCTGGTATTCGGCTCCCAATGCGCAGCAGAGCGGACTTTTGTCCAGCATGGCGACAAACGGCGGCGGAAAATATCTGGTCGCCAACAGCGAGAGCCAGATCGCGTCGGCGCTGCAGTCCATCTTCTCGGAGATACTGGCGCGAAACTCTGCCTTCGCCTCGGCGAGTCTGCCTATTTCGGCGACCAACCGCGCGCAGAACGACAACCAGGTCTATATCGGGATGTTCAGGCCAAATCCCAATTCGCTGCCGCGCTGGTTCGGCAACATGAAGCGCTACCAGATCGCCAATTTTTCGGGGCAGGCGAATCTGGCTGATGTGAATGGATTGCTTGCGACTGACACGACGACAGGATTCATCACGCCCTGTGCGGTCAGCTGGTGGACAGCCGACTCCGGGAATTACTGGGCGAATGTTTCGGGAAGCACGATAGGGCCGCGCGTGTTCTTCACCTCTGCGAATACGCCAGGTCTTTCGTGGGGCACTCAGGGGGACGATACCAATCTCGCGAAGAGCGTATGTTCTCTCACGGGCACCAATGTGTATTCCGATACCCCGGATGGACCCATCGTGGAGAAGGGAGGGGTTGCCGAGATGCTGCGCAATGCGACCAGCCGCAACATGCTGACCCAGTCCGGCAATTCCCTGGTCCCGTTCAATACCGGCAATGCGGCGATCTCGGCGAACACAACGATCAATGCCAACATCGTGAATTTCATATCAGGGCAGGATGTTACGGGAGAAATCAATGCGACCGCATCGAGTGCAAACCGTCCGTCCATACATGGCGATGTGATCCATTCCAAGCCGATACCAGTGGACTATGGCGGTACAACGGGTGTAATGGTGTTTTACGGGGCCAATGACGGCACATACCGCGCGGTCAATGCGGCGACCGGCGCCGAGTCGTGGGCATTCGTGGCACCTGAATTCTTCCCCAGCCTTCAGCAGTTGATGGACAACAGCCCGGTTATTTCATCGACCAGTCCAAAGGGATTTTATTTCGATGGCTCCACCGGGATCTATCAGAATTCGAACAACACCAGCGTATGGATCTATCCTGCGATGCGCCGTGGCGGTCGCACGATATACGCACTCGACGTGAGCAGCCCTTCAAGCCCGGCTTTTCTCTGGAAGGCAGGATGCCCTGGCATCGGCAGCAACACGGGCTGCACGGCAGGGCTTTCAAACATAGGACAGACCTGGTCCACGCCTTCTGTCGCCATTCTTTCTGGATATTCGACGACCAGGCCGGTCGTGATCGTGGGCGGCGGTTATGATGCCTGCGAGGACGCGGACACCAGCGCGCCTAGCTGCTCGACGCCTACCGGAAACGCGGTTTACGTGTTCGATGCACAAAGCGGTCAGCTGCTTGCATCCTTTAACACGATACGCAGCGTCGCGGCGGATGTCTCGCTCGTGGACATCAATTACGATGGCAATGTGGATGCGGCTTATGTCGCCGACACGGGGGGCAATATATACCGCATCGATTTTTCCGATCCTACGAATTCCTTCACGCCCAAGGTGGCCAGCAGCTGGAGTATCACCAGGGTTGCCTACACTAACGGCTCGGGAAGAAAATTCCTGTTCGCGCCAGCTGTCCTTCCCTACAACAACCAGGTATATCTGGCGATAGGCTCCGGCGATCGCGAGCATCCGTTGATCACGAACTATCCCTACAAGACGCCGATCAAGAACCGTTTCTATGTCTATCTCGACAACCCTAACAGCGGCGCCACGACTCCTGTCAACCTGGACGGTGCTACGATGCTGAACAACACGACTGATCCCGGTTGCGGAAACAGCCAGGTGCTGCCCAATGGCAGCTATTCAGGCTGGTACATGGACTTGACGGCTAATGGGATAGGCGAGCAGACGGTGACTTCCGCGCTGATCACGGGAGGGCTCGTGACCTTCAGCACCAATCGCCCAATCAGCAGCAGCAACAGCTGCGCAAATCCATTGGGCGAGGCACGCGGCTACTGGGTCAATTTGCTCAATGGCTCCGGCGCCGTCGGGACGACTGCGGCGGCCTGCACGCCGATAGGCGGGGTGGATGCGAACGGCAATACCATTTCGCGTTCGACGACGTTTGTAGGAGGTGGGCTTCCACCATCCCCTGTGGTTGGCAACGTCAACGTCAACGGCTCTGTGGAAACGGTGGTGATCGGAGCGGCCCAGAAGAATGGCGGCGCGAGCACGGCAATCTCGGGGCAAAACATAAAGCCGCCGATCTCGACGCGCCGCAAGCGGGTTTACTGGCGCATCAACGGCGACAACCACTAGCAGCGGCAGCTAGCGCATCCTGATGATGCCGGTGGCGAGCGTGATCTCGCGCAGAAAGCAGAGCAAGGCGAGCGTCAGTGCCCCCATCGCGGCGACGAAGAAGAGCGAGACCGTGCCAGAAGGGTCGCGGTTGAGCTCCGAGCCTATGAAGAGCGCCGCGATCACGATGCAGACGAATAAAGCGCAGATCGTGCAGAGGCTGATGGACCAGTGTATCCAGCGCGCACGCAGCACAAGGATCTCCATTTCCTCCTTGTGAGTTGCCAATTCTATCGAGCGGAAGCGGTCTATCACGCGCCCGAGCCTGGTCGATAGCACGCTCAAAAATGCCCCGACGCCGGTCAGGAGGAACACGGGTGCGACTGCCTGCTGTATCGCATGCGCCGCAACGATGAGTTCTTCATGCATGTTTCTTTTCCTTTCGCGGCAATCCTAGCACGGGAATGTGCAAGCTGCATTCCGCATATAATGCATCCATGTCTTTTGATCCCGCGTCATTCTCATCCTCCCTGATCGCCTGGCAGCGCATGCATGGGCGAAACGACCTGCCATGGCAGGGAAAGGATCCCTATCGAGTGTGGCTATCCGAGATCATGCTGCAGCAGACGCAGGTTGCGACGGTCATTCCCTATTACCTGCGCTTCGTCGACGCATTCCCGAACGTGGGCGCGCTGGCAAGAGCGAGCGAAGAAGAGGTGCTCTCATGCTGGAGCGGGCTTGGCTATTACGCCAGGGGGCGCAATCTCCACAGGGCTGCCAGGATGATTATGGAATCCCACGGCGGCGAGTTTCCGAAACAGTATGAAGATATCCTGAATCTGCCGGGAATCGGCAGATCGACAGCGGCAGCGATCTCGGCCCAGGCATTTGGCGAGAAGCGCGCCATCCTGGACGGGAATGTGAAGAGGTTGCTCGCGCGCTATTGCGGGATAAAGGGACACGGCAAGCAAGTCGAGGATGGGTTATGGAAGATTGCCGAATCGCTGCTCCCGGATGAGGAGGTTGCCGTTTACACCCAGGCACTGATGGATATGGGAGCGATGCTCTGCAGGAGGAGCAAGCCCATGTGTTGTTCATGTCCGGTGAAAAACGGATGTGTCGCCTTCAACGCAGGGTGCGTGCATGAACTCCCCACGCCTAAGCCGAAGAAGAAGGTTCCTGAGCGCTATGCCACATTTTTGCTCGCTTTGAATGGAGCCGAGATCATGCTGGAAAAGCGTGATCCTTCCGGGATATGGGGAGGGCTCTGGAGCCTGCCCCAGATCGAAGACGGGATTTCACTTCATGACTGGAAGATAGTTGAGAGAATCGAAATGCCGAAGCTCGTCCACACCTTCACCCATTTCAGGCTGCGCATTTCTCCGTTGCTTTTGAAACTTGAAGAAAAGCCGGAACACCAAAGAAAGCATTCCTGGATGAGGGTCGATGAGGCATTGCAGGCGGCAATCCCGACGCCCGTCAGGAATTTGCTCCTGAGCCTCTAGCCTCAAGTCTCATGCATCACGAGGACCATAGCGCCCTGAATCCCGCCTTTTCGCAGAAGCTCGAGCGCATCGCCCGCATCGCGCAGCGCGAATGGTCGCACATGCGTCCTGATCCTGAGTTTCTTTGCGATATCGAAGAAAGCCTCTCCGTCCGCGCGAGTCAGATTGGCGATCGAGCGTACCATGCGTTCACCCCACAGGATCGCATATGGGAATTGGGGGATGTCGCTCATGTGTATTCCGCCGCATACGACGATCCCGCCTTTTGCGACATGGCGCAATGCTTTGGGCACGAGTTCTCCTGCAGGTGCGAAGATGATGGCTGCATCGAGTTCTTCCGGCGGGACAGATGAAGAATCTCCTGCCCAGGTGGCGCCAAGATCAAGCGCGAAACGCTGTGTGGCTTCATCGTGCGGTTTGGTGAACGCATAGGCTTTTCTTCCCTGCCAATTAGCCACCTGACAGATGATGTGGGCGGCAGCGCCAAATCCGTATATGCCGATTCTTTCGGCGCTTTCGCAGGCGGCGAGCGCGCGATAGCCTATGAGCCCGGCGCAGAGTAGAGGTGCAACTTCAGCATCTGTGTAACCGTGCGGCAGGGCAAGGCAATAGCGCTCATCGGCAACCGTGTATTCCGCGTATCCGCCGTCAAGCGTATAGCCCGTGAAGAGGGCATGTTCGCAGAGATTTTCGCGACCGCTCGCGCAATATTTGCAGTCTCCGCAGGTTCTGGCTAGCCATGGCACGCCTATTCTCTGGCCGATTGAAAATCTGACAGCGCCCTTGCCATTTTCTTCCACGATGCCTGCGATCTCGTGGCCGGGTATCAGAGGCAACTTGGGGTTCTCGAGCTCGTTATCCAGCAAATGCAAGTCTGTGCGGCAAACGCCGCAGGCATGAACCTTGATCAGCACTTCACCCGGCCCGGGAACGGGTTTGGGGATGTCTTTTAGATGGAGTCCGGATTTGTCGAGTATCATCGCCTTCATTTTCCCTCCGCTGATGCTCAATGCGTGAAAGATTGGCTTCCCAATTCCCGTAAACGTTCATACAGTTTTCTTTCTTCAACGTTCAGTTTTTCCGGAACATGGACTGCGATCTTAAGAAACATGTCCCCTGTCTTGCCGCTGCCGAATTCCGGGAGTCCCTTCCCTTTGATGCGCAGCATGGAATAAGGCTGCGTGCCAGGAGGTATGATCACGCTGATGGTGCTGTCCAGAGTCGGGACTTCGATGGTTTGTCCCAAGACCGCATCGGTAACTGTAATCGTCTCTTGGCGCACGAGGTCGATCCCGGTTCTTTCGAAGCGCGGATCAAGGCGCGCATGCACCGCGATCAGAAGATCGCCAGGCGGATCCTTTGGCGTTTTTCCAGGCAATCCTTTGCCGGGTATGCGTAGCAGCATTCCTTCCTCGACTCCCTTGGGGATGTTCACCGTCAGCGTTTCTTCCCGGCTGACTTTCCCGCTGCCAAGGCATGCATCGCAAGGATGCCTTATGAGGCTGCCCCTTCCATGGCAATCGGGACAGATGCTGATGCGCTGGATTTCGACGGATTCCTGGTCGTGCCTTGAGATGATGCGCCCGGTCCCCTTGCATGAAGGACAGGTTTCCGGCCTTGCTCCACCTTCGCATCCCGTCCCTTTACACGCGGTGCATGGAGCGGGACGCTCAATCCGGATGTCCTCTATGCCTCCGGTTGAGATGAGAGAAAGCGGAATGGAGAGTTCAACTTCGATGTCTTCCCCCTTGCCGGAATCTGCGTGGCGATGGAAGAGCCGTTCGAAGATGCTGTCCGATCCAAATCCGCCAAAAATCTCTCCCAGATCGATGTTGCCGAAGAGGTCCTCCTGGCTGAAATCGGCAACGCCAGGGAATCCGCGCGCATCATATTCTGCGCGCTTCTTCGGGTCAGAGAGCACTGCGTAAGCCTCGGCGATCTCCTTGAAGCGCTCCTCGGCGCCGGGTTCCTTGTTACGGTCGGGATGGAATTTCAGCGCTAGCGTGCGGAACGCGTTCTTGACAGCCTTCTGGTCGGCGTCCCTTGCGATGCCGAGCACCTCGTAATAGTCGCGTTTGTCATGAGCGATCATTTTTTTTGGATCTGCGGTGCTTTTCGGCGAATGACCTCCTGACCCTGTTGAGTTCTGCAAGGCGTGCCGCGACCTTGTGATTCAGGCTTCCTTCCGGATAGGCGCCATCCTGATCCGGGGCGCCAGCAGGGAGGCCTGTCAGTAGCGCTATCGCCTGGTCTGCATCCTCAACCGCATAGATGAAGAATTTTCCGTCCTCTGCGGCTTTCACCACATCGTGGCGCAGCATCAGATGTTCCATGTTGGAGGAAGGGATCAGCACACCCTGGTCTCCGGTCAGGCCGCGCGCGTTGCAGATGTCGAAAAACCCTTCGATCTTTTCATTGACCCCGCCTATCGCCTGCACCTTGCCAAACTGGTTCACGGATCCCGTGACCGCGAGCGATTGGCGGATGGGGGCTGCAGCGAGATTCGAGAGCAGAGCGCAGAGTTCGGCAAGGGATGCGCTGTCGCCTTCTATCATGCCGTATGACTGTTCGAATACCAGGCTTGCCGAAAATGAAAGCGGCAGATTCCTGGCATAGCGCGCTGCAAGAAAGGAGGAGAGGATAAGCACGCCTTTGGAATGCGTAGCACCGGAAAGTTTGACCTCGCGTTCGATGTTGATCAGCTCTCCGTCCCCAAGCCGCGAGATCGCCGTGATCCTGGTCGGCTGGGCAAATGCATAGTCTCCCAGCGTAATCACGGAAAGCCCGTTGATCTGGCCTGTCGCTGAGCCTTCTGTGTCTATCATCAGGACGTTTCGCAGGATCGCTTCCTGCAGCCTTTCCTTCAAGCGCCCCTGACGAAATAGCTGCGCATCGATGGCGCGCTGCACATGCGTTTTTTCGACCTGGTTTTTTCCTTCTTCGCGCGCCCAGTGATCGGACTCGCGCAGGATATCCAGCAAACCCTGCATGTGGGTGGACAAGCGCTGCGCATCGCCTGCAAGGCGCGCTGAGTGTTCAATGCCGCGCGCCACCGCGTGGCAGTCAAAGGGAAGCAAAGATTCCCGGCGCGCCAGGGTTGCGATCAGCCGCGCATAGACCTTGTGGGTATCGCTGTTTCGCTCCATGCGCTCTTCGAAATCCGCGGCCACCTTGAAAAGCTCCGCGAAGTCGGGATCGTATTCCTGCAGCAGATAATAGAAAAGGCGGTCGCCGAAAAGGATCACCTTGACGTCGAGGGGTATGGGCTCAGGCTCGAGCGATACGGTGCTGACGAGACTGTACATCTGACCCAGGGATTCGATGCGTATCCTGCGCGATTGCAAAGCGTGCTTCAGCCCTTCCCATGCAAATGGCTGGGACAGAACCTTGCGGATGTCGAGCAAAAGGTAACCGCCGTTTGCCTTGTGGAGCGCGCCTGGCTTGATCAGCGTGAAGTCGGTGATCAGCGCGCCGAACTGCGCAAGATGCTCGATTCTTCCGACCAGATTGCTGTAAGTCGGATGGTCTTCGCTGATGATGGGCGCCCCATGCTTCTGTCCGTTTATCGCGAGCAGGTTTACGCTGTAGCGGTTGAAGTTCGCATGCGAGACGATGGTCATGTCGCCTATGCGCGCGGAATTCTCCTGCCTTCGGAAGTCCTCGATGTTGTCCAGCATATCCTGCTGCACCTCATCCAGGTATTGCAGAACCTCGGAGGATTCGGCATGGGATTTCCTGATCTCGTCTATCGAATGGGCGATCGCAAGCAGCGCGGTATCCCGGTCGAGCTGCCTGATTCTTTCGTGGCGTTCGCGTCGCCATTGGGGGATCTGCCTCATCAGTTTCTCGAGGCGGGATTGCAGCGCGCCGATGATGTTTTCTATGCGCTTTCTTCCCTCTTCCGGCAACTTTTCGTATTCTTCAGGCGGGATGACTTCGTTTTCTCGGGTGGGAGCGAATGCGAATCCCTCGGGGGTGCGCAAGAGCGCGATTCCCTGGTTTTGCGCATCGTCGCCCAGGTCCTTGAAGAGTTTTTCCTGGCGCGCGTTGAATTCCTCCCTTATCGATTCAGCCTTGGCGTGATATTCCTCGCTTTCCAGAAGAGAGGGAATCGCGCTCTTCAGATATTCAACCAGCTTTTCCATGCCCGCCTGAAGCTCGGAACCTTGTCCGGAAGAAAGACAGATCGCAAGGGGTTTATGGGGGTGCTCGAAATTGTTGACATAGCACCAGTCGGGGGGCTCCTTTTCGCTGCCGGCTTTTTTTTCCAGGAGTTGCAGCACCATGCTGCGCTTTCCTATGCCGGAGGGTCCCAGCACGAAAAGATTGTAGCCTTCATGGCGTATGCCTGTGCCAAAGTGCAGTGCATCCATTGCGCGCATCTGGCCTATTGTCTCGGAGATGTCCTCGAGCTCGGAGGTGCTGTTGAATCCGAGCTCTTCCGGATCGCAAAAAAGATAAAGCTGGCTAACTTGTAGTGGTGGATGATCTGTCATTTTTATGGATGGCGGTTTTCCTTGTATTCGGCGTCTACGACCCTGGCTTTTTCAGAAGGCGGGCCGCCTTCCCAGCGGGTTTCAGCATAGGGCGCACCTTTGCCCGCCTTCCCGGTCTGTGCATAGATCACAGCTCCCGCTTCCTGGAGTATCTTGTTGAGCGAGGCTGCGCGATCTGTCGCAGAGCCAGCCTCTTTTCTGAGCAATGCTTCCTTGGTTTCGCGTAAGCTCGTCTCGATGCGCGCCTTGAGTTCGTCCGTCAGTTTGTAGGCATAATTCGCGAGCAGCTTTTCAGCCTCGTAACATGCGGCATCCGCGGCGTTGAGTTTCTCTGCGTCCTCGCGCCTTTTCCTGTCTGCATCGGCAAATCGCTCGGCATCTTCCATCATGCGTTTCTTGTCATTCTCTGAGAGCCTGGTGGAGCCAGATATGCTGATGGATTGCGTTTTTCCGCTTGCGGTATCCATAGCTGACACGCTCAATATCCCGTTTGAGTCGATGTCGAAGGTCACATCTATCTTGGGTGTGCCGCGCGGCGCAGGAGGAAGCCCGTCGAGCTTGAATTCTCCAAGGCTGGTGTTGTCGCTGGACATCGGTCGCTCTCCCTGGAATACATGGATGACGACACCGCTTTGCATGTCCGATGCGGTGGTGAATGTCTCTGTTTTCTTGACGGGGACAGGCGTGTTGCGCGCGATCAACGCGGTTGCGATTCCGCCCAGCGTTTCAACGCCCAGGGTAAGCGGCGTGACGTCCACCAGCACGATGCCGCCCACTTCCCCTGCCAGCACGCCTGCCTGAATCGCGGCGCCTGCTGCCACGCACTCCATCGGGTCTACACCCATTTCGGCCTTGCGCCCGAACAGCTGCTCGAAATAACTGCGCACCGAAGGCATGCGAGTAGGGCCCCCGACAAACACGATGCGATCCACCTCATTGGGGGTGATGCCCGCATCCTGAAGAGCCTGCTCTACAGGCTTTTTGCATCGTTCGATCACCGGATGTACAAGGCGCTCAAGCTCGGTGCGGTTGAGATCCAGTTCCAGGTGGCGTGGCTCGCCGTTGACTGTCGCAAGATAGGGAAGGCTGAGATGTGAAACGACGCTGGTCGAAAGCTCTATCTTGGCCGCTTCTGCCGCCTCCAGCAGGCGCGCTGCGGCGCGGCTGTCGGTTCTGACATCGAAGCCTGTGGTCATCTGGAAGCACTCTGCCAGGTGTTCGAATATCTTCTGGTTCATGTCGGTTCCGCCAAGCTGGGTATCTCCGCTTGTGGACTTCACCTCGAACACGCCGTTGCCGAATTCCATGATGGTGACATCCAGAGTGCCGCCGCCGAGATCGATCACCGCGATGCGCAGTTCCTGTCCCAGCCTGTCCAGACCATAGGCGAGCGCCGCCGCGGTGGGTTCGTTGACCAGCCTGATGACTTCGAGGCCTGCGATGCCGCATGCATCCCGGGTTGCTGCGCGCTGATTGTCGTCGAAATAGGCGGGGACCGTCACGACCGCCTTCTGCGCGGGTTCCCCAAGGAATGCCTCGGCATCTCTCTTGATCTTCTGCAAAAGGAAGGCGGATAGCTGTTCAGGTGAGTAATCCTTGTCCTTCAGCCTTATGGTCTCTCGTCTCCCCATCTTGCGCTTGAAGCCGCTGGTCGTCCCTTCCGGATTGGCGCTTGCCTGGCGTCTGGCCGGTTCGCCTATCAGCATCTGGCCATCCGCAGTGATCGCGACATAGCTCGGGAACGCCTTGCCGCCGACGCTGATTCCCTCGGAGCTGGGAATGATCACGGGGCGCCCCCCGCGAAGCACGGCCGCCGCAGAATTGGATGTGCCAAGATCGATTCCAATGATGCTCATGCCGGCTCCCTATTGAGATTTTGACTGCGCGTGGTCGGACTGCCGGTGGCCTGGTTCTGAAAAACCGTAATACCGTTCATTCAAATAATGCGCGACATCGGTGATTTCTTCCTGGCTCCATTGCAGATCGGCATTGGATTCCCATCGTCGCACCTGGGCCTGCAATGTTACCCAGTCGGTCGCTATTCTCCTGCTGCGCTGATGCATCTCGGGTCCGTGGCAGGCATGGCAATGTGTTTCGTAAAGCAGTTCGCCGCGATCGGCGCGGGCGATAGTCTGCATGGACAGCAAAAAGCACAGCAACAGAATTCTTCTCATATGGGCCTCCCGATCAAGCCTGGAATAGAAGGCATGGCGGAAGGCCCGCTATCAGGTCAGTTATTTGTCGATGCTTCCCAGCTGTTTCGGCCGCTGTATGCGGTTGAGCGTCTGTGGTGCGACTTCTTCATCGCCGAGGATTCGCACTCAGGCAATGCCATTGCGGGAGTCCACGACCTGCTGTGCAGGCAGATGCCGTGATCATCCCTGACGAAATTTCCGTATCTGTCGGTCACATAGCCGTTCGCTCCGGAAAGCCCGCTGGCCATGGCCAGGGATGAGAAGAGTCCAAGCGCGCAAAATAAAATGAGGGGTTTCATGATATCTCTCCTGTCGGTTAGGTTAGCTCATCAGTGCTCCCAGTTCACGCGCAGCAGATCTTGTTCAGAGTTGTAGTGATATTCCAGCTTTCCCTGATAGGCATGATGCAGCGCTTCTCCTATGCCGCGTGCAAGATGTATGTCCGTTGTGGTAAGCAGCGTGTCATCTGGCTTCGCCTCGATTGCCATGATGCGCTGCAGCGGATGTTCTTCACGTTCACGCTGTTCATGGTGGCGCACGAGGCTCATGATCTCGTCGCGATGGGAGCTGAAGAATTCGCCCTTCAGGGTGACAAATCCCGCCGGATAATGGTCGTTCATGCGGTGGCATGCGGGACAGGTGACGCGGTGCGCATCCTTGGGCGCCGCAAGCCATTGCCAGCGACCGTTGTGGAATACCGCCCCGCACTGCATGCACACAGAAGGCTCATGCAATTTCCCCTTTTCCTTGTAGGCATCGTGCACATGTTCCTGGAAAAGGTTGTCGTGGCGGGCGATTTTTCCGAAACCGGATGAAGTGTGGCTCATGGGGCGCTCCTCAAGCTCTGACCGTCAAAGATCATGAGCAAAACATACGCTCCAAATTCTGTGGTGTATATATGCCGAAATATATAGGGATGCGCTGAATAAGCACCCGCAAAATGCAAGGTACGCGCCAGCGTCTCTGGATTGTTACTCAAAAAGTCATTTTTCATCATAAGCCATGCCTATAGAGATGACAGATCGGGCGATTTCGCCC
>JAJXVB010000013.1 GCA_021782365.1 Pseudomonadota bacterium
AATGTCGATGAATGCGTACGCCTCGTTCTCTTTGCCATTTCCTGCTCCATTTCTACGCCCTGCATGGGCATCAAAGGTAGCAGGTTTCCCACTTAACCGCTTGTTCAAATTTCCGGTGCCAGCTCTGTATGTCTATTGTTGAGACGGCGGAATTAACTTTTGCAGTAATTCGATTGGTACGAAACCGTGCTTTATAGAATTTCCTTGATCGGTTTCTGCAAAGCTTTGTGACCCTGTTACTACCACGCCGACTACCTTGTTGGACTTGCTCAATACCGGGCCGCCGCTATTGCCTGCGACTATCTTGGCATTAACAACAGCCCATGGAGTATTGGTGTTGGGGAGTTTCCTTAATTGGATGACTTCTCCCTTGTCTATGAATACCTGATCTCCGTTTATGTAATTCGGGTAACCAGCAACAACGATTTTCTTGCCAATTTCCGCTTGCCATTCGAGGTCTGCTTTTAAACTGATTGCGTTTTGTGGCAACTTAATACCAATGAGTGCTATGTCGGCATTTTTGTCGGAATTGATTTTAATGACGGGGAATGTATTTTCAGGTTCATTGGCTCTGAACGCAAAAATTGCATTTCCGGCCTCTAATACATGAGCGCAAGTAATAATGCCAAAACCGTCAAGTAGGAAAGCAGTTCCTTGCTCGCATGAATCTTCATTTTGAATTACCCAAAGTGAATTTTGTATTTTTGAATTGATGGTTTCGTGATTAATTTGATCAGATAGCTGATTAAATTTGCGTAATAGCGTAGTGTAAGTAGAGTGGTCGGCACCGCAAACCATTCTCATGTAGTTCAGCTTCCCCTTTATTACATGAGAAAAGTTTGGTTCAGGACTTTGCGGGTATCTGTGCTTAATTTGGTACTTGCTTCGATATTCCAATTCGGCTAATTCATAACCAAACTTCTCCCATGCGTGAAGCATGGCTCGAATGTTTCTAGGGAAGAGCCGTCGTAGATTTAGCGCTTTATTGTTAACCTTGATTCCTGTTACGACTTGTCGTTCTAAATGTGTGCTGACATGAATTTTTTGCTGATTGATCTCAAAGCCATTTTTCTTAATGATTTTTCGTAACTGAATACCAATAATGGGGGCGCCAATTTTGTTTTCGAGTAGCTCTTCATGCGCTGAGCTTCCGTTCCATGAAAAACTTAGATCGTCGGCGTATCTTGTATATCTAACCTTTAATTTCTTGCAGAATCTCTCTAGGTCCTTGTCCAGCCTTCTGCAAATCATATTTGAGATGACTGGTGATGTAGGGGCACCCTGTGGCAATTGATTTTCATGTGTGCATATTTGGGCGACTATTGTCGCCACCTTTTCTGGAAAATTGAAAGGATATGATTTGAATAGTCCATAAACTCTTCCGAAGTTGATAGAGGGAAAAAAGTTTTTCAGATCTACATTTAGCAGGTAGTCTTTGTCAGTGTGTTTTTCCGCATTTGTGACAATGCTTTTATCGCTTAAATAGCCATGAGCAGCTTTGGTCGGTACATATATCTCAACCAGAGCAGCTTTAATTTTGTTCTGAAGCTTTTTTAATAACGAAGAGGGGGATTGAATCTTTCTTGTGCTGCCATTCTTCTTGGGAATCTCAAATTGAATATATTTGTCCGTGACCTTATAAAGTAAATAATTCAGCTTTTTTACATCAATATCCAGAAACAACGCGAGTTCTATATCAGTTTTTAAGGATAAGAAGGCTGACTTATTATCGTATTTGATAGATGCTTGAGAGATAGGGGTGCCGACCATTATTCATCTTATCGCGTTAGGCCACATCATCATGGACGAATAGGCGAAGATCACTGGCATGGTATAGCGCGAGCGCTAGAACAGCCCTTGTTGATATAACGTGCCGCAGGATCAACGGCATCCGTACAATTCAATGGTCGGCTTCTCATTTTAACAATCTAAGCGAATTTGACAATATTATGAATAAGCCGTGATGCATCACATCTCAGGCACTTCGTTCGGCCGAAGATCGAAGAGCAGTTCTTCCGCATTGTTTCCCAGTTCAATAAATTGCGTTTTCATGCTGCCAGCTTCAATTCGACTTTCTTGCCGGCCCTTGTCGCCAGGGTGATCAGCATGTCCAGGCTGAATTTTTCGAACTTGCCGCGTATCAGGTCGGAGACGCGGGATTGGGAGATGCCCAACACTTGGGCCGCCTCGGCCTGCGTCCAATGTTTGTCGCGGATCAGGATTTCGAGCTGGCACATCAGTTCAGAACGCATCGCGAGGATGGCAGCTTCGTCTGGCGGGAAGCCGAGATCGAGGAACACGTTGCCGCACGATTCTGTGATTTTGAATTTTTCTTTTTTCATTTCGCATTCCTGTATCGGCCTGCTGAACTTGAGCGGCTTCATGCGATTAATATATAAGTATTTATATTAAAGTGCAAGCCGCGATGCATCACATCTCCGGCATTTCGTCTCATGTTTTATGCAACCCCTGAGATATGATTTTTTGCAGCTTGCTGTTGTCGCCTTGCTGTACGCACAAGATAGAAGCATCTATGTAAGCGTTCAGGCCGGATGGTCCTGTTGCCAGCGCATGACTGTAATCGACGGGTTCATAGCCATTGTATACGGCGATGAGGTCAAAAAACATACGAGTGATGCGTCCGTTGAGTTCGTAAAATGGATGCAGTGCGATCAATTCGGATTGGTAATGTGCGAGGCGTTCGGAAAACTTTTCCGTTGCCCACTGTGCGGCCTGTTTCAGGTACTGCTCCTGTTCCAGTTCATGGAAGATGTTGCGGGCCTCCCTTTCCAGATAGGCAGCGCGACAGAACAGCGAGCTGCCCTTGCTCATATCTACGGTGCGATATAACCCGGCCCATTCATACAGGGTTTCGTAAGTGTCTCGGTGCAGGGTTTTAAAATAGCTTTCATCAAAGCGGGTTGCAGGGCTGAGTTCCGTGATGAAGCGATGGTAGGCTTGTTGCAGCAGCGTTGATTCTATTTCGTGCAGCAGGTCCGGTGTTTCGATTCCCAGTCGGTTCCTGGGAATGTCGCTGTCGGGGAGGTAGATGTCACTTTCCTTGAATTGGTACTTGGACACGGTGCTTTTCCATCAGGGTCCGGGCTTGCTTTTTGATGGCTTCGGATTGCACAGGTTTGTAGCCCTCGATCCGCATCGAGGTTTCGACGGCCTGGATTATTTTCTGATTCATGCGGGCGCTGATTTGCATCGTTCTCTCCCAGTATGCGGATGGAATTATATCAAACCATGACGCATGAAGGACTGTTCATGAAGGGGATTCATGTTTCAAGCTTTCACATCTCTGGCACTTCGTTAGGCCGCAGATCGAACAGCAGCACTTCGGCTTTGTTTCCCTGCTCGAACGAAATGCGCTGCTCGTTGCGGATGCGCGCACCGTCTCCTGCCACAAGGCGATTGCCGTTGACGGTGATCTCGCCGTGCGCGACATGCAAATAGGCATGGCGGTCAGGGGCCAGGTCTTGCTGTGTTCTTTGATCGCCGTCGAAAAGTCCGGCCCATACGCGCGCATCCTGATAAACAGATAGCGAACCATCCGCACCGTCGGGCGAGATGATCAGGCGCAAGCAGCCGCGCTTTTCATCATCTGCAAAATTTTTCTGCTGGTAGCGAGGAGTCACGCCTTCGCGGTCAGGCACGATCCATATCTGCAGAAAGTGCACGGGGTCAACTTTGGAGTGGTTGTATTCGCTGTGGGTGATGCCGGTGCCCGCGCTCATCATCTGCACATCGCCAGGCCGGATCACCGAGCCCGTGCCCATCGAGTCCTTGTGCTCGAGTGCGCCTTCCAGAACATAGGAGAAGATCTCCATGTCGCGGTGGCCGTGTGTCGAAAATCCCTGGCCGGGCAGGACGGTGTCGTCGTTGATCACCAGGAGGTCTGAGAAGCCGACCTGGTTCTTGTCGTAGTAGCGGCCGAAGGAAAAGGTGTGCCAGGAATTGAGCCAGCCGATGTTCGCGTGTCCGCGTTCGCTTGCGCGTCTGATTTCGAGCATGATCCCCCCGCCGGTGATGTCGATTCCCGATTCTACCAGATATGGGAATGCGCCTTGAGAAGCTAGGGAAATTCCGGCAACGGGTGGTTTTTTCTGATGGTGCGCGGCGCGCAGCGGGCTTAGACTTTTCTCCTTGCTCAAAGGAGATGCCATGCAGATACCATTGCAGATCACCGTGCGCGACGTTCCAAAATCGGATGCGGTCGAGGCGCACATCAGGCAGAAGGTCGAGAAGCTCGAAGAGTTCTACGGCAAGATCATTTCATGCAGGGTCGTGGTCGAGGCCCCCCACAGGCACAAGCACCAGGGAAAGCATTACACGCTGCGCATCGACATCGGGGTGCCGGGCCACGAGATCGTGGTCAACCGGGATCATCACGAGGATGTGTTCGTCGCGCTACGGGACGGCTTCGATTCGGCAAAACGCCAGCTCGACGAATACGTGCACAGGGCGCGGCGCGAGACCAAGGTTCATGCGCCGGAACAGCTCGGGCGGGTGCTGCGCCTCTCGCGCGAGGAGGGCATAGGCTTCATCGCGGGGGATGACGGCAGCGAGCATTACTTCAGCCGCGAGAACGTCGCAAGCACGAGTTTCGACAGGCTCTCGGAGGGCGACGAGGTCAGGTTCATCGAGGAGATTGCGGGCGAGGGCGCGCAGGCCAAGCGCATCACCGTGCGCCATCATGCCGCCGAATGACGCTCCCTTTGCATACCACGCTTTGCTCTTGATAGCATTTTTTGATAGCATGCATCCATGAATGCTAGGCATCGCAAGACGCTTGGCGCTATCTTTTCCCGCCCAACATCGGCGTCCATCGTGTTTGCCGACATCGAATCGCTTATCAAGGCGCTCGGGGGAACGGTATCCGAGCGCGAAGGTTCGCGCGTCAGGATCGAACTCAAGGGCGAGCAGTGGCGTTGTCATCGGCCGCATCCTGGAAAGGAAGCCAAACGGTATCAGGTCGAGGAGGCGCGGGAATTGTTGGAACGTGCAGGAGTGCTGCCATGAACACCATGACATATAAGGGTTATACCGCCCGGGTGGAATACGACGAGCGCGACGAGATTTTTGTCGGGCGCATACTCGGCATTCGCAGCATCATCAGCTTTCATGGCGAGACGGTTTCCGGATTGAGGGCCGAATTTGAGCGCGCGATCAGGGAATATATCGCCGACTGCAAGCGGGAAGGCGTGCATCCGGAGAAACCAGCCTCAGGGAAACTGTTGCTTAGGGTGCCGCCAGAAATCCACGGACGCGCCCTGATCGCTGCGCAGGCTGCCGGCAAGAGCCTCAATCAGTGGGCCACCGAGGTGTTGCAGCATGCTGTTCAGCCCGACGGCTGATCTCAGATCCCTTCACATTGGGCGCAGGATCGCGGAAAATCCAAGTTTCAACGATTAATTCGGAGCTTCCATGGACATTTCACGATTCGCCCTTTCAAGGCATACCTGCAAGGCCTATGACCCGGCCAGAAAAATCCCTGAGGATCAGGTCGAACAAATCAAGACACTTTTGAGATATTCCCCTTCTTCCGTGAATTCCCAGCCCTGGCATTTCGTCATCGCGTCGAGCACGGAAGGCAAGGAGAGGATCGCAAAATCCGCGCAGCAGGCTCCCTATGCCGCGAACGCCGCAAAGATAATGAACGCCTCGCATGTGGTCGTATTCTGCGCGCGCACGGCAATGGACCATGCGCACATCGCAAGGCTGCTCGCACAGGAGGAGGCCGATGGACGATTCCCGACAGAGGAGGGGAAACAGATGCAGAACAAGGGGCGCACCTTCTACGTGAACATGCATCGCTTCGACGAAAAGGACACGCAGCACTGGATGGAGAAGCAGGTATACCTGGCGCTCGGCACGCTGCTTCTGGGCGCTGCGGCGCTGGAGATAGACGCGACTCCGATAGAAGGCTTCGATCCAAAAATACTGAACGAGGAGCTCAGGCTGAGGGACAAGGGCATGACGAGCGTGGTGCTCGTGGCGCTCGGATACCGGAGCGATGACGATTTCAATGCGAAGCTGCCGAAGTCGAGGCTGCCCGCGGGGGAAGTGATTTCGGATCTGTGAGGTAACCCGCCAAATAGGTTAGACTCCCGACATGGAAACCAGATATATCGCATACACCTCTGGCAAACCCAGCCTTCTGCGCAAGACGGCCGCGGTTGCCGTGTTCGCTGTCACGGCTGTCGCAGCCGTGATGTTCTCGGCGGTGCTGCTCGCCTTCCTGCTTCTCATCGGCGCGATCGCGGGCCTGTATTTCTGGTGGAAGATGCGCGGGGTGCGCAAACAGATGCAGGAATTCAGGATGCAGGAATTCAGGACGCAGGATGAATTCGAGGCTCATGACGAGGGAATCGTGATCGAGGGAGAGGCGGTCCGTGTGGATGCAAAAAGAGATGCGCCTTGAGCCCAAGGCGCGAGGCTTTCATCTGGTAACTGATGAGGTGCTGAGAGGTCTTCCCGAATTGCGAAACTTCAGGGTGGGCATGTTGAATCTCTTCCTGCTGCACACATCCGCATCGCTTTCGATCAACGAGAACGCGGATCCCACGGTGCGCCAGGATTTCGAGAGCTATTTCAACAAGACAGTCCCCGAAGGCGCACCATACTACAGGCACAACGACGAAGGCCCTGACGACCTCCCCGCGCACATCAAGGCGAGCCTTCTGGGATGCAGCCTCAACATCCCGATTTCGAACGGAAGGTTGAGACTCGGCACATGGCAGGGAATCTATCTTTGCGAGCACAGGGACAGGGGCGGTCCACGCAGGCTGGTCGCGACGATTTCGGGAGAATGAACGATGGCAGGATTGAAACCCGATGCGCTGCTCTTCATTACTCCGGGATGCCCGCACTGTCCTTCCGTGTTGCAGGCCTTGTCCGACATGGTGAAGGATGGAGCGATAGGAAAACTGACCGCAGTGAATGCCGCAGTCCATCCCGAGCTCGCCGAAGAGCACGGCGTGCGGGCGGCTCCCTGGATCAGGCTGGGCCCCTATGTTTTCACCGGGGCGATGAGCGCTTCCGAACTCAGGTTCTGGGCCGGGAATGTCGAAGGAGGCGCAGCCCGGTATGTCGAATATCTGTTGAAGAAGGGCGGATACAAGAAGGCTTTGGCATTCGTCGCGGAAGACACGAGGAGGCTGGGACCGCTGCTCTCCATCGTCGCCGATCCTTCCGCTAACCTCGAGGTGAGGCTGGGGGTCAGCGCGCTGCTTGAGTCATATGGAGGCAAGGATGCGCTGAATCTTTTGCTGCCCGATCTTGCCGGGCTTTCCCGGCATCAGGATCACCGCGTGCGCGCGGACGCATGCCATCTGCTCGGCCTGACGGGAAGCGAGGCAGCAAGGATGCATCTTGCGGCGCGCATCGACGATGAAAGTGTCGATGTCAGGGAAATCGCGAAAGAGGCGCTGGAAGAACTCGACGGCCGATAGTCAGGCACGCGCCCTTTTGCTGACCGCATTGAGGTAGAGGGTCACTAGGATTCCGACCAGCCAGAGGCTTGCGATCGCCGCGATCCAGAAACCCTGCGCGCCCCTTGCAGGGCCGAGGGCGTCGGTGAGGCCAAGCAGCACGCCGCCGCCAAGCCCGGGTCCCCAGAGCAGGATCGCATAGATCAGCATTGGTATGACCGATTTCTTGTATCCCCTTAGCGCGTTCACCGCCACGGCCTGCAGCGCATCGCCCATATGGTAGAGTGCTACCAGCATGATCAGAGGAGTCGCGATCTTGCGCACGTCAGGGTCCGAGGTATAGAGCGCCGCGATGTGGGGCGCGCCGAGCCAGAAGATGCAGCAGAGAACGATGCCTGCCGTCATGCTGATCCTGATCCCGGCCCATGAGATGCGGCGCGCCTCTGAATATTGTTTTGCTCCGATGTTTTTCCCCACCAGGACTGAAGTCGCATTTCCCAATGCAAGCGGCACCATGAAGGCGAGCGCCGCGAGGTTTGCCGCGATCTGGTGGGCCGCCGAAAAAATGGGGCCTAGCCTTGCGATGAATAGCGCCATGAAGGTGAAGGCGGTCACGTCGGCGATGAAGGTCAGGGCGATCGGCAGGCCAAGCTTCAGAAATTCCCCGATGGCTTTCATGTCGGGTCTTGCGAGGCGGCGATTGACGCGGAACTCCGAGTAGTTCGGGTTCCTGAGGCACCAGATCCATGCCAGAGCCGCCATCAGCCATGCATCCACCGCAGTGGCCACGGCGCAGCCCGGTCCGCCCATCTCGGGCGCATTCAGAAGGCCGTACATGAACACCATGTTCAGCGGAACCTTGAGGGCCAGCGAGAGCAGGTTGAAGAACATCACGGGGCGCGGACGGCCGATCCCGGTCGAGAATCCGAGGAATATGCGCAGCGCGAAGGTCGCGGGAACGCCGAAGGCCGATGCGAGAAGATAGGCCCGCACCTTCTCTTCGACCAGGGGCTCGAGGTGGGAGATGCCGATCAGCGGACCGGGAAAGCACAGAACAAGGATCGCGATCAGCGCGAGGGCCAGGGATATCCAGACGCTCTGATGTATCTCACGTCCGACCTCTTCATGCCGGTTGGAGCCGTAAAAATGGGAGATGATGGGGGGAAGGGCCAGAAGCACGCTGACAAGCGACATCAGCACGGTGGACAGTATGGATGCGGCGATGCCGACCGAGGCGAGATCGATCGCGGAAAGCCTGCCTGCCATCGCGGTATCGATCACGGCGTTTGCCATCAGGGCGAGCTGTGCGATCAGGACCGGCCAGGCCAGATGGACGATCTGCGAAGTCGAGGTGCTTTTCATCATGTCAGAAAAAAGTGGGTTCGGATTTGGCGTCAGTTTGGCTTGCATTAACGCAGGCAGTGAAATCCGGCCTGGACACGGAAGGGGCGTTGCGCGATGCGAAGCTAGGCGATGCCAGGTGCTGCGTTCCATTGATCCGCATGGGTTACTCGGGGTTTTCGTTTCGAGGTCTTGTTGTCGTACATGCGCCGGTCGGCTATGAGGAGCATGTCTTTTGCAGAGGAACTTTCGCAGGCACAGGCTATGCCATAGCTGATTCCGGTCTCACCAAATCCCTGTGCCTTGAGATTTTTTTCCAGCAGTTCCAGGGATTTCACCAGTCCGTCTTCATTGTATTTGTGCGCCAGCAGGGTGAACTCGTCACCGCCAAGCCGGAATGCTGAAACGCTGCCCGATTCAAGACTGGCCAGCGCGCTGGCAAACAGGCTCAGCAGTTCA
This sequence comes from Pseudomonadota bacterium, assembly GCA_021782365.1. Lineage (GTDB taxonomy): Bacteria > Pseudomonadota > Gammaproteobacteria > Burkholderiales > Gallionellaceae > Gallionella. The sequence goes on from JAJXVB010000013.1 coordinate 9,237, forward strand.
TCGCCCTTTGCGTGCCCATGCTTATCGTTGACGTATTTCAGGTTGTCGAGGTCGATGAGAAAAAGCACCAGTTGTGCCGGGTCATCCGCGAAATCCGGATGGCGAAATACGCACTCGAAGTGCTGGTCGAAAGCATGCCTGTTTGCAATGCCCGTCAGGTGATCGGTGCGCGTCAGTATCAGCATCCTTTCCATACGCTGCAGGGCTTGATTCTTTTCTTCGGTCAATATTTTGATTTTATCGGCGAGCGCAAAAGCCAGAAGTATGCCTTCCACCGTGTTGCCAAGCAGAACCAATATTTTGCTGTTTCTGATGAGGTCCGGCAAACCCCAGTTGGCGCCAAGAATGATGATCATAGGCAGGAGAAGTGCGATGAATGACAGCACGAAATATCGGGCAGGGCGGAATCCGCTGGACAGGCTCGCAATGCCGCAGACAAGCGCTACGATTATCCAGAGACTGTTGACTGCCGTCATCAGGATATGCGCATACGATAAATTGATGAAGCAGCTCGGCAGCAGGATAAGCGGCAACACAATGTTGATCCGGCTGATCGCGGTAAGTTTTGGAAAATGCTGATCGAGTCTGAGGAAGTCCAGGTAAAACAGCGTGTTGAATACAGGGAAAAGGAAAAACGGAACATATTGCCATCGCAGATCGTGCCAGCCGAACAGTTCTGCCGGGAGTTGTGACATGAATGCCCAGCCGAGAAAACAGGCAATCAGATAGGCTGCATAGTATAAAAGCGTGCGCTCATGCGTAATCCGGTTGATGAACAGATAGTAGATTGCAAGCGTCAGCAATGCGCCTAAAGCTGCCAGGATCAAGACGTTTTCGGAAAGAACCAGATGCTGGTAGTCATGTTCGCTATAAAGGCGCACTTCCGGAACGAATTTGAAGTGCAGGTTTTCGAAGTGAATCAGCACCTTTGCATGTCCGCCTGGCGGCAAATGAATATTCTTGCCGTAATGCAGCATGTAGTCGTGCCCGGCCCGGTAGCCCGTGACAAAATGCTGCACGTCTTTATTCTGACCGTAAATTCTCACTTCAACACGGTCGATCAGGCGATAATCGGGTTCAAGCACCCATTCGCTGTTGCCCGAATCATTGTCTAATTCGGTATAAAACCAGTAACTGCCGCCCAGCATCTTCCCGCTTCTGATTTCATGCAGTCTGGAAAGAAAGCTGGTCAGGCTGTCAGCAGAGGCAGGAAAGTTTTCGCCCTCTGATTGATACAGTCTGCCCGTTAAATCGATAACACCATTTTGTCCCGTCGATACGGCCTGCGCAGTGGAAATGCACAGCAGGAGCGCTGCTGCAGCAAGCAACATTTTCAGATAATGATTCATGCGCTGTGAAGGAACACGCCGTGAAGAAAAGCGTCGTGCCAAACCCATGGCGAACTGTAAGCATGAACCTTGGACGGACTCATAAATCACCTGCCATGAATTTGTGAATGGCCCGCAAGCTTGCAGCCTCTGAAGTACTGTCTGTTTTGACTTGTGAAACAAGCGGGCTGATTGTAAATCATGCGGGTTGACAAGAAAAGGATGAGCATCCCTTTGACATGACAATTTGTTGCCCGTGTTAAACTTGCCCCATGTATGACCCGGACGAGATGAACGAACTGCAGGATGTGGAGCGGCTGCTTGACGACGCGGTCGATGCGATCGCGAGCGGCATTTCGGCGAGCGGCAACAAGCCAGGCGAGATAGGGCCGATGCAGATGGCCGATGCGCTGCATGCGCTGATCCAGCAGTTCGAGGAAATCGATGCAAAAGTCATCCCCGCATACGACAGCGATCTGGGAGAACAGGCGCTCATGCTCGCAGCGGAGCTCGCCTCATGGGCGGAACACCTGGACTTGTCCGATGCGCTGGCCGACCTCGAGAGGGTCTCGGTCGGCATCGCGCTCTGGATAGCGAGACAGGACGGCGAGATCGGTGAGCTCGAGTATGTCGTGAGCGGCTTCGCGGCAAGCGCCAACATCACGGCATCTGACGAGACGCTGCGCGGGCTTTATCATGCGATGAAGACGGTGATCGAGCATGTCTCGCCTAGCGTCAGGGCGGATGCGGACAGGACCAATCCCTATCGTCCGTGGCGCATGATGAACATCAACTTCGCGATCGTCGCGACCCGCACGCAGGACGAGGAACTGATGCACGAGGCCTTCGACATGCTGGGAAGGAACATTCCCCAGGATGCGCCAGGATTCTTCGAGGAGGGGCTAAAGCAGTCCGAGAAGTCGGTGTACGGGCCAGATGTCAGAAGGCTGATGCAGGAATATTTTTCGCGCTGGGCTGTGCGCCACTAGCGTGATTTCAGTGAGAGCGCATTGCCCTCGAATGCGATTCCATCCCATCCCGTCTTCATGAAATTCCTGATGTTCTTATGGTCCGTGCCTTCCGGGTGCTTAAGGACGTCTTCCCTGTAGTAGCTGCCAAAGCAATGCAGCGTCTGTTCCTCGGTCAGCGCGTTTATCCTCGCGAAGGAGAATATCTTGCAGGAACCGTTGTTCTGCCCGGCCTCGTTCTGCAGATCGCCGTTCCTGAATTGAGTCGGGGTGAAGTCGTAATTCTCATCTATCGCGGCGATGGTGTCAGCGAATGCGATGCTCTTGGGGGACGATTCGAGTCTTTGCAGAAATTCTTTCATGGTTTTGGCTCGCAAAGCCCGAGTATACCGCGATGTTTCATTTCCTGAATATCCAGAGTATCAGGGAAAGGAGAAGCGAAAGCAGGATGCTCGTGGTGACCGGGAAGAACAGGGTATAACCTTTCTTCTGGATGTAGATGTCGCCGGGCAGATGCCCAAGCCTTGAAATCCAGGGCCAGGAAATTCCTGCGAGGATCAGGATGATGCCGAGTGTGATGAGCCACTTTGCCATGGCTTAATCATAGCGCGCTTTCAAGCGGCCTTGCGAGAGGCTAGCGGCTCATCGGCGGCGCGATGCCCTTGCAGTCCGGTCCCAGATATTTCATCCTCGATTCGCTGTGTATCCTGTGGCTGCCCTTCGAATCGCTTTCCGTCATGTCGATCCTGCTATTGATCTCGTCGCCGCTTGCGATGCTCACGCCTTTTCCAGTCATGCTGCGGCCGTTCTGTTTGCAGTCGAATTCGAAGCTGGTGCTGTTTCCGCTGCGGGAAACCTTGGTCGGCTTGCAGCGTCCCTCCGGGTCCACCATCGGCGTATCCCTGGCCGCCATTTCCGGGCTGATGCAGATTTTCGTGCCGGCCGAGGGGGATTTGCCCATCATGGCCTGCATCCTCGCGAGCTGTTCGGGAGGCAGCCCGCTCTGCCTGATCATCGCCTGAGCCTGCGACATCTCGGCCATCATGTCCTTTCCGTCCACGTTCTGGCTGATCTGCTCGATCTGCCAGAGCCCCGCCTTCAAGCCCGATGCGTATGCGCTGCCTGAAACTGCGATGAGAATTGCGATGGCAAGTTTCCTCATGATTTCCCCCTTTTGGGCCGATGCTAACACCACGACAGCGGAAAGGGCATAGTGCGATTCCTATGAGCGGCAGGAAGAATTTAAGCCTTTCCTGGGATAGAATTGAAACCCAGGGGAGAAGGCAATGGAAATCAATTCGGACATTTCGAAGCGCGTCGTGATCAGGCAGGAAGACCTCTCATGGACGGATGAATCTTCCGGGGTCAGCAGGCGGCTTCTGGAACAGGGCTCTTCGCGTTCCACTTCGGTCATCAGGCTGGCGCCGGGCTCAAGCCTCAAAGTCGACGGGGAATGCGGCCATGAGATCCTGGTGCTGGATGGGGCGCTCGAATGCGGATCTGACGGCTATCTCGGAGGCGACTATCTCAAGGATCCCGCAGACTTGCCTAAGACATACAGCACGGAGTCTGGCGCAACGCTATTTTTGAAAAGCTATCATGAAGATCAGGGGGAGGGGCAGCGCATTCTGGTGAAGACTTCCGAAAGGCCATGGTATCAGGGGCTGGTGGACGGGCTTTCCGTGATGCCGCTTTCGGAGTCAGGCACGAAACACACGGCGCTGGTGCACTGGGATCCCGGAACGAGGTTCAATCCCCACCGTCATTTCGGAGGCGAGGAGATCTATGTTCTGGAAGGCGTGTTTGCGGACGAGTTCGGGAAGTATCCCAAGGGGAGCTGGATGCGCAGCCCGCATTTGAGCGCGCACTGCCCCTATAGCGTGGAGGGATGCACCATACTCGTGAAGACGGGTCACCTGCTCGAGGACTGAACCCCTTACGCAGCCTTGGCTTCCTCGGGTATGTCCTCGGCGAGGAAGCCTCCGGACTGGTGCTGCCAGAGCGCGGCGTAGAGACCGTTTCTTTCGATCAGCTCGCTGTGCGAACCCTGCTCGACTATCCTTCCCTTGTCGATCACGATCAGCCTGTCCATGCGCGCGATGGTGGAGAGCCTGTGGGCGATGGCGATCACCGTCTTGCCTTGCATCAGGCTTTCAAGCTGCTCCTGTATGCTGGCCTCGATCTCGCTGTCGAGCGCGGAGGTTGCCTCATCCAGGAGAAGGATGGGCGCATCCTTCAATATCACCCGCGCGATCGCCACGCGCTGGCGCTGGCCGCCGGAAAGCTTCACGCCGCGCTCTCCGACATGGGCCTGATAGCCGGTCCTGCCTTCCCAGTCCCTGAGCCCCATGATGAACTCATGCGCGTGAGCCTTCTTCGCGGCCTCCTCTATCTCTGCCTCTGTCGACTGGGGTCTGCCGTAGCGTATGTTGTCCGCAAGCGACCTGTGCAGCAGCGATGTGTCCTGGGTGACGAGGCCTATCTGGGTTCGCAGGCTTTCCTGGGTGACATGCCTTATGTCCTGGCCGTCTATCGTGATCCTGCCGGATTCCGCATCGTAGAAGCGGAGCAGGAGATTGACCAGGGTCGATTTTCCGGCGCCTGACCTGCCGACCAGGCCTATGCGCTCCCCCGGATGCACGACGAGGTCGATGCGGTCCAGGACGGCCTTGCTTGCGCCGTAGCTGAAGCCGACTTCCTCGAAGCGTATCTCGCCCTGCTTGACCACAAGCGGCCTGGCGTCCTTGTCGTCTGTCAGCGTGTGCGGAACCGAGATGCTCTCCATGCCGTCCTGCACCACGCCGACGTTCTCGAATATGCCGGCGACCTCGAACGAAACCCAGCCCGCCATGTTGGTGATCTGCCATACCAGAGGGAGCGCGGTTGCCACCTGGCTCGTCGCGATCATGCCCTTTCCCCAGAGGTAGAGGCCGATCAGCGAGGTGCTCACGAGGAGCAGCGCGTTCATGCTCTGCAGCGTGATCATGAAGCGGCTGGTCATGCGCATGTGGCGGGCGACGGCATCCTGGTGTTCGTCCACCACCTCCCGCACATACGCATCCTCGTCCGCGATCCTTGAGAAGAGTTTCACCGTGAGGATGTTGGTGTAACTGTCGACCACGCGCGCCATCACCAATGAGCGCATGTCGGAACTCTGCTTGGCAAGCTCCCTCAAACGGGGAACGAAGAACCTGAGAAAGATGGCGTAGGATGCAAGCCAGCTTGCGACGGGCAGGGTCAGTCTCCAGTCGAAGCGCGAGATCAGGATCAGCGTCAGCGCGCCATAGGTCGAAAGGTATAGCCCCGCGCGTATGCTGGCCATCACGCTGTCGCGCAGCGCCTGGGCGGTCTGCATCACGCGGTTTGCGATGCGGCCTGCGAAATCCTTCTGGAAGAACGGCCAGCTCTGGCGCACCACATGCCAGTGGCTCTGCCAGCGCACTAGGCTCGTCGTGCCGGGCATCAGCGCATTGTGGCGCACCGCGATGTCGGCGAACTGCAGCAGGGGACGCACGACCAGCACCACTAAGAGCATGATCGACAGGGTCGCCGAGTTGGAAGAGAGCGCTTCGGCCCTGTCGGGGGAGGCCATCAGCGCGACCAGCTTGCCGATGAAGACCGGGATGCTCATGTCCGCCATCGCGACGCAGAGGCTCGTTGCCACCATGATCCCGTATGGCAGGGGCGTCTGGCGGATGAAGTGCCAGTAGAAGGTCAAGAGGCTCCCCGGCGGCGTGACAGGCTTGTGGCGCTTGGTGCCGTTGATCAAAGATTCAAGGAATCTGAACATGATGGATAGAATTGCAATATTGAACCTTGCAGTATAGGGCATTTCCATCCCGAGTTGGCAGAGAACCCCGGCGCGAATCATGGTTTAGGATATCCGCAAAGACATTAGGAGGCATGAAATGAAAACTGCATTGATCACTGGCGCGAACCGCGGGATAGGGCTCGAGTTCGCCAGGCAATACGCTACAGATGGCTGGCGAGTCCTGGCTTGCGCCCGCCATGAATCGCCCGAACTTCTTGAACTTGCTGAAAAGCATCCCGGGAGGGTGGAGGTTTGCAGGCTGGACGTAGAGGACTGCGACGGGATAGCCGGTCTTTCCAAGAAGCATTCAGATCTTGCGATAGACCTGCTGATCAACAACGCGGGCGTCTATTCCGAAAAGGATGAGAAGGGATTTTCGCACACGGACTGCGATGAATGGGCGAAGGTATTCCGCATCAACACGATGGCGCCGCTCAGGATGGCCGAGGCTTTTTTTCAGCAGGTCTCGAGAGGCGGCCTCAAGATCATCGTGAGCATCAGCAGCATCATGGGCAGCGTCTCGGACAACAGCAGCGGCGGAAACTATCTATACCGTTCAAGCAAGGCCGCGCTCAACATGGTTGCTAAGAGCATGGCGATAGACCTGAAGCCAAGCGGGATCATCTCGGTGGTCTTTCATCCGGGCTGGGTCAGGACCGACATGGGCGGACCGAATGCGGCCATCCCGGTTGAGCAGAGCGTATCCGGCATGAGGCAGGTCATTTCGGACCTGAGGCTGTCCGATTCGGGAAAATTCCTGGACTATGCGGGGCGCGAGATCCCCTGGTGAGCATCAGTCCTGCGCCCAGGATTTGGCCTCTTCGTAATCCGTGAAGACGCGGACTTCGGCGTCCATGAAAAGGCGCGGTATCCATGCCTGCCAGGCGAGCCATTTCCTGTCCGTGACCACGGCGATCTTCGTGAAATCGTGGTTGTGCTGGCGCCCGAAGAACTTGATTTCTTCCCATGCCACGTCGATCGTGTAGCCGACCATCGCGCGCAGGTCGAAGAGCAGGTTGAGCTTGCCGGGGAAGTCGAGCTTGTAGAGGGACTGGTCCTCGAATTCCTTGAGGTCCGCGAGGGTGAATTCACCGATCACGGCTGCATTGACGAGGTTTTCGGTTTGCTCGATGGTGATCATGGATGCCTCCCTTGGCTCATTTCAGGTGCGGCGCAAGATTGCGGCGCAGGTATTCGTGGAAATGCATCATGCCGTCCTCGGTGGGCGACTGGTAAGGGCCGTGCTCCTCTATGCCGCGCTGGTAGAGAGACTTCCTTCCCTGGTTCATGCGCAGGCAGATGATGTCGTCCTCCACCGCGGTTTCGTTGTAGGCCTTCTGCTCGGCCTCGACGTAATCCCGCTCGAACAGCACGATGTCCTCGAGGTAGTAGAATTCGACGATGTTGGTGCAGGCCTCGGGCCCGCGCGGCAGCAGCGTGCTGATCACGAGCGTGCCGGGATACCATTCGACCATGATGTTGGGATAATAGGTCAGCCAGATCGCGCCGTATTTCGGCAGCTTGCCGTTGTGGTAGCGCAGAACCTGCTCCTGCCATTCGCCGTAGGCTTCGCTTCCGACGCGCTTCAATGCGTTCCGGATGCCGACGGTCTGCACGCTGTACTGTTCGCCGAACTCCCATTTCAGGTCGTCACAGTCCACGAAGTTGCCAAGGCCGGGATGGAACGGCACGACGTGGTAGTCCTCGAGGTAGACCTCGATGAAGGTCTTCCAGTTGAATGCGTATTCGTCCACCTGCACGCGGTCCAGCATGTAGCCGGAGAAATCCAGGTCCTTCATCACGCCGACATCGGCCAGATCCCTTGCGATGTCGCGCTTGCCGGAGAACAGCATGCCGTTCCAGTTCTGCAGCGGCGTCTTGGAAAGATGCAGGCAGGGGTTCTGCGGGAAATGCGGCGCGCCCAGCAGTTCCCCGTCCGTCTTGTAGGTCCAGCGATGCAGCGGGCAGACGATGTGCTGCGCATTGCCGCGGCCCTGGAGCATGGTGGCCTGGCGGTGGCGGCAGATGTTGGACAGCAGCTCGACGCCGTTTGGATTGCGTACAAGCATCTGCGCCTCGTCTCGCAGCACCTGATAGTCGCCCAGATTGGGCACCATCAGTTCATGGCCGACATAACCCGGACCGTTTTCAAACAGCACGCGCTGCTCTAACTTCAATATCTTGGGATCGAAGTACCAGGCAAGCGGCGGCTGAACCTTGTTCGGCGCAAGTTGGATTGGGTTGGCAATGTTGGACAAACCTTATTTCATCCTTATGTACGTTGCAGGTAAGGGGATGATTTTCCCCCAAATCTCAAGCGAGGGCAACAAAAATTGGCTCTGGCATTAAGCGTTGGGTAAAATGTCTCACTTGAATTAATGCAGAAGACCGAAATGACCGGAAAATCCCAGAAACCTGCGGGCTACGAAGCGGCGATGGCGGAGCTTGAACAGATCGTCGCGGATATGGAAGCTGGAAAGCTGTCCCTCGAGCAGTCGCTCGCCGCATACAAGCGCGGCGCCGAGCTGCTGGCGTTCTGCCGGGGACGACTCGAAGACGCTGAGCAGCAGGTGCGCGTGCTGGAAGACGGATTGCTGAAAGAGTTTTCAGCGGGTGACGCTTCGTGATGCGTGCAGATTTTTCCGCATGGATGGCATCGCACCAGTCGGGGTTCGAGGATGTGCTGCGCAACCTTTTGCCGCAGGGCGACATCGCGCCAGAGCGTCTGCACCAGGCGATGCGCTACTCGGTGCTGGACGGCGGCAAGCGCGTGAGGCCGTTGCTCGCATTCGCGGCGGGCGAGCTTTCATCCGCGGATGTCGCGCGGGTGAACATCGCTGCTGCCGCAGTCGAACTGATACACGCATATTCCCTGGTGCACGACGACATGCCCTGCATGGACGACGACGTGCTGCGCCGCGGCAAGCCGACCTGCCATGTGCAATACGATGAGGCGACGGCCCTTCTGGTCGGGGACAGCCTGCAGTCGCTTTCTTTCCAGCTGCTCTCCGAACATAGGCTTTGCGATGACCCAGCAACGCAGCTTGCGATGATCAGGCTGCTTGCAGAAGCATCAGGCTCTCGCGGAATGGCGGGAGGGCAGGCGATAGACCTGATGAGCGTTGGCAAGCAGTTGACGCTGCCTGAGCTCGAATTCATGCACATACACAAGACCGGCGCGCTGATACGGGCGGCGGTGCTTCTGGGCGCGCAGTGCGGCAATGCAAGCGCGGACCAGCTACAGCGTCTGGACCGTTTCGGCAAATGCGTGGGGCTCGCATTCCAGGTGGTGGACGATGTGCTGGATGCATCGGAGGACACTGCAACGCTTGGCAAGACCGCTGGCAAGGATGCGGAATTCGGCAAGCCGACCTATGTCTCTCTTCTGGGTCTTCAGGAGGCGCGTAAAATGGCTGAAAGCCTGCACAGGGACGCGCTCGAAGCGCTTTCAGGGTTCGGCCCCGAGGCCGGGCGGCTCAGGGAGCTGGCCGATTTCATCGTGCTGAGAAAGTTCTGATGTATTCGCTGCTCAACACCGTCAACAATCCTGAAGACCTTCGCAAGCTGCAGCGAGAGCAGCTTCCCCAGCTGGCGAGGGAATTGCGCGAGTTCCTGATCGAATCGGTCAGCAGGACGGGAGGCCATCTCTCCTCCAATCTCGGCACGGTAGAGCTCACCATCGCGCTTCACTACGTCTATGACACGCCGGAGGACAGGCTGGTGTGGGACGTCGGGCATCAGACCTATGTGCACAAGATACTCACGGGACGCCGCGATGCGATGAAGACGCTGCGCATGGCGGGCGGAATCGCAGGCTTCCCGAAGCGCGACGAAAGCCCTTATGACACCTTTGGCACGGGACATTCGAGCACATCGATCTCGGCTGCCCTCGGGATGGCGGTCGCGGCCCAGCTTTCGAAGGCTGAGAGGCGCGCGGTGGCGATCATCGGAGACGGCGCGATGACAGGGGGCATGGCCTTCGAGGCGCTGAACAACGCGGGCGCGATGAATGCGAATCTGCTCGTGATCCTGAACGACAACGACATGTCCATCTCCCGCCCGGTCGGGGCGCTCAACAACTATCTCGCGAAGCTGATGTCGGGCCGCTTCTATGCGGCGATGCGCAGGGGCGGCGAGAAGATGCTGAAGGGGCCTCTGCTCGAATTCGCAAAACGCGCAGAGGAGCATGTCAAGGGCATGGTCACGCCCAGCACGCTTTTCGAGGAATTCGGCTTCAACTATATCGGACCGATAGACGGCCACGATTTGAACGCGCTGATCGATACGCTAGGCAATATACGCAAGCTCGAAGGCCCGCAGTTTCTCCATGTGGTCACGCAAAAGGGCAAGGGCTATGCGCGCGCCGAGGAAGACTGCCTGCTCTATCACGGCGTGGGCAAGTTCGACAGGAACCAGGGCATCTCGCAGGCCCAGAAGGATCAGAGCTCGAAGCCGACCTATACCCAGGTGTTCGGCCAGTGGCTCTGCGACATCGCCGAAAAGGACGAACGCGTGGTGGGGATCACGCCCGCGATGTGCGAGGGATCCGGCCTGACCGATTTCGCGGCCAGATTTCCGGAGCGCTACTTCGACGTGGGCATCGCGGAGCAGCATGCGCTGACCTATGCCGCGGGTCTTGCATGCGACGGATACAAACCCATCGTGGCGATCTATTCGACCTTTCTGCAGCGCGCCTATGACCAGCTGATCCACGATGTCGCGATCCAGAACCTGCCCGTGGTTCTGGCGATAGACAGAGGCGGGCTGGTGGGCGCTGACGGCGCGACCCATGCGGGCAGCTTCGATCTCTCATTCTTGCGCTGCATACCCAACATGACGGTGATGGCGCCCGCAGACGAAAACGAATGCAGGCAGATGCTCTACACAGCATTCACGCTCGACACACCTGCGGCCGTGCGCTATCCGCGAGGCACGGGTCCAGGCGTTTCCATAGAGCCCGGGATGCAGGCCCTGCCCGTAGGGCGCGGCCAGATATGCCGCGATGGGAAAGGGATCGCGATACTCTCTTTCGGCGCCATGCTCAAAAGCGCGCTAGCCGCAGGGGAGCTGCTCGATGCAACGGTGGTCAACATGAGGTTCGTCAAACCCATCGACGTCGAGCTTGTGAATAGGATGGCAGAAAAGCACGACCTTCTGGTCACGGTAGAGGAAAACGTCGTGCAGGGCGGGGCGGGAAGCGCGGTCGCTGAATGCCTGGAAGGACGAAGGGTTGACCTTCTGCATCTGGGCCTGCCTGACAGGTTCATCGAGCAGGGCGAACATGCTCAAATGCTTGCGGACTGTGGCCTGGATGCGGACGGCATCGTGGCTGCAATAAAATTGACCAAGTAATTTTGTCGGGATTGGTTATAATCTCGTCCATCGTAAATTGATAGAGAGTACGACATGAATACAACCAAGCCCATCGCCGACGTGCAAAGCTCGGCAGACTTGCGCCAGATCGCGATCAACCGGGTCGGCATCAAAGGCATACGCCATCCCGTCAAGGTGCGCGACAAGAGCGTTGGCGTGCAGCACACCATCGCCACGTTCAACATGTACGTTCACCTGCCGCACAACTTCAAGGGGACGCACATGTCCCGCTTCGTCGAGATATTGAACCGGCATGAGCGAGAGATCTCGGTTGAGTCGTACGAGAGCATACTGCGCGAAATGGTGGAGAGGCTGGAGGCCGAATCGGGTTATATCGAAATGACTTTCCCCTATTTCGTGAACAAGATCGCCCCGATATCCGGCGTGGAGAGCCTGCTCGATTACGATGTCACGCTGATAGGCGAGATGAAGGAGGGGCATGCCCAGATCACGATGAAGGTCCTGGTCCCGGTGACGAGCCTTTGTCCGTGCTCCAAGGAGATATCCGAACGCGGCGCGCACAACCAGCGCTCCCATGTGACCATCAGCCTGCGAACCAACAGCTTCGTGTGGATAGAGGACGTGGTGCGCATCGCCGAAGAGCAGGCTTCCTGCGAGCTATACGGGCTCCTGAAGCGCCCTGACGAGAAGTACGTCACCGAGCGCGCCTATGACAATCCGAAGTTCGTCGAGGACATGGTGCGCGACGTTGCGGCCGTGCTCAACGCGGACGATCGCGTCGATGCGTATGTCGTGGAATCCGAGAACTTCGAATCGATCCACAACCATTCTGCTTACGCGCTGATCGAACGCGACAAGAAACAGGATTGACGATGCCATGAAGCCCGTCGCGATATTCCGCCATGTCGCCCCAGAAGGGCCGGGATACCTCGCCGATTTTCTGGACGAGCGACACATTCCCTGGAGGCTGATTGCGATAGACCGAGGAGAGGTTGTGCCGGAGTCCGTTGCGGATTTTTCGGGTCTCGTGTTCATGGGCGGACCGATGAGCGTCAACGACGATCTCCCCTGGATAGGGCGTGAGCTCGAACTGATTAGGGAGGCGGTCGCGAAGGATGTGCCCGTGCTTGGGCATTGCCTTGGCGGCCAGCTGATGTCCAAGGCGCTGGGCGCAAGGGTTTATGGAAATAGAGTCAAGGAAATCGGCTGGGGCAGGGTGGATGTCGCCGACAACAAGGTCGCGAAGTCCTGGTTCGGCGAAATCTTATCTTTCGACGCATTCCACTGGCACGGCGAAACCTTTGCTCTTCCCGACGGGGCGGTTCATCTTCTCTCAAGCCCGCACTGCGTCAATCAGGGCTATGCGTTTGGAAAAAACCTGGCGCTGCAATGCCATGTCGAGATGACAGGCGAGATGATCTCGACATGGTGTTCTGTGGGCGCCGATGAGATCGCGTCAGCGCTCGACAGCCCGGCCGTGCAGAAGCCGCAAGAGATGCTCGGCATGATGGAAGGAAAGCTTCCTCGACTTAAAAATGCCGCAAGCGTTCTGTACGAGCGCTGGGTATCAGGCCTCAACAGGGCCTGATCCCGAGGCGCGTTCAAGAACTGCGGCGAAAAAACCATCCGTTGCGTGGAGATGGGGCTTGAGCTCCAGATAGTCTCCCATTTCAAGCGGAATCTTCTGCTGCTGAAGTATCTCGCCTGCGGGGCGCAGAACGAATTCAGGATGCGAGGAAAGGAAGGCTTCCACGATGCGCTGGTTTTCATCGAACAGTATGCTGCAGGTCGCATACACCAGCCGCCCACCTTTTTTCAGAAGTCGGCTTGCTGAATTCAGGATCGCGGTCTGTTTCTGGTTCAGCTCCTCTATGCTCTCTTGCGACTGGCGGAATTTCAGGTCGGGATTGCGGCGCAGCGTTCCCAGCCCGCTGCAGGGCGCATCGACCAGTACGCGGTCTATCTTGCCTGCAAGGCGCTTCACCTTGAGGTCGTTCTCGTGGGCGATCAGCATGGGCTGGATGTTCGATGCGCCCGAGCGCTTGAGCCTGGGCTTGAGATTCGCGAGGCGCTTCTCGGAGACGTCCATCGCATAGAGGCGGCCCTGGGAATTCATCAGGGCCGAAAGCATCAGCGTCTTGCCTCCCGCGCCTGCGCAGAAATCGACCACCATGTCGTTGCGTTTTGGCGCGAGCAAAAAACCCAGAAGCTGGCTGCCTTCGTCCTGAACTTCGATCGCTCCCTTCTCGAACAAGGCATTCCTGTCCAGGGGAATCTTGTCCTTCAGGCGGATGCCGATCGGGGAATAGGGCGTTGCGGCGGCGGCTATGTTCTGTTCCTGGAACTGTTCGAGCACATCCTCGCGGCGCGCCTGCAGCGTGTTCACGCGGATGTCCAGCGGGGCGGCCTGCTGCATGGCCCGTCCTGTGGCGAGTATTTCCTCATCCGCATAGGTCCCGCGCATTTTCTCGACGACCCACTCCGGCAGCTCGGCCTGAACGGAAAGGGATTGATCTTCATATCTCGTGCCCTTTGCAGTCGCGAGCCACTCCTTTTCATCCCGCTTCAATATGGGCTCGATCTCGCGCAGATTGTAGCCGCCGAATTTGGCAAGATAGGCCAGCGCCATGCGGCGGGGCGTTGGATTTCCTTCGCAGGCGATTTCCAGAAGCAGGCGGTGGCGCAGCACGCCGAAAACGGTTTCTGCGACCAGCGCGCGCTCCTTCGATCCGATGCGCTCGTTCTTGAAAAAATAGCGCAGAGAGGTGTCTGCCGGATGCTGCAGGGGCAGGATGGCGCGCAGCGCTTGGATCGTGAGGTCGAGTCGGTATTCGGTGATCAGCATGAGAGGCTCTGTTTCTTCGTCAAGGTTGGATTTTACCAGTTGGCGCAGGGTCTGCCGATGGATTGTCGTCTGAAACCCTGATTTCGGAAACGTCGATCTCGCCTATGACCCTGTCCTTCTTGTCGAGTTGCTGGACCTTGACCGGCAGCAGCCGGTAATCCAGGCCGAGCCAGATCTTGAGCCCTTCCTCGTCGGGGTCGCGTATCTTGCGAAGCAGGATCGCGCGCAGCAACCCCATCTTGGTCTGCACGTTTTCCTCTGGCCCCACCTCGACCTCGTAGCTTTCGAGCTTCTTTCCGTTGCTCACATGCAATGCGATGCGCGGCTGATCGAGCGGCATCTGGGAAAGCTGGTAGAGCACGCTCAGGATGTCCTGTGTTTTTTCGGGAAGAGGGGCGTTGCTTCCGTTTGAGAACTTGATCAACTTGTCCTTCCAGTCGAATTCGGCGCTCGAAGACTCCATTCCCTTGGAGGTGAGCTTTTCCTCGCTGAATTCTTCCGGGCGGAACCCACCTTCATCCATCGCGCCCATGCTTTTCTGGTGCATGTCGAAAGTCTTGAAGAAGCGCGCAAGCCCCGTGGTATTGATGCCGACTTCGAGCGTGTAGCGACTCTTGTCTATGTCCAGTCTGTGGCGGACTTCCCCTATGCGCATGTCGGTGCCCATGTAGACGATGAAGGTGAGCTCTGCATGCCTGGGCAATGGATTTGCGGGTTTTTCAACCGGCTTCTCGTGGGGAATCTCCTGGGTCGGCTTCTCGGCAGACGAAGAGGCGGCAGGCGCTTCCAGAGGGGATTTTTGAACAGTTGCAATGGGTGCGGCTTTCGGGAGGGATTCGATCACGCGTTTCGGGTGAGGCTTTCGGGTTTTTTTCTGATGAAGCTTCTCCGGTTCGGGTTTCTTCGCGGGGAGAGGCTCCAGCCTTGCGGTAAGCGGGGGAAGTTCAACGGGGCTGGGTATCACAAGAACCGGGCCCAGCAGGAGGGCTGCATGAAGAAGCAGAGAGAGGGCGATCGCCAGCGCGATGGGTCTGTTTTTCAGCAGTCGATGCCGTTTCACGGCGCGATGCGCAGGCTGCTCAAGATCTGTGTGACCTGTTCCCCGTGGCCATCCGTGATGACCATCTTGCAGGGCAGTCTGTTCTTCGTCGAAACCCACACCTCGGTGCGGCTCTCTCCTGCCTTTGCCTGGTTGTCGAGATAGATGCTCTCGCAAGGTCCCACACCCGTATCGAGCTTCTGATGGGGACCTATCGCGTAATGATAGCTGTCGAGCTTGCTGCCATCCGTCATCGCAAAATCGAGCGAAGAAATCTTGCCAAGATCGATGAACATGAACTGGTACATTGCGCTCAGACGGTCCTGCGTTCCTTCCGGCAATGGAAGCTCGGTCTTCTGTCCCTGATGGGTCAGCGTGATCTTCATGGAATGCCAGTCGAAATCGGCATGACCGTTCTTGTTCGGGTCGTTCTCGCGGACATGATCGAAGACATCGGGCTGCAGCCCGTTCTTGCCGACCGTTCCCTGGCTTTTGCTGATGATCTTGCCGGGTTTCAGCGCGGCCAAAATGCCTTGCGGCGCGGTGGTGCTGGAAAGCGAATAATGGTTTCCTTGGCGCTTGTAGGTCTCATCCATCTGGCCCACCTTCATGCCGGCTATCATGACATCGTAGCTTGCCTGAACGCTTTCGGGTTCAGCGTAGGCTGTGCTGACAAGGCATGCGATCAAGAGCGCGAAGATTTTCATGTCTCCTCCAGCGAAGGTGAGATGAGGCTTGCATCCATTCGGGAGCTTCTGTCGTTGATGACCTTGCCGTTTTCGCCCAGCCTGACCCTGCCAGAGCAGAGCCAGCGCACGGCCTGCGGATAGATCCTGTGCTCCTCGCGCAGCACGCGTTCTCCCAGTGTCTGCTCGGTGTCTTCCTCGAAGACGGGCACGGCGGCCTGTATGATGATGGGTCCATGATCGAGATCTGGCGTGACGAAATGCACCGTGCAGCCGTGTATCTTCACACCATCTTCGAGCGCCTTCGCATGCGTGTGCATGCCGGGATAGGCGGGCAGGAGAGAAGGGTGGATGTTGATCAGGCGGCCTGCATAGCGCATCACGAAGGCTTCCGTGAGTATGCGCATGAAGCCCGCGAGCACCACGAAGTCAGGGTGATAACGGTCTATCTCGATCGCTAATGCAGCGTCGAAGCTTGCGCGGTCTGGATGGTCGCGGTGAGAAACGACGGAATAGGGTATGCCTTTTTCCTTGGCAAAGCTCAAGCCCGCCGCATCCGCACGGCTGCTGATCACGGCCCTGATGCTGCAGCCCAGATTTTCATTCAGGAGCGCCTGCAGGTTGCTGCCGCGTCCAGAGATGATGATGACGATGTTTTTCATTTTGGACGCAGCGGGGGCGCCTGCCGCTATTTCACCTGGGTCTGATGCTCTGTGCCGGATCTTTCCCTGATCACGCCTATGCGCGTGACGGATTCCCCGGAGGCTTCGAGCAGGCCGATCGCCTTTTCAGCATCGTTTTTGTCGATGATGATTACCATGCCGATCCCGCAGTTGAACGTGCGGTACATTTCCTGAGTTTCCACGTTTCCTTCTTCCTTCAGCCAGTGGAAGAGTCTGGGCATTTTCCATGACTGGCCGTCGATCTCCGCAACCACGTTTTCGGGCAGCACTCGCGGCACGTTCTCTGTGATGCCGCCGCCCGTGATGTGCGCCATGCCCTTGATCACGACGCTTTGCATCAGCGACAGGATGGGCTTCACGTAGATGCGGGTGGGAGCCATGATCGCGTCGGAAAGCGTGCGATCGCCGTCGAACGGGGCATTAAGGTCGGGCTTGCTGCGGGCTATGATCTTGCGCACCAGGGAATAGCCGTTGGAATGCGCGCCGTTGGAAGCCATGCCCAGCACAGCGTCTCCCGGCTGGATGCCGCTTCCCGTGATGATGTTCGATTTTTCAACGACGCCCACCGCGAAGCCTGCAAGGTCGTATTCGCCGACAGGGTACATGCCCGGCATCTCAGCCGTCTCACCGCCTATCAGCGCGCAGCCTGCCTGTTCGCAACCGGCCGCTATGCCCTTGATGACTTCGGTTGCGGCATCCACATCCAGCTTTCCGCAGGCGAAATAATCGAGGAAGAAGAGAGGCTCTGCGCCCTGCACAAGGATGTCGTTGACGCTCATGCCGACCAGGTCTATGCCCACCGTGTTGTGGATGTTGAGCTCGAAGGCGAGCTTGAGCTTGGTGCCTACGCCGTCCGTGCCGGACACCAGAACGGGTTCCCTGTATTTCTTAGAGATCTCGACAAGCCCTCCGAAGCCGCCGATGCCCGAGAGCACTTCCGGGCGCATGGTGCGTTTCGCATAGGGCTTGATGTTTTCGACCAGCCGGTCGCCTGCATCTATGTCGACGCCGGCATCGCGGTAGGAAAGGGGGCTGTTGGCAGGGTTCAAGTCGGGTTCTCGCTTTCTTCAGGATGCAAGGCTAGCGCTTTGCGTTTTTAGCCTGCGAATTATAACTCATGCATGCACTCAGGGAGTAAGATCGAACACCAGAACCTCGGCATTTTCGGCATTGCCATGCTGTATCCAGCCTTCCGCGCTTTTCCTTTCGGGTTGAAGCTAGTTCCGCCAGACATAGGCGTCCATGGACAGCGCCCCATAGGTGTAACTTGGGCGATAGCGTCGAGGCGCTCCTGCGCCTGCTGCGCCAAGCGCTGCAAAGAGAGGCAGGATGTGATCCTCGCTCGGGTGGGAGGCTGCGCCGTAAGGTGAACTCCGGTAATCGAGCAATGCCTCTATGTCTTCTTTTGTGAGCCGTTCGCCAAGCCAGTCGCTGAATGCCTCGGCATGCGGCGAGGACATCGGCTTTTCGCTCCAGTCCAGCCATGCAAAATTGTGCGTGATCGCGCCGGAACAGACGATGAGCACGCCTTCATCTCTTATCGGTGTCAGCGCTCTTCCCAATTCGAGATGGAATTCGGGGCCCTTGTTTTTCGCGAGCGAAAGCTGAAAAACCGGCACATCCGCATTGGGGTACATCGCATAAAGCGGCACCCATGCGCCGTGATCCAGCCCCCGGTCTGGATGATATCCGGGTGTCATGCCCTTGGACGAGATCAGCGATGCTGCCCTTTCAGCGATGACAGGCGCGCCCTTTGCCGGGTATTTCAAGCCGTAGAGCTCCTGGGAGAATCCGTGAAAGTCATGTATGGTCTCGGGATGACTTGCGAGACTCACCGTGGGCTGGCTTTCTTCCCAGTGCGCGGAGACGGCGAGGATGGCGGAAGGCCTCGGGATGGACTCCCCGATTTCTCTCCAGCATTCGACGGTGTCCTTGGCTTTCAGCAGCGCATCGGGCGCGCCGTGAGATGCGAATACGACAGGCATGCGTTCAGACATTTTTGGGCTCCGGTTTGCAATTCAGTGTGCAGCAATCATAATCCCCTCACCGCGGCTGATAAAGCCATGAAAACGGCATATACCGTCTTGCGGATGGAACAGTGAAAGGGCCCGTCATGTCGAGAACCGATACGGAAGATCACAAGACCCAGCATATAGGCTGGCTGCGCGCCGCAGTGCTGGGGGCGAACGATGGCATCGTCTCGACCGCGAGCCTGATCGTGGGGGTTTCCGCATCCAACGCCACGCATGCCAGCATCATGGTCGCAGGACTTGCGGGCTTGGTCGCCGGAGCGATGTCGATGGCCGCAGGGGAATATGTTTCTGTCAGCTCGCAGGCGGACACGGAGAAGGCGGATCTCGCACGGGAGAAGATGGAGCTTGCGACAGATCCCGAGCGCGAGGTCGCGGAACTGACCGAGATATATGTCAGGCGCGGACTGGATTCGGGGCTTGCGAGGCAGGTCGCATCGCAGCTGATGGAAAGGGATGCGCTGGGCGCCCATGCCAGGGACGAACTTGGCATATCCGAGATCTTCAGCGCAAGGCCATTGCAGGCTGCGATCACTTCCGCGTTATCCTTCGTCGCGGGAGCGGGGATGCCTCTCCTTGTTGCATGGCTCTCCCCCGAACGCCATCTCGCGCTGATCGTGGGAATCGCCTCGATGATATTCCTGGTTGTGCTGGGCGCCCTGGCTGCCTACACGGGAGGGGCGGGCATCCTCAAGGGCATATCGCGCGTGGCATTCTGGGGGATGCTCGCGATGGCGATCACCGCGGGCGTCGGCATGATGTTCGGTTCCCCGGCATAGGCCTAGAGCATTTCGATGACCCACTTCGTGACCGTTCCTGTCGCATTCGCGCACTTGAGGCCGCGGGCGTCGCTGAAGGCCTTGTATTCTTCGGCATTCCACATGTCATAGTTGCGGCCGGTGAACTGCTTTTGCAGCTCGCGGCAAGTCAATCCGCCGAACTCCTGCCTGAACCGCTCGCTCAGCTCCTTGGCCTTCTTGAAGCTGTTGATGAAGCGCCCCCTGTCGAGCTTGTCCCGGTCGCGTCCATATTTTGCGCTCAGCGCCATCAGCCCGCCCACCAGTGCGCCGCAGGTACCCTCACCCATGAGTGCGCCGCCGCCCGAGAGGGCATGGCTCGCCTTGATCGTCTGGTCGTCAACGATGCCTATGGTCTCCTGCACGGTGGTCAAAACGCACTGGGGGCAGCAGCCATAGTCGAGCTCGTATTTGAGCGCCTTTTCATAGGCTTGTTCGCCAAGCAGCCGTTTCTGTTCGATGTCCATGTCAGCCTCCAAATATTAGAGAATGCTGATTTATGTTACGCCTCGATTGCAAGCCTTGCAAGGATTATTCAGGCTGCATGCGCGGGGCGAAAAGCCTTGCACTGTTCGGGGTGGGAATCGAGGCGTGCGCCTCCGATCAGGTCTATGCAATAGGGGATGGCCGGGAACACCGCATTCAGGCAGTCGCCTATCGCCGAAGGCTTCCCGGGTAGATTCACGATCAGGCTCTTGCCGCGTATGCCTGCGGTCTGTCTGGACAGGATCGCGGTGGGCACGAATTTCAGGGACTCTGTGCGCATCAGCTCGCCGAAGCCCGGCATCATCTTGCTGCACACGGCGATCGTCGCCTCCGGCGTGACATCGCGCGGCGCGGGCCCCGTCCCTCCGGTCGTGACGATCAGGGAGCAGCCTTCTATGTCGCTAAGCTCCATCAAGGCCGCTTCGATCAGCGGCTGCTCGTCGGGTATCACGAGTGCGACCTCCTCCCAAGGGCTCTTTAACACCCTCGTGAACCATGCGCGTATCGCGGGGCCTCCGAGGTCCTCGTATTCCCCGCGGCTTGCGCGGTCGGATATCGTCAGTATGCCGATTCTTGCGATGCTCATTCCTGAAATCCCGGTTTGTTTTGAAATTCTGTTCCGTCGAGGAGCTGCACGGTGACCTTTGCGCCTGCGGGTAGCCCCGTGCATTCGGCAGGCAATACCATCAGGCCGTCGGCGCGTGCCATGGAGAGAAGCACGCCGCTGCTCTGGGTTCCGGTGGGGATCGCATGGTAGCCCTCTTCATCCGATGCAAGCTGCACACGGACGAATTCGGTGCGCCCCGGTTTCATCGCGATCGGATGCTTGAGGCGGGCAGTCACGGTGCGGCGGTATGGCCGGTTGTTTCCCATCATGCGGCGCATCGCGGGGGCGACGAATTCCTCGAAACAAACCATGCTGGATACCGGGTTTCCCGGCAGGCCGAATACCAGTGCACGAAAACCTTCAGGCCTTTCAAGGACGCCGAAGGCGAGGGGATGGCCTGGCTTCATCGAAACGCGCCAGAATTTCATGTCGATCCCGAGCTTCTCTATGGTCGGGCGCACATAGTCGTGCAATCCGACCGATGTCCCTCCCGAAACCAGAAGCAGGTCGGATTCCAGCCCTTTCCTGAGATGGCGTTCGAGCTCTTCCGGGTCGTCGAGCGCGATGCCCAGCATCCGGGGCTTTATGCCCAGCGCCTGCACCTGCGCCATCAGCGCATGGCTGTTGGAGTCGGGTATCTTGCTGGGGTCGACCGGATCGTCTATGGATTCGAGCTCGTTTCCGGTTGAAAGGATGGCCACGTTTGGGCGGCGGAATACGCGAAAGTTCTTCGCCTTGACGGTGGCGAGTATGCCGATTGCGCCTGGCGTGAGCTCGGTACCCTTGTTCAAAACCGTGTCGCCTGATTTCATGCTCTCCCCGCGCATCCTCACATCGTGGCGAGGTTTCACGGAAATATCTATCTGTACGGAATCAGCAGAGAGCTGCCTTGCGTCCTCGACGCGTATCACCGCATCCGCACCTTTGGGGAGCGCCGCTCCCGTCATGATGCGCGAGCATAGGCCGGCTTCAAGCGCGATCTTCGGGATGTCTCCCGCCTTGATGTCCTCGACGATGGCGAGCGTGCCGGGAAGATCTGCGGAGCGCACGGCAAAACCGTCCATCGCGGACACGTCGAAAGGAGGGAGGTCCCGGTTGGCGTGTATGTCTTCCGCCAGGACGCGGCCCAATGCCGCATCTATATCCACCGTTTCGCTTCCCAGGCTTTTGGAAGATTCCAGAACGATGCTCAGCGCTTCGCTTATCTTTTTCATTTTCCGGCCTTCGCCAAGCCCATAGCTGCTTCGAAGTCGTGAGGCGTATCCAGATCGAAGAAGGTTTTCAGCATGGGGTCATGTTCTCTCAATTTTTCTTCATTTACATAAAGCGCTGAAATCCTGTCCAGGAATTCGCGCATGCTGTGCGCCTTTCCATCCTGCATCAGGTCTCTCAGGGCATCGAGGCTTCTACTCGAATAAAAAGCGGCCATCGGTTGAGGATGATTCGATGCGATGGGCACGATTGCATCGTAACCTTCGCGAAGCGTTGACAGATATTCTATCAGCGGCGCGCTGATGAAGGGCATGTCGCATGCGACTGCGAATACCCAGGAGGTGCCTGCATGTTCAAGCCCCGCGAGGAGTCCTGCCAGAGGACCATGATGTTCGGGGTGATCCAGAACCTGGGGCAGGGAGCAGTCTGGGCGAAGTTCTTTACTGCTGACGATGATGCCGGAAAAAAGAGGCGAGAGTTCGGAGGCGATCTTTTGAAGCAGCGTCTTGCCGGAAAAGGAAAGATTCGCCTTGTCTTTTCCCATGCGACGCGATTCTCCGCCTGCGAGTATCAGCGCGGTGCAATCCTCTATCATTTCCGATCCAGCATGAACTGGGCGATGCGCTCGATTTCCTCGAGGCCGAAGTGAGGAAGCTCAGGATAAATTTCATCCATGTCGGTGACCATCGCGATCAGCCCGTCCTTAATCTCGCAGCGCGGAGGCTTGTTGCAGGCGCGGCGCAACACTTCGATCTTTGCGCCAGGCGCATGGGAAAATCCCTCGGCCAGCACGATGTCGGAATCGGACATGTAGCGCCTGGCGAGCTCTTCAGGATTTCTTTCCTCCTTCGCGTCAGCGACGAGCTGAAGCGCATCCCTGGTGAGCAAGAGGCTCATCGAGGCACCCGCCGCCTTGTAGCGGTAGCTGTCCTTTCCCGGCGTGTCGAGCTCTACCTTGTGATGGGCGTGTTTGAGTGTCGCGACCTTATGGTTTTTGCTCAGGTGGCGCACCAGCTTTTCCATCAGGGTGGTCTTTCCGACGCCCGAATGGCCTACAAAGGAGATGACGATGCTCATGGGTGAGGAGATACCCATGCATCGCCTTCCGGGGTGATTTCCTTTTTCCAGATCGGCACGCGCATTTTCAGTTCGTCTATCATGTAGCGGCATGCGTCGAATGCGGCCGCGCGATGCTCGGCACCCGCCGCGATGAAAACGATGTTGTCTCCGGCCGAAACGGTGGCGATGCGGTGCACGATGCGCGCATCGATCAGCCCGAACTTTTCAATCGCATCCAGCCTTAATTTTTTCATCTCGGACAAGGCCATGCTGCCATAGGCCTCGAAGCTGATTCTGGAGACTTCGCGTCCTTCGGAGAAATCCCTGGCGCAGCCCAGGAAGGTCGCGATGCCTCCCATGCGCAGGCAGCTTGCCTTGAGCGCCGCTATCTCTTCGTCCTGCGAGAAATCCTCTTCCTGTATCCTGACCTGATCCTTCATCTCATCCTCCGGAAAACCTGGCCATGAAGGTGACCTCGCTGCGATCGGCAAGCGGCATCGTGAGGTCGCGCGCATGCTGGCCGTCGACCGCGGCAAGGCAGACGATCTCGAATGCGCCGGGATATTTGGCAGCGAGTTCGTCGCGCAGATGCTTAAGCGTCATGCCTTGCCTGTGTTCGACCTTTAACCCGCGCGTGCCGGTGCGCTCGACGACAGGGCCGAAGAAGAGCACGTCTATCATGACTCCTCCCTCTGCCATAGCCCGCTCTTGCCGCCCCGCTTTTCCTCGAGCTGTATAGAGGCCATGCGCATGCCGCGGTCGACTGACTTGCACATGTCGTAGATCGTGAGCAGTGCGACGCTGGCGGCGGTCATCGCTTCCATCTCCACGCCTGTCTGCCCCCTGCAGCTTGCGGTGGCGACGACCTTGATGCCGACCGAGCCGTAGTGATCGGGCTTCAGCACCTCGGAAAACTCGATGGATACGCCGGAGAGCGGGATGGAATGGCACATCGGGATGATGTCGGGCGTGCGCTTTGCCGCCATCACGGCCGCCACGTCCGCGACCGTCAGCACGTCGCCCTTGGCGATTTTTCCCTCGCGTATCCTGATGAGGGTCGCCATCTTCATGCGCAGCACGCCGCTTGCGATCGCGGTGCGCTGAGTGTCTGTCTTTTCAGAGACATCGACCATCCTCGCGCGCCCCGAGTCCGAAAAGTGTGTGAGTTCGCTCATTGTTTGCTCCTAGCCGCCTATGTAGGACATTTCTATTTTTTTCAATTGCGATTCCGTGAGCTGGTGGCGGATCTGCGAATAGCGGTCGTCGCGATTCTTCCAGCAGCCTGAAATGGTCTTCATCAGATCCTCTTCGGTCTTGCCATTTCGCAGCATGGCCTTCAAATCCGCCTTCGCGTCTTCGGCAAACAGGCAGGTATAGAGCTTGCCGTCGGTCGAAAGCCGCATGCGCGTGCAGCCGCTGCAGAATGCCTGGGTGACCGAGGCGATGACACCGATCTCGCCCTTTCCATCCAGATAGCGCCAGCGCTGTGCGACCTCATCCTTCGCGCCTGTCCTTTGCAAGGGGAACTGGCTGCCTATGGTTTCAAGGATTTCGCTCGCGGTGACCACTTCTTCCATGCGCCAGCCGTTCGTGTTGCCCACATCCATGTATTCGATGAAGCGCAGCGTGATGCCGCTGCTTCTGAAGTGGCGCGCCATGGGCAGGAGTTCATGGTCGTTGACATGGCGCTTCACCACCATGTTGACCTTGATGGAGGAAAAGCCCGCGCGCTCTGCGGAAGATATGCCGTTCAGGACGGTCGCAACCGGAACATCCACATCGCTCATGCGCTTGAATACCGCATCGCTCAATCCATCGAGGCTTACGGTGAGCCTCGCAAGCCCGGCATCCTTCAATGCAAAGGCCTTCTGTGCAAGCAGTACCCCGTTGGTGGTGAGCGTCACTTCGACGGGTATGCCATTGCGGTCGGTCAGCTTCGCCAGTTCGCGAACCAGGTTCTCTACGCCGCGGCGCAGCAGCGGCTCCCCCCCGGTCAGTCTGATCTTTCTTATGCCGAGATCGACGAAGACGCGCGCGACGCGGACGATTTCCTCGAAGCTCAAAAGATCGCTGCGCGGCAGGAACACATGGTTCTTGTCGAAGATCTCGCGAGGCATGCAATAGGTGCAGCGCAGATTGCAGCGATCCGTCACGGAGATGCGCAGGTCGCGCATGGGGCGTCCCATCGCATCCATCAGGGGAGGCGGGTAGGGCGCGTTGAAGGTATTGTTGATGCTCATCGACATGGTGGATTCCTGTTTGCTATTCTACCCGACGGAAGTCTTTTGGGCAGGTGTAAACCTTTGAATTGCCTCGTTGACAGTCGGGATAAATTTGCGCTGCAAGCCTTTTTGTGTGCGTACAACGGGTTATAAAGATTGACCTCAATCGCGTTCGCAGGTACGATTGCATTAATTCGAAAAGCTTACTGGATTGATCGCGATGCGTCGTAAACTGGTAGTCGGTAACTGGAAAATGTATGGCCGTCTGGACAAGAATCAGGCATTGTTGCAGGGCGTATCGGAAGGCGTGCAGCAAATGAAGGGCTCATATGCTGTCTGCGTTCCCTATCCGTATCTGGCGCAAGCGCAATCCATGCTGCAGGGTAGCAATGTGGCCTGGGGTGCGCAGAACCTGAGTCAGTTCGACGAAGGCGCCTACACAGGCGAGGTTGCTTCCGGCATGCTGGTTGACTTTGCATGCAGTTATGTAATCATCGGGCATTCGGAGCGTCGCGCGCTGTATGGTGAGAGCGACGAGATCGTGGCGCAAAAATTTGCGGCCGCGCAGAAGGCGGGGCTGATCCCCATACTGTGCGTCGGCGAAACGCTTGCAGAGCGCGAGTCCGGCGTGACAGAAGCGGTCGTCGCAAGGCAACTCGATGCGGTTCTCGATTTTGCGGGGGTTGATGCGATGTCGCGTGCGGTGGTCGCGTATGAGCCTGTCTGGGCGATAGGCACGGGCAAGACGGCGAGCCCCGAGCAGGCAGAGGCGGTGCATGCCTTCATCCGTCAGAGGGTGGGCGGCCGCGATGCGAAGGTGGCTGAGAATTTGTGCATACTGTATGGCGGAAGCGTGAAGGCCGCGAATGCGATGGAGCTTTTTGCGATGGCCGACATCGACGGCGGACTGGTAGGCGGTGCGTCGCTTTTGGTTGATGACTTCGTGGCGATATGCCGCGCGGCACAATAGGAGTGGTTTGTGGAAACAATTGTTTGGGTTGTGCATTTATTGACGGCGATCGTGCTGTGCGGCCTGGTCTTGCTTCAGCATGGCAAGGGTGCTGACATGGGCGCGGCTTTCGGCAGCGGTTCGGCAGGCAGTCTTTTCGGTTCTGCGGGATCTGCGAATTTTTTAAGCCGCAGCACCGCAGTTGCCGCCGCGATATTCTTCGTGACCAGTTTGTCGTTGACTTACCTTTATTCTCACCCGGCCCAGCAGCAAGGCGTGATGGATAAGGCGGCGGCCATGAAAGTGCCTGCTGCGGCGCCTGTAGATAATTCAAAACTCAAAGAGATCCCGAAATAATCGGGACGATGGATAAAAAATCGCGGTTGTGGTGGAATTGGTAGACACGCAAGCTTGAGGTGCTTGTGCCCGAAAGGGCGTGGGAGTTCGAGTCTCCCCATCCGCACCAAATTAGAAAGCCGATGCTCGAGCGCATCGGCACCTTTAAATTATAACGATTCTGATTTGACTCCCTCGGGGTTGGTTCAAGAATTCTGTACATGAGAGGGGGGAAGCTCGATGTTGGAAAACTATTTTCCGGTGCTGTTGTTCATTTGTGTCGGACTGGCTTTTGGCATTGCGCCTGTCTTGCTTGGCAGGTTCGCGGCGCCACATCGTCCGGACGGCGCAAAACTGTCTCCTTACGAATGCGGCTTTGAAGCCTTCGAGGATGCGCGCATGAAGTTCGATGTGCGCTACTACCTGGTCGCCATTCTTTTCATCCTGTTCGATCTGGAAATCGCTTTCCTTTTTCCCTGGGCGATCGTGCTCAAGGAAATCGGCATGTTCGGTTTCGTTTCCATGATGATCTTCCTGGCCATCCTGGTGGTGGGCTTTGTCTATGAATGGATGAAAGGGGCGCTGGAATGGGAATAGAAGGTGTGCTGGAGAAGGGAGTGGTCACCACCACGCTCGACACCATCATCAATTACACACGCACAGGCTCTCTCTGGCCGATGACTTTCGGCCTTGCCTGTTGCGCCGTGGAAATGATGGAGGCGGGCGCTGCGCGCTATGACCTCGATCGTTTCGGCGTCGTGTTCCGCCCGAGTCCGCGCCAGTCGGACGTGATGATCGTCGCGGGCACGCTATGCAACAAGATGGCGCCTGCGCTGCGCAAGGTTTACGATCAGATGTCCGAGCCGCGCTGGGTGGTATCGATGGGCTCATGCGCAAATGGCGGCGGCTATTATCACTATTCCTATTCCGTCGTGCGCGGTTGCGATCGCATCGTCCCCGTGGACATCTATGTGCCAGGCTGTCCGCCGACTGCGGAAGCCCTGCTCTTTGGCCTGATCCAGTTGCAGAACAAGATCAAGCGCACCAATACCATCGCCCGATAAGGCTTACATGATGACCGAGAAGAAATCATTGCGTGACGAATTGACGGGCCTTCTGGGTGACAAAGTTGTATCGCTGCATGAGGCCTTGGGCGAGACGACCATCGTGATCGGGGCGTCCGACATTCCGGGCGTCATGACTCAGTTAAGAGATGCGGAAGCACTGCGTTTTGCCCAGCTGATAGATCTTTGCGGCGTGGACTATTTGGAATACAGGGATTGGGAGGGCAGGCGTTTTGCCGTCGTGTACCACCTTCTGTCCCACGCGCACAACCGGCGCCTGCGCGTGCGCGTTTTTGCCGAAGACGACGACTTTCCCGTGGTCGATTCGGTTTCCGGAATATGGCCCGATGCAAACTGGTTCGAGCGCGAGGCTTTCGATCTCTATGGTCTCATCTTCACGGGTCATCCCGATCTGCGCCGCATCCTCACGGATTACGGTTTCGTGGGCAATCCTTTCCGCAAGGATTTCCCGCTCTCGGGCCATGTGGAGATGCGCTATGACCCCGAGCAGCAGCGCGTGGTCTATCAGCCGGTTTCGATCGAGCCTAGGGTTGTGACGCCGCGCATCGTCCGGGAAGAAAACTTCGGCAGCAACTGAGGACGATACATGCCTGAAATCAAAAATTACACAATGAATTTTGGGCCTCAGCATCCGGCGGCACACGGCGTGCTCCGTCTGGTGCTGGAGCTGGATGGCGAAGTCGTGATGCGCGCAGATCCGCATATCGGGTTGCTGCATCGCGCGACCGAAAAACTTGCGGAACACAAGACCTATCTTCAGTCCCTTCCCTACATGGATAGGCTGGATTATGTTTCCATGCTCAGCAACGAGCATGCGTATGTGCAGGCGATCGAGAAGCTCGCCGGCATAGATGTGCCAATACGCGCGCAATACATACGCGTGATGTTCGACGAGATCACGCGCCTTCTGAACCACCTGATGTGGCTGGGCGCGCACGGGCTGGACATCGGCGCGATGACGGTATTCCTCTATTGCTTCCGCGAGCGTGAGGATCTGATGGATGCCTACGAGGCGGTATCGGGCGCGCGCATGCATGCCGCGTATTATCGTCCCGGAGGCGTGTACCGGGATCTTCCGGACACCATGCCTCAGTATCAGGCTTCCAAGGTACATAACGAGGCGGCGATCAAGAGGATGAACGCAAACCGTCAGGGTTCGCTGCTCGATTTTCTCGAGGATTTCACTCGGCGTTTCCCCAAACATGTGGACGAATACGAGACGCTTCTGACCGACAACCGGATATGGAAGCAGCGCACCGTCGGCATAGGCGTGCTCTCGCCCGAGCGCGCCGTGGCGCTGGGTATCACGGGACCCATGCTGCGCGGCTCCGGCGTCGAATGGGATCTGCGCAAGAAGCAGCCCTATGCGGTATACGACAAGCTGGATTTCGACATCCCTGTTGGCGTGAATGGAGACACCTATGACCGGTATCTCGTGCGCGTCGAGGAGATGCGCCAGAGCAATCGCATCATCAAGCAGTGCATAGACTGGCTGCGCGCGAACCCGGGCCCTGTGATCACGGCCAACCACAAGTATGCGCCGCCCTCGCGCGAGTCGATGAAGCAGAACATGGAAGAGCTGATCCATCACTTCAAGCTTTTCACCGAGGGCATGCACATCGCGGAAGGAGAGGCCTATGCGGCGGTCGAGCATCCCAAGGGGGAGTTCGGCATCTACATGATTTCTGACGGCGCGAACAAGCCATACCGTTTGAAGATACGCGCGCCTGGTTTCGTGCATCTTTCGACGTTGGACGAGATGGCGCGGGGCCACATGATCGCGGACGTCGTGACCATCATCGGCACGCAGGACATCGTTTTTGGAGAGATAGACAGATAATGTTATCCGCACCCGTTCAGGAACAGATCAACCGTGAATTGAAAAAGTATCCGGCTGACCAGAAACAGTCCGCCGTGATGGCCGCACTGCGCTTCGTGCAGGACGAGAAGGGCTGGATCTCGACCGATGACATGAGCGATATCGCATCCTATCTCGGCATGCCAGAGGTCGCAGTTCTCGAGGTCGCGACCTTCTATCACATGTACAACCTGAAACCCATGGGGAAACACACCATCACGGTGTGCACCAATCTGTCCTGCACGCTTTGCGGAGCGGAAGACACGGTCGCCTATCTCAGATCCAGGCTCGGAATAGGGATGGGAGAAGTGACTGCGGATGGGAAATACGGCCTGAGAGAGGGCGAGTGCATGGGCGCCTGCAAGGATGCGCCGCTATTCACCATCAACAACAAGAAGCTGTGCGGTCGCCTGACCCACGAGAAGATCGACCAGATTCTGGCAGAATTGGACAAGTCATGAGAGGCCCGATCACCCAAACCACGATGCATTTCGATCAGCCGTGGACGCTTGAAAACTATCTCAAGGTAGGCGGTTACCAGGCGCTGCGCCGCGTTTTGACGGAGAAGATGTCGCCGGATGCGATCATCGCGGAGGTCAAGCTTTCCGCGCTCAGGGGCAGAGGCGGCGCGGGCTTTCCGACCGGGTTGAAGTGGAGCTTCATGCCGAGAAATTACGATGGCGACAAGTACATTGTTTGCAACTCGGACGAAGGCGAGCCCGGCACATGCAAGGACTGGGACATCCTGCTCTACAACCCGCACCTTCTGATTGAAGGCATGGCGATCGCGGCCTATACGATGGGCGTGAAAACCGGCTACAACTATATACACGGCGAGATATTCGAAGCCTATCAGCGCATGGAGGAGGCTTGCGAAGTCGCCCGTGCAGCGGGATATCTCGGCAGCAACATACTGGGTTCGGACTTCAGCTTCGATCTGCATAACCATCTTGGCTATGGCGCCTACATCTGCGGAGAGGAGACGGCGCTGCTCGAGTCCATCGAGGGCAAGAAGGGGCAGCCGCGCTTCAAGCCGCCTTTTCCTGCAAGCTTCGGTCTCTATGGCAAGCCGACCACGATCAACAACACCGAGACCTTCGCCAGCATCCCCTACATCATCAACCACGGCGGCCAGAAGTTCCTCGAGCTCGGCAAGCCGAACAACGGCGGCACCAAGCTCTTCTCGGTCACGGGTCATGTGAACAAGCCTGGCAACTACGAGGTTCCGATGGGCACGCCCTTTGCGGATCTGCTCGAGATGGCAGGCGGCGTGCGCAATGGACACAGGCTGAAGGCCGTGATACCCGGAGGCTCCTCCATGCCGGTGCTGCCAGGAGAGGTGATGATGGATCTCACGATGGATTACGACTCGATACAGAAGGCGGGTTCGGGACTTGGCAGCGGTGCTGTGATCGTGATGGACGAAACGGTTTGCATGGTGCGCGCGCTAGAGCGCCTGTCCTACTTCTATCACGAGGAGTCCTGCGGACAGTGCACGCCGTGCCGCGAGGGGACAGGATGGCTTTATCGCGTCGTGCACCGCATAGAGCACGGTCAGGGCAGGCCGGAGGATCTGGATCTCTTGCTGTCCGTGGGCGAGAACATCGCGGGCCGCACCATATGCGCGCTGGGCGAGGCGGCTGTGTGGCCAGTGCAGGGCATGCTCAGGAATTTCAGGGCGGAATTTGAATATCACATCGAACACAAGCGTTGTTTGGTGTAGGGCTTGGGTGCGCAATGATCAATATCGAAATTGATGGCAAGTTAGTCGAGACCGAACGCGGTTCCACGGTGATGGATGCGGCGCACAAGGCAGGCGTCTATATCCCGCATTTCTGCTACCACAAGAAGCTCTCCATCGCGGCCAACTGCAGGATGTGTCTGGTCGAGGTGGAAAAGGCGCCCAAGCCTCTTCCCGCATGCGCAACGCCTGCGGCAGACGGCATGAAGGTGTATACGCATTCCGAGATGGCGGTGAAGGCGCAGAAGGGCGTGATGGAGTTTCTGCTGATCAACCATCCGCTGGACTGCCCGATCTGCGACCAGGGCGGTGAATGCCAGCTTCAGGATCTCGCGATGGGCTACGGCGGCGGGGCTTCACGTTATGCGGAAGAAAAACGCATGGTTTCCCCGAAGGAGATCGGCGAACTCATCTCGACCGTCGAGATGAGCCGCTGCATACAGTGCACGCGCTGCGTGCGCTTCGGCCAGGAGATCGCAGGGCAGATGGAGCTCGGCATGGCGAACCGCTCGGAATATGCGGAGATCGTGAGCTTCGTGAACAGCGCGGTCGAATCCGAACTCTCCGGCAACATGATAGACCTCTGCCCGGTCGGCGCCCTGACCAGCAAGCCCTTCCGCTACACCGCAAGAAACTGGGAGCTCTCGCGCAGAAAATCGGTGAGCCCGCACGATGGGCTGGGCGCCAGTCTCGCGGTGCACGTGAAGGACAACAAGGTGTTGCGCGTCGTCCCGGTGGAGAACGAGGCGATCAACGAGTGCTGGATCTCCGACAAGGACAGGTTCAGCTACGAGGGATTGAATTCCCCCGACCGGCTGACCCGCCCGATGATCAAGCAGAACAACCAGTGGATCGAAGTCGAATGGTCGGCTGCATTGGAATATGTCGCAAACGGCTTGCGTCAGATAACGTCCGGCGCTGGAGCGGATAATATCGCTGCCCTGGCAACCCCTCACTCGACTCTGGAAGAGCTTTATCTTCTGCAGAAGCTGGTGCGCGCAATGGGTTCGGACAACGTCGACTTCAGGTTGCGCCAGTCTGATTTCAGTCTTGTTACTCAGGGAACGCCCTGGCTGGGCATGCCGATTGCAGAGCTCAATTCATGCGACCGCTTCCTGATCGTCGGCAGCTTCCTGCGCAAGGACCAGCCTCTGATCGCGCAGCGCATCAGACAGGCCGTGAAATTGGGAGCGCAGGCAAACGTGGTGCATGCCGCAGACGATGATCTTCTGATGCCGGTTGCGAACAAGGCGATCGTCGCACCCTCGAAAATGGCTGACATGCTGGCGCAGATTTTGAAGGCGCTGGTCATGCACAAGGAGGCGGCAATGCCTCCGGAGCTTCTGGAAGTTGCAGTCGGCGATGCGGCGAAGGCGATCGCGGAGAGTCTGGCTACAGGCGAGAGAAGCGCCGTATTGCTCGGCAACCTGGCACAGCAGCATACGGAAGCATCGCTGCTCGCATCACTGGCCAACCAGATCGCAGAGCTTTCCGGTGCCAAGTTCGGATTCCTGGCAGAAGCCGCAAACAGCGTGGGAGGCCATATGGCGCGCGCGGTTCCAGAGTCCGGAATGAACGCGATGCAGATGCTCGAGAAGCCGCGCAAGGCCTATCTTCTTTTGAACGTCGAGCCAGAGCTCGACATGCACAATCCCGACCTTGCGATCTCGGCGATGAAACAGGCGGACATGGTGGTCGCGATGTCGGCTTACAAGCACAATGCGATCGAATATGCCGACGTCCTGTTGCCGATTGCGCCCTTTACAGAGACTTCGGGCACTTTCGTGAACAACGAAGGGACAGTGCAGAGCTTCAAGGGCGCCGTGAAACCCCTGGGCGATGCGCGCCCCGCATGGAAGGTGCTTCGCGTGCTTGGCAATCTCCTCGACATTCCCGGTTTCGATTACGACAGCAGCGAGGCGATACGCGACGAGGCATTGAGTACCTCGAACAAGCCCGGCAACCGCATCGACGGCATCTCCTACAAGAAAAATCAGACAGGCGCTGTCCTTGAGCGCGTGACCGATGTGCCCATCTATTTTGCAGATGCACTGGTGCGCCGTGCGGATGCGCTGCAGAAGACGCCGGATGCGGCCATGCCTTCTGCAAGGATGCATAAGGACGAGATGCAGAGGCTGGGATTGAATCCTGGCGACGAGGTCAGGGTTGCGCAGGGAAGTGCGAGCGCGCGGCTCAAGGTCAAGAGGGATGATCGTCTGCCGCTTGGCGTAGTGCGCATTTCGGCGGCTCATCCGGCAACTGCAGGACTCGGCCCGATGTTTGGTGAAATTTCCCTGGAGCGCGCATGATGGAATGGCTGGAACCCATACAGAAAATGCTGGGGCCCGCATGGCTCCCCATCTGGACCCTGCTCAAGATCGTGGTGATCGTGCTGCCCCTGATGGGCGCCGTCGCCTATCTGACGCTGGCCGAGCGCAAGGTGATAGGCTGGATGCAGATCCGCATAGGCCCGAACCGGGTCGGCTATTTCGGATTGCTGCAGCCATTGGCGGACGGTCTGAAGCTTTTGATGAAGGAAATCATCGTGCCGAGCGGCGCGAACAAGTTCCTGTTCATCATCGCTCCGATACTGACCCTGATGCCGGCGCTCGCCGTGTGGGCGGTCGTGCCCTTCAATGCGGAACTCGTGGTCGCGAACGTGAACGCGGGTCTGCTTTACGTGCTGGCGATGGCTTCCCTTGGCGTATACGGCGTCATCATCGCGGGCTGGGCATCCAACTCCAAGTATGCATTCCTGGGGTCGCTGCGTTCCGCAGCGCAGATCGTTTCATACGAAATCGCGATGGGGTTTGCGCTGGTCACCGTGCTGATGGCGGCGCAAAGCCTCAATCTTGGCGATATCGTGCGCGGGCAGCAGGGAACGCATGGGCTCCTGAACTGGTATTTCATTCCGCTCTTCCCGATGTTCGTGGTGTATTTCATATCTGGGGTCGCCGAGACCAACCGCGCGCCTTTCGACGTGGCCGAAGGTGAATCGGAGATCGTCGCGGGCTTCCACGTCGAATATTCAGGCATGGCGTTTGCGCTTTTCTTCCTGGGCGAATATGCGAACATGATCCTCGTCTCCTTCCTGACTTCGATCATGTTCCTGGGCGGCTGGCTTTCCCCCTTGCCTTTCCTGCCGGACGGAATCCTCTGGATGTTCATCAAGGTCGCCTTCGTGCTCTTCCTGTTCCTGTGGTTTCGCGCGACCTTCCCCAGGTATCGCTATGACCAGCTGATGCGTCTGGGATGGAAGGTATTCATTCCGGTGTCCCTCATCTGGGTCGTGGTCGTGGGTGTCTGGATGCAGACCTCCTACTGGCTTTGGTAGCGTGACGGGGCGCATGCTCAAGAGGACATGAATATGGAAAAAATAAAGGAATTCTTCAGGACCTTCCTGCTCGTCGAACTGCTGAAAGGCATGGCGCTGACCGGGCGCTACATGTTCGCGCGCAAGATCACCGTGCAGTTTCCGGACGAGAAGACGCCGCAGGGCTATCGCTTCAGAGGCCTGCATGCCCAGCGCCGCTATCCGAACGGCGAGGAGCGCTGCATAGGATGCAAGCTTTGCGAGGCGGTTTGCCCCGCGCTTGCGATCAAGATCGAGGTTGCCGAGCGCGAAGACGGAACGCGCCGCACCACCCAGTACGACATCGATCTCACCAAATGCATCTTCTGCGGCTTCTGCGAAGAATCATGCCCGGTGGATGCGATCGTCGAGACGCGCATCTTCGAGTATCACGGCGAGAACCGAGGCGACCTTTACTACACCAAGCCCATGCTGCTGGCTGTAGGGGAAAAGCATGAGGCGCAGATCGCGAAGGATCGCGCGTCGGACGCCAAATACAGATGAATGGGGTGAGTAGATGAGTTTCTTCGATGCGGTTTTTTATCTGTTCGCGATCATCACGACGCTTGCTGCAACCGGCGTGATCATTGCGCGCAACCCCGTGCATGCCGCGCTGTTTCTGGTGCTGGCGTTCTGCAGTGCGGCCGGCTTATGGATGCTGCTCGAGGCCGAGTTCCTCGCGATCACGCTGGTCCTGGTCTACGTGGGCGCGGTGATGGTGCTTTTCCTCTTCGTCGTGATGATGCTGGACATCAACCTCGTGAAGCTGCGCGAGGGATTCTGGCGCTGGTTCCCCTTCGGCGCCGGGATTGCGGGGCTAATGGTGTTCGAGATGGTCTGGGTATTGGGTTCGCGCCAGACTTCGGAGTCTTCGAAGGCGGTTCTTCACGCGGCTAACTACAGCAATACCAAGGAGCTTGGAAGGCTGCTTTATACCCAGTACGTCTATCCTTTCGAACTCGCGGCCGTGGTGCTGCTGGTTGCGATGGTCGCTGCGATCGCGCTGACGTTGCGCCGTCGCGCGGGAGTGAAATCGCAGAACGTGTCCGAGCAGGTGAAGGTGAAGAAGGCCGATCGCCTGCGCGTCGTGAAGATGCCTTCCGAATCCAGAGCCGACGGCAAGTAGAAACAGGGAGCGAAAAAAATGATAACCCTTTCTCATTATCTCGTGTTCAGCGCAGTGCTCTTTGCCATCAGCGTGCTGGGCATCTTCCTGAATCGCAAGAACGTGATCATCCTTCTGATGTCGATCGAGCTGATGCTCCTGGCGGTGAACACCAACTTCATCGCGTTCTCGCACTATCTGAACGATACGGCAGGCCAGGTCTTCGTGTTCTTCATCCTGACCGTGGCCGCTGCGGAAGCCGCGATAGGGCTCGCGATCCTGGTCGTGCTTTTCCGCAACCTGCGCACCATCAACGTCGACGATCTCGGCAGTTTGAAAGGCTGATGCAATGAACATTCAAGACTACTATCTGATCGTGCCTTTCGCGCCCCTGTTGGGCGCCATCATCGCGGGGCTTTTCGGACGCGCGTTGGGGCGCACTGCAACCCATCGCATCGTGATCGCCCTGGTCGGCCTCTCGCTCTTCTCCGCGATCAGGATTTTCCAGGACGTGATGGCGGGACACCTTTTCAACGGTCCCGTCTATACCTGGCTCAATTCGGGCGACACGAGCTTTCAGGTAGGCTTCCTGATCGACAGGCTGACTGCGACGATGATGCTGGTCGTGACTTCGGTCTCCCTGATGGTGCACATCTACACGATAGGTTACATGGAAGAGGATGAAGGCTATCAGCGCTTCTTCAGCTACATCTCGCTCTTCACCTTTTCGATGCTGATGCTCGTAATGTCGAACAACTTCATGCAGCTCTTCTTCGGATGGGAGGCGGTGGGTCTGGTGTCATACCTCCTGATCGGTTTCTGGTACACAAGGCCGACGGCGATCTATGCGAACCTCAAGGCATTCCTCGTCAACCGCGTGGGCGACTTCGGCTTCCTGCTCGGCATAGGCCTGGTCCTGAAGGTCTTCGGGACATTGGATTACGCGGCGGTGTTCGCCAACGTCGCGAACCATGCAAACGACATCGCGCCCATCCCCGGCATGTCGGTCAATTTGCTCACCGCGATCTGCATACTGCTTTTCATCGGCGCGATGGGAAAATCCGCGCAGTTCCCGTTGCACGTCTGGTTGCCTGATTCGATGGAAGGCCCCACCCCGATCTCCGCGCTGATCCATGCGGCAACCATGGTGACGGCCGGCATCTTCATGGTCGCTCGCATGTCGCCCGTGTTCGAATTGTCCGATGCCGCGCTCTCCTTCGTGATGGTGATCGGCGCGATTACCGCGCTTTTCATGGGGTTCCTGGGCATCATACAGAACGACATCAAGCGCGTGATCGCCTATTCGACGCTCTCCCAGTTGGGTTACATGACGGTCGCGCTGGGCGCTTCCGCCTATCCCGTCGCGATCTTCCACCTGATGACCCATGCCTTCTTCAAGGCGCTACTGTTTCTGGCCGCAGGAAGCGTGATCATGGGCATGCACCACGATCAGGACATCCGCAACATGGGCGGATTGAGAAAATACATGCCCATCACCTGGATCACATCGCTGATAGGCTCGCTTGCGCTGATCGGAACGCCATTCTTCTCCGGCTTCTATTCCAAGGACAGCATCATAGAGGCGGTGGGTCACTCGCATCTTGCAGGATCCGGATTCGCATACTTCTCGGTGGTGGCAGGCGTCTTCGTCACTGCATTCTATTCCTTCCGCATGTACTTCCTGGTCTTCCACGGCAAGGAACGCTTCGGTAAGCTCCACGATCATCACGACGATCATGCTGACGAGGAGGCTGCAGCGGATCATCACCACGGGCTCGCACCCGGGCAGAAGCCTCACGAGTCCCCGTGGGTGGTGACGCTTCCGCTCGTGCTGCTTGCGATTCCCTCCGTCGTGATCGGCTACATCGCAATTGAGCCGATGCTCTTTGGCGGCTACTTCAAGGACGCGATCTACATTGCGCAGAACCATGAAGTGATGCGCGAGCTTCAGGAGGAATTCCACGGCAGCTTTGCGATGGCGCTGCACGCGTTTACAAGCCTGCCTCTCTGGCTTGCGATCGCAGGCGTCGTGAGCTCGGGTTACTTCTATCTGAAGCGCCCCGACATTCCTGCCGCGATCCAGAAGCGCTTCCATGGCATCTACACGCTCCTGGACAACAAGTATTACTTCGACAGATTCAACGACTGGTTCTATGCGGGAGGCGCGCGCATGTTGAGCAGCTTCCTTGGCAATGTTGGCGACAAGTTCCTGATCGACGGACTCGTGGTGAACGGTTCGGCGAATCTGGTGGGCAGGTTCTCGGGCGTGGTGCGCAGGTTCCAGACGGGCTACATCTACCACTATGCGTTCACGATGATCGTCGGTGTGTTCGTTCTGTTGTCGATAAGAAACTGGTTTTAATCGTGGGAAGCGTCGCTTTCAACTTTCAGCTTCGTGATTAAAGGAAACACAGCATGATTTTTGGATTACCTGTAATTAGCGTTGCGATATGGTTGCCGATCATCTTCGGCATACTGGTTCTGGCAACCGGAGACGACAAGAACGCATCGCTCGCCCGCCTGCTCGCGCTGGCCGGGAGCCTGCTCGGGTTCGCGGTCACCTTGCCGCTCTATACAGGGTTCAATTCAACGACGAGCGCGATGCAGTTCGTCGAGCTGCACGACTGGATTCTGCGCTTCAACATACACTACTATCTTGGTGTGGACGGCATCTCCATGCTTTTCATACTTCTTAACAGCTTCTTCACGGTGATCGTGGTGATCGCGGGCTGGCGCGTCATCGAGAAGCGCGTCTCGCAATACATGGCCGCATTCCTCGTGATGTCGGGCATCGTGAACGGCGTTTTCGCGGCGCTCGACTCGATTCTTTTCTACGTGTTCTGGGAAGCGATGCTGATACCGATGTTCATCATCATCGGCGTCTGGGGCGGCCCCAACCGCATCTATGCGACGATGAAGTTCTTTCTATACACGCTGCTGGGCTCGCTCCTGATGCTGGTCGCGCTGATCTATCTTTACAACCTCACCGGCGGAAGCTTCTCGATACTCGACTTCCAGAAGGTCGCGATTCCGATGACCGCGCAGATCCTGATCTTCATCGCCTTCTTCTTCGCGTTCGCGGTCAAGGTCCCGATGTTCCCGGTGCATACCTGGCTGCCCGATGCGCACGTCGAGGCGCCGACAGGCGGCTCTGTCGTCCTCGCGGCGATCATGCTGAAAGTGGGCGCATACGGTTTCCTGCGCTTCTCGATGCCGATCACGCCGGATGCGAGCCACAAGCTCGCCGGCATCATGATCGCGCTTTCGCTGATTGCAATCGTCTACATCGGGCTGGTCGCGCTGATGCAGTCGGACATGAAAAAGCTGGTCGCCTATTCATCGATCTCGCACATGGGATTTGTCACGCTGGGTCTCTTCATCTTCAACGCCTACGGCATGGAAGGCGCGCTTCTGCAGATGCTCTCCCACGGTTTCGTTGCTGGCGCATTGTTCCTCTGCATAGGCGTTTTGTATGATCGCATGCATTCGAGGAAGATAGCCGATTACGGCGGCGTTGTGAACAAGATGCCGGTGTTCGCCGCATTCTTCATGCTTTTCGCGATGGCCAACAGCGGCCTGCCCGGTACCAGCGCATTCGTCGGCGAATTCATGGTGCTGATGGGGACGATCAAGGTGAATTTCTGGTATGCCTTCGCTGCGGCAACCACGCTGATCTTCGGCGCGGCATATACCCTCTGGATGTACAAGCGCGTGATCTTCGGCAAGGTCTCCAATTCCCATGTGGAAGAGCTGACTGACATCAATGCGCGGGAAATCCTGATCCTGGCGTTGCTGACCGTGTTTGTGCTGGGCATGGGCGTCTACCCTCTGCCCGTCGGAGAAATCCTGCACGCATCGGTGAACGACCTGCTGGTGCATGTTGCGCAATCGAAGCTGCCTTTGTAAGCCGCAATGGCAAGCGGAAGTAACTAATTTTCGAGGTTATATATGAACTTGATGGCCAATCTGTTGCCTGCCGCTGCGGAAATCTTCCTGCTGGTGATGGTGTGTTTCATCCTGATATTCGACCTGCTGCTGAAGCAGAACAAGATATACACTTATCTCTTCGTCCAGCTCACGCTGCTAGGCTGTTCTCTGGTCACGGTGGGCACGCACGAACGCGGGGTGTTTTACGCTTTCAACGGCATGTTCGTTGACGACCTTTTGTCGGACGTGCTGAAGATGCTGAGCTACCTCGGCATGTCCATGGTGCTCGTTTATTCGCGCCAGTATCTTCTGCTGCGCGGATTGTTCACGGGAGAATTCCTGGTGCTCGCACTCTTCGCGCTGCTTGGCATGAACGTGATGATCTCGGCCAACCATTTCCTGACGCTGTATCTGGGTCTCGAACTGCTCTCATTGAGCCTCTATGCGATGGTTGCGCTGCAACGCGATTCCGCGATTGCGACCGAGGCGGCGATGAAGTATTTCGTGTTGGGCGCACTCGCCTCAGGCCTGCTGCTCTACGGCATGTCGATGATATATGGCGCGACCGGAAGTCTCGAGCTTGGAGTGATATCGAATGCGATCCATCAGGGCGTGCAGGACAAGGCGCTGCTTGCGTTCGGCCTCGTGTTCATCGTGTCCGGCCTCGCGTTCAAACTCGGCGTGGTGCCCTTCCACATGTGGGTGCCGGACGTGTATCACGGCGCGCCCACCGCGATGACGCTGCTGATCGGATCCGTGCCCAAGCTCGCGGCCTTTGCATTCACGGTGCGCATCCTGGTCGAAGGACTGCAGGGGCTTTCAACAGACTGGACCGGGATGCTGGTGGTGCTGGCGATTGCATCGATGGCGCTGGGCAACCTTTCCGCAATCGCACAGACCAACATCAAGCGCATGTTCGCGTATTCGACGATCACACACATGGGCTTCATGCTGCTCGGGCTGATCAGCGGCGGTATCGAGGGCTATGGTTCCGCGATGTTCTATACGGTGGTCTACATGATCATGTCGCTCGGCGGCTTCGGCATGATCATGATGCTCTCGCGCGCAGGCTTCGAGGCTGACACGCTAAACGACTTCAAGGGCCTGAATCAGCGCAGCCCATGGCTCGCTTTCATGATGATGCTGCTGATGCTTTCGATGGCGGGCATCCCGCCCACCGTGGGCTTCTATGCAAAGTTCGCCGTGCTGAATGCGGTCGTCCAGGCGGGATATACCTGGCTTGCGGTGATCTCAGTCCTGTTCTCACTGATCGGCGCCTTCTACTATCTGCGCATCATTAAGCTGATGTATTTCGACACGCCCGAAAGCCATGTTCCCATCGCCGTCGAGTCCGATACGGGCCTCCTGATGACGCTGAACGGCCTGGGCGTGCTGCTGCT
This sequence comes from Pseudomonadota bacterium, assembly GCA_021782365.1. Classification (GTDB taxonomy): domain Bacteria; phylum Pseudomonadota; class Gammaproteobacteria; order Burkholderiales; family Gallionellaceae; genus Gallionella. Next base: position 50,097 of record JAJXVB010000013.1, read on the forward strand.
GGGCCTGATGCCGGGCACCCTGATGTCGATATGCGCGGTGTCGGTCAGACAGTCCCTGCTGTTGCATTAACCCCCGTCCGGGGTCATTTGGGGGTGATGTGAATCTGCAGGAGACCTGTATCGACTCGGAGCTTGTGTACGAAGGCAAGCTTTTGCATGTGCGAAGAGACCATGTGCGCCTTCCGGATGGCGGCACGAGCGTTCGCGAATACGTGAACCATCCTGGCGCCGTTGCCGTGCTGCCTCTGCTGGACAACGGCAGCCTCATCATGGAGCGCCAGCACCGTTACCCGCTGCATCGCGATTTCTTCGAGATACCGGCTGGCAAGATCGATCCAGGAGAAGACATACTCGAAACGGGAAAGCGCGAGCTTCTTGAGGAGACGGGTTATGCCGCGGGAGAATGGGTTCATCTGGTAACGACCTATCCCTGCATAGGGTACGGAAACGAGCGCATAGAATATTTTCTTGCGCGCGGCCTGGAGTTGCAGCAGGCGAACCCGGACGAGGGAGAGCACCTGGAAGTCTTCGAGTTGCCCTTCGCAAAAGCCCTGGAGTGGGTGAGGATGGGCAGAATAGACGACAGCAAGACCATCATCGGCCTGCTTTGGCTGGACAAGCATTTAAGCGGCTGGAAGATTTGACTGCATCGGCATATTTGATGTAATTTCGACAGCTTTGACGGCGGGCGTAGCCTGCTCTTGACGCGACAGAATTCGAAACGGCAGAAAAATGGAAAATCTCAAGATAAATAGCGATACGCTCTTCATACTTCTCGGTGCGATCATGGTGCTGGCGATGCACGCGGGTTTCGCCTTCCTGGAGCTTGGCACGGTGCGCAAGAAAAATCAGGTGAATGCGCTCGTCAAGATACTCACCGATTTTGCCGTTTCGACACTTGCCTATTTCTTCATCGGTTATGCGATCGCCTATGGCGTGAACTTCTTCGACGGCGCCGATGTGCTCGCACAGAAGAGCGGCTTTGAACTGGTCAAGTTTTTCTTCCTGCTGACCTTTGCCGCGGCGATCCCCGCGATCGTCTCGGGCGGCATCGCAGAACGCGCGAAGTTCAATCCGCAGATGGCGGCGACCTTCATGCTGGTCGGTTTCGTGTATCCGTTCTTCGAGGGCATCGCGTGGAATCACCGCTTTGGCATACAGGACTGGTTGCACAGCACATTCGGCGCGGAATTCCATGATTTTGCAGGCTCCGTGGTGGTGCATGCGGTGGGCGGCTGGATAGGCCTGGCCGCTGTGCTGCTGTTGGGTGCGCGTCGCGGGCGCTACAACAAGGATGGGCAGATCGCAGCGCATCCTCCCTCGAGCATTCCTTTCCTCGCACTCGGCGCTTGGATACTTACGGTGGGCTGGTTCGGCTTCAACGTGATGTCGGCTCAGACCATCAACAACATCAGCGGTCTCGTCGCGGTGAACTCTCTGATGGCGATGGTGGGAGGCACGCTCGCTGCGCTTTGGATGGGAAAGAACGACCCAGGCTTCGTGCATAACGGACCGCTCGCGGGACTGGTCGCGGTTTGCGCAGGATCGGATCTGATGCATCCCATAGGCGCGCTGGCTGTGGGCGTCGTTGCAGGCGGATTATTCGTGGTGATGTTCACCTGGACTCAGAACCGCTGGAAGATCGACGACGTGCTGGGCGTATGGCCGCTTCACGGCCTGTGCGGCGCTTGGGGCGGAATAGCCGCCGGCATCTTCGGACTCAAGGCCCTGGGTGGAGTCGGCGGCGTGAGCTTCATGTCGCAGCTCACCGGCACGTTGATGGGCATCGCGATCGCCTTTGCGGGAGGTTATGCGGTGTACGGCATGCTCAAGAAGACGGTCGGCATACGCCTTGAGCATGAAGAAGAATTCAATGGTGCCGATCTCAGCATACACAAGATAAGCGCGACCCCGGAGCGCGAGTCTGGCTGGTAATGCTGTTGATTGTCTGCTGCTATTCACCATGCGAGCGCAGCATGCGATAGGCCGAGCGCTTGATCATGTCGTTTAACAGCAGCCAGGCAAAGGCATAAGCCCATATCCATAGCGCATGGTTCCAGCCGATCGCGGTAACCATGAAACCGTAGACCACGATCAGGGTGCCGGCGACGGCCGACCAGAAGCTGGCGTGTACCAGCAGCGGCGCGGGAAACGGGCGCTTCCAGAACCAGTCGTCGGTGCGGGTCAGGAACACGGTGGCATGGCCCGCCACCAGCAGCTTGAGGAAGATCATCGACTGGATCATTTCCTTGGAGAATCCCATTTCCATGAGGATGTAGAACAGGCCGAACGATGCAACCACGCCGATCAGGCCGAGCAGGGTGGACACACCCAGCAATTCGCGCATGCTCCAGCGGACTGGTTCCTTCTGCACCCTGGTGTTGTCGTAGGCGATGGTCAGGATGGGCAGATCGTTGAGCAGCGCCAGCAGGATGATCATCAGCGCCGTCACCGGGTAGAAATTGAACAGCACGATGCTGAGCGTCATGAACAGGATCACCCGTATCGTCTCCGCAATGCGGTAGATGGAATAGCTCTTCATGCGCTCAAAGGTGATGCGCGCTTCCTTCACTGCATCGTTGATCACGGAGAGACCTTGCGCGGTGAGGATAATGTCGGCCGCGGCGCGCGCCGCATCGGTGGCGTTGGATACCGCAATGCCGCAGTCCGCGCGCTTGAGCGCCGGAGCGTCGTTGACGCCGTCGCCGGTCATTGCCACAATGTGGCCGGCCTTCTGTAAAGTGTCGACAATGCGGTATTTGTCCTCAGGCACCACCTCGGCAAAAATGGTTACCTGCTCGATCATTTCGACGATCGCCGATTCATGGGTGTGAAGGAATTCGCGCTCGAGCAGGCTGGTGTCATACATCGAGGAAACGGTAGACATCACCTCCTTGGCAAAGCTTGCCGCATCGCCTTGGGGGACTTCAGGCTTGAGCCTCTGGTAGATCGCGGCGGACAGCACTTCCGCCAATGTTAGCAATTCGTTGCTGGCGCGGCCGGATAACTGCGATGAGCGCAGTGCATGAGGCGGCAGGCCGAGTATGTTGCCGATCTCGCGCGCGATGGCCACATTGTCGCCGGTGACCATTTTTACCTTGACGCCGTGCTCGGTCAGGTCTGAGATCACTGCGCGCGAATCGTCGCGTGGCGGGTCATACAGCGGGATCAGTCCGATCAGCGAAAATTTGCCAGTCGTTCTGCGTCCAACCGCCAAGGTACGATAACCCTTGGCCGCGAGCAGGTCGACCATCCTGTGGATATTCTGCGCCGTCTCCGCATCCAGTCCGGCCATCTCGACCAACACCTGAGGCGCACCCTTGACTGCGCTGAATTCTTGTGTGCCCAGTTCGACCCTGGCCTCGGTCCGCTTGTTTACGGGGTCGAACGGCATGAAAGAATTCTGCTTCCAGCTCTTCAAGTCGAGGTCCTGGAGATGTTCGTCGATGTAATGGAAGATTGGCAACTCAATCGGATCGCGGTTCTCCGGCTTGGAGGCAAGAGCCGCCGTCAGGAATAGGGCGCGTTCGTCATAGCCATCGAACACCACTGGTTCCGCTACCTGCATTTCGTTGCGGGTCAGCGTGCCGGTCTTGTCTGAACAGAACACGTCCACGCCGGCCAGTTCCTCGATTGCCGTCAGGCGAGATACGATGGCCTGGCGCCGCGCCAGGTTAACTGCGCCAACCGCCATGGTCACCGACAGCACCGCCGGTAGCGCTACGGGGATTGCGGCAACGGTCAGCACCAGCGAAAAGCGTGCGATTTCCAGCATGGGCTGGTGCCGGAACAGCGCGACCAGGATGATGACGGTGATCAGCGCAACGGTGATGAGGATCAGGAAATTGCCGATGCGGATCACCATTTTCTGGAAATGGCTGCGTTCCTCCAGACTGGCCTTCGCCACCAGTGAAACTACGGTCTGGAAATTGGTGTTGCTGCCGGTATTGACCACTACCGCCAGCATCTCACCCTGCTTGACGATGGTGTTGGCATAGGCAAGCTCGCCGCTTTCCTTGCTTGCTGGCAGTGATTCCCCCGTCAGCGCGGATTGGTCGATGAGCAGGTATCCCCCTTGCAGCAGCTGCACGTCAGCCGGCACGATATTGCCGATGCGCAGCTTGACGATGTCTCCGGGCACCAAGTCGCGCGCAGGGATGGTATTGAAAGCCCCCTCCCGCAATACGATCACTTCGTTGGCAAGGCGCTGCTTGAGAGCCTTCAGCGCGTTGAGCGCGCGGTGCTCCTGGAAGAAATCGAGTCCGGCGTTGACCAGCAGCATCACCGTGATGATGGCGAAGTCATCCCACTTCTGCACTGCGGCAGACAGGATCGCCGCGACTTCGATCATCCACGGGATCGGCCCCCAGAAGCGGCGGAAGAGGCGATGCCACAGCGGTTCTTCCTTTTCCTCGATTTCGTTGTAGCCGAACTGCGCCATTCTGCGCTGAACTTCGGCAGAGCTTAGTCCTATCGTTGCATCCACTTGCAGGCGGCCTAGGGTTTCCGCAGCCGGGAGTTGCGCATAGTCGTCCGTTTTCATGAAACTTTCCATGTCTGCTCACCCACCCCCATATTGCTCGTTGCTGCCTTGCCTACATAACGACAATGCTGGATGGCACCGCAAAGCCACATTCGTATGATATATGCTATTGTGGGTAGCGCATGCACATTAAAGTTCCGTGAAGCGCTCCTGTTATCTTTGCTTTGATGATGATTGAATGCTTGGCGCCATATTCTCAGATTGCTTCTCAACAATGATAGGTTAATTCCTAGAAGAAAAAGAATATTTCTGTTTGTTCACAAAATCTGTGGATAACTCTGTTGAAAAGTCTGGTGATTTTGCTTTCAAGGTGGCGAGCCGCAAGGCTTTTTCTTGGATTGCTCAATTTACTAACAAAAAATAATCATTAAAAAACAATTAGTTAATGTAACTTCGTGCGAGACAAGTCGATGCGCTTGGCCCCATGCTTTATTCCGCCTGGGTTTGTGAATAAAGTCGGCTTGTCAATATGATTTTGAGAATTTTTCCGGATTGACAGGGATTGAAAAAATCGCAATTCGAATCAATATGTTGAGATAGGGGTGTGAGTATTTTGCACGCTTCTTGTTGCAGCATGAAAAGCCGTCTTGCTATCGCTCCCTTTCGATGCAAACTCCAACCATCTTACAGTTGCGCAGCGCCTGCAGCTTGGCCACGCTCACCTTGACCCAGGGAGCTCCGAAATCCTTGAGAATGATTTGCGCTATGTGTTCGGCCAGCGTTTCCACCAGCGAGAAGTGCCCATCGCTCAGCACGCGCTGAATGTGCTGGGCGACGTTCGCATAGTCCAGCGCATCGTTGATGTCGTCGCTATGGCAGGCGCGGCTGTTGGGCAAAGCGATTTCAAGGTCGAGCTGCAGCGTTTGCGGCACATGCTTTTCCCGCTCGTAGATGCCGATCAGTGTGGTGACTTTAAGTTCGCGTATGAAGATGATGTCCATGCTGTAGTGCCCGCGCCTTGAAGGCATGGGATGAATTGGGGTTGATTTGCGGATGCTGTCCGTTCAAGTAGAATTCCTCATTTGCGCATTTTAAGGTATTACTGATGTTGAATCTGCTTTTTGTTCTTCTGGCTTATCTGATGGGCTCGATTTCCTTTGCGGTCGTGACAAGCCGGGCATTCGGCATCGCCGACCCGCGCACCTATGGTTCCGGGAATCCGGGAGCGACCAATGTGCTGCGCAGCGGCAAGAAGCTGGCTGCCGCGCTGACGCTTTTGGGCGATGCTGCAAAAGGCTGGGTGGCGGTGATGATGGCGAGGCATTTTTCCCTGGCCGAAACCGAGGTCGCAATGATTGCGCTGGCCGTGTTTTTGGGCCATCTTTTCCCGATATTCCTTGGATTCAAGGGGGGGAAGGGAGTGGCGACCGCGCTTGGCGTGCTGCTCGCGTTGAACGCATGGCTTGGACTTGCAGCGCTGGCAACCTGGCTCGCGATGGCGCTTGTGTTCCGCTACTCATCCCTTTCCGCGCTGACTGCGGCTTTATGCGCGCCTGTCTATGCGGCCCTCCTGGGGCTGCCGCGAGGCTGGGTTTGGGCATGCGTGCTCATGTCCTTGCTGCTCGTCTGGAGGCACAAGAGCAATATCCTGAATCTGCTCTCCGGGCGTGAAACCCGCATCGGCAAGAAGACATAGCTTTCAATCCTGAGTATTATAATATGGTAATATTCAGTCTCAACATTCGGAGTAATCATGCGTCCGGCACAGCTTCAGGCGGTACTTGATCGGGAATTCATCAGCGCGAGCGAGGGGCAGCATACCCCGGTCATGCTCTGGGGACCTCCCGGCGTCGGCAAATCCCAGATCATCGCAGGCGTGGCGGCGCGCCATGGCGCGCCAGTGATAGACATACGCTTGTCGCAGATGGAGCCGTCCGATTTGCGCGGCATTCCCTTCAGAGTCGACAGTCTCGTGGAATGGGCCGTCCCCGCGATGCTGCCCGATGCCGAGAGACACGGAAAGGCCGGCATCCTGTTTCTGGATGAAATCACTTCGGCTCCTCCCAGCGTTTCCGCAGCGGCCTATCAACTGATACTTGATCGCCGCCTTGGAGCATACGAGGTGCCGGATGGATGGGCGATATTCGCGGCAGGCAACCGCCAGGGAGATCGTGGCGTGACCTATGCGATGCCTGCCCCTTTGGCCAACCGCTTCTCCCATTTCGAGGTCGAGGCCAACCTCGATGACTGGGTGGCATGGGCGTATGAAAACGATATAGACGAAAGGCTGATCGGTTTCCTGCGCTTCCGCCCGGAGAGGCTTTTCGATTTCGATCCTGCCCACAATCCCGTGGCTTTCCCGAGCCCGCGCTCGTGGGAATTTGCACATCGCGCGCTGCAGAAATTCGACAACACGCCCCTCCTTCTGGCAACCCTGCAGGCTTGCGTGGGTCCTGCCGCCGGTCTCGAGCTCAACGCATTCGTCGAGAACCTTGACCGCATGCCGGATCTCGATGCGATATTGCGAGGCGAGGAAGTCCCCGTGCCGCGGGAAGTCGATCTGCAGTATGCCGTCGCTTCCGCACTGGTAGGGCGGGCGGCGCGCGCCAAGGGCAGCAGCGATGCGCGCGAAACATACGGGCGCATATTGGATTATGCGGGCCGTTTCCCGCTTCGCGAGATGGGCGTGATGCTGGTCTCCGACATGCACCGCGCGATAGGGCAGCAGCTCTTCTCCGTGCCGCAGTTCTCCGCATGGGCGAATTCGGTGGCCGACGTGATGCTTTATTGATGGACAGATCCGAAGACACGGACAACAAACTCGCGGCAGCCAGAACCAGGCTGATTCTGGACAAGCCCTTCCTGGGCGCACTCGCTCTTCGCCTGCCCATGGTCGCGGCTGATCCGAAGTGGTGTATGACGGCATACACGGATGCCCGCAAATTCTATTACAACCCGGCCTTCATCGATGCGCTGAACGTCGAGCAGACCCAGTTCGTGCTCGCCAATCAGGCGCTGCACTGTGCGCTATCCCATTTCGCGCGCCGCCAGCACAGAAACCGCTACCGCTGGGACATCGCCTGCGACCATGCGGTCAATCCGCTGCTTGTGAAGGAAGGACTCATTCCTCCTCCCGGCACGCTCGTGCTAGACAGCTTCGAGGGCATGACGGCCGAGGAAATCTATCCCTACATCGACGAGAACGAAAGTGACGAACCCGAAGAAGAGCCGCAGCACGAAGGCGGAGAATCGGAAGGTGAAGGAGATGGCGGCGGGGGCAAAGGAGAAAGTGAAGGGGAAGCCAAGGGCGCGCCCAAGCCCAGGCCGCTGACCCGGGCCGAGGAGGAGTCGCTATCCGAGCAGTGGCAGCAAAGGCTTGCCGGTGCTGCCCAGCAGGCGCAACAGGCAGGAAAGCTCGGTGGGCTTCTGGGGCGCATGATAGGGGAGTTGATGCAGCCCAAGCTTCCCTGGCGTCTGCTGCTCGCCCGCTACATGACCCAGCATGCACGCGACGATTACAGCTATATGCGCCCTTCGAGGCGCGAAGGCGAGGTGATAATGCCGTCTCTCAGGAGCGCCCAGGCCGACATCGCGGTGGTGCTGGATACCAGCGGTTCGATCTCTGAACAGGAGATCGACGAATTCATGAGCGAGGTCAATGCGATCAAGGGGCAGCTGCGCGCGCGCATCACGCTGCATTCCTGCGACGCAGCCCTTGCTGAAGAGGGACCCTGGCTGTTCGAGCCATGGGAGGAATTCCGCCTGCCGGGAAAGGTGAAAGGCGGAGGAGGAACCGACTTCAGACCTGTCTTCGAATGGGTGAAAAGGCAGAATCGCGCGCCCGATCTGCTCTTGTATTTCACGGACGCTGAGGGTGAATTCCCCGAGCGCGAGCCGAATTTCCCCGTGCTATGGCTGGTCAAAGGAAAGGCTGCCGTTCCCTGGGGGCAGCGCATACAGCTTAACTAGAGGTGGAAATGTCGGAACTGGCTCCAGAGGATGAACTGCGTCTCAATGTGATGATGGCGGGAGAGATTCAGGCTGTGCGGATAGACGAGCCCGCGATGGTCGTATACGGATTGTCTGCGAGGGGGGAGGCGACGATCAAGCTGCATCCGACTGGGCGCCCGGAGCAGTATCTGAGGCGCGTGAGGGAAATGCTGGCGAGCAGCGCGACGGGCTCTCCCGGCGGATATCCCGTCTATCTGCATGGCTGGACGCGCATGGGCCAGGCGCGCAACAAGGGGCTGGATTGCCTTTTGCTGCTGGGCGAAACGGAGGCCGTCGTATCGGTCGCATATTCCAACGGCCTGACCGACGAGCTTGCGCGTCGCGCATGGTGGGCGATGCCCGTCGCTGACAATGCGCGGCGCATGCTGGAGCGCGAATGCGTGGTAAATGGAAAGATGGGCAAGGTCTTGGCGGCCTATCTCGTCGAGCACCTGCCTTTCGAAAGCAATCCGCATACCATCATCGACACGGTGAGGCTCGTGCTTCAGGCTGATCTGGTGGACGAAGAGGTCAGGCGTAAACTCTGGAACAGAGGCGCCATCGACAATGCCTATCACGTCGGCTTTCTTGAGCGCATGCCGGACAGGCTTCCTCTGAATGCAGAGCCGCGAGCGGACTGGGACTCGGCGAAGGATAAGATGAAATCGGGCCACCCAGTAGCTCTGCAGCTCGAGCGAGTCCTCTCTGGAAAAGGTCAGGCCTTTCTTCAGACTGCAGAGGCATTGCTGCGCTACCCCGCAGACAGGGATGTGGTGTATGCGCTTCTCAATGCGCTGTCCGCCTATTTTTCAACAGTGCTGGAGCCTTTTGATGGGGATGCTGTTGAACAGGCCGAGGCGGTCGCTGATGCGGCCTGCAAGGATGCCTCAAAACCCGCAGGCGAGTTTTTGCAGGAATTCCCGGAGTATGGGAAAGAGGTGCGTGCGATGCTGATACTCGCCTGCATGAATAGCCGCGTTGCTCTGCCTATCCTTTCTCACAGCACGGCCAGCGGTACTCTGATGCGCCAGAGGCTGGAGCCTGTGACCACCCCCATCCTGCAGCAGATCGCGGTGCTCAGGGGGCAGGAATTCGTCGCCACAACCCAGCGCAGGCGTCAGCGCACATAGTGGCGCTCGATCTCGTCGAGATTCCAGCGCGGCTTGACGTCGAAGCGGTAGTCCCTGTTTTCCTGGTTTTGGGCGAGCCTTAGCGCGCCGGCATAGGCGATCATCGCGCCGTTGTCGGTGCAGAATTCGAGCTCGGGATAGAAGACCCTGCCGCCGCGCTTTTCGATGTCATGGGTCAGTCTCTCGCGCAGCAGCCTGTTGGCGCCGACGCCGCCTGCGACCACCAACTGGGAAAGCCCCGTCTGTGCCAATGCCGCGCGGGCCTTGCGCGCCAGCACATCGACGATCGCCTCCTGGGTTGCGCATGCGATATCGGCACGGGCCTGGTCGTTCAGATCGTTTTGCCTGACCAAGGTCAGCACCGCTGTCTTGAGCCCGCTGAAGCTGAAATCGAGGCTATCGCTGTGCAGCATGGGGCGGGGCAGCTTGTATTTTCCTGGGCTTCCGGACTGGGCGAGCCTTGAAAGAGCAGGGCCTCCAGGGTATCCGAGCCCAAGGAGCTTCGCGCTCTTGTCGAATGCTTCGCCTGCCGCATCGTCCACGGTTTCGCCCAGAAGTTCGTATCGCCCAACGCCCTCGACGCGCATCAGCTGGGTGTGGCCGCCTGAAACCAGAAGGGCGACGAAGGGGAATTCCGGGGCGGGGTCGGACAGGAGCGGTGAGAGCAGATGGCCCTCCAGATGGTGTATGCCTATCGTCGGTATGTTAAGCGCAAATCCGAGGGAATTGGCGATGCTGGCACCGACTAAAAGTGCGCCGCCGAGGCCGGGTCCCTGGGTGTAGGCGATTGCGTCTATCTTTTCAAGCGAGACATCTGCCTGAGCCAGCACTTTGCGTATCAGCGGCACTGCGCGTTTAACGTGATCGCGCGAAGCGAGTTCGGGCACCACTCCTCCGTATTCGCTGTGCATCGCGACCTGGGTGTGCAGCGCGTGCGCGAGCAGGCCGCGCCCCATCTGGTAGAGCGCGATGCCTGTTTCGTCGCAGGAGGATTCGATGCCGAGCGTGATTTGGCCTTTCATATCGTGGAATATTGTAGTTGAAACAGGTGGGGGAAACATTCTGTTTTAAATTTATTTCAGAAATATGTTGACGTGTTGGAATGAATGTCTATAATGCGCACCTCTTTCGCCGGTGGGCGACGATCTTTAAAAATGTGCTAAATAATCGATGAGTGTAGGTGCTTGGTTTTTGGGTAGTTTGCTGGTCTTAATGGCTGGTAAGCGATAGAAAATAAAAAGCACTTACGCTTGATGAATCATGTCAATGATTCACTTTGAGTAGGTGAGCGATTCGGAAGAATCGAAGTAATGTAACAGGAATTGAACTGAAGAGTTTG
>JAJXVB010000001.1 GCA_021782365.1 Pseudomonadota bacterium
AAAATGCATGATTGGCGCTCCCGTTCGATGCCTATTCCGTTGTCGCGCACTTCTATGGACAACTCCGCACCGCGGCGCCTGCATGCAACCATCACGGTTCCACCAGGCGGCGTATATTTCAGCGCATTGCTGATCAGATTCGTCAGTATTCTTTCCAGCATCAGTGTATCGCTGATGACCGCTACCGGCAAAGGATGAATGACCAGACGTATGTTCCTGAATTCTGCCTGCATGCGGATATTGCCATTGATTCTGTCAAGAATGGCATTAATGTCGCAGGATTGAAGGTTAGGTAAGACCGATCCTGCATCAAGCTTTGCAAGGTCGAGCAGCGAGTTGATAAGTTGTGCGATCGCATCCACCGATCTTGCCACCTGCCCAACAAGCCTCTGCTCTTCCTCTCCGGAAATCTTTCGGCGCAATTCGGCCACATATAGACCGAGCGCATGTATCGGCTGACGGAGATCGTGACTGGCCACCGCTAGAAACCGGCTCTTGTCGCGATATGCGCGCTCAGCCTCTTCCTTTTTTTCGCGCAGCAGATGTATCGCTCCTGCCACGCGCGGAGGAATGGAATTGCGTTCAAGGCTGCGATGTTCGATCATGATTGTTCTCTGATTGTCCGGCGTTGAACCCTGAAACGCCGGACAAAACACCAGATAAAATCAATGAACAACCTGGATATTGGAAGCCTGCTTCCCTTTCGGACCCTGAGCGACTTCAAAGCTGATTCTCTGTCCTTCCTTCAACGACTTGAATCCGCTGGCATTGATAGCCGAGAAATGTGCGAACAGATCATCACCCCCCTCGTCCGGCGTAATGAATCCGAAACCCTTTTCATCGTTGAACCATTTGACTTTACCTGTTGCCATGATGCACTCCTTCACGTTTAAAGATTTAAAGACTTACCTCTCCTACAACCTTGTTTGTCCCCTCTTCCGTCATACCCCCCGGTTGGGAAGAGGGACAAGGTATCGCTACGCGATCTCGTTGAATCATTCTCTTGCCTTGGCTGCGGCGAAACAGTCTTCTCGCCAGAGACAGCCGTTCTGATCGCACACCCCCGCATATGCGGTTGCATAACAATCGAAATTGCCCTCATGCCTCTGTATGGATTTGATAAGGTCAGCCTTTGCGCGCCTGCTGGTCTGAAGGCCGCGCAACTTGGCCATGTCCCGTATTGATTCAAGTTTCATCGTGCCTTCCTCAATCGATCACCTGCAGCGCCGATCCTGTCCGCACAAGCCGTATTCTCGACGCGCTCTCACCACTCTCAGCAAGTCTTGAAGAGCAATTTTCAAGCGCTGCCTGAGAGGAGGCCAGTTTGTTGCAAAGCGCTGCATTGCATGTTTCCAGTACCTCTATGCGTCGCATCAAATGCTCAGTTTTCATGGCGACATTCTGCTCAAGGTAATTGCGATGTTGATGAAGCTCATGCCGCATCTTGTTTACCTGCTGCTCGAGCCCGAATGTAAACAGCTCCGAGCTCGACTTTCTATATTTTCTTTCCATGTCCCATCCTGTCCATGCACCTTGGTCGGTGCATGAAGGATTATGGGATTCCCTGTTCGGTTGCAACATCGGGTGATGCTGATTTTTAAATGGAAAACAAAGACATACCAATAGGAAATTCCCTACTGGAATAAGAAATGCAGGCTCAATGGGAAAACAGATTGTGGGAAACCGCATAGTGAACCAAATCGGCAGTGCTGTTGAGATTCATCTTCACCATCAGATTCAGTTTGTGCGTGCTCACGGTCTTGTTGCTGATGCAAAGGCGCTCCGCAATTTCATTGACCCTTCTGCCTTTCACCAGATATCCGAATATCTCGAATTCGCGCTCGGACAAAAGGCAGTGTGGTGCCCTCTGTTCTGGCAGCAGCGCATCGAATGCAAGCTGTTCAGCAAGCGCAGAATTGATATATTTCCCCCCCGCAGCAACCCTGCGTATCGCATCCTGCAAAACCTCAGGATCGCTGTCTTTCGAGACAAAACCCGAGGCCCCCGCCTTGATTGCGCGAGAGGCAACCTGCGTCTCGTTGTGCATGCTGAAAACAAGTATGTGCACTTCTGGAAAATCGCACTTGATCTGGTTGATCAGGTCCATACCATTCACGCCCGGCATGGTGAGATCCAGAAGCACCAGATCCACATCGCTGTGCTCCTTCAGCTTGGACAGCACATCCGGACCATTGACGGCTTCCCCGACCACCCTGATATCCAATGTCAGCGCAAGGATTTTATTGATGCCTTCTCGCACGATGGCATGATCGTCGGCAATCAAGATTTTAATCATCGATTCTTCTCCCTGGATTGGTCTGGTAAGGCGGCATGTAAACCATCACGGTCGTGCCATGGCCCTTTTCGCTGGTTAATTCCACCTTGCCTTGCACCGCAAGTGCGCGCTCACGCATCCCCATCAGCCCGAAAGATTTCTTTGCCGGCATTTCGGATGGATCGAATCCCACGCCATTGTCGTGGATTGAAACGCAGACGCATTCACCGCATTGCCTGAACGAAATTTCAACTTCAGTTGCTTGCGCGTGTCTTGCGATATTGGTCAAAGACTCCTGCACTATGCGGAAGAGAGTCAGCGTGTGTGCATCATCTAGCTGCTCCAGTATATCCATTTCATGCGAAATCTTGACACTGCACTTGATCCCGGTGCGCCCTGAAAAATCATTTCCCAGCCAGCTGACTGCAGCCATGATCCCCATATCCAGTATGGGAGGGCGCAGGTTCGTCGCCACATTGCGCACCCCGCTTATCGCTTTGTCCACCAGCATCAGCATGTCTTTTATCATGCCCTTCATCTCAGGCTCATGCTCGGAAAACTGGATGCGCAGCAAAGAGATGTCCATGCGCAGAGCTGTCAGGGTTTGTCCAAGCTCATCGTGCAGCTCGCGCGCAATGCGTTTCATCTCAGCCTCGCGGGCTGCGATGCTCTGGGTAGACATTTGACGCAACAAGCGCTGGTATTCCTTGAGCTCTGATTCGGTATTTTTGCGTTCGGTGATGTCCCGAACTACGCATTTCAGGTAGGTTTTATCCCCGATAACGAGCTTCACTCCCCTCGCCTCTACGCGTATTACCTGGCCATTCGGCTTTTTGTATTTGAATTCCGAAGTTGCAGTCATGCCCATATGCATGATCTGAAAAAATATCTCCCTGGTCTGCACCATCTTCTCAGGAGGACGGAGTTCCCAAATATGCATATTCCTCAGCTCTTCATTGCGTAATCCGCTCAATCCCAAGATTTCAGGGTTGTATTCGACGATCAAGCCATTCTCATCGGCAAGCATGATTCCATCCAGCGTGCCGTCAAATATGGCGCGATATTTTTCTTCCGACTCGCGAAGCTTCCTGTCTGCCCTTTCGCGTTTGGTCACGTCGATCAGCACGACGCGCAGCGAGATTTCGCCATGGCCATTCTCTATGCGTATGCACTCAAGGTATGCGGGAAAATCTGCGCCATCGATGCGGCGGATATTCAGATGACACCCTTGCTTCTGATCGCTATTCAGTGCTTCCGCAAACACATTTTCCCAGCGCCCTGTATCCGATTGCACGATATATTGGCTGAAGCGCTGGTTGAGCAGCAGTTTCCGCTCGATGCCAAATAGCTCCGCCGCCGCATAGTTCATCTCATAGATCAATCCGTATGTATTCAGCGTGAAGAGCGCGATGGGTGAAAAATCGAAAAGGTCAAGATAACGGTCATGGGATTCTTTGAGCAGAGTCTGAGTCTGGCGCAGCTTTTCTTTCTGCGATTCAAGTTCAAACTGAAAGGTGTGCGACATTGATTCGGCAAAGGGTTCGGACTCGCTCTCCCTTTTAATCTCAGCCATCGCGTACACCTGCTCTGAATGATCGCTCACACGTTCTTCCCTCGATGAATAGTGGATTCTCAGTTCGTGAAAGCGCTCCGTCATTCGCTTTCGCGGGGCTTCAATATTTGCATTATTCACTATAACTTGATATAGGAATAATCCTATTGAAAGATGAAATTTCCTTAACTCGCAGAAATTTCCAGCCGATAGGCTAAAATTCAAGATTCATTGTTTAAGGAAGGCCTTCATTGAAGACGATCAGCATTCGCGATGTGATGAAAAGCAGCGGTGTGGCATTCGGAACCAGCGGCGCGCGTGGCCTTGTTAGCTCCATGACCGATGAAGTGTGTGCAGCCTATGCGATGGCCTTTCTGTCTGTCACCAGCAAATCTTTTACTATCAACCGCATAGCGATAGGAATTGATTTGCGCCCCAGCAGCCCGCGCATCGCAAAAGCCTGCGCATCGGCACTGCACCACGCAGGCATCATCGTCGAGTATTGCGGCGCGCTGCCGACGCCGGCCCTGGCGCTGTACGCTCAGGATCAATATATACCTGCGATCATGGTCACCGGCAGCCACATTCCCTTCGACAGAAACGGCATCAAGTTCTATCGCCCTGACGGGGAGATCACCAAATCTGACGAATCGGCCATCGCCGATGCCATTGTCGAGATGCATGAAGGCGAATGCGAATTGCCTTCCATGAATCCTGCAGCGATCGAACATTACGTTCAGCGCTATCTCGATTTCTTCCCGAACCTCAGCAGCATGCATCTTGGCGTATATGAGCATTCCAGCGTAGCGCGCGATGCATTGAAGCGCGTACTGGAAGGGCTGGGCGCAAAAGTCACCTCTTTAGGCCGCACCGAAGAATTCGTTCCCATCGATACCGAAGCGGTTACCGATGTAGACATTAGGCGCGGGCGTGACTGGGCTAAATCCCACCATTTCGATGCGATCATCTCGACCGATGGCGATGGAGACCGCCCGCTGATTTCAGACGAAAACGGGAATTGGCTGCGCGGGGATATCGTGGGCCTGATCTGCGCTAGGTATCTCGGCGCAAAACATGTGGCCGTGCCTGTCAGCTGTAATACCGCGATCGAGCTTTGCGGCGCTTTCGAAGCAGTCGCCAGAACCAGAATTGGATCGCCCTATGTGATCGAAGGCATGAAGGAATTCAAGCAAGATGCGGTGGTCGGATTCGAGGCCAACGGTGGCTTTCTGGTCGGCTCGGCATTCGAGCGCAACGGAAAAATGCTCTCTCCTCTGCCGACGAGAGATGCCGTCTTGCCCGCCCTCGCAGTCCTCGCTGCCGCAAGAGAAATGCAGGTCAAGGTGTCCGACCTCTTGAAGGGGCTGCCAGAGCGATACACCGCAAGCGACAGGCTGCAGAATTTCCCCGGTGAAAAAAGCCTGGATCTGATTTCCAGAATCACCCGCGATGAGCAGGTGTTGCTGGAATATCTGGCACCCGATGGAGCCAAACCTCTCGAAATAAACAATACCGATGGCTTGCGCATCGGATTCGACAACGGCGAAATCGTGCATCTCCGGCCATCCGGCAACGCGCCTGAATTGCGCTGCTATTGCGAGGCATCGAGCAATGAGCGCGCAACGCAGCTTGTGAAATATGTGCTGGCAAAGATTCGAGCAGCCTGATGATTGAAGAGAATTCCCGGATACACTTTGCCCATCTTGCGGATGCCGACAGAGTCAACGATGCCATCCTGGAAGGCTATAAAAGCCTAGAGGAAAAGGATTTCATCCGGCGCAGTCATTCCTTTGGCGGACGTTACGAGAATCTATACATTGCCTCTTCGCGCATTCCAGGAATCGAAACAGTCCTCGATCAGGCTCGCAGTATTGCCTCGTCCCTGCTCAAGAGAGATGAGCTCAGGATGGGATTCTGGCTCAACGACATGGGGCCTGGAGATGCAACGAGCAGGCACGATCACGACGAATTGGACGAGCTGTTGTCCGCGGTCTATTACGTGCATGTTCCGGGAAACTCCGGGAACCTGGTCATCCACGATGCTCATTGCAGAACCGAGGTCACGCCCAAGGAAGGCATGTTCGTATTCTTTGCTCCTGCCGTCGTGCATTCCGTGAGCGTCAATCAAAGCGCGGAAAGGCGCTTGTCGATCGCCATGAATTTCGGCCCTGCATAGACCATAAGATCACCGCCAATTCATCCAGAATGAGATGAGGATGAAGAAGCATATCAAATCTGCTCGTATCATTTCGTGCATTTTCGGGCAAATTCTGAAGTTTCAAGCGTGTTAAGCTCAGTCTATCGCCTTGATGATGTCCTCGACAACCTTCTTCGCATCGCCGAATATCATCATGGTCTTGTCCATGTAGAAGAGATCGTTGTCCAATCCGGCATAACCCGTGGCCATCGAGCGCTTCACGACCAGCACGGTGCGCGCCTTGTATGCATCGAGGATGGGCATCCCGTAGATCGGGCTGGACTTGTCGTTCTTGGCCGCAGGATTCACCACGTCGTTCGCGCCGATCACCAGCACCACATCCGTATCCGAAAACTCGTTGTTGATCTCATCCATTTCCACGACCTGCTCATAAGGCACTTCGGCCTCGGCCAGCAGAACGTTCATGTGACCCGGCATGCGGCCTGCCACGGGATGGATCGCATAGCGCACCTTCACGCCCTTTTCTGTGAGCGCGTTGGACATTTCATTGATCGCATGCTGCGCGCGCGCGACCGCGAGCCCATAACCCGGGACGATGATCACCGAATCCGCATTGCCCATCAGGAAGGCTGCATCGTCAGCACTCCCGCTGCGATAAGTCTTCTGTACGCCGTCCCCCGCCGCTTCAGCCGATGCTTCTCCGCCAAACCCGCCCAGGATCACGTTGAAAAAGGCGCGGTTCATCGCACGGCACATGATGTAGGAAAGGATCGCGCCCGAGCTTCCCACCAGCGAACCTGCGATGATCAGCATGTTGTTGTTGAGCGTGAAGCCGATGCCTGCAGCTGCCCATCCTGAATAGGAGTTCAGCATCGACACCACGACAGGCATGTCCGCACCGCCTATCGGCATGATCAGCAATACGCCAAGCACCAGCGCGATCGCGGTCATGATCAGGAAAGGCGTCCATGAAGGGCTCATGAAGAAGGCAACGCCAAAGCCCAGCATCGCGATGCCAAGAAGCAAATTTAGCCAATGCTGTCCGGCAAAGCGCAGCGGCTTGCCGGAGAGTTTTCCTGACAATTTGCCGAATGCGA
Source organism: Pseudomonadota bacterium (assembly GCA_021782365.1). Taxonomy (GTDB): domain Bacteria; phylum Pseudomonadota; class Gammaproteobacteria; order Burkholderiales; family Gallionellaceae; genus Gallionella. The sequence goes on from JAJXVB010000001.1 coordinate 7,083, forward strand.
TGATGGAGCCTGTGAAGGTGATCGCGCCGACGAAGGTGCCGATGAAGAGCTCGATCCGGTTGCTGCTGTGCAGCGCCTCTCCGGGCAGCGCAATGCCATAGGCGACCGGATTATTGAATGCAGCCATCGCGACCAGCACGGCGGCCAGACCCACCAGGGAATGCATCGCCGCGACGAGTTCGGGCATCGCAGTCATTTCGATGCGGCGCGCGATGACTGCGCCTATCGTCCCACCCACTGCGATCGCAAGCAGGATCAGGGCCACGTTGTGCGTCAGGCTCAACGTGGTCAGCACGGCGATCGTCATGCCCATCATGCCGAACATGTTGCCGCGCCGGGAAGATATCGGCGAGCTCAAGCCCTTGAGCGTCAGTATGAAAAGGACAGCAGCGACCAGATAGGCCAGAGATACGGAATTGGCTGACATTTACTTATCCTTCTTCTTGAACATCGCCAGCATTCTCTGCGTCACCAGAAAACCGCCGAACACGTTGATCGCGGCCAGCGCCACGGCGACCAGGCCGATAACCGATCCCATATCCATTTTTTCCGGGCTGGAAGCCAGCATCGCGCCGACGATGATGATGCCAGAAACCGCATTGGTCACCGCCATCAGTGGCGTGTGCAGCGCGGGCGTGACATTCCACACCACGTGGTAGCCTACGAATATCGCGAGCACGAATACGGTCAGATTCAATACAAAGGGATCTACTGCACCAGTCATGATATTGCTCCTATTTGTTTACCGCAGTGCCATCCTTGCAAAGCAGCGTGCCTTTTATGATGTCGTCTTCCAGATTGATGTTCATCGCGCCTGTCTTGTCGCAAAGCAGGTTGATGAAGTTCAGGAGGTTGCGCGCATAAAGCGCGCTGGCATCCGTTGCGACCATGGCCGGCAGATTGGTCTCGCCAGCGATGGTCACGCCGTGCTTCACCACGGTCTTGCCGGCTTCTGACAACGGGCAATTGCCGCCCGCCTCCACCGCCATGTCGATGATGACGGAACCCGGCTTCATCAGCTTGACCGTGTCTTCTTGAAGCAGCACGGGTGCAGGGCGTCCGGGAATCAGCGCCGTGGTGATCACGATGTCGGCCTGCTTGGCACGTTCTGCGACGAGTACCGCCTGGCGCTGCATCCACGAGGCAGGCATCGGCCTTGCATATCCTCCGACGCCCTGTGCAATCTCGCGTTCCTCTTCGGTTTCAAATGGCACATCGATGAATTTTGCGCCCAGGGATTCGACCTGTTCCTTCACGGCTGGGCGCACATCCGATGCCTCGACCACCGCACCCAGACGCTTGGCTGTCGCGATCGCCTGAAGTCCTGCCACGCCCACGCCCAGGATCAGCACGCGCGCCGCCTTCACGGTGCCCGCTGCTGTCATCAGCATGGGCATGAAACGCTGGTACAGGTTCGCGCCCAATATCACCGCCTTGTAGCCCGCGATGTTGGCCTGTGAGGACAGCACGTCCATCGCCTGCGCGCGCGAGGTGCGCGGCAGCTTTTCCATAGAAAACGCGGTGATGCCCTGCTTTACATAGGCATCGACCAAGTCTGTCTGATAGGGATTGAGCAGGCCGATCAGCACGGTGCCTGTGCGCAATTGCGCGATTTCATCCATGGTCGGCGCCTTGACCTTGAGCAGGATGTCTGCCTCCTTGTAGAGCGTTGCCGCATCGGTGATCCTTGCCCCAGCCGATGCAAATTCCGCATCCAGATAATGCGCAGCCACACCCGCACCGGTTTGCACCAATACTTCATGACCTGTGGCGATCATCTTCTTCACCGTTTCCGGCGTCGCTGCAACACGGGTTTCACCTGCGCGAATTTCCGCAGGAATGCCTATCCGCATGAATCTCTCCTCGATTGGTGATTTTGTCTGAACTTGCCAGATTTATGCGGCCGCGATTATACCCTCACTCGCATCCTTGAGGACAATAACCACGATATATAGAGGGCATGTTCAGGAATACCAGCGCAGGAATGCGGCGCTTAGAAGTGCGATGAGACCCAATGCGAGCAGGGTGCGCCAAGCAATCGCCTGCCCCCTTTCAGTCAAATTGGCCTTCATGCAATAAAGTGCGAGCATCAGGCCTGATGCGACGCAGAGCATCTTGATGATCAATGCGATCACGGCGATGCCGTGGATGTCGGGCAAATGCTTCTCGAAGGCGTAGGTGGTGATGCCAAAGGATAGGCCGCTTATCCCCTGCAACGCCCAGACTGCCGCGACCCACCTTGCAATCCTCTTGCGCAAATCAGGAAGCCCGAGCGCTGCAGCAGACATGCCCGCGATCGCTGCCGCGCCGATATTGTGCAAGGACTGTATCAGCGCGTAGAGCAGATTCTGCATGCTATTTGCTGGTCACCGTCTCAACGGCCTCGACCCCGGTCAGCGCATGGCTCACGGTTGCCTCCTTGATCGCGATGACATGCTTGCCGGGAGAGAGCTTGGGCAGCGTAATGCTGCACGGGCAATGCGAGATGTCGCGATCGATGATGGGATTGCCGTCATCGATATAGATGTGCAGATGATTCCCCGTCGGGCTCAGCTTGACGTTGAAGTCCAGCTTGTTGTCCGCGTTGCCTTGCAGCACTGCGCCGTTTGCAGGGGAAGTGATGGTGATCGAACCTTCTGTCGCCAGCGCAGAAGACGCAATCAGGGTCAAAGACAATGCGGCGGGTTTGATCAGATCGAGCAATTTCATGGCATTTCTCCTTAGAGGTTGGTAGGATAAATACGAGCAATTTACTCAACTACAAGAACAATTTGATCCCGTTTCAAGAATAAGTCAAGCGCGAAGACAGGCTATAATCGCAGGCTAAACAACTTCCATTCATCTCATGAGCACATCCATCCGGCTATTGCCAGAACTGCTGATCAACCAGATTGCCGCAGGCGAAGTGATCGAACGGCCCGCCGCCGCGCTGAAGGAATTGATGGAGAACAGCCTGGACGCGGGAGCAAGCGACATCTCCGTGCAAATTGAAAGCGGCGGCATCAAGCTTATGCGGGTGCGCGACAACGGCCGGGGCATTGCAAAAGATGAACTGAGGCTCGCGCTGATGCGCCATGCGACCAGCAAGATCGCATCTCTTGACGATCTTCAATCGGTTGCGAGCATGGGGTTTCGCGGCGAGGCGCTGGCCAGCATGGCCGCGGTCGCTGAATTAACGCTTTCAAGCCGAACGGCAAACGATGCGCATGGCTGGAAGATAGAGGCGAAAGACGGATTCATCAGCGAGCCCTCGCCTGCTGGTCAGCCGCAGGGCACCAGCATCGAAATCAGGGAGATCTATTTCAACACGCCGGCAAGGCGTAAGTTCCTGAAGACGGAGGCCACCGAATTTGCGCACTGCGAGGAGACCTTCAAGCGCATCGCGCTATCCCGTCCCGACGTAAGCTTTTCATTGCAGCACAACGGGCGCACGATATGGCAGCTTCCTGGGCTGAGCAATTCGGAATCGATCGCGGATGCCGTGTTGAAGCGGGTATCGATGATGCTGGGCGATGAATTTGCCAAGGCCGCAGTCGCCGTCTCGCGCAGGACTCCCGAACTTGCGCTGCGCGGTCTGGCTGCCCTGCCCGCCTATTCGCTGAGCAGCCGCGATGCGCAATACTTCTTCGTCAACGGCCGCTTCGTGAAAGACAAGGTTGCAAGCCATGCGCTGCGACAGGCCTATCAGGACATCCTGCATCACCAGCGCCATCCCGCATTCGTGCTCTTCCTGGAACTGCCTGCGACTCAGGTGGACGTGAACGTGCATCCGGCAAAGAGCGAGGTGCGATTTCGCGAAAGCCAGGCGATACACCGGTTCATCTTTCATACCTTGCAAGAAGCGCTTGCAAAGCCCGAGCAGGCTATTGAATCACCGCGCAATCCGGTTTCATTTTCAAGACCTGCCCCTGTAAGCCCCTTTCAATACACTGCCTCCATTGAGTTGTGGAAGATGCAGACGGATGCGCCATCGACAGAGGAAAAACAGGCACCGATCAGCTTGCCCCCTGTTCATCAGGAAATCCCGCCTTTGGGATTTGCGCTTGGCCAGCTATCCGGCATATACATACTGGCACAGAACGCGCATGGCCTGGTGGTCGTGGACATGCATGCCGCGCATGAGCGCATCGTCTATGAAAGGCTCAAGGCTGCGATGGATGCGGAAGAGATCGCAACGCAACCCTTGCTGATCCCGGTCACCATGATTGCAGAAAAGCTGGACATCGCAACCGTCGAATCGGAAAGGCAGACGCTTTTGAAGCTGGGCTTCGACATCGCGCTCATTTCGCCCACCACGCTTGCGATACGCGCGATGCCTGTGCTGCTCAAGCAATCAGAGGCGGAATTGATCGCAGGCAAGGTGCTGCAGGAGCTTCGCGAATATGGCGCAAGCCGTGTGCTGACCGAACGCCGGGATGAACTGCTCGCAAGCCTTGCCTGCCACGGTGCGGTGCGCGCCAACCGCATGTTGAGCATCGCGGAGATGAACGCGCTGCTGCGAGAGATGGAAAGCACGGAGCGCGCAGACCAGTGCAACCACGGCCGCCCCACCTGGTTCCAGGTGTCGATCAAGGAACTCGACGCGATGTTCATGCGCGGGCAATGAGCCCCATCGAAAACGATATACACCGATGAATTCATCCAGCCCTTCCATCGCGCGCATCGCCTTCGCCTCTTTCATCGGTACGGCCATCGAGTTCTACGACTTCTATATCTACGGTTTGGCTGTGGCGATGGTGATCGGTCCTGTGTTCTTCCCGAGATCCGATCCGGCCGCTCAAGCGCTGAATGCATTCCTGACCTTTGGCATCGCTTTCGTTGCGCGCCCCATCGGATCTTTGCTCTTCGGCCATTTCGGCGACAAGGTCGGAAGAAAATCGACCCTGGTCGCATCGCTGCTGGTGATGGGCATATCCACCTTCATGATCGGCGTGCTGCCAGGCTATCAGCAGATCGGCTGGACTGCGCCCTTGCTGCTTTGCCTCTTGCGGCTGGGTCAGGGCATAGGCTTAGGAGGGGAATGGGGAGGTGCCGCGCTGCTCGCCGCAGAATATGCGCCGGATGGCAAGCGCGGCTGGTATGGCATGTTTCCGCAACTCGGCCCTTCGATTGGCTTTCTGCTGGCGGTCGGCAGCTTTCTGTTTCTCACCGGATATCTCGACGATGCAAGCTTTCGCTCATGGGGCTGGCGCATCCCGTTTCTCGCAAGCTCTCTTCTTGTCATCGTCGGCCTTTATGTGCGCATGAATCTTGCAGAGACTCCCGTATTTGCCAAGGCTGTCCATGTGAAGCTCCCCTTCCTCAAGCTTTTTACCCATCATGCAAAGCCACTGCTGCTGGGAGCATTTCTGATGGTGGTGTGTTATGCGCTGTTCTATATCACAACCGTCTTCTCCTTGAGCTATGGAACGAGCAGGCTCGGCTATACGCGCATGCAGTTCCTAACCATGCTTTGCATCGCCGTGCTTTTCATGGCTGCCGCGACACCGCTTGCCGCAATGGCCTCCGACCGCTATGGTCGCCGCCCCGTCTTGATCGCAGCGGGAAGCGCCGCACTACTTTCAGGCTTCATGCTCTCGCCCATGCTAGAAAGCGGCTCCACGATATCAATCACGGCATTTCTTTGTATCGAGCTTTTTCTGATGGGCGCGACCTTCGCACCCATGGGCGCGCTGCTCCCCGAGCTCTTTCCCACTGCCGTGCGCTATACCGGCGCGGGCGCCGCCTACAACCTGGGCGGCATCATGGGCGCATCGTTAGCCCCTTACCTCGCGCAGCAACTGGTGCTTCGCGGCGGGCTGCCCTGGGTGGGCGGATACATTTCGGTAGCCGCTGCGATAAGCTTGACCGCAGCATTCCTGATACGCGAAACCCGCGGCAGGGGCTTGGCATGAACAGCCTGCCGCGCGTCATATTCCTGATGGGGCCGACCGCTAGTGGAAAGACGGGTGTTGCGGTGGAACTCGTGCAAAGGCTGCCTTTGGAGATCATCAGCGTGGATTCCGCGCTCGTATACAAGGACATGGACATAGGCACCGCAAAGCCCGATGCGGCAACGCTCGCAAAAGCTCCCCACCACCTGATCGACATCGTCGATCCTACGGAAGCCTATTCGGCAGCGGCCTTCCGAAGGGATGCGCTGCGCCTGATGGACGAAATTTCAAGGCGCGGCAAGATACCGCTTCTGGTGGGGGGCACCATGCTGTACTTCAAGGCGCTGAAGGAAGGCTTGAGCGATCTTCCCATCGCGGATCCCGGAATCCGCAAGGAGCTCGACGAGATCATCAGGCAGAGCGGCACGCCCTATCTTCATCGCATGCTCTCTTCCGTCGACCCGGTCACCGCTGAGAGGCTATCTCCCAATGACACCCAGCGTGTAGCACGCGCGATGGAGATTTTCCGCATCACCGGGATCCCGATGTCAGGATTGCTGAGAAAACAAAGAGAGGAAAGCCTGCCCTTTAACGTGCTCTCCATCGCGCTGATTCCAGGCGATCGAAGCGCATTGCACCAGCGCATCGCACTGCGCTTTTCGCAAATGCTAAAGCAGGGTCTGGTCGAGGAACTGCAGAGGCTGCGCAAGAAATATACGCTTCATCGCGATCTGCCTTCGATGCGATGCGTCGGATATCGTCAGGCTTGGGAATACCTTGAAGGCGAGATCGACGAATTGCAGTTCCTTGAAAAGGGCATCATCGCAACCCGCCAGCTCGCGAAGCGCCAGCTCACCTGGCTGAGATCCATGCCAGAGAATATCGCGATCGATTGCCTTGAAAAGAATCTGACTGAACGGGTTGAACGCGAAATAGGGCTTTAAACGACTTGGCCTGCGGCGAAACCGGAAGCCCACGCCCACTGGAAGTTGTAGCCGCCAAGCCACCCCGTCACATCCACCACTTCCCCGATGAAATAAAGCCCTGGTACATCCTTGCACTCCATGGTCTTGGAGGAAAGTGCGTGCGTATCCACTCCGCCGCAGGTGACCTCGGCCTTGGCATAACCCATGGTCCCTGAAGGCGTTACCTGCCAGTCGTGCAAGTGGCTTGCGATCGCCTCTTTCTGTTTTTCGCTGTACTGGTTGAGCGGTTTGTTTTCGAAATAGTGACTGCACCAAACATCGGCAAAGCTTTTTGGCAGCCACTGCGCCAGAAAATTGGAAAGCTGTTTCCTGCTGTTTTCAAGAAGCAGCGCGCGCATGTCGAGATCCGGCAAGAGATCGATGTGCAATGCGCATCCAGGCTGCCAGTAGGATGAAGCCTGAAGGATCGCAGGGCCGCTCAGGCCTCTGTGGGTGACCAGCAGATCTTCGCGAAACGACTGTTTGCCTGCAGTAACAACGGCAGGAAATGATACGCCCGTCAGATCCGCATAGGGCTTCCATTGCTCAGGCGCAAAGGTCAAGGGAACAAGACCCGCCTTAAGCTTGGTGACCGGGATGCCGAACTGCTCAGCTACCCGGTAGCCAAAGGGTGTCGCACCCGTCTTGGGTATCGACAGGCCTCCGGTTGCGATCACAAGCGATGTCGCTGCAAAACTTCCCCTTGAGGTTTCGAGATGGAAATGCCCCGAAGACTGCCGCGTTATGCTCTCGACGGTTGTTCCCATATGGCGCTTCACGTGATGCGCATCGCTTTCATTCTTGAGCATCCCGATGATCGCATCGGCCCCTGTGCTACAAAACAACTGGCCAAGCTTTTTCTCATGAAACCCGATGTTGTGTTTTTTAAGCAGCGCGATGAAATCCTGTGGCGTGTAGCGCGCAAGCGCAGAGCGGCAAAAATGCGGGTTTTCGGAGATGTAGTTTTCAGGTTTCGCGTGGATATTGGTGAAGTTGCAGTTTCCCCCGCCGGAAATCCTGATCTTTTCCGCAAGCTTTTTTGCATGGTCGAGCAGGATTACCGAGCGTCCGCGCATCCCTGCCTGGATTGCGCACATCATGCCGGCAGCGCCCGAACCTATGATGACGACATCTGCTTTATTCATCGAAAGGACGCACCGGGTAAGAATCGATCAAAATATTCCGCATAAAGCATGGATTCCAAATGATTCCGCTTCATTTCATGTATCGCTTCACGAAGTCCGCCATGGCATCCCGGTATTCGATCCAGCCTATCGCACTGCTGTTGCTGTGTTCTCCGCCGTCTATCAAAAGGAGTTTCTTGGGTTCAGGCGCTGCCGCGTAAAGCGTTTTCCCCATTTCAAAGGGCACCCTCTGATCCCATGTGCCATGTATGATCAACAGGGGAATCTTCAATGTCGGGATTTTTTTCAAAGACTCGAAACGCTGGTTGAGCAGCAAGCCCACCGGCAGATATCCGTAATTGATCTCTCCCATCGCCTTCATGGAGGTGAAGGTGCTTTCCGCAATCAGGCCAGCCGCCTCCGGATGGTGGACTGCGAGGTCGATCGCGATCGCCCCTCCCAGAGAATGGCCGTAGATGAAGGTCTTGTGGGGATCCAGCCCTCGCCACTTGATCAGATACTGCCAGGCGGACTCGGCATCCTCGAATACCTTGGATTCGCTGGGCTTCCCGCCGCTGCTCATGCCATAGCCACGGTAATCCGGCAGAAAAACGTTGAAGCCCAGCTTGTGCAGGCGCAGGGTATGTTCGAGATTGTTGCTGATGTTCCTGTCGTTTCCGTGCAGGTAAAGCAGGGTGGGCGCATTTTCCGGATTGTCCGCAGGTATCCACCATGCATCCAGTTCCCCCTTTTCCTCCCCTTGCCCTGAAGGGATGCTCAATTCCTCATACTTGACCCCCATGCGGTCGGGTGTGGTCTGCATGATGCGAGTCGGCTCGAAAATGTGCGCCTTCTGTGTTGCCCACATGTAGGTGCATTCGCCCGTGTATAGAAGTGCTGCAAGTGCCAAGACCTGCGCTGCCCTGCGCCGCAATATCCTGTTCATGCAACGCTCTCCATCTGTTTCCACAAACAGGCGCCGCGGCTTGCCTTGTCGATCGCGACAAGCTGTTTTTCATGTTCAATTAGTTCATGCTCATCGGGCAGCAGGACTCGCAGCGGAAGACGGGCCGCATCCGGATTCAATGCCGGCCTGATTGCAGGCGCTTCTTCTTCGATGAGCAGGCTCTCCTGACCTCGCGTCATCGCGATGTATACTTCGGCCAAAAGCTCCGTATCCAGCAATGCGCCGTGCAATGTGCGATGTGAATTGTCTATCTCATAGCGGCTGCAAAGCGCGTCCAGCCCGTTTTTCTTTCCGGGATGGAGCTCCCGTGCAAGCGCCAGCGTATCCACGACCGGGTTTTCGAGCGGCGGCAAGCCCATATGCTCCAGCTCGCTGTTGATGAAACCGATGTCGAAAGGCGCGTTGTGGGCTAGGATTTCCGCACCTTCAATGAATGCGAGAAAGCTTGCGGCGATGTCTGCAAACTTGAAATTGCCTTTCAGCATGTCCCATGTGAACCCGTGCACGCGGGCGGCTTCCTCGTCCACTTCGCGTTCCGGATCGAGGTAATGATGAAAATGCTTCTTGGACACCTTGCGACCTTCGAGCTCTATGGCCGCAATTTCGATGATCCGATGCCCCTTCTTGGGATCCAGACCTGTGGTTTCGGTATCCAGCACGACCTTACGCATCGCCCGCTCCTTTCTCATACATCGATGCCACCCCCTTGTTTGCAAGCAAATCCGCATGCTCATTTCCGGCATGGCCGGCATGCCCCTTGACCCATATCCATTCGATCTGATGCTGGGAAGACAAGGAGTCCAGCCTGCGCCAAAGATCCTCGTTCTTGACCGGTTTCTTGCTGGCCGTTTTCCATCCGGCTTTTTTCCAGCCCGGAAGCCAGGTCGTGATGCCCTGGTGCACATACTTGGAATCGGTGTGCAGCCTGACCTGACAAGGCCTCTTCAAAGCCTCGAGCGCCGCGATCGCACCCATCAGCTCCATGCGGTTGTTGGTGGTATGCGCTTCGCCTCCAAAAAGCTCGCGCTCCTTGCCTTTCGCGCGCAGCAAAGCGCCCCATCCCCCTACTCCGGGATTGCCCTTGCATGCGCCATCCGTAAATATGTCTACAATTTCCATTGCGTTCGCATATCGAAATCCTCTGCCATGCTCTGGCAACCAGAACGCGGCTGGTTGAGCTTGGGCGCCACCGGCAAAAGCTTCCTCACAAGACTCTCGTTCCACTTGGGCTTGATCAGGCGCATTCCTGGAACGCGCTTTATCGCATGCACGAAATACACCCCTCCGCTCACCGCCCACCACCTGTCGCCGGCTGCCTCCATGAAGTCGCTGCGCTCCAGCCATCTTCTCTGGTCAAAGGGCGGCGCATAAACGGCGAATCTGCCACCGGCCATCTCGAAGCCCAAAAGGGCAAGCCAATCCTTGATTCTTGATAGCGCGATGAAGCGTCCGCACCAGGGGTAGCCGCTTCTCCTTCCCAGTGCCCGGTACACTCCCCAGAGGCTGTGGGGATTGAAGCCGCTGATCAGAAGGCTTCCTTCAGGCATCAGCACGCGCTCGACTTCGCGCAATATGGCATGGGGCTGCTGGCCGAATTCCAGCATGTGGGGCAGCAGCAGCAAATCGAGGCTTGAAGTCGCAATGGGCAGTTCGCCGCCGCACATTTTAACAGCGGCGCCAGCCTGGTCTGCCCCGCTGAAGCGCAAGGGTATCCGGCTGTTTCTCAAAAAATCCTGTTCCGGCAGGCCCAGCTGCAGCGCGTTATAGCCGAAGATGTCGTTCACTGTCTTGTCGAACCAGGCATATTCGCGTTCAAGAACATAGCAGCCCTGCTCGGAAGAAAACCATTCGCTCAAACTTTCTGCTGTTGATTTACAATCAGGGCTCACATAAATTCCATTCTTTAAATCATGTACGACATCGTCGCCATTCCCGCCTTTGAAGACAATTACATATGGACCATACATAACGACAAACACGCTGTCGTGGTGGATCCCGGGGATGCAACGCCAGTGCTTTCATGGCTTGCCCAGCACGACGTTAAACTCACAGGCATCCTCTGCACGCATCGCCACGATGACCATGTCGGCGGCATCGAAGAATTGCGCGCAGTATACAACGTGCCGGTGTATGGGCGTCAGCATATGAAGAATCCTCACATCACCCATGATCTGAAGGAAGGCGAAAAACTAAGCCTTGAAGAGTTCGGGCTGACTTTCGACATCATGGAAGTTCCAGGCCATATCGACGACCATATCGCCTATCATTCATCCGCTCCTGCCATACTCTTCTGCGGGGATGTGCTTTTTGGCGCAGGTTGCGGGCGCAACTTCGAGGGCAGCGTGAAAGCGCTATTCCTTTCCCTGCAGCGCTTTGCAAGTCTGCCCCCCTCAACGCTGGTTTACTGCGCCCACGAATACACGGCCTCCAATCTGCGCTTTGCCAAAGTATGCGATCCGGACAATCCGGATGTTGCTGATCGCGTCATAAAAACGGCTGAGAAGCGCGCAGCCAACCAGTCCACCGTCCCCTTCACGATGGAGATTGAACTTGCCACAAACCCTTTCCTGCGCTGCAAGGAGCCCGCGATTCTTCATAGCCTGAAACGGATGGGATACGATGCAACCGACGAGGAATCCGCATTTGCCGCCTTGCGCGCATGGCGGGACAAGTTTTGACGCTGCCTGCGAGTCCCGCTAGACTTTCAATAATGAGCGCTTAAAACCTGAAAGCATAAAAATGAAAATCGCAATCGCCGGTACCGGCTATGTCGGCCTCTCCAATGCCATTCTGCTCTCGCAACACAATGAAGTCGTTGCAGTCGACATCGTCCCCGAAAAGGTCGAGATGCTTAACCGCAAGCAGTCTCCCATAGAAGACGTGGAAATCGAGGACTTTCTCAAGCACAAAAAACTCGATTTCCGCGCAACGCTTGACAAGCGAGTAGCCTATGAGGGCGCCGATTACGTGATCATCGCAACACCGACCGACTACGACCCAGAGACCAATTACTTCAATACGAGCTCGATCGAATCGGTGATAAAGGATGTGTTGAGCATCAACCCCAAGGCCGTGATGATCATCAAATCCACCATACCCGTCGGCTATACGATCAAGGCCCGCGCGAAATTCAACTGCGACAATCTCATCTTCTCGCCCGAATTCCTGCGCGAGGGTCGGGCGCTATACGACAACCTGCATCCATCGCGCATTGTCGTGGGTGAGCGCTCTGCGCGCGCAGAAGTGTTTGCAAACCTTCTGAAGCAGGGTGCGATCAAGCAGGACATCGCCGTTTTGTATACCGATTCGACCGAGGCCGAGGCGATCAAGCTCTTTGCCAACACCTACCTTGCGATGCGGGTCGCCTACTTCAACGAGCTGGACACCTATGCAGCCACACACGGCCTGGATACAAGGCAGATCATACAGGGCGTCTGCCTGGATCCTCGCATCGGCGACCATTACAACAACCCGTCCTTTGGCTACGGCGGCTACTGTCTTCCCAAGGACACCAAACAGCTGCTCGCGAATTACCAGGATGTGCCGCAGAACCTGGTCCATGCGATCGTCGAATCGAACACGACGCGCAAGGACTTCATCGCCTTCGATATCCTGAAGCGCAATCCCAGAGTCGTCGGCATCCACCGCCTCGTTATGAAGAGCGGCTCGGACAATTTTCGCTCAAGCAGCATCCAGGGCATCATGAAACGCATCAAGGCCAAGGGAATCGAGGTCATCGTGTATGAGCCCGCGCTCAAGGAGCCGGAGTTTTATCGCTCCAGAGTGGTGAACGATCTTGTACAATTCAAGAAGGAGGCCGACGTCATCGTCACCAACCGCATAACAGAGGACCTGAAAGACGTCACCGATAAGATATACAGCCGCGATCTTTTCGGCAAGGACTGAGCTAGATTCGAAAAATTTTAGGGAACCCTATGATCTTAACGACGGGCAGCGCAGGTTTCATCGGTTCGAATTTCGTTCTTGACTGGTTTACTCATAGCGATGAGGCGGTCGTCAATCTCGACAAACTGACCTATGCGGGAAACCTTGAGAATCTCGCATCGCTAAAGGACAATCCCAGTCACATCTTCGTGCATGGCGACATCGGGGATAAGGCGCTGGTTTCAAGCCTGCTCTCCAAGCACCGTCCGAGGGCGATCGTGAACTTTGCGGCTGAATCGCATGTGGACAGGTCCATACATGGCCCTGAAGATTTCATAAATACCAATGTCGTCGGCACCTTCCATCTTCTTGAGGCCGTCAGAATATACTGGTCCGCTCTTCCGGAGCCTGAAAAGGCAAGCTTCCGCTTTCTGCATGTCTCGACCGATGAAGTGTATGGCTCGCTCTCCAAGGATGACCCGGCGTTCACGGAAGCCCACCGCTATGAGCCTAACAGCCCTTATTCCGCGAGCAAGGCCGCGAGCGACCATCTGGTGCGCGCCTATCACCACACCTACGGGCTTCCGGTTTTGACGACCAACTGCTCGAACAATTACGGTCCATATCATTTTCCCGAAAAACTGATCCCTCTGATGATCGTCAATGCGCTTGCCGGCAAGAGCCTCCCGGTCTACGGCGACGGCCAGCAGATCAGGGACTGGCTGTATGTGAAGGATCACTGCAGCGCGATACGCCGCGTGCTGGAAAAGGGAAAGCCAGGCGAGGTATACAACATCGGCGGCTGGAACGAGAAGGCCAATATCGATATCGTTCATACGGTATGCAGCTTGCTCGACGAGCTGCAACCCAGAAGCGACGGGAAACCCTATCGCGAACAGGTTGCTTTTGTTGTTGACCGCCCCGGCCACGACAGGCGCTATGCGATCGACGCGCACAAGATAGAGAGGGAGCTCGGCTGGAAACCTGCCGAAACCTTCGAGACCGGCATACGCAAGACGGTGCAGTGGTATCTGGACAACCAGGCATGGGTGAACAATGTGTTGTCCGGCAACTACAGGCAGTGGGTAGAGAAGAATTACGCGGGGCGCGCCCGATGAAAATCCTGCTGTTCGGGAAGAACGGCCAGGTAGGCTGGGAGCTGCAGCGCAGCCTCTCCTTTCTTGGAGAACTGGTCGCGCTGGATTCCCATTCCGAAAACCTGTGCGGAGACTTCACCGATCTTGTGGGAATTTCCGAAACGGTCCGCCAAGTGGCGCCCGACATCATCGTCAATGCAGCGGCTCATACCGCAGTGGACCGCGCCGAGAGCGAACCCGATCTTGCAAGGACCATCAATGCGGCGGCCCCTGCTGTGCTGGCAGAGGAAGCAAGGAGGCTTAATGCCTGGCTCGTTCATTACTCGACAGACTATGTCTTCGACGGAAGCGGAAGCCAGCCCTGGGTCGAATCCGACCCGACAGGCCCGCTGAATGTCTATGGGAAAACCAAGCTGGAAGGTGAGCAAAGCATTGTTCAGTCGGGATGCCGTCACCTCATCTTCCGTACAAGCTGGGTGTATGCCGCGCGTGGCGGCAATTTCGCAAAGACCATGCTGCGCCTGGCTCAGGAGCGGGAAACCCTAAAAATAATCGACGACCAGACAGGCTCTCCGACCGGGGCCGATCTGCTCGCCGATGTCACGGCTCATGCGCTACGCATGGCAAGACACAATTCCGACATCTCGGGGCTTTATCATCTTGTTGCAGGTGGCGAAGTCACATGGCACGGCTATGCGAATTTCGTGATCGATTTCGCAAGGCAAAAAGGTATTACCCTTAAAGCCCAAACGATAGAGGCCGTGCCGACCAGCGCCTTCCCGACCCCGGCCAGGCGCCCGAGCAATTCGCGAATGAATACAAAAAAACTGCAAGCCGCTTTCGATTTGCATCTACCGGATTGGCAAACCGGTGTCGAGCGCATGCTGACCGAAGTGCTGGAGAAACAATCATGATCAAACGCAAGGGCATCATCCTCGCAGGCGGTTCGGGCACGAGGCTTCACCCCGTGACACTCGCCGTATCCAAGCAACTCCTTCCGGTTTATGACAAGCCGATGATCTACTATCCCCTGTCCACGCTGATGCTCGCAGGAATAAGGGATATCCTGATCATCTCGACCCCACAGGACACCCCGCGCTTCGAGCGGCTTCTTGGGGACGGGCACGCATGGGGACTGAACCTGCAATACGCCGTCCAGCCTTCACCCGACGGCCTGGCGCAGGCTTTCATCATAGGGCGGGAATTCATAGGCTCCGATCCATCGGCCTTGGTGCTAGGAGACAACATCTTCTACGGACACGATTTTCAGAGCCAGCTCCAGGATGCGGCCAGGCGCACTGAAGGCGCCTCGGTTTTCGCCTACCATGTGCATGATCCCGAGCGCTATGGCGTTGTGGAATTCGACAGGACAGGCCGCGCCGTATCGCTCGAAGAAAAGCCGCTCAAGCCGAAATCGAACTTTGCCGTCACCGGGCTTTATTTTTACGACAACGACGTGATCGATATCGCGGCCAACCTCAAGCCATCCCAGCGAGGCGAACTTGAAATCACGGACGTCAACAGGACTTATCTCGAACGAGGCAGATTGTCGGTCGAGACCATGGGGCGGGGCTTTGCGTGGCTAGACACCGGCACTCACGAGTCGCTGCTCGAAGCAAGCCAGTTCATACAGATCATCGAGCAACGCCAGGGATTGAAGATCGCCTGCCCGGAAGAGATCGCTTTCAAGAACGGGTTCATCGACGCAGAAGAGCTGGAGAAATTGGCCGCTCCTTTGATCAAGAGCGGCTACGGCGCCTATCTGATGCAGGTATTGAGGGAAAATGCATGAAAGCGATAGCAGCGGAGATTCCTGGCCTGTTGATCATCGAGCCCAGGGTGTTCGGCGATGAGCGCGGTTTCTTCTATGAGAGCTTCAACAGGAAGAAGTTTGCGGAACTGACAGGGCGAGATGTCGACTTCGTCCAGGACAACCACTCCAGGTCGGTGAAGAACGTGCTGCGAGGCTTGCACTACCAGATTCAGCATCCTCAAGGAAAGCTGGTGCGGGTTGTGCAAGGGACGGTGCTCGATGTCGCAGTGGACATACGCAGGAGCTCCCCCACCTTTGGCAGGCATGTCGCAGTCGAACTCTCCTCCGACAACAAGCGCATGTTCTGGATACCGGAAGGATTTGCGCACGGCTTCGTCGTGCTTTCCGAATCCGCCGAGTTTCTCTACAAAACGACAGACTACTGGATGCCGGAATTCGAACGCTCGATACGCTGGGACGATCCTGCCCTGAAAATAGACTGGCGTTTGCAATCCGCCCCGGCTTTGTCTGCGAAGGATCTGCAGGGAAAACTTCTCGCAGAAGCCGACTGCTTTGCATGATTTGAAAGGAAAGAAATGGCAAAAGGGATGATACTGGCTGCAGGCCAGGGAACGCGCATCAGGCCCCTGACCAAGAATCTGCCCAAGCCCATGATCCCCATTCTGGGCAAGCCCGTGATGGCATATCTGATCGAGCACATGGCAAGACACGGGGTCGTCGACATCATGATCAACGTGGCTTTCAACCACGCCCAGATCGAGAGCTATTTCGGCGATGGCAGCAGCTGGGGCGTGAACATAGGCTATTCATTCGAAGGATTGCGAGAGCACGGAGAGATCGTCCCGAAGCCGATGGGCTCTGCGGGAGGCATGAAGAAAATCCAGGATTTTGGCGGCTTCTTCGATGAAACCACTTTAGTGGTATGCGGCGATGCGATCATCGATCTCGACATCGAGTCAGCCCTTTCGGAGCACAAGAGCAAGGGGGCATTGGCCAGCGTGGTCACGCTCGATGTGCCGCTTGAGCAGACCAAGAATTATGGCGTGGTCGTGACCGACAAGAATGGACAGGTCGAATCCTTCCAGGAAAAACCCCAGCCCGAGGAAGCCAAGTCCACGCAGGCCAGCACCGGCATCTACATCTTCGAGCCCGATGTGTTGAACCTTGTGCCATCCGGAAAAGTGTTCGACATCGGCAACGACCTTTTTCCGTTGCTCGTGAAAGAGAATCTGCCCTTCTTTGCGCAAAACCGCGATTTCAACTGGATAGACATCGGACGCCTGACCGATTACTGGGAAGTGTCGCAGCGCGTGCTGCGCGGCGAGGTCGATCTGATGGGCATGCCAGGCAGGGAAATTCAGCCCGGCGTATGGGCAGGTCTCAACACCTCCATCGAGCCTGGCGTCAAGATCACAGGCCCGGTCTATATCGGCTCCAACGTGAAGATAGAACAGGGCGCGATCATCACAGGCCCCGCATGGATAGGTCATGGCAGCCACATACGCTCCAAAGCCCGGCTCGAGCGCTGCATCCTTTCCGAATACGTGAGGATCAGCGCCAACCAGGAGCTGAGCGAGATGATCATCTCCAGCCAGTATTGCGTCAAACGCAACGGAGACGTGCACTACCTAGGAGAGGAAAACGTGCCGCTGCACTGGGGAGATGCGCGCGGCTGACGCTCGGTGTAATATCCATCGGACAACTAAAATTCGGAGTAACAATGGGCGGACAGAACATTTTCCAGCAAGCGCTTAACATCAGGCGTGAACACCGTGAAAGGCTGAACGGGCACAAGGGCCAGGTGATCTGGCTCACAGGACTGTCGGGTGCTGGAAAATCCAGCATCGCCAATGCGATGGAAGTGATCCTGCACGAGAATGGATACCGCACCTATATACTCGATGGCGACAATGTGCGCGGCGGCTTGAGCCGGGATCTTGGATTCTCGGATGAAGACCGCGTCGAAAATATCCGCAGAATCACCGAAGTCTCCAAGCTGATGATGGATGCAGGCCTGGTGGTGATGACCGCCTTCATCTCGCCTTTCCGTCAGGAACGCGAGATGGCCAGAGGCATAGTGGGCCATGGTAATTTTGTCGAAGTCTATGTGAGCACACCGCTCGAAGTTTGCGAATCGCGCGATGTGAAGGGCCTTTACAAGAAGGCCAGAGCCGGCCAGCTAGCCAACATGACGGGGATAGACAGCGCTTACGAGGCGCCTATCTCTCCTGAAGTGACCGTGAACGGCTGCGGGCAGAGCATAGAGGAGACCGCAAGAATGGCGATCTCGCAGATAGCGTCACTGCGCATGGAAAGATGAATCACCCATCGCTCTTCGAGCGATGCGGAAGCTCGAGATAACGGCGTGTCTGCATTTCCATCAGGCGAGAGACGATGCGTTGTGACTCATCGTCCCTCTCTGCAAACAATTCTTCAGGGGGCGCCGCATAGCTTGCAACGAGCTTGACTCTCTCGTCATACAGCACGTCTATCAGCCAGACAAAGCGCTTCTCCTGATCCTTGTTGTCCTTCGTCATGCGCGGCACGCCCGAGAGGAAAAGCATTGAATAGCGCCTTGCGATCTCGAGATAATCCGACTGGTCGAAATTTCCTCCGCAAAGCTTTTTGAATTCGCACCACGCGGTGTGATGTGTTGCGCGAACCACCGGGATGAAACCTGAACCTATATCTTCCTCTCCCTTGGTCAGGCGCTGGTACATAGTCTCCATGCGACCAAGGTCTTCAGGCTTATCGAAAAAAAACGGGTCTCGCAGCATGTGCTGCATGCGGTAATCCCTGTTGCCATTGAAATGCAATATCTTGAGCTCGCGTTTCAAGAGATCGATGGCAGGCAGGAAATTCTGCCGCTGCAGTCCGTTGGGATAGAGCTCGTCGGGAGACTGGTTGGAAGTGACGAGCAGCACCACGCCGCGTTTGAAAAGGGCGCTCAATAGCCTCCCCAGAATCATCGCATCGGCGATATCGTCCACATGGAATTCGTCGAGGCAAAGCAGGCGGACTGCATCCGCCATGTCGCAGGCTACCGCCATCAAGGGGTCGGGAAGGCTTGAAAGCCGCTTCATCTCGGCATGCACTTCACTCATGAACTGGTGAAAGTGCAATCGGCGTTTGCGTCGATATGGAAGGCATTGATAAAATCCGTCCATCAGGAAAGTCTTGCCTCTCCCCACCCCACCCCAGATGTACAGCCCCTGAGGCACCCTTGGGCTAAGCAGGCTGCGTCCCAAAAATCCATCGCGCTTCTTCTTGAATTCGACGAGCTGCTGCCATAGCGTTTCCAGCTCCTCGATGGCCATGGCCTGCGCATCATCGCTGATGAGGCCGGCTTTCTCGCAGGCCTCTTTGTACCAAATCCTTGGGGTGAGTTGCTGCACGTTCAATCCGCGATGAATTCCAGTGCATTCTGGTCCGGGTCGCGGCAGAAAAGTGCGCCTCTTCCGGACTGACTGAGACTATAGGAAATCCCGGCCTCGTCGAGCCTGGCTATCAGCCTCTGCATGTCCGAGACTTTCAGCGCGACATGGCGATCCCGCCCGCCATGGGGAGGCCGCTTGAGACCTTCCTCCACATTTGGCAGCACCATCAAATGTATCTGCTGGTTTCCTGCCAGGTCATACCATATCCCGTCAAAGCTCAATGCAGGCCGGCTTGAATTGACCTTCAAGCCCAGCACGCCCTCGTAAAACGCGCGGGAGGCTTTCAGGTCTGAGCACAGGAAGCTCACATGGTGCAGGGAGAGGATCATGCCTTGACCGGCTTGACGAGGCTCGCCGCAAGCTTGGCCCGCGATCTCGCCTCATCGGTGTCCTTTCCGGTTGCCAGTGCAACCCCCATGCGGCGACGCACGAAGGACTCGGGCTTGCCGAACAACCTTATGTCGCTATTGGGCACGCGCAAGGCGTCATTCACCCCCTCGAAGGCGATGCCCTTTTCCTCTAGCTGCCCATAGATCACGGCGGATGCACCAGGCTCGCGCAGCGCAGTGTTGACGGGCAGCCCGAGTATTGCGCGCGCATGCAGTTCGAATTCATTCTGCACCTGCGAGCACATCGTGACCATGCCCGTGTCATGCGGGCGCGGGCTGACCTCGGAGAACCAGACCTCATCTCCCTTGACGAAAAGCTCCACGCCGAAAAGGCCAAGCCCGCCAAGATTTCCCGTCACCTTTTCCGCAATGTCCCGCGCGCGCTGCAACGCAAGCGGCGTCATTCTTTGCGGCTGCCAGCTCTCTACATAATCGCCTTGCACCTGCACATGGCCTATGGGCTCGCAGAAGTGCGTCTCCACCTTGCCGTCCTTGCCCATCGCGCGCACGGTGAGCTCTGTGATCTCATAATCGAAATGGATCATGCCTTCGACGATCACCCTGCCCTGGTTCACCCGGCTGCCGCTTGCCGCATAATTCCAAGCCGCCTCGACCCCTGATGGCCCGTCGACCCTGGACTGCCCCTTGCCGGATGAGGACATCACAGGCTTTATGATGCAAGGATAGCCGATCTCATCGATGGCGGCGCGCATCTCATCGAGGCTGTCTGCAAAACGATAGGGGGATGTCGGAAGCTTCAGCGTCTCTGCGGCAAGCCTGCGTATGCCTTCACGGTTCATGGTGAGCTGGGTTGCGCGAGCGGTGGGAATCACCTTGGCGATCTTTTCGCTTTCGATTTTACCCAGCATGTCGGTTGCGATGGCTTCGATCTCGGGCACGATCAGATCCGGCCTTTCCTTTTCTATCAAAGCCCGCAAAGCGTCGCCATCGGCCATGTTGATGACGTGAGAGCGATGGGCGACCTGGTGGCCAGGCGCATCCGGATAGCGGTCCACCGCGATGGTTTCGATGCCCAGGCGCTGCAGCGCGATGATGACTTCCTTGCCCAGCTCTCCCGAACCCAAAAGCATGACGCGGGTGGCCGTAGCGCTCAATGGTGTGCCGATCACAGACATTTTTCATAACCTCGTAATGAACTGCATGAAATTATACACGCCGAATTACTCGCTCATGTTGGAATGAAAATCGGAATCGCCCTAGCAAAAATCAGCTCATGCCTAATGGCTTATGAGCCGATTTGAGTTTGAATAGCATGTAAACCCCTGGAGCGCCAACATGACCGATATCGTGCAACTGCTCGCTGACGAGGCTGAATATCTGCTGAACCACCGCTGTATCGGCATGCCCCGAGAAACGCTGCACCTTCCCGGCCCTGATTATCTGGACCGCGTGGTATCGGTCAAGGACAGGAAGCCTTCCGTTCTATGCAGTCTGCAAAGACTCTTCGGCCACGGCAGGCTCGCAAACACCGGATATCTCTCACTGCTTCCGGTCGACCAGGGAGTGGAGCATTCGGGCGGCGCCTCCTTCGCGCCCAATCCCCTGTACTTCGATCCGGAAAACATCGTAAGGCTCGCGATCGAGGGAGGATGCAACGGTGTGGCCTCCACGCTGGGCGTGCTTTCCTCGGTTTCGCGCCGCTATGCCCACAGGGTCCCTTTCATCGTGAAGATCAATCACAACGAACTGCTCACCTACCCCAACAAATACGACCAGACGCTTTTTGCAAGTGTCGACCAGGCATTCGACATGGGCGCCGCTGCAGTGGGCGCAACGGTGTTCTACGGATCGAACGAGTCCAGACGCCAGATACAGGAAGTCTCTGAGGCGTTCGAGCGCGCGCACGAATTAGGCATGGCGACCGTGCTCTGGGCCTATCTCAGGAATCCCGCATTCAAGCAGGACGGCATCGATTACCATTTGTCTTCCGACCTGACAGGCCAGGCCAATCACTTGGCCGCAACCATCAATGCCGACATCATCAAGCAGAAGATGAGTGAAAACAATGGCGGCTACAAGGCGATCAAGTTCGGCAAGACCAACGAAAAGGTATATTCATCGCTGACATCTGACCATCCCGTGGATCTCGTGCGCTACCAGGTCGCGAACTGCTACATGGGGCGCGTGGGCATGATCAACTCGGGCGGAGCATCAGGCCATGACGATCTGCACCAGGCAGTGCGCACCGCCGTGATCAACAAGCGCGCTGGCGGCATGGGGCTGATCTCTGGCAGAAAGGCGTTCCAGAAGCCGATGAAAGAAGGCATTCAATTGCTGAACGCGATACAGGACGTATACATTTCCCCCAACGTCACCGTGGCGTAGTCCTGGTCGTTCCAGTTTTAGCCCAGCGGCAATTAAGGTATCATCCGCCATTCTATTAGCTGAACTGATGCAATGAAAAACTGGTGGCGCTCGTTGGACCTGGCGACTAAGCTGAACATACCCATTCAGTTGATGCTGGCCATCGTCCTGTCCCTGGCCCATATCTGGGTGATCCAGAACTTCAAGGCTGAAGTGCTGGATGGCGCAAAAAGGCGCGCCATCGTCTCTGCCGACGGCATCATCAACGGCATGAACATGCTGATGGTGACCGGCATGATCTCGAATCCCGAAAACCGCAAGCTGCTCATAAGAAAGATGAGCGAATCCGAACGCATGAAGGAAGTCCGCATCATACGCGCAAAGCAGGTTCAGGATCAGTTCGGCAAAGGCCTGCCAGAGGAACAGGCCATCGACGAACTCGACAATCTCGCGATCGGCACGAAGCAGACACAGTTCAAGCTGGACCGTCGATCCTCATCTTTGCGCACGGTCGTGCCTTTCGTCGTGAGCACCAACTTTCGCGGCACAAATTGCCTTTCCTGCCATCACGTAAAACCGGGTTCGGTGAATGGTGCGGCCAGCATCACGATCGACATGACACAGGACTTCAGCGCGATCAGGAAAGCCAGGGTAGAGCTCTGGATAGGGCAATTGCTTCTGCAGCTCATGATGTATTTTTCGACCCGGCGCCTGATACGCCGTTTGATACGCCCGCTCACCAGCCTGAAGTCGTCCATGGAAGTGATGAAAAAGACGGGCAGCACCGCTCAGTTCGTGCCTGTCAAGGAAAACAGGAACCAGGATGAAGTCGGCGTACTCACAGGCACCTTCAATCGCATGTCTGAAGTCTTGTTCAATTCCGAGCAATCGATGAGGCTTGCGAAATCCATCTATGAATCGAATGCGGACGCGATCATCGTGACGGATGAGAACAACCTCATCACGGATGTCAATCCTGCATTCACCCGGCTGACCGGCTACCCGCCTGAAGAGGTGATAGGAAGGAATCCGAGGATCATGAAATCCGGCCTGCACGATGATAAGTTCTACCAGCAGATGTGGCAAAAGATCCAGGATGAGGATCACTGGCAGGGAGAACTCTGGGACAAGCGCCGAGACGGTTCGCTTTATGCCAAGTTTGCCAACATCATCGCCCTGCGCAACGACGACGGCAGCGTGTACCGGTATGTGGCGCAATTTTCTGACATCACCGAGAAGAAGCAGAAGGACGAGCTGATATACTGGCAGGCCAACTATGATCCGCTGACCAACCTGCCCAACAGGCGTTTGTTTCAGGACAGGCTTGCGATGGCCATCAAGATCGCGGATCGCAAAAAGCTGCCCCTTGCGCTGTTCTACATCGACCTCGATCACTTCAAGGAAATCAACGACAAGCTTGGCCATGCCAACGGCGATGCGCTGCTGATGGAGGCCGGACAGCGCATATCAGGCTGCGTGCGCGAGACGGATACGGTTGCGCGCCTGGGAGGGGATGAATTCGCAATCATCCTGCCCGAGCTGGAAGACTCTGAGCAGACCCAGCGCATCGCGAGTGAAATCGTGAACAGGCTAAAAAGTCCGTTCTACTTCATCAACGACGAAACCGGATATCACGTTTCTGCGAGCGTAGGAATCGCATTCTATCCTCTTGACGCCCAGGAGATAACGAGCCTGATCAATTCTGCGGATAAGGCCATGTATCGCGCAAAAGAAGCCGGACGGAACACCTACAAATATTATTCTGGATCGATGGACTTCCTGTCCTGATCTTCTTCCGCATAGAGCCTGCCGGAAAGCAGACTCGCCGACACGATCAGCACGGCGCCTGTCCATTCGCGAAGACCAGGCTCTTCTCCCGCCAGAAAATACGATGCAATGGCCGCGACCACCAGCTCGAACAGAAATAGCAATGTCGCCCGGTTGGCCGGCATATGACTCACGCCGTATTGCACGGCAAAGCTGCAGGCGCACAAGGCCACTCCCAGCAAACCTAGCTCTGTCCAGGAAATCGCATCAGCATGCCAGAGCCCCCAGTCTCCCTGCCACCATATCAGAGGCGCAGTGAGCGCTGCGGTGCCAAACCAGATGCTCACCGATTTCGCCTCGACGCTAAGATGCATTGCCCGACGCGAAACCACGTTCGACAGCGCAAAACCCACGCCTGCGGACATGCCTATCCATTCAGAAGGGTTTCTGGGAAACGGCATGCCCAGTTTCGGCTCCCAGAGCATGATGAAGGCGCCGCACAAGGACAGCGCGATCACGGAATAACCGTAGCGATTCAGACGCTCGCCCAATATCCAGTAGGAAAAAAGGACGGTCCAGACGGGCGCAAGATAGAAAAGCAGCAGCACGCGCATCACTTCTCCGTGCAGCATTGCAAGCACATAGCCGAAGTTCGCCCAGCCTGCGGATAGCACCAGAAGCCCTCCCCACCATCCCGCCTTGGGCAATTCCCTCAACACGCGTGGAAGCATGAATGCGCCTGCCAGCATCGCGAAGAGATAAGTGACGAGCGTGGATTCCGGGCCTGTGATGCCGGCTGCCTGCAGCATGCGGTAGGGATACCAGATCAGCCCCCACACCAGGGCGCCGCTCAAAATTCCCGCGATTGGCATGATATTTTGTTTTGATGACACCGCTTAGCCCTTTATAATGCGCGCTGTTTCAAGACAACCCGACGCAATGAATCCTGATCTCTCACGCCTTCAGCCCTACCCTTTCCAGAAACTGGCTAGCCTGTTTCGCGACGTCAAGCCTAATCAGGGCCTTAGGCCGATCAGCCTCTCCATCGGCGAACCCAAGCATGCAACGCCGCAGTTCATCCTGGACGCATTGGTCAAAAACCTCGGAGGGCTTGCGAATTATCCCACAACGGCAGGATCCGACGCGCTGCGCAGCGCGATCGCTGACTGGCTTGAGAAGCGCTACGGGATTCCAAAGCCCGACCCCAGGACACAGGTGCTGCCGGTCAACGGCAGCCGCGAGGCGCTTTTTTCATTCGCCCAGACCGTGATCGACAGGACTCGGGAAAACCCCGCCGTCGTCTGCCCCAATCCCTTCTATCAGATCTACGAAGGAGCAGCCTTCCTCGCCGGCGCAACACCGTATTTCCTTAACACGCTGCCAGGCGACAACTTTTCGCTCAACTTCCATCAACTGAAGGAAGACATATGGAAGCGCACCCAGCTGATCTATGTCTGCTCTCCCGGAAACCCGACTGGCAAGGTGATACCGCTGGAAGAATGGAAGATGCTATTCGAGATGTCGGATGCCTACGGCTTTGTCATCGCATCCGACGAATGCTATTCCGAGATCTATACGGGGGATGCCCCTCTTGGCGCGCTTCAGGCGGCGCATAAGCTTGGGCGGCATGACTACAAGAACCTCGTGGTCTTCTCCAGCCTCTCGAAGCGCTCCAATGTGCCGGGCATGCGCTCGGGCTTCGTCGCAGGCGATGCGAAGGTGATCGAAAAATTTGCGCTCTACCGCACCTATCACGGATCCGCGATGAACCCCGCGATACAGGAGGCGAGCATCGCCGCATGGAACGACGAGGCACATGTGATGGAGAACCGCAGGCTTTATGCGGAAAAATTCTCCCGAGTAGCCGAGATACTCAAGGATGTCCTGCCCGTCTCTCTGCCTGATGCGGGATTCTATTTCTGGGCCAGGACTCCGGTCCCTGACACGGCCTTCGCGCTCGATCTTTATCGCGATTATAATGTGACCGTGCTGCCGGGCAGCTTCCTTGCAAGAAGCTCGCAAGGCTTGAATCCGGGGGAGAATTTCGTGCGCCTGGCGCTCGTTGCAAGCGTGGATGAAACCCTGGAAGCCGCAACAAGAATTGCAACATACTGCAAGCGCGGCTAGCAATCATTAAACTACAACTAGGAAATAACATGGATCAGTTACAGCAAATCATCGAATCCGCCTTTGAAAGGCGCGCCGAAATCACCCCGCGCAACGCGGATGCGCAGTTGAAGGAAGCGGTCGGCACCGTTCTCGAGCAGCTGGACAAGGGAAAGCTTCGCGTTGCCGAAAAGGTGGATGGCGACTGGGTCACGCATCAGTGGCTCAAAAAGGCTGTGCTGCTCTCCTTCCGCCTCGAAGACAATGCATTCATCAAGGGCGGTTTCACCAACTATTACGACAAGGTGCCTTCGAAATTCGCCGACTACAACAGCCGCGATTTCCGCGAAGGCGGTTTTCGAGTGGTGCCTCCCGCAGCGGCGCGCAAGGGCGCCTATATCGCGAAGAACGTGGTGCTGATGCCTTCCTATGTAAACATAGGAGCGTATGTCGATGAAGGCACAATGGTGGACACCTGGGCTACCGTGGGATCCTGCGCGCAGATCGGCAAGAACGTGCATCTCTCGGGAGGGGTGGGAATTGGCGGGGTGCTGGAACCCGTTCAGGCCAATCCGACCATCATCGGCGACAACTGTTTTGTCGGCGCAAGATCCGAGATCGTCGAAGGCGTGATACTGGAGGATAACGTGGTGGTCTCCATGGGCGTGTTCATCGGACAAAGCACAAAGATATACGACCGCGAAACCGGTGAAATCATGTATGGGCGAGTGCCTGCAGGCTCTGTCGTCGTAAGCGGCAGCCTGCCCTCTGCCGACGGGAAATACAGCCTTTATTGCGCGGTGATCGTGAAGAAGGTCGATGCAAAGACGCTCTCCAAGGTCGGCATCAACGAACTTCTGCGCGGCATCTAATGCAGGATCGAAGATCAGGACTGAGGATTGAGTGTATCTTGTAACAGGATTGAGCCAAGTCTAATCTCCTCAATCCACAATCCTCTATCCTGTTATTAAGAAGGAGATCAACATGCTCGTCACCCCCCTGCTTAAGCTCGCCGCCGAGAGGCAGGCATCAGACCTGTTCTTTTCGGTAGGCGCGCCTGTCAACATCAAGATAGACGGTGTTGCGAGCCCGGTCAATTCTCAGGTCCTGACCCCTGAAGTGATCAAGCGCATCGCCTACGAGATGATGAACTCCAAGCAGATGCTGCAATTCGAGAACAGCATGGAGATCAACTTCTCCTATCGGGCCGATCAGCTTGGCAGTTTCCGGGTCAACATCTTCCGGCAGCGCGGCGACATCGCGATGGTCATCCGCTATGTCAAGGGCGCGATCGATGATATCGCCGAGCTCCACCTGCCCAGTGTCTTGAAGTCCCTGATCATGGAAAAGCGCGGGCTGGTTCTGGTCGTCGGGGCTACCGGATCCGGCAAATCGACAACGCTTGCCGCGATGATACAGCACCGCAATTTGACCCAGACCGGCCACATCCTGACGGTAGAGGATCCCATCGAATACATCTTCAGGCATGAAAAATCCATCGTGAACCAGCGTGAGCTCGGCACCGACACGCAAAACTACGAAAATGCGCTTTCCTTCGGCATGCGCGAGGCGCCGGACGTGCTGATGATAGGCGAAGTGAGAGACAGAGACACGCTGAAACACGCGCTGATCTTTGCGCAGACGGGGCATCTTTGCCTTACCACACTACACGCGAACAACAGCTATCATGCATTGAACCGCATCGTGAACTTCTTCCCCTACGATTCGCGCCAAAGCGTGCTTTCTGATCTTTCCATGTGCCTGAGAGCCGTGATCTCCCAACGCCTCGTGCGCACAGTCCAGGGGAAGCTCGTACCCGCCGTGGAGATACTGATGAACACCACGCTGATCGCCGACCTGATCAAGAACGACGAGATCGAAAAGATACACGAGGCGATGGACAAGAGCGTTTCTCCCGGTTCACAGACTTTCGAGCAGGCGCTGTACAGGCTTTTCAAGTCCGGCAAGATCAGCAAGGAAGAAGCGATGCGCAATGCGGATTCGGCAAGCAATCTTTCCGCGCTGATCGACTTTTCCGAGCGCACCAACACCATGAGTGTGCCTGCCTTCGTTCCTCAGCCTGAGGCGAAGGCAACGACGAAATCCAGCTTCAACGAAATCAAGATCGATCTCGGAACAATGGATGAGTCCGAATGAAGCTCTACGGCATACCCAATTGCAACACGGTCAAGAAGGCGCGCGACTGGCTGGCAGAACAGAACATAGAGATTGCATTCCACGACTTCAAGAAAAAGGGGCTGGATGCCGCGACCGCGCAGAACTGGCTCGATCAAGTCGGACGCGAGGATCTCATCAACCGCAAGGGTTTGACCTGGCGCGGTCTGCCCGATGAGGAAAAACAGAAGGTAAAGGACGACGCTTCAGCACTTTCATTGATGCTGGGAAAGAACAGCGTGATCAAACGCCCTCTATTGGAAAAGGATGGCAAACTGATCTGCATCGGCTTCGATCAAGCAGCCTATGAAAAAATATTCGAATCGAAAGACCAATCATGACTGCAACGCTTGAACTCGCAAAGGCATTGATCGCCCGCCGCTCGCTCACCCCGGACGATGCAGGATGCCAGGAGATACTGATAGAGAGACTGGAAAAACTGGGCTTTCATATCGAGCGCATGCGCTTCGGCTTCGTCGACAACTTCTGGGCAAGGCGCGGCAAAAGCGGTCCGCTGGTCGTATTCGCAGGCCACACCGACGTCGTCCCGTCGGGCCCCGAGGAATCCTGGTTCAGCCCGCCCTTCGAGCCCACCATCAGGGACGGCCTGCTCTACGGGCGGGGGGCTGCGGACATGAAGACCTCGCTTGCCGCCTTCATCACCGCGATAGAGGCTTTCGTAGAAATGCATCCGGACCATCAAGGTTCGATCGCGCTGCTGATCACCTCCGACGAGGAAGGCATCGCGGTGGACGGAACGGTGCGCGTGGTCGATGCGCTTAAAGCGCGCGGCGAAAAAATAGACTATTGCATCGTGGGAGAGCCCACCTCGAACAAGCTAGTCGGCGACATGATCAAGAACGGACGGCGCGGCTCGCTTTCCGGAAAACTCACCGTCAAGGGGATACAGGGGCATATCGCCTATCCGCATCTGGTGAAAAACCCGATACATATGGCAGCGCCTGCGATCGCCGAGCTTGCTGCGACTGTATGGGACAACGGCAACGAATACTTTCCGCCGACTTCATGGCAGATTTCCAACATCAACGGCGGAACGGGTGCGACCAACGTCGTTCCGGGCACTGTCGATATCCTTTTCAACTTCCGCTTCTCGACCGCAAGCACCGAGCAGGGATTGAAGGATCGAGTGCACGAGATACTGAACAGACACAATCTGACCTACGATCTCGAGTGGGAGCTATCCGGCAAACCTTACCTTACACCGAAGGGAAACCTGGTCGAAGCGATCAGCAGCGCGATACAAAAGAGCTACGGGATCATCCCGGAGCTTTCCACCTCAGGCGGCACTTCCGATGGGCGCTTCATCGCGGACATCTGTTCCCAGGTGATCGAATTCGGGCCGCTCAATGCGACGATACACAAGCTAAACGAATGCGTGGGAGTGGCCGACATAGAGCCGCTGAAACTTGCCTACCAGCATACACTTGAAAACCTGCTGCTGAAGCCATGAGCGAACATTTCGCAGATGCAGCGCAGAGCCTCCTCACCGTCAGAGACTGCCTGCGCTTTGCGGTGAGCCGCTTCAACGATGCAGGGCTTTTTTTCGGGCACGGCAGCAGCAACGCCTACGACGAGGCGGTCTATCTTGTTCTGCACACACTGCATCTGCCGCTCGACACCCTCGACCCCTTCCTCGATGCAAGGCTCACTCCTATAGAGCGAAGCGAAATCCTTGAGATCATAAGGCGGCGCGCGGAGGAGCGCATCCCTGCGGCCTACCTCACCCATGAGGCATATCTCGGCGAATACCGCTTCTATGTGGACGAGCGCACCATCGTGCCGCGCTCCTTCATCTTCGAACTTCTGCAACAGCATCTTTCCCCCTGGGTCGAAGATCCGGATTCCGTGAATTCCGTTCTCGACATGTGCACCGGAAGCGGCTGCCTTGCGATCCTCGCGGCAGAAGCGTTCCCGAATGCAAGAATAGACGCGGCCGACATCTCGACCGACGCGCTGGAAGTCGCAAGGCGCAACGTGGATGTCTATGGACTGAATGAAAGGATAGAACTCGTCGAAACCGATCTCTTCGAGAACCTGAAGGGCAGAAAATACGATCTCATCATCAGCAACCCGCCCTATGTCGATGCAAAATCGGTCGCGTCACTGCCTAAAGAATATCTGCACGAACCAAAGCTTGCTCTGGGAAGCGGAATGGACGGGCTGGATGCAACCCGAAAGATTCTGCAGCATGCAAAAGAGCACCTTGTGGACAACGGCATCCTGATCGTCGAGATCGGCCACAACAGGGATGTTCTCGAAGAAGCATTTCCCGACCTTCCCTTTACCTGGCTGGATGTGTCGGCAGGAGATGAGTATGTGTTCATGCTGCACAAAAACGACCTTGCCTGATGCCAGTCGATCATTACGAAAATTTTCCTGTTGCATCCATACTCCTGCCCAAGCGTTTGCAAAAACCCGTGGCAGCGATATACCACTTTGCAAGGTCGGCCGACGACATCGCGGACGAGGGAAACCTTCAAAATGAAGAAAGGCTGGCAAGGCTCGACATATTCCGCAGCGAACTGAAGAAGATTGAGAGCGGCGAAGCACCTTCCATGCCGCTCTTCCAGAGACTTGCTGAAGAGATCAGGGAACACGATCTCCCCCTCCCGCCGTTTTTTGACCTGCTCGATGCGTTCTCCCAGGACGTGGTCAAGAAACGGTATGAAAATTTTGACGAGCTTCTCGATTACTGCAGACGCTCGGCAAACCCGGTCGGCAACCTGCTGCTTCATCTCTACGAAGAAGCGACAGAAGTGAACATTGCCTATTCGGATGCGATCTGCACCAGCCTGCAGCTGATCAATTTCTGGCAGGATGTCGAAAAGGACTATGCGATAGGCCGCATCTATCTGCCCAAAAATGAGATGCTTGAATATGGCGTCTCCGAGGAACAGCTCGCCGGCAAGATCGTCGACGAAAATTTCAAAAGACTTTTGAAATTCCAGGTAAACCGTTCGAGGGCATTGATGCTGAAGGGTTCGCCCCTGGGCAGCGTCTTGAAAGGCAGGATAGGCCTCGAGATGCGCATGATCATCGCGGGCGGCATGCGCATACTCGACAAACTCGAGGCTGCAAACTACGACATGTACAATCACCGCCCGGTGCTGCGCCCCATGGACTGGGTTATCATGCTCGCCAAATCAGCGCCCTTTTACTATTGACGCCATGACACCAGACCAGTATTGCCAGGAAAAGGCGGCGGCCAGCGGATCGAGCTTCTATTACAGCTTCCTCTTTTTGCCGCAGGATAAGCGCCGCGCGATCACCGCGCTCTATGCGTTCTGCCGCGAGGTGGACGACATCGTGGACGAATGCAAGGACTCGAACGTCGCGCGCAGCACGCTTAACTGGTGGAGATCGCAGGTTGACGAGATATATGGTGGAAAACCTCAGCACCCCGTAGCCCTGGCGCTGGTGCCTGTAACTGCAAAGTTCAACCTCGCAAAGGAGCACCTGCTCGAGATCATAGACGGCATGGAGATGGATCTGGATCAGCCGCGCTATCCCGATTTCAAATCGCTGCAGCTCTACTGCTACCGAGTCGCTTCCGTGGTCGGCCTTCTGTCGGTCGAGATCTTCGGTTACAGCGACAGGCAGACCCTGAAATATGCGCATGATCTCGGCATCGCGTTCCAGCTCACCAACATCATCCGCGACGTGGGCGAGGATGCAAGACGAAACCGCATCTATCTTCCTATGGATGAACTGCAGCAATTCAACGTCACGGCATCGGACATCCTCAATGCGAACGAGAGCGAAAATTTCCAGAAGCTGATGGCCTTCCAGATCGAGCGCGCTGAGCGCTATTACCAGCAGGCGCTATCCCATCTTCCCTCGGTTGACCGGAAGAGCCAGCGCACCGGCCTCATCATGGCGGCGATCTATCGCGCAACCCTGAATGAGGTTGTTGCCAGCGGATGCCATGTGCTGAAGGAGCGCATTTCGCTCACCCCTTTGCGCAAGCTCTGGCTTGCCTGGACGACTTGGCTCAAGAGCTGAACATCGCAATCATAGGCGCAGGGTACGCCGGCATGGCGGCGGCGGTCACGCTTGCCGAAAGAGGCCTGCAAGTCACGGTGTTCGAAAGTGCCAAGCAACTGGGCGGCCGCGCGCGCGGCGTATTGCACGAAGGAATACAGCTCGACAACGGCCAGCACATATTGCTCGGCTGTTACACGGAAACCCTGAACCTCATCGAAAAAGTGGGCGGAAAGATCGATCAGGATTTTTTGCGCATGCCGTTGCAGCTCGATCTGCATGAACATTTTTCTTTGAAGGCACCGTTGCTTCCCGCGCCCTTTCATCTTCTTTTCGCGTTGCTCAGCGCAAAGGGCTTGAGTCTTAATGAACGCATAAGCGCGATCCGCTTCATGAATCATCTAAAGAAAATGCATTTCAAACTGGAAGCGGACATCGCGGTAATCGATCTTTTAGCACTTCACAATCAGGGCGAACCTCTGGTTGAAAAGCTATGGGAGCCGCTTTGCATCGCCGCGCTCAACACGCCGGTAAACATTGCATCGGCCCAATGCATGCTGAACGTGATCAGGGATGCATTAAGCCGGAGCCGTCAAGACAGCGACATGCTCCTGCCGCGCGTCGATTTTTCTTCTCTGTTTCCGGATCGTGCAGCCGCCTATGCAAAAAAGCACGGCGCAAAAATATTCACCTCCTGCGGCGTGGAAAGCATCCTACCGCATATGAACGGCATGAAGATCATCGCGAAAAATGGCGAACATCATTATAGCCATGTGGTCTGCGCGACCTCGCCTACCGTTGCGGCAAGACTCATGCGACCGGTTGCAGAACTGGAACAAACAGCAAAACAGATCGATGCGCTTTCGTACCAGCCGATACACACCGTTTACCTGCAATACCCTGAAGATGCAAAACTTCCCCATCCGATGCTGGGACTCTACAAGCGGTTTAGCCAATGGCTGTTCGACAAGGGGAGAATATCCGGGCAGAACGGGCTCATCGCTTCCGTGATCAGCGCCGAAGGATTGCATGAAGACTTACCGCACGAGGAGCTTGCGCAGAAAGTCATGGAAGAGATCGCGGAAGAATTCGGCATCAAAGACAAACCGCTCTGGCACAAGGTGATCGCGGAAAAACGCGCGACCTTTGCCTGCATGCCCAATCTTTTTCGTCCCGGCCAGCAAACTCCCCTGCCCCGTTTTTTTCTGGCCGGCGATTACACCAAGGGGGATTATCCTGCGACGCTCGAAAGCGCCGTATTGAGCGGCCTTGCCTGCGCAAAGCTCGTCAAAACCTGACCCAACCAGCTTGACTATCATTTGCGCAGCGCGCTATCTCAACCTACAGATCCAGCAGTACACGCCCTGGGAATTCCAGCGCTTCCTTGATCGCAACCAGAAACTGCACCGCCTCGCGCCCGTCTATGATGCGATGATCATAGGAGACCGCAAGGTAATTCATCGGCCTG
Source organism: Pseudomonadota bacterium (assembly GCA_021782365.1). Taxonomy (GTDB): domain Bacteria; phylum Pseudomonadota; class Gammaproteobacteria; order Burkholderiales; family Gallionellaceae; genus Gallionella. The sequence continues at coordinate 40,437 of JAJXVB010000001.1, forward strand.
ATCACGATCTGCCCGTTCTCGACGACCGGCCTCTCCTTGGTCGCGTGTATGCCAAGGATCGCGGACTGCGGCGGATTGATGATGGGCGTCGAGAGCATGGAGCCGAACACGCCGCCATTGGAAATCGAGAACGTACCTCCTGTCAGCTCTTCAATGGTCAGCTTGCCGGTCTTAGCACGCGCGCCGAAATCTGCGATCTGTCTTTCGATGTCCGCAAGAGAGAGCCTGTCCGCATCGCGGATGATGGGGACGACAAGGCCCCGCTCGCTGCCGATCGCAACGCCTATATCGAAATAGCCGTGATACACGATGTCGGTTCCATCAACGGACGCATTGACGATGGGGAATTTCTGCAGCGCATAGACGGCTGCCTTGACGAAGAAGCTCGAGAAACCGAGCTTGATGCCATGTTTCTTCTCGAAGGCATCCTTGAACTTGTTGCGCAGGTCGATCACCGGCTGCATGTTGACTTCGTTGAAAGTCGTGAGGATGGCCGCGTTCTGCTGCGACTCAAGCAGGCGCTCTGCGATGCGCTGGCGGATGCGCGTCATCGGCACGCGCTCTTCCTTTCTACTACCTAATGGCGCCTGTGCGATCTTCTCCATCGCGCCCAGCACATCTTCTTTGGTGATGCGCCCGGATTTTCCGGTGCCCTCCAGGCTTGCCGCATCGACGTCCAGCTCATGCGCGAGCTTTCTCACGGAAGGCGATATCGCTGCGGGAATTTCCACCGCCTTCTTCTCGACACTCATCTTCTCCATATCGGTATCGATCAGCGCGATCGATTCGAGGCTCATCACCTTTTCTCCGTCCCCCTTGATGATCTTTGCAAGCACACCGCTCTTTGCAGCCGGCAGCTCAAGCACCACCTTGTCGGTTTCGACATCGACCAGATTCTCCCCTTCAGAGACCGCATCGCCGGCCTTCTTGTGCCATGCGACCAGGGTCGCTTCTGAAACGGATTCGGAAAGTTGAGGTACCTTGACTTCAATGATGCTCATGACGCGCTCCATTCTTGACATCGAGATCGGGACGGAAGGCGGCCTCGATCACCGCCTTCTGCTGTTCGTTGTGCACCGCGAGATACCCTGCGGCAGGAGCTGCCGAAGACGGACGCAGCGCATAGGCAAGCCGCATGTTCTGTCTCATGTGGCGCAAAAGATAATGCTGTATCCTGTGCCATGCGCCCTGGTTGCCAGGCTCCTCCTGACACCAGACGAGCTCTGTCGCATTCGGATAGTGCGCGACCTGCGATGCAAAACCGTCATGGGGAAATGGATAGAGCTGCTCTATGCGTATGATCGCCATGTTGCTAATCCCCTTCGCACGGCGCGCAGCCAGCAGCTCGTAATAGATTTTTCCGCTGCACGCGATGATGCGCCGAACAGAGCCGGCATCCAGATCCTCCATTTCGGGAATCACCGGCTTGAATTGGCCTTCCGTGAAATCGTTCAGCGGGGAGGCCGCCTCCTTGCTGCGCAACAGGCTTTTAGGGGTGAACACGATCAACGGACGGCGCATCGGGCGCAGCATCTGGCGGCGCAGGAGGTGGAACATCTGGGCAGGCGTCGAAGGGATGCAAACCTGGATGTTGTAGTCCGCACAAAGCTGCAGGTACCGCTCGATGCGCCCCGATGAATGCTCGGCACCCTGCCCCTCATAGCCATGAGGCAACAGCATCACGAGACCGCATAGCCTTCCCCATTTCACCTCGCCCGATGCGATGAACTGGTCTATCACCACCTGGGCGCCGTTGGCAAAATCGCCGAACTGCGCCTCCCACAACACCAGAGAATTGGGCTCCGCAGTCGCATAGCCATACTCGAACCCCAGCACCGCCTCTTCTGACAGCAGCGAATCGATCACCACGAAGTCCGCCTGATCCGGCTTCAGATGCTGCAAGGGGGTATAGGCGCCCTCGTGCCATACCACGCGGTTCTGATCATGCCAGGTGGCATGACGGTGAAAGAAGGTGCCGCGCTGCGAATCCTGCCCGGAAAGCCTGACGGGATAGCCTTCTTCGAGCAGCGTGGCATAAGCCAGATTTTCCGCCATCCCCCAGTCGAGCGGCATTTCGCCACTCAACATCAGGATGCGATCGTCGACGATCTTCTTCACGCGGTCCTGAAGCGAGAATCCTTCTGGCGCCGTGGTCAATGGCTCCGAAAGCTCCCTGATGCGCTGCAAGGATACCGACGTATCGACTGGCGCATGCCAGGGGATGTCGTTCTTGAATCTGACCCAAAGCGAAACGGGCTTATCGGGAACAGGAAGCGCTGGCGCAATCGAGTTCTCCCCCCTATCCATCGCGCGCCGGTATGCCGCCACCATCTCCTCGGCATCATTCTCCACTATCACGCCCTCGTCCATCAGCCTTTTTGCGAAGACCGCGCGCGTGCCGGGATGCTTGCGGATGTAGCGGTACATGAAAGGCTGCGTGACCAGAGGCTCATCCTGCTCGTTGTGACCCAGTTTTCTGAAGCACACCATGTCGATCACCACGTCTCGACCGAAAGTCATGCGGTAATCCAGCGCAATCTCGGTAACCAGCATCACCGCGTCAGGATCATCCGCATTCACGTGAAAGATCGGCGCGTCTATCATCTTCGCCACATCGCTGCAATAAAGGCTTGAGCGCGTATCGCGCTTGTCCGACGCGGTGAATCCGATCTGGTTGTTGATGATGATGTGAACGGTGCCGCCTGTCCGATATCCGCGAGTCTGCGACATCGCAAGCGTCTCCATCACGACGCCCTGCCCCGCGAAGGCCGCATCTCCATGCAGCAGGATCGGCACCACCTTCTTGCCTTCGATGTCCTTCAAACGATGCTGGCGCGCCCTGACCGAACCTTCCACCACCGGATTGACGATCTCGAGATGCGACGGATTGAAGGCCAGGGCCACGTGCAAATGCCCGCCCGGCGTTGCGATGTCGGCCGAAAAACCCTGGTGATACTTCACGTCTCCCGAGGTCAGGTGCTCTGCATGTATGCCCTCGAATTCCGCAAACAGCATGGAAGGCAGCTTGCCGAGTATGTTGACCAGCACGTTCAATCTTCCGCGATGCGCCATCCCGATCACGGCCTCCTTCACGCCAAGGCTGCCCGCGCGCTGAAGAAGATGATCGAGCAGCGGCACCATGGTCTCGCCGCCTTCGAGAGAGAAGCGCTTCTGCCCGACATATTTGGTGTGGAGATAACGCTCCAGGGTCTCGGCTGCGGTAAGGCGCCCCAGAATCCTTAGGCGCTGCTCAATGCCATAGCCCGCCCTTCCCCGCACGCCCTCCAGCCTGTTCTGTATCCAGCGCTTCTGGGGCACGTCGCTGATGTACATGTATTCAGCGCCTATGCTCCCGCAATATATCTCGCGCAGGAGCTTGATGATCTCACGCAGTGTCAGGCGTTTGGCGCCCACCAGAGAACCGGTATCGAAAGTGGTTTCCATGTCGGATTCGGTGAATCCGTAATAGGCCGGGTCGAGCTCTGGAACTTCAGGCTTCGCATGGCGTGCGAGCGGATCCAGATTGGCAATTCTGAGCCCCAGGAAGCGGTGAGCATTGATGAGCTGCAAAACCTTGACCTGTTTTCGCTCATGCTCCACATCGAACGAGAGACTCGCAAGAGGCGGCTCGGCAAAGGAATGCCTGACAGGCGCATGCGGCTTCTCGGCGATTGGTTTGTCCCATCCTGGCAGCGCATCGAAATAGGCTCGCCATTCATCGGAAACGCCTGCAGGGTTCTGCAAATATTGTTCATAAAGCTCTTCAACGAAGGGAGCCGCAAACAGCTGGGAGCTGTCCTGCATCGCCTTGTTGTAGTCGCTCTTCATGCTTACCGGGAAGGATAATCGCGCCGGGTCGCACCGACATAGAGCTGGCGAGGGCGTCCGATCTTGCGGTCGGTGGCCGACATCATCTCCTTCCATTGAGACACCCAGCCTACGGTGCGACCGACAGCGAAGATCACCGTGAACATGTTGGTCGGTATGCCTATCGCGCGCAGCACTATCCCTGAATAGAAATCCACGTTGGGATAGAGCTTGCGCTCGATGAAATAGGGGTCGCTTAGCGCGACTCTCTCGAGTTCCATCGCCAGCTTGAAAAGCCTGTCGTTTTCCAGCCCCTGCTCCTTCAGAACCTCGTAGCAGGTCTGGCGCATCACCGAGGCGCGCGGATCCATGTTCTTGTAGACGCGGTGTCCGAAACCCATCAGGCGGTATTTCTTGTCCTTCACCCCCTGCACGTATTCGGGCACGCGCGATATGTCGCCGATTTCCTCGAGCATCTTCAAGGCCGCCTCGTTGGCACCCCCATGCGCAGGCCCCCAAAGTGCGGCGATGCCGGATGCCATACACGCGAAAGGATTCGCCCCGCTTGAGCCCGCGAGGCGCACGGTCGAGGTGGATGCATTCTGCTCATGATCCGCATGCAGGATGAAGATGCGCTCCAGCGCCTTCACCAGAACCGGATTGGGAACATAATCCTCTACCGGTGTTGCGAACATCATGTACATGAAGTTTTCCACATAGCTGAACTTGTTCTTCGGGAACATGAACGGATAGCCGTTGTGGTACTTGTAGGCCATCGCCGCAATGGTCGGCACCTTCCCCAAAAGACGCATTGCTGCGAGCTCGCGGTTTTCCGGATCGTTGATATCCAGTGAATTGTGATAGAAGGAAGAAAGCGCGCCGACCACGCCCACCATCACCGCCATCGGATGCGCATCGCGCCTGAAGCCGTTATAAAACCTTGCGAGCTGGTCGTGCACCATGGTGTGCGACTTTACCTGCAGTTCGAAATCAGCCTTCTGCTCCAACGTTGGCAACTCCCCGTTCAGGAGCAGATAGCAAACCTCGAGAAAGTCCGATTTCTCGGCCAGCTGCTCTATCGGATAACCCCGGTAATACAGTATTCCCGCATCCCCGTCGATATAGGTGATCTTCGATATGCAGCTCGCCGTGGCAAAAAAAGCCGGGTCATAAGTGAATATGTTGAGCTTGGACAAACCGTTGATGTCGATGACGTCCGCCCCCAGCGTACCCGACATGATGGGCAACTCGACGCTGCGCCCGTCATCCAGGGTCAGCGTTGCAACGCGTTTCTTCTGGCCCGTTTCTTTATCCATCTTTATATCCCATTCCTTAGAATTTATGCAGATCTGATTTTTTCTATCAATGCAGCCTCTTTTTCGGATGCCGCATCGACCTTACCGCAGATCATGTCCCAGAGCGGATTGTCTGCCATATCCAGAAACTCTTCAAATGTTTCGCGCTCCTGATGCGACATTTGCGCATAGTGCACATCGACAAACCTCCCCAGCACGATGTCGAGCTCAAGCATCCCCCGCCTGCAACGCCAGCGCACCCGCTGCAGCAGTTCAGGATTCAGGATTGAGGAACGAGGATCGAGTAAATCATTCTCAACGTTTTCTGCGCTTCTCATTTTTTCTCCTCACTCCTGCTTTTTCATACCAGGCGCCTGACCATCATGTCCTTGATATGTCCGATCGCCTCCGTGGGATTGAGTTCCTTGGGACAGACATCCACGCAGTTCATGATGGTGTGGCAGCGGAAAAGACGGTAAGGGTCCTCGAGATCATCGAGCCGCTCGCTGGTCGCCTGATCCCTTGTGTCCGCGATGAAGCGGTATGCCTGCAAAAGTCCCGCGGGTCCGACGAACTTGTCGGGATTCCACCAGAAGGATGGGCAGGACGTGGAGCAGCAGCCGCAAAGGATGCACTCATAGAGGCCATTGAGATGCTCGCGCTGTGCGGGCGACTGAAGACGCTCCGTTTCGGGGGGGGGATCGTTGTTTACGAGATAGGGCTTGATCGAATGGTATTGCTTGAAAAACTGCGTCATGTCCACGATCAGATCCCTTATCACGGGCAGCCCCGGCAAGGGGCGCAGTTCCACAGGCTCCTTGAGAATCGAAAGAGGCGTGATGCAGGCCAGGCCGTTTCTCCCGTTGATGTTCATCGCATCGGAACCGCAAACGCCTTCGCGGCAGGACTTTCTTAAGGAAAGGCTGTCGTCCTGTTCCTTGATCAGGATCAGCGCATCGAGCAGCATTCCCTGAGCAATCTCCACCTCATAGTCCTGCATGAAAGGCGCCGCATCGGTTTCAGGATTATAACGATATATACGGAATTTCATCTCGACTCCTTAAAGCTGGTAGCCGGCAGCTTGCAGCAAAATCGGGGTGGCTGACCGCTACCAGCTACTGGCTCAATAAACCCTTGCTTTCAGTGGGAAAGAATCCACGCTCAATGGCTTCAGGCGAACAGGCTTGTAATCCAGGCGGTTTCCCTCGGAAAAGAAAAGGCTATGCCTGAGCCAGTTCTCGTCATCACGCTCGGGATAATCTTCCCTGGCATGCGCCCCCCGGCTCTCCTTCCTGGCTTCTGCAGAAATCATGGTCGCTTTCGCCACCTCGATCAGATTGTCCAATTCCAGGGCCTCTATGCGCGCGGTGTTGAAAACGCGGCTCTTGTCACGGATCTCGGTATGTGAAGCGCGCTCAGAAACTGCCACAATCTCGTCAACCCCTTCCTTGAGAAGCTCCGGAAAACGGAACACGCCGCAATGCTTCTGCATCGTCCTGCGCATCGCCTCGCCCACTTCTGCAACCCGCTCTCCGTCCCTCTGATGGTCTAGACGCGACAGGCGGGAAAGCGGGCGTTCGGCAGCATCAGATGGCAGCGGTTTGGGATGGGGATTGTTCTTCAGGTCCTCTATGATCTGGCGCGCCGCTTCCCTACCGAAAACAAGAAGGTCGAGCAGCGAATTGCAGCCCAGGCGGTTTGCGCCATGCACGGAAACGCATGCGCATTCTCCCACCGCATAAAGCCCCCTCACCACCTCGTCTGGACCCGTCTTGTAGGGGGCCACCACCTGGCCGTGGTAATTGGTCGGTATGCCGCCCATCATGTAATGCGCGGTCGGCACGACAGGGATCGGGCTTTTTGCAGGATCCACATGCGCGAACTTCAGGGCGATCTCCCTTATGCCGGGGAGGCGCTGACGGATCACATCCTCGCCCAGATGGTCGAGCTTCAGCATCACATGATCATTATGCGGACCCGCGCCGCGCCCCTCGTTTATCTCGATGGTCATCGCGCGCGAAACAACGTCGCGGCTTGCGAGATCCTTCGCATTAGGCGCGTATTTGGGCATGAATCGCTCTCCCTCCTTGTTGACGAGATAGCCACCCTCGCCTCTGACGCCCTCGGTTATCAGAACGCCTGCGCCATATACGCCTGTCGGATGAAACTGGAAAAACTCCATGTCTTCGAGCGGAATGCCTGCGCGAGCGGCCATCCCAAGCCCGTCCCCCGTGTTGATGAACGCATTGGTGCTCGAATGGAAGATGCGCCCCGCCCCTCCCGTCGCCAGAAGCGTTGCGCGCGCGGCGAACATCATCACTTCACCCGTTTCGATTTCCAGCGCGGTCACGCCCAGCACATCGCCTTCTTCATCGCGGATCAGATCCAGCGCCATCCATTCGACGAAGAAATTGGTGTTGGCCTTGACGTTCTGCTGATAGAGCGTGTGCAGCATCGCATGCCCCGTCCTGTCCGCCGCTGCACAGGCGCGCTGCACCGGATTCTTCCCATAGTCCTGCATGTGGCCGCCAAAGGGCCGCTGGTAAATCTTGCCGCTATCCAGCCTGTCGAAGGGCATGCCGAAATGCTCGAGCTCATAAACCACTTCGGGTGCTGCGCGGCACATGAATTCGATCGCGTCCTGGTCGCCCAGGTAATCCGATCCCTTCACCGTGTCGTACATATGCCAGTGCCAGTTGTCCTCGCTGACATTTCCAAGGCTTGCCGCAATGCCGCCTTGGGCCGCGACCGTATGTGAACGTGTGGGGAAAACCTTGGAGAGCACGGCGACCTTTAGCCCCGCCTGAGCAAGATGCAAGGCCGCGCGCATGCCTGATCCTCCCGCTCCCACGACCACCACGTCGAATGTCCTTTTTGCAATTGCCATCACAAACCCCACAGTATCTGGAAAGACCAGATCGCATAGACGATCAGGGTCAGGATCACCAGCACATGGATCAAAAAGCGCAGCCAGACGAGCTTTATATAATCCATCGCGATGTCACGCACGCCTATCCAGGCATGGTAGTAAAGGCAGACCAGAAAAAGCAGCGAGAAGGTCCGTACAGGTCCGCTTGAAAATAGAGCCGCCCACCCTGCATATCCCAGATGAGGGTGGAACGCGAGATAGACCGCAAGAGATGCGCCTCCCAGCGCCATCACACCTGCCGTGACCCGCTGTATCAGCCAGTCCTTGAGCCCGTAATGGGCGCCCACCACCACCCGGCTCACCATAGCCTGACTCCAATTAGAAAAGTTAAAAGAAAACTGGCCAGCAGGACCACCTTGCTGCTCTCCCTTGCCTGCTTGAGATTGCTCAACAGATGCGTGTCTATCGCGAGGTATCGCAGGCCCGCGCAGGTGTGAAAAAGCAATGCCCAGAGCAGCCCAAACAAGCCGATTTTAGCCAGAGGCATCCCGAAAAAATCCATCAATTCAGAATAGGTTTCCTCGGAGCTCAAACTGTTTTGCAGCAGAACAAGAAAGAAAGGCAGCGCCAGAAAAAGAAGCAGGCCGCTGATGCGATGGAATATCGACACCACGCCGGGAAGCGGTAGCCTTATCTTGTGGAGCGCCAGATGTATGGGGCGTTTTTTTTGCATGGGCAACCTTCACGAATGCAGTCTATCGGAATGTTACTGCATGGCACAGGGAATCGAAAAGAATTATGATAATCATATCATCTAACGTGGAGCGTCTCATGAAAGCACCCATACGCGTCACAGTGACAGGCGCTGCAGGACAGATCGGATATGCCACCCTCTTCCGGATTGCAAACGGCGACATGCTGGGGCGCGAGCAGCCCGTTATCCTGCAGCTTCTCGACCTTGGCGACGCGCAAGGCAAGCTTTTGGGTGTGATGATGGAACTCGAAGACTGCGCCTTCCCGCTGTTGCAGCAGGTGATCATCACGGACGACCCGAAGACCGCATTCAGGGATGCCGAGGCAGCGCTCTTGATCGGATCCCGCCCACGCGGAAAAGGCATGGAGAGGCGCGACCTTCTTGAAGCCAACGGTGCGATCTTCTCGGAACAGGGAAGGATGCTGAATGATCACGCGGCGCGTCATGTCAAGGTGCTGGTGGTCGGCAACCCGGCCAACACCAACGCGCTGATCGCGATGAAGAATGCGCCTGATCTGGATCCCAGAAACTTCAGCGCGATGATGCGGCTTGATCACAACCGCGCGATCGCGCAGGTCGCGCAAAAACTTTTTCAGCCGATAAGGGACATCAAGAAGATGATCGTCTGGGGTAATCATTCTGGCACACAATATCCTGACCTCGACCACGCGGAGATACGCGGCAGGCTGGTTCGCGAAGTTCTAGTCGACCAGGGCTGGGTGGAAAAGGATTTCATCCCGACGGTTCAGAAGCGCGGCGCTGCGATCATCGAGGCGCGGGGTCTTTCGAGTGCGGCGAGCGCGGCGAACGCAGCGGTATCCCACATGCACGACTGGATGTTAAGCTCGCATCACAACGACTGGGTCACAATGAGCGTGCCATCGGACGGCAGCTATGGCATCCCCGAAGGCGTGATCTATGGTTTCCCTGTCACCTGCAGGCATGGCCACTACAGCATCGTGCAAAATCTGCCGATCAGCGAACTGGGCCTCAAACACATGCAAGACAGCCACCGGGAGCTTCTGGAAGAACGAGAAATGGTAAAGCATCTACTGAGATAGAAATGAACGAGAAATTGATGGAACGCCTGCGCGGCCATGAAGCCGCCTACCCCAAAAATCTGGAAGAGAAATTCCTGCGCGTGTTCAATCGCATCCTGGAGCTCTGGGACACGAAGGAGATAGACGATTACTTCAACGATCTTTTGATGGACACGCGGGGCGGCACGCGTCAGGGCTTTCCGCCAGAGATCGCCTCCGAAATCTTCGCATTGAGCATCGCTCATGAAAAGATACGCTCGCAAATGCGCAGGACTGTTCCATGGGAAGATGTGGAATTTTCAACCAGGGCCGCGATCGAGCGGCATGGCTATGCATTTTCCCCAAAGGGTTTTGCAAAATCGGCAGAAAATGGCAACCGCGAAGCGATTCTGCTGTTCCTGAATTCCGGGGTGGACATCGATACGCCGGACGAACGCGGCTGGACGCCCTTGATGGTCTCCACCTTCAACGGACGGGAAGAGATCGCGATTTTGCTGATCGAAAACGGCGCGAACGTCAATGCGAGGGACAGCGCAGGCTATGGGCCACTGCACTGGGCTTCCTTCAATGGTTATGTGCGCGTGGTCGATTTGCTGATCGCAAAAGGCGCTGTCGTTGATGCTGTCAGCCAGCACGGCTGGACTCCGCTTTTGCAGGCTGCATCCCGCGGCCACCTCGAGATTACAAAACACCTCATTGATGCCAGGGCCGATGTCAACCTCGCAAGCTTCGACGGCTGGACGCCTCTGCACAAGGCTGCCGCAAACGGTTACGCCGGCATCGTCAGGCTGCTGCTTGCAAAAGGGGCGCTGCGCAATGCGGAATATCAGGATGGCACGACCCCGATGATGCTGGCGCGCAAGAACAAGCATGAGGACATCATCGCGATCCTGGCCGCCTGATCCAGCCTTGAATTTCGAAGATCCGCCTCCAGATAGCGCAGCAGGAGGTCATCATGCAACACATCCGACCCGCCGCTGTCGCCGGCATGTTCTATCCCGAAAATCCTCAAGCCCTGCATCAAGAGGTGCAGGCTTATCTTGACGATGCGAAACATTGGGACTTGAAGCCCAAGGCGCTGATCGTCCCCCACGCGGGCTACATCTATTCAGGCGAAATTGCCGCTGCCGCCTATGCGACGCTTCAATCCATCGCCCACAAAATAAGCCGCGTGATCCTCTTGGGGCCTGCCCATCGCGTCGCGGTGCGCGGCATGGCACTGCCAAGCTCAGATGCATTCGCAACACCGCTTGGGAGCGTGATGATCGATGCCGAGGCGGCACAGATCGCAAGCCGGCTTCCTCATGTGGTCATAAGCGAAGCGGCGCATGCCATGGAACACTCGCTGGAAGTGCAGCTGCCCTTCCTGCAGAGCGTGCTTGGCAAATTCAAACTGCTGCCTGTTCTGGTGGGAAACGCCACGCCGGATGAAGTCGCATCATTGCTGGAATGCCTATGGGGAGGTGAGGAAACCCTGATTGTCATCAGCTCCGATCTCTCGCACTATCTGCCCTATCAAGCCGCAAAGACCACTGACGAGAAGACCGTGCAGTCCATCCTGAATTTCGAGCAGCCGATTTCGCATGAGCGGGCCTGTGGCGGCACGCCCATCAGCGGATTGATAGTGGCTGCCAGAAAACATGGATTGAACCCTCACCTTCTGGATCTCAGGAATTCAGGAGATACCGCAGGATCGCGCGACCGCGTGGTCGGCTATGCATCGCTCGCCTATACCGAGGATCGCCATCATGTCCATTGACGAGGGGGCGATACTGCTGCCGATCGCAAGATCAGCCATTGCCAAGGAACTGGGCATCCCTCACTTTGCCTCCGAATCCGGGACATGGCTTGAAAAACCAGGCGCATGCTTTGTCACGCTGACGCAAAAAGGCAGGCTGCGCGGCTGCATCGGATCGCTTCAGCCGCACCAGACGCTGCTTTCAGACCTGAAGAAGAATGCCGTCTCCGCAGCCTTCCACGATCCGCGCTTCGATCCACTCACAAAGTTGGAGCTTCCTCAAACGACCATCGAGATTTCGCTTCTGGATGACGCGAAGACCATCGAGTTCAGAAACGAAACCGATGCGCTTTCCAGGCTACGTCCAGGCCAGGATGGCGTGATATTCGAATTTTCAAGGCATCGCAGCACCTTTTTGCCACAGGTATGGGAACAGCTCCCGGAGCCCGATCAATTCATGGCGCATTTGAAACGCAAGGCGGGGTTGCCCGAGGATTTCTGGCATCCGGAGATCAGGCTTGCGCGCTACTCCGTCAGGAAATACAGCGAATCCGAATACGCATAAGGAGCCGCAAATGGACGAACCCATAAGCCCGGAAGAACGCTATCCCGCCAAATACTGGCACCTGCTCTCCGACGGCCGGATACAGTGCGACCTTTGCCCCAGGGACTGCAAGCTTCACGAAGGCCAGCGCGGCGCCTGCTATGTGAGAGGGCGGGTGAACGATGCGATGGTGCTCACGACCTATGGCAGGTCTTCCGGATTCTGCGTCGACCCGATCGAAAAAAAACCGCTCAATCATTTCTATCCCGGAAGCAGCGTGCTTTCCTTCGGCACAGCAGGCTGCAACCTCGCGTGCAAATTCTGCCAGAACTGGGACATCTCGAAGTCGCGAAGCTTTGACAAGCTGGCCGACGAGGCAAGCCCCGAGGCAATCGCGAGAAGCGCAGAGCATCTGGGATGCAAAAGTGTGGCGTTCACCTACAACGATCCTGTTATATTCGCCGAATATGCGATGGATGTGAGCGATGCGTGCCATGCGCATGGCATCAAGACGGTTGCCGTGACCGCCGGCTACATACATGAGGCCGCACGCCGCGAATTTTTCTCAAAGATCGATGCCGCGAACGTGGACCTCAAGGGATTTACCGACGAATTCTATTTCAAACAGTGCGGCGCCCACCTGGAACCCGTGAAGGAAACGCTGAGATACCTCTGCAACGAAACCAATGTATGGGTGGAAATCACGACACTTCTGATACCCGGCCTCAACGACAGCGAGGACGAGATCGCTGCGATGAGCGAATGGATCGCAAAGGCGCTGGGGCGGGATGTGCCGCTGCACTTCACCGCCTTTCATCCTGACTACAAGATGACGGACAGGCCGCCGACTCCTCCTAGGACGCTGATCAAGGCCCGTGAGATCGCGCTACAGGCAGGGCTCCACTATGTCTACACCGGAAATGTGCACAATATCGCGGGCGACACCACGCATTGTCCTTCATGCCACAGCGACCTGATCGTGCGGGACTGGTATGAGATCAAGGAATACCGGCTCACAAGAGATGGCCATTGCCCTGACTGCGATGCGGCCATCGCCGGTCATTTCGAAAGCTTCGTCAAAGCCTATGGACGCCACCGCATGAAGGTGATTCCATCCTGAGCGATGCAGCCTGCCTTCAATTTCCAGACGCAAATCCATCATAAAAAAACGGAAATGGCTAACTCTTTCATAGATATAAACTTTGTATAGAAAATTTCTGGCCTCGAGTCTGAATCTGCGGTAATATCGCTCGCGTATCGACAATGGCAATGCTTGCATGGCAACTTCCAATGAAAGGTCAAAAGACCTGGAACGCTCTCCCCTGATCTATCTGCCTGTGGAGGACCCTGAGCTCTCATCTCTCTTGTCAGCCCAAGGTTACCGGATCGAAATCATCGCAACAACGGATGCGCTGCTCTCGGCCTATCGCTCAAGGATGCATCCGGATGTCGTGGTGATGGACATTGCAAATCTGAACGAGTTGGCGCTTGCCGAAATCAAGGCAAACGGCAGCTGCCTCGTGCTGCTCATCGATGACGACATGGATTCTCGCCTGCTCGCTTTCAAGAAGGGCGCCTGCAACTATCTAACAAAGCCGCTCGATGCGCAAAGGATGGTCCATCTATTGAACATCCTGACCTGCAGGCCGCCTTTAACGCCTTACCGCGTTCTGCTTGTGGGTGAAATGACTTTTGAGGCTAGCACGCTGCGCTCTGCCGGAATGGCGATCCATGCCATATCGAATGACCCTGGCTTTGCGCTCGAGGCGATGGCGCATTTTTCGCCAGATCTGGTGCTGATCGACATGGACGATGAAAAAGGGCCTGCGATCGCGGCGATTCTGCGCGAGCGGAATGCGCATTTGCCCATCCTTCTTTTCTCGCAGGAACCTGCCGTACAACAGCAGCAGCTCGCATTCCGCCTGGATTGCGATGCAGTCCTGCCAAAATCCTTGCCTACAAAGCATCTCATCAATATCGTTTCAGCCAGGGCGAGAATGGCCAGGCAGAAAAGTTCCGCCATGAAGCGCCTCAAGAACGCCCTCTACAAGCGGGAGCGCGAGCACCTGGCATTAAACCAGCACGCCATCGTCAGCTTCACAGATCACAAAGGCAACATCACCTATGTCAACGACAAGTTCTGCGAGATCAGCGGCTACGGAAGAGAAGAGCTTATCGGCCAGAACCACCGGCTTTTGAAGTCGGAAGAACACCCGCCAGAATTCTATAAGAAACTCTGGAGCACGATTGCAAACGGCAGGCTCTGGCAGGGAGAGATATGCAACCGGCGCAAAGACGGCAGCCTTTACTGGGTTGAGTCCACGATCACGCCCTTTATGGACGGCGACGGGAAGCCCCATCAATACATCTCGATACGCACCGACATCACCCATGTGAAGGCAGCCGAGGTCGCGCTTGAACGCCACAAGGAGAGGCTGCGGCGCGGCCAGAACTTCGCCAATCTCGGCACCTGGGACTGGAACATTGAAACCGGCGAGCTTTACTGGACTGAGCGCATCGCTCCGCTTTTCGGCTACCCTGAGGGAGCGCTCGAGACTTCCTACGAAAATTTCCTTGCCGCGATCCACCCCGAAGACAGGGATTCCGTGGTCAATGCGGTCAATACCTGCATTGAAAATGACCAGCCCTACGAGATCGAGCACCGCGTGGTGTGGCCCGACGGGACGGTGCGCTGGCTGCTCGAGAAGGGTGCTGTTGTGCGGGACAGAAATGGCAAGCCGCTGCAGATGCTGGGGGTCGTTCAGGACATAGACGCACGCAAGCGGATCGAGACCGCGCTTCATGAACGCGAGCGCGAGCTTCAGGAGGCGCAGAAGATGGCGCATATCGGCAGCTGGAGCGCTGATCTTGTCACCGGAGAGCTCTTCTGGTCCGACGAGATATACCGCATCTTCGGTCTAAATCCGGATAGTTTCAAGCCGACTGTCCAGGCTTTCAGAGATGCAGTGCATCCCCTTGATATCGAACATGTGATGGAAAGCGAAAGGAAAGCGGAACGCACAGGGCTGCACGACGTAGTGCACCGCATAATTCGCCCGGATGGATCGGTGCGCTACGTGCATGAGTTGGCAAAAGGAAAAAGCGATGTGCAAGGAAAGCTTCTGAGTCTGTCGGGCACGGTGCAGGATGTCACCGATGCAAAAGAGGCAGAGGAACGCATTGCGCTCTTCCAGCGCATCTTTTCAGCCTCCAGTCAGTGCGTAGGCATAGCCGATAAGGAAGGGTGCCTTGTATACATCAATCAGGCTCATGAAAGCATGCTGGGCTACAGCAAAGAAGAAGTTTTGGGAAAACCTTTTGCCATGTTCCTTCCGGAAGAGGATGCGCAGAGGGTTACTCAAGAAATCATGGGGACAATCTCCAAGGGATTGAGATGGTCTGGAATGCTGACTCTCAAACGCAAAGACGGCAGCCGTTTCACTTCGGTCAGCCACATCGATTTCGTGACCGATTCAAACGGGAGAATCCAGAACCTCTTCAACATCTTTTCGGATTTCAGCGAGGAAATGGAAAGAAGGAACGAGCTTTCGCGCGCCAAGGATGCAGCCGACAGGGCCAATCAGGCCAAGTCGGAATTTCTCTCCAGCATGAGCCATGAGCTGCGCACGCCGATGAATGCGATCTTGGGCTTTGCACAGCTCATGCAATACGACGACAAGCTCTCGGAAGAAAACAAGGACAGCGTGCACGAAATCCTGAAGGCCGGAGATCATCTCTTGACGCTCATCAACGAGGTGCTGGATTTGGCAAAAGTAGAATCCGGACACATCGATCTCTCTATCGAGCCAGTGGAAGTCTGCGCAGTCGTCGAGGAATGCCTGAACCTTGTCGGACCATTGGCAGAAAAACGACACATTGCGCTAGATCATTCAGGCCTATCGGGCATCTATGTGCGCGCCGACCGCCTGCGTTTGAAGCAGGCATTGCTGAATCTTCTGTCCAATGCGATCAAGTACAACCATGAGCGCGGCAGCGTCAGGATCGAAGTGATGCATAAAGAACCTGACCGCCTCAAGATTTGCGTGATAGACAACGGAATAGGCATTTCGGAAGAAAATCTTCTAGATCTTTTCCAGCCCTTCAACCGCCTGGATGCGCAAGGCAGCATAGAAGGAACCGGCATTGGCCTTACCATCACGAAGCGCATCGTCGAAATGATGGGAGGCACAATCGAGGTCGAAAGCCAGGTAGGCCTGGGCAGCACCTTCCTGATAGAACTGCCGACAGAAACCATGACTGAATGCGAAAAACAGGATCAGCCGGCTAGTCATGGCAAGCCCGCTGAAAAATATAGCCTCTCTCACACCGTGCTCTACATCGAGGACAATCCTGCGAACCTGAAGCTGGTCGCACAGCTCCTGGGGCAGCGCAGGCACATCAATCTGCTCACCGCGCATACACCTGTACTCGGGCTCGAGCTTGCAGAGACCCGGAAGCCCGATCTGATCCTGCTCGACATCAACATGCCAGGCATGAATGGCTACCAGCTGCTCAAGAGGCTAAAGGCAGATGAAAACCTGAAAGGCATACCCGTGATCGCGCTGACTGCGAATGCGATGCCCAGGGATGCCGAACGCAGCATGAAAGCGGGTTTTTCGGCCTATCTCACAAAACCGCTCAACGTAACCGAATTTTTTGGCACCCTGGACCGCCACCTTGAGGGCGGAAAATGAACATGAACATCATGAAATCAGGACGTATCCTCATCGTCGATGACGAGTCCGTCAATCTGAAGCTGCTCGAGAAGCTGCTCAATGCGCACGGTTATCTCAACATCGATCCCGTGGACGATGCGCGGGAAGTCATCGCACACTATCAGGCGATGCGCCCTGACCTGATCCTGCTCGACATCAACATGCCGCATCTGGACGGCTATCAGGTGATGGAGCAGCTAAAAGCGCTGGATGACCCGCTGATGCCTCCCATCGTCATCCTGACCGCCCAGCATGACAAAAGCTATTTGCTTCGTGCGCTGTCATTGGGCGCCCGGGATTTTGTCACCAAACCACTGGACACAAGCGAACTTTTGATGCGCGTGCGCAATCTGCTGGATGCGCATCTTGCTCACCGCATGATGCACGACCAGAAGAAGGTCCTGGAAGAGCTCGTCGCAGCGCGCACCGAGGCGCTGCGACGCACCCAGCTCCAGGTTGTGCAGCGCCTCGGAATGGCTGCAGAATACAGGGACGAGGAAACCGGCGGCCATATCCTGCGCATGAGCCACATTTCCGCACTGCTTGCCCGTTCCATAGGCTGGAGCGATGCACAATGCGATCTGATCCTGAATGCAAGTCCGATGCACGACATCGGCAAGATCGGCATACCCGATGCAATTTTACTGAAACCAGGAAGGTTCGAGCCTCATGAGTGGGAAATCATGAAGACGCATGCCGCAATAGGAGGCAAACTCCTGGCTGGCGACGACTCAGACCTTTTGCAAATGGCGCGCGAAATCGCGCTCACCCATCATGAAAAATGGGATGGCAGCGGATATCCAAACGGCCTTTCCGGATCAGACATCCCCATGTCAGGGCGCATCGCCGCGCTGGCGGACGTGTTCGACGCGCTGACATCTTCCCGTCCCTACAAGAAGCCATGGAAAGTGGAAGATGCGGTGAAGTTCATAGAGGAAAACCGGGGCAAGCATTTCGATCCGATGCTGGTTGATATTTTCCTGCTCAAGCTGCCTCAAGTCCTTGAGATCAGCAGCCGGTACGATGAGACAGAAGCCTGATCCGCTTCATAGCAGCCTCTCGAATTCATCCAACGGCAAAGGCTTGCTGAAGAGATATCCCTGGAATGCATTGCAGCCGCGCAGGTCGAGAAATTCGAACTGCGCCTGTGTTTCCACGCCCTCCGCGATCACCTTGAGCCCCATCGCCTCCGTCATCGCGATCACAGTCTGAACGATGGCCGCGTCGTTGGGATCCGTCGTGATATCGCGCACGAAAGACTGATCTATCTTGATCTGATCGAGCGGCAGCCGCTTAAGATACTGCAGCGAAGAATATCCCGTGCCGAAGTCGTCTATCGAAAACCCGACACCCAGCCTGTTGATCTCGCGCATCTTCGAGATCGTTTCCTCGACATGTTCGAGCACGACACTCTCTGTCAGCTCAAGCTTCAACCGCGAAGGATCTGCACCCGACTCCTTCAGCACACGCGCCACCTCTTCCACGAAATCGACTTGTCTGAACTGAACCGAGCTGACGTTCACCGCCAGGACAAGATCCCTTGTCAGCGCGTTTTTCTCCCAGCGCTTCAACTGGCCGCAGGCGCGCTCAAGAACCCACAAGCCAATCGGCAGTATCAGACCAGTCTCCTCGCACAGGGGTATGAAATGCGCTGGCGGTATCAGGCCCCGTTCAGGATGTGCCCAGCGCAGCAATACTTCCGCACCAATCGGCCTGCACTTTCCGTCGACCTGCAGCTGGTAATAGAGGCGGAACTGTTCGTCGTTTAACGCGCTGTGCAGCTCAGTTTCCATCTGTACGCGCGCCTCAAGGGTCGCCTGCATTTCCGGGTCATAGAAACGTATCGCATTTCTTCCCGAGGCCTTGGCCTGATACATCGCCGTGTCTGCGAACTTCAGCAGGTTGTCGATATTTTCCTCATGGCCACGGAACAGCACGATGCCGATGCTGGACGTCGTGTGGTGAACATACTGATTGAGCTGATAAGGCGCATTCAATGCACCCCTTACCTTTTCACCGACGAGTTCCGCCTGCATTACCGCAACGTTCACCTGCTCGCTCAACATCTCGAGCACGATGACGAATTCGTCTCCTCCCAGACGGGCAACGCTGTCTCCCTCCCTAACGCATTCCTGAAGGCGGCGCGCAACTTCGACAAGCAGCATGTCACCCATATCATGCCCCCGGCTGTCATTGAGCTTTTTGAAATCGTCGAGATCCAGAAACATCAGCGCGGCATGGCCGCCATTCCGGTCGCTTGCTGCAACTGCCTGATGCAGCCGGTCCATGAGCAGACGCCTGTTCGGCAACCCCGTCAATTCATCGAAAAAAGCCAGCTGATGTATCTTCTGTTCGGCCGACTTGCGTTCCGTGATATCCAGAAAGGTCGTCACCGCACCCAGCACCTGGCCGCTCTTGATGATGGGATGAGACCAGTATTCGATAGAAACCGCGACACCATCCTTGCGCCAGAAAACCTCATCGTCCACATGGCTCGCCTGTCTATGCCTGAAAACCTGATAGACCCTGCAAGATTCGGCCGGATAGGGACTGCCATCGGCATGAGAATGATGGATCAGGCCGTGCGTGACCTTGCCCACGATTTCGCTCGCATCCGAATATCCCAGGATGCGCAGGAAGGCCGCATTCACGAAGGTGCACACGCCATCGTTGTCGACGCCGTAGATGCCTTCAGCGACTGAATCGAGCAGGCGCTGCAGGTTTTCCTGGGCGTCCTGAAGCGCTTGCTGGGCAAGCTTGCGCTCGGTGATGTCTCGACATGCCCCATATACCCTGCCGTCTGGAAGCAATGCGACATTGAGCTCCATCGGGATCTTTACACCATCCTGTCTGACCAGGCGTATTTCCCTGACATGGCGGTCGCGATCGGCAAGTATTCCCCTGGCCTCCAGACGATAGCGCTCTTTCCAATCCTCCGGCACCAGATCGAATACGGTCATCTCATATAGGCTCTTTCGGCTATAGCCCAGGATCCTTAACATCGCATCGTTGACATAGACGATGCTGCCGTCGCGCTTGCAGATGAAAACCGCATCCGGGGAATATCTTAACGTCATGCGCGATCGCATCTCGCTTTCGCGAAGCGAATTGGTCATCTCACGCGCATGCTGTTCGGTGAGATTCATCCTTCTCAGGTATTCCTGCTCCAGCGCCTCAAGTTTGCCCGCATTCTGTTTCTCGATCGCCCTGTCGTAGATGCTTGCGAGAATCGCGAATAGGAACCAGAAAAAGGCCGATGTATGCAGCGATTCGACTTGCAGCACCCAGCCTTGCCTTAGAGACAGGTGTCGCATCAGCATGACGCCTGTTGCCATGAATAATGCGCATAGAACGATGACAAGTGCGCCTATTTTCCTTGCGCGCATCAGCATGAAGCAGAAAAATGATGCCAGCATCACGGGAAGTGCAGAGATGCCCTCAAATGAATGAGTGCCTGCCGCATTAAGGACCGCAAGACATAGCGTGAAGCTTCCTGTCAGCATCCATAGCATGGCTATGCGCCCTGTATTCTTGCGCATGCGCTGCAGATGGACCCATGCAGCATAAAAACCTATCATTGAGATCAGGAGCGGGGAAACTTGCATCAGGCTCTCCGCAGAAACAATCTGAAGTGACTCATCCTTTTTCCTGCTCCTTATCAAAGAAGCAGATCCGGTTGCGCCCCTCGTTTTTCGCCTGATACATCGCGGCATCCGCGCGTTGCAGGATGTCCTCCTGGCCTCTGCCGTGGTCAATGAAAAGCACGGCGCCTATGCTCGACGTGCAATGGTGCTCGATCAGCACCCTCTCCTGACCATGTGGCTGGTAATGCAGGAAGTAGGCTTCCGCCAATGCCATGCGGATCTTTTCAGCCACCCCTTGCGCAATCGAGAGGGATTGATCGTGATCGGCAGCCAGATGAGCCAGCATCACAACGAACTCATCCCCGCCGAATCTCGCGACCGTATCTTCTTCTCTCAGGCAACCGCTGATGCGACGTGCAGCCTCGACCAGCAGAAGGTCTCCCGCCGCATGGCCAAACTTGTCGTTGAGCGGCTTGAAATTATCCAGATCGATGAAAAGAAGTGCGCCGTAATAGCCGCCTCGCGAACAGGCCGCCAAAGCCTGAGCAAGCCTGTCATTCAGAAGCCTGCGGTTGGGAAGGCTTGTCAGGGTGTCGTAGAAGGCAAGTTCGTGCAGCTGGTTGGTTGCCTCGTTGATGCGGCTTTGCAGGATGGCGCGTTCGTGCTTCAGATCGGCTGCCATCTGGTTGATGCCGCGCGACAAAATGGAAAACTCGCGTATGCCGCTCTCCTCTTCAACGCGCGCGTCGAGATGCCCTTCGCCTATCGAATGTATCGCCTGGCTAAGCTTCGTGATCGGCGTGATGATCCTTCGGGTCGCGATCTGCACGAGATAAAGCGTCAGAAGCAGGAAAAGCGCCGTCATCAGAAACGCGAACTTCAAAAGCGCCAGTTTCTGGCTGTGGGTAGATTTCCTGCTCAATTCGAGCACCACTGCGCCTGCCTGCTCTACGGCAGGCTTTGCGTCCGTATCGCTTAAATCGATCTGGGTGGAAAGTATCGGGCGATAAAGCAGAAGCACCTTGCCGTCCTCGTATATCGGGTTCTGAGGATTCACAAGGCTCTGCGCATTCCTGATACCGGAAAGATCGCCTGCATTCGCGATCACCTGCTGCTGCGCATTGATCAGCTCGATTCCCTTGACATCGGATTCCTGCAAAGCGCTTTGGGCGATGCCGTCGAGATACATCCTGTTCCCCGAAAATACCCCGTATTCGCTGATCGCAGAGAGCTGACGGGCAAGCTGCTTTCCGCGTGCGATCAGATTGCGATCGAGATCTGCATATCTGTCATGCAAAAGGAAGGCTTCCAGAAGGATCACCATGACCATCAAGGGCATCAGCGTGAACCAGACCACATGCGTTCGTATGCTGAATTTTCTTCTATTCATCGCGTATCCCCCGATGATTTCTTGATCTGAAGAAAAATCGCCTCGTCCGATCCGATGACCATCCCGAAGGTTCCGGCCACCGACCGATTGACGGCGATACTGTATTGTTGCGGATATTGCGCCTCTGGCAATTTTCCCGTTTGTGCATATGAAGCGGCAGCGTTTGCCGTCTGCAAGGCGAGTTGCTCGGGTGTGGAGAAAATCGCGCACAGCGCCCCTGCCCTGACATAGGCCTCGGAAAACCCGACCAGGGGAATGCCATGGCGATAGCTCGACAGGAGGATGTTTCTGATGCTGTTGGCATTGTAGATTTCGCCCTCCGGCAACGCGAGCAGCACATCGCTCTCTGTCAAAACTTCTTCCAGATCGGAAGACAAGGTATCCCTTCCACCCAAATGCCTCGCGACCAATGTGTCCTGCCGGCGGGCAAGCTCGCTTCTTAATCCCGCGATATCCTGAGCATCGGTATAGAGTACGCCTATCCTCTTGCGCTTGGGCATCACGGCGTTCAGCATCTCGACCTGTCTGCGCCAGGGCTGGTCGACATAGATAGCGGTAGCCTCCCCCTGCTTGACCTCACGCAAACCCGCATAGGCTTTGCCCGGTATCATGGCCGCCAGCAAAGGCTGGGATGATTTTTCCGCGACGCGGTATGCAGCCCTTACCCCGACGCTCACGATCAGATCGGTCTTTTGTGAGTCGAAATCCTGAGCCTGCCTTACGATATCGACGCGCATGCCCTTGGGAACATCCTGTTCGAATGCCTTTGCAAAGCGCTGATACAAGGGCGCGTTGTCGCTCAATACCAGGAGTATGCGAAAGTCGTCGGCCCAAACATTCTTTGCAAATCCGCAAAGCAATCCCAGCATCAGGAGAAAAAAGGCAGGGATTTTTTTGGCCGATATCATCTCACCAGTCCAGCGTCAGCGTGACATATCCGCGGCGGTTGAAGAGGTTGCTTGCGATATATTCGGTATAGGCCTGGTTCAGGAGGTTCTGCAGCACGAGTGCGATGCTGCCCTTGACGCCGCCTGCAAGGGCGAGCGCCCTGGCTATCCTCACATCGATGCGGCGCTCGATCGGCTGATAATCGATGGCGCCCCTGTCGAAAGGCTGCATCGCGGCCTGGTAGTAACCCGATGCGCTGAAGGAATAATCATGCGGCAGGCGCACCATGTATAGCGCGCTCGCGCTGTTGCTCGGTATGCTCGCAGCCAATATGTCGCTGTTTGCAGGGTCCGAAGACGCCATGATCTTCTGGCCGCTTGCCGCCAGAAGCACGCCATTGCTGGCAGCCCATGCGTGCGCGAAATTCACCGTCAGGCTGTTGTCCTGGTCGAACTCGTGCTTCACCGTCGCCTCGAACCCGTGATATTCGCCCGTCATCCCGTTCACGAAACTTTTCGCAGTGGATGAAAGATAGATGCCGTTGCTCAACTGGTCGCTATAGAGCCTCAGATCGATGGAAGTCGCCCAGTCGGGAAATTCCCCGATATAGCCTATCTCTCTCGAGACCAGTTTCTCTGGCTGAAGGCCCGGAGAATTCATGACAGGCGCGGGTATATACAAGGCGCCTGGCTGAAGCAAGGGATAGCTGGTCTCGACCGTTGAAGGCGCCCGGTAGGCGACTGATACGCCTGCGCGCAGCGTCTGCTCTGGCGTCACATGATAATTCAGCGCAATGCGGGGCGAGGTGTTGAACTGCCCCAGGTCATCCTTCTCGAACATGCCGCCCAGATTGAGCAGCCACTTTGGCGAAATGCGCCATTCGTCGTGCGCGAACGCCCTGTATTCGCTGTAGACATAGGATGAGGAATAATACTGCGAGATAGGAGGCATCGCGCTCTGCCCTCCCGCTCTGTCGATTTGATAGCCCGCCCCGTAAACCAGGCGGTTGCTGTCGCTCAAAGGCAGCGTATGCTGCACTTCGATCTCGTCGCGGCTGCTCTGCATAGACTGGACGACAGGCCCCGGGAAATACACGCCGACGAGATAAACCGGAAAGGCCTCGTACTGGTCCAGCCTCGTATGGGAATAGCGCAGCGAAAGCTCGGCCCCATGATCGAGCTGCCTCGTCCATCCGAGCTGGGCATAATCCGAATTTCCGATCAGGTCGTGAAAAGGGTCTCCGTTCGTGCCCATGTAGCTGTTGTATATCGAAGGATTCTTGTCGCTGAAGCCCACGCCCTGCACATCGTGGTTGAAGCCGAACTGTATGTCATAACGGTCTATGCCATTGGGGTGATAGTCCCCGCGATAGTTGAGCATCCGCGCCTGATTGCTGTCGTTGCTGTTGTTGAGCAACCCCGGCGCCTTGAATGTCGCCATCGTATAGCCGTTCGGCGGCGTGGTCAGGCTGTCGTAGCCATTGTCCGCGGTATAGGCCAGGGTCATGCGGTAATCATATGTATCACCGCGCTTTCCGAAGCGCGTCTCGACGTCGTTGATGCCCTTGTCCCCTTTCGTATAGGAAACGCTCTTCCCATCCATAGACCCCGCATCCCTCGTGATGATGCTGATCACTCCCTGTGTCGAATTCGCTCCATAGGAAGCGGCCGCCGGGCCTCGTATCACCTCGATGCGCTCGATGTCGTCGACCGTGATCGGGAGATCCGCCCAGCTGACCGAGCCCGTCGGCGGCAGGTAGACGCTGCGCCCGTCTATCAGCACCTGCATGCGCCTTGAAAACTGGTCTGTCGTTCCGTGATAGGCGACGATGGGCTGGCTGCCCTTGTAGTAGCTGACATACATTCCCGGCACAAGTTTCATCAGGTCTGCGATCGTCCTGAATCCGGATGCGACGATCATCTTCCTGTCTATCACCGTCATCGCATTGGGCGCATCGGATAAAGGCTGAGAAAGCCTGGACGCGCTCAGCACGACGGGAAGCTCCTGATAATAATCCGATTCACTCACGCCATCGGAAGCGTAGCCTGTCTTGCAGGCAAGGAATAACATCGCAACGTATCTCTTCTTCATCTTTCTTTCATTTCATACTTCAAGCATCATCTGGCCAGGCGAGGGCAGCTCCTCCAGCGCGCGCAGATTCAAATCATCCAGGAGCTGCTTCGTGGTCGCGAAAAGCTCGGGCCTCCCCGGTGTATCCTTCATGCCTATCACCTCTATCCAGCCTCTGGACTCCAGGGTCTTCAAGGTCTGGGAGGAAACCGCAACGCCGCGTATTTCCTCTATGTCGCCGCGCGTCACCGGCTGATGATAGGCGATGATCGCAAGCGTCTCGAGTACCGCGCGCGAATAGCGCGGCGGCTTTTGAGGATTCAGCCTGTCCAAGTATGCCTGCATGTGCGGCCTCGCCCTGAAACGCCAGCCGCTTGAGACTTCGACGAGCTCGACGCCGCGATTCTGCCAGTCTCGCTGTATCTCCAAGAGCAGCGTTTCGAGATCCCGGCTGCTCAATGGCTCGTCGGAAAGCAGCTTCATCTGGCTTAAGGTCAAGGCCTCGGGACTAGCGAGAAGTGCGGTCTCGAGGATGATCTTGAGCTTCTCCTGCAACTCACATGGCAGCCCGGCTGATTCTGACATAGATGTTCCCGAAAGTTTCGCTTTGCTGGATTTCCAGAAGATATTCCTTGGCAAGCTCGAGCATCGCGACAAAGGTCACGATGAGCCTCGGCACGCCGCCATTCAGGTCGAACAGGCTGTCGAAAGAGACAAAATCCCCTCCCTGCAGGCAGCGCAAAATATGCGACATCTGCTCGCGCACCGAGAGCGCTTCCCTTTTTACCGTGTGATGGGTATGCACCCTCGCCCGCTCGAGGAGATTCAGCCAGGCCATTCTCAAGTCATCCAGCGTGACCTCTGGCAGCCGCTCGAACTTCTGCTCCACCATCACCTGGATGAATTCGAAATCGCGACCCGCCTGCGGCATTTGATCGAGCTTCTGCGCTGCAAGCTTCATCTGCTCGTATTCCTGCAAGCGGCGCATCAGCTCGGCCCGCGGATCTTCAACCTCTTCGTCCAAAGTCTTTGGAGGCTTGGGCAAAAGCAGACGGGACTTGATCTCGATCAGCATCGCCGCCATCAACAGATATTCCGCCGCAAGCTCCAGCCTGTGCTCCTGCAAAAGCTCGATGTATTCGAGATATTGCCTCGTTAGCTCCGCCATCGGGATATCCAGCACGTCGAGATTGTGCTTGCGTATCAGGTAGAGCAGCAGATCGAGCGGTCCCTGAAACGCATCCAGCACGAGCTCCAGCGCATCAGGCGGAATGTATAGATCCTGCGGCAAGCTCTTCAAGGGCTCGCCGTGTATGCTCGCGATGAAAGTATCCCCGGTCATGGATCAGGCGTAATTCAATCCCATCGCTTCGCGCACATCCCGCATGGTTTCCCCTGCCAGTTTGCGCGCCTTTTCGTTGCCGTCCGCGATAATGTTGCGCACGAGAGCCGGATCGTCGAGATACATCTGCGCGCGCTCGCGCATCGGCCTCTGTTCTGAAAGCACTGCATCGATCACCGGCTGTTTGCATTCAATGCAGCCAATTCCTGCGGTCGTGCAGCCCTGCACCACGCTCTGCCTGGTATTCTCATCCGAATAGACCTGATGCAGCGCCCAGACCGGGCATTTCTCGGGATCTCCGGGATCGGTGCGCCTGATGCGCGCGGGATCGGTCGGCATGGTTCTAATCTTTTTCGCGACACTCGTCTCGTCCTCGCGAAGCGAGATCGTGTTCTGATAGGACTTCGACATCTTCTGCCCGTCAAGACCGGGCATCTTGGATGCCGCGGTCAGCATCGCCTGCGGCTCAGACAATATCATCTTGCCGCCGCCTTCAAGATAGCCGAACAATCGCTCCCTGTCTCCCAGGTTCAAACTCTGCTGTTCGTCCAGCAGCGCCTTGGCTGCCTCGAGCGCCTCATCGTCTCCCTGCTCCTGGAAGCGGTTGCGCAGCTCCTTGTATAACCTTGCCTTCTTGCTGCCCAGCTTCTTGATGGCCATTTCGGCCTTCTCTGCAAAGCCGGGATCGCGCCCGTAGAGGTGATTGAAGCGGCGCGCGATCTCGCGGGTAAATTCGATATGCGGAATCTGATCCTCGCCGACAGGCACCTGGGTTGCACGGTAGATCAGGATGTCCGCGCTCTGCAGCAGGGGATAGCCTAAAAACCCGTAAGTGCTCAGATCCTTTTCAGTGAGCTTCGCCTGCTGGTCCTTGTAGGTGGGCATGCGCTCTAGCCAGCCAAGGGGCGTGATCATCGAGAGCAGAAGATGCAATTCCGCATGTTCGGGCACCTTGGACTGGATGAAAAGGGTTGCGCGCGCAGGGTCCACTCCCGATGCGAGCCAGTCTATCACCATGTCCCAGACGCTTTGCTCGATGATCTCGGGCGCATCGTAGTGTGTGGTCAGGGCATGCCAGTCGGCCACGAAAAAAAGGCATTCGTATTCATGCTGCATCCTGATCCAGTTTTTCAATACACCGTGGTAATGCCCAAGGTGCAGGCTTCCGGTCGGACGCATTCCCGACAATATGCGATCTGCAAACATTTATAATCCAACTATCATGAAAAGAATCTGCTGAAACAGTTTGACCATTGGGTAGAGTATCCAGCCAAGCAGAGGCGTTATCGCCAGCACGATCAGGATGACCATGCCATAAGGCTCTATGCGGCTAAGACTATAGGCCATCCTGTTTGGCAGCACGCTGACCGCGATCCTGCCGCCATCCAGGGGCGGCAACGGAATCAGGTTCAACGCCATCAGCACCGTATTGATCTGTATCCCGACCTTGGACATGCTCATCAAGGGCACCGCAAAATAATTTTCCGGCGAAGAATAGGCCATCTTGAAAAGAAATGCCCAGAACATCGCCATCAAAAAATTCGAGGCAGGGCCTGCAAGCGCGACCCAGAACATGTCCTTCTTCGGGTTCCTTAGCGCGTTGAAATTGACCGGAACGGGCTTTGCCCATCCGAACAAAACGCCGCCCAGCGTCAGGGTGAGCAGCGGCAGAAGCACGGTGCCGACAGGGTCGATGTGGCGAAGCGGATTCAGGCTGATGCGCCCCA
Source organism: Pseudomonadota bacterium (assembly GCA_021782365.1). Taxonomy (GTDB): domain Bacteria; phylum Pseudomonadota; class Gammaproteobacteria; order Burkholderiales; family Gallionellaceae; genus Gallionella. The sequence continues at coordinate 68,200 of JAJXVB010000001.1, forward strand.
TCTGGTAGGCGGTCATGTCTCCGAAATGCTTCGCGACATAGCCATGGGCGGCTTCATGCAGCGTGATCGCGAACAGGATCGGGATCGCCGCGATGCTGATGGTTTGTATCAACTGGTCTATTTGCATCATGAACTTTTCGTCATTAAATATTCAAGCCGCCTCGATGCCAAACGGCTCGACATCCCCCTTGCCTTGCCTAAGCAGAACCGGCACATCCCCGGTCAGATCCAACACCGTCGTGAAGTCCTCCCCAGCGCTACCCCCATCGATCACCGCATCGACTTTCTTCTCCAGGCGCTCCCTGATCAGCTCAGCATCGTTCAGCGGCCATGGCTCATCGGGCAGGATCAGCGTGGAGCTGCACATCGGTTCACCCAGCTCTTCCAGCAATGCAAGTGCGACCGGATGATCCGGCACGCGTATGCCCACCGTGCTGCGCTTCGGATGCTGCAATCTCTTGGGCACCTCCTTGGTCGCCTCAAGGATGAAGGTATAGCTGCCCGGCGTATTCGCCTTCAAAAGCCTGAACTGCACGTTGCTCACCCTGGCATAGGTCGCGATCTCGGAAAGGTCCCGGCACATCAACGTCATCTGATGCTGATCGTCCAGCCCGCGTATCTGGCGGATGCGCGAGACCGCCGCCTTGTCGTCCAGATGGCAGCCCAGAGCGTAACAGGAATCGGTCGGATATACCACGATGCCGCCATTTCTGATGATCTCAACCGCCTGATGTATCAGGCGCATGTTGATGTTCCTGGGATAGATCGTGAAGAACTGCGACATTATTGCAGCACCTGCAGGACGGATTTGCAGATCAGCGGCAGATCGGGCAGCCTCCCCATGTCCCTGTGGCTCTCGCCTGGACCGTGAAAATCCGATCCGCAAGATGAGAGCAGGTTGAATTCCTCGGCATAGCGCGCAAACTCGATATACTGTTCCGGCGTATGGCTGCCCGTGACCACTTCGAGCGCACGCCCTCCCAGCGTCGAAAATTCGACCAGCAACTCGCGCATCGTCTTCTTTCCCATGCTGTTCTTTCCGGCCATGTAGCGCCCAGGATGGGCAAGCACCGCGATGCCGCCGCTGCCTATTATCCAGCCTATCGCGTCCGTAAGCGTTGCCCACTGGTGCGGAACATAGCCGGGCTTCCCGGTCACGAGGTAGCGGTTGAACACGCTCTTCACGTCCTTGCAATGGCCCGCCTCGACGAGGTAGCGGGCGAAATGCGTGCGCCCTATCATGTTGGGGTTGTGCGCGAACTTGACCGCCCCCTGATAGACGCCGCCTATGCCTGCGCGAGCAAGCTCCTCCGACATCCTCATCGCGCGCTCGGTGCGCCCGCTGCGCACGGATAGCAGGCCGTTTTTAAGCGGTTCATATTCCGGATCGATGTCCAAACCCACGATGTGCAGCGTATGCTTGCGCCAGGTCACCGAAATTTCCACCCCGTTGACAAACTTCATGTCGAGCTCCCTTGCCCGCGCTCTCGCCTCATCCAGGCCATCCACGTCGTCGTGATCGGTCAGCGCGAGCACTTTCACGCCGCGCGAATAGGCGCGATCGACCACCTCGGCTGGCGTCAGGGTGCCGTCTGAAACATTGGAGTGGCAGTGCAAATCGTAATCAAGCATGAAAATACCGGAATCCTTTTACGCCGAAATTGTGACATTGAAATTGCAAGGCATCATGCCTCTCCCCCGCCCTTCTTCATCGCTTTTCCTTCTTCCGCGCGCTTTCTGCGCACTTCCTTGGGGTCGGCGATCAGCGGCCGGTATATTTCGATGCGGTCCTTGTCGCGCAGCACGGTGTCTGGCTTTGCTAGCTTTCCGAATATGCCCAGCTTGTGCGTCGAAAGATCGATGCCGGGATGCTTGTCGAGCAGGCCGCTTGCGAGGATGCCTTCCATCAGGGTAGCTCCTTCAGGCAGCGACTTCTTCAGCAGGGTCTGCTCGTGCGGCAACGCATAGACAACCTCTATGTTGATTTTATCGGTCATGTGTTCGGATAAACCTTCTCTGCGCGTTTTATGAACGCATCCACGAAACTGTTGGCGATCATGTGGAAAACCGGCCCCACCAGTTTTTCCAGAAGCTTGCTGGAAAACTCGTAGTGCAGGCGGAACTCTATTTTACAGGCTGTTTCGCTAAGCGGAATGAACTGCCAGCTTCCGTCCAGATGGCGGAAAGGGCCGTCTTTTAACGTCATGTCTATCCTGTTAGGCGGCGTGCGCACATTCCTGGTCGTGAAGCTCTGCCTGATGTGATGGTAATTGATGTGCACCGTCGCACTCACCTCGTTTTCCTGCAGATCCGAAACATTAGCCCCTCCGCACCAGGGCAGGAATGCGGGATAATCCTCGACGCGATCCACCAAATCGAACATCTGCGCTGCGCTGTGCGCTACCAGCACGGTTTTTTCAACTGTCGCCATTCGCCTTCCGTGATTCCAAAGGCTGGTAGAATAGCCGAACGTAAGGCAAAATTCACCTCTCATGAGCATTATCCAGAACAAAAAGGCGTTTCACGAATACTTCATCGAGGACAAGTATGAAGCCGGCCTGATGCTTGAAGGCTGGGAAGTCAAGGCCATTAGGGCCGGACGCGCGCAGTTGAAGGAATCCTATGTCACGGCGAAGGACGGCTCGCTGTTTCTCTTCGGAGCCCACATCAGCCCGCTGCAAAACGCCTCCACCCACATCCATCCCGATCCCGTTCGCACCCGAAAGCTGCTGTTGCACAAGGAAGAGATCGAGAGGATCATATTGAAGGTGCAGCGCGCGGGCTATACCGTGATGCCGCTCGACATGCATTTCAAGGCCGGCCGAGTCAAGCTCACGATTGGCCTGGCCAAGGGCAAGAAGCTGCACGACAAGCGCGCGACGGAAAAGGAAAAGGACGCCAAGCGCGAAGCCGATCAGGCGATGAAAGGCAGCAAGAAGAAGGAGAGATGATGGAACAGGCCTATCTTGCAGGCGGTTGCTTCTGGGGACTCGAAGAGCTGATGCGTCAAATCCCCGGAGTGATATCCACCGAAGTGGGATACTGTGGCGGCGATACGGCCGACGCAACCTACGAAACCGTCAAGACGGGAAGAACGGGTCATGCGGAGTCGCTCAAAATCCTGTTCGATCCCGAGAGGCTGAGCTACCGTCATCTGCTGTTCGAATTCTTCCGCATGCACAACCCCACCACGCTGAACCGCCAGGGCAACGACATCGGATCGCAGTACCGCTCCGCGATCTTCTATACCGATCAAGACCAGAAAGACACCGCACTCAAGGTGATCGAGGCCGTCGAGAGTTCAGGAGAGTGGCAGGCAAGCGTCACAACCGAAGTCTCACCCTTCAGGGCATTTTATCGCGCAGAGGAATACCACCAGAAATATCTGGTGAAGCATCCCCATGGCTATACCTGCCATCACAAGCGGAATCTTAATCTGGGTGAATCCCCATAGTATCCGTTTATCGTGAAGAAATACCTGATCATCGCCCTTTTGCTTAGCGCATGCACCAGCGTGCGCCAGGAGGCGCCCGTCGCGCCGATCACCAGCACCGACGAAGAGATGAACAGCCTCGCGATCTACGCGATGAGCCTCTATGACACGCCATACCGCTCCGGAGGCACCTCGCGGGCAAGCGGTTTCGACTGCAGCGGATTCGTTCAATACGTGTTCAGGAATTCGGCGGGACTGGCGCTTCCCCGCACCAGCGTTGAGATGAGCCGACTGGGTGCTGCCGTTTCAGAAGAGGGCCTCAAGCCCGGCGATCTGGTGTTTTTCAACACCCTGCACAGCCCCTATTCCCACGTCGGCATCTATGTCGGAGAATCCCGTTTCCTTCATGCGCCAAGCACAGGGCGCGCGATCATGCTGAGCAACCTGCACGAGAAATACTGGAAATCCAGATACGAGGGGGCAAGGCGCATAGTTCTCGAGAGGCTGAGCAACAATCAGCGCTGACGCGCGGACTTCAAGGCTTTGGCCAGCTGAAACACCGACATCGCATAATAGTCGCTGTTGTTGTAGCGCATGATCACGTCGAAGTTGTTGAAGGCGAGCCAGAACTCCTTTCCGTCCTGAACCGTATAGCTCAATAGGCGAGAGGCCTCATCCGACTTCACGGCGGTCATGGGCGTCACGCCCACCTTAACCCATTCATCGAGGTCATGCGCAGCATCATCAAGGCTTTTCGCATCCGTGACATTCGCGCGCAGGGCGATTCTTCCACCCCTGATCCAGCCGTAATTCTTGAGATAATTGCCGACGCTGCCTATCGCGTCGGGAACCTCCCCCATCAGGTTTTTCTTCCTGTTACCGTTGAAATCGACCGCATATTTCCTGTAGCTGCTCGGCATGAATTGCGGAATGCCAAGTGCGCCCGCATAGGAACCCTTCACATCCAGCAAATCGAGCTGCTGCTCGCGCGCCAGGAGCAGATAGTTCTCGAGCTCGTCCCGGAAGAAGTCGGCCCGCCTGGGATAATCGAATGCCAGCGTCGTCAGCGCGTCTATCGTGCGGAAATTTCCAGTCTGCCTGCCATACAGCGTCTCGACGCCTATCAGCGCGACGATGATTTCCTGCGGGACGCCGTATGTCCTCTCTGCACGAGCGAGGGTCTTCCTGTACTTCTTCCAGAACAACAGCCCCTGTTCGATGCGATACCGGTTGACGAAGGATGCGCGGTATTCCGGCCACGGCTTGGCTGCGATGGGGCGCGAAATCGCCTCTATGATCACAGGCTTTTCATTGGCCAGGTCGAAAAGTCTGACCAGCTCTTCGCGCTTGAACTGGTGCTTCTCCACCATCTCGTCGATGAACTCGGGGATTCCGGGCAGCTTCGCGGCAAAGGCAGGGAACGCCATGAGCAGAAGATAAAGAAAGCACAATCGTTTCATGGATGAATTCTAACCCATGCTCGACAAATTGCAGACAATGCTGGTAAATTTCGCGTTTTGATCAAGACTGCCGAGAACAAAATGACCACTCAACACCACCGCCTCATCATCCTGGGTTCCGGTCCTGCCGGGTACACTGCAGCCGTCTATGCGGCTCGCGCCAATCTCAATCCCGTGCTGATCACGGGGCTTGCTCAGGGCGGCCAGTTGATGACCACGACCGAAGTGGACAACTGGCCTGCTGACGCGATGGGCGTGCAGGGTCCTGAACTGATGGCGCGCTTCCAGCAGCATGCTGAGCGCTTCAACACCCAGATCGTGTCAGACCACATACACACCGTGAAGCTTCAGCAGAAGCCCTTCCTTCTGATCGGCGATGCAGGCAGCTATTCCTGCGATGCGCTGATCATTTGCACGGGCGCCTCGGCGCAATATCTGGGACTGCCGAGCGAAAAGGATTTCATGGGTCGAGGCGTTTCCGGCTGCGCCACTTGCGACGGCTTCTTCTACAGGAACCAGGATGTCGCCGTGGTGGGCGGAGGAAACACCGCAGTCGAGGAGGCGATCTATCTGTCCAACATCGCGCGCCACGTCACGCTGGTGCACAGGCGCGACACCTTCAGGGCCGAACGCATCATGGTCGATCACCTGATGGAGAGAGTGCGTGAAGGCAAAATCGGCCTGCAGTTAAACAGCGTCCTTGATGAAGTGCTGGGCGACGACAGCGGCGTGACCGGCATGCGCGTGAAGGACACGCAAAGCGGCGAAAAGAAGGACATCCCGCTCTCCGGCGTTTTCATCGCGATCGGCCACAAGCCGAACACCGACATCTTCGCGGGGCAGCTCGATATGGACAACGGCTATATTGTGACGCGCGGCGGGTCTGCAGGCTTTGCGACTGCGACCAGCATCCCCGGCGTTTTTGCGGCAGGCGACGTGCAGGACCAGATCTACCGTCAGGCCGTCACCAGCGCCGCGACCGGCTGCATGGCAGCCCTGGATGCCGACAAGTATCTGGCAAGCCATCAATGACGCATGGAGGGGATGAGTTCAAGGAAGCGATGGGCGATGTAACGCCCCTGGCCGATCAGAACCGCATCCCCCCGCCCAAACCCTCTGTTCAGGCAGTTGTCAGGCAAAACTCGACTGCGATTGAAATCTCCGATGCGCTGTCCGACCACGGCGTGGCGCCCGAGGAATTCAGGCGCAATGGCCTGCCCCGCATTGCGCTGCGCAGGCTCAGGAACAGCCCCATCGAAGACAGCCTGGATCTGCACGGGAACACGGTGGAAGGCGCGCGCCTGCTTCTGCAGCAATTTCTATTCGAGGCCGGCGAGCGCGGCCTGCGCTGCGTCAGGATCATACACGGCAAGGGAATCAACAGCAGAGGGAACGAAGCCGTGTTGCGCACGCATGCCAGAAACTGGCTATACCAGCATCCCGAAGTGCTGGCCTATTGCCAGGCCACCCCTAATCAGGGCGGCAGCGGTGCGGCGCTTGTCCTGCTCAAGGTCAGGACTTAGACTTCTTCCCCATCACATAGATCAGGTATTCGAAGAACAGATCGCACCATTCGAGATCGTTCTCCTTTAACGAACGCATCATCCTTTCGACCTGGGTGATCGGCCACTTGGGATTGTAGGAGACCAGCATGTGCTCGGGATAGATCTTGAGCGCATTCTTCAGGCATTCCGAAGCAGACTTGATGCCGTTGAACATCAGCGCGAGGTCCTTGTCCGTTTCCGCCTCTGCAGTCAGGTCCCCGTATATCTTGGGAAACTGCCTCGTGAAATCGACGAACTTGGTGACCAGGAGAAAAAATTCCCCCTTGGTGTTCGTCGTGACCTTGTCTCCCAACATGAAGGGACCTGCGGTCAGCTCGAGCCAGAAATAGCCAAGCTTGGGATTGATGTGCTTGTATACGCCGACATGGCCCTTGCGTTCCTTGGCCATTCCGACTGCATCGTCGATCAGAAGCTTGTCCGATGATCTCGTGGCGATGTCCCGGCCTTCCAGGACTTCCGGCTTGACCAGGAAAAAATCCGGCATCTCCTCGAAAAGTTTCCCTGAATGAATGTGCTTCCGGTAATAGGTATTGAAGACTTCCAGCGCCAATTCGGCGTTCTTGCTGACATCGAAGTAATCAGGCTGCATTTTTACTTCCCAAACCGCTTTGCTGCATTTTGTATCCCCCCGGATTTCATGCTTGCTTCGTTTTTTGCGATGATAACCCCAAACGGCAAAAAATGCGCCAGCTCAAATCAAATTTTCCCGACTATCCTGCGCCGTCCCTCATCCTGATCGCCGCCTCGACATCCACCGAAACCACCTTGGAAACGCCTTTTTCCTGCATGGTCACGCCGATCAGCTGGTGCGCCATCTCCATCGCGATCTTGTTGTGGCTGATGAAAACGAACTGGGTCTGCAGCGCCATTTTGGCGACCAGCGCGCAAAGCCTTTCGGTGTTCGCGTCGTCAAGCGGCGCATCCACCTCGTCCAAAAGGCAGAAGGGCGCGGGGTTCAGCCTGAACATCGAGAAGATCAGCGCGATCGCGGTCAGCGCCTTTTCCCCTCCCGAGAGCAGATGGATCGAGCTGTTCTTTTTTCCTGGCGGCTGGGCCATCACATGCACCCCGCCATCGAGTATGTCCTCTCCGGTCAATACCAGCCTTGCCTCTCCTCCCGCGAAGAGGACCGGAAAAATCTCAGACAGCTGCAGATTGACCTGATTGAAGGTCTCCATCAGAAGCTCTCTGGATTCTCGGTCGATGTGGCGTATCGCCTCTTCAAGCGTATCGATGGCTTCCTGCAGGTCGCGGCTTTGCGCATCAAGGTAATGCTTGCGCTCCGATGCGGCCTGCAATTCCTCTAGCGCTGCAAGGTTCACCGCCCCCAATTCCTCAATCTCTGAAGCCAGCTTGTTGATCTGGCTCTGCAAGGCGCCGGGCTTTGCATCGGCCATCAAGGGAACGAGGCTGGATTCGTCTACCCCCTGCAGCTGCGCGTCCCACTGCTCGAAATAGAGCCTCGCCTCCTGCTCCTTCAATGCATGCTCATTGAGCTTTTCGCGCAGCCCTGAAAGTTTATGATCACAGGACATGCGCTCCTGCTCGAGCTTCTGCAGGTCATTGGTCGCCGCATCTAGCCTGTTGCGCGCATCGCTCAGAGCTTCTTCCTTTGCATGGCGCTCGTCGAGCGCCTCCTGAAGAGACTGCTGGACTTTCTCGTCCTGGCTTGCCGAGAATTCGGATTTCAGTGCCTCTACGCCGCTCTCGGCGATCGACAGGGATTCAACGATGCGCTTTATCGTCGCACCGAGATCCGAAATCTTGTCCTCACAGGTTCTCGAAAAAAATCTCGCCTCATGCAATGCATGCTGCGCCTTTTCCGCATTCGATCTCTGCTCGCGTAGCGCCGCCTCCCCGGAATGCGATTGGCGCCTCGCCTCTTCTAGCCTTGCTGCAGAGACTTCTATCTCTTCGGTCAGGGCCTCCATCTGAATCAGGATTTCCTGCTGATGCTCGCGCTCGGCATCCGCATGTATCTCAAGCTCGCGGATATCCGCATCGATCTGGTCCCTGCGCAAGAGGCTGTGTTCGTTCGCCTGCACGAGCTTTTGCATCTGCAACTGCAGGGCATGCTGCCTCTGCCTTCCTTCGTTCGCTTCCTTTCTCAGCGGCGGAATCTTCATCTCGACCATGCGGTGATTCTGCTCGGCCTCGAGAAGCTGCTCTTTTGCTTCCATCGCCCTGATTCCATGGGACTCCATCTCCGCTTCGAGCCGTTCTATCTCCCTTTGCCTTGCAAGCACGCCGCTCAACTGGCTGCCCGGCGCGAAAAAAAGCACGCCGTGCCTGCCGACCATATGGCCTTCGGGTGTGACGATGTGGGCTCCCTCGGGGATGCTTGCCCTCATCTGTATGGCGCTTGCCAGGTCGTCTGCGACATGAATCATTGAGAGCCATTCGCTAAGCACAGGGAAAACCGCATCGTCGATGCACTGCACGAGAGCAAGAAGCCCGCCGCCTGCCGCATGAGAACCCGATCTCGGCTCATATAGCGCAAGCCTTGCGGGAGGCGCTTCCATCCAGGCATCGGCATGCCTTGGCAGCGCATTGAGCCTTTCGCGCAGCACCGATTCCAAGGCGCCCTCCCAGCCTTCCTTGATGCGTATGGATTGCCAGAGGCGGGGCAGGCCATCGAGGCCGCGTTCCTTTAGCCAGCCTTGCAACTCCTTGTCCTGCCCTTGCTGCAATTGCTCAAGTGCATGCAAGCGCGCCTCGATTCTCGCTCCCTGCTTCTCCTCCTGCTGCAAGGCTCCGCGCAATCCATTCAATGCCTCTGCAAGCCTGGGCAACTCTTCCTGAAGGCTGGACAATTGCAACTCGCGCTCGGCCTGCTCCATCTCGGCCAGCGCAAGCTCCTCCCTGGTCTGCTGCAAGGTTTCATCATCCGACTGCTGCAGTGAACTCCTCTCTTGCGTCAGGCGACTCTTGCGCGCATCGTGCTGAACGATGTTGCGATTGGCATTCTCGTGCTGTGTCCTTGCAAGCTGAAGCTGCTGCTGCAGCTTGAGATTCTCCTGCTGCAGCCCGTTGTATTGCGCCTGAACCGTGCGAAAAGCCTCTTCAGCCTGATGCAGATCAACGCTTTCTGCATTCTCCTCTGCCATCGCAAGCCTGATCTCTGCCTCTTCCCGCTGTTTCAGCCAGTGCTCCAGAAGGCTTTCCGCCTGGGCTTTCTGATGTTTCTGCTGTTCGATCTGCTGCAGGGTCGATTCTATCTGCTGGGAGAGACGCTGCTTTTGCTGGGCCGCATGCCTGATCTCCTGCTCTAGCCCTGCGATCTTCGCGTTCACGGCATAGAGGTCTCCCTGCCTTGCATGCAGATCGTCGGACAGCTGGAAATGACTGCCCCGCAATGTCTCGATGCGGCTCTCAAACTCTCGCAACGCGGCATTTTGAGCCTCCTGGTCTATGCGCATCTGTGCGATGCTCGCCGCATGCCTGCTCTGCAGCGCCTGAGCCTCCCGCTTCTTGAAAAGCCAGAAAAGCTGCTGCGCAGTTTCACGCTCTGCATGAAGGGCGCGGTATTTCTGCGCCACTTCTGCCTGAACGCCCAGGCGCTCGAGCTGCGAGTCAAGCTCCTGAAGGATGTCCGCGACCCGCTGCAGGTTTTCTCTCGTATCTGAAAGGCGCTGCGCCGTGTCCTTGCGGCGGTCGCGATATTTCGAGACCCCCGCCGCCTCTTCGAGAAACACGCGCAGCTCTTCGGGCTTGGCCTCGATGATGCGCGAGATCATGCCCTGCTCGACGATCGCATAGGCGCGCGCGCCAAGCCCCGTGCCCAGGAAGATGTCCGTGACATCCCTGCGCCTTACCTTCTGGTTGTTGATGAAATAGGTTGATTCGCCGTTGCGCTGCAGCACTCGGCCTATGGAGATTTCGGCATAGCCAGACCACTGGCCGGCCGCCTTGCCCAACGAATTGTCGAAAACCAGCTCGACGCTCGCGCGAGCAATGGGCTTGCGCTTGTCCGAACCGTTGAAGATCACGTCCTGCATGCTCTCGCCGCGCAGAGCCTGGGCGCGTGATTCGCCAAGCACCCAGCGAAGCGCATCGATGACGTTGGACTTTCCGCATCCGTTGGGGCCCACCACGCCGACGATCTGTCCCGGCAGGTGGATGTGGGTGGGATCGACGAAAGACTTGAATCCGGCTAACTTGATTTGGGAAAGACGCAATTTGGCAGTCGCAGCGATATAATGCGGCCATTTTAACCCAAACCATCCGCGAAATGACCACCCAAGCCAGCAAGAACCTGGAAACCTTCCCCAACCCGAATGCCTCCCGCGATTACCACATACACATGGAAATCCCGGAGTTCACCTGCCTTTGCCCGAAGACAGGCCAGCCTGATTTCGCAACCTTGATCCTCGATTACATCCCGGACGAACTGTGCGTGGAACTCAAGAGCCTGAAACTCTACATGTGGTCTTTCCGCGACGAGGGGCATTTTCACGAGGCCGTCACCAACCGCATACTGGACGATCTGGCCGGGGCGCTGAAGCCCCGCTTCATGCGCCTGACGGCAAAATTCTACGTGCGCGGCGGCATCTTCACCAACGTGGTTGCCGAACATAGAAAAGACGGCTGGCAGCCTGCGCCGTTCGTCGATCTCTCGCGTTTTGATGGCCAATCGAACACGCGGGGTTGAAACTAAAGCTCCGGCGCTTAACGCCGATATCCATCATACGGTATCATTGTTTAACGGAGGTGAGAGATGAACACGCCAGACATGACGAACCATGAGCTCGAAATCAGCGTCAAGCCCGATCCTGAGGCCAGAGAACCCGGCTTTCCGGCCGACCTGATGTTTGCGGATGCCGAAGCCTTCATCGAGTTGATGGATGAGATGCATTCCGCCATGCCCCGCAAACATGCGCATTGACATGCAGCAGGATGACAGGGAGACAGGCACCGCTTCCGAATTGCAGATGCTGCGCGACAGGCTGCGCGCATTTGCCGACGAACGCGACTGGGACCAGTTCCATACCCCGAAAAATCTGGCGATGGCGTTGATGGTCGAAACCGCCGAGCTGCTCGAGCATTTTCAATGGCTGACTCCGGATCAGTCATGCAACCTTGCCGAGAAAAGCAGGGCCGAAGTCAGGGAGGAACTGGCGGATGTGCTGCTCTATCTCGTGCGCATCGCCGACAAGCTTAAGGTCGATCTGCTCGAGGCAGCGCTGTCGAAAATGGAAAAGAATGCGCAGAAGTACCCGGCCGACATCGTCCGGGGAAGCGCAAAAAAATACAACGAGTATTGAATTCTGAAATCTCAAAGCGGAAAGCGATATGAAAGATGCCACAAGCAAGAAGCCGGCTCAACTTACAGATGCAAAAGTCAAGAAAATAGGCCTCGCCACGGCCAGGCTGCACAAGATGCTGAAGGAACTGGGGCATGCCAGAAACCTCGAACAGACCGCCTCGACCATGCCGGATGCCCGCGAGAGATTGTCCTTCATCGACCAGTCCATGCACGACGCGTCCGAAAAAACCATCAGCGCGGTCGAATCCTCCCTGCCCCTGGCAAGCAGCAACAGGGAGGCCTGCAGTGAGCTCTCGATGCGCCTTGCCGATGCAGGGTTCAGCGAACACCAGCCCCTCGTCATGGACGTGATCTCGAAACTGGGAGAAATGGCTGCGGCTGAAGAGGCCATGCGCCGCAACCTGATGCAGATCATGGAGGCCCAGGAATTCCGCGACGTCGCAGGGCAGATGGTCCACAAGATCGTGAATGCCGCAGTCGAGATCGAGAACATCCTTCTCGAAATCCTGCTCGAATATGCGCCCAACGTCCAGGACTCCCTGATCAGCACGGCAGGCCTGACTGCCGGGCCCGGACATCACGCCAACATCAACGGGCAGGACGAAGTGGACGACCTGCTGTCTTCCCTGGGGCTCTGATGGGAAAATCTAAAGGTTCAGACATCCGGAAGCAACCGGCGAGAGAGCCTGAAGGATGGCTCTCTTCGCGCATCCAGCTGATCATCAAGCACCGCGTGCAGATATTGCAGAGCGTGCTTGCGCTGCTTTTCTTTCTTCTGGCGGTTGGCAGCCTTCAGTACATGACGCTCTTGTCCTCATGGCTGCACGTGAGCGACATGACGATGGGCAAGATCATGGTGTACAGCCTGCCGTTCTGGATCGCGCTCGCCTTCTTCCTGATCTGGCGCTCCTGAACTAAGGGTTTCCCTGCCCTCCCGCATCCTTCAATAGCTGAGTCACGCCTGTCGGCGTCACGACATCCGGCATGGGGGATTTTTCCTCGGTCGTGTCCACGAAATACCCGACTCCCCATGAAAGCAGGGAGGCGATCACGAGCACCAGTATGCCGCGCGTAGGCCCCTTCGGTATCCCCTGATCGTCGAGATAGCGATGGATATACCAAGCCGCGAAGAAGAACACGACCGTCGAAATGACCAGGTTCCACAAGGATGGCATCATGTCTGCTCCCTGCTCATCACATGCGAACCAGCGCGCCCTGGGGAGCGGCGCGCAGGTATTGAGGCGGCCAGCCGGATGTCTGACCCAGCGCCTGGGCTGCCGCGAGAGGCCAATAAGGATTGCGCAGTATTTCCCGGCCTATGAGCACCATATCCGCCTGCTGGCTGCGGATGACGTGGTCGGCCTGAGCAGCCGATGTGATCAGTCCGACCGCCGCGGTCGGGATGCCCGCTTCCCGCCTTATCCTTGCCGCAAACTCGGTCTGGAATCCGGGCCCTGCCGGAATCTTCGCTGTCGGCAGCAATCCCGCAGACGAAACATCCACCAGATCCACGCCGGAATCCTTCAGGATTTTCGAGAGTTCGACGGTCTCGTCTATGTTCCACCCTCCTTCCATCCAGTCCGTCGCCGAGAGACGGATCAGAAGCGGAAGCCTTTCAGGCCATGTCTTTCTCACCGCATCGACGACTTCGCGCACGAGGCGGATGCGGTTCTCGAAGCTGCCGCCATAGGCATCCTGACGCCTGTTGGAAAGCGGCGACAGGAACTGATGAAGGAGATAGCCGTGAGCCGCATGTATCTCGACTGAACTGAAGCCCGCCTCATGCGCGCGTTTTGCGGCAGCTACGAATTGCGCGATCACATTTTTGATGCCGTCATCGCTTAGCTCTTCGGGCGCAACATAGCCTTCGCCAAACGAAACGGCGGAAGGCGCCAAAGTGCTCCACCCGCCCTCGGATTTTGAAAGCGTGCGCTGCGGCTCCCAGCCAAGGCCTACGCTTGCCTTGCGCCCCGCATGGGCGAGCTGGATCGCGGGAACGCAGCCCTGCCCCTTGGCGAAGTTGGCGATGCGCGAAAGCGGTTCGATGTGCCTGTCGTCCCATATGCCGAGGTCGCCCAGGCTTATCCTGCCTTCAGGCGCGATCGCACTCGCCTCCATGATCATCAGCGCAGCCCCGCCGACCGCGCGGCTGCCGTAATGCACGAAATGCCAGTCCGAGGCCATTCCATCCTTCGCGGAATACTGGCACATCGGCGGGATCCCTATGCGGTTGGCAAACGAAATTTCCCGCAGCTTGAATGCTTCAAACAGATGCGTCATGAATCCATTCTCCCCTGAACTGATGGATAGACTCTAGCATAGCGAAGTTGTTCCGCAAATCATCCTTGCTTGGCAAACGCCCAATGCTTCCGTCTGGTGTAAAATGTCATCCTTAGTCACGAGGCATGCTAATGGAAAATCCATACCATATCCTTGGCGTATCTCCGAACGCGACCGCGGACGAGATCAAGAAGGCATACCGCTCGCTTGCCATGCGCCATCATCCGGACAGGAGCGATCATTCGAGCGCAGAAAGCCGGTTCAATGCCATCCAGAAGGCATATGAGCTGCTCTCGGACCCGAAGAAAAGAGCCGAATACAACCAGAGCATCAGCAACCGCATCATCATCGATCCGGCAGAGGAAGCGCTCTCGCTCTGGCGTTCGCTGTTCAACCGATGCGAAATCGCTTACACACCCGACACACCATGAAAAAAGTACACCCTGAATTTGCATACCAGTCCCGAGAGCTCGGCATCCAGATCGAAGATACGCTGGGCGACCCGCCCGACAAGAAATATTATGCGATGGTCGTGAAATCGCTGATAGAAGAATTTGGAAACGGCTCGGAAATCGACGACGTGAATCTCTTGAGCTTCGCGATCGCCGATCATCTCAAGTTCAAGGACCTAGGCGGGCTGCTAGCGCTGACCGACGACTACAATCAGTCGGATTTTTCAAGCGTCATCGGCATGATCTCGTGCATCAACGATGCGACCCTGAAGGCGATCTCAACCGTCGGGCAGAAGAATCCGGCCCTCGCATGCCGCGCGATCATCACGGCCTTCCTCTACAAGAACCCGAAGCAGTGGACCGACGAGGACCATTCTCTCGAATCGCTGCGAAAGAGCGAAGAGGAGGAAGAAGAGGACGAGGACCAGATGATGCACGGACACGACATCGAACACCTTTTCGACTCGGGCGGAGACGAGAATGTCTGAAGAAAAGACCAACCTTCCCGCAATCAGCCGCCAGATCACCGAGCTCGTGCTGGCAGGCTCGCCAGAACATGCGGAAGAGACGCTGAACGAGACGGCAGAGCACATGGGAGATCTTGCCGTCGTGGAAGTGCTGGACGCGCTGGAGCCCCAGGTCGCATCGATGCACTTGTCCGCCTTCGACGGCAGCAAGCTTTCTCTCGCAACCCTCCTCGTCTCGCCCAAGGCCTGGGCGCAGAGCCTCGCCTTTTTCGCGGCACCCTGGAGCGACGACATGATAGAGGACGAGCCCGAGCTTCTCGCGGAGGCGCTTTTCGCCCACATACACGGCATGCTCTTTGCAAGCGACGACCAGGACAGGCGCTCTGCGCTGATACATGAAGCGCTCGCGACCGACTGGGGGACGACCGCCTTTGCCGCGCTCTTCTCTACCGCAACGCAGGAAATCGCCGAGCTCGCAACCGAGATCCACGACCGCGGCCCGTACAGCACGGGACAGACTTCATCCGATCACGACATCGTGCCGCTCGCGCTTGCCGTTGCGCAAAGCGATCCGGAAGGATGGGACCGCGTGCTGTTCGAGCTCTTCCCGAACTGGCAGCCTGGCGAACATCCGCTGGAAGGACACGAAGGCTATGAGGAAGAAGATACAGGAATCGATGAGGAAGAGACGGCTGAAGCGCATGGAGATTTCCGCTCAACCCAGGAGCTTTTGCAGCGCCTGCGCAAACAGGTACCGACAAGGCAGATAGACACGCGCAGCAGCAGGCCCAGCCTGGGCGAGGACATCTTCGCCTGACTTTCATGAAACTCACAAGCCACACACCGCGCGTTCCTCATCTGGTGCAGGCGCTCGAAGCGCTTGCGCTTCAGCCCGGACATGCCGATACCGCGAGCCGTCTGCTGGAGGAGCTCTCCGGCATCACCGTGCTCGTCGCCCGCAGATACACCAACGACAGGACCGCGGACGGCCTGCTCGAGGCGTTTTATCTGACCGATGGCTGCATCTCTCTTGGCATCAGCTTAAACAGCGAAGAGCCCGCCCTGCCCTTTCTGATCAAGCACGGCGCCGAGCGCGTTTTCCAGATGGGGTTCAGAAGCATCAAGGAGCTGGCCTCGCTCCCTCCGCAGACCCTGATCGCGGACTTTGACAACGACCCCGAAATTCAGCAGCGCAACCTGAAGTCGCTCTTCCTCGAGATATGCCGCGCCGACCCCAGCGCATCCTGGACCGGGGACGAGGCATACAGGAGGGAGCTGCAGATCAGGCGCGAGAACCAGGAAGTCGTCTCGTGCGCGAAATGGCTGCGCAAGAATCATCATGCCGGCGCGATCAGGGAGGCCGATCTCGATGCGAGTGCCGTGATCGCGGTTGCGGTGATCTTCGCGATCCTCGACGACGGTCGCATCGTGGCCCGTTGCGGCCAGAAGGACATCGAGGAATTGATAAGGCGCGCGCGCGCGACGCAACCGGATGTGGAGACCGGCTGGCAGACGCTGCTCAGAAAATCCCCTCCCGAATTCCAGGATCTGCTGCGCGAGCGCATGGACGAATTCAAGAATTCCATCGTGAAGAAAATCCTGTCGAAGACGAAAGCCGACAAGATCGTCGCGGAAATCCAGAACTGCTACGCCGGCGCGGAGCAGGACGTCGAATACGATTGATGCTGTCGATGGCGAACGCATAAGGCTATCGTTTAACATTGAGCTCAACCCCATTCCCTTCGGTAGCTGGACACCGTGACCTGCGGCGCAACCCCGACCAGGTTTCACGTAGAGCATCTACAGAGAGTATCTGCTAAACTTGGCATATGTCGCCGACTATTTTTCGGGAAGGAGCATTTCGATTCTTCTTCTTTTCACGCGAAGAAGCGCGAATGCACGTTCATGTCACTCACACAGATGGCGAAGCCAAGTTCTGGCTTGAACCAAGAATTGAATTAGCCTTGAATCAGGGGCTGTCTCAAATGCAGATCAATGAGGCATTAGCCATGGTTCATGCCCATCATGAGGAGATTGTCCATGCCTGGCGTATCCACTTTGGAAATTGAGGTTTCTTTAGTATCAAATAAGGGCTTCTGGCTTCTTTTGGACAACGAGGAACTTTTTGTTGCCTATTCAGATTTCCCCTGGTTTAAGCAGGCCACGATTGATGAAATTACCACAATCGATCGACCATCTTCAAATCACCTCTATTGGCCCAAGCTTGACGTTGACCTTGCTGTGGAATCCATTCGAAATCCAGCCTTGTATCCTTTGATTTCAAAGCCTACGTCGGTGCTGAGCCGGACGCGCCCCATCTAAAACCGGACTTACCGCATTCGAATTCTCGCATGCGAAAATCTGGCATCGCGGCTTCAGCGCTTCCAACAGATTAAATTATCTTAATCAAACTGCATTGACTTCGATGTGTTTGCGCAGTACGGTGACAACACTCACGCAAGTGGTGAATGCCTAATGCAAGGAGGAAATCATGTTTGCAACTGCGTTTGCAGCACATTGCATGGAAGCCGGCGGACTGTTTGCCATAGTGACTTTTTTTGTACTGGAACGCACCGGCCTGCTCTACAAATTGATCGCCAAGATCGAAAGATGGGGAGGCGATCCTCCCTGAAGCGCGCGGTTTTCTGACATAAGGATTTTTTCCCAACAGAAAAAACATCAAGGGTTTCAATTCCAACCAGTCAGATCGCCGCAGTTCCATGCGACCCCATAAGCGTCCTTGTCATGAGCGTTGCAGGGCTGCTGGTGGGTTAAGTCACTTCTCATTCCAACTTTTCCCTAGCAGGAAATTTCCGCATAAGCACGCGGCATAGTTTTTCTTCGATCCCTGGTGAATCGCACCATTCGGCAAACGTTTCCTGCAATACCTGCAAGGTAGCCGAGCTTTATTGCCGCCCCTCCCGGCTTTCCAGGTCTCGCTTTATCTGCTCGAATTCATCGCGCCCCATCTCTCCTCGCGCATAGCGCTCCTTGAGAATATCCAAAGCGGATTTTTCGGTTTTCCGATTTCCGCATGAACCGCGAAACAACACTATCAGGGCAACGATTATCACTCCCCAGAACAAAAGCATCCCGAAACCCATTCCACCGTAATGATCCATGTAATTCCACATGATGGTCTCCTTAGAGTGTTGCACTGCGCAAGCGCAATGCGTTGGTGATCACCGATACGGAGCTGAAGCTCATGGCCGCAGCTGCGATGATTGGTGAGAGTAGCACACCGAAAAAAGGGTACAGAACCCCAGCGGCGATTGGAACTCCAATGCTGTTATAGACGAAAGCGAAGAACAGGTTCTGTCTTATGTTCCTCATGGTTGCACGGGACAGCCTGACGGCGCGAACAATACCGCGCAAATCGCCCTTCACCAACGTGACGCTTGCGCTTTCCATTGCGACATCTGTGCCCGTGCCCATCGCAATCCCGACCTGTGACTGCGCAAGAGCGGGAGCGTCGTTGATGCCATCGCCCGCCATCGCGACGATTCTCCCCTCTGCCTGAAGCGCCTTGACGACGGCTGCCTTCTGCTCGGGCAGCACTTCAGCCTCGATCCGGTCTATGCCGAGTTTCTTCGCGACGGCCTCGGCAGTTCTCCGATTGTCCCCGGTCAACATGATCACCTGCACCCCTTCAGCGTGCAGTGCTTGCACCGCTTCAAGCGTCGTTGCCTTGACCGGATCGGCGACACCCAGAAGGCCCGCAGCCTTACCGTCTATCGCGAGAAGCATCACGGTCTGCCCTTCGGTCCGGAGCATCTCGGAGCGTACAGACAGTTCGCTCGCGTCGATCCCCATCTGCTCGAACAATTTCGGGTTACCCAGCGCAACCGCTTGCCCCTCGATCACACCGGATACGCCCATGCCGGTATATGACTTGAAGTCGTTCACCTGCGCAAGGTCGAACTTTCTGTCTTCGGCGCCTTTGACGATGGCTGCGGCGAGAGGATGTTCGCTTGCCCGTTCCAGGCTCGCGCCGAACCTTAGCACTTCGCTTTCTTCGAAGCCGTTTGCAGAGTGCACCAGCATCAGCTTGGGTTTTCCTTCAGTCAGGGTTCCGGTCTTGTCGACGACAAGCGTGTCCACCTTCTCCAAGATTTCAAGCGCTTCTGCATTCTTCACCAGTACGCCGGCTGTCGCGCCTCGCCCGGTGCCGACCATGATGGACATCGGCGTGGCAAGCCCAAGCGCGCATGGGCAAGCGATGATCAATACGGCCACTGCGTTGACGATGGCGTGTGTCAATCTCGGCTCGGGGCCGAACAGCCACCAGACAACAAGCGTGATCAGCGCCGATATCACTACCGCGGGAACGAAATAGCTCGATGCGACATCGGCAAGGCGCTGGATCGGCGCGCGAGAGCGCTGCGCCTCGCTTACCATCTTCACGATCTGCGAAAGCAGCGTTTCAGAACCCACCTTCTCGGCTTTCATGAGAATACTGCCCGTTCCATTCACCGTTGCGCCGATCAGACGTGAACCAGCCGATTTCTCGACAGGAATAGGCTCACCCGTCACCATGGATTCGTCGAGCGCACTGCTTCCTTCGAGCACCACACCGTCGACCGGCACTTTCTCTCCGGGACGCACGCGCAATATGTCGCCTGGCTGCACATCTTCGAGGGGAATATCCTCTTCCTTTCCATCGGAACGGACGATGCGCGCTGCCTTTGGAGAAAGCCCGAGAAGCAGCTTGATGGCGGCGCTCGTCTGGCTGCGCGCTCTGAGTTCCATCACTTGCCCGAGCAGCACCAGGGCCATGATGGTCGAGGAAGCCTCGAAATACACCGGGACCGTGCCGCCCATGCTGTGCATCGCGACCGGAAAGATGCCGGGAAACAGCAGGGCAAACACGCTATAGCTCCAGGCCACACCGACGCCGAGCGCGATCAGGCTGAACATGTTGAGGCTGCGGTTGACGACTGATGCCCATCCACGCCGGAAGATGGGCGCACCGCTCCAGATCACGACGGGCGTGGCGAGCAGAAATTCAAACCATTGCAGCGCGCGCATCGACAGGCAATGCGGAAACGCCTGAGGGAATAAATCGGAAATCATCGCCACCACGAAAACAGGCAGGGCAAGCGCCACGCTGAACCAGAAGCGCCGCGTCATGTCTCGCAGTTCGCTGTTGTCATCCAATGGCATGTCGAGCGGTTCGAGCGCCATGCCGCATTTTGGACAGGATCCTGGACCTGTCTGGCGAATTTCCGGATGCATGGGACATGTATAGATCATGCCTCCAGCGTGGTGGGCACGAGCTTCCTCTTCCATGGGTTTTTTCAAGTATGCTTCCGGCGATGCCTGAAACTTTGCAAGACACTTCGCGCTGCAGAAGCGGTAATCCGTACCATGGTATTCGCAATGGTGCGGCGATTCGGGTTTGACCGTCATGCCGCATACAGGATCCACGTTGGTCATTTATGCCTCCATTTAAATAATGGCAGATTTACGGAATTTCCCTCTGGCGCATCAGCCTGTACGCCGCGGGAATGACGAACATGGAAAGAAGCGGAGCGGTGATCATGCCGCCCACCATGGGGGATGCGATCCTGCTCATGATCTCGCTTCCGGTGCCGCCTCCGAGCAATATCGGAAGTAGCCCTGAAATGATCACGCCGACCGTCATCGCCTTGGGGCGCACGCGCAGCACAGCACCCGCCCTTATGGCATCCAGAAGATCTGCATCCGATGCCTTTGCCGCCTTGCCCTCCCAGGCGCTCTTGAGATAGATCAGCATGATGACCCCGAATTCGGACGCGACTCCCGCGAGCGCGATGAAACCCACTGCCGTCGCGACTGAAAAGTTGTAACCCATCCAGTACAGGAACCAGATACCCCCCGTGAGCGCGAAAGGAAGGGTTGCCAGGATCAGGAATGCCTCGTCCAGACGACCTAAGGTCAGATAAAGCAATACGAAGATGATCAGTATCGTCGCAGGGACCACGATCTTCAATCTCTCGTTGGCGCGCTCCATGAATTCGAACTGGCCCGAATAGGAAAGGCTGATCCCCGGCTGCAACCTGACCTTTCTTTCGATAGTGCTGCGCAGATCGGAAACGGTTGATGCGAGATCGCGCCCCCTTACATCGACATATACCCATCCTGATGGACGCGCATTCTCGGTCTTGATCATCGGCGGGCCGTCTGCAACATGAATCTTCGCAACCATGCCGAGCGTGATCTGGGCGCCATCTTTTGTGACGATGGGCAGCACCTCGAGCCTTGCTATCGTGTCGCGCCATTCCCTCGGATAGCGCAGGTTGATGGGATAGCGCGCGAGCCCTTCGACCGTTTCGCCTATATTTTCCCCGCCTATCAATCCGCCCACCACATCCTGGATGTCCGAGATGTTGAGCCCGTACCGGCTGGCAGCCTGTCTGTCGATGTCGATGTCGACATAACGTCCGCCAGTCGACCGCTCCGCAAAGGCGGAGGAGACACCCGGAACAGTTTTTGCGACATCCTCAACCTGCATCGCAACCTGATCGATATCGGCAAGGCTCTGCCCTGCGATCTTGATTCCGATCGGGCTCTTTATGCCTGTCGCCAGCATGTCGATTCTATTTCTGATGGGCGGCACCCAGATATTGGAAAGACCCGGCACCTTGACCGTCCTGTCAAGCTCAGCGACAAGCTTCTTCTCAGTCATGCCCTTGCGCCATTGGCTCTTCGGCTTGAAGCGTATGACGGTCTCGAACATCTCGATCGGCGCGGGATCGGTCGCCGTCTCCGCACGCCCCGCTTTACCGAACACCTCTTCGACTTCGGGAACGGACTTGATCATCCTGTCCGTCTGTTGCAGCAACTCTGAAGCCTTTTCGACGGAAAGACCCGGCAATGCCGAAGGCATGTAGAGCAGATCTCCCTCGTCTAGCGGCGGCAGAAATTCCCCGCCCAGCCGGCCCAAGGGCCAGAACGAAGTCAGAAATATCAGAAAGGCGATTGCAAGCGTCGATTTCGGATTGGACAGGACGATGTCGAGAAGAGGACGGTATATCCGGACCAGCCATCTGTTCAACGGATTCGCATTTTCTTCGGGAAGACGCCCCTTGATCCAGTAGCCCATCAATACAGGGACCAGGGTGACTGAAAGCGCGGCGGCGGCAGCCATCGCATAGGTCTTCGTGTAGGCGAGCGGCGAAAAAAGCCTGCCCTCCTGCGCCTGCAGCGTGAAAATCGGAACGAAGGAAACGGTGATGATGAGGAGGCTGAAGAAAAGCGCTGGCCCCACTTCGACTGCTGCCTCCATCACCACATCCCAATGATTCTTCCCCTCCAGCCTTTCGCCCGGATGATCTGCCTTCCAGGATTCCATTTTCTTGTGCGCGTTTTCGATCATCACGATCGCCGCATCGACCATGGCGCCTATCGCGATGGCGATCCCGCCGAGCGACATGATGTTGGCGTTGATGCCCTGGTATCTCATCACGATGAAGGCGATCAATATCCCAAGAGGAAGCGAAACGATGGCGACGAGAGACGAGCGCAGATGCCATAGGAACGCTGCGCAGACAAGCGCCACGACGATGAATTCCTCGAAGAGCTTGTGTTTCAAGGTTTCGACCGCCCTGTCGATCAATCCGCTCCTGTCATAGGTTGGAATAATCTCCACTCCTGCCGGCAGACTCTTCTGGAGTTCTGCGATCTTCCCATGTATCGCTGACAACGTGGATCTTGCATTCTTGCCTGAGCGCAGGATGATCACCCCGCCGACCGTTTCTCCTTCTCCGTCGAGCTCCGCTATCCCTCTGCGCATTTCAGGCCCGACCTGGATGCTAGCCACATCGTCAAGCGTGACCGGCACACCGTTTGCAAGCTTCAGAGGAATCGCCTTGAAGTCCGCAATCGACTTCAGGTATCCGGAGGAGCGCACCATCAGTTCGGCTTCTCCCTGTTCCAAGACCGATCCGCCGGTCTCCTGATCCGCCCCGGCTATGGCCTTCTTCATGTCGTCAAAGGTGATCTTAAAGTTTGCAAGCTTCACGGGGTCGGGGGTGACCTGGTACTGCCTGACCATGCCGCCTATCGTCGCAACCTCGGCCACGTTCCGGACCGACTTGAGCTCGTATTTCAGGAACCAGTCCTGGATGGACCTCAGCTCCGAGATGTCGTGATGGCCGGTCTTGTCGACGAGCGCATATTCGTAGATCCAGCCCACGCCAGTCGCATCCGGTCCGAGCTCCGGCTTTGCGGCTTGAGGCAGTTTTCCCTGGATCTGGTTTAAATATTCGAGGACTCGCGAGCGCGCCCAATAGAGATCGGTTCCATCCTCGAACAGTACATACACGTAGCTGTCGCCGAAGAATGAATAACCGCGCACCGTTTTTGCACCAGGCACGGAAAGCATGGTCGTGGTCAAGGGATAGGTGACCTGGTCCTCGACGATCCTTGGCGCCTGGCCGGGATAGCTCGTTCTGATGATGACCTGAACATCCGAGAGATCGGGCAGCGCATCGACAGGGGTCGTCTTCAAGGCCCAGACTCCCCAGGCCGTTGCAAAGAGCGCCGCGATGAGCACGAGGATGCGGTTCGCCACCGACCAGCGGATGAGCCTTGCTATCATGGCATCACCTTTTTCATTTCATCGACGACATAATCCTCCCCATGCATGCTCAGCCTGACATGCACCCTGTCGCCGGTTTCAAGTCCCTCGGCGAGTTGAGGGCTGGCAAGCGCATAAGGCATGGTCATGGCGGGCATGTCGAAGGCCTTGAATGGTCCGTGTTTCAGCGTGACTTCGTTGCCAGAGAGCTTCACGATGGTCGCATCGGCCTCGTCGGTCTCCATGATATCGTTGGAATGCTTCATGGATGGAACGCTGCGCGCCATGATCCCAGATAGGCTGGCCTCCGAATCGATCAGGAATTGGCCGCTCGATGCGATTTCCTGATTTTCCATGAGGCCTGAGAGGATCACCGTCCTGTCTCCGATCTCCTGCCCTGTACTCACCTCATTGGGGACGAATTTCCCGCCGCCTTCGGACACCATGACGATCGATCTCTTTCCTGTCCTGATGATCGCCTCGCTCGGCACGACAAGCGCAGTTTTGTTTTCGGCATGGCCTATCCTCACCTGGCTGGATGCACCCGGGCGCAACTTCAAATCGGGATTGGATAGCGATATCCTCACCTTCACGCTCCGGCTCGACTCATCCATCACAGGAAGCACGGCTTCCACCTTTCCGGCGATGCTCTCGCCCGAATAAATTTTCGCGCTCACCGTATCGCCTGCATGAACTGCGTCAGATAAGGATTGCGGCACGGCGGCATCCAGCCAGACCTTGGATAATCCATTGATGCGGATCAGCGTCTGCCCTGGAGATACGCTCATGCCCTGGCGTATGTCCAAAGACTGGATCACTCCGGTGACAGGAGAACGCAGCGTGAAGGTGGGAAATGCCTTCCCATGCTTTTCGATTTCTCTCATGTCGTTTTCGGGCAGCCCCGCAAGGCGCATCCTCTCCCTTGCAGAATCCTTGAGGAGCGGATCGTTACGGGCAGCCAGAAACTCGTTCTCGGCTGCCGTCCATTCAGGTACTGAAAGCACGACGACCGCATCCCCCTTCTTGATGACGTCTCCCGGAGCAAGCCCGTATACTCTTTCCACAAACCCGCCTGTTCTTGCCTGGAGGATGGCCACTTCCCGCTCGTCGAACCCGATCAGCCCCGACACGTCGATTTCTCTGGAAAGCGCGATGCGCTCGACCTTTGCCAATCGCACGCCGAGGTTCTGCACAGTGGCATGATTTATCCTGATGCCTTCATCTTTCTTTTCTTCACCGGCAAGCTTGGGCACGAGATCCATGTTCATGTAGGGTGACTTCCCCGGCTTGTCGAAATGCTGCTCTGGATGCATGGGGTCATACCAGTACAGGATCTGACTGGATGGTAGTTTTTCTGCAGCAGCGCTAAAATTTTTCTCGTGATGCCAGAAAAAAAACGAGGCAAGGAGAAATGCCGACAGCAAGAGCAGGGAAAGAAATCTGGTCATGGCTTTGCTCCGGGAAAATTTGTGTAATGCAGCCGAACCGCGACAAGATTGAGGCTGCTCTGTATTTCGATGGTCTTGATCTCTGTCTCTATGCGCTCCCGCCTTGCCGATGCGAGATCGGCAAGGCTTGCCTTCCCCGCTTTCCAGTCGGCAAGGGTCAGTTTGATTTTTTCATCTGAGAGGGGAAGCAGCACCTCCTTCTGGCGTTTTAGCGTATCCTTGAGACGCTGGTACTCGGCGATATCCGATTCGAGCATCGCGTTGTGCTCCCTGATCGTCGCCTCCCGCTCCGCATCCAGCGCTTCCTTCTCAGCCATTTTGTCAAAAATTCGCGGTTCCTGGCGGGATTCGGAAAACACAGGAAGCCCGAAGGTGAACTGGATGGACGCCATGTTGCCGAATTGAGGAGCGCGTTGCTGATAGGCCAGTTCCACCCCCCAATCCGGGATCTTGTCCGCTTTCTCCTCATTCACCTCGGCATCGAGCTCGCGCCCCCTGGAATCGAAAAGCATGAGTTCCGGATGACGATGGAGTTCATGGGACAGCATGGACTGTTCGACTGGCCAGTCCGGGACGCTTCCCTCAAGAGGCTCATCGGCCGCCTTGCCTATCCAGCGTTCGAGTTCCACAATCGCCTTGGAGCGGCGAGCAATAAGTTCGCTTTCAAGATCATCGATCGCTACGGCTTCCTGACGGGGTATGAGGCCATCGGCAAGAGAGCCTTTCCCGGATGATATCTTTGCCTGCACAGCCGCATCGAAAAGCCTGTTCTCCTGATTGAGCGAACCGACAAGCTTGAGCTCCCGTTCGATGGCATCTCGCTCGATCCAAGCGGATGCAGTCTCCTTCAGAACATTGAGCTTTTCTATCTGCATTTGGGTTGCGGCGACATCGGCGCCAGCCTGGGCTGCATCGGCCGCTGCCTTTCGTTTTCTTTCGTTTGGGAATTCCTGCATCAGGCCGATCTTGCGCATCGTCATCGGATCTTGCGTCAGGCTGTATTGTTCCGCCCCGTTGATCGGAAAATTTTCGATGCCCAATTCAAGCTTGGGGTCGGGAAGCTGTCCCGCCGACCGCTTCAGCGCTTGGGCAGAGGCGACCTTTGCTGATTGCGCCTTGAGCTCTGGCGCATGCGATTCCGCCAGGTTCAGCGCCTCATCAAAAGTCAGCGCATGACTGAGAAGACTGAATCCGAACAACGGCACGGCGAGCGATATTCGCAATGTCTGCCGGTGTGAATTGAAATAGGACATAAAGGGCGACTCCTTAGGTAAACGACAAAAACCGCCATCGGCGGCAGATTTACCTGAAAAGCCTAAATTCTGAATGTCTGGTACTGGATGCGCAGAGGTGGGAAAGCGCTGACAAGACTGTACCCGCTATCGTGATCGAATGCTTCGAACGACACGGGCTGTTCGTAAGGCATTTCAGCGTAGGAAATAGCGAGAACCGGAGCGAAATCGTGAGATGCATGAGATGAAGGCGTGGATTTCTCGCAATGCACCTTGCAAAGCAAGGAGGGTTTCTGATGCATGTCGCCGGCGCATTGCATATCCTGCATCGATGCCATATTCGGCATTTCCTGCGGGCAGGAATAGGACGCTATCGCAAGCTGGCTCCATCCCAGCATTGCGATACAAAAGAGTGCGACCAATCGGCGAAATTTTCTTGTCAACATGTTTGAAGGCTAGGCCAATGAGATCCTGATGTCAACATTCTTGAAGCATGCAGCGCCATTGCCGCCATTTAACCATATGAAGTAAACTGATCGAAACAGGCATCGTGAGGCGGCCGTTGTGTTCAAGACGCGAGAAGGGAATCCCCTCTGCCTGCTCCACGGTTACTCATCAAGTTTTTCAGCAAGGTTTCTGACCTAAAGGAGAACGATCATGAAAGCAACATTTTCTGTAATGCTTGGCGTGCTGATTTTGTTTGTGCCACCCGCATTTGCCCAGCCTTCCGGTGCTGATTCACAGACGAAGGATCGCGGACAAGAGATGATGGCCGGAGGAATGATGGGGGATGGAATGATGGGTAGAGGAATGATGGGCTCATCCTCAGACAGCGATCAGGCAACTTCCGCGAATTCAAAAGAGGCAGATGCATTGCTGGGATATATTCGCAGCAAGAATCTGCCTTGCTCTCAGTGTCATGGGGTTTCCCGCAACGGCTTTGGACCTTCGTTCACAGCGGTCTCAGGCCGTTATGCAAACGATCGCGATGCATCAGCCATTCTGACAAACCACATTGCAAACGGATTTGGACGGATGCCGGGCGGCTTTGCGACGGACTCCGAGGCCAAGGAACTCGCCAGACTGATTCTGAGTCTCGCAAAATCCGGGAACCAATGAGGACAGCCGGATTCATTTTTTCTGACGCGCCCGGCAGGCTAACCTGTAAATTTTGTAGTGCACATTTTCCGACTACCGTTTAACCGGAGGACTAGCGATGCGAATATCCAATTTCTTAGGCGTTCCAGCCCTGTTGTTCCTGTTGCCTGCTTTTGCACAGGATCAGATGCCTGCCGTTGGCGGCATGACGGATAGGCCGATGCCAGTGGCTGACACCCGACAGATCATTCCGCTGACTGCGGCAGAAACGGCGATGGTGATGGCGGAGATGCGCCAGATGCTGGCGAGCGTTCAGGGAATTACGGATGGCCTGTCCAGGAACGACATGAAATCCGTGGCCGAGGCTGCATCCAGCAGCGGCCCTTCCATGATGATGGGACTTCCTGCGCAGATACGCATGAAGTTTCCTGAACAGTTCAAACAAATGGGGATGGCAACGCACAAGGTTTTCGAACAGATCGCCCGTGAAGCATCGATGAAAGACCCTGGCCCTGTTCTCGAACAGTTGTCGTCAGCGATGCAGAACTGTATCGCATGCCATGCGACTTACCGCTTTGCGCCGCCAGATTGAAGCGAGCGTTCTGCCGTTTAAATTAAGGTTCGGATTGTTGCGCAGTGTCCGTTGGGCACTGCGGAAATTTCATCGCTATCTCTCTTCGCTTGCCCACTCGGCAACGCCTTCGCGCAGATGCACAGCGCGATACCCTTCATGCTTTAGCAGTTCGACCGCATCGATCGCCATCAGGCAATACGGGCCGCGGCAATACGCAACGATGGAGCGGTCCCTGGGTAGCTCGGACAGGCGCTGGCGCAGTTCATCGAGCGGTATCGAGCGCGCAAAAGGCAGATGCGCGGTCAGATACTCTTCGGCAGGCCTCACGTCCAGCACCACGACTTCACCCTTGCGCGCCGCCTTCATCAGTTTTTCCCTGTCGCTTGGCACGAGATCGTCTGGCTGGCTTGCTATCTTCTGCAGCGCCGATTGCAACTCTTCGAGACGGTTCTCGGCCAATGTATGCACCTGTACCCAAAGATCCGCCACCGCCTTGTCTGCCAAACGGTAGTAGATGTTCTTGCCTTCCCTTCTCGTCTCGACCAGATGCGCGGTGCGCAATTCGCGCAGGTGCGCGCTCACCAGCTTCACGCTGATCGACGCCTCCTGAGCAAGACGCTCAACGGATTTTTCACCCTGGCAAAGCAGCTCGATAATCTCCAGCCGCTTCGGACTGGAAAAGGCCTTCCCTATCCTGGCCACCTGCTCGTAAAGCGTGTCCTTGATTTTTCGCCCGTTTTTCATGCCCGTCATTCTATCTATTATTGGATCAATATTCAATTTTCTGAAACACATCCATTGGCATAGTTGACAGCCAAATGAAACTTTGCTTTAATCATTCTAACATTTATTAGATTAATAGAGGCGGCCATGAAAACCCTGTTCCTGATCAACGACGGTCCTTACGGCAGCGAACGCTCCTACAATGCCTTGCGCCTTGCAGGAACGCTGGCAGGAAAGGAGGGATGCGAGGTGAAGGTGTTCCTGATCGGCGATGGAGCGGTCTGCGCTAAGTCGGGACAGAAGGTTCCGGAAGGCTTTTACAACGTCCAGGTGATGCTGGGCAAGGTGATCCGGAAAGGCGAAGTGGGCGTATGCGGCACCTGCATGACTGCACGCGGGATAGCCGATGCCGAGCTGATCGAGGGCGCGCACAGAAACACGATGGCGGAACTGGCGGACTGGACGGAATGGGCCGACAAGGTTCTTGTATTTTGAAAGGAGAATGAGCCATGTTTTTCAGACAACTTGCAACCAAGGAATCCTCCCTTTCGTATTTCTTCGGCTGCGGCACCAAGGGAAAATCCATGGCGGTGGACGTGGTCGCTGGCGACGAGGAATGGTACATAGAGGAGGCCAAGAAGGCCGGCGTCACCATCAACTACGTGATCGACACACATGTGCATGCGGATCACTATTCAGGCGGCAGAAAACTTGCAAAAATGACAGGGGCGCCCTATTGCCTGCACGAATCGGATGCGGGCATCGTAAAGTTCGAATTCGAGCGCCTTGCAAACGGCCAGGTGCTGAATCTTGGCAACGTCGATGTCGAGGTGCTGCACACGCCAGGGCATACGCCTGACAGCGTGTGTTTGCTGGTGACAGACATGCGCAGAGGCGATGCGCCCTGGTTCGTGATCACGGGTGATACGCTCTTCGTAGGCTCCACAGGACGCCCCGATCTTCTTGGACGAGAGAAGGAGATGGCGGGACAGCTCTATGAAAGCATCCATGCCAAGCTGCTCTCATTGCCAAACGAAGTCGAGATATTCCCAGGGCACCAGGCAGGAAGCGTCTGCGGCGCAGGCCTTTCCGGCAAGCCCAGCTCGACGGTCGGTTTCGAGAAGCGCTGGAACCCCGCGCTGTTGATGGACAAGAACGCCTTCATCGAGTCGCTGATAAGCAACATTCCTCCCCGCCCGGCAGAGATGGACAAAATGGTTGCGGCCAACATTTC
This sequence comes from Pseudomonadota bacterium, assembly GCA_021782365.1. Taxonomy (GTDB): domain Bacteria; phylum Pseudomonadota; class Gammaproteobacteria; order Burkholderiales; family Gallionellaceae; genus Gallionella. The sequence goes on from JAJXVB010000001.1 coordinate 97,992, forward strand.
AGCATGAGCGGTTTCTCCATGGGCACCAAATCGACCATCGCGGCCGAGGCGGTTTATATCCGCGGCATACGCGCCAACCTGAGCCAGTTCATCCAGCAGGCGATCCAGGTCTTCTTCGTGGGGCTTGTGATCGGCATGGAGCGCAACGTGCTTCCCGTGCTGAGCGAGGACTTCGGCGTGCCCAAAGGCTCCTTCCTTTTCCTGATGTCCTTCGTCGTGTCGTTCGGCTTCGTCAAAGGGAGCCTTAATTTTGTCGCAGGTCGTCTGTCAGAGCGCATCGGGCGCAAGAAGGTGTTGCTGCTCGGATGGCTGGCCGCCTTGCCCATCCCCTTCATGATACTTTGCGCGCAGAGCTGGGGATGGATCGTCGCTGCCAACATCTTCCTCGGGATCAACCAGGGCTTCGCATGGAGCATGACGGTGACCAGCAAGGTGGACATCACGAAGGCCGAGCAGCGCGGCTTTGCAACAGGTGTCAATGAATTCGCAGGATATGCCGCGGTGGGAATAGGCGGGCTCGCCACCGGATACCTCGCTCAGCTCTATGGGCCGCGCGCAGCGCTTTTCGGCTTCACACTGGCCACGATTTTTCTCGCGGCAATGATTGCATTCTTTTTTCTCAAGGAGACCCTGCCCTGGGCTAGGGCCGAAAGCCGCGAGCATGCAAACGGCAGCTATTCAGGGCGCCGCTTGCCCAAGGGAATCTCCGATCATCCAGACACCTGGGAAGTGTTCACGCTGGTTTCCTTCAAACACCCGACCTTCAGGGCGCTATGCCAGGCGGGTGTTGCCAACAAGATTGCCGACGCATTGCTCTGGGTACTGTTCCCTATTTATCTTCACGAAAAGGGGCTCGGACTGGTGCAGATCGGATGGGTCACCGCAGTCTACGGCATGGTGTGGGGCGCATCACAGCTATTGACCGGCACGCTCTCCGACATCATCGGCCGCAAGGTCCCCATCGTCGCAGGCCTCTGGGTGCTGGCCGCAGGCATAGTTTCGGTCACTTTTGTACAAGGCATGACTGCATGGACCGTCTCTGCAGCGGTCATGGGGATAGGCATGGCCCTGCTCTATCCCAACCTCATCGCATCGGTCGCGGACATTTCGCATCCCAACTGGCGCAGCTCCGCCCTGGGCACCTACCGGTACTGGCGCGATACCGGATATGCGATAGGCGCCGTGCTGCTTGGATTCGTCGCCCAATGGGGCCACGACATATCGAAGGCGTTCTGGGTGACCGCCCTGATACTCATCGTATCGGGAATCCTGATGGCATTGGGCGCCTCGGAAACCCATCCGTCAAAGAATGTTCATACTGTTTCCTAAAAGGAACCGCCGGTGAGATGGCCTCAGCTCAGGGCGCTCAAGAGAGGGCGAAGGACTCCGCCTGATCCTCCAGAAGCCGTTCGAAATCCTCTGCGGAAACAGGCGGCGAATAAAGGAAGCCCTGGGCAAAATCGCATCCTATCTGCAGCAGCAGATCCCGTTGCCTCTCGGTCTCGACTCCTTCTGCAACGACCTTCATCCCGAGCTTGTGCGCCATGACCACGATCGCCTCGCAAAGCGCAAGCTCGCTTGTTCCCGGCGCAAGATTCCTGACGAAGGAGCGATCGATCTTGAGGAAATCGATATCGAATTCCTTGAGATAGGACAGCGAGGAATAACCTGTTCCGAAATCGTCGATTGACACCTGGATGCCATCATCCCTGAATTCTAGAAGCTTCCTGTTGACCTGCGGTTCGGGGTCCAGCAACAGCCCTTCGGTGATTTCGACATATACCGCTTGACCGGGAACGCCAGCCATCCTGAGATATTCGTTCCACATCAGGGAATCCTTGCTGCGCATCTGCACTGGGGATTTGTTGATGCTGATCTGGAAGTCATGGAATTTTTCCCTCCAGGACTTGCATTGCTCTATGGCCTTCTTGAAGACCCAATCCCCAATCGGCACGATCAGCCCGGTTTCCTCGGCCAGCGGGATGAATTCGGCCGGGCTGATCATCCCGTGCGCGGGATGGAACCACCTTATCAATGCCTCGGCCTTGAAGATCTCTCCCGTTTTCATATCCACAATCGGCTGGTAGTAGACGAAGAATTGGCCCAGGCTCAGCGCAAGGCGCATGTCGTTGGCAAGGCGCAGCCGCTTTTGCGCCACCTCCTGCATTTCCCTCGTGAAATATCTGAAACGGTTGCGTCCGGCATTCTTTGCCGCATACATGGCCTGGTCCGCGCCCTTGATAAGGGCGTCCAGCTCATGAGAATCGTCAGGATAGATCGAGATGCCGATGCTTGCGGAAATGAATGCATCCTCCCCCGTCAGCACGAAAGGTTCGGTCAGCCTGTCAATGATGTTCTGTGCTATCCGGTCGACGCCTGACAAATCCTCGAGGTCCGTCAAGATGACGACGAACTCATCCCCTCCAAGGCGGGCAACGGTATCCGACTCACGCACCGAATCGAAGATACGGCGTGCCGCTTCGACCAGCAGCATGTCCCCCTTGTCGTGCCCCAGTGTGTCGTTGATCTCCTTGAACCTGTCAAGATCGATCAGCAGAAGGGCGAGCTTTCTGCCATTGCGATGGCTTTTCCTGGTCTCAAGCCCGAACCGGTCGTAGAACATCTGGCGGTTTGGCAAACCGGTCAGCTGGTCATAATTCGCCTGCCGCCAGATCAGCTCCTCGGATTTCTTCTTCTCCGTGATGTCGGACATCAAAGCGACATGCCGGTATACCTCTCCCGCATCATTCCTGATGGTATTGATGCTAAGCTGCATCGCGCGTTTTTCTCCATCCCGGCGCCTGTCCCAGACGACGCCATGCCAATAGCCGTCAAGGTTTATGCAGTGCCACATCGACTGGTAGAAATCCTTTTCATGATGGCCGGATGCGAAGATATTGGGATTTTTTCCCTTGACATCTTCCAGCCTGTATCCCGTTATATCGGTAAAGGCCGGATTGATCGCAATGATGCGGTTATCGGCATCTGTCACGAGCATCGCTTCGCTCGAGTTCTGGTAGACCAGCGACGCGAGCTGCATGGCCTCTTCGGCTTCCTTGCTGCCGGTCAGATCCGTGATGAACGCGAAAAATACTCTTTCCCCTTCCGTGCAGGAAACCGACACCCGTACCGGGAAAATGCTTCCATCTATTTTCCTGAGCCTGGTCTCGAAGTTCTCATGCCCCCCATTCCGGATAATGCTCTCGATCTTTGCAGACACGAGCTCCCTGCCATGATCTGCGTCAAGATCGTAGACATGTATTTTCAGCAGTTCATCCCGCATGAAGCCGGACATACGCACATAACTGTCATTGACTTCAAGAATCTTCCCAAGCTCATCGAACATCAGGAAACCATCTTCGGATGTTTCAATCGCCATGCGATAGTGGTATTCCTTCTCCAATACTGCAGCCTCGGCCAGTTTGCGCTCGTGTATATCCTGCTGCAGCAGGCGATTCGCATTCTGCAATTCCTCGGTCTGTCTACGAACTTCGGATTCCAGCAGATCCCTGTTCCCCCTGATGGATTGCGCCATCTTCGAGAACGAGTCGGACAGTTCGGAAATTTCTCCCATCCCTCGACCGGGGATCGAAATATCAAAATCTCCCCGGTTGATCTTCTCGACCGAATTTTTCAGCATGGAAATCGGAACCAATACCCACCGGTGTAGCGCAACGCCCATCAGGAAGAGTGAAATCAACAGCGCCAGGAAGAAATAGACCGGCAGCAACCCCATGTCTCTCGCGAAATTCAACTCGTGCGGGTTCATCAGGGTCAGGTCAAACCAGTCCACCTCCGGAAGGTAGGATATACCCAGCATGTATCTCGAACCCTGATACCGCACCCAGAGGGTTTTTACTTTCTCGGGGGATCGCTTCGCCTCGCGCAAAGCCTTGTCTATCTCTTTGAGATCATCTGGATCCTTGATCAACACATCCAGCCTGACATGCTCCTTGGCTTGTTTCGCAACGCCCATATAGTCGATGAGCTTCGGATCACCGTGAAGCTGGATGGCCATGTTCCTGTCGACAAAAAGGTTCACGATGCCCTTTTGTGGAATGCTTACCGTACGCTTCAGAAAATCAGTCAGGTCGATGCCGGTTCCGACGATCCCCAGTGTCTCATTTCCATGCCTGATCAGTGTGTTGATCCAGACCTTGGTTATCCCAAGATGCACGTCCGGATCCACGTTCAGCTGATACGCCCTGCCATCCTTCAATGTGGCATAAAACCAGCGATCATTGGGGTTGTTCGTGCTAAGGACGTAGCGCACTCCCCCATTCCGGTTCTCATTACTGGAATCTGCAAAATAATAATCTCCGCTGCTTGCGATTGCCGCAAAGTCACTATGGTCGCTGAAAAGGGTGCGGTATCGTTCCATCGCATCCAATCCCCGCTTCCTTGCGGCAGGGTTGGCCTCGTCCAAGGCAAATGCGATGATGTCGGGGTCGGAAGCCATTTTCCTGGCAAGCGCGATCTCATTGATGAGTGGCACCAGCGTGCGGTTCTTGTCCGCCTGGACCTGCCTTTCCGCAAACTGCCTGCCCCATCCCTGGTTCAGGTTATCCAGCATCTGCCTTGCAAGGACGAACACGACCAGCATGAATCCCAGGAAAATCAGCGAGGTCAGAAGGAGAAAGCGATTCCTGAGCCTCATGCTTCAGTCCACTCCTGCAGCAATGCCGTTCTGCCGCATTTCATGAAAAAATGACCATAGATACAACTTACAAATGAAGTTCAACAAGATGCCCATGAAAACCAGGCGCATGACGAATGGGCCTTACACTGTCTGAATGGATTTTTTCACAGCGCATAAAATGTTTGACAGGAAGCCCTCTTTTGACATGGTGCAGTTCTTCAGATCCTTATTACACCTACCGGAAGAAAGGATATCACAAAGCGCTGCTGTTGCGCGAAACTTCAAACCTTGAAATTTTCATCGCCGCATGCACCAAAGTCGAAGGTGAAGCAGTATTATGTTCGTATCTGAAGGAAGATGGGGTGGCTGATGGGACTCGAACCCACGACAACAGGGATCACAACCCTGGACTCTACCAACTGAGCTACAGCCACCATTGACTCTGGCGTGCCCGACAGGAATCGAACCTGTAACCCCCAGCTTAGAAGGCTGGTGCTCTATCCGGTTGAGCTACGGGCACAATTCATCGGCAACCAAAAAACCTGGTCGGGGTGGAGAGATTCGAACTCCCGACATCCTGCTCCCAAAGCAGGCGCGCTACCAGGCTACGCTACACCCCGAAGGCTGCGCATTATACAGACCCAAGCGACGAAATCAACGCCGATTTCATATTTCTTTGAGCCTCTGCATCGCAACCATCAGATAGTACCCCATGGACCAAAGCGTGAGCAGCGCGGCGAGATAAAGCAGCAGCGAGCCGACCGCCTGGCAATCCACATTCAGAATTTTTTCGTGATAAAGCAGCATCCCGATCGCGACCATCTGGAAGCTGGTCTTGACCTTGCCCAGCATGGAGACCGCTGTGCTCTTGCTCTCACCCACTTTGGCCATCCATTCGCGCAGCGCCGAGATGGTGATCTCGCGGCCTATGATGATGAAGGCGATGATCGCATCGGCGCGCTCCAGCTTGACAAGCAGGATCAGCGCCGCGGCCACCATCAGCTTGTCGGCGACAGGATCCAGGAATGCCCCGAATGCGGAGGACTGATTCAGTCTGCGGGCAAGATATCCGTCGAGCCAGTCTGTTGCGGAGGCCAGCACGAACACGCCTGTTGCGACCAGGTTCTTGGAATGCAGGGAGAGCGTGCTGTCGGACAGATAAAACGCCGCGACGAAAACCGGTATGAGGACTATCCTGAACCAGGTGAGCAGATTGGGGATGTTGATCTTCATGCCCGTCAGTGTAGCTGCTGATAAATCCTTGTAGCAAGCGATTTGCTGATCCCCTCGACCTGACAGAGCTGCTCTATGCTGGCCTTGGCGATTTCCCGCATGCCGCCGAAATGGGTCAACAGGCTGCGCCTGCGCTTGTCCCCTATCCCGCTGATTTCCTCGAGGCTGGATGCGACCCGCGCCTTTCCGCGCCTGGCCCTGTGGCCCGTGATCGCAAATCGATGCGCCTCGTCCCTTATCGTCTGGATAAGGTGCAACGCAGGATCGTCCGGCGCCATGCGCTTCGATGTGCCATCGGGAAAGATCAGCTGCTCCATGCCCGCCTTTCTTTCGACTCCCTTGGCGACACCCACCATGGGCACTGAAAAATTCAATTCCTTCATCACCTGCATTGCGCTGTGCAACTGCCCCAATCCGCCGTCTATCAGCAACAGGTCCGGGCTCACCCCCTTGCCCTCGGAGATCTTCTGATAGCGGCGCATCAATGCCTGCCGCATCGCGGCATAATCATCCCCTTCGGTGATGCCGCTGATGTTGTAGCGGCGATACTGAGCAGGGCGCATTTCCATGTCGTCGTAGACCACGCAGGATGCGACCGTCGCCTCGCCCATGGTATGGCTGATGTCGAAGCATTCGATGCGCTGAAGTTCTTCCATTTCGAGAAAGTTTCGCAGCCTGTCCAGACGCAGCTTCTCCCCTCCCTGCTGCACCAATCTTTGACCCAGCGCAAGTTCGGCATTGCGCGTTCCCATCTCGAGCCACTGGCGGCGCGATCCTTGTGAGGCCTTGATGATCCTGACCTGACGCCCCGCCTGTTCGGTCAACAGTCCGGCCAGCGCCTCGTCCTTGCATTCCGCCGCCAGAATGATCAGCGGAGGAACTGCGCGATCGAGATAATGCTGCGCGATGAAGGCCTCAATGATTTCGTCAGGGGAAAGCCCTTCCGCATGTTCGGGGAAGAAGCTCTTGTCGCCAAGATGCCTGCCGCCGCGAACCATCGCGAGATTCACGCACACCATGCCGTTTTGCATCGCAAGGGCGATGATGTCCGCATCCGTCGTCCCTCCCGTGGACTCGACGAATTGCTTCTGCTGCACGGTATGCAGGGCCCTCAGCTGATCTCGCAGCACGGCGGCCTGCTCGTAATTCAAGGCATCTGCAGCCTTTGCCATCGCGTCTTGCAGCATGCGTTCGACTTCCTGATGCCTGCCTTCCAAGAGAAGCTCAGCGCGCTGCGCATCGAAGCGGTAGTCCTCTTCGGAAATCAGATTGACACAGGGTGCGGTACAGCGATTGATCTGATGCAGAAGACAGGGGCGCGTGCGGTTTTTGAACACGCTTTCCTCGCAGGTGCGAAGGCGGAATATCTTCTGCAGCAGCGCGATCGATTCCTTCGCCGCATAGACATTCGGATAAGGGCCGAAATGCTGGTGCTGTCTGTTTGGCGTGCCTCTGAAATAGGTGAGCCTGGGAAATTTGTCTCCCGTCAGGACGATATAAGGATAGGACTTGTCGTCGCGGAACAGGATGTTGTAGCGGGGCTTCAACGACTTGATCAGGTTGTTCTCGAGCAGCAGCGCCTCGGCCTCAGAGCGCGTCACCGTGGTCTCTATCCGCGCAATGTGCGAGACCATCATGCTGATGCGCGGCGAGACATGGCTCTTCTGGAAATACGATGAGACGCGTTTCTTCAGCTGATTGGCCTTGCCGACATAGAGCAACGTTCCCTGCTCGTCGTAGTAGCGGTACACGCCGGGCAGCAATGGCAGGCTGTCCAGGATGGGCTTGGGGTCAAACTTTTCCAAGATGAGAAGCGATGGAGGCGATCACGGAATCGAACATATCTGACGTCAGTCGTCTGGTCTGCGTGTTGTAGCGGCTGCAGTGATAGCTGTCAAAAAGTTCGATGCCATTGGGAAGGCCATGCCTTGCCCCATGGGAGAATGCGTAATCCGCCTTGCGCAGCTTCAGCGCCCCGAGCACCGCCTGATGGGCGATCGTGCCAAGCGCCAGCACCGCCTTGGGCAGCATCGAGAGCTCATCGGCAAGATAGCCGTTGCAGGTCTTGATCTCGACTGGCAATGGCTTGTTCTGCGGAGGCAGACAACGCACTGCGTTGGCGATGCGGCAATCAACAAGCCTTAGGTTTGAATTGGCATTGCCATCGGCATCGAGAGGCTCCGGAGAAGTGGCAAAGCCATGCCTGTATAGCGTGCCATAGAGCAGATTGCCTGCATAATCCCCCGTGAAGGGGCGGCCCGTGCGATTCGCGCCGTGCATGCCGGGCGCCAGTCCCACGATCAGAAACCTGCTTCCTTCATTGCCGAAAGAGGTGACAGGGCGCGCGTGGTATTCAGGGTACTGTGCTCCCACTTCATCCAAAAAACCGGCCAGCCGGTCGCAGCGTCGGCAATCCAGGGTAAAACCCATGCTACTTCCCAAAGACGCCCGCATAGCGCAGTCCGAAAAAGGCGATCAGCGCGGCGAGCACCAATACGTAATAGGGCCACACAGGTCTCTTCTCCGCATAAGGGTCCGTGAGCGCACGATGCGAGCCTTCAGGCAGGACGGCTACGCCGGTAAGCGATGTGCCGAATGGAATGTTGATGCGCGCGCGCGCGTTCACGGCCCATCCGTTCGCATCCAGTATGGGGGCCAGGTTCCTGCGCTTCAGCTTGAACCAGGCCAGTATCATCGCCGGCCCCGAGATCAGAAGCAGGAGGCCAAAAATCGCGATCGGGATCTGCCAGTATTTCAAACTCAGCACGCCGCCTATCACGGATGCAAGTATGCCGCCTATCGCACCGATCGCAAGCCCGATCGCGGCGAAGATGCCGGCGAACTTGCCGACATCGAAAGGAGGCTTGGGGGGCGGAGGATTAACTACCTCCTTGCCGTTATCCACCACCGTCTTGATCATCTGGTTTTCGGCCGAGCTCGCACGCGTTGCGGCAAACTTCTGCAACCCTTCGCTGATCGCCTTGGAAAGCTTCTTGTAAGGGGACCAGAATGCCTGGCGTATGCTGATCGGATTATCGACGATGCGCACCACGACCGCATCCCAGTCCAAGCCTTTCCTGTCGTAGAACACGCCGTTTCGTCCAACCATCAGGTAATCCGAATCCCCTGCGGTAAAGGCTGTCGCGATGTTCATCTTTTCAGTTCCACGAACGCATTCGCAATAAACCAGGCAGATGCCGCTCATCGCCGCAAACGCCGCGTGCTTGGCCACATCCTCGACCCTGACCGTCAGATCGCAACTGCGCCCGTCGAGATAGAGCGTGCCGACCTGAAAGATGCCCTTGGCGCGGCCGGTATAGAAATTGCGGAAGGAGACGAAGTTGTTGACGAGCAAAAACAGATCGCGCTTGTAGCGCAAAAGGCGCTCCACCGAATGAATCGAATTCACTTCCGCTTCGACTGCCTTGTCCTTGTCGATCAGCGTCTCGACCTCGGCCTTGCTGCCCGCATTCAGGATTTCGCGTATGCGGGCAATGCCTAGCCCTGAGACACTGCCTGCGGGCTTTTCCTTCTGCCATGCCTCATAGGGTGCGAACTTCTCGCAAAGTGCCCCCCACTCTTCTGCCGTCAGGCTTTCCTTCTTTCCCAGGATGGGCGAGACAACCCTGGCATTCAACGCATCCAGCCTCTCCTTCCAGGCCGGATTGACGCCCTTCGTCAATGGCAATGGCTGATCCGCAACGATGAAGGCCAGCGGAAGATTTGCCACCTCATCGCTGTTTGCGGACAGGCTCTGTGATGCCAGGTGCTGGTAGTCTTCCACAGAACGGCTAAGCGGCAATGCGGCGCGCGCATCGAAGGCCGCCAGCTGGCAGCGGGTGAAGTAGTCGCTGATCTTGTCCTTGATCGCAGCATATGCGTCGGCCGCTTCCTGAGTCTTTTCGCCGAGCGGCAATATCGCGGGATCGGACTCCGCCTTCGCATACCAGCCGGAATAGGCTTCTGCTTCTGCAAAAAACTTGTCGGATATCTCGCGGCCGATGCCCTGCTCCCCGCTCCTGTCTGCCAGCGATCCTGAACACTTGATGATGTCTTCAATCGTGGCACGCAGATTCTCATCTTTCACCTGCAAGGGTGCGACCACGCCATCTCCGTTGAACTCCCAGCCTGAAACGATCTTCTCGATGTCATCCATGTCCGACATGGATATCTCGTCCGCATCCGGCTTGCCAAGGCTCTTCAGGATATGGCGGGCGGAAGACAGGAGCGCCTTGCCCTCATCCGTTTCCTCGTCTATGTCGGATAGCATCAGCCTGTCATCCCCCTTGACCAGGAGGTCTGCATCCTTGAGCCTGCCTGCCGCCCAGTCGATGGCAGCAAGCACCTCGCCTGCTCGCACCCGACCGTCGGAATCAGCATCGATCATATCCAGCGTTTTGGGATCGAACTCGATGCCTCGCGTGGGACAGCTCAATGCGACCCAGAGCTTCTGGTTCAAGTCCTTTAAACAAACCAGATCTTCACCGGTATCGAGCTGCACTTGGTCGAAACCGCCTGCGCGAAAAAAATTCCATGTATGCTGAGCCATGTTTCCCCCGTTAAAATCATGCGTCAAGCAGACTGCTGCTCAAGAGTATATGAAGCGCTTGCATCCTGCCCCAGAATACTCACCAGACAAGGCATCACCTGCTGCAATACGGCATGCAGATTCCACGGCGGATTGAGCAAGAACATTCCGCTGCCATGCATGCCAAAACCTTCCTCGCTCGCGCTTTGCACCCTGAGCGATACATTCAGCCAGGACTTAACCTGCAACTTCTTGAGCTCTTCTGGCAGTTGCCTCGCCTCAATGCGCTGCAGCTCCGGATACCAGACCGCATACACGCCGCTTGCAAAGCGCTTGAGTCCTTCCTTCAGCGCTGACACAACCCGCCTGTAATCCTCCTTGTCCTCATAAGGCGGATCGATCAGCACCAGGGCGCGGCGGGGCGGCGGCGGGAGCAGCGATTTCAGTCCGGAAAATCCATCGCTGCGCTGTATCAGCGCCCCCGTCCCCCTGAAATTTTCAGCAAGCAACTCGCAGTCGCTCGGGTGCATCTCGAAGAGCCGCATCCTGTCCTGGTCGCGCATCATCTTCTGCGCGATCAAAGGAGAGCCTGGATACAACCTCATCTGCCCGTCAGGATTGAATTCCCTCACCAGCCTCACGTAAGCTTCGAGCGGCTCCGGCAGATCATCGCGATTCCAGAGCCGCGCGATGCCGCTTTCGTATTCCGCATTCTGCAGCGCATAACCGCGATCGAGACTGTAGCATCCTGCACCCGCATGCGTGTCGATATACCAGTATGCCTTTTCCTTCTGCGCCAGATGGTGTAGCAGCTGCACCTCGATGAAATGCTTCAGCACATCGGCGTGATTGCCGGCATGAAACGCGTGGCGGTAGCTCAGCATGAAATTCGTTTTCTATATGGAGTCCAATTGTGCCACGTTCACGGCGCATGCACCACGGTCCGTCAGCTGAGCCAGCTCTTCTTCGCAGAATCCTGCAGCGCGTCTGGCATCCAGATTGAAAGGCCCGCGCAAAGGCGGCGCGCCATACTGGCTTGCCAGCGAGGCATAGGTCGCGATCGGATCCAGGCCTCGTTGCCTGCAAAGAAAGGCATACCAGCGGTTGCCTATCGCGACATGCCCTATCTCGTCGCGCAGGATGATGTCCAGGATTTCAGAAGCTCCGACATCTCCTGCCTGTGCGAGCCTTGCGCGCATCGCAGGCACAACGTCCAGCCCTCTCGCCTCCAGGGTTCTGGGCACCAGCGCCATGCGGGCGAGCAGATCACCGCTCGTCTTCTCGACCATCTCCCAGAGACCGTTGTGACCGGCAAAATCGCCGTATGCATAACCCATGCCTTGCAGATGATTCGAGAGCAGCGAAAAATGCAGCGCTTCCTCTCCAGCCACGCGCAGCCAGTCAAGATAATATTCTTCAGGCATGTTTGCGAATCGCCAGACTGCATCCAGCGCAAGATTGATCGCGTTGAATTCGATGTGCACCAGCGCATGTATCAATGTAGCCCGACCTTCCAGCGTATGCATCGCTCTCTTCTTCACATCGCGAGGCGACACCAGCAGCGGCCTCTCAGGACGACCCGGAATAAGGCCTTCAGGTTTCAGCAAAGCCTGGCAATCGAGCCTCATCGAGCCGCATTCAAGAAGCTTGCGCACCCCTGCCGCCTTGCGTTCGGCATCCTCTTCGGCAAGCAACAAAAGCGCCGTCTTCCTCAATTCATCCGGCCTGTCATTCAGCATTTCATCCAATACCCTAGTAAAACATACGGTATGAATGTAACGCACGAAATGCCCTTTCAGCAAATTATCACAAGGTTTTTGAAAATAAATCCTATGATAAATCAGTTAACTGAAAGATATTCTGAAGGTTTTTCATGCAGCAGAAACTGTTTCTCATTCCCAAATCGCCTGCGCATGAATCCAGGTAAACCCGGCGCATTGAAGAAAAAATTTCAAGATATCCCCTCCAAGGCTATTCAGTTTGTAGCAGTTGAGTGTTAGACTTTGCCCGCTGTAACGCTCAGCCATATTATTTCGCTAATCACGGAGAGAGACACATGAACAGAAAAGAACTGATTGATGCTTTGGCCACCAAAACCGGCAGCACGAAAGTTGCGGCAGAAAACAATCTTGCTGCGCTGATCGAAATCATCGGTGCTACGCTTACCAAAGGAGATAGCATCGCCCTCGTAGGTTTCGGCACATTCGAAGTGCGCAAGCGTGCCGCCAGGGTCGGCCGCAATCCCAAGACTGGCGCAGAGCTGAAGATCAAGGCTTCCAAGACTCCCGCATTCAAGCCAGGCGCAACCTTGAAGGCTGCCGTCAACGGCGCAAAGAAGAAGTAAGTTTTAGCGCGCCAGCCTCCGGCTGGCGCAACGCAGATTGTCCTCGGTAATCCTGGCAAGCCTGATGGTATGCCATGGTTCGACCTGTTCCCAGGTAAAGCGCCATTCCCAGTTCCCTTCCACGCTTCCGGGGTAGTTCATCCGGTATTCGTTAGACAGGCAGAGTATGTCCTGCATGGGAAAAATCACCGTATTGGCAACGGATGCAGAGAGCGACGCTATCATGTCCCAGGGCACGTCTATCTCCTCGCGTCCCATGTATTTCCTGACGAAGTGCTTCACATGTTCAGGGGCGGAATTCCACCATCCCACCATCGTGTCGTTGTCATGCGTGCCAGTATAGGCGACCGTGTTGGCGACATAGTTGTGCGGAAGAAAATGATTGGATTCGTCTTCCCCGAAAGCAAACTGCAGTATGCGCATGCCTGGAAGTGAAAACCTGTCGCGCAGCTCGACCACGTCCGGCGTGATCACGCCGAGATCCTCCGCGATGATGGGCAGATCCGGGAACGCGCTATCGAATGCCGAGAAGAGTTTTTCGCCCGGCCCTGGCATCCACCTTCCGTTGACCGCCGTCTTCTCGCTGGCAGGCACTTCCCAGTATCCCGCAAAGCCCCTGAAGTGATCGATGCGCACCTGATCGAAATCTTCCAGGGCATGGCTTAAGCGCCTTGTCCACCACGCGTATCCCGTTTCCTCGTGAACGCTCCACCGGTATAGTGGATTGCCCCAAAGCTGTCCCGTCTCGCTGAAGTAATCGGGCGGCACGCCCGCGACGACGAGAGGCGAACCCGACTCGTCGAGCTCGAAGAGTTCGCGATGAGCCCAGACGTCCGCGCTCTGGTAAGCGACAAAGATCGGAACATCCCCTATCATCCGAATGCCGCGTTCATTTGCATAAGCCTTGAGCCGCCGCCATTGCCTGTCGAAGCACCACTGGCAGAATTTCCAGAAACCGATTTTTTCGCCGTTTATCTCATCGAAAAGCTGCAGCGCATGCATCTCCCTGTTCGCAAGCGCAGCGGGCCACTGATTCCAGTTGCGCCATCCCTGCTGCTCTGCGATCGTCATGAAGCGCGCATAGTCATCCAGCCATTCGCGCTCCGCATCACAAAACCGTGTATACGATTCATGCATGGCCTCATCGGAGGATGCGAAGAAATGTTTGGATGCGCGGCTTAGCCTCTCCAGCCTGAATTGACCCTGCAGCGAAAAATCAACCCTGTCAGAACGAAATCCCGGATGCGGCTCGAGATCATCCGGCTTTAGCCAGCCGAGATGGGCCAGCTCGCAAAGGTCGATCAGCAGCACATTGCCTGCAAATGCTGAACTGCTCATGTATGGGGAATTCCCCGGACCGATCTCGCCCAACGGCAGGACCTGCCAGTAGGTCTGCCCGGCGCCCAGCAGCCAGTCCACGAAGAGGAAGGCATTCGCCCCCATGTCTCCCGCGCCGAACAGGCCCGGCAAGGATGTCGGATGCAACAGGATGCCGCTTGCGCGATCCTTTATCATGATCTATTCGGTAGCACGGCGCATCGCACCACCCGCTTCCGTTTCACCCTGACTGCCGCGGCTGACGGGTTCGGAAAGGCCGATGGGAGGAACAAGCTTCAAAAGACGATAAAGCTCGGTCAGATTGTGCCTGTAGAGCCGATCGAAGCTCGCCACCGAATTTGCCGGATTATAGTCGCCGAACCACCAGAACCAGTCCGAGCTCTCGCAGGAACAGAGCTGCCTCTCCGCTGCTTCCTGCTCGTCTTTACTCAGGCGGCTGCTCGACATCACCATGTCGAAACTGTGCTTTGCGGCGCACAGCAGATCCCATGCCCGGTTCTTGTCTTCGCTGCCTATCCAGGTGGAAAAGTTTCCATAAACCCAGCTTCCCGCTGAGATCGTCGGAAGATTGCCCAAAGACGCGCGGACCTGTTGGAGATTTGTGAAATCGCTGTATGTCCGGGTATGGATATCGAGATGCGCCTCAAGCCGGCCATAGAGTTCGTCAAGAAAATAAAAACCGTTGTAGGGATAATATTCCCATGCGTTCTCGCCATCCAGGATCACGCTGACAACGGGCCTCTCGCCCTCATCCGCATTCTGCGCGATGCTGTCCAGCTGATCGACGAAGTGCGTGGCGGCATCCTTGCCATGCCAGCGCGAATACTCAAAACCGATGAGGTCAGATAGATGATCGTCGCGGAAGAAGCACATCAGAGAATCGGCGCCCTTCTCCAAGAGGTATGGCCGATACAGGTACTTTCCGCGCTCGGGGACGGGAAGATTGGCGCGGTGCAGGCTGTTTACCAGAACGCCCTCACCGCTTGCCGCCCACCTGCAGCCTTCCTCCGCCAGCACTTCCAGAGTCTCGACAGAGATCGAACCTTCCGCAGGCCACATTCCAGAAGGCTCGGCTCCAAAGCGCGCGCTGTGGCTTTCCTTGGCGAGCCGGATGTGTCTTGACACGCGCAGCCTGCCCTTGGGATAGTGCGGCGCCTTGGGCAGAGGCGCATCGGGCATCGCATCCTTCGCGCTCTCGAAATCGATCAGCAGCGGCGCAAGCGGATGATAGTGGGGTGTTGCGGAAATCTCGATCTGGCCGGCATCCGACAGCTTGCGATAGCGCGGGATGATGTCGCTGATCAGCATGCCTATCAGGTCGAAAAGCGCCTTGCGGTCCTCAAGAGTGAAATTCACCGCCTTGGTCATCAACGTTGCGACCAGCTCGTGCTCGCGCCGAACGCTCTCCCCGCACCAGGCGAGATGGTACCAGGTCAGAAGATCGCTCATGTACTGGCCGGAAAGATACGAGAGCCCGGCCTCCCCTTCGGGTTCCAGCATCTGAAAAAGATCCCAGAGCCGCTTGTAGGCGGGATAAGGGGAAATCATCTTCGTGTGGCTGCTGCGAAAACAGGAATCCAGCACCAATCGCCTCTCAGCATCCGTCAGCCTGTCCGTATCCTTGTGCACCAGAAGGCGCAGCAGAGGATCCCGCAGCCTGCCGGTTGCAAACTGATCCGCATAGTCTTCGATCTGGTCCAGCAGTATCGGCACGAAGTTGACCACTGCACGCACCTTGGGATGGCGCTCCAGATGGTAGGCCATGTCGGTGTAGTCCTTGATCGCGTGCAGATAAACCCATGGAAGAACGAAGTCACCGCAGGAATAATCGCGATAATCCGGCTGATGCATATGCCAGAGAAAAACGAGGTCTATGGACTTGTTCACGATGCCCGCCTAGCGGATGCGATGGCCGGTCTGCCCCAGCATCTCGGCCGTGACAAGGGTGATGCCGTTAGGGCTGACATGAAAGTGCTTGCGGTCCTTCTCGATGTCGAGGCCGACCTCGAGCCCGTCGGGTATCCTGCATTCCTTGTCCACAATCACACGCTTTAGCGTGACATGGCGCCCTATATCGACCTTGGGCAAGAGCACCGAGTCCTCTATGCAGGAATAGCTGTTGACCCTCACATCGGAAAAAAGCAGCGAGCGCCTCACCGTTGAGCCGCTGACGATGCAGCCACCCGATACCAGCGTGTCGATCGCGACACCGCGACGCTCCGGCTCGTCGAACACGAACTTTGCGGGCGGCAGCTGCTCCTGATAGGTCCAGATAGGCCATTCCTGATCGTACATGTTGAGATCGGGGATCACCTTGGTCATCTCCATGCTCGCCTCCCAGTACGAATCGATGGTGCCCACATCGCGCCAGTATGGCTTCTTGTCCGCCCCCATGCCCACGCAACTTTCGTCGAAATTCTGTGCGAACACGCGATAGTTGGACACTATGTGAGGAATCAGATCCTTGCCGAAATCGTGGCTGGACTTGGGGCTGTCCGCGTCGCGTATCAGTTGTTCGATCAGAAAGCGCGTATTGAACACATAGATGCCCATGCTGACCAGCGACTTATCCGGGTGCTCGGGGATGCAAGGCGGATTCTCAGGCTTCTCGACAAACTCCAATACACGGC
This sequence comes from Pseudomonadota bacterium, assembly GCA_021782365.1. Lineage (GTDB taxonomy): Bacteria > Pseudomonadota > Gammaproteobacteria > Burkholderiales > Gallionellaceae > Gallionella. Next base: position 114,704 of record JAJXVB010000001.1, read on the forward strand.
CATCCGGGCCTATCCCCATCACCCCGAAGGCGCGCGCATCGGCGACCGGCACTTCGAGGCAGGCCACCGTCATGTCGGCCTTCTTCTCGACGTGATATGCGAGGAGCTTGCCGTAGTCCATCTTGTAGATGTGATCTCCCGCCAGTATCACGACGAAATCACAATTCGATGCGCGTATGATGTCGAGATTCTGGAAAACCGCATCCGCCGTGCCCCTGTACCACTGGTCTTCGCTGACGCGCTGCTGTGCCGGCAGGATGTCCAGATATTCGTTGAACTGGCCGTTCAGAAATGACCAGCCGCGCTGAATGTGCTGGATCAGGCTGTGCGCCTTGTACTGAGTGGCCACACCGATGCGGCGTATGCCGGAGTTCACGCAATTGGAGAGCACGAAATCAATGATGCGGAACTTGCCGCCGAAAGGGACAGCGGGTTTGGCGCGCCAGTCGGTCAACTCATGCAGACGGCTGCCGCGACCTCCGGCCAGCACCATCGCATAGGTGCTCTTGGTCAGACGGCTGACGAAACGCGGTTCGGGATCACCTGTTGCCACATGGTATTTTCTTCTCAGATATCCCAGTTCGACACTCATCTCAACCTCCGTATCAGTCACATTCTCTGTTGGCGCAACCATTATCGTTTACAATCGCCACACGACACAAGAACTAACGGGAACTTAAAGTGGCTATACTGATTAAATCTTTGTTACAGGCACGCCTCCACGACCCCTTTGCTCTGCTCGGTTTACATCAGGAAGGTGAGGATGCGGTGATTCGCTTTTACGACCCTCACGCAACATCCGTCTTCCTGCAAGGCGAACCCTTCATAAAAACGCACCCTGAAGGCCTTTTCGAATGGCGCTCAGCCAGAGCTCCTGAGCTTCCCTATCGCCTGCGCATCGAATCCAACGGCGCATCGCGCGAAGTTGTCGACCCCTACCAGTTTCCAGGGGACATCTCGCAACAGGATTTGTTCTTGTTCTCTGAAGGAAAACTTCAGCAGGCCTATCGCATGCTGGGATCTCATTCGGTCGAGATCAACGGCATCCCGGGTGTGCGCTTTGCGGTCTGGGCGCCCAATGCGGAGCGCGTCAGCGTGATCGGAGAATTCAACAACTGGGACGGCAGGATCCATCCGATGCGCCTTCACGGCTCGAGCGGCGTATGGGAAATTTTCATTCCTGAAATCAAAAACCATGCGCTGTACCGCTATGAAATCCGCACGCGGGACTCCGGCCACATACTGACCAAGACCGATCCCTATGCTCAAGGGTTCGAACTCAGACCTGGCACCGCATCTCTTGCAGCACCTCAGCATCTTCATCGCTGGCAGGACGAGGCATGGATGAACAGGCGGGGCCAATGGGACTGGCTGCATGCAGCGGTAAACATCTACGAAGTCCATGCAGGCTCCTGGCGGCGCCATCCCGATGGCAGGTTCTACACTTATCTCGAATTGGCCAATGACCTCGTGCCCTACGTCAAGGGGATGGGCTATACGCACATCGAATTCATGCCGCTGACAGAACATCCTCTGGACGAGTCGTGGGGATATCAGTGCAGCGGCTATTTCGCGCCGACCAGCCGCTTCGGCTCTGCCGACGATCTGCGCCAGTTGATAGACGCATGTCATCAGGCCGACATCGGCGTGATACTCGACTGGGTGCCCGCGCATTTCCCCCAGGATGACTGGGCTTTGGCACGCTTCGATGGCACCGCCCTTTATGAGCACGAAGACCCGCGCAAGGGATTCCATAAGGACTGGGGCACGCATATCTTCAATTTCGGGCGCAACGAGGTGAAGTCCTTCCTGATGTCGAGCGCCCATTACTGGCTTTCCGAATTCCATTTCGACGGGCTGCGCGTGGATGCGGTCGCCTCCATGCTCTATCTCGACTATTCGCGCAACGAAGGGGAATGGATACCCAACAGATATGGCGGCCGCGAGAACCTCGAAGCGATCGAATTCCTGCGCGAATTAAACATGATGGTGCACGACAGATTTCCGGGTGCGCTGACGATGGCAGAAGAATCCACTGCATGGCCTGCCGTCTCGAGGCCCGTCTACCTTGGAGGCCTTGGCTTTTCGATGAAGTGGAACATGGGCTGGATGAACGACACCTTGCGCTACTTCAGCCACGATCCCGTGCACAGGCGCTATCATCACAACGAACTGACCTTCGGGCAGATCTACGCGTATACAGAAAATTTCATCATGCCTTTCTCCCACGACGAGGTCGTGCACGGCAAGGGCTCATTGCTCTCCAAGATGCCAGGGGACGCATGGCAGAAATTCGCCAATCTTCGACTCTTGCTGACCTATCAGATGACGAGCCCAGGCAAGAAGCTCAACTTCATGGGCAACGAAATCGCGCAGGGACGCGAATGGCAGTCCAGATGGGAGCTGGAATGGTGGCAGCTGAGGGAAGACTATCACCGCAGCATGCAGAATTTGACGCGAGACTTGAACGAACTCTATCGCTCGCATCCCGCCCTGCACGATCAGGACTTTCAGGCCGAAGGGTTCTCCTGGATAGACTGCAACGATGCGGAGCAGTCGGTGCTTTCCTATCAGCGGCGCGCGAGGGACGGATCGATCGCCGTCATCCTCCTGAACCTGACGCCCCTGCCGCGCACCAGATACCGGGTGGGGCTGCCCACGCTATGTTCCTACCGGGAAGCGTTGAACAGCGACTCGGCCTATTATGCAGGAAGCAATCTCGGCAATGCGGGGACGATATTTGCCGAGACGATCCCCTGGATGAATCAGCCTTGCTCGGCAGAAATCACATTGCCTCCCCTTGCAGGCATCATTCTGCTTCCGCAACCATCGAATTTCTGTTGAGGCCAAACCATGTCCAAATTGACTTCATCCAAAGCCTGGCAAGCGCTTCTCGCGCACAAAAGGACGATCGAGACTCGCCAAATGCGAGAGATGTTCAGGGAAGACGCTTCCCGCTTCGAAAAATTCTCGATCAGGCTGAACGACCTGCTGTTCGACTACTCCAAGAACCGCATCGATCTTGAGACGCGTAACCTGCTCATTGAACTCGCAAGACAATGCGATGTATCGTCTTCCATCAGGCGCATGTTTTCCGGCGAAAAGATCAACGTGACGGAGCAGCGCGCGGTGCTGCACACGGCGCTTCGCAACCGTTCTGATAAACCCGTCTTCGTCGACGGCAAGGACGTGATGCCGGATATCAGGCGCGTGCTCGATTCGATGCGAGATTTTTCGGAAAGCGTCAGAAGCGGAAAGCACAGGGGGCATACCGGACGCGTCATCACGGACATCGTCAACATCGGCATAGGCGGGTCCGACCTTGGCCCCCTGATGGTCTGCGAAGCGCTGAAATCCTATGGCAAGGATGCGCTGCGCGCCCATTTTGTATCCAACGTGGATGCCACGCATCTTGTCGAGACGCTGAAAAAACTGGATGCGGAGACCACGCTCTTCATCGTGAGCTCGAAGACCTTCACGACGCAGGAGACGCTGACCAATGCGCGCACCGCCCGCGCATGGCTCACCGGAAAATTAGGCGATTCTGCAGTCGCAAAACATTTTGTCGCGGTATCGACCAATCTCAAGGCAACCACGGCCTTCGGCATAGAACATGTATTCGAATTCTGGGACTGGGTGGGAGGCCGCTATTCGCTCTGGTCTGCGATCGGCCTTCCCATCGCGCTCTTCATCGGAATGGACAAATTCGAGGAGCTGCTCTCGGGCGCTCACGAGATGGACCTGCATTTCTGCAGCGCGCCCCTGGAACAGAACATGCCTGTGATCATGGGCATGCTGGGCATCTGGTATGGCAACTTTTTCGGCGCCGCATCCAATGCCGTGCTGCCTTACGACCAGTATTTGCATCGCCTGCCTGCCTATCTTCAGCAGCTAGAGATGGAGAGCAACGGCAAGTCTGTGGACATGAACGGCATGTCGGTCGACTACGATACCGGCATGGTGGTGTGGGGGGAGCCTGGCACCAACGGCCAGCACGCCTTCTATCAGCTGATCCATCAGGGCACGCGCATGATCCCTGCGGATTTTCTAGCTCCCCTTGAAAGCCGGAACCCGCTTGGCGATCACCATGCCATCCTGCTTGCCAACTGCTTCGCGCAGACAGAGGCGCTGATGATAGGCAAGACAAGAGATGAGGCATACGCTGAATTGCTGTCGCAGGGCATGCAGAAGGAAGCGCTCGAAGCGCTTCTGCCGCACAAGGTTTTCGCCGGGAACAAGCCCACCAACACCCTGCTTTTCGACAGGCTTGATCCGCGCACGCTGGGTAAACTGATCGCGCTATATGAACACAAGGTGTTCGTGCAGGGCATCGTCTGGAACATCAACTCCTTCGACCAGTGGGGGGTGGAGCTTGGCAAGCAGCTGGCCGGAAGAATCCTGCCGGAACTTCAGAGCGGACCAGAGTCGGACCACGACTGCTCAACCAAAGGTCTGATCGCGCATTACCGAAAGGGATTCAATCGCGCAGGTTGAGCTTGGCTCTCGGCAGCCAGAATGTCTCGTTCGGGTTGCTTTCGGAGCGCACGCGCATGCTGTCACCAACGCTTGGATTTTCCAGCACGCTGACACTCATGTTGCCTATGCCTCTGTAGCATTTGGCAAGCGCACCCTCGAAAGTGGAAACGCCCGCCTTCGTCCGGTAATCGTCCAGGATGGCCTGCTGGCTTTTCGGCACGTCCGGCTCACCCGTCTTGCTGGTGATCTTGGGAGAAGAACCTGCAAAGTTGACCTGGTCCAGCATCAGCCCCATCACATAGTTCGCATAGTCTGATAGCTCCCGGCTCTTGCATGTGTAATAGGGCTCCTGCTCGGATGACGCTGTCATCGCCCTGGTCCCCGCAGGACAATTCGATGCCGTGCAGTTTTGCAGGAACGCAGACTGAGGGTCGTTTTTTTTGGTCGTATTGAGAACCAGGAGGAACATCAGGCATGCCAGCATGATGAGGCCGACCACGACATTCGTCACACCCTTCTTTTCGTCAGGCTTGGCCTCCTTTGCGATGGGTGCGCCGCAATAAGGGCAGTTGGCACTGCCAGACGGAAAAATCTTCTCGCATTTCCTGCAGATCGTCAAAGACATCTCGTGTTTCCCTTGCATCTAGATGTCTTCCACATACGGCCTGCTCGGATAGTGAAAAGGGACAGGCCCGTCGGATTCGGCATGGATGAACTGATGCACGAAAGGATCCTTGGATTCGTACATCTCGGACGCAACCCCTTGGGCCACCACCTGACCGTCGTGTATGAAATAAACGTAATCGGCGATCTTCAAGGATTCGGACATGTCGTAGGTGACCACCACCGAAGTCACACCCAGCGCATCGTTAAGCGTCCTGATCAGGTTTGCGATGATGTTGAGGGAAATCGGATCGAGACCTGCGAAAGGCTCGTCGTAGATGATGAGTTGGGGGTCCAGCGCGATCGCCCTGGCGAGCGCCACCCGTCTTTCCATGCCGCCCGAAAGATCTTTGGGCATCAGGCCATGGGCGCCCCGCAAGCCGACCGCATGAAGCTTCATCAGCACAAGGTCGCGTATCATCTCCTCGGAAAGATCGGTGTGCTCGCGCATCGGAAAGGCGAGATTGTCGTATACGCTCAGATCGCTGAACAGGCCGCTCACCTGGAACATCATGCCCATCTGCCTGCGCATCGCATATAGCTCGTCGTTGTCGAGCTCATGGATTACTTTGCCAAGCACCTTCACGCTGCCGCTCGCTGGCTTCAGCTGTCCGCCGAAATGATGCAGCAGCGTGCTCTTTCCGCACCCGCTCACACCCAGTATCGCCACGACCTTGCCGTGCGGTATCGAGAGATCGACTCCCTTCAGGACTTCACGCTTGCCATAGGAAAAACGCAGGTTGCTGACCTCAACCAGATTGTCAGATGTTTGCATCAATCATTGCTCCAGGATGACATGTTAAATTGCAGCGCATGAGCTCGCCCTGAAAAACAGAGCCAGCCTTGCGATTCACGCTGAGGATGCCACCTCTGACGCAGACGCCAATATGCGCTGATCGCATTTCCTGAGCCGATCTGCCATCACGCGCATCACATCGATCGCAAAACGAGGCGCCTCGTCCACCAGGAAGTGAAAGCGATCGCGATCGATCACGACGAACTTGCAATCCTTGGTCGCGGTGACAGTCCCAACGCGGGGCGAACCGTCGATCACCGCCAGCTCTCCGACAAAACTGCCGGAGGTGCACTTCTCGAAGAAGAGCCCCGCTATGGTCACTTCGGCCTCCCCCTCTATCAGCACATACATCGCCTCTCCATCCTCCCCCTCGCGGAACAATACCTCGCCTCTCTTGACTCTCACGAACTCCGGATCTTGTCGGAACATATCGAAAAAAAGCATGAAGGCCTCGCAGATGGGGGACTTAGTAATTATGAGCGTTTGCCGGAAAATTTACAATTGCAGCCCCGGCTCATTTCATGCGTCTTCCCGGCCGGAAATAATCGGTATTGTCATAGTAGCTTGCGCATTCATTGCCAGCCGACCATCCGGGCACGCCAAGCAGCGGCACAGGAGCAAGTTCCCTCGTGCTGATTCCCTGTTCATCCAAATATCTGGCCACCTTGTCATCCAGATGTTCGATCTGCTCTGAAAGTGTGAGGCTGAAGTAAGACGGGTCGACTTCGACCAGCAGGCCTTGCCCTGTCATGCCCACATAGGGCTTCATGGCTTTTTCATAAAGCCCGTGGCCGAAGAGATAAAACCCCATGCTGCATTTGACTTCTGCGCGTCTTTGCCAGAAAAGCTCGCGCCATTTGAAATCCCTGATAAGCCCTGCCAGGCTCTCGTCGGAAAAGGCAACGATGACGCCCGACTCATCGAGCAGCGTATTCAAGTCGCGCATGGCGCCTCTTCCCTTCTCTTCCTTTGCGCTCATCAGCTCACGGTAATGCCTCGCATTGATCGCAGCCTTGGCCACAGGAAAAGTCAGCCACACCAGAGCATTGAAAAGGTCGTGCCAGTTTTCCTCTCTCGTCTCCACTTCACCTTTGAGGTAACAGCGCGGCTCATACTGATTCTCGAATGTTGAGCGGGAACCGGGCGGCACGAATCTTAGGAGGCTGCCGCTTTGAGTGCTTACCCTGAGGTCCAAAACCAAGGCATTGAGATCATCCAGCGTCGGAAACGCTTCGAGCCTCGAGATTGTTAGGTTTAGGGGTGCAAACAATGCCGATTGCAGCAGGCTTTCGCGGTCGAACTGCATCTTAGCTAGGCGCTTACCCTGACAGGCAAGCCCAGGCTTGCGATCCGTTTTGCAAAGGCCTGCATGTCGGGTTCGGGCAAGGATGACAGTCTCGCCGCCTCAGGCTGTTGAGAAGGCCTTGCCAGACCGTAAAGAAGCACGCCCTGGAGTCGATGGCCATCGCGAAGCAGCCCGCTTATCAACGCCAGATAGTCGTCCTCATCCTGTTTCGATGGCGCGATATCGTCGAGCGCGAACCAACAGGTCTGAAGCCAGGTCGGGCAAAGCCTTGTGGCCAGGATGAGATTCTCTCTGACCTTCTCCATCGTTGCCTTGGTGTCGTTGATCCTTTTCATGCCTTCCTCGCTTGCGCGATCCAGCTTGAACCATATTTCGCCGCTGATTTTTGCAAGCTTTTCGAGTCCCCGCTGGACATTTTCCCGGTATAGCAGGCTGCCGTTTGTGATCAGGACGGTCTTGACCGATGAGGGTATCGCAAGTTCGGAACGAATCTCAGCGACGAGCTCGATCACTTCTGCAAATTCCAAGGCGCTGGTAGGCTCGCCGTTTCCGGACAACGCGATATCGTTGATCCGTCTTGCATCCTCAGGAACGCGCTCCTGCATGAAACGTCCATGCAAAAGCTCGTTCAGAAAATTCCGGAGTTCATTTCCCAAGAGCGCCATATCGACCGGCGGCGCGGTCCCTTTGACGAGATCCGGCACCTGACAATAGATGCAGCGCCAGTTGCACGCATTATTGGTGTTGAGGTTGATGCCGACGGAAACCCCACCCGAACGGCGCGACACCACGGGATATATGTAGCGCAGGTTTGCGCTGTTCCTGTCGTGATCGGTCACGCTAAGAGTTTTATTGTTCATTTTTTGTCTGGCTCTATTTCTGAAAGATGAACGATCATCAGATTTCTTGACCTACTATTTGACAACTCGACTAACAGTGAATTACACCAAGGCGAGGCCACGGCTTAAGGCGAACATTTCTTCAAGGCGTCGAACTGCTCAACGGGCATCGGTCTGCCGAACAGATATCCCTGGAACACATGGCAGCCACACAGATCGAGAAACTCACGCTGCATCTCGGTCTCGACGCCTTCAGCGATCACTTCCAGACCCAAAGTCTCTGCCATCGCGATGATGGTTTGCACAATGGCTGCATCATTGGAATTGCTCGCAATTTCTCGCACGAACGATTGATCGATCTTGATCTGGTTCAGCGGCAGCTGCTTCAAATATTGCAGCGATGAATATCCAGTGCCAAAATCATCCAGCGACAACTGAATGCCGATTGCCCGCAACGCATTCAGAGTTTCGATGATCTCACGGGTGTTTTCCAGCATCATGCTTTCTGTCAGCTCCAGCTTAAGCTTCGCAGGATCAATGCCGTAACGCGCGATGATCTCCCGGAGCTTGGACACGAAATCGAACTGATGTATTTGCGAAATGCTGATGTTCACGGCCAGAACAAGATGCCTTGTCGTTTCATCGCGTTCCCATGCCTTGATCTGCGCACAGGCAGTTTCCAGCACCCACCATCCGATGGACAGTATCAATCCGGTTTCTTCCGCCAGCTGTATAAATTGCGCAGGCGGTATCATACCTCGCTCGGGGTGAATCCAGCGTATCAGGGCTTCGGCACCCACGGGATGGCTCAAGCGACCGACCTGAATCTGGTAATACAGTTGGAACTGGTCATTCTCCAGCGCCCTGTGCAATTCGCTTTCAAGCGTAGCGCGCGCATTGATGACATCCTGCATCGCAGGATCGAAGAAACGCAGCGCATTGCGACCAGCATTTTTCGCCTGGTACATTGCTATGTCTACCTGCTTCATAAGCTCCTCTGCATCCTGCTGGATTCCGTTGAACACGGTCGCACCTATGCTCGCAGAACTGCGGCACGCATGTATGCCAAGTTGATAAGGTTGACTCAACGCGGCAAGAATTTTTTCACCCACCGCCTCAGCCTGTTCAGCCGCTTCAATAAGCTGTTCGCTCAAGTTTTCCAGCATCACCACGAACTCATCTCCGCTCAGACGCGTTACTGAATCGCCTTCACGCACACAGCCAGCTAGACGTTCGGCAACCTGCTGCAACAGCACGTTGCCAATGGCATACCCCAAGGTGTCATTGAGCGTCTTGAAATGGTCCAGATCAATAAGCAATAAAGCACCCTTCCTGTCAGTCCGTGCGCTTAACGCCAATGCCTGATGCAATCTGTCCATCAGGAGCTGCCTATTGGGCAGATGTGTAAGCTGATCGAAAAAGGCCAGGTGCCTGATTTCTTCCTCTGCCTTTTTGCGTTGCGTGATGTCAATCAGGAATGCAAAAGTCAACGGTCCGTCATTTAAATCAATCCGCTTGGCGGAAATATATACCGGAAACTGTGACCCATCCTTGCGCAGCCCGATTGTTTCATAGGATGTCTCAACCTGTTCACCCTGCGCGCGGCGCCTGACTCGCTCACTCACTTCGGGCCGGCATTGCGGGGCAATCTGGCTGATCAAAGGCTCCCCCCGCACTTGATCCACACTGTCATAGCCAAACATGTCCAGATAGACTTTATTGACATCGATGGTAATGCCGTCACGCCCAAATGCCATTCCAATGGGAGACTCCTCGATGATAGTGCGGAATCGTTTCTCGCTCTCCTGCAATGCAATTTCGACTTGCCTGCGCTGTGTTACATCTATGATGCTGATGATATAATGCAGCACTTTTCCATTTTTGTCTTTGAGGGCTGAAATAGAGGAATTCCCGATAAAACTGCTGCCGTCCTTTCTGAGATAGCGTTTTTCATCGCTCAGGTTATTCAATAAACCCTTTGATATCTGATCAAGGCTTTGCTGATATTTCCCGCAATCAAAATCATCAGGGTGTATCAGTTGGGCTTCATGCATCGCCAGGATTTCCTGTGCGCTGAAACCGGTCATTTTTAAAGCCATTTCATTGGCCTGCAGAATGCGGTGATCATCTGCATCAACAGCAAGCAATCCTGAAGGTGAGTTTTCAAACAAGGATCGGAAGTGAAGCTCTGAATTGCGCATTCTTTTCCGGATTTCACTGGACAACGTCAAACTCATGACAATGACCATTGCTAAGCTTATAAACGGCCCAGGCTCGATAAAATTGATGACGGAGAGTCGCGCAAGTATTCCCAGAATTGCACCAATAAAAATCAACCCGACTGCGATCAGCATGGACAGATCAGTGAACTGACGCGATGACTGGTATTTTCTGAGTAATGCAAAGACAGCCTGTGCAAAAACGATGGCGACACATGCGCCTATGTAGTATATCCAGAATCCGTGGTGCCCATCCCCCCTTGTGATGGATTCGCCCCAAGGGAGCAACAACCTGTGTATCCCTTCAAAACGGTCATACTGCACGCTAAATGGCTGCGCCAGATTTGCCACCAGCGATATGGTTAGCAGCGCGCTCATGACAAACTGGAAAAGCCCGGCCCGCCTGCCCGTGTGCAGTGCAATAAACCAGGGAAACAAAAGAATTAATAAAAGCGCCGAGGTTATAGACCACTTGAGCGCTTTGATGAACTCGGCTGCATTCGTCGTCTGCAGCGCCTTCGCCTGAAAAAAGGCAAACAGCATCACGCACAGACACATGACACCAAACAGCATTTGTAGCTTATCGCGAGGTGGGTAGAGTACGCTTGTAAGATGCAAAAACATGGCATAAGCCATGAATCCGGTCAATAAATACAAGCCAGGGATCAACATTCCGTCCATCACATTTTCCGCAATTCAAACGCCTATAGTTCGAATATGCGGATCGTAACATGATTATATTTTGTTAAGGATTCTCACAATAACTTTAGGCTCACTGGCGGAACATGGCGTGACATGAGACACAGTATTGCATCGTATTGTGAAGCGCAGAAAGCGATTTCCCTTGATCCCCGGTTTCCAGCGCATCGCCAAGCTCGTCGCCGCTCTTGTGAAAGGCAAGCCCGAGTTCGGTGGCTTTCTCGTTTCCCAGCATGCCGCACATCCTCTGCATTTGTGGCGTCAGGCCAAGTTTTTCATGCGCGATCCTGGCTGCTTCCTGAAACCTGTTTGCGGCCATCAGGCCGACTATACTGTCGATCGCCTCAAGATGCTCCCGCATGTCGGCAAGCTGGTGCTGCTTCATCTTCTCGGAGAGCCCGAGGGATATTCGAGTATCCGTCATTCGATGATGTTCCATGGGCATGATTTCATCCACGGCAAAAGCCGCATTCAAACACAACATTCCGATGAATACACCCATCAAAGACTTGATCATTTTGACCTCCCAGTCATCAAGCGCTGTCGCACCGTTTCAAAAAGACAGACCGCCGCGGCAGCCGCGACATTCAGCGACTCGACGCCCCCCGGCATCGGAATTTTGACTTCATGAGTCGCAAGCTTCAACAGCCCTTCGGATAATCCCGCGCCCTCGTTACCCAACATGAATGCGAGGTTACCTGAAAGATCGCATTCGTATAGGGAAGCTCTGGCATGAAGGCTGGTCGCAAGCTTCATCCCCTGAAATGAAGCAGCGACTTTAGAAAGATCCTGTGCTTCGTATATCCTGGTGAAGAAATGTCCGCCCATCGCCGCGCGCAGCACCTTGGGAGACCATGCATCCGCACACCCCCGCGAGAGAAAGACCGCATCGCAGCCTGCTGCAGCGCCAGAACGCAGTATCGAACCCAGGTTTCCCGGATCCTGTATGTCCTCGAGCAGCAATCCGAACCTGAACGCTGCGGGCTCCGGTCTTTGCACTTCGATCAGCGCAAGCATTTCCGTTGAGGTTTTCAATTCCGAAAGCTCTGAAAAAAGCTTCCCGTCGAGCACCGTGACGGGTACTCCCTGAAGGCGATCCTTAAGACCTTCCATCTCCTCGCCTTCTGATGAGACATTCAGCAAAACATGCAAAGGCTTGCATCCCGCGTCGAGAAAAGATGCGATCAGATGCGTGCCGTCCAGCAGGGTCTTCCCGGTTTTCTTGCGGTTGCGCGCGGACGCCGCAATCTTCAAAAGCTCCTTGAAAAAGGGATTCTCTCTGGACTGGATCAGCTTCATCCGGCTTCGGCCACCCTCTTTGAGATATGTGCCAGCGCTTCATCGACCTGATCTATCAGGATCAGACAAAGGTCCCCAGGCTCCAGGCGCTCGAACGCCAGATCTATCGCAAGGAATTCGCCCGTGATCTCGTCCACTCTCTTTGCACGCTTGGCGTGAACGAGCCCCTGCCTCAATAGCCCCAGCACCTCCCCGTCGGAGCGGCCTCTCTGGCACTGATCCTGATACAGGATGAGTTCGTCGAAAACATCGCCCAGCAATTCCGTCTGCATGCGGATGTCTTCGTCCCTCCTGTCCCCCGCGCCGCTGATCACGACCAGTCGCCTATTCGCCTTCATGCTTTCTATCGCGGGTATCAGCGCCTGTATCGCATCCGGGTTGTGGCCATAGTCGGCGATCACGACGGCGCCCTTGTAATCGAAGAGATTGAAGCGCCCGGGTGCTGTCGCAGCATCGTTCACGAAGCTGGAAAGTCCCCTGCATATCGTCTCCCAGTCAACCTTGAGCGCCCAGGCAGCCGCGACGACAGCCATCGCATTTTCGACCTGAAAGCCTATCGTGCCGTCTCTCGTGATCGGGATCTGGGAAAGCGGAATGCGCAGCTCGCGGTTCTTCTCGCATGCAACGATCTGGCCATGCTCCACATAGACGATGCGCCTGCCCTGTGCGCGATGCGCCGCCATCAAGGGATGATGGCGATCGCGGGCGAAGAAGGTGACCGATCCCGGACACATGTCCGCCATTCCGGCCACCATGCTGTCTTCGGCATTCAGGACCGCGACGCCATCAGGCGCGACATTCTGAACCACGACCCTTTTTACGACGGCCAGGTCTTCGACCGTGCTGATATAGTTCAGCCCCAGATGGTCGCCCATGCCGATATTGGTCACGACGGCCACATCGCACCGATCGAACGCCAGACCTTCGCGCAGGATGCCGCCGCGCGCCGTCTCGAAAACGGCCGCATCGACATCGGGGTGCATCAGCACGTTGCGCGCGCTCTTGGGGCCGCTGCAGTCGCCCGTATCTATGCGCTTTCCCTGTATGTACACCCCATCGGAATTGGTCATGCCGACGCGCAATCCCTGGCAGCCCAGGATATGCGCGATCAGGCGCACCGTGGTCGTCTTGCCGTTGGTGCCGGCGACCGCGACCAGCGGTATGCGGCCATCATCGCCGTTTGCAAACATGGAAGACACGATGAACCTTCCCACCATGCGACCCTTGCCGAAAGAGGGCTTGAGATGCATGCGCAGACCGGGTGCGGCATTGACTTCGACGATGCCCCCTCCCTGCTCCTCCAATGGTTTTAGCACCGAATCGCAGACGACGTCAACGCCGCAGACATCGAGCCCCACCATCTGTGCGGCAGCAACCGCGCTCGCAGCCAGATCCGGATGCACGTCTTCCGTGACATCGGTAGCGGATCCTCCGGTGCTCAGGTTCGCATTGTTGCGAAGCACGACGCACGCGCCCTTCTTGGGGATGGAGTCGACCGTATAGCCTTGCAACTCGAGGCGCGCGATCGCGATGCTGTCTATGCGCATCTTGGTAAGAGAAGTCGCATGTCCTTCCCCGCGCCTCGGATCCCTGTTCACCTGCTCGACGAGTTCGGCTACGGTATGCACGCCGTCTCCTATTACCATGGGAGGCTCGCGGCGGGCTGCAGCGACCACCTGATTACCCACCACCAGCATGCGAAAATCGCTGCCGGGCATGAAGCGCTCTATCATCACATCATCGCTGATCTTTCTTGCTGCCGCATAGGCAATTTCCAGATGTTCGCGTGTCAGCACGTTGACCGTGACCCCCTTGCCCTGGTTCCCGTCAACCGGCTTCACCACGACGGGCCCTGCAATTTCGTTCATCGCGTTCCATGCGTCCTCGATATCGGCAACCGACCTGCCCTGGGGCACCGGCACGCCCGCCGCCTCGAGCAGCTTCTTGGTCAATTCCTTGTCTTGGGCGATCGACTCGCCTATCGCGCTGCTCCGATCGGTTTCTGCGGCCTGTATGCGCCTTTGCTTGCTGCCCCATCCGAACTGCACCAGGCTTCCTTCCGTGAGCCTCCGATAGGGAATGCCGCGCCTGACGGCGGCCTCGACGATGGCCGCAGTGCTGGGGCCAAGGCGCACATCCTCGTCCAGCTCGCGCAGCTGATGGAGCGCGTCGGCAAGATCGAACGGCGCATCTTCCATCGACGCAGCGCAAAGCTTCTGAGCCAATTCGAATGCCAGTCTTCCAACCGCCTCTTCGCTGAATTCGAAGACCACCTGATATACGCCGCGGTCCACCGTGGAGGCGGTGCGGCTGAAACTGACAGGGCAACCTGCCTGGGCCTGGAGATTGAGCGCCGCCATTTCCAGAATATGCGCCATCGCGATGGCCTCTGTATGCCCCGGAACCTGCAGCATGCCGATCTCCGGGAAACGCGCGCGCAGCCTGGATTCGAAGCCAGGCAGCCCATCGATATCGCACTCCGCATCGGTGCACGACACGATCGCTTCGATGGCCGTATGCCGGCTCCACAGGTTGGGCCCGCGCAGTGCGCGTATACGTGACACTTCCATTAGAAAGCTTTCCTTTGATTATTTGAGCAAGACATCAGTCGTTTCAGAAGCCGAGATCCCGGCGCGCAAAAGATCGAGCTGAATTCCGAGCGACCAGGCTGCAGCGACTGCGGCCAGCATGTATTCAAGCCGGGAGTGTTTTTCATCCTCCGCCAGCCTCTCCGGCAGTTTCAGCAGCAAGGTTTCCTTGGTCGCGAAGCAAAGCACGATGTTCCCATCCCTCACCAGCACCGCGCGCCCGCCCTTTTCAAGGTGAGTCTGGACCAAAGGCAATGCATCCTTTGCTGCGAAATAGATCACCTCGCCGTCGCTGTATTTTGCAAGATCTGCAACCAGCTGATTCGAACCATTGAGTATGGAAACACCATCAGACAGCACCACGTCGATCTGGGTTCTAACCACATTGCAAACCTGGTCTGCGGTCTCGATGTAATACTCGCCGAAATGGCGATCAGGTTCGAGATTGGTGACGATGCCGATCTGGCACCGGTCATAACCAAGCCCCTCGGAGAGTATCGTCTCCATGCTGTTCTCAATGACAGCGACATTCACCGAGCGGTTAAGCAGCACTTTCTGCGCGGATGCCCAATTCGCGCAGTCCTTCCTGTCCACCATGCGCTTGTCGAAATACAGCCCTTCGCTGCTCGCGCAACCGACATGAAAGCCCGAAAGCTTCAAGAGACGCGAGACTAAGCGCGCGACCTTGGCCATGCCGTGCGTGCCGCAGATGCCGATCACGGGGATGCGGCCGTTCTCATTCTGAGAAAAAAGGCTGTCGACGATCGCGCGTCCCACCGGTTGCGGCTTTCCGGATGCCGGCTTCAAGTGCATCAGGAGACCCGGCCCCGCGTTGATTTCGACGATCGCGCCGCGCTGCTCTTCGAGAGGTCTTGAAATATCGGATGCGACGAGG
Organism: Pseudomonadota bacterium; assembly: GCA_021782365.1. GTDB lineage: Bacteria > Pseudomonadota > Gammaproteobacteria > Burkholderiales > Gallionellaceae > Gallionella. Next base: position 130,484 of record JAJXVB010000001.1, read on the forward strand.
TCTATGCCCGCGATATCGAGCCCTACCACGCGCGCTGCGAGCTCTGCCGTTGCCGCCACTTCGGGATGCACCTCATCGGTCACATCGAACGCGACATTGCCGTTGCGCTGTATCAGCACACGTGCACCCACAGGCGGCACCGACTCTGCCGTATAGCCCTGGCGCTCGAGCTCGAAGCGGGCTGCCGGATTGGTGTCTATATCGATCACATCGAGAGGAAACTCCTCCGCTTCGCCGCGTCGAGGATCGCTGTTGATCTGCTCTTCGATCAGTTTCCCAACGGTCGTCTTCCCGTCCGCTACGAGCCAGACTGACTCGCCCCTGACTGCTGCGGCAAGCTTCCCTCCGACGACGAGCAGCCTGTGCTCGTTGCCTTGCACGAAGCGCTCGACGATGACTTCGCTGCCTTCAACTTCGGCAAGCCTGAATGCGGCCTCGACCTCATCTTTCGTCATGAGCTCGGTCGAAACGCCGCGTCCATGATTGGCGTCCGAAGGCTTGACCACGACCGGAAGCCCGATGTCTTCAGCCGCTTCCCATGCATCGGAGGGGCTATCGACGATGCGACCCTCCGGCACCGGAACCCCGCAAGCATGAAGCAGAGACTTGGTGAGATCCTTGTCCTTCGATATGCTCTCGGCGATCGCGCCGGTCTTGTCCGTCTCTGCAGTCCAGATGCGGTGCTGGTTTGCGCCATATCCAAGCTGAACCAGATTGCCTTCGGTCAGGCGGATGAACGGGATGCCCCTGTCTGTTGCGGCATCCACGATGCAGGCAGTGCTGGGGCCTAAGCAGTTATCGTCTACCATCTCGTGAAGCTTCGCCACGACGGATGCGACGTCAAACGGCTTGTCATGTATCGCGCACAGGACAAGATCGCGTGCTGCATGTATGGCCTCGCGGCTCACTGCTTCGTTGCGTGAGCGCACCACGACCTTGTATACCCCGCGCTTCGAGGTCTCGCGGGCCTTGCCGAATCCGCTTTGCATGCCGGCCAAGTTCTGCAATTCGATCGCAACATGCTCGAGTATGTGGCCTGGCCATGTTCCCTCGCGCAAACGCTTCAAAAACCCTCCGCGCTCACCCACGCTGCAGCGGTGCTCGATCAGCGTGGGCAGCCAGCCTGTGAGGCGTTCGTAGAAGCCGGGTATCGTATTGGAGGGGGAGTCTTCGAGCTCCCCGATGTCCAGCCAAACCTCAAGCACGGGACGATAGGTCCAGATATTCGGGCCGCGGAGCGGCAAAAATTTTAAAAACTCCATCAGGTCTTCCAGGTGAGTTATGCGGTTTTCAGCATTTAACGCAGCGCATGCGTTTTGGTTTACCCGCTTTTTTCCGTCAAGTTTACCAGAGCGTGCGGCAAAACTGTTTGTTCGGGCGTTTTATTGTAGTAAAATTCGAAAAAGTGAACACCTCTTCCCCTTTGTCATCCATTGCCCAGGACGCGCTGCGCGCCGCTCCAGGGCCGCGCCTTGGAAATAATGAAGCCATCCTGGCCAGACTCGAGATCAACCTTGACAGCAAGCTCGATTTTTCTGACAGCCTGCTGATCGCGACCAACCAGCGCCTGCTCCATCTCATCGGGCAGGAGATGCATGAATTCCCCTATCGATCCGGCATGGCTTTCAAGCGTCACGACCATGGCGGAGTGGGAAGGATAGAGCTCTTCGAAGATAGACGGCTCACGGCCCGCTGGTTCTATACGCTTTCATGCAATGTCCAGGCGATCGGCTTTGTCAAGCAACTGGAACAGCAGTTAAACCAGTTTCTCACGGGAATCGCAATCGCCGAGGAAGCGCCCGAGCTCTGTCCGGAATGCTCGACGCCCATGGTTCATGGCGAATGCCCAAACTGCAGCGCAACCATCAACGCACCGCCCTCGACCTGGACGCTGTTTCGCCTCTGGCGTTTTGCCAGCCCCTACCGTTGGCAGCTTCTATCCGGATTCCTCCTGATGCTGGCATCCACCGCAGCGACGCTGGTGCCCCCGTATCTCACGATGCCGCTGATGGACAAGGTGCTGATCCCCTATCAGAATGGAAAGCCGATCGACTTCATCATAGTGTCCTGGCTCCTGGCCGGCCTTCTGGGTTCCGCTCTTCTTGCATGGGGGCTGGGCTGGGCCAAGACCTATATCCTGGCGCTGGTGAGCGAAAGGATAGGCGCAGACCTTCGCACCGTGACCTATGAGCATCTGCTTCGCCTCTCCCTCGAATACTTCGGTGGCAAACGGACCGGCGACCTGATGTCCAGGATAGGCTCGGAGTCAGACAGGATATGCGTCTTTCTTTCTCTGCATCTGCTCGATTTCGCAACCGACGTGCTGATGATCGTGATGACGGCTGTCATCCTCTTCTCGATCAACCCGTGGCTTGCGCTGGTGACCCTGCTGCCGCTTCCCTTCATCGGCTGGATGATCCATTTTGTCAGGGACAGGCTGCGCACGGGCTTCGAAAAGATAGACCGAGTCTGGTCAGAGGTCAGCAACGTTCTGGCCGACACGATACCCGGCATCCGCGTGGTCAAGGCCTTCGCGCAGGAAAAGCGGGAAGCCGAACGCTTCCGCATCGCCAACGCGCACAATCTGCAGGTGAACGACCGCATCAACAGGATATGGTCCCTGTTCACGCCCAGCGTATCGCTGCTGACCGAGATCGGCCTGCTCGTGGTCTGGGCCTTCGGCATCTGGCAGGTATCTAAAAACGAGATCACCGTCGGCGTTCTGACCGCTTTCTTAGCCTACATCAGCCGATTCTATTCCCGCCTCGATTCGATGAGCCGCATTGTCTCCGTTACCCAGAAGGCCGCGGCAGGGGCGAAGCGCATCTTCGACATACTCGATCACGTCTCAAGCGTGCCAGAGCCCTTGAATCCTGTTCACATCGAGAAGATCGACGGGCGGGTCGAATTCAACAACGCCGGATTCCGCTACGGGAGCCGTTCAGTGATCCGGAATCTGAACCTCAAAATCGAGCCCGGAGAGATGATAGGGCTGGTGGGACACAGCGGTTCAGGAAAGAGCACGCTGGTCAACCTGATGTGTCGTTTCTACGATGTCACCGAAGGTGCCATCAGCGTGGACAACGTCAACATCCGCTCCCTGCCGATCCCCGAATACAGGCGCCACATCGGCCTGGTCCTTCAGGAGCCTTTCCTGTTCTTCGGCAGCATCGCTGAAAACATTGCCTACGGAAAGCCCGATGCGACGCGCGCCGAGATCGTCGCAGCCGCGCGAGCCGCGCATGCGCACGAATTCATACTGCGCCTGCCCCATGGCTACGACTCCCTGGTCGGAGAACGCGGGCATGGGCTTTCGGGCGGGGAACGGCAGCGCATCTCGATCGCAAGAGCGCTCCTGATCGACCCTAGGATACTGATACTCGACGAAGCGACCGCATCGGTCGACACGGAGACCGAGAAGGAGATCCAGAAGGCGCTGGATAACCTCGTTCAGGGCAGGACCACGATCGCGATCGCCCATCGTCTTTCCACGCTCCACAAGGCGAACCGTCTCGTCGTCCTGGACAAGGGCGAGATCGTCGAGATAGGAAACCATCAGGAACTCATGGAGAAAAACGGCGCCTACTACCGGCTCTATCAGGCTCAGGCGCGCAACGTGGATACCGAGATGGACCAGAGGCGCATACCGATGGAAGGCAAGGTGAGCCCATGAGTTTCAATCAGACCGAGAGAAGGCTATCCAACCGCTCTATTGATTTCACATTGTCGCGCGATGAAGAAGGCCGCCTGATGCATCAATGCAACGGCATCACCCACTACGTGTTCCCCGTGCGCGCCTTCCCCATCGCCGCCCCTGACGAATGCGTCTCCATGGTCGATTCGAACGGCCACGAAGTCGCATGGATAGAGTCCCTCGAAAGCCTGTCTCAAGAGATCCGCTCCCTGATTCTTGAGGACCTCGCCTACCGCGAATTCACCCCGGAGATACGCCGCATCGTCAAGGTCTCGAGCTTTGCAACGCCCAGCACCTGGAATGTCGTGACAGACAGGGGAAATGCGGAGCTCTTGCTCAAGGCCGAGGAGCACATCCGCCGCCTTTCCCATACCGCATTGCTCATCACGGACGGCCACGGCATCTCCTTCCTGCTGCGCAACATCGAAGATCTCGACACGCACAGCCGCAGGCTGCTCGACAGATTCCTTTAGGCGAAGTCGACAAGACAGCGTTTTTTCGCGATAATTGTTAGTATACTAATCATTAGCATGAAAACTTAAATGAAGTCGCTGAACGAACGATTCGCCGAATCGATGTTTCTAACCACCCACGCGTGGCGCATCGCGCTGGATCGCCAGCTGAGGCCGCGCGGATTCACCCTTTCCCGCTGGACCTTGCTTCTGCATCTTTCTCGAAACGATGGATGCACGCACAAGGAGCTCGCTCAGAGCATGGGGATAGAGGCAGCAACGCTGGTGAGGCTGGTGGACAGCATGGAAAAGGACGGCATGTTGAAGCGAAGCGGCAGCAAGACCGACCGCCGGGTCAAGCATCTGCACCTCTCCGAAACCGGCCTTGCCAGCGTCGAGGAGATACGCGCATGCGCCGCCGATCTTCGCAACCAGCTTCTGTCCGGTTTGAGCCACGACGAGATCGAAAATGCGCTGCACGTGATGAATGCGATCCGCGAAAAACTCGGGGGAATCTCATGAAGGTCGCCAATGCGAAATTCCTGGCTCTGGCTCTAGTGATGGCTCTCGTTCTCGGATGGCTTGCCTATCAGCACTACCACGAAATAGAGCGCAGCACCGAGAACGCCTATATCGGCGCTGATGTGGTGAATGTCGCGCCCCAGGTATCGGGACGCGTGATCAGGGTGTATGTTCTGGAAAACCAGTTCGTGAAGAAAGGCGATCCGCTTTTCGACATAGACCCCGAGCCGTACAGGATCGCGCTCGAGCATGCCAAGGCGGATCTTGCCGAAGCCCTTCAGAGCGCGCGCCGCGACAGTGCAGACATAGCGCTTGCAAAGGCCGGCATCGCAAAAACCGAGAGCGATCTTGCGAATGCCAGGAGCATCGAAGCGCGAGACAGACAGCTCGTCGCCAGACATTTTCTTTCCCAGCAGGCCCTGGACGACGCGAAGACGAGGGTGAAGAGCCTGGAAGCCGCGCTGAATGAGTCGCGCGCGAAGCTTCAAAGCGCGCTTTCGGCCCCCAAAAATACTGCGGATCGCGGTGACTACATGAAGGCTCAGGCCGCGCTCGATCAGGCCAACCTGGATCTACAGCGCACTCATGTCATTGCAGAGCAGGATGGGCAGATCAGCAATCTCACGCTCACCGCAGGCTCCACGGTAGCCATAGGCGCCCCGCTTTTCGCCTTGATCGACAAGAACAGCTTCCATGTGGATGCGAACTTCAAGGAGACCGAGCTTCCAGGAATACGAATCGGACAAAAGGTTGATATCGAATTCGACATGTACCCTGGCGAGCATTTCAAGGGCACTGTGGAGAGCATAGGCGGAAGCACCGGCACCGCATTCTCCCTCCTGCCGCCTCAGAACGCGACGGGGAACTGGGTCAAGATCACGCAGCGCATACCAGTGCGCATCAGGCTGGACAATATCGAGCGCGCGCTTCGCATCGGAGCGACCGCGACCGTGACCGTGCACCTCAAGTAATGCAATGGAGGCCAAGCGGATACTGATCAGCGTAGCCGTGATGGCGGCGACCATCATGCAGGTGCTCGACACCACCATCGTGAATGTCGCCCTGCCCAACATGGCAGGAGAGCTCGATGCAACACCGGACAACATAAGCTGGGTGCTGACCTCCTACCTGATCGCCTCTGCGATCCTGATGCCGCTGACGGGTTATCTGACAGACCGCATGGGGCTGCGGCGCTATCTTCTGATCAGCATCGCAGGCTTCGTCATCACTTCCGCGCTCTGCGGCATGGCCGAATCGCTCTTCCAGATGGTGCTGTTCCGCCTCCTTCAGGGACTGTTCGGCGCATCCCTCGTTCCCCTGTCGCAGTCGGTGATGCTGCAGGTATTTCCCGGCGAGCAGCGCGGCAAGGCGATGGCGATCTGGAGCATGGGGGTGATGGTCGCTCCGATACTGGGGCCGACGCTAGGAGGTTGGCTCACCGAATCCGTCAGCTGGCGCTGGAATTTCTACATCAACCTGCCCGTCGGCATCCTCTCCTTCCTGCTCTCGATGCGCCATGTTCCGGACACGGAGGTGAAAGACAGGCGCATGGACTGGCTGGGATTTTCCTCGCTTGCGATCGCGATCGGCGCGCTTCAGCTCGTGCTGGATCGCGGCAACCAGGACGACTGGTTCAGCTCCAGGATGCTGACCGTCGCCGCACTGATAGGTGCGCTCTCCATCCTCTTCTTCTTCGTCTATACGCTGACCGGGAAGCATCATCCGCTGTTCGACCTGCGCATCTTCAAGGACAGGAATTTTCTGTTCGCAAGCCTCATCATGACGACGATAGGCATAGGATTCTTCGGCGGCATGCTTTTAAATTCGATCTTCCTTCAGGAATTTCTGGACTATCCGACCTTCGAGGCGGGGCTATACATGGCGCCTAGAGGAGTCGCATCCTTCCTCGTGATGATCGTGGTCGGCAAGTATTCGGGGAAAATATCCCCGCGCATCTTCATCTTCACAGGCATCGTCGCCAGCATTTTCGGAAACTATCTGATGACGAGATTCACCGGACAGATCACGGCCCACGACCTGATCCTTCCGATGATGCTGCAGGGGCTCGGCATGGGGCTCATCTTCGTTCCGATCTCGACACTTGCCTTCACGACGCTGCCCAAGACCATCGCCGCAGAGGCGGCCGGCATCTACAGCCTGATCCGCGCGCTGGGCTCGGCGATCGGCATCTCGATACTCACGACCTTTTATTCGCGCGAGGCAGAAAAGGCCTGGAGCCAGCTGAGGGGAAACGTGAACATCTACAACGATGCGCTGCACGCCTATCTGGCGCCTCTGCATTTTAACGCGCAGACGCACCAGGGCGTTGCGATCGCGGCCAACGCGGTGTTCCACGAGGCGCAGAACATCGGCTTCATCGCCGGCTTCTGGTTTGCCACGCTCAATTTCATCTGCATGCTCCCCCTGCTCTTCCTCGTGAAGAAAACGCAGGCAGGAATCGCGCAGGCAATGCAGGCAAGCCCAGAATAGAAATCAAGTGTCCAGGAAGTCGTCGCGCTCCTGAGACCTTGCATTCTGGGGCCCCCTCTCCTTCTTGCCGAGGAAGACGAGCTGCAATGCGGGCGCGACGACGAGCAGCATCACGGGACCTAGCAGCATGCCGCCCACGACCACGGTGGCCAATGGTCTTTGCACCTGGCTTCCTATCCCGGTCGATACTGCCGCGGGCAGGAGACCTATGCAGGCCGAAAGCGCTGTCATCAGCATGGGGCGCATGCGCTGCTCGGCCGCGCTGAACATCGCCTCCACGGGTTTCACGCCGAGCTCGGTCAACTGGTTGAAGAAGGTGATCACGAGGATGCCGTTCATCACGGAAACGCCGAACAGGGATATGAAACCGATGGCCGCGGAGATGCTGAAATCAAGCCCCGTCACGTAGAGCGCGATGATGCCACCCGCGATCGAGAAAGGGATGGAGGAAAGCACCAAAAGGCTGTCGCGCAAGGAGTTGAAGAGCGCATAGAGCAGCGCCAGGATCAGGAGTATCGCGACGGGCACGACGACAGCCAGACGCTTCTTGGCCTGCTGCAATTCCTCGAACTCGCCCGCCCACTCTATCCGGTATCCCTGAGGCAGCTTCACCTTTTCGGCGATGCGCTTCTGCGCCTCTGCAACGGTGCTGCCCAGATCGCGACCTCGCACGCTGAACTTGATCGGGATGAAGCGCTGGTTGCGCTCGTGATAGATGTAGGAAGCGCCGGTATTCAAAGACACCGTCGCGAGCTCGCCGAGCGGTATGTATGCATTCTGACCGCCTGGCGTCTGGTATCCCACCTTGATGTTGCGGATCGCGTCGATGTTGTCCCTGTATTCAGGGGCAAGGCGGACAGTCAGCGCGAATTGCCGATCCCCTTCCATAACCGTGGTCGCCTGGGTTCCGCCGAGCGCTGCCTGCACGACCGTGTTCACATCCCCCGAATTGAGCCCGTATCTCGCCGCCTTGGTCCTGTCGACAGAGATGTTGAGGTTGGGCTGGCCGAGCACCCAGAACACGCCAAGGTCGCTCACGCCGTTGATTTTCGCCATCTCCTTCTGCACCTCTTTGGCCAGGCGCTCGAGTGTAGGCAGGTCAGGGCCTATGATCTTGACCGAATTTGCCCCCTTCACGCCGGACAGCCCTTCCTCGATGTTGTCCTGTATGTACTGGGAGAAGTTGAATTCGATCCCGGTGAATTCGTTGGACAGCTCCTGCTGCAATTCCCCGATCAGCTTCTCCTTGGTCATGCCCTTTGGCCAGTCATCGAAAGGCTTCAGGGGCACGAAGAATTCGGCATTGCCGAAGCTCGATGCATCGCTGCCGTTATCAGGGCGCCCGTGCTGCGACACGACAGTCACCACCTCCGGATGCTTCTCGATGATCTGCCTGATCCTGCTGACCGTCGGCATTCCGGCTTCGAGAGATATGGTCGGGGGAAGCGAGGCGCGTATCCAGAGGTTGCCTTCTTCAAGGGCGGGAAGAAACTCCGTGCCCACCCTCGTAAACAAAAGCAGCGACAACGCGAGGAATGCAACGCCTATCGAGACTGTTCTCCTCTGGTTGGCCAGGGCCCATGTGAGCACGGGCGTATACCAGTCCCTCAGTTTCTTGACGACGATGGTTTCGACTTCCTTTGGGTGCCTGGGCAGAAGATAGGAAGACAGAACCGGCGTGATCGTGAAAGTGGCGAGCAAGGCGCCGGCCAGCGCATAGCCATAGGTCCTCGCCATCGGGCCGAAGATCTGCCCTTCCACGCCTTCCATCGTGAAGAGAGGCAGGAAGGCGGCGACCGTGATGATGGTCGAAAACAGGATGGCCTTGTCGATCTGCATCGCGCTGATGAAGATCATCCTCAGGCGATTGTTCCAGGTGCTCCCCGCAGTCAGATCCTTGTCCTTGGTCGTCGCGTGATATTCGAGGATGGAGCGGCGCTCGTCCGAATGCAACTGGAAATTGCGGAATATGTTCTCGACCATGATCACCGCCGAATCGACGATGATGCCGAAGTCGACAGCACCGAGCGAGAGCAGGTTTGCCGATTCCCCGCTCAGCACCAGCAATATGATGCTGAAGAACAGCGCGAAGGGAATGTTCGCACCCACGATGATCGCGCTTCTGAGATCCCCCAGAAACACCCACTGGATCAGGAAGACCAGAAGGCAGCCGAATATCAGGCTGTGCAAGACGGTATGCGTCGTCACCGCAACCAGGGCTGACCTGTCGTAGATGGGAACGACCTTGACCCCGGGCGGCAGCGTGCCGTCCTTGTTGATCTTGTCTATCTCGTCCTTGATGCGCTTGACCACATCGTTGGTGTGCAGCGTCCGGTTCATCACGACGATGCCCTCGACCACATCGTCCTCGTCATCCCTGCCCGCCTTGCTCAGCCTCGGAACTTTGCCTACGCTGACCTTCGCGACATCCTTCACGAGAACCGGCGTTCCATTGGACTGCGACAGGACGATGTTCTGGATATCGTCTATACGATTTCCCTTGGTCAGATCGAGCGCTCCCCCGTCGTCGATCAGGCCCAAGCCCCGGATATTGACCGACTGCTGGCCGAAGCTGATGGTTCTGCCGCCGACATTGACGTTCGCATTGCCGATCGCGTTGATGATCTGCGGCAGCGTGATGTTGTAGGCATCGAGCTTGTGCAGATCCGCCTCGACATCGAACTCCTTGGTCGTCCCGCCCCAGCTGTTCACCTGGACGACACCGGGAACGGTCAGCAACCGACGCTGCAATATCCAGTCCTGTATGGTGCGCAGATTGGTCAGGCTGTAGCCCGGCGGACCCGAGACCTGGTAGCGGTACACTTCGCCGACAAGGCTCGAAGCCTGTATCTGCGGCTGGACGTTGTTGGGCAGCGAGACGTTCTGCTGCAGGCTTAGCGCCGCCTGAGTATAGGCGGAATAGAAATCGACTCCATACTTGAAGGTCACGCGAACGAAAGACAGGCCATAGAATGAAGTGGAGCGGATGTTGTCCACACCCGGCGTCGCGGCAAGCCCCACTTCCATCGGCACCGTGTAATAGCGCTCCATCTCCTCGGCAGACTGGCCTGCCGCCTGTGCGGTGATCTCGAGAATCACGGGTGCAGGATTCGGATAGGCCTCGATGTTGAGCCTGAGGTATGCGACGATGCCGCCGCCTATGAACACAAGAAGGCAAAGCAGGATGATGGGTCTGCGGCTTAACGCAAAAGACAGTAAGTGTTTCAGCATCTTTTCTCAGCCGCCTCTCAACGCGCTTCAGTGGTCAGGGTATTGCTCAGGAAGATCGCCCCTTCCGTTGCGACGAGTTCGCCTGGCTGCAATCCCTCCGTGATCTGGAACCATCCGCCCTCCTGCTGCCCTATCTTCACGGTGCGCTTGCTGAAGTGGCGGCGATCCTTGGTCACCCAGACGCTCATCGTCCCGTCGCTTTCTCTTGTCACGCTGTCTAGCGGCACGCCCGGATACTTGGACTCCTTGCCCAAATGGACGCTGAAGGTCGCAAACATCCCGGCCTTGAATTCGTGATTGGTATCCTTCACCTCGGATCTCACCTGGATCCTGTGCGTATTGGGATCCACCGCGGCGCCTATATTAGTGATCCTTCCCTTGAAGACGCGCCCCGGAAATGCCATGACCTTGACATCGACCTCCTGCCCGAGGCTGATCAGCGGGATGTCGCTTTCCGCGATGTTGGCGACCATCCACATGGTCGCCACGTCAGACACCGCAAAGGGAGCGGGAGGATTTCCAGGCTCAACCACAAGGCCTATGGCGGCGTTGCGCGCGGTCACTCGTCCTTTTATCGGACTCTTGATCGTGTACACGGGATTTGCCGCGCGGGTTTCGATGATGCGGCTTATCTCGGAGTCCTTTATGTCGAAGATGCGCAGGGCGTTTTTTGCCGCATTGAATGCGCCTTCGGCCGCCTGCTGGTCTGAGACCGCCTGCTGGTAATCCTTCTGGGATATCCCCTGAACTGCAAGCAGTTGCTTCGCGCGCTCAAGCGCATGAGCAGTCAGGTCGCGAACGCCAGAAGCGGAGATCAATGCGGACTCTGCCTGCACGAGGTCAGGGCTGTTGATCGCAAAAAGCGGAGCGCCCTTCTCGACGTCATCCCCGGCCTTTGCAAAGACTTCGGTGATCTTCCCCTGATACGGAGAATAGACCTGGACCGTCTTCTCGTCGTTGAATGCGATGTTCCCGACCGCCTCGCGTTCGGCCACAAATACGCGCTCCGCGACGCTTGCGACCTTGACGGACTTCAGTTGCAGATCGGTCAGATCGATTCCTTCCTTGGGCGTTTTTACCTGGTGCGCAGGCTCGCTCGCGTGCCCCAACAATCCCAAACCGATCAGTGCGATGGCGCCGGCAATCGATGCAGCCAACTTCAAATTCTTCATTGCTTGTCTCCTGTGCTGCCCTTGTTTCCTGCATCAGCCATCTTGTCGCGATTCCACCAGCCTCCTCCGAGCGCCTGATAGAGCGCTGCCGTATCGCCGAAGCGGTTGGTCTGCGCCTGGATCAGCGCGATCACGGACTGCTGGTAGTTCTGTTCGGAAGTCAGAAGCTGCTGGTAGTTCACATATCCCGTCTCGTACTGCTTCTTCGTGAGATCCCGGGTCAGCCGCATCGCATTCTCGGACCTGGCCGCGGCGGCGAGGGACTTTGCATCGTACTGGATCGCATAGAGGGTATCGGCCACATTCTGAATCGCGGTGATCACCGTGCTGCGGTATTCTGCACCCGCCTGGACCAATGCCTGCTGCGCGGCTTTTGATCTCGCCTTCAGCGTGCCGCCGTCGAAGATGGTCTGCCCGACGTTGGCCGCGAGATTGAAGAACCCGCCTCCCGTCTTGAACATCATGCCTATCGTGTCGGCATTGCCGCCCCATGCGCCCGTGATCGCGAACTGGGGAAGCCTGTTTGCGATCGCGACTCCATACTGGGCGCTAGCCGCATGCATCTGCTCTTCCGCCATCCGCACATCGGGCCGCTGTTCGACGAGCTTCGAGGGAAGGCTCAAAGGAAGGTCTTCCGGCAGATGCAGGGATGCGAGCGTGAAAGTCTCAGGAACATCCTGATCCGCACGGTTTCCGGCCAGCGCGCGGATCAGGTCTCTGGTCTGGTCGAGCTGTTTCGAAAGCGAGATGAGAGACAGCTCGGCCTGCGCGAGCTGGGACTCCTGGGATGCGACGTCCAGTGCCGAGATTGCCCCCAGATCCTTTTGCTTTTGCATAATCGCAAGCGCATCCCTGTTCGATCCGACTATGCTTTCAGTGGCTGCAATCTGCGCGCGCAGGGAGGCCTCCTGCAACGCCGCAGCCACGATGTTGGATGCGAGCGTGATGTAGGTAGCCTCCAGCTGATAGCGCTGAAAATTCGCCTGAGCCTCGAGCGATTCGACCTGTCTTCTGTTCGCGCCGAACACGTCCGGCACATAGCCCACGTTCACCTGCGCGGTATAAAAGTTGTAGTAAACAGGCGCATTGAAAGGAGCCGGCCCCCCGGGATTGGAATAGGTCTGGATGATGTCGCCATTGCCCTGAACGCCTGGGGAATTTCCTCCCATGTTGCCGGCAAGCTTGGTGCGCGAAGGGGTAAAGTTTGCGCCGACGGTGGGATAGAAATATCCCCTCTGCGCGTTCACATATTCCTGTGCCTGCTGCAATGCGGCCTGGGCCGACTCTATCGTCGGATTCGCCTTGAATGCGCGTTCGATCAAGGAATTCAATTCGGGCGACTGAAAGAGCGTCCACCAGTCGTAGGGAATATTCCTTGAAGGATCGAACTTCTGCAAGGCTCCCGCCGCGACATCCGATTTTGCGGTCTCATCTGGCATGGCTTTGGGCGCATAAGTCTTGGCATTTGGCGCTTCAGGGCGCTTGAAATCCGGGCCTGCCGCACAGCCGCAAAGCAGGACTGCCAGCACTGCCGTGCGAGAAAATGCCGCACCGAATCCTGACTTCAGGTTGACCATAAAAATTCCTCTAAATCCCGGCATGGTCGAAAGGAGCATGCCGTCGCCCAAAAATCCAGACATATTCTCTAAGCGAAGTTACAGTTTCTTTAACTGCAGCACGCGCGCAATTCGGCTAACATTGCCGCTTCGAAAGCGGCGCATGTTGCACCGGCTTTCTGACATGAAACTGACAACATGCGGATACTGATCGTTGAAGACGATGCGACCCTGGGCAATGCGATGGCCCAGTCGCTGATGAATGATGGCTATGCCTGCGACGTGGTCGACAAGGTCGCCCATGCGTTGCACGCGTTGTCAGTCGAAAACTTCGATGCGATCGTGCTGGACCTGGGACTTCCCGACGGCGACGGCTACGAGGTCGTGCGCCATCTGCGGCAGAGAAGCATGCTGATGCCGGTTTTGATCCTGACCGCGCGCGACGCGGTAGAAGACCGCGTCCAGGGGCTGGATCTCGGGGCGGATGATTATCTCGTCAAGCCGGTCGCGATGCCGGAACTGCACGCAAGGCTGCGCGCACTGATACGCCGCACGACCGGAATCGGCACCCCCCGCTTCAGGATAGGCGGGCTCGAACTCGACACCGTGGGCAAGCAGGCGTATCTCGAAGGAAAGAGCCTCGACCTTTCCAGCCGCGAGTGGACTGTTCTGGAATATCTCGCCACCCACTCCCGGCGCATCATCTCCAAGGAACAGCTGATCCAGGCCACGACAGGATGGGATCAGGATCTGAGCGCCAATGCGATCGAGGCCTATGTGCACCGGATACGCGGCAAGATAGATGGATCCGGAATCGTCATCCGCACGGTGCGCGGCCTGGGCTACATGCTCGAGGAGAACGGCTGATGCGCCGCATCTATACATTGAGGAGACGGCTTTTCAGGCAGCTCGGCTGGCCGCTCATCGCGATCCTGATCCTGGGCGGAATCTTCGCCTATCTTTTCGCATTGCATGCCGCGATGTCCGCCTATGACCTGGGGCTTCTCAACGACGCGCTTGATCTCTCCCAGCAGGTTGAAATACAGGAGGGAAAATTTTCCATCGATCTGCCTCCGGCCGCTCAGCAGATGCTGCAGGCTAACAACCAGGACCGCGAGTCTTATGCCGCATGGGATGAGGACGGGAAGCTGTTCTCAGGCAATCCGAAGCTGCTGAGGCTGCACGACACGCTTGCCACTGCCGAACATCGCTTCGACGACCTGGTCCTGGATGGCGAGATGAACAGGGCCGTCATCCTAAGGCAGCAGGCAAAGGACAGGACCTACTACATCGCGGTCTCGCAAACCATGCGGGGCAGGAATCTTTTGACCGACAGGACCTTCGCGGAGATACTGTTTCCTGAAGCGCTGCTTGCCTTCATCTCCATCGGAGTCATCCTCTGGGGTGTGCGGCGCGGCCTAACGCCTATCGAAACGCTGCGCGACGAAATCGTGAGCCGCTCATCGAACGATCTTCGCCCTATCGATGAGGCGTCTGCCCCGGCCGAACTGACTCCGATCATACACGGCATCAATGAGCTCTTTGGCCACCTGACCAGCTCGTTTGCAAGCCACCGCAGATTCATCGCGGACGCGGCGCATCAATTGAGGACCCCGCTTGCATCCTTGAGCAGCCAGATCGAAGTCGGTCTGCAAAAGACGCCGAATGACATCAACAAATTCCTGCGCCAGCTTCTTGCCACCACCCAGCGCACGACCCATCTCTCGAACCAGCTTCTGTCGCTTGCAAGACTTGAGCACACGGAGACCGCGATGCACGAAGTCATGACGGTCGACCTGCGCCAGATTTTTCTCGAGACATCGGCAGATTTCGTATCGCTTGCCGCAAGAAAAAACGTGGAGATCGATTTCGACCTGCAAATCTCGAAGGTCAGGGGCAGCCCCCTGATGCTGCGCGAGCTCATATCGAACCTTCTGGACAATGCGGTGCGCTACACGCCGGCAAACGGCAAGGCTGAAGTCAGCCTGAAAAATGATGAAGAGGGTTCGATCCTTCTCGTCATGCAAAACGACGGGCCGATCATCCCCAGCGCAGAGCTCACAAAACTCGGAACACCCTTCCACCGCCCCCCTTCGAGTCAGCCGGAGGGCTGCGGCCTGGGGCTTGCAATCGTGAGGGAGATCGCCCGCATACATGGCGCCATTGTCTCCTTCGGCCACGGTCCCAATGGCGGCGGGTTGCAGGTCAGGGTCCTGTTCCAGTCATCCGAGAAACAGGCAGGCCATCAAAACTGGTAGATCGCCTCCATTGCATAGGTCATCTGGGTACTCTTTCCCGTGCCATCTGCATTCAGAAAATTATCCCCGCTCGACTTGTCCTGACGGATTTCGGCTCTAAGCTCCGTGTTTTTGACCGGCGCAAATCCGAGCGTGAGGGTATTCGACATCAGCCTTTGCGAAATGCCGGAACGGAACCCCTGAGGATCGTCGAAATTTTCGTTGCGGTAGGCAACTCGCCATAGATCGTCGATGTGGTAATTCGCATAGAGCGCGAGCGAATGCCATTTCGCATTCACCGAAGTATTGGCTGAGAGAATCTGCCCGTTCAGGATGTTGCTGCCCGCCAACGCCCCGGTCCCTGTCAGCAGCGCATCGTCCTGCCTGGCATTCGCATAATCGGCAACAAACGTCAGCTTTGGCGTTGCATTGAAAGTGCCTATCATGTCCAAATAGCTTCCCGTTCCTGGCATGGCCGACATCATTCCTTTGCCACGATAGTAACTCGTATCCAGCGAGAACATGCTGTTCGGCGCGAGATCGATCGCAAATTCGCCCGTCTTTCCGTTCGTCTGCGAACTCACCTGATCGAAACCATTGTTGACGCCTGCAACCAAGGTGACCAAACCGTTCACGACATAGGTCGCGCGCACTCCGGTATGCGTATAAGGGCCCCAGCCAAACATCCATGCACGAGTGTAATTGAAGTTGGACGGACTGGTGATGAGCTCCTCTCCGGCAAGCGTTGCGAATTTTCCAGCAATGACGGTAAGCCCGCCCTGCGCATAGCTGCCATAGGCCTGGGTCAGATCGGCATTGTGCGAACTGTCGTTGACCGTGCTCGGCGCGCCTAGACCCATCGAGGCAATGGTCGCCGCATCCTGCCCGGCGGTCATGTTCACGTATCCGCCAAATCCTTCCTTCGGCTGTTTGGCGAGGATCACTGCGAACTGCTGCATGTTGAATTCGCCGTAGTTCCTGCCTTGCGTTGCGCCAGCCGTATCGAATATATGGGTATTGCCTGCCGCCCCGCCCACGATGGGCCCTGGCGCCGCATTGACAAACAGCCCGGTGCTGTTCATGTCGTTGTAAGCTGCGTCGACATATCCCGTAAGGGATATCCCTGAAGCATCGAGAACCTGGGATAACGTTGAGGCCGGAGCGCCATTGGAAGTTCCATTGTCTGCCATGGCCGGTATCGATATGAAACAGGAAAAAGCGAGATAACAGGTCATTTTTTTCAAAATTTAATTCCTTCGAAATTTAACAAACCGAATCCCACAAGATTCAGATCCGGCACATAGACCGGAATTTTCAGGAAAGGTGCGCTCGAACTTGATGGCGGGAATCTGAATTGAGATAATGCCAATAAGCAACGCACTCTTTCAGCCTTCAATCGCGGCCTCGACCTGAAAGCCCACGCACCGATTCCTTGAAGTGGCAGCGATTGCTCCACAAAAATCACCTCCGCTTCAGCATGCGCTAAGCTGGAACTCGTTAAACTCAGGACTCATTCATGTCTCACGTAACACGGTATCTCACATTTTGGGTAATGGTGACTGCATCGATGTTTGCGGTCGTCGTAGCCAGCTTTGCAATCTATGTCGACATGGAAATGAATGCAGACCATGCGCAGAGCCAGCGGTACGACTCATTGTTGCTGGCGAACGAGCTCTGGCACTCATCGGAAAGCCTGACGAAAATGGCGCGCAGCTACATAGTCACCGGCGACCCGCGCTACAAGCAGCTCTTCCATGAAGTTCTCGACATAAGGGATGGCAAGAAGCCCTGGACCCGGAGCAGCCTTTATTCATGGGACCTGGCCGTATATGGCGACAAATTGCCGCAAGACCAGGACGGCGCAGCGGTACCCCTGCTCGAACTCGTACGCAAAGCCGCATTCGGCGAGAGCGAGACGCGCTTATTGGAGATTGCCAAGAAGAAATCCGACGAGCTTGCCAAAACGGAAATGGAAGCCATGCGGCTTTTCGACAGCGCAGGCCCCAATGCGCCTGAAATTCGCCAGAAGGCGAAGGACATGCTGTTAAACCCATCCTACAACCAGGCCAAGCTCGCGATACTGCAACCGATCAGCCAATTCAACAGCTCCATGGATGCCCGCACTGCTGCCGCCGTGAAACACTCGCTGGATATGGCCTTCCTGTTCCGACTGATCTTTATTGCTGTCGGTCTCATCTGGCTATACATGCTGTGGCGCAGTTACCAGTCTTTGCGCACCCTGCTCGGCGCCTCTCCTGCGGTAGTCCATGACCAAATCTCACGGCTCGGCCGGGGTGATTTCACGCATCCGCCACAACAGATGAACACTCATGACGACACCGTCATCGCCTGGATTTGCCAGACCCGCAGGAAGCTGAATGAAATGAGCCAGGCTCAAGCCAACATCGAACAGCAAATCAGGCAGCGCTCTGAAGAACTGGAAAGGAGCGAGGCGCATCTCAAATCCATCATCGACCTCTCCCCAGTTCCCAAGATGCTCTTCGACTCTCGGGGCCAAATCACGGGCATCAACGCAGCGTTTACCCGATGCTTCGGCTATACGCTGGATGACCTGCCGACATTGGACGCATGGCAATCCAAAGCCTATCCGGACGCGGCCTATCGCAAATGGGTTATGGATACATGCCAAAAGCACCATTCGGAATCCTTGCGCAATGACGACCCATTCCAGCCGATCGAATTTCGGATAGTTTCAAAGGATGGCAGCATCCGGATTGCCATAGCCGAAGCCGTTTCGATTGTTCATGACACCGATGGAAACATCACGCTTGCCGTATTCCACGACATCACCGATCTTAGAAATGCCGAAGTGCAGTTGCGGGAAGCAAAAGAGCGTCTCGAGGCGGCAGCTTCAGCCGGTATCGTGGGGATATGGGACTGGGATGTCGTGAACAACAGACTCGTCTGGGACAAGGTCATGTACCAGCTTTATGGCACGCGCGAAGAAGACTTCGGCGGCGCCGCCTACGAAACATGGTCAAGCGCGCTTCATCCCGAAGACAGGGAATTTGCAGAAGACGAGATTCAGGCAGCGCTCAAGGGCGAACGGGAATACGCCCCGGAATTTCGCGTCATATGGCCGGATGGGTCAGTCCACTATCTCAAGGCGATGTCTCATACGACATTCGATCCAGATGGCAAACCGCTGCGCATCGTCGGAGTGAATTACGACCTGACAGAGCAGAAACAGATCCAGCAGGAACTCGACAAGATGGCCTTCTACGACAGGCTCACCAATCTGCCCAATCGCAGGCTGTTTGAAGACCGCCTGTATCAAACTATTGCGCTGGCGCAACGAGAGCAGCGCAAGGTGTCTCTGCTCTTCATCGACCTGGATAAATTCAAGCAGGTGAACGACGAAAAGGGACATGAGGCCGGCGACTGGCTGCTGCAGCAGGTCGCAAAGAGAATCGTGCAGTGCCTGCGTGTATCGGATACCGCCGCCCGTCTTGGCGGGGATGAATTCGTCGTCCTGTTGCCGGACATCAAGGTTATTGAGGACGCAACCAGCATTGCCGAAAAAATCCGGTTACGCCTGGAAAAACCATTCGAGTACAAAGAGGATCAGCTGCTGGAGATTTCTTCGAGCATAGGCGTAAGCGTATATCCCGATCATGCCGACAATCCTCAGGATCTCTTGCGCTTTGGCGATGAAGCCATGTATCGCGCCAAGAAGGCCGGACGCAATGCCGTTCATGTTTTTGAAGCAGCAAATACGGCCACTGCGCGAATCAGCGCAGCAAACTAGCGCACTGTCGATTTTTGTATAATAAAAACCCGTTCCAAATTTTTATCCCCTCAGCCTTCCCCCATTCTGGTTAGACATGGCGACTGAACCAGTGCTGATTTTTCACATATGGATGGTTACGATTTGGCTTCGTCAGCCGAAAGTAAAAAAGCTTGCATTGCTGCAAGCCTTTTTGATTATGGTGGGTCGTGCGGGGATCGAACCTGCGACAAACGGATTAAGAGTCCGCTGCTCTACCAGCTGAGCTAACGACCCGGTGTGGTCAAGGCGCGCATTATCGCCTGTCAGGAGCTGCCTGTCAAAAAGATAATACAGTATGCGCGATCCATGGGAAGATCGGCATCAAGCCTGGGTGCTGACAATCGCCCCGCTGACGTTCTGCCCGTTGCCCACATCCTGCATCAGGTTCTGCAGAAAAGCCTGCAGCGTGGGCTGTGCCGCAGTAGCTCCCTGGCCCTGAGCACTGTTGATGGACGAGACCAGATTCTGGAAGCTGGAATCAAGATGGCTTAGCGATGAAGAACCGCCGGATGACGAGGAACCGCTCGCCGAGGAAAGCTGCTGCATCAGGTTCTGCAGCTCGGACGCGAGGTGTGAACCGTGGTGGCTGGCCACACTCGACACGCCCTGATCGGCAGGCTTGCTGTCCGAAACCTGGGAAAGCGACGAATACAGATTCTGCAGAAATCCCTGAAGGGCGACCTGCGGGTCCTGGGTTGTTGTCGTGCTTGTTGAAGGCTTGTGCGTGGAATGCGTGCTGCCCGAACTCCCCGAGCTGCCGGACAGGGTCTGGTCCAGCGCGTTGATCACCGCATTCATGAAATTCGATTTTCCGGCACTCTCCTTGCCGCGATCCCCGTCCGAGTCGCCCGAGACGCGCTGCGCGCCGGAAGAAAGCAAGGATGGCAGGCTGGCTAGCATCGACAAACCGCTGATAACATTCATCATGACCTCCGATATGGGATTTCCTGCGGGTGCAGGCTCATGTAAGCACTGTACCCGCAAGGAAAGATCATGGATGCATCGAACAGCGATTGAAAAACCGCCCTTTTCAGGCCTATGAGTTCAGTCGTCGCCGCCTTCGCGACGCCAGCGCCCATGACCTTCTCCGTGGTCGCGGAATCCGTGGTCCTCACGATAGCCT
This sequence comes from Pseudomonadota bacterium, assembly GCA_021782365.1. Lineage (GTDB taxonomy): Bacteria > Pseudomonadota > Gammaproteobacteria > Burkholderiales > Gallionellaceae > Gallionella. Next base: position 150,751 of record JAJXVB010000001.1, read on the forward strand.
TCACCGCGATATCCCTCGCGGTAGCCTTCTCCTTCCCGGTAGCCCTCGCCTCCGCGATATCCATCGCTCTGACTGCCGATCGCAGCTCCCGCTCCACCGCCGATTGCGGCGCCTATGATCGCTCCTTCCCTGCCGCCCAGGTTTTGCCCAACCGCAGCGCCTGCCGCGCCGCCTAGGACGCCACCCAGCAGGGTTTCGCCATCGACCGCGAATGCGCTAGCGCTGACAGACAACAAAAGAGCGATTGCCAAGGTTTGTTTCATGTTTTCTCCTGATCAAAATATGCAGCGCAGGCCGACAGAATGTCCAGCCTCGCTTGCTACAGTTTATCCGAATCGCTTCCTGATTCAATACCGAGCGCCTTGAGGTATACGCCGAGATAGGCCCTGGCGCTGGTCTCCCAGGAAAAATCCTTGATCATGCAAAGCTTGCGGAGGCGCTTCCATTGGACAGGCTTGCGGTAAAGTTCGACCGCCCTCAGGACCGATGCGTAAAGGTTGTCTGCCGTCATTCCGCTGAACACGAACCCGCTTGCCGTACCGTCTTTCAGGGTTTGCGATGTGCAGTCCGTCACGGAATCCGCGAGTCCGCCCGTGCTGTGGACGATGGGAGGCGTGCCATAGCGCTGGCTGTAGAACTGGTTGAGGCCGCAGGGCTCGAAGCGTGAAGGCATCGCGAACATGTCAGCGGCCGCCTCGATCTGATGCGAGAGCCCCTCGTCGAAGCCTATCATCGCGGCGAATTTTCCGGGATAGCGCGCAGCCAGAGAGAGTGCCTGGTCCTGCATCGCCTTCTCTCCGGTCCCCAGCATCACGATCTGGACGGGAAGCTCTAGCAGCCTGGGCGAAATCTCAATCAGAAGATCGAGCCCCTTCTGATGCGTCATGCGGCTCACCGCAGCCAGAAGCGGGATGTCTTCATTCACCTGCAAGCCCAGCAATTCCTGAAGTGCGCGCTTGTTTTTCGCCTTGCCGGTCATGTTTCTCGTCGAGAAATGAAAAGGCAGATATTTGTCCGCAGCGGGATTCCATTCATCTGTATCGATGCCGTTCAAAATGCCCGAGACGTCTTTCGTTCGAACCTGCAGCAGGCCCTGCATGCCGAACCCCAGCTCGTCTCCCTGGATCTCGCGCGCATAGTTGGGGCTGACCGTGGTGATGTGCTTTCCATAATAGATTCCGGCCTTCAGAAAGGACATCCTGCCGTAGAACTCGAGGCCGTCGATCGCATAAAAATGCTCAGGAAGATGCAGGCGCGCGACGTATTCCGGCTCGAAATTCCCCTGGAATGCAAGATTGTGTATGGTGAAGATGCTGGGAGCGGCGTCCTGCGCCACATCGAGATATGCGCCGGTCAATCCCGCCTGCCAGTCGTTTCCGTGCACGACATCGGGATGCCAGGAAAGCGGCGTGCCGCCGCATCCCAGTATCGCGGATATCCTGCAAAGCAGGCCGAAGCGCAGCGGATTGTCAGACCAGTCATGCCCCTGCGCATCCAGATAAGGACCTCCGTCGCGCTGGTACAAGGCCGGACAGTCTATCGCCATCAGCGGCACGCCGCTTTCCATGGTGGAACCCAGCAGCCTGCACGGAGGAAATCCTGCCAGATCGGGGAAGTTGGCGAGCTCTTCCCAGGACTCCATCTGTGCCAAGATCTGCGGATAGCCGGGAACGATCACGCGCACGTCGACGCCGATTTTACGAAGCGCGGCGGGCAAGGCTCCGCTGACATCCGCAAGACCGCCTGTCTTGATGAGAGGAGCGATCTCGGACGTGACAAACAAGACTTTCAATTCAGCCATCGATAAACCCGGGTGGTATGGAAATGCGCGATTATCTCATCATACCCGGATCAAATGGGAATACACATGTCATCACTCAGCCGATCGACACTCGTCCTATGTCCCAAATCTTCTCGGCATATTCCATGATCGTGCGATCGCTCGAGAATTTGCCCATGTTCGCCACGTTCAGGATCGCCCGCCTGCTCCATTCCTCCTTGTCCTGATAGAGCAGACCGACCATGTCCTGTGTCGCGACATAGCTTGAATAGTCGGCAAGCAGCAGATAGTGGTCATTGTGCTGCGTCAGGCTGTCGAAAATCTGGCGGTAGCGGTCAGGCTCGTCCACGGAGAAGAATCCCGAGTTTATCATGTCGAGCACCTGCTTCAGCCCCTCGTTCCCGTGATAGTAGTCCCATGCGCTATAGCCCTGTTTGCGCAGGTGGGCGACCTGGGCTGTGGTGAGCCCGAAGATGAAGATGTTCTCCTCTCCCACTTCCTCCCTTATCTCGACGTTCGCGCCGTCCAGCGTGCCTATCGTCAGCGCGCCGTTCAATGCCATCTTCATGTTTCCCGTACCGGATGCCTCGGTGCCAGCCGTCGATATCTGCTCGGACAGATCGCTCGCCGGAAATAGCTTCTCGGCAGACGAAACATCGTAATTGGGAAGAAAAACGACCTTGAGCAGACCGTGGACGGCTGGATCCTCGTTGACGATGCTTGCCACGTCGTTGATGAGGCGTATGATCAGCTTGGCCATCCTGTATCCGGGTGCCGCCTTGCCAGCGAAGATCACCGTGCGCGGCGTGATCGTATGGCCTGCTCGTATGCGGTTGTACAGGGTCACCACGTGAAGCACGTTCAAAAGCTGGCGCTTGTATTCGTGTATACGCTTTATCTGCACGTCGAACATCGAATTCGTGTCCACCTCTATGCCCGCCACCCTCTCGATGTACCTGGCAAGACGTTCCTTGTTCGCGAGCTTCACCGCACGGAACTGGCTGCGGAATTCCGCATCCTCCGCATAGACATCAAGCTTCTTGAGCTCTCCCAGTTCGCGCACGAAGTTTTCCCCTATGCGCGATGCGATGAGCTCGGCAAGGCCCCGGTTGCACTGGTTGAGCCAGCGGCGCGGGGTGATGCCGTTGGTGACGTTGACGAACTTGTCCGGGTATATGCGGTGGAAGTCGGCAAACAGCGTGGTCTTCAGCAACTCGCTGTGGATCGCCGCGACGCCGTTCACCGTGTGGCTTCCTATGATCGCCAGATGGGCCATGCGCACGCGCCTTCCGTGTTCCTCGTCTATGATGGATACGCGGCGCAGAAGATCGGTTTCTCCCGGGAAGCGGTGATTCACATTTTCCAGGAAATGCTGGTTGATCCCGTAGATGATCTCGAGGTGCCGAGGCAGGACGCGCTCGAACTTCGCGACATCCCAGGTCTCGAGCGCCTCTGGCATCAGCGTGTGGTTGGTGTACGCGAATATCCTGGTCACCAGCGACCAGGCCATGTCCCACTTCAGATGATGCACGTCCATCAGCTGGTACATCATCTCGGCCACCGCGATCGCGGGATGCGTGTCGTTGAGCTGTATCGCGACCTTGTCAGGCAACTGGTTCCAGTCAGAGTGGTCGCACAAAAAATGCGAAAGAATGTCCTGAATGGACGCGGAGACGAAAAAGTATTCCTGCCTCAGGCGCAATTCCTTGCCGACCGCAGAGCTGTCGTTGGGGTAGAGCACCTTGGAGAGGCTCTCGGAGATGTTCTTGTCGTAAACCGCGCTCAGGTAATCGCCGGCATTGAATGATTCGAGATTGAACTCGCGCGCGGCCTTCGCGGCCCACAGGCGCAGGTTGTTCACCGTATCGGTCTTGTATCCGGGGATGGGCACATCGTAGGCCATCGCCATCACGGTCTCGCCGTCCACCCAGTGATGCTCGACGTTTCCCTTCTCGTCCGGGAAATGCACGACATGGCCGAAGAATCTCACCGCATACATGTGCTCGGGACGCTGGAATTCCCAGGGATTGCCGAAGCGCAGCCAGTTGTCGGGTCGCTCGACCTGTTCTCCCTTCTTGATGCGCTGGTTGAACATGCCATATTCATAGCGTATGCCATAGCCTTGGCCTGGAAGATCCAGCGTTGCGAGCGAATCCAGGAAACACGCGGCGAGCCTGCCCAAGCCGCCGTTTCCAAGCGCCGCATCGATCTCGGTTTCCTCGACGACCTCCATGTTCTGCCCAAGCGCATCCAGGCTTTGCTTCAAGGGCTGCTCCATGCCGAGATTGAGCGCGGCATTGGAAAGGCTGCGGCCGATCAGAAATTCAAGCGACAGGTAGTACAGGCGCTTGGGATCCTGCTCCATGCAGGCTTCGGCTCTCTTGACCTGCTTCTCGATCAGCTGATCGCGCACCGTATGCGCCGAGGCCTCGAACCAGTCCCGATGGGTCGCCGTCTTGAGCGACTTGCCTTCGGTGAAGATCAGGTGGTTGGTCATCACCCGCTGAAAAACGGCGGGATCGGAGCGGTCCAAAGGTTCGTGGTTTTTTGAAGAACTCATGATCAGGCTTCCAAGGTTGAATAGTGTTTTGCGATCAGCCATGCTGCTCGCGGTGTCCGCCGAATTCGAAGCGCATCGCTGACAGGAGCTTGTCCGCATAGTCCGCCTCGCCCCTCGATGAGAATCTGCTGAAAAGGGCCGCGGTCAGCACGGGGGCTGGCGTACCGGACTCGATTGCTGCGATGCTGGTCCAGCGACCTTCCCCCGAATCCGACACCCTTCCGCCGAAACCAGAAAGGTCCGCATCGTCCTTTAACGCATGCGCGGTCAGATCGAGCAGCCATGAGCCGACAACGCTGCCGCGCCGCCAAAGCTCTGCGACCTTTGCCACGTCGATGTCAAAGCGCAGCGCATCCGGTTCGCGAAGAGGCGCGTTTTCCGCGTCGATCAGGCGATTTTCAGCGCCTACATTGGCGTGGCGCAGCAGATTGAACCCTTCGGCATAGGCCGCCATCAGGCCGTACTCGATGCCATTATGCACCATTTTCACGAAATGTCCTGCACCGGAAGGGCCGCAGTGCAGGTATCCCTTTTCCGCGCTTCCCGGCTCGCCGCTCATTCCTTCTGTGCGAGGCGCCGCCCCGATTCCGGGTGCAAGCGATTCGAAGACAGGCTCCAGGCGCTCGAATGCCGCATCGTCCCCGCCTATCATCTGGCAGTATCCGCGCTCAAGCCCCCATACACCACCGCTCACCCCGACGTCCACATAGTGGATCGATTTTTCCTTCAGCGCCCTGGCCCTTGAGATGTCGTCCTTGTAGTAGGAGTTGCCGCCGTCTATCAGCACGTCGTCGGGGGAAAGCAGCGCCGAGACTTCCGCAATGCTCGCATCCACTGCGGCGGCGGGCAGCATCAGCCAGACAGCCCGCGGCGCCTTGAGCCTGGCCACGAGATCCTCGAGGCTTGACGCGCCTGTCGCACCCTCATCGACCAGGCTTTGCACCGCATCTCGGCTCCTGTCATACACCACGCACTGATGTCCTCTTTGCTGAAGCCTGCGAACCATGTTCGCCCCCATGCGCCCCAGGCCTATCATCCCTATCTGCATTTCCAGCTCCTCTCAAGTGATTGGCAAAGCCGCGCGATCGACATGCCACTCCGCACCAACAACCCGTGCGGCAGGCAGCATTTCCCCACGCAATATTCGTTCCAGCGCACTACGCTTTCCTGCTCCAGACACCATGAAAATCTTCTCTCGCGCCTCATTGATCGTGCTCATCCCGAGAGACACGCGATCCTTCGGAGGCTTGGGCGCGTCGTGTACAGAGACGACGGCCTCTTCACCGAATGCGCCTCCGGGAAACAGGCTCGCCGTATGTCCGTCCTCGCCCATGCCGAGCAGAATCAGGTCTAGCCTCATGCCCTTTAGCACCAGCATGTAGCGCGAAGCCGCCTCCTCTGCACCAAATTCGGCCATGATCGAATGCACGTTCTCATCGGGAATCCCGACATGCCTTAGCAGCGCATCGAAGGCCATGCTGTCGTTGCGGCCGGGATCATTCAGCGGCAAACAGCGCTCATCGCCGAAATAGACATGCACATGCTCCCAGTCGACATCCATCTTTGCGAGCTCCCGATAGCAGAGCCTGGGCGTCTCCCCTCCCGCCAGAGCGAGCCTGAAAATGCCCCGCTCCGCTATCGACCTCGCTGCGAGAGAGGCTACCCTTTTCGCCACGACATGGGCCATTTCTCCGGCGTCTTCATGGATATACGGAATCATGGTGCCCCCGCCGCGCGCAATGCCGCCCCGTAAAGCGCGGCCCTGTCGTCCAGTATCACCCTGACCGGCATATTTTCCAGGAGATGGCGCATCCTGCCCTTGTTCAGGAAAGCCTCGAGAAATGCGCCGTTCTTGAGAAATGGCAGGATCCTGGGCGGAATCCCTCCGCCCATGTATATTCCGGCCCGGCTCATGACCTTGAGCGCGAGATTGCCCGCCTCGGCGCCCAGCAATTTCACGAAGCATTCGAGTGCCTTAACGCATGTCGCATCGTTCCCTTCGAGTGCGGCCTGGCTGATGGCCGCCGCATCGCGCATGGGGCTGCCCGGAAGATTCATGCGCAAAAAATCGTAGATGTTGACAAGCCCCTCGCCCGAGACCAAACGCTCCCAACTCACATGAGCATATCGCGCCTTGAGATGCTTCAATAGATACATTTCGAGTTCGTTTTCAGGGCTGAAGCTCGCATGCCCTCCCTCCGTCGCGAAAGGCCTGTGAGCCTTTCCGTCCCAGAAGAGCCCTGCCTCTCCCAGCCCGGTACCCGGCGCGATCACCGCGGCATTGCCGACGGCATCGGCAATGCCATCCTGCAGCGTCAGAAGATCGTCCTCGCGCAAAGCCGGCAAGCCGCAGGCCGTCGCTTCGAGATCGTTGAGCAGCGTGCAGCTTGCAAATCCATATCGCCTCACCAGCTCATCGGCATGAATGCGCCATGGAAGATTGGTCACATCGACGATCCTCCCCTCGACTGGCCCTGCGACTCCGAAGGCGGCGCTGAAAGGCGCCTTCTTTCCCGAAAGAAACTCTCCCAACAGGGAATCGAAAGAAGAAAAATCCCGGCTTTGAAAACTTCCCTCGGATAACAGATTAACCCGGCTACCCGAAACCTCGGCTATCGCAAGCCTGGTCTTGGTTCCTCCTATGTCCCCCGCCAAAACGGTATGCATGGTTAATAAGCCTGCAGGTCTGCGCCGTCAAGGTTCAGCGAGTGGCGCCAGAACTGGTCTTCCCTGTCGAAGAGCCTGTATGTGCCGCGAGGCCCCCAGCTTCCTGCCTGATAGGTGTTGATGAAATCGCGCTCCATCGACCAGACCTTGATGATGGGATCGACCACGCGCCATGCGGCTTCCACCTCGTCCATGCGCAGGAAAAGGGAATGATCGCCCAGCATCACGTCGATCAGCAGGCTCTCGTAGGCGCCGAAGTCCTCTTCGCTGTTTTTTCTGTAGGTCGCATCCAGGCTGATGCTGCGCGTATGAAGATCAAGGCCCGGCTCCTTCACCTGCATCTCGACTTTCAGACATTCGTCAGGCTGTATGCCGAGCATGATCCAGTTGGGCTGCGCAGGCCCCTGGCGCGTGAAACGCATCAGGTCCTGGGGCGGCTTCTTGAAGCGTATGCTGATCGCCGAGCTGTTCTCCTGCAGACGCTTTCCGGTGCGCAGATAAAAAGGCACGCCAGCCCAGCGCCAGTTGTCTATGAATAGCTTCAGGGCGGCATAGGTCTCCGTGGTGCTGCTTTCGGAAACGCCGGGCTCATCGAGATATCCGGGCACCGCCTTGCCGTCCACGCTGCCGCTCGCATACTGGCCGCGAAACGCATGGGCGTGAACCGCATTCTGGGGAATAGGACGTATCGCCTTCAGCACCTTCACCTTCTCGTCCCTGAGATGCTCCGCATCCATCGTCACCGGCGGCTCCATCGCCACCAGCGTGAGCAGTTGCAAAAGATGGCTCTGTATCATGTCCCGCAGTGCGCCTGCACCTTCATAGTAGTCGGCCCGCCCTTCGATGCCAAGCGTCTCGGAATGCGTGATCTGCACGTGGTCTATGTAGTGGTGGTTCCACAATGGCTCGAGCAGGAGGTTCGCGAAGCGGAACACCATCACGTTCTGCACCGTGCCTTTTCCCAGGTAATGGTCTATGCGGTAGATCTGGGGTTCATCCAGGTGCTTGTAGAGATTCCTCTGCAGTGTCTGCGCGCTGAGCAGGTCATAGCCGAAGGGCTTTTCGATCACGAGCCTTCGCCATCCGCTGTTTTCCTTCAGCAGTCCGACATGACTCAGGTTTTCGATGATCGCGTTGAACTCGGAAGGCCTGACCGCCATGTAGAAGGCCATGTTGGGGGGAAAGCGATCGCTGCTCTCAAGCAGTTCCTGTAGTCTCGCATAGGCCGCATCGTCGCCGGGGGGAATCGCATGGTAATGCATGCGCGCAAGAAACCTCTTCTTCGCATCCTCGTCAACGCCTTGAGGATAGGAATGCTGCAACATTTCGGCTACCGTGCTTTTCCACTCCTCCTGTTCAACCCGCTCTATGCCGCAGCCGATTATGGTCAGGCGATCCTGGAGACGCTTTGATGTTTCGAGACGGAAAAGAGAGGGGATCAGTTTGCGCCGGCTCAGATTTCCGGCGGCGCCGAAGATGACCAGAGTACAGGGTTCAAGCACTTTCATGTCGATCCTTTCAGATGTCAGGGGTGCATCATACGGAGCCAATGTGACAGTTTGACGGCCCTCACAGTTCCATCTTCACCTCCAAAACCTCGACGGCCTCGATCTTGGAAAAATGATCGCTGATCTTGCGGCTGGATATCTCGACCTGCCCCGCCTCTTCATGCGCCTTCCTTATGTTGTCGGCAAGGCGCTTCATGCGTTCGTCAAAGCGCTTGAAGTCCGCGCTCAGCTTGCCAAGCTCTCTCTGGATGATATGCACCTGCTCGCGCATCTGCACATCCTTCATCACCGCGCGCGCCGTGTTCAGAACCGCCATCAGCGTGGTCGGAGAGACGATCCACACATGTTTGTTCATCGCGTATTCGACGAGATCCGCATGATACGCATGGATCTCGGCGAACACCGCCTCTGCCGGCACGAACATCACCGCCCCATCCGAGGTCTCGTTCTTGATCAGGTATTTTCCGGCGATATCGTCTATGTGCTTCTTGATGTCGGCCTTGAACTGCCGGCGCGCTGCCAGCCTGTCGGATTCAGGCAGGTCGGATGCCAGCATGCGGTGATAATTCTCCAGCGGGAACTTTGCATCGACAGGAACGCGGCCTGTGGGTGCCGGTAAAATCAGCAGACAGTCCACGCGGTTGCCGTTGGAAAGTTTCTCCTGGAATGCATAGGCATTCGGCGGCAGTATGTTGCGCACCAGTCCTTCGAGCTGCACCTCGCCGAATGCGCCTCTGGAACGCTTGTCGCCCAAAAGGTTCTGCAGGCTCACCACATTGGAAGTCAGGCTGTCTATCTTCTTCTGCGCCTCGTCTATGGTGGCCAGTCTCGTCATCACATTGGTGAAGGTCTCGTTGGTCTTCTTGAATCCTTCGTCGAGCCGCTCAGCGACCTTTCCGGAAATCTGCTCTAGCCTTGCGTCCACGCTCTTGGTCAGATTCTCAATGCTGGATGCGAGCATCTCGCTGCTTCTCTTCAGCGCGGACTGTATCAGTTCCTGGTCGGCCCTTCCCTGGTCGGCCATGGTCTGCAGGGTCTTGGTAAGCAGCTCCGCGCGCAGCGCCTCCTGTTTTGCCTGAAGCTCTGAAGACAGGGATGAGAGCTGACGCAGGAGGTCTTCTCTCGTGCTCGAAAGGCCGTCCCGCTGCGCCAGCTGCAGATTCTGCATCGCCTCGCGGGTTGCTTTCAGTTCCAGCGCCACACTCTCCCTCAGACGCTCCGCGCTGTCTGTGGTCACTTGTGCCATGCGGTCGCCCTGCCTGTTCAGCCCATCGTGCAGGTCGCCTATCATCAGCCTGTGTTTCTCCTCGAGCAGGCGCGCCATGAATTCCGGCAATTCGCGCTGCGGCCCTCTGAATGCAAGCCAGAGCAAGGCGACCAGTACCAGAAGCAGCAATGCAAGATTGACTATTTCAAACATAACTCTCACCATGAAAAACGCCGCCCAGTATAGCACCGGGCGGCGTCATTCCATGCAGCAGCTTGCGGATTACAGGCCGCGCGCCTGGCGCTTGCGTTCGTTTTCCGTCAGGTAACGTTTGCGCACGCGTATGGATTGCGGCGTGATTTCGACAAGTTCGTCGTCGGCGATGAATTCAACCGCGGATTCCAGCGTCAGACGCACAGGCGGTGTAAGCCTCACCGCCTCGTCGGTGCCCGATGCGCGCACGTTGGTGAGTTGCTTGCCCTTGATCGGGTTGACGACCAGGTCGTTGTCGCGGCTGTGTATGCCGATGATCATGCCTTCATACAGTTTGTCGCCAGGCGACACGATCATGCGTCCGCGGTCTTCAAGCTTCCACAGCGCATAGGCCACCGCCTCTCCCTGTTCTGCCGAAATCAGCACGCCGTTTCTGCGGCCGGGCATGTCAGCCTTGGCCGGCGCATAGTCGTCGAACACATGCGCCATGATGCCTGTGCCGCGCGTCAGCGTCATGAATTCCGACTGGAATCCGATCAGGCCGCGCGCAGGTATGCGGTATTCCAGACGCACGCGACCATGTCCGTCAGGCTGCATGTCCTGCAGGTCCCCGCGGCGGCGGCCCAGCTCTTCCATGACCGCGCCCTGATTGGCGTCCTCGACATCCACCGTCAGCACTTCGAACGGCTCGCATTTTTCGCCGTTGATCTCGCGGAACACCACGCGCGGCTTTCCGACTCCCATCTCGAATCCCTCACGGCGCATGGTTTCGAGCAATATGGTCAGGTGCAGCTCGCCGCGTCCTGCCAGCAGGAAGACATCCGCTTCGTCAGTATCTTCCACGCGCAGCGCCACGTTGACCAGGAGTTCCTTGTTGAGCCTGTCCCTGATCTGGCGGCTGGTGACAAACTTTCCCTCCTGACCTGCCAGCGGCGACGTGTTCACCATCAGGTTCATCGTCAGCGTGGGTTCGTCTATCTTGGGCAGGGGAAGCGCCTCGGGCTTCGCGACATCGGCAATCGTAACTCCAATGCCGATCTCGTCTATGCCGTTGATCAGAACGATGTCGCCCGCCATCGCCTCGTCCAGCAGCACGCGCTCGATTCCGCGGAATCCCAGCACCTGATTGACGCGCGCCTTCTTGGAAGACTTGTCTCCATTCATCACCATCACTTCCTGGCCTGGCTTCAAACGCCCTCTCGTGATGCGCCCGACGCCTATGCGGCCGACGAAGCTCGAATAGTCGAGCGCCGATATCTGAAGCTGCAGCGGCTGATCGGCCGTATCGGCGGGTGCTGGAACATTTTCAAGAACCGCATCCAAAAGGGGCAGCATGTTCTTGTTTTCGCCACTCAGTTCGAGCTTCGCGTAGCCGTTGAGCGCTGAAGCATAGACGACCGGAAAGTCCAGCTGTTCGTCGGTAGCACCCAGCTTGTCGAACAGATCAAAAGTCTGGTTCATGACCCAGTCGGGGCGCGCGCCGGGACGGTCCACCTTGTTGATCACGACGATGGGGCGCAGACCCAAAGCCAGCGCCTTCTTGGTGACGAAACGGGTCTGCGGCATCGGGCCTTCCACCGCATCCACCAGCAGCAGCACGCCGTCGACCATGCCCAGCACGCGCTCGACTTCGCCGCCGAAGTCTGCATGGCCGGGTGTGTCCACGATATTGATGTGCACGCCCTGATATTCCACCGCACAGTTCTTCGCCAGGATGGTGATGCCTCGCTCCTTTTCCAGGTCGTTGTTGTCCATGACGCGCTCGGCGACCTGTTGATGCGCGGAAAAGGAACCTGCCTGGGAGAGCAGCTTGTCGACCAGCGTGGTCTTTCCGTGATCGACGTGGGCGATGATGGCGATGTTGCGAAGTTGGCGTGACATGAAAACGGTCCTGCTAAATGTAAAGGGCGCGAATTCTACCACGATTCGCACCGGATGATTTTCCAATGCAACGGTTTGATGTTACTGTCTCCTTTTTTTTGGCAGACCACCATGCGCAGACTCCCGTACATCCTGATCCTGGCGCTGTTTTGCAGCGAGGCCTTAGCCGAATGGCAGAGCATAGGCGAAAGTAACGCGGAGACGGCCTATGTCGATGCGACAGGCATCAAGAGATATCCGAATGGCCTGGCTACGATGTGGGCCCTTTTCGACCTGAAACAGCCTCGCGCGATAGGCGACATGGATTACCTTTCGATGAAGATAGAACGCGAGTATGCCTGCCGCAGCAAAAGATCGAGGATCATCGCAAAGGCCGCCTATGCCGGCCACATGGCGCAGGGGGAAACCATCTACACCAGCAACGTCAAGGAAAGGTGGGGGATCATCGCGAAGGACAGCGCAGAGGAAGCGCTGTGGGAGATCGCCTGCAAAAAGTGAATCAGTCCTCCTCTATGGGATTCCCCTGAGGACTGGAAACAGCAGGTTGCTCCTTGGGCTGTTCCTGAGGCTTTGGCGGACGGTGCTTCTGCTCATGCGTCGCCTGACGGGCAGGCTGTGTTGCTTGCTGGGAAGGCTTCTTGGGCGCTTCCACGACATCTGCGAGATGCGCGCAGGCGGACAAAAGAAAAACCAGAAACAGGATTCTCACGCCTCATCTCCTTCAGATTGCGCATCGAGATGAATCCTGATCCCGGAAAGCGCCCGGTTCAGCTCCTGCTCCAGCATGTCGACCAGTCTCGCATAAGCCTCCCGTTCGTTTGAACGTATCGCCTGCTCCACCTGCATCGCGGATTCCGAAAGCCTGATCGCACCCACGCTCGCGGCAATACCCTTCAACGAGTGCGCCAGTCTTTCTGCGCAAGCCTCGTCATGCTTATCAAGCGCGTCCCTTATCGCGGCAACGGAATCCCCCTGGCTTGAAGCGAACTCATTCAGCATCATGAGATAGAGCCTCCTGTCTCCCATCCTGGCCATCGCATCCTCGGCATCCAGGACACTCTCATCCTGAATCCTGGTCCAGCGCGCGAGCGCATCGAAAAGGTCCTTGTAGTGCAGCGGCTTTGAAAGATAATCGTTCATGCCTGCGGCAAGGCAGATATCCCTGTCTCCCCTCATCGCATTCGCGGTCATCGCGATGATGGGGAGATCGGCCCAAGCGGAATTTTCCCTGACCCTGACTGTCGCCTCGAGGCCGTCCATCACCGGCATCTGCATGTCCATCAGCACCGCATCGAAAGATTCCTCTTCAAGCGCGCATAGCGCATCCATCCCGTTTTCTGCGATGCGCACGATGACGCCCGCATCGATCAACAGCGCCTTCGCGAGCTGCTGGTTGAAAGCATTGTCCTCGACCAGAAGCACGCGCAACCCTTTGAGGTCCGATGGCATATCCGAAGGCTGCTTCACCTGTAAAGGCGCAATGCCGCCAGATATGCATGCAGTTATCGCGGAAACCAGATCCGAATGCAGTACGGGCTTGTTGATCACCACGTCCAGCAGCCTGGCGTCCCTGGAAGCGTTGACCGTCTCCATGTGCTTGTGGCCGGAAAGATAGATGATCCCTGGACACTTCCCGTCGGTGCATGACTGCTTGATCAAGCCTGCGAATTCAAACCCGTCCATGTCGGGCATGCTCCAGTCCAGTATCACGCAGCTGAAAGGTCCCTCCATCTCGAGAACAGTCATCGCCTCAGAGCCGCTCGAGACTCCGATTGCCTCGACGCCCAAATCCATTAGCATCGAGAGCATGAGCCTGCGCGAAGCTTCGTTGTCGTCGACGACCAGCATCCTAAGCCCTGCAATTTCCGGCGACCTTGCGGCATCAACATGCATGCAGTCGAAAGGTATCACGAAGGTGAAGACGCTGCCCTTGCCCGGCATGCTCTCCACCCATATGCGCCCACCCATCAATTCCACGAGGCGCTTCGAAATCGCAAGACCCAGGCCCGTGCCGCCATACTTGCGCGTGGTCGACACATCCGCCTGACTGAAAGACTGGAAGAGTTTTCCGATCTGCTCTGCCGTCATGCCTATGCCGGTATCGATGATCGAAAATCTGAGCGTAGTCCGCCCCTGATCATCCTCTCTGGACACCCTGATCACCACCTCGCCTGATTCCGTGAATTTCACCGCATTGTTCGCGAGGTTGCTCAGCACCTGTCCGAGACGCAGCGAATCGCCTACCAGCATGTCAGGCAAGCCTCTTTCCTGTTCGATCAAAAATTCAAGATGCTTTTCCTCAGCGCGTATGCTGGTGACTGCAGCCACCCCCTTGAGAACGGACTCAAGGTTGAAGGGCACATGTTCCAAGTCCATCTTGCCGGACTCGATCTTGGAGAAATCCAGGATGTCATTGATGACGCCGAGCAGCGAATTGGCCGAGAGATGCACTTTCTCGAGATAGTCACGCTGCACGCGCGTCAGGCGTGTCTCGAGGCACAGATGCGTGAAGCCTATGATCGCATTCATCGGCGTGCGGATCTCGTGGCTCATGTTCGCAAGAAAATAACTCTTCGCCTGATTGGCGAGCTCTGCCTCCTGTTTTGCCGCGATCAGCTCCTGCTGGTTGCGCTTGCGCCTCGTGATATCCCTCACCATGCAGGTGTAATGGCGCTGCCCGCCCAGCATCATCTCGCTCACCGCAAGCTCGAGCGGAAAGGTGTTGCCGTTCTTGTGGCGCCCCGAAGTCTCGCGCTCGCTCCCTGCCGTGCTGCGGACCTTCATCGGCTCCGTCATGACGTAATCAGGCATCAGCATGCATATGGGCTGCCCTATCACCTCGGCCGAAGCATAGCCAAACATGCGTTCCGCATTCGCAGAAAACTCCTCTATGGTTCCGCTCTCGCTGAAAGAGATGATGCCGTCGGCGATCGTGTGCAAAATCGCATAGATGCGCGCCTCCGAATCGCGCACCGCAAGCTGCTTGTCGTATTCGAGCGCTGCAGCGCTCAAATCCTGCTGCGCCTTGAGCCTGGAGAAGCGCATCCTGACGTAATACCAGCAACCCACGAACAAAAGCGCCAGCATGCCGGTCGAATAAAGCGCAGTCGACCACATCACCTTCGAGTTCAGCGCCCATATCTCTTTCTTGGGCACGTAGGAGACAACCTTCCAGAAATACTTGTCCGGATCGACGCTGGTCCTTGCGTGAAACACGGTCGCCATCTCCTTCGGCGACTTCAGGGGATAGACCGTCCCGAAGCTCCATATCCCGCTCTCCTCCTCGAACTGGCCTTTGTCCTTCTCCGCTATCTTCTTCCATACCTTTGGGTATTTCCTGCCCAGCGTGTTCGACTTTCCGAACATGAAGCCCCATGCATCCTTTTCATCGCTGCCCTTGAGCCAGTAGCCGTCGCTGTTGAGCAGCATGTTGCGGCTTCTCGAAACGCTGTTGCTTGAACCAATGCGTGCGAGCAGGTCCTTTGCTGAGACGGTGATCACGAGCACGCCCTGATGTCTATTCTTCCCGTCAAACACCGGAGTCGCGATGCGTATGATGGGGCGATACGGAAGAACAACTTTTCTCTTTTCGATCTCGAGCTGCATGGGAGAGACATAGAGCGTGCCTCGATCAAGCTTCACGCTCTCCCTGAAGTAGAAACGGTCCGCCTTGCTCTCGAGGCTGCTCACATCGGTGGCCTCTACATGCCCGTCCACATTGTTTATCCTGAACATCTCGCGGCCGCTCTTGTCTATCCAGCGCAGCCGCAGATAGTTCGAATGAGTGAGGCAGAATGTGGCGAAATCCTTGTTGAGCATGCGGGCGCGATCATCTGAAGACTCCGACGACCATCCTGGAATGCTCGCGAGATAGAGCGCATCTTCGACCGTATCGCCCAGAGATCGCTCTATCGCCCTGACGCCCGAGACCACGTCCATAAGAGCGTCTGCCTGAAGCAGCGCCTTCTGCTCATCGACTTCCTGCTTGAAGAGATAGATCGCCGCCAATACGAGCAGCAGTGCGAGCGGCATGAATAGCGCGAGAAAGCTTTTCCGAAACTGATCGCTCATATTCAGAGGCCTCCAGCCGCATTCAGACTGGGCGGATCAACGTCTTGAAAAAGGTGTGGTGCGCCACATGAAGTCCTTAAGCTGCTGCAATTCGGCAGCCTTTTCGCTCGCATTGGCGATCAGCCTCATATTTTCGTCGCGCAAGAAATCCTGCATGAATTTCACCTTCAGATGCGTCCTTACCCTTGCCGCAACGATGGGTGCGCTGATGGGCTTGTGGATGAAATCCGATGCGCCCAGGTTGAACCCAAGCTCCTCGTCCTTGATTTCGTTCTTTGCGGTGACGAAGATCACGGGCACATGCATGGTCGCAGGATTTTCCTTCAGGCGGCGGCAGACCTCGAAGCCATCCATCACGGGCATCATCACGTCGACCAGGATCAGGTCGGGGGGGTTGGCGAAAGCCAGTTCCAGCGCCTGGGGGCCGTTGGTGGCTTTCTGCACATTGTAGCCGCTGCCCAGCACGCCTTCCATCAGGCTAAGGTTGAATGGCTCGTCATCTATCACCAGTATCGACGGGCGCTCAGAATTGATCAGCATTGCATTTTCCTTTTAGACTATCGAATCCTTCGGGAACTCGATTGAAAAGATTGTATAGATGAAGTCTGGGCAGCACAATCTCACATCATGTATGCGATGATGGAAGAATTTTGCTAGAATATGCGACTGCAGGAATTGCTGGAGTAGCTCAGTCGGTAGAGCAACGCACTCGTAACGCGTAGGTCGGAGGTTCGATTCCTCTCTCCAGCACCAGTTTGAAGCAAGCCAAGCTTCGAAATCAGGAACTCTTCATGAAGGCTGCTCTGCACAAAAGAACATGGCTCGCCATCCTGCTTGCAGCACTGATCGCAGCCGTCCTCTGGCACTACACCCGCCCCGCTCCTCCTATTGTCGAACTGGTCAGCGCACAACGCGGCAAGGTTGAGGCAACCGTCAACAACACCCGTTCGGGAACCATCAAGGCATGCCGCCGCGCGAAACTTTCGGCGCCCGCGGGGGGCCAGATCGTAAGGCTCAAGGTCAAGAAGGGCGAGCGAGTGAAAAAGGGACAGGTGCTGCTCGAGCTCTGGAACAAGGATATACAGGCCCAGGAAAGCGTGGCGAGAGAGGCTTTTTCCACCGCCCGGGACCAGGAGAAACAGTCATGCCTGCAGGCAGATCTCGCAGAGAGGGAAGCTGCGCGCGCGGAAAAGCTCGAGCAGAAGGGCTTCATATCGCACGAGGGAATGGATCAGAAGAATGCGGCAGCCCGCATCGCACGCGCGGGATGCGATGCCGCAAGAAATGCGACAGAGCAGAGCAGATCGCGCATCAAGGCAGCAAGAGCGGATCTGGACCGCCTGGTTCTGAAAGCCCCATTCGACGGGGTGGTGGCCGACATCAGCGGTGAGCTCGGCGAATACGCGACACCTTCCCCTCCCGGCATACCCACACCTCCCTCCATCGACCTGATAGACGACAGCTGTCTCTATGTCAGCGCGCCGATAGACGAGGTCGATGCATCCCGCGTCAAGCTGGGCCAGGCGGTGAGGATCACGCTCGATGCGATCAAGGGAAAATCCTTCAAGGGCCATGTCAGGCGCATCGCCCCCTATGTGCTTGAACTCGAAAAGCAAGCTCGCACAGTCGAGGTCGAAGTGGACTTCGACGAGCCGCCGACCTCGGACAAGCTTCTGGTCGGCTACAGCGCCGATGTCGAGATCGTTTACGCCACGCACGACAACGTGCTGCGCATCCCGACCCAGGCGCTGCTCGACGGAAAGCATGTGCTCTACTACGGGCCAGAGGGATTGCTCGAAGACCGCATGGTCGGCACAGGCCTTGCGAACTGGGACGAGACGGAAATCACCGAGGGGCTCAAGGAAGGCGACCGCGTCGTGCTGAACCTGGACCAGGCGGGCGCGAAGGCGGGAGCCCGGGTGCAGCCCGAAAAGAAATGATCTCCCTCGAACATGTTTCGCGCAGCTTCGCGGTCGGAGATCAGCAGGTATACGCATTGCGCGACATCAGCCTGGATATCGCGGCGGGTGACTATGTATCCCTCATGGGGCCTTCCGGTTCCGGAAAGTCCACGCTTTTAAACCTGATCGGACTGCTGGACAGGCCCAGCTCGGGGACATACAGTCTCGACGGAAAGGACGTCACCGCACTCAACGACGAAGAGCAGGCAAGAGTGAGAAGCGAGAAGATAGGCTTCGTCTTCCAGTCCTTCAATCTCGTTCCCCGCTTGACCGCCGCGATGAACATCGAACTTCCGCTTATCCTCGCAGGCATACCTTCAGGAAAGCGCAAGGCGCGCGTCGAAGGACTGCTCAAGGATTACGGGCTTTCAGACCGGGCAGACCACAGGCCGGACCAGCTCTCAGGAGGGCAGCGCCAGCGCGTCGCGATCGCGCGCGCGACCAGCATGCATCCATCCATACTGCTTGCCGACGAGCCGACTGGAAATCTCGACCAGTCAACGGGACGGGAAGTGATAGACCTTCTTGAAATTCTGACAGAACAGAACGTCGCGCTGATACTCGTCACCCACGATCCGGCGATAGGCGGCAGGGCAAGACGCCAGCTGCACATGCTGGACGGGCGAGTCATTGGCTAGGGGAAAACGGTGAGGCCAATCGATATCGCATCCTTCGCCTCGCACAGCCTGCAATCCAGCCGGACACGAACGCTCCTGATGATGCTTGCGATGTCGATAGGCGTGGGCGCCGTTGTCGTGCTGACCGCGCTCGGCGAAGGTGCGAGGCTCTATGTCGTCAACCAGTTCTCATCCCTGGGCAGCAACCTCGTGCTGGTCTTCCCCGGACGCACCGAGACGGCCGGCATCAGCCCCGGCATGCTGCTGGGCCAGATCCCCAGGGAGCTCACGATGGAGGATGCAAGAGCGCTCCTGAAGAGCCGCGCCGTCTCGCGCATCGCGCCGATGACCATAGGCTCATCCGAGATCTCCTACGGGCCGCTCAACCGCGAGGTCGTGGTGCTAGGCTCCACCTCCGATCTTCTCGAGGTCCGCCACATGGAGCTTGCGCTTGGGCAGTTCCTGCCATCGACCCATGAGGGTGAGCCGGTCTGCGTCTTGGGCGCGAAGATCAGGCATGAGCTCTTCGGCAATGCATCACCGATAGGAAAATGGGTGAGGCTGGGAGACAGGCGCTTTCGCGTGATCGGCGTCATGGGCAGCCAGGGGGAATCCATGGGCTACAACACGGACGAGCTCGTCATCGTGCCCGTCTCAGCGGCCCACATGCTGTTCAACAATTCTGGCCTGCTGCGCATCCTGGTCGAGGCGAAGAGCCGGGATTCGATACCGAGGGCAAAGCAGGACGCGGAATCCATCCTGCTCGCGCGCCACGGGGAGCGGGACGTCACCGTGATCACTCAGGACGCGGTTCTTGCGACCTTCGACAGGATACTGCGCGCGCTGACATTGGCGGTCGGCGGAATCGCCGCAATCAGCCTCTCGGTCGCGGGCGTTCTGATCATGAACGTGATGCTGATCGCGGTATCCCAGCGCGTGAAGGAGATCGGCCTTTTGAAGGCGCTGGGGGCATCCTCATCCGGCATACGCACGCTCTTCTTCACAGAGGCCGCCCTCCTCTCCATCGCAGGAAGCATCGCCGGGCTGGCCCTTGGCGAGGCGGGCGTTTTAACGATCGCAAAGGCCTATCCTTCCCTGCCCGTGACGGCGCCCTGGTGGGCGGTGCTCGCCGCGATGGGTACGGCGCTCGCGACCGGCATCCTTTTCAGCGTATGGCCTGCAAGGCGCGCGGCAAGACTCGATCCGGTCGCAGCGCTCTCCGGGAGATGACATGCTGACCGCAGACCTGATCCGCCTATCGACCTCCAGCCCGCTGACCTACAGGATGCGCAGCTTCCTCACGGGATCGGGCATCGCGATCGGCATCACCGCGGTGATCCTGCTCACCTCGATAGGCGAGGGCCTGCACCAGTTCGTGCTTTCCGAATTCTCGCAGTTCGGCACCAACCTGATCAGCATACAGCCCGGCAAGACCCAGGTTCAGGGTGCGAACGTCGGCATCTTCGGCTCGGTGAGGCCGCTTTCCATAGAGGACGCGATGGCGCTGCGCCAGCTTCCCAACGTCGAATACGTCGACCCAAGCTTGACGGGCAATGCGGAGCTGCGTTTCAGCGGCAAGACGCGCCGCACCATGGTGATCGGCGGCGGACACAATCTTCCAAGGGTGATGGCAAGCCGCGTGCAGATGGGCAGCTTCCTGCCTGACGAGGATCCGACAAGCGCCCGGGCATTCGTCGTTCTTGGCTCCAAGGTCAGAGAGGAACTGTACGGAGGGATGAACCCCCTGGGAAGCTATCTCAAGGTGGGCGGGCAGCGCTACAGGGTGATAGGCGTGATGGCGCCCAAGGGACAGATACTCGGCTTCGACATGGACGACACGGTCTTCATCCCCGCCGCGCGCGCGATGGAGCTTTTCAACAGGCCCGGACTGATGGAGATTCATCTGAGCTACAAGGCGAGCGCGGATGTGGAAGGCGTGCTGCACTCGATCACCGAGCTTCTCAAGAAGCGCCACGGCAGGGATGATTTCACGCTGGTATCCCAGCAGAAATCCCTCGAGGTTCTGGGCTCCGTTCTTGACGT
This sequence comes from Pseudomonadota bacterium, assembly GCA_021782365.1. GTDB lineage: Bacteria > Pseudomonadota > Gammaproteobacteria > Burkholderiales > Gallionellaceae > Gallionella. The sequence continues at coordinate 171,259 of JAJXVB010000001.1, forward strand.
GATCACCTTCGCGGTCGGCGCGCTGGGCGGAATCTCCTTGCTCGTCGGAGGGGTCGGCATACTGACCATCATGACGATGGCGGTGACCGAGCGCACGAGCGAAATCGGTCTTCTGCGCGCCCTGGGCGCAAGGCAAAATCAGGTTCTTCTGCTATTCCTGATCGAGGCGATGCTGCTCTCGTCAATCGGCGGCATCGCGGGCCTCGCTCTGGGCTTCGGCATCGCGCAAGGTTTGCATGAATTCATCCCCTCCCTTCCGGTTCACACGCCATGGCAATTCGCCGTCCTGGCGGAATCTGTCGCAGTATTCATAGGGCTTGCCGCAGGCGTCTCGCCAGCCATGCGCGCAGCAGGGTTAAACCCTGTGGATGCGCTGCGTTCGGAGTAAATTTGGCGCGCAAACGGCGAGTTTCCGGGTGTATAATTCGCGCCATTTCAACCTCCAAGGAAACATCGTGCCCCTTTCCCGCCGCGTCCAAGCCATCAAGCCCTCACCTACCCTGGCGATCACCGCGCGAGCGGCGAAGCTCAAGGCAGAAGGGCAGGACATCATAGGCCTTGGTGCGGGCGAACCGGATTTCGATACCCCTCAGCACATCAAGGATGCGGCGATCAAGGCGATCAATTCGGGTTTCACCAAGTACACCGCAGTGGGCGGCACGCCTAGTCTGAAATCCGCGGTCATCTCGAAACTGAAGCGCGACAACGGGCTTGAGTACAACGCAAAGCAGATACTCGTCTCCTGCGGCGGCAAGCAGAGCCTCTTCAACCTGGCTCTGGCCGTGATCAATCCCGGCGACGAGGTGATCGTCCCTGCACCCTACTGGGTCTCCTATCCCGACATCGTGATCATCGCGGAAGGAAAACCCGTGATCGTCGAGGCGGGCATAGAACAGGGATTCAAGATGACGCCGGAGCAGTTGAAGGCCGCGATCACGCCCAAGACCAGGATGGTCGTGATCAATAGCCCGAGTAACCCTTCGGGCGCGGTGTATACGATGGCAGAACTGAAAGCCCTGGGTGAAGTGCTGCGCGCGCACCCTGACGTGCTGATCGCAACCGACGACATGTACGAGCACATCGCGCTGACCGACGAGAAATTCGTCAACATCCTGAACGCCTGCCCCGACCTTTATCCCCGCACACTGGTGCTGAACGGCATCTCCAAGGCCTATGCGATGACGGGATGGCGCATCGGTTATGCAGCGGGACCCGAACACATCATCACCGCGATGGAGAACGTGCAGTCGCAAAGCACCTCCAACCCGACTTCGATCTCGCAAGTCGCGGCCGAAGCCGCGCTGAACGGCGACCAGGGATGCATCGCGCCCATGTTGAAAGCTTTCCGCGAGCGCCATGTATTCGTGGTGAATGCGCTCAACAGGATTCCAGGATTGAAATGCCTCATGGCAGGCGGCGCATTCTATGCTTTCCCCGATGCGAGGGAGGCGATCGATACGCTGCACAAGAAGGGCGTCATTGCGGAGGCGACCGACGTCGCGCTCTCCGAATATCTGCTGGTCAAGGGCGGCGTCGCAGTCGTGCCGGGTTCCGCGTTTGGCCTCTCAGGCTACATCCGCCTTTCCTTCGCGACCTCGATGGAAAACCTCACGAAGGCCCTTGATCGAATCGCAAAAGCTCTTTCATGAGGTTTCGGCGACTGAGCCAAAACCTCACCAAGGCATTGGACCGCATTTCAAAGGCGCTAAGCTGAACCGCGAAATCGCAATTCACAGAAGCCAAAGCTGACCGAAACCGGTCAGGTCAGGTTACCACCCCATAGGGCAAGGAGACTTGGGCATAGCGCGAGAGTGCACGGACAATAAAGAAACCGAAACGAGGGTCCTGATAAAACAGCTCGATGACCTTCTTGCCCGTGATGGTGAAGAACTCACAGTCTTCCTCGCAAACGACTGTGGCTGTTCGCACGCCTTCATCTGAAAATATTCCCACCTCCCCGAAGAAATCGCCCGGCTTGAGCAGCTTGTCATAGTCGTAAATCCATACCGAGCCCTTCTGCAGCAGAAACACCTTGTCCGCTGCATCACCCTTGCTGAAAAGCGTCTGCCCCTTGCTTGCCGATTCCCGGGTCATGAAAGGTATCAGGAACTCGATCGTCTTGTTGCCGGAAACTGTCTGGATTTGCCGAATCGTCTTCTGCAATTGCCTGAGACGAAGAATATTGAGGAAAAGCAGCGCCACATGCAGCACCAGGATCGGGATCACCTTGTCGAATAGGCCGTAATGAATGCCAAGAATGCCATAGGAAATAAAAGCTACATTGCTGGCAATCGCGATCATGCGCAGCGGCATCATCGTCTTCATGAAAAATGAACTGAAGACCAGTGCTGCGGCAATCCAGGCAACCAACTGCATGTCCATGATAATCCCTTTATCTGTCAGTAAGGCGATGCCGGAAAATCGAAGAATTTCCTCAAGGCTATTTGGCTGTGGTGCAACTTTGCCATGTCGAGCATATCTTCGACACTCGGTTTTGCCAACTGCTGCCGTTCATCTGCTGCCGTTCATCCAAAGTGAAGAACCGACATCCGAATGAGCGGGGTAGCCACGCATCAGCGTAGGTCACACCAATGCGCTCTTGGCGACTTTCTGCAGCGCCTCGAAGCAGGTCCTGTCGATTGCAGTGTCGAGTTCACGCGACATGATCGCCAGCGCCTCGTTCACGGGGATCGCACCCCGGTAAGGACGTTCTGCAGTGATCGCATCGAAGATGTCGGCGACGGTGATGATCCTGGTCTCAAGCGCAATCTCGTCGCCCTTCAATCCAAGCGGATAACCTTTCCCGTCCAGGCGCTCGTGGTGCGCGCTGGAGACTCGGGCCAATTCCTCGAAGATGCCGATTCTTCCGAGTATCGCGCCGGTATGCTGGGCGTGCAGTCTGACCGCCTCCCATTCATCCTGATCCAGTTTTCCCGGCTTGTCGAGCACCGCATTGCTGACGCCGAGTTTTCCAACATCGTGAAGCAAGGCGCCGCGCCTCAACCATCGCCTTCTCGATTCCGAAATGCCGAGTTCGGTTGCGACGAGATCCGTGTAGAGCGCGACCCTGACGCTGTGGCCCTGGGTGTAGGGGCTCTTTGCGTCGACGATAAGGCCGAATGCAGCGGCAATCTCGTCGAGGTAATCGTCCTCCAGCGTTACCTCGAACTGCCCTGGCTCAAGATCGAAAACCGCCTGGTGCAACCCTTCCGATTTCAGCATCGCCCAGAATTTTGGATCGACTGAAATCTTCTCAAGTGCGGAAACGAGTTCAGGATCGAACCATGAGCCCGAACGATTCCGCACTTCCTTCATCGCAGCCTCGCTGTCGCCCACGGTATGGAATACGTCGACCACCTGGGATAGCAGGGCGATGCGCGCATAGGCCGGGATGGATACGCCTGCCAGCCTGTCCGGTCGCCCTCCTCCGTCCCAATGCTCGTCGAGCGCATGGATGCCTGCCGCGACCGGTTCACCGAACCTCAGCTGGCGCGCGATGTCTGCTCCGCGCTGGCATCTCGTCTGTATCAGCTCCTGGGCATATTCTTCGCCGTGCCTGAAAACGGTGAGCAGTTTATTGAAGCGCTCCGCAAGCCCGGCATTGAGTCCGGTGTGGCCCATCACGAAGTGCAGAACCTGGTTCAGACTGCCGTTCACCCATTTGAAATCGCGCTTGAAGGAGAGGTCGTCCGTCAGGTAGAGCTCGCAGATGCGCGCAGCATTGCTGCTGCAACCGAGGTCCTTCAGCAGCAGCGTGTAGTAGAGCTCCCAGAGCTGCTTGTCGTCCAACCCGATTTCACGGCCCAGATGCATGCCTATCCAGCAACACCTGACGCAATGGCCTTCAGGCTGTCCCTCGGTCATGTCGAGCGCATGGCTAAGAGAGCCGATGAGTTCGGAAAGTTTCAAGTGCCGCGTCTCCGCTATATCGGCCAGCCTTCAAGTTAAACGGTTCTGAAAATGCCGTCAACCCTGACCGGACAAGGGAGTTAGCGTTGGGCAAGCAGAATTCTTGCGAAAGGCTTTTGATGCAGCTTCAAGGCCGGGAGCATGTCGATCCACTCAATTTCTGTTGTCGGCAGTTTTGAACTGCCCGGTGTTGCAGCTAGTTGCCGCGACCAAGAATGCCCAGCAGCACAAGCGCATGGCTGTGATTCTCGTCTTTGGCGGCATAAATCAGGGTCACTTTTTCCTTGCGGGATAGCTTCTGCAACTCTGCCAATGCAGGATTGCCCTCGAGTTCAAATCGATATCGCTCTTGGAACTCCGGCCACTTTTCCGGGTCATGCCCATACCACTTGCGCAACTCAGTGGACGGCGCAACGTCTTTCATCCACAAATCGATGCTTGCCTCATCCTTCGTTACTCCGCGAGGCCAGAGGCGATCCACGAGAACACGCATGCCGTCCGTAGATTCTGGCGTTTCGTAAATCCGCTTGATCGATACGCTCATGACGCCCACCATATGTTTGCAGGAAAATTCGCAATTCGCGCATCGTGCACCGGACGAAATATCAAGTCAAACCGCAAGTCAGGGAAATCCAGCGAATCATGTCCAGCCTTGCATCCGTCGAAGCTGCCAGCCATGCAGCTGAATTTTTTGTTTGCGACTAGGGCAACACCATAGCCGATTTGAACCCGCCGTGGTGCATCACCTCGCGCAACAAGACGAGGCCCAACACGAAAGATGCAGTCATCGGGGACCGGCTCAGCTTTTCGGGCAAGCCGCTTGCGACATCCGCCAATTCATTGAACAGGCGCTCAACAGCCTCGATTGAAAAGTCGCCGCCGCTCGCATCAGCGACTTCTTTCAAGACACAGACCAATTCCGAATCTCCCACTCCGAGCCTGGCGCCCCCGGGAAGACCGCGGATGGACGGCATGATCAGATCTTCGATTCCGGCGATCACACCTTCCAGCATTGCACCGGTCACACGGCCACGGGCAAGCATGTCCCGGATGCCAGCAACCGAACCGACGCGAATCTCGCGAGCTGCGCCCTCCTCCACTGGCACGAAGAGACTTAAAGCGTCTCCGTCGAGTTGCAATCGCACGATGTCGCCGCTGCCGGTTTTTGTGTTATCGATCATCGACCATTCGCGCGCCTTCTTTTGCATCTTCAGAAACGCCTTTTAGCGTCACTTCGGAGCGCTCGGTACAAGCCCATAGCGGCCCATCACTTGTGCAAGCAACGCCTTGTCGGGCGGGCCTCCGGCGCCGACCACAGCGGCGACATCCCTGAAGAATTGTGCGCCAATGTCAGGGGAGTTGAAGATCAACGCACGCGTTGGTTTCTCAAATGGATTGGCGAAAGCGTGAACGGTTCCTTTGGGTGTATACATCGTTTCTCCGGGCTTCAGATCCCGGGTCTCGGCGCCTACCGTATAGCGCAGCATACCCTCCATGACGTAAATGATCTCTTCATTGTCTGTGTGGCTATGCGGAGGAGGGACATTGGAGCCGGGAGGAACGGTCAGTTCAAAAACACCGGCCGATCCGGTTTTTGATCCGTCGATCAGGTAGCGAATGGTGAGTTGGCCGACATGGATTTCAGAGGCATTCATGGACAAGTCTCCAAAGAAGATGAAGCATTGAAAAAGCCGAACGAGGTTGCAGAAAAATCCCCATCATTCGCGCATCGTACATCGGACTATCCGGCGATGCTACCGTTCTGGATCCGGCCTAACACAGGGACGCGCATTCCATGATGCGATAACCGGAACGCCAGGGTGATGTGGGTCGAAGGAAAGGATGCTGAGCGACGCCGTGCCGAGCGAAAAATGCCTAGCCTCGGCAACCGCCAGGCCGATCCAGCGAACGGCTACGGCACTGCCGATCTGGCCATGCGCGAAAAGCGCGATATTTCCCTTCATCGTTTTCAGCCGAGCAATCAGACGATCCGCGCGCGCAGAAACCTGTTCCGGCATTTCGCCGCCGGGACAACCATCCCGGTAAACAGTCCAGTCCGGAAACTGCCTGTGGATCTCCGCAGAACGCTTACCTTCATAATCGCCGTAATCCCATTCGGAAAGCTCGGGAGTTATTTCCGGATCTACGCCCAGCCCGGCCAATTCACAGGTTTGCAGCGCGCGTCTGAGCGGGCTGCTCATCACATGCGCAAATTGAATCTCCCTGAGGTGGCTGGCCAGTTCGCGCGCTTCGTTCTCGCCATGCTGCGTCAATGGAATGTCTGTGCGGCCGGTGTGCTGGCCGGCGAGCGACCACTCGGTTTCTCCATGCCTGAACAGAAACAGTCGCAGCGGGGTGGCTGGAATTGGTCTCATGATATGCTCGATTCCTGCTGAGGAGCTGAAGGTTGATTCTGCACATTTCGCAAGGGTTCTGCAAACATTCGATACCAGACGAAATTCATGGAGTCCAGCGGGTTAAGCGGCGGCTGGATTTTTCCGTGGCACCGCATGAAGGCACCATCCTCCAGGAGTTAAATGTCGTAATGTGAGACCTGACCCCAGCCCTGCGTGCGGCCACTCAAGAAGCGCATGCGGTGCTGGCGTTGTCGGCATTTGAGCCGACGACATGGACCTTGGTGCGCTTTCGCATGTGGCGCGACTCCAGGTCGCTCCCGGATGCCGCCAATGTTCAGGCATACAGCGTGCAGCATGTCTCCAATCCTGCGGGCGGCTAGTCCACAGTAAACTTGCTTGCCATTCAATGTCCTCGTATCGGTTCAGCATCAGCAACCGGACATGGGCGGGTGGATTGGCACAGACTGATTGAGCATCATAGGATAGGCTTGAGAACCATCGCAAACGAAATAACTATGTATATGAGAGTTTTCAGGATCAGCCACAAGCGTAACGATTGAAGTGCAGCGGAAAATCCATTGGCGAGATCTTCCTCTCGTTTGTCGGCCCAAAAGTGGTCAAAGGCTTGCACGAACAAGTAAATGGCAATCGATATCTGCATCCAAAGTGAATTTAGGAAGCTGCCATTCTGAACATACAGGATTACACCTCCTGAAATCAGGACCGTCCATCCACCGACAGCAGCCTGGAAGTGGAGATCGCTGAGCATTTTCCTTCCTGCAGGTTCGCGAGAAAAGACCAACCACCGAGGTGCCAGAAGGAGAGGCCCAATGAGTGCAATTGCCCCGACGATATGAATTGCCTTGGCGATCAGGTAAGCGTTCATATGGTTAGAGTACGCAACTCACTGCGAAGCGACATTGGTTGAGCGACATGTTTGTTATCTACCCGGTTGCCACTCTGAGTAAGAAGGAACGCCCTCACGGTCGGTCAACCACGGAACGTCGTGCGAGCGCCAGATATGCATAGCCGGTCTTTCACCTGGATCATCATTCAAGGTCGCGACGCGCAGAATGACATGAGCTTGTGTGGGGTGCTCCGCAAGGACATGCGAGCCGCAGATGGAACAGAAGCGAAGCAGTTTCCCAGGCGTCGGCTCAAACGACGAGAGCTTCTCTTCGCCCTTTACCCACCGAAAGTGCTCTCGCATCACTCCTGCCGTAGAGACGAATGCGGCCGCATTCGCTTTGCGGCAACTCCGACAATGGCAATGTGCTATAGGCATATCGAGTTGATCGATCTCGTATTCAACCGCGCCGCATAGGCAACTTCCGTTCATTCAAAATCCTTTCTGTGCAGGTGAAGGTATGATGCCCAACGTGCTAGCTAACCGGCGCGTTAAATTGCGGACCGCCGCTGGATTGCGACAAGAAAAGTCCAATGAACATAGCTAGCATGAATACCTCAAAAATCTAGTGACAAGTGACTAACAGCCTCGTTAGTTCTGAGTTTGGCGTGATGCCGCCATATCAACGTTAATTATGTTGCTGGATAAGTGGAAAACTGATCTGCTACCGCCCACCATTTTCCTCCTTCCTTTACAAACACGAACATATCGCGGCCACCGAGATTGATTGTTTGGCCGCCCATATTGAACGACATATCGAAGTAATAGGTGACCACGGCTGTGTTGCCGTAAATCTGGATTCTGGGATCAACTTCCTTCCAGTGGTGAATCTTGGCAGCCTTCGCGAAATTGTTCCATGACTTGAAACAGGCCTCCCTGCCTTCGAGTCGCTCACGATCCGTTGCCGTAATGGCCACCATGCCTTTGTGAAAGTAGTTGTTCAGGTCTTCAGGCTTTCCTTTTGTCCAGGCGTCATTCAAGGCGCGCAAGGCCTGCCACACTTCCTGTTTCGCCGGTTCATCGAATTGAATGCTCATGGATTCATCTTCCCGTGGATTGGTTTTAAGCAACATAACGTTAATTTCAGCGGCGCGAATCTGCGAGCGTCCGCTAAAACGTCTTGTTGGACGTGGCTTCATTGCAACTCTTTCTCCCAGAATCCCATAATACCTCTGGTCTTCCAAAATTTTGAGGGTCAAGTCTCACAATCCAACATCCTCAAGGAGTTAAATGTAGTAATGTGAGACCTGACCCCAGCCCTGGTTGGCGATGCAATTTTTCCAGGTCCAGAATTCTTTTGACCGGAAATTTAATCATCTGCATGCAAGAAGAGATCGTGTCCGTACGAGTTATCTATTACGCAAAGCCAGTGACCACTTGGATTCTTCTTGAAAACATAGGTTGCGTTCCTATGGATCGGTGGCACATCAGGCGCAGACACGATTGTCTTCGCCAACACCAAGGCTGTATCTTCAGACTCCAAAATTTTCATTCCAGCCTGCTTCACATCCAGCTTATGGTTGAAATGTGCGGCAATGGCTTCAAAGGCTTTTCTGATTTGGGTCTTGCCTGTGGCATTCATTCCCGGCTTTATGACAAGCACGGCGTCATCGGAATAGATATCGATCAAAGTTTCGAAATCTTCACGGTTGATTGCCAAGTCCGCCTTTTCGATCTGCAGTTCTATCGGATGTCGATCCATCGAGCTATTCTCTGTTGAGACCTATTGTTAGATTGTGAGACCTGACCCCAGCATTTTCAATTTTATTTCGTGAATAAAGACCACTAATATCAACAGACTGGCAAAGTGTCATTTTCCACGCTAATAAATTATCTTCGATTTCTCTCATTGGCGTTTAACGTCTGAGTTCAGGGGCGCTGCGCAGCCTCATCGCGCAGCGTCCGGTGGACCGTAGGGTTATGCGTCGGCTTGCAGTACTTCAATTTCGAATGCCTCTTCATAAAGCTCCTCGCTGGGTAGGAAGGCACTTGCAATGCGATGCATATGTCTGACCTCAATCGCTCCATCGAGCCGAAAATGCTTCTGGTACTCGATGCCCTTAACTTTCCTGGATTGATTCAGCAATACTTCGAGATCGGCTTCTGAAAATTGGACTGTGGCTCCATCGAGGTGGCACACATGTGTTTTGAAGTCAGGAGACAGGGCGTGGATGTAGTGGGCATATTTAGCTCCTGGCGTGTACTGCCAGACCTGCAATTGGAGCATTTGTCCTCTGACATCGTCTGTTTTGTGGACATGCACGAGCAAGGTCTTGTACGTTCCGCCTTCCTGACACTCAGGAAGGTAGTACTTCGACGTCATGTGTCCATTGGCCAATGCGATGGAAACGGCGCGGTCAAATGGAACTCCAAACGCCGGGGCGGAGCCCCAAATCGACGGCGCAAACGTCACGTGAATGGCTGCACTATTCCAGAGGTCTTGATGGGCAATAAGGTAATCGCAGACGACATCGCATTCCGAAACCGGAAAAAGCGCAATGGTCTCCCGGCCTGCTAGAACCAGCTCGTATCCGTCGCTGTTTGACTCAAGGCAAATCTCTGAACAGGGGAGCAAACCGTCCTTCGTTATTCGCTGCGCGCAATGCGACTCGAATGCGCCTCTGTTCGCCAAGAACTTGCGAACGGCACCACCGGCAAACGGGCTTCTACGACGCATAACGTCTGAGTTCAGGGGCGGAGAAAAAGCGCAGCTTTTTCGGAGTCCACTGGAACGATTTGTTCGGCGACATCGCCGCTGACTCATCGCTGTGTGCGACTAATACGCCCATGCATTTTCCTTAAACAATTCCACTTCGTCTGGTTGAATCACTTCCTTCGCGTCACCTGCATCAGCAATAACAATCTTGCTGGCATCCAAGGCTTGCTTTAATGCCTCGCTTGCAATCCAACTAGAGTCCCAGAGCTGAGATGATGCCCCATTCACGATCTGACAAATTGGTTCTTTGCTCTCAAACTTGATACCAACGACTTTCGGTTGCGTGACCCGCTGGAGCCATATTTCAAGGTAACTGTTGTACGGGACTCGCGCCATTTTTTCGCGTACTTTGTGCCATAAGCGCACTTTCTCCTCACTCGGTGCGAGTGAAATAAGATGGCTCAAAATGCCGGCCACAGCCGGAAACGTAGAGGGCGAAACAAACGCTATATCTGTTGCAATTGCAACCTGCACATCAAGGTCATCGGGAGCCTCAGTCTGCTTTGAAACATTGGTGTGAAGCTCGCCAACTAACCTGCGCAAAGCTCCGCTGTTTGGAAAACGCTGGCCGAAAGAATGCAGCCTTAAGAGCTGCTTTTGAATTGTCTTTGCGTTAGATGTTCCGAGGTCCTGCAACTCAATGCCGGCCAACTTATCTGGCTTTATCGACCCTTCCACTACGTTTCTGCATGAAAACGTCTTTGACACTCCGAGCCTCATCCCTACTGCTCGTAATTTATCGCTGACTATTTTTAGGATCGCTTCTGCACGCTCGTCGTTATTTGCAAATATTCTATAGTCGTCCCTGTACCGAAGTATTCGGATATCGGAGCTTCCCTTGAGTTCAAGATTTATCTGCTCATCGACGTATCCAAGGACGATTTCGGCGATGAAGTCCATAAGGACCGACCCTTGTGCAATACCATTGGTCTGGCCATAACGGCTAGATTGGATATGGAAATCAATTTTGTTTCCAAGCAGGGATTTATTTGTTTTTTCTTCCTTTGCTTTCGGTAAACCGTGCAACGCCCAAGCAATACTATGGGTATAGAGAGAGCCATAACAGTCAGTCACATCGGTATGAAGAAGATGGCTAAACTCCAGTGAATAAGTCAGCGACCTTTGCTCAACGTTTTGCCACCAGCTCTTGATTTGAGTTGCAACATCAGTCTGGTGATCGACTGACATCACCGGTGCGCTACAACAATCAACTACACCGCCCTCAAATTCTTTGAGTCGCGCTCTTATGCTTGCCCAGTTCGTCTCCTCACAAATCACATTTACTAACGAGACGTAAATGGCTGGATGCATCAATTCATAGGGCCGCCAGGCAAACTTGCCATCTTTGTTTGCAATGAAGTTGTAGTTTACGTTCGGAAGTTCGTTGGGATTTGCGTTTTTAAACTGAGCAAAGTTTTCGCCCTTAAGAACGGTCGAGACGCCATTTAGTATTGGCTCGAAACTGACGTATTTGGGTAGGTCCCCGTTGAAGTAGCTGCTGCCCTTCAGGAAATGGGCTCTCGCCTCTTCGTTGGAAAGGTCAATCAATCGTTTCATTCGCCCACAAGCCTATTCATGACGCCGAATGTAATGTAGACACCAACAAAAGACATAATCTTTTAGAGGGGCTGGTGCCTAAACGGGTGTAAAAAACACAAGCTTGTTCCATATCAGTCATTGGCATTAGCGCGCCTGCTTTGCGAATAATTGGATTAAACGTTATATTCACTTTCATCGCAAGCGATAAGCCGCATAGTGCTACTTGAATTTCCTCTTGAACCTGTAGCGGCGCCAGGCCCAGACAGCGAATCCCAAAAGCAGCATCGCGGCGAGCAGCACCTCTTCGGCCTTCTTCAAGTCGTTGAAGATCAGCGTCAGCGCATTGCCGAAGAGATAGCCAGCACTTCCTATCCCAGCCGCCCAGATCACGGCGCCAATAAAGTTGAACAGCATGAAGCGCCATGCGAGCACACTGCCCATGCCCATCGCCATCGGCCCCACCGTGCGAAAGCCATACAGGAAACGTATGCCGACGATCAGGAGCTCGTGGTAGCGCTCGATCAACAGGTCGGCGCGCCTGAACACCGGGAGCAGTCTCGGAAATTCCGACAGCACCCATGAGCCGTGCTTTCTTCCCAGCCAGAAATAGATCTGATCGCCGAGAAAGCCGCCTACCAGCGCGATCAGGATCACCCAGTGCAGCTCGAGGTATCCCTGGAACGCGGAAAACCCCGCCAGCACCAGCACCGTCTCGCCTTCGAGCAGCGCGCCTACAAAGAGCGCGAAGTAGCCGTAGTGCTCGATCAACGAGGAATAATTCATCGCCAGGCGATCCTGTCAAAGATGCGCGCTGGCGGGACTTCAAACATCAGGAAGTCTTCTTCACGAAGATTTCGCGCAGGAACACGACGAGCTGCTGCCATGAATCCTTGTCCGCATTCTCGTTGTAGGACAGAGGCAGCTTGAACTCCTTGCCCAGCTTGTCCGCCGCGGGATTGGTGAACGCATGCTGCGCGCCGGGATAGACCACGACGCGGTAATTGGCGCCCGCATCGTCCATCTCCTTCCTGAAAGCCTCGACGCTGGAGGCCGGTATCATCGGGTCTTCGGCGCCCGAGAACGAGATGATGCGCGCCTTGATCACGCCGGGCTTCGCGGGCTCCTTGGTTCCCAGCATGCCGTGGAAACTCGCCACCCCCTTGAGATCCACGCCCTCGCGCGCCATGTTCAGGACGATGCCGCCGCCGAAGCAATAGCCGATCGCCGCCATCTCGTCAGGATCGACGGTCGGCTCCTGTTTCAGAAGATTCATGCCCGCCTCGAATCGCGCGCGCGCCATCGGCATATTGTTGTTCACCTCCGCTGCAAATTTCGCCGCATCGTCAGGATGGTGAGCCTGCTTGCCATTGCCGTACATGTCCACCGCGAGGGCTGTATATCCGAGCTTTGCCAGCATGTCGGCGCGATGCCTTGCGTACGCGTTGTGCCCCCACCATTCGTGCACAACCAGAACGGCGGGACGCCTGCCCTTGAAACTGTCGTCATAGGCGATGTAGCCCTTGAGCGTCACCCCATCCGAATGGTAATCCACTTCCTTCCCGATCACCTTGGCCTCCACAGACGCAGTGCCAAGACACATCAAAGCCGCAGCAAACAACAGACTCTTCATGACGCCTCCTCACAGGTTAGAAAACAAAACGTTGCCCCTGTTGCATGCGCACAGGGGAAAAACTTCCGCACGCGCTCAGGACTTCATCCATCACGAGCTCTTCCTTGCCGGGCTCGAGATGCGTGATATAGAGTTCGACATTCCTCTTCAAGCGGTCCAGCCCCTTCGCCAGCAGTCCTGCGCTCATGTGCCCCGAAGCCATCGACGTGTCGGCATTCCTTAGCGTCACCTCGACCATCAGGTAGCGGAGGTTTTCTATTTCGTTGAGCGCATCCCAGAATGCCTCGCAATAGGTCGTGTCCGCGCTGAATGCGAAGCTCGCCATTCCGCTGTCCATGCAGTATCCGGCCGCCGGCACTGAATGGCAAACAGGAAGAGGCGTTATGCGCCTTTTGCCAAGCTGTACCTGCACGCCATGGATGACCTCCACGAAACGCACATAGGGTTTGTCGATGCTGGGTTTGACCGTATAGTCCGGCCACAGCACGCCGTTGAACATGTGCGCCTTCAGGGCAGCGATGGTCTCGTCCAAAGCATGGACCAGCAAAGGGCGCTTCCTCATAAAAGCCGCCGCATCCGCAAGCAGGGGCAAAAACCCGCTGTGGTCGAGATGCGCATGGGTCAGGAAGACGTGGTCCACGCGCGCCATCTCTTCCAGGCCCAGGTCGCCGACCCCGCTTCCCGCATCGATCAGTATGTCATCGTCGAGCAGGAGCGACGTGGTGCGGCGCGCACCGCCAATACCGGCGCTGCACCCCAGCACGGTGAGCTGCATCGCTACACCGTCCCTGCCTGAACCTGGGTGCGCATGTAGAATATCCTCATGTTCCTGTCGCGCAGCACGGCAAGCAGCCTCTCCGCATGTTCGTCGTCGACGATGAATTCGACCTTGACCGGCAGCTCTCCGGCAAGCTCGAAGAAGCTTTCCTCGTGCATCTTGCCGTGGCGGCCGTAGCCTGCGATCGCGCGGAAGGCGGAACCTCCCGCGATGCCGAGCGCCTTTGCCTCATCTAGCAGCCATTCGTATAAAAGTTTTCCCGAATGATGCTGCTTTTCGGACACATAGAAATCCAGCATGTTCATCATTGCCCCCCGTGCAGATATTTGTATGTCTGTATGCCAAGCACCGTCATCGCAAGCGAACCGCCGAGATGGGCCGCGATGATGGCAGCGCCCCACGCATACTGCTCGCGCAGCAACAGCGTCACCGTCTCGGCGGAAAAGGTCGAAAAGGTCGTGAGCCCGCCCAGGAATCCCGTGATGATGAGCAGTCTCCATTCCGGAGGCAGGCCGGAATGCTGCGTGAAAAAGGAAATCGATATGCCGATCAGGTATCCGCCCAGGAGATTCGCGGCCAGCGTGCCCATCGGCAGCGTCGGAAAAACCGGATTCAGCCAGAGCCCGAGCCCCCAGCGCAGCGATGCTCCAAGAGCGGCCCCAAAACTTATGGCCAACAGTGAATTCAGCATGAATGCTCTCTCTTGATGGATTTGACCCGCATTCTACCTGACCACCCTGACCTGTGCGAAGCCGCCATGAGGGGTTCTGAAATTGGTCGCCTGCCCCTGATAGAGGCGCGCCGCGACGAGTTGTATCCTTCCCTCGTACACATAGCAGCGCACGTCATATTTCAAGGAAACACCCTCCGCCACGCAGCGCTCTCCAGGCTGAGCGATCCGCTGCGCGATGTAGTCCGAATCCAGTATCTCGCCGAACACCCGGCGGGTCAGCTTGTCGCCCCGGTATGCGCCTTTGCTTCCATAACCGCTGCAGGGCTTGAAGAACAATTCCTTGCGGTGCTCCCACAAGTATTCCTCCGCCTCCTTTTTCACGACGAAGGAATGGGGTATACCCTTTTTCAATATGCCGATATCGGAATCCAGAAAATTCATGCGCTTGAGCTCCTCCGCATCGGTCAGGCGCACGAGATTGCGCTTGTCCGCATAGCGCGCATAGTGCGATGGATCCGGGGTCAGCACGAGATCGTCTTCCTTCCAGGCCTGAAGAATGGCGGGATATCTCTCGAGAGAAAAATCGGTCAGACGATTGTAGACCATGTCGACCTTCTGCTTTCCCACATAAAGCCCGTCGTCTCGTTTTTGAAGCAGGGAGGGATCGAGGATCAGCGTCCTGATGCCCGCCCTCTCGAAGAGCCGCAGCGCGTAAAGAAATTCCGGATAGAGGTACTGGCCCTCCGGCTGCTCGTCGACGATGGCGATGCAGGAAAGCGGCTGATAGCCGCGCTTCAGGCGCCATTCGTTTTTGAACATGTCGATGAACACGCGCTCCAGGTTGGGTTCGGACACCGCGATTCCCGGCAGTTCGCGCTGCTCGGTCTTCACCAGCGCATTCAGGAATGCCCCTCCCGCATTGGTGTTGATCTCGATCAGATGCGCGCCTTCGCTGTTCAGATGAAAGTCGTAGCCGTAGAAGACGCCGCTGGCATTCCTGAAGCCGGGCCTGATGTCGATCTCTGGAGGCCCTCCCCATGCTTCGCTTGCCATCACCCGGTTCGCCGCGGCGATCACCTCGGTCATCTGCTGCAAGCCTTCATGGCTCACGTAGACCGGCACCCTCGCGAAAAGATGCGGGCAGCGCTCCGTGACCAGCGCATACCAGGCATCCCCCTGCGTTCTCAAGTTCGCCTCTATGCCCTGCAGCCTGCCCGAGCGGCAATCCGCATTGAGCCTTTCCGCCTCTTTCATTATTCCCGCCTCGCAAACCGCATCACAATGCCTCGAATATTCCCGCAGCGCCCATGCCCGTGCCTATGCACATCGTCACCATGCCGTATCTCTGCTTACGCCTCCTGAGCCCGTGCAGCAATGTTGCTGTGCGTATCGCGCCTGTCGCACCCAAGGGATGGCCAAGCGCGATCGCGCCTCCCAGCGGGTTCACTATTTCAGGGTCGAGATGCATCTCGCGCATCACCGCAAGCGTCTGCGCCGCGAAGGCTTCGTTGAGTTCTATCCAGCTCATGTCGTCTAGCCTCAAGCCGGTTTTTTCAAGCGCGCGCTGGATCGCCTCTACAGGCCCTATGCCCATGATCTCGGGAGGAACTCCGACTACGGAATAGCCTAAAAATTTTCCGATGGGCTCGAGATTGTAGCGCTTCAACGCATCTTCGGAACAAAGAAGAACCGCGCCCGCGCCGTCCGACATCTGCGAGCTGTTTCCCGCGGTCACCGAACCGTTCTGCGCGAACACGGCCTTGAGTTTTCCCAGCGCCTCCATCGAAGTGTCGGAACGCGGTCCTTCGTCCTGGGCTGCGATGCGCTCGCTTGAAAATATGCCTCTGCCATCCAGGTCTGCGGTCCGCTCGACGATCGCATAGGGCGAGATCTCCTTTTCGAACTCGCCGTTGTTGATGGCTGAAAGCGCGCGCAGATGGCTTTTGAGCGCATAGGCGTCCTGATCCTCGCGCGACACATTCCATCTCTCGGCAACCCTCTCCGCGGTCAACCCCATGCCATAGGCGATCGCGCATTCTCGCTCGAATATCTCGGGATTGAATGCGACCTTGTTGCCCATCATCGGCACCATGCTCATGCTCTCGACTCCCGCCGCGAGCACCACATCCGCTTCGCCCAGACGCACCCTGTCCGCGGCCAGCGCTACCGCCTGGAGGCCGGATGCGCAGAAGCGGTTCACCGTGAAGCCCGGCACGCTTTCCGGAAGCCCGGCGAGGAGCAGCGCGATGCGCGCGACATTCATGCCCTGCTCGGCCTCCGGCATCGCGCAGCCTGCTATCACATCCGAAATCGCGGATGGATCGAGGCCTGGGACGTCGGCTATCGCGCTCTTGATCGCATGCACGAGCAAATCGTCTGGGCGCGTGTTGCGGAACATGCCGCGCGGCGCCTTGCCGACCGGCGTTCTCCTGGCTGCGACGATATAGGCTTCCTTCATGCCAAACTCAGTAGAGGGCGCTCGAGAGCTTGCGCCGGTATTCGGCGACCAGTTCGTTCTGGCTGCCCAGAAGGTTGAACACGTCGAGCAGCGTCTTTCTCGCGATCTCGTCCTTGAATCCGCGGTTTTTCCTCACGATCTCGATCAGCTGGTCCATGCCTTCCGCATGCCGGCTTTCCGAGATCAACAGATTGGCAAACTTGAGTCTGGATTCGAGGTCGTCGCCGTTCGCCGCGATCGCCTCCTTGAGCGAGGCTTCGCTGTCACCCATCGAGCCCGCTTGCACGAATTTCAATCGCGCGCGCAGCTTAAGCACGCGATCTTCCTTCAGCACATCCGGATCGCGCAGGCTGTCCAGAAGCCTCTGCGCCTCCGCCGCCTCTCCCTGGTCGAGGAGGATTTGCGCGCTGTCCACCCTCACCCATTCGTTTCTGGGATCAAGCCCGTGCGCCTGGGCGAGCAGGCCCAGCGCTCCTGCGGGATTTCCTTTCTCTAGCATCTCGACGGCAGCCATGCGCAGCTCCTCGGACGGGCTGGGGATAATGTTCTCGAGCCATGCCCTGACCTCGTTCTCGGGCAGCGCTCCCGTGAATTCGTCGACTATCTTGCCTCCCGCCATCGCCTTCACCGCGGGGATGCCGCGCACCCCGTATTTCGCGGAGAGCTCCTGGTTCTCGTCCGCGTTGACCTTGACCAGAAGAAACTTGCCCGCATACTCTTCCGCAAGCTTCTCGAGTATGGGCTTGAGCGATTTGCACGGCGCGCACCAGGGCGCCCAGAAGTCGATCACCACCGGCTGCTTGTGCGATGCGGCGATTACCTTTTCGTCGAAGTCGGCAAGACTCACATCCATCGAATACATCTTCTGCATTTCCTTTCCTTGTCCGAAGTTCTCCACATCTTTAATCTAGCACCCTGGAAAAATCTCCGCAACGCGGGCTAGTTTCTGAGCGGCTTGCTGTTTTTCAGCATGTATTCTATGCGGTCGCGGGTCTTGAAGTTCGCAAGGAGCTCCATGAAGTTATTGCGCTCCAGATCCAGCAGCCACTGCTCGTCCACCATCGTTCCGGAATCGACATCTCCGCCGCAGAGGGTTTCGGCGATTCGAGAGCCGATCTCGTAATCGTGATCGGAGATGAATCCGCCTTCCTTCAGGTTGATCATCGCGGCCTTCAAGGTCGCGATTCCGGTGCGTCCCGCGACCGCGATCCTTCGCTCATGCAGCGGCGGCCTGTAATCGGTCGCATTCAGCGCGCGCGCCTCCTGATGCGCCACATGCAAAAGCTCGAAGCGGTTCATCACGATGCGGTCGGCATCCCTGATGTAGCCCATTTCGCGCGCCATTTCCGCGCTCTTCGAGACCTCCCCCATCGCGATGTTCTGGAAATAGCGGCGAAGATACGGGAACACTTCTATGCGGCCGTCCCTCGCGAAGCGCTCGGCCTCCCTGAATGCGCGAAGCGCCATTTCCTTGCAGCCCCCGCCTGAGGGCAGCAGACCCACTCCAACCTCGACCAGACCGACATAGCTCTCGAGTGTGGCCACGATGCGCGCGCAGTGCAGCGGGAATTCGCATCCGCCGCCCAGCGCAAGCCCGTCCACCGCCGCGATGACAGGAACCTGAGAATATTTAAGGCGCTGGGATACCGCCTGGAACTTCGCGACCACGGCCTCAACATGGGGCACATTGCCTGTCGCCGCATCGATCAGGTCGCCGAGCCCTGCCCCGCCCGCAATCGCATATTTCACACGGCTGGCCGCCTGTTTCATTCTTCCGAAGATTCCATCCTCCGAAGGCTGCACGCCCTGCATCAGCTGCAGGAGATTCGCCCCATAGGAAAAAGGCGGCTCGGTCTGCCAGATGATCAGCGCGCTGTAGTCTTTCTCCGCTTCATGAACCGCGCGCAGCATGCCGTCCAGCACCCCGATGCCCACCGTATGCATCTTGCTCTTGAAGCTCAGGATCGCGATGTCTTCCTCCATGCGCCACATGCGCACTTCATCGGTCTCGAATATCGTGTCTCCATATCTGCAAGGTTCTCCATAAAGCCTTTCCGGAAACATCTGGCGATCATAGACGGGAAGAGCTGACCTGGGTGTCCGGGATTTCTTAGCGGGAGAATAGGAACCCTCTTCGTCATGCACGCCTCTCCTCTGCGGATCAGAAGCCCAGCCAGGAAGCGGCGCATCCGACATCGCAAGCCCTCCTGAGATGTCCGAGGCTATCCATTCGGCCACATCATGCCATCCTGCTTCCTGCCATATCTCGAAGGGCCCCTTTTCCCAGCCGAATCCCCAGCGCACCGCGAAATCGACATCCCGCGCATTGTCGGCGATGTGCTCGAGATGAAGCGCGCAGTAATGGAACACATCGCGAAAGACCGCCCAGAGGAACTGAGATTGCTTGTGAGGATTGGCTCGCAGGCCTGCGAGCTTCTTCGCCCAGTCACGCTCATTCAGGATGCTCCTGACTCCCTCGTCGACCTTCGCATCCGACAGGCGGTATTCGTTCGTGTGCAGGTCGAGCACATGGATCTCTCCGCCTATCTTCTGATAGATGCCGCGCTTCGTCTTCTGGCCGAGCGCGCCCTGTTCCAGAAGATGGGAAAACCAGCCAGGGAGCTCGAAGTGCCTGTGCCAAGGATCGTCAGTCAGGTTCTCGCGCATGTTGTTGACCACATGGGAAAACACATCCAGCCCCACGATGTCCAGCGTTCGGAAGGTAGCGCTCTTGGGGCGGCCGAGATAGCGGCCTGTCAGTGCATCGACGAGATCGAAGCCCATATGGCGAAGCTGCGCATGGTGCCTCGTCGCGAGCATGGAGAAAACGCCGATGCGGTTTGCAATGAAGCCAGGCGTATCCTTCGCTATCACCACGCCTTTTCCGAGCGTCGAGACCAGAAAGGTCTCGAGCATGTCGAGAATGGCGGCATCGGTCTCGCGGCAGGAGATCAGTTCGACCAGATACATGTAGCGAGGCGGATTGAAGAAATGCATGCCGCAGAAGCGGCTTCTTAAAGACTCCGGCAGGGTTTGCGCAAGCTGGTTGATGGATAGCCCCGAGGTGTTGCTCGCCAGTATCGCGCGGCTTCCGAGATGGGGAGATATCCTGAAGTAAAGATCCGCCTTCAGGTCCATGCGCTCCGCGATCGCCTCGATTATGAGATCGCATTCACTCAAGAGTTCGAGATGCTCCAGGTAATTCGCAGCCTTTATGAATCGGAGCCTTGCAGGACTGGAAACCGGGGATGGGTCGAGTTTCAAAAGGCTTTCGATCGCGAATTCGACATTGCCGTTGGGATTGCCATCCCTGGGCAGATCGAAGAGCAAGGTCTCCACATTCGCGTTGACGAGATGGGCCGCGATCTGCGCGCCCATCACGCCTGCGCCCAGCACGGCAACTTTCCGGATATGCATCTCAATGCCCCTCATAGAGCCGCCTGATCTGCATGGCATAGCGGCGTGAGACTTCATCGCGCTTGATCTTGAGCGTGGGCGTCACGAGGCCGCTTTTCACGTTCCAGGGTTCGTCCAGCAGCAGCACGCGGTTCACCCTCGCATATCCGGGAAACCCTCTCAGGTTGAGCGAGATGCGCTTCAGGACCTTGGCCTCGACGCGGCTGTCGGTCAGGGTTTCAGGCATGTCCGGTCGTATGCCGATCTCCTCGGCAAAACCGGGCCAGGCTTCGGGATTCAGAACCGCTACCGCGACGAGATAGGGGCGAGCCTCGCCATATATCATCACCTGGTCGAAAAGCGGATCGTTCAGTATCGCAAGCTCCATGTCGTTTGGCGGTATCTTCTCGCCGTTGGACATCACGATGATCTCCTTGATGCGCCCGGTGATGTAGATATGCCCAGACTCCAGGATATGCGCCACGTCCCCTGTGTTGAGCCAGCCGTCGTGATCTATCGTCGCGCTCGTGGCCTCCGGATTGTTCCAGTATCCCATCATCACGTTGGGTCCCCTGGCGAACAGCACATCCTGTTCGCCAAGTTTCACCTCCACCCCCCTTACCGGGCAACCCACGCTCTCGGGCCGGTTGTCTGCCAGGCGGTTCCCGCTGATCACGGGGCTCGTCTCCGTGAGCCCGTAACCCTGAAGTATGGGCAGCCCCAGGCTCACGAACATGCGGGAAATTTCCGAAGAAAGCGCGGCCCCTCCGCTGAAGGCGGCGCGCAAACGGCCTCCCAGCCTCTCCAGTATCTTTTGCGCCACGAGCCTGTCCAAAAGAGGCCAGAGCAGGAAGGAAGGCTTCCATGGGCCGCGCCCCTGCTGATGTTCGAAACGCGCCCACCCCGTGTCCACCGCAAGTCCGAAGAGCCAGCGGTTCAAGGGTGCGCCCTCATCCAGCCTCGCCCTGACCGCCGCATGCATGCGTTCAAAGATGCGCGGCACCGAGATCAGAAGCGTCGGGCGTATGCTTTGCAGGTCTTCGGAAAGCTGGGGTATGGAACGCGCGAACGCAACGGTCGCTCCCGCCATCACGGTCAGGTAATAACCCAGGGTGCGCTCGAAGGTATGCGAGAGCGGAAGGAAGGACAGGAATACGTCATCGCTTTTCACGTGGAAGGTGTCGAGGCACGCGTGCGCATTGCTCAGCATGTTCGCGTGCGAGAGCATCACGCCCTTGGGCTTCCCCGTGGTGCCCGATGTGTAGATGATGCTCGCCAGATCGTCCTTCGATGCAGGAACTGGAGGCAAAGGATCGGCATTCTTGGGAAGGAATGCCTCCATGGACACGAGATGCGGATCGCCCCGCAGCCTGTCTATGCTGATGAAGCGCTGCACAGATCCCAGCTTTTCCCTCACCGTGAGCAGCGCCTGCCACTGTTCGGCATTCTCGAAGAGCAGCACCTTCGCGCCAGAATCGTTCACGATGTAGGCGACATTGTCCGGTCTGTCCACGGTATAAAGCGGGACGGTCACGAGCCCCAGGGACAAAGCCGCCTGGTCGAACATGATCCACACGGGACAGTTTTTAAGCATGATCGCAACCCGATCGCCTGGCTTTAGGCCGAGCCCCGAGAGCGCATGCTGCCAGCGCGCGATTTGCCCCTGCATCTCGATCCAGGTGAATTCCCTCCAGGCGTTGTGCCTGAAATAACGATAGGCAGCCTTGCCCGGCGTGCGCTTCACGCGCTCAAGAAACAGCCCGTGCAGGCTGCCCGCCTCATCGGGAGAAATCACATCATCCATTGCCTTATGCTCCATGCCGCCTCTGCAACTCGCCAGGATCGAAGTCGTCGACCATGATGACCTTTCGGGAAAGTTCATGGTCTCTCTCGAGCATCCTGACCTCTTCTTCATTAATCAGCCCCGCATCGCGCGCTTCCCGGATGCGCCCTCTTGCATCCGCCGCCTTGAGTTTCCCTTCGCGGCGGGCTTCATTAAGCTTCGCATTGAGCGGCTCGCATTCGACAGCGCTCAAGAGCGCAGCCTCGAGAGCGCCGATCGCGTCATTTTCATCCTTTGGTACATATATGCCGCGGGTCAGACGGTCTCGCGCATCGCCTGGCTGCATCAGCAATCCGGCCACTTCATGCCCCAGCCTGTCGGACGGAGGCTGCAACCTCATTCCCAGCGGGAAGATGAGCGCGCGCAGCATGCAGCGCACCAGCGCATTGGGGAAATTCCGGATCAGGCCTCCCAATGCCTGTTGCACATCGTGGAGCGCATCCTGAATCGCCCAGTGCAGAAGCGGCAGGTCTGAAGAAGGATGACCGTCGTCCGCAAAGCGCTTCATCGTCGCGGAACAAAGGTATAGCAGGCCCAGCACATCGCCCAGGCGTGCTGAGATATTCTCGCGGCGTTTGAGAGATCCTCCCAGCACGGCCATCGCGACATCCGCGCTCAACGCGAAGGCGCAGGAAAATCGCGTGATCTGCTGGTAATAGCGCGTCCCCTCTTTGGGAACCGGCATGCCTCGTCCGCCGGTCAACCCGAACACGAGGCTGCGCGCCGCATTGCTCAGCGCAAAACCGACATGGCCGAAGAGCGCATCGTCGAACATGTGAAGCGCCTTGTCAAAGTCAGGCTCCTTTGCTGCGGCGATCTCCTTCAGCACATAGGGATGGCTGCGCACCGCGCCCTGGCCGAATATCATCAGGGAGCGCGTCAGAATGTTCGCGCCTTCCACCGTGATCCCTATCGGGATCTGCTGGTAGCTGCTGCCGAGATAATTGGAAGGCCCGAGGCAGATGCCCTTTCCCCCGTGCAGGTCCATCGCGTTGTTGATGACGATGCGTCCCCTTTCGGTCGACTGATACTTGATGATCGCCGAGATCACGGAAGGCTTCTCCCCCATGTCCAGCGCCAGGGCGGTCAGACTGCGCGCCGAATCCGTCATGTAGGTTTGCGCGCCTATCCTGGCGAGCGCTTCACCGACCCCCTCGAATCTGCCTATGGGCTGGTTGAACTGATGGCGGACGCGGCAATAGGCGCCGCTAGTTCGCGCCGCCATCTTCATCCCGCCCACGCTGCTGGCGGGAAGTGAAATCGCCCGCCCGGAAGAGAGGCATTCCATCAGCATGCGCCATCCCTGGCCTATGTGTTCCTCTCCACCTATCAGGCAGTCCATCGGTATGAAAACATCCCTGCCTGATGTCGGTCCGTTCAGGAATGCGGTGTGCATCGGAAAATGGCGGCGGCCTATCGAGACGCCCTCGATATCCGTCGGGATCAGCGCCAGCGTGATGCCGCGATCCGCATCGCCACCCAGGATCCCATCCGGATCATGCAGCCTGAAGGCGAGGCCAAGAAGCGTCGCCTTTGGCGCCAACGTGATATACCGTTTTTCCCAGTTCAGGAGCACGCCCAGGACTTCCTTCTTCCCTGAA
This sequence comes from Pseudomonadota bacterium, assembly GCA_021782365.1. Taxonomy (GTDB): domain Bacteria; phylum Pseudomonadota; class Gammaproteobacteria; order Burkholderiales; family Gallionellaceae; genus Gallionella. Next base: position 195,066 of record JAJXVB010000001.1, read on the forward strand.
AAATCACGCCTGCAGACGATGCCGGTATCGGGAATGGAGCCCGCATCCGAGCCCGCATATGGCCCCGTCAACGCAAAGCAGGGAATCTCCTGACCGCGCGCGAGCCTTTTCAAGTAACTTTCCTTCTGCTCTTCCGTCCCGTAGCGCAGCAGAAGTTCGGAAGGCCCAAGGGAATTTGGCACCATCACCGTCACCGCCGCGGTGCTGCAGCGCGAGGCGATCTTTGCGATCACCGCGGAATGCGCCTGGGCGGAAAACCCGAGCCCCCCGTATTCCTTCGGAATGATCATGCCGAAAAAGCCGTTACCCCTGATGTATTGCCAGACGCTTTCAGGAAGGTCAGCGCGATTGTGCGTGATGTCCCAGTCGTCGAGCATCGAACAGAGTTCTTCGACCTCGTTGTCGAGAAACGCCTCTTCCTCGGCGTTCAAACCGCATTTGGGATAGGCGAGAAGCTTTTCCCAGCCGGGATGACCGCTGAAGAGTTCGCCGTCCCACCAAACGGTCCCCGCATCTATCGCCTCCTGCTCGGTCGAAGAAATGATTGGCAGCGTCTTGCGAAACAGTCTCAGCAAAATTCCGCTCACCAGCTTGCGGCGCAGGTAAGGAATGCCGAAAATCGCGATGCCCAAAATGAGCAGGATATAGATGATCTTGAGGACCTCGTCCGAAAGCCTCGCCTGCATCGCAACGACGGGCACGATCACCATCACAGCCAGCAGCCAGCTCGTCACCGTGACGCGAAAAAACGCCAGCAGTATGAATACCGCCGCTGCGAGCAGCATGGTCAACCACATCATCGTGCATCTCCTCTGTTTCCCCGACTCTCAAGCGGGGGTGAAACTCTAGCGCGAGTCCGCGAACAGCACAATCTAGCGCATCCTGTCTACCGCTTCCTCGACGCGATCCACCGCGATGACCGTCATGCCCTCTATCGGATGGCGCGGCGCGTTGGCCTTCGGGATGATCGCGTGGGTGAATCCGAGCTTCGCGGCCTCGCGCAGCCTCTCCTGGCCGCGCTGGACCGGGCGGACTTCTCCTGCCAGCCCCACCTCGCCGAACACGACGAGCTTCTCGGGAAGGGGCTTGTTCCTCAACGAAGACACCATCGCCAGTATCACCGCGAGGTCGGCTCCGGGTTCCGTGATCTTGACGCCTCCCACCGCATTGATGAACACATCCTGATCGAAGCACGCGATGCCCGCATGGCGATGCAATACCGCAAGCAGCATCGCAAGCCTGTTCTGCTCGAGACCCAGGGAGAGCCGCTTTGCATTCGGGCTGTGCGCCTCGTCGAGCAGCGCCTGTATCTCGACAAGCAGAGGGCGCGTGCCTTCCTGGGTCACCATCACGCATGTGCCTGAGACCTGGGACCCGTGCTGGGACAGAAACATCGCAGAAGGATTGCTGACCTCCCTCAGGCCGCGCTCGGTCATCGCGAATACGCCCAGTTCGTTGACGGCGCCGAACCGGTTCTTGAAAGCGCGTATCAACCGGAAACTCGAATGGGTGTCTCCTTCGAAATAAAGCACCGTGTCCACGATATGCTCGAGCACCCTGGGCCCCGCGAGCGCGCCCTCCTTGGTCACGTGGCCTACGAGTATCATCGTGATGTCCTGGCTCTTCGCGATGCGCGTCAGTTGCGCGGCGCATTCCCTCACCTGGGCAACGGATCCCGGCGCGGAAGTCAGCTGTTCGGAATAAAGCGTCTGGATCGAATCGATCACGACAACCGAAGGCCTGTCGTGGGAAATGGTCGCCTGTATCTTTTCAAGATTGATTTCCGGAAGCAATCGAAGGTTGCTCGCATCGAGCGAAAGCCGCCTCGCTCGCAGCGCGATCTGCTGGGCGGATTCCTCACCGCTCACATACAAGGGCGTGCCCGGGAGTTGCGCCAGCACCTGCAACAGCAGCGTCGACTTGCCTATCCCGGGATCGCCTCCTATCAGGACGACCGCGCCAGAAACCAGCCCGCCTCCGAGCACCCTGTCGAATTCCGCAATCCCGGTCGGCGTTCTCGGCATCTCCTCCGCCGCGACCTCCGAGAGCTTCTGCACGCGCCCCGAGGCCGCAAGAGAGGAAAACCTGTTTGCCCCCTTTGCTTGAGGCTCGACGACAGACTCGATCAGCGTGTTCCAGGCCATGCAGTGCGGGCACTGCCCCTGCCACTTCGCCGTCTGTCCGCCGCATTGCGTGCAGGAATAAATCGTTTTAGCCATGCTTTCTCCATCAAGACCCCGTACGATATCGCACTGCATGCTCTCATCGCAACGATAATCAGCCGCCGCCCCGCGCTTTGCGATACCATATTAGAAAACATGCCAGGCTCGCCATGCCCACAGACGTATCCCGCTTCTTCGAAGAACAAAGCCCGCTCACCGCCGCCGTCTCCTCCTTCCGCCCGCGCGCTCAGCAGCGCGAAATGGCGATCGCGGTCGCCGATGCGATAGAGAAGGATGCAATCCTGATCGCCGAGGCGGGAACCGGAACCGGAAAGACCTTCGCCTATCTCGTGCCCGCGCTCTTGAACGGCGGAAAGGTGATCATCTCCACAGGAACCAAGAACCTGCAGGACCAGCTCTTCCTGAAGGACCTGCCCATGGTGAGAGATGCGCTGAAGGCTCCCGTCACCATTTCGCTGCTCAAAGGCCGCGCCAATTACATATGTCACTATCATCTTGAGCGTGCGCTCACCGACGGCCGCTTCGCATCCCGCGAAGACATCAGACACCTGGACAGGATAAGGCGGTATGCGAAGATCAGCGACAGCGGCGACAAGAGCTTCCTGCCGGACGTTCCCGAGAGCGCGCCCATCTGGCATCAGGTCACCTCAACCCGCGACAACTGTCTGGGCCAGGAATGCCCGAACCACAAGGATTGCTTCGTGCTGCGCGCGCGTTCCGATGCGATGAAGTCAGACATCGTGGTGGTCAACCATCATCTGTTCTTTGCGGACGTGATGCTGAGGGACGAGGGAGTGGCCGAGCTTCTGCCCTCATGCAACACCGTGATCTTCGACGAGGCGCATCAGCTTCCAGAAACCGCGAGCCTTTTCTTCGGAGAGAACCTTTCCACCTCGCAGCTTCTGGACCTGGCGCTCGATGCGCGCATCGAGGCGCTTTCCTCGGCGAAGGATTTTGCGCCGCTACCCAAGGCCTGCGATGAACTCGACAAGGCAGCGCGCGATTTGCGACTGGTTTTCAAGAAGGAAGGCCGCATGCCGGCCGATGCTGCCTATGCGTTGAAAACCTTTTCCCAGGCGCTCGGCATGCTTGTCGAAAAGCTGGCAGCACTCTCAGGCATGCTTGAAAGCCAGGCGGAACGCAGCGAGGGCCTTGAAAACTGCTGGCAGCGCGCACAGCAGTTCTCGCAGCAGCTGAAGCAATGGCAGGAGGACAAGGATGACTCCAGGGTCAGGTGGCTTGAAGTTTTCCAGCACTCGTTGCAGCTGAATTCAACCCCGCTTTCCATCGCGGAGATCTTCGAGAAGCAGATTGGAAGTTCGGCGCGCGCATGGATATTCACTTCCGCGACACTCGCCGTTAAGCAAAATTTCTCCCATTACCAGGGCGAGATGGGACTTTTGAATGCAAAGACGGAATGCTGGGACAGCCCTTTCGACTACCAGACCCAGGCCCTGCTTTATGTGCCGCAGGACCTTCCCGACCCCAACAGCGAAAATTATACGGAGGCGGTCATCGAAGCCGCGCTGCCGATGCTGATGGCAAGCCATGGCCGGGCCTTCCTGCTTTTCACGAGCCTGCGCGCGATGCAGCGTGCATACGAAATCCTGGAACAGGAATTTTCATCCCGCAGCCTTCCCTATCCTTTGCTGCTTCAGGGATCCGCATCGAAAAACGAGCTGCTCGCGAGATTTCGCGAACACGGCAACGCGGTGCTCCTGGGCAGCCAGTCATTCTGGGAAGGGGTGGATGTCAGGGGGGAGGCGCTCTCCCTCGTCGTCATCGACAAGATTCCCTTCTCCCCACCTGACGATCCCGTACTCTCGGCCCGCATCAACCAGATCAACAAGCAGGGAAGAAACGCCTTCATGGAATACCAGCTGCCGCGCGCGATCATCGCGCTGAAACAGGGAGCGGGAAGACTGATACGGGATGAAAACGACAGGGGCGTGCTGATGATCTGCGATCCGCGCATCATCACGAAGCAGTACGGGAAACGCATCTGGCAGAGCCTGCCGCCGATGAAGAGGACGCGCCTGGCGACTGAGGCCATCGCCTTCTTCGAATCGAATTGAGGATCAACCCTGTATCAGCCTCTCGAGGCTGGACCTTCCATCGGGTGACGTCATCAGCATCAGAACGTCGTTTCCATGCAGCACATGGTCGGGCGAAGGATTGAGCTGCCATGCGCCCTGCCTCCTGATTCCCAGCACCACGAAATCGCGGTCTTCCCGGTACAGAAAACTCAGAGGCTTGTCGACGAGGCTGTCAGGGATGCGGACTTCTTCCATGCGCAGCTTGCTGTCGGGCTTGAACATCTCGTCGAAAAAATTCATCACGTTCGGCCTGACCATCGCAGACACGAGGTTGAGGCCTCCGCTGTAGTCCGGGGAGATGATCTCGTCCGCTCCGGCTCTTCTGGTCTTTTCGGCATTCTTCATTTCATGGCAGCGCGCGACCACGCGCAGCCCGGGATTGAGCTGCTTCGCACTCAGGCTGATCACGAGATTGGCGCTGTCTTCGTGCGCCACGGCGAAAACGCCTGCAGCATGGGTGACGCCCGCCGAAAGCAAGACATCGTTGTCGGTCGCATCGCCCTCTATGTAGAGCTGTTCAGGGTGAATGTCGAGATAGTGCTGTATCACGCTGATGTCGTCGTCCACGATCACGAAGGGACGCCTCGTCATGAAGAGCTCGTTCGCCACGTTGCTTCCCACCCTTCCCGCTCCACATACGATGTAATGGCCCCTCATCCCTGCAATTTTCTTCAGCATCTTCTTTCTCCGCCACAATGCATTCAGGTCGCTCTCCAGCATGAAGGCGGTGAATGTCGATAACACATAACCCAGCAAACCGATTCCGCTGATGCCGATGAACACGGTGAACAGCCTTCCGTATTCGTAATGCCTCACGTCCACGACCTCTTCGTACCCTATGGTCGAGACCGTGACGAAGGTCATGTAGAAGCAGTCCAGCCACGAATACTTCGGTCCGCCCAGGATGCGGTAGCCTATCGTTCCGACGACGAACACCGCGACCAGCGCAGAAAGCGCGATCAGCAGGTTACGGAAGGCTCTCGATCTTGGCCGCTTATTCATCCTGCACGGGCGAATTCGGGAAAAGCACATCCCTGAAGCCGAAATTTCCAAGATCGCGTATGCGCATCGGATAGAGCATGCCATCCAGATGATCGCATTCGTGCTGCACCACGCGGGCGTGGAAGCCGCTCGCCACGCGGTCTATCAGCGACCCGTATTCGTCATATCCCTGATAGCGTATCGCGCTGTAGCGCGGAACCAGCCCGCACATCCCCGGCACGCTCAGGCACCCCTCCCAGTCCTCGTTCATCTCGGAATTCATCGGCGTGATCACCGGATTGACGAGCACCGTTTCAGGAACAGGCTCCGCATCGGGGTAGCGCGGATTTCTCATCTCGGGGACGCCAAATATCACCACGCGAAGATTGACCCCGATCTGCGGCGCAGCAAGCCCTGCGCCGTTCAAGGCCTTCATCGTATCCTTCATGTCGACCAGCAATTCCTGAAGGCCTGAAAAGTCAGCAACGGGTTCAGAGACCTGCAGCAGACGCGCATCTCCCATGCGCAGAACCTGTCTGATCGCCATTCAATCCTCCTCGCAGTTGACCACGCATTCGAGCACCCCGCGCACCTTGTCCATCGCATTCATCGCGACCGCATTCACGCTCTCCACATTGATGCCCAGAAGGCTGTCGCCGCGGCCTGCGGCATAGTTCGCAACCACCGCGATCATCGCATAGTCCATGTCGAGCTCTCGCGCCAGCGCTGCTTCAGGCATGCCTGTCATGCCGACCATGTCCGCTCCGTCTTTCTCGTACCGGTTGATCTCGGCGATGCTGTCTAACCTCGGCCCCTGTGTCGTCGCATAAACGCCGCCATCCAGGCAATGAATATCAGCCATCAAGGCGCCCTGCAACAGGCGCTTTCTCATCCTCTCGGAATAGGGAAGCGTGAAATCGATGTTGCGGTAGCTGGTGCTGCGGTTGCCAAAAAAAGTGTATTCGCGCCCCTGGGTGTAATCGATGATCTGATCAGGCACCACCAGTTTGCCCGGCATGAGATCGGCGCGTATCCCGCCCACGGTCGCGACCGACACCACGCTGCTTACTCCCTGTTCGCGAAGCGCCCAGATGTTGGCCCGGTAGTTCACGAGATGCGGAGGTATCGTGTAGCCGAATCCGTGGCGCGCAACGAAGATCACCTCGTGCCCGTTCAGCGTGCCGAAAAGGAATGCGCCGGAAGGCTCGCCGAAGGGCGTGCGCATCACCTGCCTGTGCGTGATCTTGAGATTCGCGAGTTCAGTCAGGCCGCGACCGCCTATGATTGCCAGCATATAAACTCCCTCAATCCTCGATCCTATCCTGTTCTTTCACCGCATAGATCGCCGGCAGATTCCGCCATGCGCCTTCTATGTCCATGCCATAACCGAACACGAAGCGGTCAGGCAGCTCCATGCCGATGAAATCCGCTTGCACAGGCTTGCTCCTGCCGTGCTTCTTGTCGGCGAACACGGCGCTGTAGCAGCGCTTAGCCCCCAGCTCCATTATCCTGTCCTGCAACGCCGCAAGCGTATGCCCTTCGTCCAGTATGTCGTCCAGCAGCAGCACGACCCTGTTTCTAACCGACTCATGCGGCTCCACCTTCCAGTGCATCTCGCCCCCCGTGCGCGCATTGCGATAGCGCGAGACATGAACGTAATCGAAGTCGAGCGGAAAATCGAGCAGCGGCAGAAGCTGACCCGTAAACACCACGGCCCCCCCCATTACCGAAAGCACCAGAGGATGCGCATCTTTCAGCGCCGCATTGATCTCGCCCGCGACCTTGTGAAGCGCGGCCTGCACTTCCTCTGTTTTTATCAGCAACTCGGCATGTTGGAAAATATCAAGGGTTCGTTGTGAAGAAATGCTCATATAAAAATAGTCGTCAGTCTTTCCATGCCTAATTGCATCTAATCTTCTGCATCTTAATTAAACAGCCAGACCTTTTTGAGCAGCTTTTTCCAATGCTTTTTTAACGTAATTCATTTTTGTTTTAGCTGATTGCATTTCTTCCTCAGCCGACTTAAGTGCCTCCAGCAATCGTGGAAACTCAGAACTCCTAACCCAATTCTGCACCTCAACAAAATCAGCGACACTTGATGTATCAATCACTCCGGAAATATCACCGGATAAAAGCTGCATTTTGTGCTTGCACCACTTGCCAAACACCCCAGCTGAACAGCTACAGTAGACATGAAGCTTATCGGACTCAAAAGAAAACTCTACAACATAAGTCGTAACCCCGTCACTGCTCAACACCTTGAATTCTTTTTTCATTTCAAAATCTAAAGATTAATTGGCCAGTTGAGTCTAACATCTTCAAAAACTCATTTTCATTGAGAATCTTAATACCCAAATTTTTTGCATCCTGCAACTTACTTCCCGCATTTTCACCAGCAACCACATAGCTTGTTTTCGCCGAAACACTACCTGTCACTTTTCCACCAGCACTTTCGATTTTATTTTTTGCTTCATCTCTGCTCAAAGTTGGCAAGGTTCCAGTCAAAACAAAATTCAATCCACTCAGAGGTAAAGCAAATTCTAAAACAGTATTACCTTTCCTCTCATCCCAGTGCATCCCAAATTCTCGCAACTGCTGCTCGACCAATAAACAATGTTCTACTCTCTTTGCATCTCTGAAATATTCCACAACCTCTGCAACTGCTTTTTTGCTAAGACCTTGCGATGTAGGAGTTGGCTTTGGCATTAACAATAATTTTTGTTCAGTAGCCAAAGTCAATTTTTTTAGTGTCCCATAATATCGTGCCAATCTATCCGCAAACTCCGAGCCGACGCCGATGATTTTTAGCTTCTCAATTAAGTTCGCCAGTGTTGGCTTAGACGCTATTCTCGCATCTACAGGCTTATCTTCTTCCCAAGAGATTCCTGATTTTCGTAGTTCGGCCAACACCTCTTTATTATGCAAGTCCGAGAAAAACTCATGAATTGCATTTGCTATCTCTTTCCCCACATCAGGAATGTATTCCAACACCTCAGGCAAAGCTTTCATTATCCTGTCCAGACTACATAAATAATTTGCCAAGTCCTTTGCTGTTCCTTCACCCACTTCTGGAATACCCAATGAAAAAACAAATCGAGCCAAGCTAGTTTTTTTACAATTTTCGATAGCATGTAGCAAATTGTTAGCAGAGATCTCCCCCATGCGTTCAATTTGAATAAGCTGGTGTAATTTCAACTGGAATAAGTCAGCTGGTGTTTTCACAAGGGACAAGTCCACCAACTGATCCACGATTTTCTCACCAAGCCCATCGATATTCATGGCACGACGACTGGCAAAGTGGATTATCGACTGTTTCCTTTGCGCCGGACATGACAGGCCTCCAATGCAATGATATGCAGATTGATATACAGGTTTCTCTGTTGTATTAGTTTTAATTTTTAGCTGCTTTTTCTTCTCCATTTTAACAACATGAGAACCGCACACTGGGCACACCGAAGGCATAACAAATGCACGCGCATCGTTTGGCCTGCGTGCCAACACGACACTTACCACTTCGGGGATCACGTCGCCTGCGCGGCGCACAATCACCGTGTCACCGATACGCACATCCTTGCGGCGGATTTCATCTTCGTTGTGCAGCGTCGCATTGGATACCGTGGTGCCTCCGACGAATACTGGAGCCAGACGCGCGACCGGCGTCAGCGCACCGGTACGACCGACTTGCACATCAATATCAAGCACAACGGTAAGCTGCTCTTCCGCCGGAAACTTGTGCGCGACCGCCCAGCGCGGCTCGCGCGAGACGAAGCCCAGGCTTTCCTGAAGCGCGATGCTGTTGACCTTGTACACCACGCCATCGATGTCGAAAGGCAATTGGTCCCGCATGCCTTCAATGTTGCGGTGAAAATCGACGAGCCCCTTGGCCCCTTTGACCACGCGGCGCATCTTGTTGACGGGAAATCCCCAGGCTTCAAGCCGATCCATAAGCTCCTGATGCGTCCTCGGTTTCCAGCCCTGCACTTGGCCCAATCCATAGGCGAAGAATTTCAACGGACGCCTTGCCGCAAGGGCGGGATCGAGCTGGCGTATGCTGCCGGCAGCGCCGTTTCTCGGGTTCACGAGGGTCGCGAGCCCCTGCCTGCGCTGCTCTTCATTGTATTTTTCGAAGTCGTCCCGGCGCATGTAGATCTCTCCGCGCACTTCCAGTATTTCCGGGACGGCATTTTCAAGGGAAAGCGGAATCTGGCGGACGGCATGCCGGACGTTCTGCGTCACGTCCTCGCCGATTTCGCCATCCCCGCGCGTTGCGGCCTGAACGAGCATGCCCTTCTCATAGCGCAGGCTGATCGCCAGGCCGTCGAACTTGAGCTCGCACGCGTATTCGATCTCGCCTTCCAAGCCCAGCTCTTTCTTCACCCTGGCATCGAAGGCCACCGCACCCTGGTCGCTGATGTCCGTCTCCGTGCGTATCGACAGCATCGGCACGACATGGCGCACCGGAAGAAACATCTCGAGCGGTTTTCCTCCAACCCGCTGTGTGGGGGAATCGGGACTGCAAAGATCCGGGTGCTGCTCCTCAATCGCCTTCAGTTCAAAGAAGAGCCTGTCGTATTCGGCATCCGGAACGAGCGGCGCATCCTTCACGTAATACCAATAGTCGTATTGCGCGATCTGCCTGCGCAACTCGGCGACCCTGGCCTTCGCTGCGCCCATCAGGAGAATATCCTGAGCGCCTCTGCACTGCCGGGAATCAGCCTGTTCTCGCGCATTCTGGCTTCGACCTCGGCGATCTTCGCGCGTATCAGGTCAAGGCCCGCATCGGTGAGCTGGACGCGGTGATCATCGACCAGATTGACCTGCATGTCGCGGGCCAGGGCATGGGCGAGCTTCACCATGCTATCAAAGGTTTCGGCCGGATTCTCGACCCTCGGAACATCGAGCATCAGCGTAAGCCCGCTGCATGTCGCGTGAGGCAACGTGAGGTGCTGGAACGGCGATCCGTCCATGTTTGCAAGCGTCATCAGGGTACGCCCCAAAGAATCGAAAAGATGGAATGCGCCGTCCGATTCCAGCTTCATGCCGGCAAGCGAAGCGGCCTCCGAAATCTTTGAACCTTGAAGCTGGCGATTGCCAGGCGGCAAGAGATTCACGCCCACCATCTGGTCCACCTCTGCGCAGAATGCATCGAAAGCCTGCGCCTCGCGATGGGCTTCCTGCATGTCCTGAAGCTGGGTGTCCGCGTTGATGCGCTTGGCTATCCCCAGGACGAGATCGCGGAAGTCCCCAAGCTTCGCAGAACTGATCACGCCCCCCCTGTCCAGAAGTTGCAGCGCGACTCTGAACTGTTTGTAGAGCGCAGGCGACTCCTGCACCGCTCTTTCCCAGGTTTCGGTGCGCACCGTGAGACCGCAAACATAAAGCGGCTTGTGGAAATCAAACTTGCGCTGCCAAAGACCGTCCAGCACGGCGCTCGTGGCAGGCTCTGTCAGATGCAGCTCGATGATGAAATCAAAGCGCGCATCGAGCAGCACGCAGGGTTCGGTAGGCTCCGGTGCCGCGGAAAATTCGGCAGGCTCTTCAAGCTCTGCATCCAGCGCATCCAATGCATCGACGTTGATCATTTCGATCGAAGGATCGATGGGGGCGCTATCAATTCCATATAGCGCATCTTCCTTGCTCTCTCCGAATGCCTCCGAAAACCTGCGCCTGTACTGGCGCTGCTTCCACCAGCCAAAGAGGTAGACCAGAAGCACCACTCCCGCGCCTATGGCCAGCAACGCCGCCTGTAACTCACTCATGTTCTCATTCCCGACGAAGATACGCTCGAATTATCTCAAAAAAGCTAGGCCAAGGGTAACTCAGGCTCGCTCACGCCTATTCCGGACACATCCTTTAGCGCCTTCAAAAAATTCCCGTCCTCGTGCAGTTTGGCAAGGGTGACGGGATGCGGCGCACCGCGCATGTGCGTCAAACGGGCGCGGCTCATCACCGGCATCTCCCAGTGCAGACCTGAAAGCAACTCGTCGGCCGATTCAGGCTTGTTGCAAACCAGCACCATGTCGCATCCGGCATTCAGCGCGGCTGACGCGCGCTGAACTATCCCGCCTGCGACCGTCGCTCCTTCCATGCTCAAGTCGTCGCTGAAGATGCAACCTTCGAAACCCAGCCTGCCGCGCAGGATATCCTTGAGCCAGATTGGCGAAAATCCCGCAGGGCGATCGTCCACTTCGGGATAGATCACATGCGCCGGCATGATCGCCGTGAGCCCGAATGAGATCATCTGCCTGAAAGGCACGAGATCGCAAAGCTCGATGTCCACGAATTTCCTCTCGTCGACGGGAACCGCGAGATGCGAGTCCGCGACGACAAAGCCGTGGCCCGGAAAATGCTTGCCCACCGTCTGCATGCCCGCCTGCCTGAGTCCCAGCTGAAGGTGGTGCGCAAGCTCGGACACCGCCTGAGGGTCGCTGTGAAAGGCTCGGTCCCCGATCACGCTGCTGCTTCCATGATCGATGTCTAATACAGGCGTGAAGCTGAAATCCACGCCGCATCCGCGCAGCTCGGCACCCAGCACATAACCTGCCTGATGGGCCAGATGGCGCGCACGCTGGGGATGGTGATCCCATATCCTGCCTAACTCCCGCATCGCAGGAATTTTCGTGAATCCTTCCTGGAAGCGCTGCACTCTCCCGCCTTCATGGTCCACCGCGATCAGCAGCGGCGTGCTGCGCAGCGCGCGTATCGCGGAAGTCAGCGAGACGAGCTGGGCTACCGATGAAAAATTCCGCTTGAAGAGGATCACTCCGCCCACAAGAGGATGCAAGAGCCTGGCCTCGTCCTCGGAGGTCAGCTCAGTCCCCTGCACATCCAGCATGACTGGCCCCAAACCCATGTTTACCCCGCTGTCTCAAGCACGACGAATGCGACGGCCATGCTTTTCTCGTCGCTGATGGATAGATGATGCGCGCCGATGCCGGCCTGCGCGAGATAGGTGCGAAGCTCCGGCTCGAACTGCAGCACGGGCTTTCCCAGCCCGTCGTGCACAACGCTGATCGCCGTGAGATTGACGGGATGCCTAAGGCCGCTGCCCAGCGCCTTGGCAAACGCCTCCTTTGCGGCAAACCGTTTTGCAAGAAGCCGCGCGGGATCGGCGTGGCCGCCGTATTCAGCAAGCTCCAAGCGGCTCAGCAGGCGCTCAGCGAGTCTCTCCTGATGGCGCTGCCACATCGACTCGATGCGTGCATATTCGACGATGTCCGTGCCTATGCCGAAGATCATGCCTACTGACTTCCCGCCGTCAGGAGCGCTTTCATCTTGCGCACGGCCTGATCCAGCCCGATGAACAGCGATTCGGCGATGATCGCATGACCGATGTTGAGCTCGACGATGTCAGGAATCGCGACGATATCCTGAACGTTGTGGTAATGCAGCCCGTGGCCTGCGTTCACCTGCAAACCTTGATGGTTGGCGTGCGCTGCCGCATAGCGTATGCGATCGAGCTCTTCCTTCCTTGCAGGAACGCTGTCGGCTTCCGCATATCTTCCCGTATGCAGTTCAATTACGGGAGCGCCTGTCCTGCACGCGGCGTCGATCTGCCTGACATCGGGATCGATGAACAGGGACACGCGTATGCCTGCGTCGGCACAGCGCTCGCAGGCGGATTTGATGGCGTCGAAATAGCGTATGACATCGAGCCCCCCTTCCGTCGTCAGCTCCTCGCGCCGCTCTGGCACCATGCAAAGGTCGTGCGGCTTTATGATGAGCGCATTGTCTATCATCTCGTCCGTGACCGCGCATTCCAGGTTCATGCGGGTTTGCAGCATCTCGCGCAAAACGATCACATCCTTGTCCTGGATGTGGCGGCGGTCTTCACGAAGATGCAAGGTGATCGCATCCGCTCCCGCCTCTTCACAGATCAGCGCCGCGCGAACCAGATTGGGATAGCGCGCGCCGCGCGCCTGGCGCAGCGTGGCGATATGGTCTATGTTCAGTCCGAGTTTAATCATTTTTTTTGCAGATCCTTGATCAATTCACGTGTATGCAGCACTTTGCCGCCAAGGTGGTGATTGAGCAGCATGCGCATCAGCTGCTTGCTCTGCTGCACCACCACGGGGTCTTCATAGTCATCCTCCGCCATCGCCAGCAGCGTCTTGCCCGGCACCTTCATCCCGTCTGTGCCGTCATCCGGCAAGGCGCCCTTCTCCACGACGTAACGATAGCAAATTTCGGGCTGTATGGGTTTGCCGCTGTCCGCCTCTTTTTCGAGCTCAACCGCGTAGCCGAGTTCCTGAAGCAGATGCCTCTCGAAGCAACGCAGGCTCGCCGCATGGTCTGACTCATGCGCCAGCCGGTAGAGCGTTGCGCGATAGTAATCGAACAGGCGCTCGTGCGGGTCGTCGCGCGCCAGCATGTTGACCAGCAGCTCGTTGAGATAGAACCCGCACATCAGCGCCGTACCCTTAAGGCAAGGCTGCCCGCCCTGCCACTGCGCGGAATGCAGCGTTTTCACCTCGCCCTTGCCAAACCAGGACAAAAGCAGCGGCTGGAAATTCATCAGCACGCCGCGCAATGCAGAACCCGGGCGCCTGGCCCCCCTCGCCACTATCGCGAGCCTGCCATGCTGGCGGCTGTACACATCGAGCAACAGGCTGGTTTCCCGGAAAGGGCGGGAATGCAGCACGAATGAGAGCTCGTCCTGTTGCCTGCTCTGCCGGTTTGTCACCGTTTATCTCTTCTCAATTTCCGGCCGCTCACTCATACCCCAGCGACTGCAGCATGCGCGCGTCATCCGCCCAGCCGCTGCGCACCTTGATGAACACCTCGAGAAACACCTTTCCATCGAAGAGCTTTTCCATGTCGAGCCTCGCCTGCGATGCGATCTCCTTGATCTTCTCGCCCTTCTTGCCCAGCAGCATCGCCTTGTGCGCATCCTTGTCGACGAGGATGGCCGCATTGATCCGGCGCAGATTCTTTTCCGTCTTGAAAGCCTCTATCACGACGCTCACGGAATAAGGCAGCTCTTCTCCCGTCAGGCGGAAGACCTTCTCGCGCAGGATTTCCGCAGCCAGGAAGCGCTCGCTTCTGTCCGTCACATCGTCCGGATCATAGATCAGGCCGCCTTCGGGCAACAGGCTGCGCAGCGTCTCTCTTAGCTCATCCATCTGCTTTCCGAATTTCGCGCTCACCGGAACGATATGGGCAAACTTGAAATCCTTTCCGACCCTCTCTGCAAAATCGAAAAGTTTGCCCTTGTCCTCGACCGAGTCGATCTTGTTAATCACCAGAACGACGGGCCGGTTGTCCGGCAAGAGCTTCAGCACCTCCTGGTCACGCTCGTCATAGCGCAGCGCTTCCAGGACGTACAAGACCACCTGCACGTCCCTGAGACTGCTGGTCACCACGCGGTTCATGCCGCGGTTTAAAGCATTGAGATGCCTCAACTGGAACCCCGGCGTGTCGACGAACACGAACTGGGCGCGTTCATCGGTATAGATGCCGTGTATGCGGTGGCGCGTGGTCTGCGCCTTGCTCGATGTGATGCTGATCTTCTGTCCGATCAGATGATTCAGCAGCGTGGACTTGCCCACGTTGGGGCGTCCGACGATCGCGATGTAACCGCTGCGAAAATCCCCGTCCTGCATTGACTCTTCATTCATGTTTTTTTCCAATCTTTTGATAGGCTTGAGCCGCAGCCTGCTGCTCGGCATTGCGGCGGCTGCTGCCGGTTCCCTGCGTGACAATCTTGAGCGCGGGTACCGCGCATTCGACCCTGAACATCTGCTCGTGCGCGCCGCCTTCGGTGTCGATCACGCTGTAATGCGGCAGAGCAAGGCGGTGCCCCTGCAGATATTCCTGAAGCAGGGTCTTGGCATCCTTGCCCAGCGTCTTCACGTCGAGCTTTTCGAGATAAGGCACATAGAGGTTGAGGACGGCGCGCTCAGCAGATTCGAATCCGCCATCCAGAAATATCGCGCCTATCAATGCCTCGACGGCATCCGCGAGTATCGATGGCCTGCGCGACCCGCCGCTCTTGCGCTCTCCCTCGCCCAGCCTCAAGTGACTTCCGAGTTCCAGTTGTTCAGCAAACACCACGAGGGTCGATTCCTTGACGAGGTTGGACCTCAATCTCGAAAGATCCCCCTCGCTCATTTCCGGATACTCGCCATACAGGAATTTGGAGATCACGCAGCCCAGTATGCTGTCGCCCAAAAACTCCAGCCTCTCGTAATGCGCTGGCGCATGGCTGCGATGGGTCAGCGCGCGCTCGAGCAGCCCGGCATCCCTGAACTCATGCCCCAGCCGCCGGGACAGATTTTCTTCAGCCCTTCCCACTGGTTGGATTGAAATCGAGATAGAAGCTGATGTTTCCGGCAAGCGGAATCTTGACGAAATAGCTCGCACTCAACACAGGCTTTCCAGAGCTCGTGTCGACATCGATGTCTTCGGCCTTGATCGCCTGGATATTGTCGATGGAGGCGCGCCTCGCATAAGAAATCCTGATGTCGTTCAAAGATGCCTTTTGCATCGCCGGATCGTTGGAGACTTCATTGAACACCTTCTGTATATCGGCATTCTCGATGTATGCGGGAACCAGCTTCAACCCCGTGGACACAACCAGCACGAGCACGAATGCGGTGATGATCAGCCCGGAGAGCGTGATGCCCTTCTGCATGCCAGGTCTAGAAATATTCATACTGTTTCCCCCTTGCCTCAATTGACAGACAAACCGATGCGCTTCAAGTCGGAAAAATTCATCCAGATGAAAAATGCCTTGCCGACGATTTCCTTGTCGGGCACGAAACCCCAGTAGCGGCTGTCGCGGCTGTTATCGCGATTGTCGCCCATCATGAAGTAGCTTCCAGCAGGCACAGTGCAGCGCACCGAGTCCTCATCATATATGCAGTTCTCCCGTCCCGGAAAGTCCGCGACCGAGCCCATATGCACGTTGGGCATGTCCGGATTGATCAGGATGTCGTGGCGCTTGTTTCCCAGCAACTCGGAGCGCCGCTCCGTATGCACGAAATTCAACCCGCTTTCGACATAATTGTAATCCCCCTCTGGCTGCTGAGGCTGCACCTTCCCGTTGATGGTGAGCAGCTTGTTCCTGTATTCGATCACATCGCCAGGAACGCCCACCACGCGCTTGATGTAGTCGACCGAAGGGTTTTCAGGATAGTGGAACACCATCACGTCGCCGCGCTGCGGATCGTTGATCTTGATGATCTTCTGGTCGATGATCGGCAGCCTGATGCCGTAGGTATACTTGTTCACCAGGATGAAGTCCCCGACATGCAGCGTCGGGATCATCGAGCCTGAAGGGATCTTGAAAGGCTCGACCAGAAAAGAGCGTATGCAGAACACGACCAGGATGACCGGGAAGAAGCTCTTCGCATACTCGACCCACCATGGGTCTTCCACGCCTTTTCCTCTGTTTTCTGCCAGCCAAAACTTGTCCAGAAGCCAGATGCTGCCTGTCACCAGCAGCACCACGAACATGATCAGAGCGAAATCCATCTTTATTCCTTGAAATTTTGATTAAACGGGCACTTACTCATCCACACGCAGGATGGCCAAAAAGGCCTCCTGCGGAATCTCGACGTTGCCCACCTGCTTCATGCGTTTCTTGCCCGCCTTCTGCTTCTCGAGCAACTTCTTCTTGCGCGAGATGTCGCCGCCATAACACTTGGCGAGCACGTTCTTGCGCATCGCCTTGACGTTCTCGCGCGCGATGATGTTCGAGCCTATGGTCGCCTGTATCGCGACATCGTACATCTGGCGCGGGATCAGCTCGCGCATCTTGGCCGCCACCTCGCGCCCCCTGTACTGGCTGTTTGCGCGATGCACGATCACCGCCAGCGCATCCACCTTGTCGCCGTTGATCAGCATGTCCACCTTGACCACATCCGCAGCCCTGTATTCCTTGAATTCGTAATCCATGGAGGCATAGCCGCGCGAGACCGATTTCAGCCTGTCGAAGAAATCCATCACGATTTCCGCCATCGGCATTTCGTAGACCAGCTTCACCTGCTTGCCATGATAGCTGATGTTGATCTGCGAGCCGCGCTTTTGCGTGCAAAGCGTGATCACGGAGCCGACGTATTCGTTCGGCATGTATAGGTTGACCGTCACGATGGGCTCGCGTATCTCGGCGATCCTGGAAGGATCCGGCATCTTTGAAGGATTGTCCACGGACACCACGGTGCCGTCCCTTAGCTCCACCTCATAGATCACCGTCGGGGCGGTGGTGATGAGGTCCATGTCGAATTCCCGCTCCAGCCTCTCCTGCACTATCTCCATGTGCAAAAGCCCGAGAAAACCGCAGCGGAAACCGAAACCCAGCGCCTGAGAAACCTCCGGCTCATATTGCAGCGCTGCGTCGTTCAGCTTGAGCTTTTCCAAAGAGTCGCGCAGCGCCTCGTACTGGTTCGACTCCACCGGGAAAAGACCCGCGAAGACCTGGGGCTGGACTTCCTTGAATCCGGGAAGCGCATGCTCAGCAGGCTTTGCCAGATGCGTTATGGTGTCGCCCACCCTCGCCGCCTTCAATTCCTTGATGCCCGCGATCACGAAGCCCACCTGTCCTGCGCTCAGCGCATCCCTGTGCTGCGACTTGGGCGTGAACACCCCGACATGCTCGGTCAGATGATGCGCGCCGGTCGCCATGAAGAGGATCTTTTCCTTGGGCCTGATCGTGCCGTTCATCACGCGCACCAGCATCACGACGCCGACATAGTTGTCGAACCACGAGTCGATGATCAGTGCCTGCAAGGGCGCATCCACATCCCCCTTGGGAGCCGGGACCTTTTGTATCAGCGTCTCCAGCACATCCTCTACGCCTTCACCGGTCTTGGCCGAACAGCGCACCGCATCGTGCGCCTCTATGCCGATCACGTCCTCGATTTCGGCGATCGCATTGTCCGGATTGGCAGAAGGCAGATCGATCTTGTTCAGCACTGGCACGACTTCAACACCCAGGTCGAGCGCGGTATAGCAATTGGCGACCGTCTGCGCCTCAACGCCCTGGGACGCATCGACCACCAGAAGCGCTCCTTCGCACGCGGCCAGGGAACGCGAGACCTCGTAGGAGAAGTCCACATGCCCCGGCGTGTCGATCAGGTTGAGGTTGTAGGTCTGGCCATCGCGCGCCTTGTAGCTCAACGCAGCGGTCTGCGCCTTGATCGTGATGCCGCGCTCGCGCTCGATGTCCATCGAATCGAGCACCTGGGCTTCCATTTCGCGGTCGGACAAACCTCCACACAAATGGATGATGCGATCGGCCAATGTCGACTTGCCGTGATCGATGTGGGCGATGATAGAGAAATTACGGATCAGCTGCATGGGATTCCAGTTTAGACCGCCGTGACGGACAATTTCGCAAAGCGCGAATTCTAGCCGATTTAGGCATTACATGCAGGTGAACTCATGCATCAATTGTCATCGAGCCTGATCGCCACATAAAAAACCGCATCATCCCTGCGCACCAGAAGCGCAACATTATGACCCTTGGGCAACTGCTTGACGATGTCCTTTAGCTGATCAAGCGAATTCAAGGGAACATTGCCTATCGCCACAATCACGTCGCCCGGCTGGATTCCGGAAGAAACCGCAGACTTCCCCTTCACGGCTTGGACGAGCAAGCCTCCCTTGATTCCCAGATCCGCAAGCTGCTCCGGCGTCAGCTCGCTAAGCGCAACGCCCAGCCTTGCGATGGTTTTCTCGTCCTGACCGGATGCGCCCTTGCCGGCCTTTGCAAGCTTGCCGTCATCCGGCATTTTCCCGACGAGCACCGTCACCTGCTTCGCTGCCCCCTTGTGCCACAGGTCGACCACCGCCTTGCTTCCAGGCTTTGCTGCAGCCACGATGCGCGGCAGATCGCCCGAATTTGCAACAGTCTTGCCGTCAAACTTCAGGATCACGTCGCTCGCCTCTATGCCAGCCTTGTCGGCAGGCCCGCCCTTCTCGACGCTGCTGACCAGCGCACCATTGGGCTGCGCAAGACCGAATGACTCGGCGAGCTGCCGCGTCATCTCCTGTATCGTCACGCCTATCCTGCCGCGCGTCACCATGCCCTTGGTGCGCAGTTGGTCAGCGACCTGATTGGCGACGTCTATCGGTATCGCGAAGGACAAACCCATGAACCCTCCGGAACGCGTGTAAATCTGCGAGTTGATGCCCACCACCTCGCCGTTCATGTTGAAGAGCGGTCCGCCTGAGTTGCCGGGATTGATCGCAGCATCGGTCTGGATGAAAGGAACATAATTGTCCTGCGGCAAGGAGCGCCCCTTGGCGCTCACGATGCCTGCCGTCACGCTGTTGTCAAAGCCGAAAGGAGAACCGATCGCGACCACCCATTCGCCGACCTTGAGCTTGTTTGGGTCCCCTATCACGACCCTGGGCAGATTGGTCGCATCTATCTTGAGCAGCGCGATGTCCGTCTTTCTGTCAACGCCGATCACGCGCGCCGAAAATTCGCGCTTGTCAGTCAGGCGCACCGTGATCTTGTCGGCATGATCGACCACATGAGAGTTGGTCATGATGTAGCCATCGGAGCTCAGAATGAATCCGGAGCCCAGCGAATTCGTCTCCTGGTCGCGCGGCTCGATCGGCGCAAAGCGCCTGAAGAATTCGAAGAAGGGATCGTTCTCTGGAATGCCGGAAACCGTCTGCTGTGAAACATGCTGCGTGGTGCTGATGTTGACGACCGCGGGCCCCTGCTTTTCAACCAAACCGCTGAAGTCCGGCAGTTCGCCCGCCACCGCAGCAGATACCAACGCAACAGAAAAAAGTATGATGTTGATACACTTTCCAAGCATGCAATCACCTCATCGAAAATTATTCGCGCGCCAGCCTCGCTATATAAGGTTGCTGGCGGAGGCTGCGCGCGGATAACCATTTCGCCAGCAAAAATCCGACCAGGAGTCCAGACAGTGCGCCCGCTGCAGCATGGGCATCGCTCTGCCCCGCCAACAAAGCGCCTGAAAACATGAAGACCAGAGGCAGCAGATAAACGCGGCCAACCCCGCGCAACACCGCGCCATCCGGCACGCAGACGACCACCTCGTCTCCCACGTCCGCATGGATGCGATTGTCCACCTTGAACTGGCGAGGCTTGCTGCAAAAAAGCTGGGTCAGTTTCTTCGAGCCGCAGCCCCTGCCATCGCAGGCCGAACAGCCGCTGCCGCCGCTGCCTATGACCTCGGCAGAATCGGCGTAGGATTGAATGACAATGGCACGTGTCTCCAGCATTATTTCCCGTTATATCTTATCGAATTGATAACCTGTATCACCGTGATCGGCGGCACTTCTCCGACCACGTGATACACGTGGCCGTCCACGATCTTGCTGTAGAGATTGACCGCACCGCGGCTGGAGAGGCCTTCCTTCTCATTTTCATTCGCGCTGACAGGCTCGACAAAAACCGATATTGCGCTAAGACCATCGGAAAACACGAGCTGAGTCACCGGCGCATGGTTGCCATGCATGGGTCTCACGAGCTCTGTCGTCTTCTTGAAACCGCCAGGCAGCGCATCCACCACCCAGCCGCTGTTCACGGTCTGCTCGGCCTTGTCCTGGTTCATCTGCCCCACTCCCGGCAGACTCTTGACTTCATCCGATGCAATCCATGACCTGTCGACATCCTTGCCCACCTTCAGTTCGGTGAAGGCATATTGTTCGACGATCTGGTTCTTGTCGTTCAGCACGGCGGACTTGAGCAGCAATCCGGTCCCCATATCCACCCAGACCTTGCGCGTATAGCGCAGCTTGTCCCTGGGCTGGAAAAGCAATACCCGGGTCTCATATCCTGCCACCCTGTCGGTCCCGGCTTCCTTGACCTTGTAGTTCTCGCTCAATGCGGAAAGCTGATCTGGCAACAGCATTGGAAACTTGCCTTTTCCCTTCCTGCTCTCGACCTGAACCATCTGATTCTGCCTGTAACACCAGACCTGCTCGCGATGGCGTATGATTTCGCGCTTGGGTCCATCCAGACCTTCGAGCTTCTCATACTCCCCGTTCGCATCGACGACATGGGAAATCATGGAAGTCTCGACGTGATTGCCGTACTGGTATACGAAAACGCCGCTGTAATCGGTCTGATGTCCTGCAAACGCAATCGCCTTGAGCAGATCCAGGGTAGACTGCCCCCCGGCCGCGCTGGCATTGAAGGCCAGCATCAGGCCGAAAACTCCAACCCATGCCTTCATTGAAGCTTTTCCTCCGGGCTATACGTCACGGTATGTATGTAGGACGCGCCGCCATTCATGTCGTTGCTGGGGGAAAACTCCTGATGAGCCATCAGGTAGTCGTCCGCCGCAGGCTGTATCTGCAGATTGACAGGCCGCATTCCGGACTGCTGCATCGCAAGCTGCGGAGATGTTTCGGGATTGATCTGCAGCGTCATCCAGGCGACCATGCCGACCGCCATCAGGGATGCCGCAGCGGACAGCGCAAACACCCGTGCTTTCTGTTTCAGCGCCCGACTTCGCGGCGCCAGGACAGTCGCCTCGTTGCGCAATCTTTCGCTGACACGCTCAGTCATGTCGCGATGTATGCATTCGGGTTGGCGCAGCACATCACCTATCATGTGATAAACGGCCCAATCGGCGTATATTCCGGGATCGCGTCTGATCTGGCCGAGAAGGATTTCCGCCTCATCCTCGAACAGTTCGCCATCCATCAGCGCAGAGATATCGTGTTTCATTTTTACCACCTATTGCCTTGACTGGTTTCCAACAGCGGACGCAATTTTTCCGCGACCGCCTCGCGCGCCCTGAAAATTCTCGATCGCACCGTGCCGACAGGGCAGTTCATCACGTTTGCGATTTCTTCATAACTTAAACCTTCAATCTCCCGCAGCGTCAGGGCGCTGCGCAAATCTTCCGGCAACTGTTGCAAGGCTTGCTGCACGGTGTTGACAACCTGTTTGCTCATGAGTTCATTTTCAGGCGTGCTGACTTCATGCAAAAAACCAGCTTCCTCGAAGGTTTCTGCTTCTTCCGTGTCAAAGGGGGTATTCGCGGCCGGCTGGCGCTTGTTGGCGAGCAGGTAGTTTTTGGCCGTATTGATGCCGATTCTGTAAAGCCAGGTATAAAAGGCGCTGTCCCCGCGGAACCCGGGCAATGCGCGGTAGGCCTTGACGAAAGCCTCCTGGGTGACGTCCTCAGCCTCGGATGCATTGCGCACGAAGCGCGAGATAAGCCGCCCCAGCTTGCGTTGATATTTTGCAACCAGCAGGTCGAAGGCGTGCTTGTCCCCGCGCTGCACACGTTCCACCAGCTGTTGATCTACTTCTTTATCGCCCATCCCTATCCCGATAAAATCCGTCGCAACTCTAATTATAACCGCTGCAGTTCACTTCGTCAGTCTCGCGAGCCTAAGCACCAGCCAAACCGCATCCGACCGCATGCAACATGCTATAGTTCCCCCATACTCATCAAGCGAGAAAACAATTGCTGGAATTCGACACCTTGATTATCGGCAGCGGCTTGGCCGGCCTCACGCTGGCGCTCAAGCTTGCCGACCAGAAGAAAATCGGCCTGATCACCAAGAAGTCCCTGCTCGACGGCGCGAGCAGCTGGGCGCAAGGCGGCATTGCGGCAGTGCTTTCAGGCGACGACACGCCTGAAGCGCACATGCGCGACACGCTGATCGCAGGCGCCGGTCTGTGCGATGAAACCGCCACGCGCTTCGTCGTCGAACACGGCAAGCAGGCGATAGACTGGCTGGTATCCCAGGGCGTCCCCTTCACCGAGGACAGAAGCAGCGACACGGGCTATCACCTCACTCGCGAAGGCGGCCACGACAGGCGGCGCATCATCCATGCCGCCGACGCGACAGGACTTGCCGTTCAGAAGACCTTGTCGCACAAGGTGCTGCATCATCCCAACATCACGCTTCTCGAAGGATACATGTCGGTCGACCTGATCACAGGGAAGAAGTTAGGCCTTTCAGACAACCGCTGTTATGGCGTTTATGCGCTGGATACGAAGACCGACGAGGTAGTCACGATCTCCGCACAGCATACCATCCTGGCAACAGGCGGAAGCGGCAAGGTCTATCTCTACACGACCAATCCCGACACCTCGACGGGCGACGGCATCGCGATGGCATGGCGCGCAGGGTGTCGAGTGGCCAACATGGAATTCATACAGTTTCATCCGACCTGTCTTTATCATCCTCATGCAAAATCGTTCCTGATCAGCGAAGCCGTTCGCGGCGAAGGCGGGATACTGAAGCTGCCGGACGGGACGCGCTTCATGCCCGCTCACGACGAGCGCGCAGAACTTGCTCCACGAGATGTCGTCGCAAGGGCCATCGATTACGAGATGAAAAAGGGCGGACTGGATTGCGTCTATCTCGACATCTCTCATCAGTCCGTGGAATTCCTGCAGGAGCATTTCCCGAACATCTACGCACGCTGCCTCACGCTCGGCATCAACATCAGCCAGGAGCCCATCCCCGTCGTGCCAGCCGCCCACTATACCTGCGGCGGCGTGGTCGCCGACCTCGACGCGCGCACCGACGTCAAGAATCTTTACGCGGTAGGAGAGACCGCATACAGCGGGCTGCACGGCGCAAACCGCCTTGCCAGCAACTCCCTGCTCGAATGCCTGGTGTTTGCAGATGCGGCAGCCCGCGACATATTGAGCCAGCCGCGAGAAGCGCCCCTCATCC
The DNA here is from genome assembly GCA_021782365.1 of Pseudomonadota bacterium. Taxonomy (GTDB): domain Bacteria; phylum Pseudomonadota; class Gammaproteobacteria; order Burkholderiales; family Gallionellaceae; genus Gallionella. The sequence continues at coordinate 218,959 of JAJXVB010000001.1, forward strand.
TGCCAGCGTGGGACGACAGTCAGGTGACCGATGCAGACGAAGAGATCGTGATCGCCCACAACTGGGCTGAGCTGCGCCATTTCATGTGGGACTATGTCGGCATCGTGCGCACCAACAAGCGCCTGCAGCGCGCCATGCACCGCGTCCAGCTGCTGCAACACGAGATCGACGAGTACTATGCGCATTTCCATGTCAGCTCGGACCTGCTCGAGCTGCGCAACCTGGTCACCAATGCAGACCTGATCGTGAAAAGCGCGCTATCGCGCCACGAAAGCCGCGGACTGCACTATAGCAGGGATTACCCGGAGACTCAGGAAAATCCCAAGCCCACCATCCTCATCCCGCGAAATTACTGAGCATATCTGAGACGCACGCGCAGCTTCCTGTGCGCGTCAGCGCCAAGCGCATCGCTAAAGATCAACCGGCACTGCCTTCTGCCTTTGAGTCTTGCACAAAGCGCAACGCAGAAGGGCGTCACGACAGCCCCATCCAGAAGCTCGCCCGCGACTTCAATGCCGGCCGCGGTTCTGATGCGCAACCGGCCTTGTTCCAGGAAAAAACTCTGCCATCCCTTATGCACATGAAGACGCCATTGATGAAGAAGGCTGGCTACGATCAAAAGCGCGAGACTGATGCGCGCCCATGCATCAAGGTCCGTCAAAAGAACAGAGATGATCAGGGTCAGATGGGTGAAAACCAGAAGAAAGAGATATGTCCTCGATGGCCTAAGGACGAAAAGCATGATTCAATGGAGGAAGAACATGACGGCCAGAACCAGCACAGTAAGCCCCAGCACCAGCAGCTTGAATCTCCCTGCAGACTCTTCCTGTTTCTGACTATCATCGACGACAGGGCGGGCTGCAGCCTTGCCAACCTTGAGGGTTTTTGAAAGCTCGTCGACATCCGCCGGATCTGCGGTCAAGGCGGCCAGGCGCAGAGTCGCCTCGGATGAGTCGAAGGATCTGGACAACCCCAGAGTCGAGGGAGCGAGATCCTCGGCCTGCTCCGCGATCGCAAGCCCATTGAGCCTGGTTTTTTCTGCGGGAACGAGCTGTGCCTTCCTCTCAGAACTGGGCAGCGTATCGCGGCAGGCACGCAGGTCCTTTGCCAGATCCAGCGCATTCTGATAGCGATCCTCCACTCCTTTGGCCAGCGCCTTGGCAACGATGAAGTTGAGCATGTCGGGCACTTCGGGATTCAAGGTGCTTGGCGCAGGAGGCACCAGGTTCAGCGTCTGATACATGATCGCGTTCACGTTTTCGCCGACAAAGGGCGAAGTCCCAGTGAGCATTTCATAAAGCATCACGCCCAGCGAGAATATGTCTGAACGCCTGTCGATCTCCTTGCCCAGCACCTGTTCGGGCGACATGTATTTGGGCGAACCCAGGACCATTCCAGTTTGCGTGTGCACCGCCGATGAAGGCATGCGCGCTATGCCGAAGTCCGTGATCTTGATGCGCCCATCCCTGACCAGCATGATGTTGGAAGGTTTGATATCGCGATGCACGATCCCATGCTGGTGCGCATAGGAAAGCCCCTCCGCCACCTGGGCGACGATGTCGACGATCTGACTGACCGGCATGCCGCGTTCCTCGCGCAGCAGGTCTCGCAATTCGCTTCCCTGCAAAAACTCCATCGCGATGAAGGCGATGTTCCCGCTCTTGCCCACATCATAGATGGTCACGATGTTCGGATGGTTGAGCCTGCCTGCAGCCCTCGCTTCCTGGTAGAAACGCCCCTCGTATTCTTCCTTCTCGTCGAGCGCGAGTCCGAGATTGATGGTCTTGATGGCGACTACCCGGTCTATCAGCGGATCGCGCGCCTTGTAGACCACGCCCATTGCGCCCTGGCCAAGTTCGCACAGCATCTCGTAGCGACCGAGCTGCTTAATCATCGCTCCCTCCCATGATGCGTGTTTGCGTGACTGTCCATGGCTAGTTGCACTCTTTGGGCTGCAGCCTGAGGGTTTTTCCCGGATCGACCTCTACTACCTTGCTGGCAACGCTGGAGCTTCTGTACGAAATGATCAGCATGTGCTTTCCCGGCTTGACCAAGAGCGTCGCGGCCGAAGGACCAGCCTCTCCTTTTGCAACGTCATCGAGGTACAATTTAACCTTCTCCTTGCAGCTCACGATGATGCGCGACTCCTTCAATACCTCGGCAGCCTCCACCTTCATGTCCACTTTTTTGTCTGTTTTTTTGTCCGGTTCCGCCTTGGTTATTGCGCGACTTTCAACAGGCCTGTCATGATATTCTGCGGGCTTTTTTTCGGCTCGCACGATGCGCTTCACGGGCTTCTTCTCGGCCTCCTTGGCCAGCCTGGGTTTAGCAGGCAGGACAGAAGAGGCCGGAGTGGCGGCAGAAACCGAAGAGGCTGCGGCGACTGAAGAAGCTTTCTCGACTGACGAGATTGCTGCTACTGAAGCGGCTGCTGCGACCGATGATGCAGCCGCCACTGACGAGGCCGCCTTTGGCGCCACGACGGGCGCCACGTCAGCAATCGGTTCAACGGTGCGACGCTTGTTGAACATCAAGGGCAGCACTCCCAAAAAAACGAGGACAACAGCGGCATAGACGATGCGCCTTGCAAGGCCTGCGTCCCTGAATTTTCCGGGCAAGGCTGCCGGCAGGCGCACAATCTTTTTTAATCCGTCCTGCATCGCCGCATACATCGACCGAAACCTGTCAGTCGATGGCGACATGTGCCTTACCGTATGGTCCCCCGGATAACCTATCGCATAGATCTCGTGCTCCCTGACGTGTTTGTCGGTGCGCGATCCCTGGTAGTGGAACATCCCGGGATACTGGGGAGACAGGCGCGAGACCGCATCGTAATAGGAGCGCGACACCAGTATCTGGCTGGGTTCCGCAAAGCCCATGATGCGTTGCGCGACATTGATGCCATCGCCCACGATGTTGGGCTGACCGTTGATATCGCGGACCAGACGCACAGGCCCGAGATTGATGCCGATGCGAACCAGCAGCTGCGGCTCGGCATAAGGATCTTCGGCTAACAGGCTGGCGCGCAGGCGAAGCGCCGCATTAAGCGCCGCCTCGACATCGCCCAGGAAATTGATCGCGGCGCCATCTCCCGTATCCAGAATGATGCGCTCGGCGACTGGCACATCGGCGATCCCCTCTGCAAGATAGGCATTGAACCTGTCTTTCAGGGAGATTTGTCCTGTCACGGATTTTTTAGAATATTCGACGATATCTAAAAAAAGCACGCTGCAGACGATGGTCTTGTTGTTACGCTCTTCCATTCAGGTTGCACCGAAATTATCGTTGACCGTTCAACGCTTGAAACGCCCTGCAGAACGGGGCCGGCCGGCAGTTTTCCCTGCGGCTTTTTCCTCAGCCTTTACAGCCTCAATCTCATTCGGAACCAGCCCTACCCAATCGAGCACCTGCGCGACTTCCCCCTCCCCCAGTTCCGCCGTCATTCCCCTTTTCAGGCGAGGCGGCAGATTGATTATACCGAATCGCACACGTATCAACCTGCTGACAGGCAGCCCCAGCGCGTCGAATGCGCGGCGCACGATGCGGTTCCTGCCTTCCTTCAGCATCACCCGGTACCAGTGATTGAATCCTTCGCCTCCCTGATCTTCCAGTTTCTCGAAGGTCACGGGGCCGTCTTCCAGTTCGACTCCTTCCTCCAGGACGCGATTGATCTGCTCTTCGGTCATGGTTCCCTGAACGCGCACCGCATATTCGCGCTCGACCTCGAAGCGGGGATGCATCAGCCGGTTCGCAAGCTCCCCCGATGTGGTAAAGATCAGCAAGCCACTGGTATTGAAGTCCAGCCGGCCGATGGCAATCCATTTCTGGCCTCTTAGCCTTGGCAGCTTGTCGAACACGCTCGCACGCTTTTCGGGGTCGTCGCGGCTTACGATCTCACCTTCCGGCTTGTGGTACAGCAACACGCGCGCCGCATGCGAACGCTCGCCGACACGTATCGTGCGCCGTTCGGTTTTGACCAGATCGCCGGGGAGGACGCGCATGCCAAGCGTGGCAGGCTCGCCATTGACGCTGACGCGGCCTGCCGCTATCCATTCCTCCATGGTGCGGCGAGAGCCGAATCCGGCCTGGGCCAGCACCTTCTGCAATTTTTCGCCCTGCTCGTTCATGTGATCAGCTCGCGCCTTTCCAGCACAGCCTGTGCCAATGTGCCGCTGTCCACCTGCTCCAGTTCGCCTCCGACAGGCAGGCCACGCGCGATGCGCGACACCTTGACCCCGAGCGATTGCAGCTGGGTTGCAAGATAATGCGCCGTGGCTTCCCCTTCCGTCGTGAAATTGGTTGCCAGTATCACTTCGCAAGGCTGCTCCTGCACGCGTTTGATGAGCTTGTCCAGATGCAATTCCTTAGATCCTATCCCGTCAAGAGGTGAAAGCCTGCCCATCAGCACATAATACATGCCTGTATAGCACTGCGTCTGTTCCATCATCAAGAGGTCGGCCGGCATCTCAACCACACACAGCATGCGCTCATCCCGGTTTCCCGATGCGCAAAGGCCGCAGATTTCCTGCTCGGAAAAATTGTTGCAACTCGAACAATGCCTGATATGCGTTGCCGCCTGTTGCAGGGCCGAGGCCAGATTCAATGCGCCTGCGCGATCCCTCTGCAACAGATGATAAGCCATGCGCTGAGCCGATCTTGGCCCCACTCCAGGCAGGCAGCGCAAAGCCGCAATCAGTTCATCGAGATAGGCCATCAAAAAGGAAGCTTCATCCCGGGCGGCAGGCCCATGCCCGCGCCGAAAGCGCTCATGCGCTGCTCGGTGGTTGCAGTCACCTTCTGCACCGCATCGTTCAATGCCAGCACCATCAGGTCCTCCAGCATTTCCTTGTCGGACAGCATGCTCTCGTCGATGGACACGCGGCGCACTTCATGAGCGCAGGTCATGCTGACCTTGACCATGCCCGAGGCTGCCTGCCCTTCCACCTCGATGTTTGCAAGCTCGGCCTGCGCCTGCTGCATGTTTTTCTGCATCTGCTGGGCCTGTTTCATCAGGCCACCCAATCCACCCTTCATCATAACGACTGCTCCTATTGAACCGGTTTAATAGAGCCAGGCACCAAGCTCGCACCCAGTTCGGCCTGTGCATCCTTCACGAAATCGTCCTCTGCGATCGAACCGTTCGCCTGATCCTGCCTCTCCTGCTGATTCTGCTGCTCGATCTTGGCAGGTGTTGCCGAACTCACCTTGCCGAGCACTATGGTAAGCCTTATCGGCCTGCCGAAGTGATCCTTAAGCGCGGCCTGCAGATTGTCCGTCGCCATCCTGGTCTGCAGATGCTTGTTCTCCTCGGCCAGACGCAAAACCAGTTGATCATTTGAAAACGAATCGAGCACGCAATGCTTGGCAAGCTGCTGCGCCATGCCCTGCACTTTCAGCCTTCCCGTCAACGCGACCCAGTCAGGCATCGCTTCATCCATTGGAGTACTGATCGGCGGGCTAGATTCTAGAGGCGCATTCACCGGTGCGATTTTAACCGGCGGACTCACGGCCGGTACAACCGGATGAATCTCCCTGGATGGAGAAAACGCCAGCATGCGCAACAGCGTCATGGTAAATCCTGCATATTCGTCAGGCGCCAGATCGATTTCCGAACATCCGTGTATCGCGATCTGATAGAAAAGCTGAATGTCTTCCGGCGTAAAAGCGGCTGCCAGCTCGAGAAGACTCGCCCGTTCGGGTTCGTCATCGGCGATTGCCTTTGGGACGGACTGCACGAGCGCGATGCGATGCAGGAGGGATGCCAGTTCCTGCAGCGCAGATTCGAACGAGATGCTGCGCCCCGCCATGTCGTCTGCGATCGCCAGCAGCGCAGCGCCATCTTTTTGCTGCAACGCATGCAAAAGGCCAAAAAGATATCCCTGATCGATCGCGCCCAGCATGCTGCGCATCGCAGCCTCCTCTATCTTGCCTGAAGAGAAGGCGATCGCCTGATCCATCAGGCTCAACGCATCCCGCATGCTACCCTGGGCTGCGCGCGCGACGAGATTGAGCGCACCCTGTTCGAATTCGATCTCCTCCTGTTCGAGCACGTGCTTCAGATGCGATGCGATCAGAGCAGGCGGCAGCTGCTTCAGGTTGAACTGCAGGCAGCGCGACAGAACCGTGACGGGAATCTTCTGCGGATCGGTTGTCGCCAGGATGAACTTCACATGAGGCGGAGGTTCTTCCAGCGTCTTCAGCATCGCATTGAAGGCGGACTTCGACAGCATGTGCACTTCGTCTATGATGTACACCTTGAAGCGCGCATTGGTCGGCGCATATAGCGCGCTCTCGAGCAACTCGCGCATGCTGTCCACCTGCGTGTTGGAAGCCGCGTCCAGCTCGATCAGGTCTACGAAGCGCCCGCTGTCGATCTCGACGCACGCGCTGCATTCACCGCAGGGGGTCGCCGTGATTCCGGTCAGGCAGTTGAGCGACTTTGCGAAGATGCGCGCGATCGTGGTCTTGCCGACCCCTCGTGTGCCGGTGAAAAGATAGGCGTGATGCAGGCGATTCTGCGTCAGCGCATTGGTCAGCGCCCTGACGACATGCTCCTGCCCCGCCAGCTGCGCGAAGTTCCTAGGTCGCCATTTGCGTGCAAGAACCGAAGTGTCCGACAAGTTATACCGCGTCAAAAATGGTAGATAAGATGAACCTCATTCAGATTGATGCCCTGATTCGGTTTCTTGATTCCACCGTTGGAGAGATGCTGAAAGCGATAACCCAGGTCATACTGCAGGCGATCCCCCAGCCTGATGCCAGCGCCCACATGGTCGCCGAACTGAAATGAGCTGCCGAACCTGCGGTCTCCATTGATGAAGTCCGGTGAAATCAGATGCGCGCCTATCGCGCCTTCGAGATAAGGCGTGATGCTGCCCGGATTCTTCTGCACCAGACGGAAAACCGGGGTCAGCCCCAGATCCGTCACGTTTTGATTGTCGCCAAAGCTGCTGTGTCCGCGCCATCTGCCCACCATGGCTTCCCAGAATCCTGTCACCTGCCAGTTTCCGTCGGTGAACCAGTTGCGGTTGAAGTTCCAGATCGCGCCCACCCTTTCCGTATCCGTCGCATTGCCATTTCCAGCCTCGACGGATATTCCGTCTACCGCCCACACATTGCCGCACAACATCAAGAGAAAACAGAAAACCAGCTTCTTCACCAAACCCTCCAGCAGCCCTACATAAGGAGGCGAGCCTTACCCCCGGCACTTGCAGAAATAACTATGGCTGCTTCCTTCCGGACCTGACCAGGTTTGCTACCCTGCAATGCGGGGAGACCCGCCAATTCTTGGATCGAGGTTATGAACCCCGCTCTATAAAATTTCGCGCAGCGGAATGATGCCGATGCGCTTCTTCCATTCACGAGGCCCGATGTCATGCACCGAACGCCCCTTGCTATCCACGGCAACCGTAACCGGCATGTCGCGGACCTCGAATTCGTATATCGCCTCCATGCCAAGGTCTGCAAAAGCCAGAACCTTCGCACTCCTTATCGCGCGAGAGACAAGATAAGCCGCCCCTCCTACCGCAATCAAGTAAACCGCCCCATGCTTCCTGATCGACTCTATCGCCTGGGGGCCGCGCTCGGCCTTGCCCACCATGCCGATCAAGCCGGTTTCACCCAGCATCGATTCGGTGTACTTGTCCATGCGGGTCGCAGTCGTTGGGCCTGCCGGACCGACAGCCTCGTCTCCTACCGGATCGACGGGCCCGACATAATAAATGAAGCGATCCTTAAAATCCACGCCCTCAGGCAACTTTTCTCCGCGCGAGAGCATCTCGACGATGCGCTTGTGCGCGGCATCGCGGCCGGTCAGCAATTTCCCCGACAGCAGGATCGTCTCACCCGGCTGCCACTCGCCTATCTGTTCTTTGGTGATGCTGTCGAGATTCACTCGCCTCGCATCCTCTGCAGGCTGCCATTTCACCTCGGGATAATCCGAAAGATCGGGAGGCACAAACTCGGCCCTGCCCGAGCCGTCAAGCTCGAAATGCACATGTCTTGTCGCAGCGCAGTTGGGGATGATCGCGACCGGTTTCGATGCCGCATGCGTCGGATAATCCAGTATCTTCACATCCAGCACGGTGGTGAGCCCGCCCAGCCCCTGCGCCCCGATGCCCAAGGCGTTGACCTTGTCATAGAGCTCCATGCGCAGCGCCTCGATTCGATTGGCGGGCCCTCTGATTTTAAGCTCATGCATGTCGATCGGCAGCATCAACGCCTCCTTGGCAAGCAAGACGGCCTTTTCCGCAGTTCCGCCTATCCCTATGCCCAGCATGCCGGGCGGACACCAGCCTGCCCCCATGCCCTCCACGCTCTTAAGCACCCATTCGACGATATCGTCCCCAGGGTTCAGCATCTTCATCACGGCCTTGTTTTCCGACCCTCCACCCTTGGCCGCGATGCTGACCTCGACCTTGTCACCCCGCACCAGTTCGACATGCACCACGGCAGGCGTGTTGTCGCGCGTGTTCTTGCGCTCCCCGGCGGGGTCTGAAACGATCGATGCGCGAAGCACATTGTCCGGATGCAGATAGGCGCGGCGCACGCCCTCGTTGACCATTTCGACGACATCGAGATCCGCCTCCCAGCGAACATCCATTCCCACCTTGACGAATGCCACGACGATGCCCGTATCCTGACAGACCGGGCGATGTCCCACCGCGCACATCCGGGAGTTCGCGAGTATCTGCGCCATCGCATCCTTCGCGGCAGGCGATTCTTCGATCTCATACGCCTTTGCCAGAGATTTGATGAAGTCCGCCGGGTGATAATACGAAATGAATTGCAGCGCATCCGCAACGCTGTCTATGAAATCCTGCTGGCGAATAATAGTCATGGCATTCCTGTCTGGATGGCGTGTAATCTTGGCCATCCTTGGTCATGCTACCAGCACGCGTGCAATAAAGCGATACTTGCGCTAACCTTATCGCATGAAACAAATCAGCCATCATCTTGCCACGCTCGCCATCACCGCCTGGGTGGGCAGCCTTTGGGCGATCAGCTACATTGCCGCCCCCGTGCTCTTCTATGCCCAGCCGGACAGGCTGCTCGCAGGCAGGCTTGCAGGCCACATGTTTTCTATCATCCATGAGATCGGGCTGGTCTGTGGCGCATATCTGCTCACTTATTTTTTCTGGCGATTCAAGGGGACGGTTCTCAGGCAGCCTATGTTCTGGGCCTCAACCCTGATGCTATCGATCACCCTGATCATGCTCTTCTATATCGAGCCCACCATGAACGGCATGAAGGCGCAGGCAGCCGACGTGATGCACAGCGCATATGCGGGAAGATTCAGGATGATGCATGGCATCTCACAGATGCTAGCACTAGTCGAAAGCATCGCCGGCGCATATCTCGCAATCAGAAACCGCTCCATCTAGCACAATTCAAAAGATTTTTTTTGATTTTCATCAAACAACCTATTGCATTAACGATATTACCGTATATACTGAAGCCGGTTGCACAAGCTTCAAAGCGGAGGATCAAGCAATGGAACAGCCATTTTCGCACGGCCTGCTCTATTCGGTCTCCCCGGAAAACCTCTCCGAGCTTCATCTGAAGGAAGAGGAAACGGCGGACGATCTCGAATGGGAAAGACAGGAATCACTGATCGGCAAACTGGTCAGGGCCTTGCTCGCCCGGATAAAGTAAGCTCCCCATAGCCCCCATGCGGGATGGTAGAATCGCAATCCAGACAGATTGCCGTTTCCCATGACATGTTCTTCCATCGAACCCGCCCGACATCCAGACTCATAAAAAGACTGTCGGCATGGCTTCCCAAGTCCTTTTCAGGGCTGATCCTTGCGGGATTCCTGCTCGCCTCGGTGCCATTGATGCTCTCTCTCATGTACAGCGCAGCATCGATCAACAAGCTTGCACAACAAAACCGTCAGGTCGTTTACAAGGCCGAACAGATCGCTCACTTCAGCCGCCTGTTGGTCGACGATGCAACGACGATGGAGCACAACGTGAAATTGTCCTCCATCCTGGCCGACGATTCCCTGCTTAAAAATTACTTCCAAAACCGCGAAAAATTCAGGGAGACCCTGGCAGATCTTGGCGCCCTTCCGCTCACACCACAGCAAATCCAGCTGCTGCAGAAAATTGATGCAGCCGATTCCGCCATCTTCCAGAATGTCAAAAGCATCGCCCAATCGCATCAAAGCGAATGGCATGTCGACTTCTCACCGCTGATGGATGCAACGCAGAGTTTCCTGAATCGCGGCGATGCGCCCATCGAGCGCGAAGTCAGCGCGATGCAGGACATGGCCGATCAGGCAAACAGCGTGATCGTCTGGCTGCTGATCGCCCTGATACCCCTGGTGGTTCTTCTTGCCTTCGGATTTTCCATACTGATCGCAAGGCCGATGCGGCAGATCGACAGGGTGATCCGCGCGATAGGCAATGGAAATCTTTCGAATGCCGTCAGCATAGAAGGCCCCCAGGACTTGCAGCAACTGGGCGACAGGCTGGACTGGATGCGTTTGCGCCTCTTGGAAATCGAAGAACAGAAATCCACTTTCCTTCAGCATGTCTCTCACGAACTCAAGACTCCGCTCACCTCGATCAGGGAAGGAACAAATCTGCTCTCCGAGGGCATTGCAGGCGAACTCAACGCAAATCAGACCGAGATCGTGAGGATACTCGCCACCAACAGCATGCAATTGCAAAAACGCATCGAAGACCTGTTAAACTTCAGCGCGCTGCAATCCGAAAAGGTTGTTCTGCTCAAACAGAAGGTGGCGCTGAAATCCCTGCTCGAACTCGTGGTGCGCGACCAGTACCTGGCGATCACCAATAAATCTCTGCAGATCGAGCTATCCTGCCCTGACGTAACGATGACTTGCGACGAACAGAAATTCAGAATCATTGTGGATAACCTTCTGTCCAATGCGATCAAGTATTCCCCTCCAGGAGGAACCATCAAGATCCGCGCGACCGAATCGGGCAGCAAGCTGAGGCTCGATGTGATCGATTTTGGCTCCGGCATAGACAGCATGGACAAGGAAAAAATCTTTGAAGCCTTCTATCAAGGCCGCAGAGCCCCCCAGTCACACATCAAGGGGACCGGGCTAGGTTTGTCCATCGCGCGCGAATACGCGCTTGTGCATGGAGGAACGTTAGAATTAGCAGAAAATGAAGAAGGCACATGCTTCGGTCTGACCTTACCCTTGAATCCCGCAGAAACCCTATGATCAAGAAATCCCATCTTCTAGTGTTGACACTCCTCCTTGGCGCATGCAAGGCCAACACGACGCCTGCGCCCGCACCCGTTCTTCAGCCTGTCCGGACTCACGTCATCTGCCTGCCTGCAAAGGATAATCCGGAGACAAGCGATATCCTTCGCTACTATTCCCATCTCAGCGCGCTTTCCGCGCAGGATGCCGCAGGCGAATACAATGCCGTCAACGCGAGCTTCTCGAAGAACCCTGACAATGTCCTGCGCATCAAGCTTGCGATGCTGCTCTCCCTGCCCAACACCTCCTTTCACAACACGGCTGCGGCGCGTGACCTGCTGATGGCCTGGCCGGATCAGGATGCAACTGAGCTTCACGATCTTGCAAGGCTTTTAGGCTCGCTCTTTTCCCAGCAACAGCAGGCGGACGATGCGATAAGCGAACTTAACAAGTCGCTTGCCAGCGAAAAGATGCATTCCAAATCCCTGCAGGGGAAGATAGACGCGATCAAGGCTTACGAAACCAATCGTAAGGATCAGCCATGAGCAGAATACTCATCGTCGACGACGACGCGGATTTGCTGCAGCTTTTGTCGATGAGGCTCACCTCCGCCGGATACGAGGTCGTATCTGCCGACAGCGCGGAGGTCGCGATCAAATCGCTCGCGATGGCCAGGCCACAGCTCGTAATCACCGACATGCGCATGCATGGCATGGACGGCATGGCGCTTTTCGAGCACATACACAGGAGCATGCCCGCCCTACCCGTGATCATGCTGACCGCTCACGGCACCATACCCGACGCCGTTGCCGCAACTCAGCGCGGGCTCTTTGGCTATCTGACCAAGCCTTTCGACAGTGCAACACTCCTCGAGCATATTTCAAGAGCGCTCAAGTTCTCATCCTCCTCCCAGCCTTCCGAAGAGGAGCAATGGCGCGCAGACATCGTCACGCAAAGCAGCATCATGGAAGATGTCCTGATGAAGGCCAGGCTCGTTGCGGGGGGAGATGCGAGCGTGCTGATCAGGGGTGCCAGCGGAACCGGGAAGGAACTGCTTGCGCACGCGATACACAATGCGAGCCCGCGGGCAAAAAACCAGTTCGTCGCCATCAACTGCGCGGCGATACCCGAACAGCTGCTCGAGTCCGAGCTATTCGGTCATGTCAAGGGAGCCTTCACCGGAGCGGTCCGCGACCACAAGGGATTGTTCCAGTCGGCAAACGGAGGAACGGTCTTTCTGGACGAGATAGGCGACATGCCCCTTGCGCTGCAGAGCAAACTGCTGCGCGTGCTTCAGGAGAGAAAGGTCACCCCGGTGGGCGCTTCGGTTGCAATTCCGCTGGACGTGCGCATCATCTCCGCAACCCACCGCGATCTGAAAGCCGAAATCAAGGCGGGAAATTTCCGCGAAGACATCTATTACCGCCTCAATGTCGTCGAGCTCGTGATCCCCAATCTCTCCGAACGCCGCGAGGACATTCCGCTGCTGGCCATGCATTTCTTGTCGACGCTCGCAAAGAAATACAACCGGAACATCAACGGCTTTTCACAGGAGGCGATGGAAGATCTGGTCAAGGCGCCGTGGCCTGGAAATGTCAGGCAGCTTTTGAATGTCGTCGAGCAAAGCGTAGCTCTTTCGACGGCACCTCTGATTTCATCGGTGCTTGTTCAGCAGACCATGCACCAGGAAGAGGAAATGCTGCTCTCGCTCGAGGAAGGCAAGAAGCGCTTCGAACGCGAGTATCTGATCCGCATACTCAAGATCACCGAAGGCAATGTGACCCAGGCAGCCAAGCTTTCGAAACGGAACCGAACCGAATTCTACAAGCTGCTCCAGAAACACCAGCTCGACCCTGCATCGATCAGGTCCTGAATTATCAGACAGGATGAAGCTGGTATAGCCAGGTCTCGGTCAGCGTTTCACCATTCGATTTGAGATACAGGCGTATCTCTACGGTATCCTGCGCTTCCACATCGAAAAAGGCGCGCCAGTATCCCGGTTCTCCATCAGGCACCGCTTCTGTCATCACGTTCGAGATTTTTCCACCGGTGCTGGTCACCACGGCTTCCGGATTGACGCCTGAAGCCAACCCCTTGAACTCGACCTCGAATTTGCGCACTCCTTTAGGGCGATTTGCCGACTCCCCTCCCCGCCCTATGCGAGTTGCGACGCAACGCGCAAGGCTGGTCGCGAAAGGTTCGTCAGCGCGCCAGTGCAGTCTATAGCGCAGCCGATAGCTGTCCTTTGCACGCACTTTTTTATGAGGCACCCACATCGCAACGACGTTGTCGTAGATCTCTTCTTTCGTATGCAGCTCGACAAGCTCGACAGATCCTTCGCCCCATTCCCCCAGGGGCTCGACCCATAGGCTAGGACGGCGCTCGTAGTGGACGCCGTCGAGATATTCCGAGAAACGGCGCTCGCGTTGCATCAGCCCGAACCCCCTGGGATTCCTGTCCTCGAAGTACGAAACATTGATCCCGGCAGGATTGATCAAAGGCCGCCAGACATGCTCATTCCTGCCGGTCCAGAGCGCGAGTCCATCCGAGTCATGCACCCCGGGCCGCCAGTCCTCCTGGAATAGCTTGTCCTTTTGGGAAAACCAGTACATGGAAGTGATCGGCGCGATGCCGAAGCGCTCGACATCCTTGCGCAGGAAAAGGTTGGCGTCCACGTCCATCAGCACGCCCTTTCCCCGCGTCATCAGGAAGCGATAGGCGCCGGTTATGCTGGGGCCGTCGAGCAATGCATAAACCGTCATCTCATCCTTGTCCGATGGCTCGAAGTAGAACCGGGTGAAGTCCGGAAACTCTTCCGAAGCATTTTTCACCACCGTATTGATCGTTACGCCGCGGGCGGAAAGGCCGTACTGGTATTCGTCTCCGATCGCTCGAAAATATGAGGCGCCCAAAAATGCGGCCCAGTCGTTATTCCGCCAATCGAGGTGGTCGTTATTTCGGCTCTCCTGTATGCGAAATCCCGCATATCCGGTGCCTGCCCCCAGTCGCTGCGCAGGGCTGTCGGCCGGCATGTCGAAATGATTTTTGTCGTACAAGATTTCACGCGCGAAAAATTTGTCAGCCATCGGATCCAACCGGTACATCTTCACCGGCTTTTGAAAGAATTTGCCGGGATGGAAGAATTCGATCGGGTACTGGCCAGGTCCTTCTGCAAAAAGCGCATCCTGAGGCTTGAAGCGGATTTTCCCGTGCGCCTCCCAGTCGATCTGCTCCAGCACGCTGGCATCGGGTTGAGTCGCAGGCTGATAGGGCCGCGCCGCCATCATGCGCGCCTCCTCGATCAGCTCATCCCATCTGAAGGGTGTCGCCTTCCCCATGGAAAGCCCTGCATTCGTAGCCCATGCATCGGAACAGGCGACAGCAGCCAAAAATCCCAGAAATTGACGGCGGTCCATTTATGCCCATGCCCTGACCAGAACTGCCGGCGGGATGCGTTCCTCTGGGGTAAGCAGCCAGAGGCGATACCTCAGCATCAATCCCCAGCGCGATTCGCTGGTCAAGACAGTCAGGGGAGCTGCGAGCAGTAGGGGAAGTCCGACGGGCAAGAGCCAAAGCAGCGCATCGTGCCTAGCATAAAAAGTCGCGAGCATGGCAGATGAGGCGACAGCCATCACCGGCATGAATCTCTGCAATGCATCGCGCCACAGGATGGAAGTCGCTTCGCGCATCGGCGACTTCCATTCCAGGCCTATCCCGGTCAGCGCAGTCACCACGAACAGCGTATGCGCGACCATGCGGATGGGTGCCTGAAGCGCCGACAGAAAAGCTTCCATCAGCGCACTCTTGATCAGCGCCAGGCTTCCGCCATATGCAGCCTGCTCGCCAAGACCCATGATCGCGATCACGGCCAAAATGCGCGGCAGGAACAGCAAAGTCAGCGTGAATGCCCACAAAATCTCCAGCATGTAGGACATGCCGAGCCAGGGAAACAGGCTTGATCCGGAAACATGCGGCTCCAGCAGGCCCAGGCTCAGGCTGACAAGCAAAAAGGCAAGCCAGAGCGGGGCGGAAACATAGGCCATCGCGCCCGTGAACAGCATCGCCCGGTGCACAGGCTGTATGCCTGGTTCCGTGATGAGGCGGAAATTCATCAGATTCCCCTGGCACCAGCGGCGATCCCTTTGCATCTCTTCCATCAGGTTGGATGGCTGCTGCTCATAGCTGCCCCCGAGATCGGAGACCAGCCAGGTGTGATAGCCTGCGCGACGCATCAGCGCGGCTTCAACGAAGTCGTGCGACAGTATCTCACCTGAAAGCCCGCCTTTGCCTGGCAGTCTGGCCAATGCGCAGTGCTTCATGAAGGGCTCTACGCGTATAATTGCATTGTGCCCCCAGTAATGCGACTCGCCGAGCTGCCAGTATTGCATGCCGGAAGTGAACAGGCGCCCCGTCACCCTGCCTGCAAATTGCTGGATGCGCGCATGCAGCGTCTGTACGCCGCAGGCGCGCGGGGCAGTCTGTATGATGCCAGCCTTGGGATGCGCTTCCATCAGGCGCACGAGCATGGTTACGCTCTCCCCTGTCATCACGCTGTCGGCATCGAGCACCACCATATAGCGGTAATCTTTTCCCCAGCGGCGGCAGAAGTCCGCGACGTTTCCAGCCTTGCGGTGGACGCGGCGCTTGCGCAGTCTGTAATAGAGACGGCAGCGATCGCCCATCTGCTGCCGCAATGCATGGAAGGCCTCAAGCTCCTGTTCCTGCATCGAAGCATTGTAAGTGTCGGAAAGAACAAAGACATCGAAAAGCCCTGAAGCCTCGCTCGTGAGCAGCGATTCGCAGGTTGCTCGCAACCCTGAAAAGACGGGACCCACAGGTTCATTGCAGATCGGCATGACGATCGCGGTTCTGGCTTCCTTGCTCAATATCTGGCGGCGGGCGGCGGATATCGACAGCGCATGAGGGTCTGGACGCCATTGCACCCAGAAGCCCATCAAAGCGGTCACGAAACCCGCGGCCACCCAGCCGAACAGCAGTACAAACAGCGCGACCTGGATGTAATGCAGGAGCGGATAGGCGCTATTTTCCGGCTGCGTGTAGACAAGCAGCCTTCCCGCCATCACCGCGCTGATGATCACCAGCAGTAAAAGAAACATGCGCCGTCTCGATGCGGCCCGCATCCATGAAGGCGAAATCGAAGGCTCCTCGTTTTCGGTCAGCATCAGCACGAAGCCTTTCCAGAATCCGGTCCAGGGACGCGGCGCCATGCTGCCTCGGCGTATGCCGGGGGTCAATCCGTTCGAATCGTGGTTTTTCATATTCTTGAGCCTTGTGATGGACGCACAATGCCAAGCAATTACCGGGCCATCGTTGCAGAAAAACAGGATATATAGCTGATCTACAATGCATTTTTAGCAAAATTCACCCCCTTTCCTGCCGATTCCACTCACATCATGCTGTCGTCAAATGGCGACACCGCGTTCCGGAATTCTCCCGGCGGTTTACTCTAACCAAATGAAAATAGAATGATTTATTGCTGTCTCCGCAAGGAGACAGTCTTGGCGGCGCAAGATCGTTGGAGGTTTCATGCTCCATGAGTTATCATCCCCGTAATATTTATATCCTCGCGTCCGGTCCATTCAATCTTTCAACAATGCGCATCCTGATCAGCAATGACGATGGTTACTTCGCGCCAGGACTGGCGATGCTCGCCGAACATCTCTCGAGCATTGCTGAAGTCGTCGTGGTCGCGCCCGAACGGGATCGCAGCGGCGCGAGCAATTCGCTGACCCTGGACCGCCCTCTCAAGCTGAAGCGCGCAGCCAGCGGATTCCACTATGTCAATGGAACCCCCACCGACTGCGTGCACCTTGCCGTGACCGGCATGCTCGATTACCAGCCAGACATGGTTATATCCGGCATCAATACAGGGGCAAACATGGGGGACGACACGATATATTCCGGGACGGTGGCCGCGGCGACCGAAGGCTTCCTGCTTGGCATCCCTGCCATCGCCGTCTCGTTAGTCGGCAAGGAACTGAAACATTTCGACACGGCAGCCAGGGTCGTCACAGACCTCGTCAAACGCTTCGCCAACAACACCCACCAGTTTCCCTGGCTGCTCAACGTGAATGTTCCCGATGTCCCCTTTGACGAACTTAAAGGTTTAAGAGTGACCCGGCTTGGCAAACGGCACAAGGCGGAACCCGTGATCAAGGCGCAGAGCCCCACAGGAGAAACCGTGTATTGGGTCGGCGCTGCGGGCGCGGCTCAGGATGCAGGTGAAGGCACCGATTTTCATGCGATTGAGAACCGATTCGTCTCGCTGACTCCGCTGCAGATCGATCTGACCCAGTATGGACAGATCGATGCGCTGAAAGGCTGGCTGGAGAAGAAATGAATTTGCGGCACAGCGGAATAGGCATGACATCGGCAAGAACCCGGCAGCGCATGATCGCCCGACTGCGCGATCAGGGCATACAGGATGAGGCTGTGCTTGCCGCGATGTATGAGGTTCCTCGCCATCTGTTCGTTGACGAAGCGCTAGCGAGCCGCGCCTATGACGACGTGTCCTTGCCGATCAATTACGAACAGACCATCTCGAGGCCTTATATCGTCGCGAGGATGGTGGAAGCGCTCAGGGGATTTTCCGACATGAGGCGCGTTTTCGAAGTGGGCACGGGCTGCGGCTACCAGGCTGCCGTGCTGGCCCACGTGTTTCCCGAAGTCTATACTGTGGAACGCATCGCGCCTCTTTATGAACGCGCAAAGAAGCTGTTGTCGGATCTCGGGATTCGCAACGTCGAGGTGCGCCATGCGGATGGCAATACCGGCCTCGCGGAAAGGTCGCCCTTTGACGGCATCATCCTGGCTGCGGCAGCGCCGGTGATGTCCCGGACATTGCGCGAACAACTTGCCATCGGAGGCCGCATGGTGCTGCCCATGGGAACTCAGGAGCAATGGCTTTATCTGATCGAACGCGAGGCATCGGGGTTTCGCGAATCCAGGCTCGAGCCTGTGAAGTTTGTACCGCTGCTGATGGGGAAAGCATGAAAAGAATAGTTGCAGGACTGATCGCGGCAAGTCTCATCGCAGGTTGCGCATCGGGTGGACATCGCGCGCCGGTGCAGACGACAAGCGCTGCCGCAAGACCGCAAGCCGCAAGCGAACCCACCAAGGTGCATGTCGTGCAAAAGGGCGACACCCTATATGGCATCGCGTTCACCTATGGCGTCGACCAGCACGCGCTGGCCGAATTCAACGGCATCAAGAATCCCAACCAGATCAAGGTCGGGCAGCAGATCAGGCTGCCTTCCGAAACGGCGCCTTCCGAAACGGCGCCTGCCGAAAAAAAGGAAACACCTCCCGCTCACGCATTCGTCAAGGATCAACCGCGCGTCGTGAAATATGCCTACAGCGAGGCTGCCGTCGCAAAGGCCGAAGCCGTTCAGGGACCGCCCTCCAAACTCGATACGAAGCCGGAGGCCAAACCTGAAGCCAAGCAGGATGTCAAAATCGCCAAGCCTGCCGCAGAATCAAAGCCCGAGGCTGACGACGCGGTCGACTGGGGCATGCCTGCACAGGGCAAGCTGATCAGCACCTTTTCGGAAGCAGAAAACCAAAAGGGCATCGATATCGCAGGAAATCTTGGGCAGCCCGTCTATGCCAGCGCGGCAGGCAAGGTGGTGTACAGCGGAAGCGGTCTGCGCGGATACGGCAAGCTTCTGATCATCAAGCACAACAAGACCTATCTCAGCGCATATGCCCACAACGACAAGCTGCTCGTGAAGGAAGGCGACACGGTCAAAAAGGGCCAGAAGATCGCCGAAATGGGCAAGACCGACAGCGACCGGGTCGAACTGCACTTCGAAGTGCGCCGCCTCGGAAAACCCGTGGATCCCGCAAATTATCTGCCCTTAGGCAAACCCTGATCGAACAAGGAGAGAACATGAAGAATCCATCCCCACTTCTATTCATCGCTCTCCTTCTTCCCAGTCCTGGTTTTGCGGACACCGTATTCAAATGCAAAAACCGGGAGGGAGCGCTGGTCTATCAGGATTCCCCCTGCGAGCAGGCGACAGTCGATCAATGGCACACGAACGCATATGTTCCGCCGCCCGAGAAGTCCAAGGGAGACGGCTATTACGTTTCCGCAAAAAAGGGGGTGGGCGGCGTCTATCGTCTGGATGGTGAAATCAACGGCGTAGCGGTCAACATGGTGATCGATACCGGCGCCGCCTTCCTGTCCATCCCTTCCGATCTCGCTCAGAAGCTCAACCTGAAAAAGGGAAATGCGCACAACCTGATGTCGGCCAACGGCCCCGTTCAAGGCTATGAAACAACGGTCAAGAGCCTGAAAATCGGCAGAATGGTGATCACCAACATCCCCGCCGTCGTCTCACCCAATACCGCAGGCGTCCTGCTTGGCCAATCCGTGCTGGGATCGCTGAAAGTGGAGCAGATGAAGGACGAGCTGCGCCTTTATGCGCCGCAATAGAACAAGCGCTTTCCCTGCAAAAATTCCGGCGGGCTGCTAGAATTCACCCTTTGCAACCGATATATTTCTAAGGAACAAGATCATGTCCATGTCCGACCGCGACGGCTTCATCTGGTACGACGGCAAACTGGTGCCCTGGCGCGAAGCAAACACCCATGTGCTCACCCATACCCTGCACTACGGCATGGGCGTCTTCGAAGGACTGCGCGCCTACGAGGCGGCAAAAGGCACCGCGATTTTCCGCCTGCAGGAACACACGGACCGCCTTTTCAACTCGGCCCACATCTTCCAGATGAAGATGCCCTACGACAAGGAAACTCTACTCGAGGCGCACAAGGAAGTGGTGCGCGCCAACAACCTGAAATCCTGCTACATCCGCCCCATCTGTTTCTACGGTTCCGAGGCGATGGGCATCGCGGCCAAGACGCTCTCGACCCATGTGGCGATCGCAGCCTGGCCCTGGGGCGCCTATCTCGGCGATGAAGGCATGCAAAAGGGCATACGCGTAAAGACTTCCAGCTTCACCCGCCACCATGTCAACATCAACATGTGCCGCGCCAAGTCGGTGACGACCTATTCCAATTCCATCATGGCGCATCAGGAAGTTGCAAACGACAACTATGACGAGGCGCTGCTCCTGGATGTGGACGGCTATGTCGCGGAAGGCGCTGGCGAAAACATCTTCATCGTGAAGAAGGGAAAGCTTTATACGCCCGACCTGACTTCCTGCCTCGAAGGCATCACGCGGGATTCGGTGATCACGCTGGCCAAGGAAATGGGCATAGAAGTGATCGAGAAACGCATCACAAGGGATGAGATATATTGCGCGGATGAAGCCTTCTTCACCGGCACTGCAGCCGAAGTCACGCCGATACGCGAGCTCGACCAGCGCATCATAGGCGCGGGATCCCGCGGCCCCGTCACCGCAAAACTCCAGCAGGCCTTTTTCGATTGCGTCGCTGGCAGGCATCCCGACCACGGCGACTGGCTCAGCTACGTTTAAAGGACGGGACCATGAACGATCAAAACCAGCGCATCATCGAAGTGACCGCCAAGGACCTTCCGCTTACCTGCCCCATGCCTGACATGGCGTTGTGGAATGCGCACCCCAGAGTGGTGATCGGTTTCTCCCAGGGAAACGAGGCGCGCTGCCCCTATTGCGGGACACTCTACAGGTTCACCGGCGAGCAGCCCAAAGGGCACTGACCCCGGTTCGCCATGCGGAAGATATTGATCATCGGCCCAAGCTGGGTCGGCGACTGCATGCTGATGCAGCCGATGCTCATGCGGCTGAAGGAACGCCATCCGGAATGCCGGATCGATGTGCTGGCGCCGGACTGGACTGCGGCATTGCTCAAGGCGCTTCCCGAAGTGCATGCGGCGATCAGCAATCCTTTCCATCATGGCGAACTGAACCTTGCAGGGCGCTATCGGCTGGGGAAACATCTTCGCAGGGAAAAATACGACCAGGCGATCGTCCTGCCCAACTCCTTCAAGTCGGCCCTGGTTCCCTTCTTCGCGCGTATTCCGCTGCGCACCGGATTCATAGGCGAGATGCGCCATGGGCTTCTCAACGATGCAAGGAGGCTGGACAAGGACAAGCTGCCTCTGATGGTGGAGCGCTTCGCAGCGCTCGCAGAGCCTTCCAACGGAATAATTCCACGCCCGCTTGCCAACCCTGTGCTCTCTGTTTCAAACGATAAGCGTGATGCGGCGCTGCAAAAGCTTGGCCTTAACCTGAACCAGCCCGTCGCGGTATTCTGCCCGGGCGCGGAATATGGCCCTGCAAAGCGCTGGCCTGTCGCGTATTTTGCGGAAACGGCCCAGCATCTTCAGAGGCTGGGTTATGCGGTCTGGCTGATAGGCTCTGCAAAGGACAGGGAGGTCGCGGAAAACATCGTTTCCTTGGGCAACCCCGGAATATACAATCTCTGCGGCGCCACCGACCTTCTTGACGCAATCGCGCTCCTCTCCTGCGCAAACCTGGTGATCAGCAACGACTCAGGCTTGATGCACCTGGCTGCAGCCTTGAACCGTCCCATGATCGCCATCTTCGGCTCGAGCAGCCCGGAATTCACGCCGCCCTTATCGGACAAGGCAATCGTGATGAAGCTGGACATCGAATGCAGCCCCTGCTTCAAGCGCGTATGCCCGCTCGGGCACTTCAACTGCATGAACCAGTTGACGCCGGATATCGTGTGGACAAAGATCCAGCAGATCATCGCGACAGGCAGATGATGCTGCCCGCGGAAATCTTCAAGGCCTATGACATACGCGGAATTGCAGGCAAGACGCTGACAAAGGGCATCGTCGAAGCGATCGGCCATGCGATAGGCTCTGAGGCAATTTCACGCGGGCAGAAGAAGATCGCGATAGGCAGGGACGGCAGACTTTCCGGGCCTGAACTGATAGAGGCGCTCGCCTCAGGCATCCAGAAAAGCGGGATGGACGCGATCGACCTCGGTTGCGTGACCACGCCGATGGCTTATTTCGCGGCCTTCCATCTTGAGACGAATTCTGCCGTGATGCTGACAGGCAGCCACAACCCGCCAGAATACAACGGCCTGAAGATCGTGCTGAACCATGAGACGCTGCACGGCGATGCGATACAGGCACTGCGGCGGCGCATCGAACATCAGGATTTCGAGCACGGATCTGGAAGCTACAGAAAGCATGACATAGGCTCTGCCTACATCGACCGCATCGCATCCGGAATCCGCCTTGCCCGTCCGATGAAGATCGCGATCGATTGCGGAAACGGCGCGGCTGGCGCCTATGCAGGAAGGCTCTTTCGCAAGCTTGGATGCGAGGTGCGCGAGTTGTACTGTGAAGTGGATGGACATTTTCCGCATCATCATCCAGACCCCTCAGACCCGAAAAATCTGCAGGACCTGATTGCCGCCCTGCAAAGCAGCGACAGCGAAATCGGCCTCGCGTTCGACGGCGATGCAGACCGGCTTGGCGTCGTCTCCAAAGAAGGCCGCATCATCAACCCCGACCGGCTTCTGATGCTTTTTGCAGCCGATGTGCTGAACAAAAATCCGGATCGCAAAGTCATCTTCGACGTGAAATGCACCCGCCACCTTTTCGGCTGGATACGCGGCCATGGAGGAGAACCCCTGATGTGGAAGACAGGGCATTCCCTGATCAAGGCGAAGATGAAGGAAACAAATGCGATCCTTGCAGGCGAGATGACGGGCCATATATTCTTCGCGGACAGCTGGTATGGCTTCGACGACGGCCTTTACAGCGGCGCCAGGCTGCTCGAGCTCTTGAGCCGCAATGCAACGTTCAACGAATTGCCAGACGCATTCAGCACGCCTGAACTGCACATCCCGACGAAGGAAGGCGAAAATCACGCGCTGCTCATAGAATTGCAAAGGACGGCCGACTTTCCCGATGCGCTTGAGATCGTCAGGCTCGACGGGCTGCGCGTGGAATATTCATACGGCTTCGGCCTTCTTCGCGCATCCAATACCACGCCCGCCATCGTGGCGCGCTTCGAGGCGGATACCAAAATCGACCTCATGCGCATACAGGAAGATTTCCGCAGGATACTGAAAGGGAGCGCGCCTCATCTGCAGCTGCCCTTTTAAATCCTGTCTTCTGTTGATTGTTTTCCTTCCCGATGCTATTTTCACGGAAAACGCAGCATTTAAACGAAAGATTTGAATGACGACGCAAAACATCTCCGAATTTTTTATCGGGCGCCAGTCCATACTCGATAGAGAACAGAACTTAGCCGGATTCGAGCTGCTGTTCCGCTCAAGCCAGAAGAATTCCGCCAGAATCCATGACGACGTTGCCGCCACCTGTACCGTGATCAACCATGCGTTCAATGAGCTCGGTTTCCAGACGGTATTGGGAAAGCACCGGGGGTTCATCAATTTCAGCGCAGAGATGCTGATGGACGACATGGTCGAATTGCTGCCCAAGGATCAGGTGATCATCGAGCTTCTGGAAACCATAGAGATCAACGATCTCGTGGTTGAACGCTGCAAATACCTCAAATCCAGGGGCTATAAGCTGGCCTTGGACGATGTCGCAATATACTCGAAAGACCTCGATCCACTGCGAGAGTGCATAGACATCGTCAAGATAGACCTGAAAGCCACCGACATGGGCAACCTCGCGAACACACTTCTTCAATTGAAGAAATGGCCCGCAAAGCTGCTAGCCGAAAAAGTCGACAATCCGGAGGAAGCGAAACTGTGCCTGGATGCAGGTTTCCACCTTTTCCAGGGCTATTACTTCGCGAAACCTCTGGTCATCACAGGCAAGCGCATGTCTCATTCAGAGATCGCGCTCCTGCAACTGCTGGGACTCGTGATGAGCGATGCGGGCACCGATGAAATCGAGAAAATATTCAAGCAGAACCCGGGACTGAGCTTCAATCTCTTGCGCCTGACCAATTCCGCCGCCGCCGGATCGCGTGTCAAGATCACATCTCTCTCGGATGCGATCATGATATTGGGCCGGCGACAGTTGCAGCGCTGGCTTCAGCTTCTGATGTACACGAACGACAGGAGCAGCTTTCCCGACCCCCTTCTTCAGCTCGCCGCAACGCGTGGAAAGTCGATGGAACTGCTGGTCAAGAAGATCCCCGGATGCACGAAGACGATGGAAGACCAGGCATTCATGATCGGGATCATGTCGCTGATGGACACCCTGCTCGGCATACCGCTGGCCGAAATCATCTTGCCTCTCAATCCGCCTCTGGAGATACGCGATGCGCTGCTTTCAAGAAGAGGGCCGCTGGGAGAGATGCTGGCGATGATCGAACTGCTGGAAAGCTACAACATGGACGCGGCGAACGAACTGCTCCAGGATCTATCTCCGCTCGACATCGACCAGGTCAATCATGCACAGCTCGAAGCGCTCGCCTGGACGAGCAGCTTCGAAAACTGATTAGAGCCTGGACTCGACCCAGCCAGTTACGGATGCAAGCGCGACCGATAAATTTTCAGGCTGCGTACCTCCTGCCTGCGCCATGTCTGGCCTGCCTCCGCCCTTTCCGCCGACCTGCAGGGCCACGAAGTTCACGAGTTCCCCGGCCTTCATCTTGCCTGTCTGGTCCTGGGTCACGCCCGCGATCAGGCTGACCTTGCCATCGCTCACCGAAGCCAGAACGATCGCGGCGGATTTCAGTTTGTCCTTCAGCTTGTCCATCGTCTCGCGCAAAGCATTGGCATCCGCGCCTTCGAGTTTGGCTGCCAGCACCTTCACGCCTTTGATGTCCTGAGCCTGATTCAGAAGCTCGTCGCCCTGGGACGAGGCGAGCTTCGACTTAAGCTGAGCGAGTTCCTTCTCCAGCGCCTTCACGCCATCCATGATCTGAGAAATGCGGACTGCGGCCTCATTAGGCTGCACCTTCATCGCATCCGCAACCTGGTTCAGCTGGCTCTGCTGCTGATCAACCCACATCAGCGCATTCACGCCGGTCACCGCCTCGATGCGGCGCACACCTGCTGCAACGCCTGATTCCGCGACGATCTTGAAAAGACCGATGTCGCCTGTGCGCTCTACATGGGTGCCGCCACAAAGCTCTCTCGAGCTGCCGATGTCGAGTACGCGCACGGTCTCGCCGTATTTTTCGCCGAAAAGCATCATCGCGCCGGTCTTCTGAGCCGATTCGATATCCATCACGCGCGCCTCTGTTGCGCTGTTGGCCAAAATCTCGGCATTCACCCTGGTCTCGATCTCCCTGATCTGGGCTTCCGTCACCGGCGCATTGTGCGAGAAGTCGAAGCGCGTGCGCTCTGAATTCACCAGCGAACCCTTCTGCTGCACATGCGATCCCAAAACCTCGCGCAGCGCCTTGTGCATGATGTGCGTGACCGAATGGTTGCGCATCGTGGCGGCCCGTCTTGCCATGTCCACCCGTGCGGTCACATGATCACCCACGTTGAGCGTACCTTCCGAAAGAACACCGTGATGGCCGTACACGTCGGCCTTGATCTTCTGCGTGTCGCCGACCAGAAACTTGGCCGAACCGCTGGTCAATAGCCCGGCGTCTCCGATCTGACCGCCGCTCTCGGCATAAAATGGCGTGGTGTCCAGCACGACCACGCCGGACTGGCCGGATTTGAGTTGCGCGACAGGCGTGCCATCGACGTAGAGTGCGACGATCTTCGCCTCTGATTCCAGCTTTTCATAGCCCACGAAGGTGTTGCCTGTGCCGCTGTATTCCAGAACCTTGTCCATCTTGAACTTTCCTGCCGCGCGAGCCTGCGATTTCTGCTTCTCCATCGCGGCATTGAAGCCGGCTTCGTCGACCCTCACATTCCGCTCGCGGCAGACGTCATTGGTCAGGTCTAAAGGGAAGCCGAAAGTGTCGTGCAGCTTGAAGGCCACTTCTCCAGGCAGAACCTTAGATTCTCCGGACAGCGTCGCATCCAGTATCTCCATGCCGTTTGCCAGCGTCTCATAGAAGCGCTCCTCTTCCGTCTTCAGCACCTCTATGATGCGCTTCTCGTTCTCTGCCAGATTGGGATAGGCCTGGCCCATGAGCCCGACGAGGTCTGGCACGAGCTTATGGAAGAAGGGCGATTTCTGTCCCAGCTTGTAGCCGTGTCTGATCGCGCGGCGCACGATGCGGCGCTGCACATAACCGCGGCCCTCGTTGCTGGGGATCACGCCGTCTGCAACGAGAAATGCGGTCGCGCGGATGTGGTCGGCGATGACCTTGAGAGAAGGATTCGAGAGATCCTTGCAGTGCGTCTCGCGCGCGGCCGCCTTGATCAATGTGTCGAAAAGGTCGATCTCGTAGTTGCTGTGCACGTGCTGCAAGACAGCAGCGAGGCGTTCAAGCCCCATCCCGGTATCCACGCAGGGCGCTGGCAGCGGCTTGATGCTGCCGTCTTCGCTCATGTCGAACTGCATGAAAACATTGTTCCAGATTTCGATGTAGCGGTCGCCGTCTTCGTCGGGGCTTCCCGGAGGGCCGCCAGCAATCTCGGGACCGTGGTCGTAGAAGATCTCTGAGCAAGGGCCGCAGGGGCCGGTGTCCGCCATCATCCAGAAGTTGTCGGACATGTATTTCCCGCCCTTGTTGTCTCCTATGCGCACCACGCGCTCGGGAGGAAGGCCGATCTCCTTGGTCCAGATGTCATAAGCCTCGTCGTCGTCGATATAGACCGTGGCCCAAAGCTTTTCTGCGGGCAGTTTGTAGACATCGGTCAGCAACTCCCATGCCCATTTCAGCGCCTCGCGCTTGAAATAGTCGCCGAAGCTCCAGTTGCCCAGCATCTCGAAGAAGGTGTGGTGGCGTGCGGTGTAGCCGACGTTCTCGAGATCATTGTGCTTTCCACCCGCGCGCAAACAGGCCTGGACCGATGCAGCCCTCACGTAGGGGCGCTTGTCTGTGCCCAGAAACACGTCCTTGAACTGCACCATGCCGGAATTGGTGAACATCAGCGTCGGGTCGTTCCCCGGCACCAATGGGCTTGAGGCGACGACGGCATGGCCGCGTTCTGCAAAGTAATCGAGGAATTTCTGGCGGATTTCACTGCTATTCATATTCTGCATCCATCTGTCGTGGCAACGGCGGTCATATAACGCCTTATAAAGATGCGAATCATACCATCGCGCGGGCGCCGCCATCCACGCTTTCAAATCTTCTGTTGACACATAAAAATATTAGAGTATAATGAGATTCTAATACTCAGACACCCCCTTTAAGCCTGCAATCCCCCCGCGGGCTTTTTTTTGTCCTGAATTCAGAGGTGTGCTGGCAGCAAGGCCTTCTGGTGGGAGTGAAGAAACCATCGATCCATCACCACATGGCGCGCGAACCAGGGATTGCCAAGCAGCATACGTGCAATGGCCTGGCGCATGAAATCCGGCCCGAGATCCGCCTGCCTTCCCCTGCCAAATCGCTGGGTGAGCCGCCTTTCGTAAGGCATGAGCCTTTCCCTGCGGTAATCCCCTTCCGCTGAAACGATCGCATCGGCCGCCATCAGGGCTGATTCGACAGCGGGCCTTATCCCCTCCCCGCTCTGCGGGAAAGCCAGGCCTGCGGCATCTCCGATGAGCATCAGGCCATCGTCTATACGCTTGCGTGCTGCATGCCCGTAAAGCAGGTAGGCATGACCGTGAAACCTTTGCGTCAGGCGGCCCGGTATCCTCCCCTGCTGCTCAAGAAAATCGCAGAAATTTTCAAGGTGCTCGGAAAGCCCGTGAGCCTCTTCACGTCCAAGCCCGACATTCAGGTAGTTTCCCTTGCGAAAGCACCAGCCATAGCCCTTCAGGTCCTGGCAGAAGTAAAGCTCGGGCGTGTCTGCGGAAACCCCGCAGGTATCGCTCTGCAGCGGGCTCATCTCGAACTCGACCTCCTTGGCCGCGATAGCTCGCTCATCCGCGCCCAGCTTCGCACCCATCAATCGGGCGACAGGGCAGAAATGCCCTCCTGCGCCGACTACCAGCCTTGCCGAAATGGAATCGTTGACGATCCATGATCCGCCGCTTCGTTTAAGAGATTTCAGTGGCTGTCCGGTCAATAGCCTAGCCTTCGAGCGCTTCAGAAGATAGCCGTCCAGTTCGCGACGGCGTATGCCATAGCTCACCGCTGTACGGTATCCCACCTTCACGCTTTTCCCATCGATCATCCCGGTCCTGAATCCCGTGATCGGCTGCAGAACATGCTGACTTGCATAGTCATCGAGGTCAAGATTTAGGGAGGCGATCACGGCAGGCGTGATCCATCCCGCGCAGACCTTGTCGCGCGGAAAATCAGACTTGTCCATCACCACAACGTCCAGGCCATGCCTCAGGAGCTGCCACGCGCAGCTCGAGCCGGCCGGCCCCCCTCCCACGATCAGCACATCACAGCTGTCCATCGCCTTCATACAGGTACTGTCTGGTCAGCGGCGCATAATGACCCGCGCGCGCGAAGGAAACCTGGAAGAGCTGCATGCCGCCTGACTTGAAAGCAGTCAAGGACCCGGCAAGATAGAGGCGCCACATCCGCACGAATTCCTCGTCGAACATCGCCCTCACGGCATCGGCGTTGCGCTCGAACCGGCAGAGCCAATGGTCCAGCGTCATCGCGTAGTGCATGCGCAGGTTTTCCACGTCCAGCACCGAAAAATCGAAGGGCTCGAAAATCTGCATCATCTGCGAAATGCTGGGAGGGCAGGCGCCCGGAAATATGTAGCGCGCAGTCCACGCATCCATGGGCCTCGGATAATTGAGACCTATCGTGTGTATCAGCCCTCTGCCATCGGCTTTCAGGGTGCGGTTTATCATTCCGCCCAGTTCGCGGTAATGCTCAACTCCAACATGCTCCAGCATGCCGACCGAAACGAAGGCATCGAATCCACCCTCGGCGTTGCGGTAATCGTCCTCGATGAATTCGACCCTGTCTTCCAGCCCTTCCTCTTTCGCGCGCCGCCTGGCAAAGGCGATCTGTTCCCTAGAGATGTTATATGCCTTCACATTAACACCGTAATGTCCGGCCATGTGCATCGCCAAAGCCCCCCACCCGCATCCCGCCTCCAGCACCTTCTCGCCAGGTTTCAGCCGCAGCTTGCGGCAAACGTGATCGAGCTTCGCGATCTGGGCCTCTTCGAGACTCATGTCCTGGTTCCTGAAATACGCGCAGGTATAAACCATGCGTTCGTCCAGCCATAGCCTGTAGAAATCATTTCCGATATCGTAGTGGTGGTGGATGTTGGACTTGGAACCCTCGAGCGTGTTGGACTTGGCGAAGGACGGGGACCGCTTCCTGCCCAGCCCCTTCATGAGCGGCCAGGCCCGGTAGACCGCCTCGACGAAATCGAGCAGACTACCCTGAACTTCTATGCGGCGGCTGGAATAAAGCTCTCCGAAATGCAGCTCTGGATCCGCGATCAGGCTGTAGAGCGCGCCTCTGTCGCGTATCAGGATGCTTGCAACCGCAGCATCCGAACTCCTGACCTCCTGCCCGTTCCAGAGCACGATTTCTATGGGCGGATCTCCGATGGCCCGGAGCATTCTGGATAAAAGCATGGATTCGGCCGCAAAGACCTTGCGATAGGGAAAAACCGCCAGACGGTTGATCACGCTTTCCATGTCTGCTTGCTTCATGCGCGAACTCCCTTTGCCATCAAATCTGTCGGGCCGGTTTATCCGGCATGAAACATGCCCGATTCAGGCGCGTATCATCGCGGAGGATAGGCTCCCTGCGGTGCGGGAGTTTGCAGGCGCATGCCGGGAACCTGGTTTCCCTTCGCATACATGCACTGCTCATAGGTCAGGTCATAGCGCATCTGCGCATCCTGCCCTGCATAGGCTCCCTGCCCTGCTCCCGCCATGCTGCCGATGACCAGGCCTGCCGCGGCCCCGCTGCCTTCGTGTCCTCCGCTCATTGCACCGGCCGCAGCGCCTATCGCGGTGCCCACTGCGGCAGACCCGACAAAACTCTTGGCCGCATAGTCTCCCGGCTCGGCGCCTATCGATTGCGCCGCGTAATGCCGGCATAGCTGGTCTTCTGCCAAGAACACCTCGTAGGGCTTTCCTGGTGCAGGCATCACGGCCACACGGGGGCCGATGGGAGCCGATGCGCAACCTGCAAGAAGCACTGCGATGCTGAAAATGATCTTACGCATGATATTCCAAGGCTTAACAGTCAAGGTATTATGTTCAGCGATGCGGACGGCCCGCCATAGGGAAATGCTGATTTTGCCTTCGGAAAAAAATCAGATGCCGTGGGAATTTCTGCAGGGCTTTAGCAACAAATTCTTTGATCCAGTCTCCCGGCGAGTGTAGAATCCTTTTCAAATTCATCCGGATAGAGCCATGGAAGACCTGCGAGCAAAGATCGGTAAGGCCGACGTACTCCCCACCATTTCCACCATCGCAAGACAGTTGCTGTCCCTGCAGCTGGACACCGAGGAAGGCGAGAATGCGCTTCTCGATCTGGTCAAATCCGACCCCTTCATCTCGGCCAGGCTGATCGGAATGGCCAATTCCCCGATCTTCGTGATCGGAAGAAAGATCAGCACGGTGAGCGATGCCGCGCTGGTTCTCGGGCTTTCCATCGTGAAATCGGTTGCGACGGTCATCGCACTGACCGAACCGATAAAGATACGCGAAAGCAAGATATTCACGCTGAGCGACCTCTGGCTGCACAGCTTCTCGGTAGCGGCAGGCATGCGCCTACTGGCATCCAAACTTCCTGGCAGACTCAAGCCTGACGAGAACATGCTGTTTCTATCGGGGCTCCTTCACGACATGGGCTATCTGGTGATGGCCCACCTTGAGCCCGCGAAATTCGACGCCTTCATAAGCCATATCGAATCCCATCCTGAGGAGTCCACCATCGATCTCGAAATATCCACATTCGGCATCACCCACGCCGAAATCGGCGGCATGATGGCCAGAAAATGGAATCTTCCCGAAGAAGTGATCCAGGTGATCGAAGGACATCACAAGCCTGCGGCAGACAGCGTTTCCATCACGCTGGTGCGCATCATCGAGTCCATCACGGGAGAAAGCGCGATCCGCGGAGCTGCGTGCCCCGCGATCTCGGACGAGGAGCTCGAGCGCATCGGGCTTACCCATGAGGATCTGGAAAACGCCAGGGAGACGCTGGAAATGCAGTGGGCGACGAGCTTCATGCCGGTGAGCTGATCCCGCTCTCACCCATCCAGATCGTCGTGCTTTAACACCTTCAGGATCGCGTCCATGGAAAATCCCCTGGACTGCAAAAAGCGCATCTGTTTCGCCTTTTCCTTCGCGTCGCGCGGAAGTTCGCCAAACTTCTTCTGCCACACGCTGCGCGCCGTCTCGAGTTCGGTATCGTGCAATGAAGGCAATGCCTGCTCGATCAGCTCGTGGCTGATGCCCTTCTGATGCAGCTCGTGCAGGATGCGCTGCGAACCGAACCTCGGGCGCCTTGCATGCAGCAATTGCGTGACGGCGCGCTCGTCGGAAAGATAGCCGCTTTCGGAAAGATCATCGAGCAGCGCATCGAGATCGACCTTCTCTTCGAATTCTTCCTGTTTCAACACATATGGACGGAGCTTGGCCGCGAGCTCGACCCTGCTGTATTCACGGCGCGCCAGATAATGCAGGGCGCGCGTGCGCAGCGTGAGCTCCGGCCTCTTCCTCATCCATCAGCCTATTCGGCCGCCGGCCCGTCCGCGCCGATCAACGACACGCCGACATTGCTGCGTATCTTGTTCTCGATCTCGCGGGCGATTTCAGGGCGGGCGCGCAGATACTCGCGCACGTTGTCCTTGCCCTGGCCTATCTTCTCTCCGTTGTAGCTGTACCAGGAACCGGATTTCTCGATCAGCTTGTGCAGCACGCCGAGGTCGATGATCTCGCCCTCCCTCGAGATGCCTTCGCCGTAGAGGATGTCGAACAGCGCCTCCTTGAAAGGAGGGGCAACCTTGTTCTTCACGACCTTGACGCGCGTCTCGTTGCCGATCACCTCTTCGCCCTTCTTGATCGCGCCTATGCGGCGTATGTCGAGGCGGACAGATGCATAGAACTTGAGCGCATTGCCGCCCGTCGTGGTCTCGGGGTTTCCGAACATCACACCTATCTTCATGCGTATCTGGTTGATGAAGACCACCAGGGTGTTTGCGCGCTTGATGTTGGCGGTGAGCTTTCTTAGAGCCTGCGACATCAGCCTTGCATGAAGGCCCATCTGAGCATCGCCCATCTCGCCTTCGATCTCCGCCTTCGGCGTCAAAGCCGCGACCGAGTCGATCACCACCACGTCGACGGACGAAGAGCGGACCAGCATGTCGGTGATCTCGAGCGCCTGCTCCCCGTTGTCAGGCTGGGAGATCAGCAGGTCCTCGACCTGAACACCGAGCTTCTGCGCATACTGGGGATCGAGCGCATGTTCCGCGTCGATGAAGGCTGCGGTCCCGCCCAGCTTCTGCATCTCCGCGATCACCTGGAGCGCAAGCGTGGTCTTGCCAGAAGACTCGGGGCCGTAGATTTCGACCACGCGCCCGCGCGGCAATCCGCCCACCCCCAGCGCGATGTCCAGCCCCAGCGATCCAGTGGAGACGACTTCTATGTCGCGCGCCACCTCGTTTTCGCCCAGCCTCATGATAGATCCCTTGCCGAACTGCTTCTCGATCTGACTCAATGCCGCGGCAAGCGCCTTGCTCTTGTTTTCATCCATGGATTCATCCTTAAAAAATTGTGCGCGAATTATGGCACACCGATTTGCATTTGAACAGAACGATCGTTCTTATAGTGAAATTTCCTTGCGCATGCCTGCCTCAGGCCTGCTCGGTATGCCGGTTCAGAAGGTCGATCGCGCCCCGCAGCGCCGCGTGAACCGCATGTGCGCGCACCTCGGCGCGGTTTCCCGGGAAAAGAAAGCGCTGCGCAACGGCCGCAGAATTCCTCAGGCCCCAGGCAAACCAGACCGTGCCGACTGGCTTGTCCGGCGTTCCGCCGCCAGGCCCCGCGATGCCGCTCACCGCAAGCGCCATCTGGGCCGAACTTCTCAACAGCGCCCCCGCAACCATCTCGCGCACCGTCGCTTCCGATACCGCGCCGTGCTGAGCGATCGTTGATTCGACAACTCCCAGCATCTGCTGCTTCGAAAGATTCGAGTAGGTCACGAAGCCGCGATCGAACCAGGCCGAGCTTCCCGCCACATCGGTGATCGCCTGGGCAACGCCGCCGCCCGTGCAGGATTCCGCGGTCGCAAGCATCAACCCGTGCGACTTCAGCAATCCGCCAAGCTGTGCGGCCAGTACATCCATCGCTCAGGAAAGACCCTTCAAGTCGTTCTGTATGTCGACGACCGCCTCGAGCCCGACCGCGATCCTGATCAGCCCGTCGCTGATTCCCGCAGCCGCGCGCGCCTCGGGGCTGATGCGCGCATGGGTGGTGCTTGCAGAATGGCAGATCGTGGTTCGCGTATCGCCCAGATTCGCCGTGATAGACAACAGCCTTGTGCTGTCGATCACGCGCCATGCGGCTTCCTTCCCTCCTTTGACCTCGAAGGAGACGATGCCGCCTCCGCTCTTCTGCTGCTTCATCGCGAGTTCATGCTGAGGATGCGAAGGAAGTCCGGGATAAAGGACGCGGGCAACGTTGGGCTGCGCTTCCAGCCACTTTGCCAGCTCTAGCGCATTCGCGCTGTGCGCATCCATGCGGATCTTTAATGTCTCCAGTCCCTTCAGGAATATCCAGGCATTGAAGGCGCTCATCGTAGGGCCTGCGGTGCGCAGGAATCCATACACGCCTTCCATGTTCTTCCTGCTGCCGAGCACCGCACCGCCCAGCACGCGCCCCTGCCCATCTATGTATTTGGTCGCAGAGTGGATCACGATGTCCGCCCCCAGATCGAGGGGGCGCTGCAGTATCGGCGTGCAGAAGCAGTTATCCACCGCCAAAAGCGCGCCGCAGGACTTCGCAATCTTCGATATTGCTGCGATATCGGAAATCTCGGTCAGCGGATTGGAGGGCGTCTCGAGGAAAAAGAGCTTCGTGTTGGGGCGCACAGCGGCCTGCCATGCCGAAACATCGGTCGCCGAAACATAGGTGGTCTCGACGCCAAATTTTTTGATCACGTTGTTGAAGAGATTCACGGTCGAGCCGAACAGGCTGTAGGACGCGACGATATGGTCGCCCGCCTTGAGCAGTCCCATCACGCAGGCCAAAACCGCCGACATGCCGGAAGCCGTCGCAACGCATTGCTCTGCGCCTTCCAAAGCGGCCAGGCGCTCCTCGAACATCGTGACCGTGGGATTGGTGAAGCGCGAATAGATGTTGCCATCCTCTTCACCGATGAAGCGCTTGGCTGCCTGCTCGGCGCTTCCGAACATGAAACTCGATGTCAGAAACAACGCCTCGGAATGCTCGCCGAACTGGCTCCTCAGCGTGCCTTCCCGCACCGCCAGCGTCTCCGGCTGATATTTTTCTTCGTTCATCTTGTCCTCAAGGAATCTGGTCTAGTTTGACTTCATTTTCGCTGGCACCCAACAGCACTGCGAGATGAGCATGGTCGTGAAACTATAGCATATCCATGCTGCCAGACTTTGGCATCCTGCATCGCCGCGATGAATTGAATTGATGCGTGAAAGCCCAGCCGGGAACTGCGGCTGCGAACTCGAGCGCAGGGTCAGGCATACTTGAATTCAACTTTGCGGATCTTCTTCAAGTCCACAGTTTGAATCACCCCGGGTTTCGTGGAGGCTAGTTGGTTTAAGTAACACAAGCAGATGGAGTCCAGTTCTTGCAACACTCGTTTGACCTTGGATAAATCAAGAGAAAAATGTGCCATGCCTAGCTTCGCATCTGGCAATGCTACTTTTCTATATCTGACCTTGAACTTGTATTTACTCCAATGGCAGAAGCTCGGCCCACCAAGTGTAGGTAGAACCTTCTTCTTGCCAACGACCAAAAAGAAAGATGTCTTCGCCATCTTCAAACAGCTTGCACGATGTACTACCGATGTATTTTTCACCTCCAAGTTGGCGAGTGAAATTACCTTCATACTTTCCATTTTCGTTTTTAGTTAGGATCGCAGTAAATTTATAGCCATCTATATCAAAATCAACAGCTAGCTCTTTACCGCCGCCACGCAAAATTGCAGTTCTTAAGGTTGTTGGTTCTGATTCCCAACCTGTAACCCCTTCAAATTTTCCATCTTTCATATTGTTATACCCAACGTTTGAGATAATCGGCTTCTGGGGCGCGAAACGCGGAGGGAACCCAAAATCGCAGCTTTTAGATCGCCTGGTTTACCGAGAGAATAGCCATCGGTTTCGTCCTCGCAGTCAGAATTTTTCCATTTTCTTGTTAGAAAGGCTGTTACAGAAAGCTCTTACCAGGAGAGCCTCAAGTTTTGGGATAAGAGATGGCGTCACTTCGTAAGCTGAAAAGTAGTGCGCGGTGTCATAGAGGTAGACTATCATTTTTTTCGGTTGCCTCGGCGTCTCCCAAGCCGGCGAAAAAGTTGATCCGTTGGTTGGATGCTGAACAAAGAACGCCTGGTGATTAGATCGTTCTCGATTAAATGCGTCGTTCATTTCTTTCCATATGTTTTGCCTCTCCGTCTTACCCGCGTATATGGCGCAACCCTGTGAGTCGTAAAGCAGATATATCCCTTGAGATTTTTCAAGAGTCGACCGAATGGTTTGGTTTCTCGAATCTGTCTTTCCAGTTGGCAGCAATTCCCATTTTGCATCCTGCTTGGATGGGACGGCACTAATTGGATACATTTCGACTATCGGCCGAATCGGATCAACCAGCGCAAGTCGGCGGCCACGATCTTCAGCCTTCTGGATATATGAGGCTAACTGTCGAGCGGTTAAGTTGCCATTGCGGGTTCGCATCTGGCTAATTCGTGCCGATGTAAGCCCAATTAGTTTGGCAAGTTCAGTATCGGACGTAAGTCCATTCTGTTTTTTGAGTTCGTCAAAAAATTCTCTCGGGTGCATAAATGGACGGCTCCTTGTAAAAAATTACGCAGACAGAACTATTTAAGTATTTGCAGGAAGGTGTTCTGTATATACCTCCCTGATATTGCAATCCACTGCTTTCCAAAACCGCGAGAATCTTAACATGCACGCCCTACAGCCAGCACCTCAGCATCCATGCGCGCCGGAAAAAGGCACGGCTATAAAGCAACCCCCATGCGGCGCAGAAGCGGGAGAAGCGCGATATAGCAGCCTGCTGTCGCAGCGATTGAAAGAAAGAAGCTGGCCCAGAAACCCAGGCCATGCTTGAGCAGGAAAGGCAGCAGCAGAAACAGAACGAGCGATGGAAGAACGAGCCAGAAAATCTGGAACGAGAGTTCGCCGATGCGCTCAGGCGGCGAGGATTCAAGATGCATCCAGACAAAAGCGAGCAGCGATGTGAGCGGAAGCGATGCGACAAGTGCCGCGAAGCCGCTCGACCGCTTTGCGATTTCGGAAATGGCGACGATCAGTGCCGCGGAAACGATGAGTTTTATCGCGTAATAAAGCATTGCTTTGCGGCCCCAATCAAGATCAAAACAGCCCTGTTCGACAGGGCCTCAGACCTTAACAATATTGGCGTCCTCGACAGGAATCGAACCTGTAATTGCCCCTTAGGAGGGGGCGGTTATATCCATTTAACTACAAGGACGGGGTGCGTATTCTACAGCAATTATTCTGCAATCTGAACAGTCACGCTGTATCATGTCCGGCCGTCGAAACTCACACAGAAGGGAGTCCACCATGAAATGGCTATTCTCAATCGCAACCGCGATCGTTGTGCTGTTCACCGTGCCGGTAGCCATGGCAGGCGATCCGCCGCAGGCAGGCCAGATGGCCCCGGACTTCAACCTGCCGGATCAGCATGGCACGCAACACACCCTCTCGGAGTTCCGCGGAAAATACCTCGTGCTGTATTTCTATCCCAAGGACGACACGCCAGGCTGCACAGAAGAGGCGTGCAAGTTCCGAGATGACTTGAGCCAGCTAAGACAGATGGGGGCGCAGGTGGTCGGGGTCAGCATCGACAACACCGACAATCATGCCGAATTTGCGAAGAAGTATCACCTGCCCTTTCCGCTTCTGGCAGACAAGGACGGCAAGGTTGCGGAAAGCTATGGCGCCGAGCGCAATCTGGCTTTTATCAAAATCGCCAAACGCTACACCTTCCTGATCGACCCGGAAGGCAGGATCAGCAAGGTCTATCTGAGCGTGGACACGTCCCGCCATTCCGTCGAAATCATAGACGACCTGAAGAAACTGATCGCAGAAAACCCAACAAAGAAGACCTGATTAAGCCATGCCATTCATCACGCTCGACAAAGCAAGCCTCGCCTTCGGCCACGTTGCCCTATTGGACCATGCCGACTTTCAACTCGACGAGGGAGAGCGCGTAGGCCTCATCGGGCGCAACGGCGGCGGCAAGTCGAGCATGATGCGCGTCCTGGCGGGACAGGGAACGCTGGACGACGGGCTGGTTTGGCGC
This sequence comes from Pseudomonadota bacterium, assembly GCA_021782365.1. GTDB lineage: Bacteria > Pseudomonadota > Gammaproteobacteria > Burkholderiales > Gallionellaceae > Gallionella. Next base: position 256,501 of record JAJXVB010000001.1, read on the forward strand.
GCGCCCTCCGCGCGCATCTGCTATGTGAGCCAGGAGCCTTTACTCGATCCCGATGACAGCGTGTTCGACGCGGTGGCCAAGGGGCTTGGCAAGCTGCAGAAGCTGTTGCAGGACTACAACCATGTCTCCCATCAGCTGGGCGACCCCGATGCCGACCACGAAAGGCTGCTCGATGAGATGCAGCATCTGCAGACCGAGCTTGAATCCCAGGACGGCTGGTCGGTCAAGGCGCGCATCGAGACCGCGATCGCGAAGCTGGACCTTGACCCCGACAAGCTGGTCGGCAATCTTTCCGGCGGACAGAGAAAGCGCGTTGCACTGGCGCAGGCTCTGGTCGCCGAGCCCGACGTGCTGATCCTGGACGAGCCGACCAACCATCTGGACTTCGCCTCCATCGAATGGCTGGAAGGGCTCTTGAACAACTTTGCGGGCAGCGTGCTCTTCGTCACCCACGACAGGAGATTTCTGGACAACGTCGCAACGCGCATCGTGGAGCTGGACCGCGGGAGGCTCGCCTCATTCCCCGGAAACTTCAGCGCCTATCTTGCGATCAAGGAACGCATGCTCTCGGACGAGACGGTGGTGAACGCGAAGTTCGACAAGGTTCTGGCGCAGGAGGAAGTCTGGATACGCCAGGGAGTGAAGGCCCGCCGCACCCGAAACGAAGGCCGCGTGCTGCGCTTAGAGCAGCTGCGCCGTGAGCGCGCCGCGCGCCGCGAAAAGCAGGGCAAGGTCGAAATGACGGTCGACAGCGGCGAGCGTTCTGGAAAGCTGGTCGCCGAACTCGTCGATATCAGCAAGTCCTATGGCGATCGCACGCTGATCAAGGACTTCTCCTGCCGCATCCAGCGCGGCGACAAGATCGGGCTACTGGGTCCGAACGGTGCTGGCAAGAGCACGCTGCTCAAGATCATCCTGGGCGAGATCAAGCCAGACTCAGGCACGGCAAGGCTGGGCACCAAGGTGTCTGTCGCCTATTTCGATCAGCTGCGCGCGCAGCTTGACGACGAGGCAACGCTCGCCGACACGATCAGCCAGGGCTCCGATTACATCGAGATCGGCGGACAGAGAAAGCACGTGATCAGCTATCTGGAAGACTTCCTCTTCCCGCCTGAACGCTCGAGGTCTCCGGTAAAGAGCTGCTCGGGAGGGGAGAGAAACCGCCTGCTTCTGGCGAGGCTGTTCACCCAGCCCGCAAACGTGCTGGTGCTGGACGAGCCGACCAACGATCTCGACATCGAGACGCTCGAGCTTCTGGAAGAGCTGCTCGCCAATTATGACGGAACGCTTTTCCTGGTGAGCCACGACAGGGCGTTTCTCGACAACGTGGTGACGCAGGTGATCGCATTCGAAGGGGATGGAAAACTCGTCGAATACATAGGCGGACATGAAGACTGGGTGAGGGCAAAGAAATTCCAGCAGGCTTCAGCATCTGCGAAGCCTGCGCCCAAACCGCCTGCGCCCCCTCCTCCCAAACCCAAGGCTGAAAACAAGCTGAGCTTCAAGGAATCGCGCGAGCTTGAGGAACTGCCACAGCGCATCGAGGCGCTGGAAAAGGAGCAGATCGACATCGGCGCCCATCTTGCGGACGGCGAGATATTCAGGAACGACGCGAAGCGCGCAAGGCAGCTTCAGGCGAGAAACGAAGAGATCGAGGAAGAGCTTTTGAATCTGATGGAACGCTGGGAGGCGCTGGAAAGCCGCATCAGGTAGAGGGGCCGAAGAGCCTTTCCCAAAGCTCGCGGCATGGAGCGGTGTCGATCTCTTCTTGCCGGATGCGGCAGGGGGATGCGTCGTTGAGCCGCATCTTGTGCTGCATCCTGCGTAGCGTACGGTAAAGTTCGCGCACCTTTTCAGAAAGCCCGACATCGATCAGGCCGAGCTCGGCTGCAACCTTCAGCAATGCAAGATTTCCGGAATTGGGAAGCAGCTCGGGATGCCGATGGGCGTGCGCCAGGACCAGATACTGCACCATGAATTCGATGTCGACCATGCCGCCGCTGTCGTGCTTGATGTCGAATAGCGCGCTGTGATTGGGATGCCCCTCGTGCATCTTCTGGCGCATCTTCACGATTTCATCCTTGAGCATCTTTAGATCCCTCGGCAGCCTCAACACCTCACGCCTGATCTCCTCGAATGCCTCCCCTATCCTCCTGTCCCCGGCGCTGAACCGCGCACGCGTCAGCGCCTGATGCTCCCAGACCCATGCCTCCTTCAGCTGGTAATCCTTGAACGCAGAGATCGAACTGACCAGAAGGCCGCTTGCGCCGTTGGGACGCAGCCTCAGATCTGTTTCATAGAGGCGACCTGACGTCGTGTAGCTTCCCAGCATCGCGTTGATGCTCTGGCCTAAGCGCCCGTAGTTTTCCTGCGCATCCGGATGATCGTCTTCATAGAGGAACACCATGTCCAGGTCCGAGGCATAGCCCATCTCGCGGCCGCCCAGCTTGCCGTATGCGATGATCGCGAAGCGCGCATCCGGAACATGCTTCTTCCTGGCGATATCCCAGCAGAGTTTGAGAACCTTTCCTAGGATCAGGTCTGCCAGATCGCTCAGATGGTCGCTCAGTTTTTCAAGCGGCAACAGCCCCTGCAAGTCCATCGCGAGGAGATAGAAGACCTGTTCCTGCTGGACCTGATGCAGCACATCGAGCTGGAGTTCCACATCGAGCCCCGCGAGCCTTTCATCGAGGTCGCGTTCGATCTCCGGCCAGGAGGGCGGCTGATAGAATTCGCGCGCATCGAGCAACTCGTCAAAGAGCGCCGGATGCTGCGCGAGATAGCTCGCGGCCCAGCTGCTCGCTGACAGAAGACGGGCCAGCCTTCTCAGCGCCTCGGGATATTCCGCGAGGAAGGCGAGATAGGAGACGCGGCGCATGACCGCATCCAGGAGGTCGAGGAGCCTGGAAAGCGTCGCGTCGGGATCTTCGTATTCGGCGGAAATCGCGACGAACTGCGGGACCAGCGCATCGACCCGCTGCCTTGCCGCATCCGACATCTGCCGGTGGCGCAACTGCATCAGGCGCTCCGCGCTGGATGCCGAAAGGCCGAATCTCGATAGTTCGCGGGAAAGCTCTTCTCTCCCGACTCCTTCCCTCCACGGCAGAACCGGCTCCGCATCGGAAGACGCGAAAATCTGTCCGAATTGGGAGCTCACGAGAGCCCTGTGCCTGTCGAGTTCCGTATAGAGTTCGGCGCGGTCTGACATGCCCATCGCCTCCGCGAGTATCGCGAGGTCTTCCTCGGATTCCGGCATATCTTGGGTCTGCTGGTCATCGAGATACTGCAGGCGGTGCTCGAGATTGCGCAGGAACACATAGGCCTCATCCAGCCCTTCTGAAACTTCGGCAGACAGGAGATCGAGATCGACGAGCCGTCTCAATACCTCGCGGGTCGACAATATGCGCAGCCTCGCATCCCGCCCGCCGCGTATCAGCTGGAAGACCTGTGCGATGAATTCGATCTCCCTTATGCCTCCCGGCCCAAGCTTGATGTTGTTGAGCCTATCCCGCCTCTGCACTTCCTGGCGTATCTGCGCATGCAGCTTGCGCATCGAATCGATCGCGCTGAAATCGAGATACTTCCTGAACACGAAAGGCTGATAGAGCGCATTCAAGTCCTGCGTGAAACCGCTTGATGCGGGCGCGACCACGCGCGCCTTGATCCAGGCATATCTCTCCCATTCCCGCCCCTGGCTTGCAAGGTATTCCTCGAGCGCTGCAAAGCTCATCACCAAAGGGCCGCTCTCCCCATAGGGCCGCAATCTCATGTCCACGCGGAACACATAGCCATCCCTCGTTGCCTCGTTGACCATGCTGATCAGGCGGCGTGCAAGCCTCGTGAAGAATTCGTGGTTGCCGAGCGTGCGGCTCCCGTCCGTCTCTCCGTCTTCGGGATAGAGGAAGATCAGGTCTATGTCCGACGAGACGTTGAGCTCCCCCCCCCCGAGTTTGCCCATGCCGACCACCAGCATCTCCTGTATAAGCCTGCTTGCTTCGCCGGTCGGATTTCCGAACTGAACCTGCAAGGATTTCATCAGGCAGTCCAGCCCGCGTCTTAGCACGAGCTCGGCCAGAAAGGTCATCGCCTGCATCACCTCATCCAGGTCGCCCAGGCCGTTGATGTCGCGCAGGATCAGCCTGACCATCACCTGCTTTCGCAGCCTGCGCATCGCGCGCGCAAGCTCCTCTTCCAAGGAAAGATCGGCGCCCGACTGATCGAGCAATCCTTCTATCTCACCGGGCTTGCATCTTTCAAGATGGGTCTTCTCGAGCCATTCGAGCAGCGATGGATCGGCATCCAGGATGCGCTTTGCATAACGGCTGCAGCGCAAAGTGCGCTGCAATAGGGACGGGAAGGTGTTCATAAATATGGCTTCACGATAGAATACGCATTGTGCTACGAACCGCCGCGACTCGCCAGTCTTGAGGAGTATCGGCGATCGCCCACCAATCAGCTTCTGCCGGTCCGAATGAACCCATGCTCAAATCACATCCAGTTCGCCTGCTCTGGCACAGCCTAAACTGGCTGACCCGCATCGCGCTGGTGATTGCGTTATCTATCGCATTGTTCTCTGCGATCATCGTGGTCACCCTGCGCTACTGGCTGCTGCCGAATATCGAGCAGTTCCACGGCCAGATTGCCGCTTCGATCTCCCGCGCCATCGGCAATCCCGTGAACATAGGAAAAATCAGGGGGGAATGGGAAGGATTGCAGCCTTATCTCGACTTCACCGATGTGCGCATCCTGGATAACAGAGGCCAGCCGGCGCTCTTGCTTCCACACATCAATGCCAGCCTATCCTGGCTCTCCATTCCCACCCTGCAGCTGCGGCTTTCGAATCTGGAAATCGACCAGCCTGAACTTCTGGTCAGGCGCGATCCACAGGGACAGATCTATGTCGGCAGCATCGCCGTGAAATCCGGCGATGCCAATCCCGACCTCTCGAACTGGGTGCTGCATCAGTCCCACATCCTGGTGCGCAATGCGATCATCGTATGGCAGGACGAAAAACGCGGCGCTCCCCCATTGGTTCTGACCCAGGTCAACCTCCTGATCGCGAATCTTTTCAATCATCACCGCTTTTCCCTGCGCGCATTGCCGCCACAAGAGGTTTCAGCCCCTCTGGATGTGAGAGGGGATTTCCACGGCAGGCAATTCAAAGAACCCGAGGGATGGCGAGGGAGGCTGTTCGTGGAAGTCGACCGCACAGACCTTCAGGCATGGCGCCCGTGGATCACACCCCCCCCCGAGATAAGCCAAGGGCGCGGCGCGCTTCGTGCATGGCTTAGCGTGAAGAACGGAAAACCTAACCGGCTCACGACCGACCTTGCATTGCGCGATGTATCAACCCAGCTTTCCGGCAATCTTCCCAGGATGGACGTGCAATATCTGCGCGGACGCGCAGCCTGGAAGAAACTTGACGATGGATGGGAAGTCGAAACCCGCCGCCTCGCAATGGGCCTTAAGAACGGGATCAGGCTGCATCCCACCGATTTCTATTTCCGAAGCATTGAGAAAAGCAAGTCGCACCCTGCATCGGGCGAACTTCGCGCCAATGCGCTGCAGCTCGAGACCCTGACTAATCTCTCCGAATTCTTTCCGATGGATGCAAGTCTGCGAGAAAAGCTAAACGCATACCAGCCCCGCGGCAGGGCATCCGACCTGAGCCTGCAGTGGCAGATCGCTGACGAGCAACTCAAGGGGTACAAGGTCAAGGGGCAGTTCGAGAACCTGGCCATGCAGCAGGTCGGGAAACTTCCCGGATTTTCAAACTTGACCGCATCGATAGACGGAAGCGAGAGCGGCGGCAACCTCGCGATCAATTCTCGCAACCTAAAAGTCGATGCGCCCGGCATCCTGCGCGAGCCTCTTCTTTTCGGCACGCTCACCGGACAGGCAAGCTGGAAGCGCGAGAAGGGAGAACTCAGCATCAGTGTGGCGAACGTTTCCGCAGTGAACGACGATCTGGCGGGCAATGCCTATGGCAGCTACCGCACCAAGGCCGGCACGCGCGGCGTTATAGACCTGACGGTCAACCTCACGCGCGGGGACATCCGTCGCGCCGCCCGATATACGCCGCTCGTGGCGCTCCATCAGAAGGAAAGCGACTGGCTCAACAGCGCCCTGCTCTCGGGGCACACCGAAGATTTCCATCTGCGCCTGAAGGGCAATCTGAGTGAATTTCCCCTGAGAGGAAAGCATGACGCCTCTTTCGAGATCACCGCGCATGCAGAGGATGCGTCGATGCAGTTCGCCAAGAACTGGCCCAAGATCGAGAATCTATCCGGCTCCTTTCTGATACGCGACAACAGACTGGAGCTGCATGCGCCCACTGCCACCATCATGGGCGCGCGCATACAAGACCTTTCCGTCGTCCTGCCCGACATGCTGCATGCCGACATCCCGATGGAAATCCAGGGCCACGCGGATGCAACGAACAACACGTTCCTGCAGTTTGTACAGCAAAGCCCGGTCAGCGGCTATATAGGCGGCTTCACCGACGACATCAAGGCGAGCGGCGACGGAAAGCTTGATCTTTCCGCGCAGATTCCGCTGTCCTTGAGCAAGCCGCCTACGGTATCGGGTCTCTTCAAGGTTCAGAACAGTGATATCGATCTCGGTCACGGCGCGCCCATGCTTCGCAATGCGCGAGGCGAACTGTCCTTCACTCAGTCCGGAATCAAGGCAAACAACGTGACCGCAACCATCCTGGGGGGGCCTGCGCGCCTCAACGTGCAGACTCTTGATGGCGCGGTGCACGCGGCCCTTCAGGGGCGCGCCAATCTCGATGCACTGCGCGAGTCGGAAATGAATCCGTTGATGAAGCAGCTCCATGGAAGCACGACATGGGATGCGAACATTTCGGTCGCCAAGAAAATCGTCAATCTGACGCTGAATTCCAATTTGCAGGGTATCAGCTCCAGCCTGCCCGAGCCTCTGGCAAAAAATGCAGAAGAGGCATGGCCTTTGCACATCGAAAGGAAGAACATCGCGGCAGGCCAATACATGATCAGCATGAGGCTCGCGAAGCTTTTGAATGCCAGGCTGATCAGCGAGGATAGCAACGGCGAAAGCGCGATCACGCGCGGGGTCGTCAACCTCGGAGAGGTTGGTCCAGCCAAGGACCAGACCGCGGATGCGGCAGGCATGAGGACTGGCATCTGGATCCGGGGGAATCTGCCCGTGCTTTCCATGCAGGGATGGGGAGGATTGAGCGAAGGGCCGTCATCCTTGCCGATTGCGGGCGCCAACCTGCACATAGACAAACTGAAAGGCTTCGGCCTTAGCATAGACGGTTTGCAGATCAAGGCCGCAAAACGCGGGGACAGCCTGACAGCGCAGCTCTCGGGGGAACAGGCGAACGGCGATGTCGTCTGGCAACCTAAAGGATATGGCGGAAGCGGGAAGCTGGTCGCCCACATGCGAAATCTCTATCTTGCAGGCGAGAAAACGGAACCCGGGACCAAGACCGAGACTCAGCCCGTCTCTCCTCATCAACTGCCCGCGATGGAGGTCGCAATCGAGGACATGCTGTACAAGGGAAAGAATATCGGACGCTTCGAACTCGTCGGCTTCCCCGAAGGCAGCGACTGGCGCCTGAGGCGCCTGCGCATCACCAATCCGGACGGCACGGTCACGGGGGACGGGTACTGGCGCAATACCCAGACCCAGGTCAACCTGCTGGTCGACATTTCCAATGCGGGCAAGATACTGGCTCGCTCGGGTTATCCCAACACGGTCAAGAACGGCAGCGGCAAGCTGACTGCGAATCTGAACTGGGAAGGACAGCCCGACGATTTCAAATATGCAACCCTGGATGGCACGCTCAATCTCAACACAGGAAAAGGGCAGTTCCTGAAGATGGATCCCGGTTTTGGCAAGCTGCTTGGCATATTGAGCCTGCAGGAGCTTCCGAAGCGCATTGCGCTGGACTTCACCGACGTTTTCAGCTCTGGCTTCGAGTTCGACAGCATCAAGGGAAATGCCACGATAAAACACGGCGTGATGCAGACGGATGATTTGCACATAGACGGCTCATCGGCGAAGGTCTTGATGAAGGGCTCGGTCAACCTGAACGACGAGACTCAGGATTTGCACATCATCATCCTTCCTACTTTAGGCTCGAGCATCTCGACGCTGAGCGCGTTCGCGGCAGGCCCCGTTGTCGGCATAGGCACCCTCATCGTCAGCAAGGTGCTTGGGAACCCGCTCGATAAGTTGATGTCTTTTGAATACAATGTAAGTGGCACATGGGCAAACCCCAACGTCGTCAAGGTTGGCGAGAAACCGGTCAAAGTGCTGGAAGCGCCTGCCGATGCACCGAAAAAATAACACAGGATTACGTCATGTCAGAAACAGCACAGGGCAATACCTTCAAGGTCGCCGCGATACAGATGGCTTCAGGCCCCATCGTATCGGGCAACCTTAAGGAAGCGGAACGCCTGATCGCAAATGCGGCAGAACAGGGAGCCAAACTCGTGGTGCTGCCGGAGTTTTTCGCGATCATGGGCATGAGCGAGGATGACAAGCTCAAGGTGAAGGAACAGGAAGGCAAAGGCCCCATCCAGGACTTCCTCAAGAGCACTGCGCGCCGGCACAAGATATGGCTAGTCGGCGGATCCATCCCGCTCGCGGCGAACGTGCCTGACAAGGTGCGCAACAGCTGTCTCGTGTTCGACGACAAGGGAGAACAAGTCGCGCGCTACGACAAGATACATCTTTTCAATCTGTCTCTGGGAAACGAGAGCTACGACGAGGCGAAGACGATAGAGCCCGGCAACAAGGTGGTGGTGATAGACAGCCCTTTCGGCCGCATCGGCCTTGCGATCTGCTACGATCTGCGCTTTCCGGAACTGTTCCGCGCGATGAAGGATGTGGACATCATCGTGCTGCCATCCGCATTCACCGAGACCACGGGCAAGATGCACTGGGAAGTGCTGGTGAGGGCGCGCGCGATCGAGAATCTGTCCTATGTGATCGCATCCGCCCAGGGAGGCTATCATGTCAACGGGCGCGAGACTCATGGCAACAGCATGATCATCGGCCCCTGGGGGCGGGTGCTGGACAGGCTCCCGCGCGGCTCGGGCGTGGTGATCGCCGAGGTCAACCCGAGCTACAAGGCGAGCCTGCGCGCTGGACTCCCGGCGCTCGAGCACCGCGCGCTTTACAGCTGCGAAGACAGCCGCTAACGCATCAGCCACCGACATAGAACAGAATCAAGACATGACAATTTCATCCGCATTTGACACCGCCCAGAAGATATTGCTTTCCCCCCATCTGATCGAGACCCGGCAGATCGAGCAGGTGTTCAACAGCATGCTCGCCCACCGTCTGGATTATGCGGACCTGTATTTCCAGTACAGCCGCGCCGAGAGCTGGTCGCTTGAAGAAGGCATCGTCAAATCTGGCAGCTTCAACATAGACCAGGGAGTCGGCGTCAGGGCCGTGAGCGGAGAGAAGACCGCGTTTGCCTATTCCGACGACATCAGCCTTGCCGCACTGCAAAGCGCAGCTTCCGCCACTCGAGCGATCGCAAGCGCCGGCGGCAACCAGCGCGTGCCCTTGCTGCATCCAGGCAAAAGGCGCGAACTCTATCTTCCGGACGATCCGATCGCGAGCCTCAAGGACGCGGACAAGGTCGCGATGCTGGAGCGGCTGGAAAGTTATGCGCGCGCGCTCGACCCGCGCGTGGTTCAGGTGATCGCAGGCCTTGCAGGGGAATACGAGGCAGTGCTGGTCGCAAGAAGCGACGGCCTGATGAACGCGGACATAAGACCTCTGGTCAGGCTATCCCTGACCGTCATCGTCGAGAGCAACGGCCGCCGCGAACAGGGATCGGCAGGAGGAGGCGGACGTTTCGGCTATGGCTATTTCGACGATGCGATGCTGCACCGCTATGCAGAACAGGCAGTGCATCAGGCCACCGTCAATCTGGATGCCGAACCCGCTCCAGCCGGCAACATGACGGTCGTGCTCGGCAACGGCTGGCCCGGCATCCTCCTGCACGAGGCGATCGGCCACGGCCTGGAAGGGGACTTCAACCGCAAGGGCAGCTCGGCGTTCTCCGGTCGGGTGGGAGAACGAGTCGCGGCTGAAGGCGTGACTGTGGTCGATGACGGCACGATTCAGAACCGCAGAGGCTCGCTGCAGATGGACGACGAAGGAAATCCGCCGCAGTGCACGACGCTGATCGAGAACGGCATCCTTAAGGGCTATCTTCAGGACAGCCTGAATGCGCGGCTGATGGGCGTTCCCGTCACCGGCAATGCAAGGCGCGAATCCTACGCGCATATCCCGCTGCCCCGCATGACCAACACCTACATGCTGGCAGGGGATAAGGATCCGGCCGAGATAATCGCCTCGGTCAAGCACGGCCTCTACGCGGTGAATTTCGCAGGCGGCCAGGTTGACATCACCAGCGGCAAATTCGTGTTCAGCACCGCCGAGGCCTACATGATAGAAGACGGCAAGGTCACGCATCCCGTCAAGGGCGCGACCCTGATCGGCAACGGACCTGATGTGCTGACGCGCATCTCGATGATAGGAAACGACATGGCGCTGGATCCTGGCGTGGGCACCTGCGGCAAGGAAGGCCAGAGCGTGCCCGTGGGGGTCGGTCAACCCACGGTCAGGATAGACGGCCTGACCGTCGGCGGCACAGTTTGAATTTGAAAGCGGAGCTTGATTATGACTTCACCAGTTGCACTGAGAGACATTCCTAAAACAAACATTTTTCGCAAGGGCGATGTCTTCGTGCTGTTCGGAGAACTGTTCGGCAGAGGCTATGCAAACGGCCTTGTCAACGAGGCGAGAAAGGCCGGCATGACGCTGATCGGCATAACGGTTGGCCGCCGCGACGAGAACAATGCACTGCGCAAATTGACAGACGAGGAGCTCGCAATCGCTGAAGCCAACCTCGGCGGACGCATCATCAACGTGCCGCTGATGGCGGGATTCGACCTCGATTCGCCCGAAGGCACGCCTACCCCAACAGACCTTCTCGCCGACATGACATTGAAGAGCTGGCAGGAAGACCGACTCGACTGGACGCACATCGAAAAATGCCGCAAGGTGGGTGTTGCGCGTTTCAGGGATTCTGTGGACCAGGCGATGCGGGAACTCGATGGCATGATAGAGGACGGCAAAAACGTTTTCTTCGCGCACACCATGGCGGGCGGCATCCCCAAGGTCAAGGTTTTCCTCGCGATCGCCAATCGCATCTACAAGGGGCGCGGGGAGCGCTTCATGTCTTCTCGCGCGCTTCTGGACAGCGATCTTGGCAAGCTGATCCTGATGAATTTCGACGAGGTCACCGCGAACACCTTCCAGCACCTGATAGACGGCAGCGCTGCGATCCGCAGCCGCATGGAGAAGACAGGAGGCCAGGTGCGCTATTCTGCCTATGGCTATCACGGCACGGAGATACTGATAGACGGAAGATACCAGTGGCAGACCTACACCAACTACACCCAGGGCTATGCCAAGATGCGCCTCGAGGATATCGCAAGGTCAGCCTGGGAAAAGGGCGTTGTAGCGACCGTCTACAACTGCCCTGAGATACGCACCAATTCTTCCGACATCTTCGTGGGCGTGGAGCTCTCGCTTTTCCCTCTTCTCAAGGCGCTGCAAAAGGAAGGCGACGGCGCATGGGCGAATGAACAGTGGAAGGCCTGTCAGGCGCTCCTGCAGGAAGGCGTTTCTTTGGATAGCCTCCTGAAAAAAATCGAGGACTACAACGTCAGCGACGTGATGATGCGGTTCCGCGACTTTGCAGCATGGCCCATGGACAACTCGGCGGAGCTCGCCGATGTGATGATAGGCACATCCGAAGAGATCACCCACATGCATGTCAACCGAAGCGAACTGGTCGCAGGACATCTGAGCTCGCTGGTGCTGGATGGCACGGGCCCCCTGATGTTCCATGAGAGCTCGAATCCTTCGGGCCCCGTGCTCTGGCTAAACCACGACATCATCGCAAAACAGCTAAACCTGATGCATAGCGCTTGATGCTTCCGGTCAGACTCTTCGCGCTTGCGGCCCTCCTCTCATGCGAGCTCGCTTTCGCTGGCGGCTTCGATTCATGCAGGAACGAGTTCGCCAACGGCAGCCCTCCCGTGATTCCCCATGTCGAGAGGCTGGAAGCGCGCGCGCTCTGCTTCGACGAGTTTGCGGTGCTGCACTCGGGACTTAGCCATACTCCGGTCTACGTCGCGGAGCGGCTAAACGCCAGACTTCTGCTCGATGCCAGATACAATCACAGGACGAACAGATTCTTTGCGGACGCGAGGCTGCCGAGGTCCGAGCGCGCGGAGCTGAACGACTATCGCGGTTCCGGATACGACAGGGGCCACATGGCGCCTGCAGGAGACATGGCGACCGAGGAGGCGATGGCCCAGAGCTTTTCCCTTGCAAACATGGTTCCGCAGGCTCCCGTCAACAACCGGAAAGCCTGGGCAAGCATAGAGAAGGCGACAAGGCATTACGCGATGCGCGCGGCAGGCGACGTCTATGTGATCACGGGGCCTGTGTTCGACAGGGCGCCTCCCACCATTGGAGAGGATCATGTCTGGGTTCCACAGCATCTTTTCAAGCTGGTCTACGACCCATCGACCCACCGCACCTGGGCGCACTGGCTGGACAACAGCGATGATGCGCGGGTCGGCAAGCCGATCAGCTATGAGGAACTGGTGCGGCGCACCGGCATCGAGTTTTTGCCAGCCAGGTCCTGATTCAACGGGCGACGATGCTGCCGTTGCTCTCCCTGACCTGGGAGCCCACCGAAAAACCCGGATCCTTGTCGAAGTCGAAGGTCTTCTCGTCCCCGTTCTCGAATCTCACCGCAACGCGCCATGTCTTGGCCGACTTCACCCTCTGTTCGATCTCATGTCCCGCATAGGCGCCGCCCGCCGCTCCGGCAAGGGTCGCGATGTCCTTGCCGGTGCCGCCTCCCACCTGGTGGCCCAGCAATGCGCCAGCCACGCCGCCTGCGATAAGCCCAAGCGGACCGCCCTCGCCTTTCTTCTCGACCACATCAACCGAAATCACGCGGCCGCAGTCGGAACAGGCTGCCGTAGCCGAGGTCGAGGAGCGCTCGGACTTCGCTTTAGCGAGCGCCTTGTTGTATTCGTCCTTCGCATCGCGCAGGCACTGCATCCTTATGCTGGAAGTGGATTCGTCTGCGCAAAGCTTCCTGTCTTCCGCATAGCGGGTTTCTGCGGCCTTCTTTGCAGCCGCATAATCCGACTCTGCGGCCCAGACGGCATTGGAAAAGAGGATTGAAGCCATCAAGATAAAGAGTTTCATTTTTACCTCCTTGAGTTGACAGAACGCTGCCATGGTAGAACAAAACCATGTTCATTACAAAACGGAGGAAAAAACGTATAGCCTGTTTAGAGCATCAGGCTGCAGCGCCCAAATGCTCGCCGATCAGGCGGGCGACTTGGGGTGCGAGTTTCACGACGAGATCGTGCCTTCCGCCCTGAAGCACCTGCAGACGGCTATGGGGGAGCAAAGCTTCAAGACGCCTGCCCACCGATATCGGACTGAGCGGATCTTCATCGCCCCATAACAGCAGCGCCGGCGCCTCGATGGACGGGATGCGAGCGGAGAGATCCTCGAGATAATCGGCAAACCAGGAGGGCGCTTGCGGATTGGCCTTCCAGAACGAACCCCTCCAGTCTTCGGCATCCGACATGTCTATGCCACCCGAGGTCACCGCAAGAACGATGTGGGTCAGCAATTCCGGGCGCTCGAGCGCGGCAGAGACTGCGATGACGCCGCCCATGGACTGCGCAATCAGGGCGCATGGTTGATCCATCTGGTCGGTTGCGATGCGCACAAGGTCTGAGAGGCTTGAAATGCCGGGATCTCTTGGCACCCCGTCGAATCCCGGCCAGCCCAGCAATGCGCGCTTCGCGGGATGCACCAATAAATCCGAAACAGGGCGCCAGAAATCCGGGCTCCCGGCAGCGCCAGGCAGAAATATCAGCTTGGTTGGACTAGCCATTCTGACTGTCAAGTCACCTTGAACTTTCCCGCGATTGAAAGGAGAGACGATGCAAGATGCTCGAGATGCCGGATCTCATCGCCGCTCCTGTCGATCGCCATGCTGTTTTCCTCGGCCATCTGGGATATCCTCTCCACATGTCTTGCAATGTCATCGCTCGCGGTTCTCTGCTCGTTGACCGAGACGTTTATGCCGCTGACTCCCTGATCCGCCTCGGTCGCAGAAACATCCGCCTCCGTGAGAACAGAGGTGACGTCGGACAGGGCGGAGCTGGTAGCGCGCAGCGAGTCTACCCCATCCTTGATCGCTCCACCCACCTTTTCGGATTGTTCACCCAGGGTCCGGGTGACCGTATCGATCTCGCTGGCGGCCTTGGCCGATTTCTCGGCAAGCTTGCGCACTTCATCTGCGACCACCGCAAACCCCCTTCCCTGCTCTCCCGCCCTCGCTGCCTCTATCGCCGCATTCAACGCCAGCAGATTGGTCTGATCGGCGATGTCCTTGACCTGCCTTGCCATGCCGGTGATGTAATCGGTGCTCTGGACGAAATGCAGTATCGATTCCTCTATGCCCTGAACCGCCTTCTCCACCGCGCTGATGTCCCGCGTCAGATCGGATATCTTGCTGTTGCCCTGCTGGGTCTTTTCGAGGCCCCGAGCGGAAAGACGCCTCACCTCCTGGGCGCTATCGGCAACGGAAGCGATGCTGACCGCCATCTGCTCGACAGCCGCCGCCATCGAGGAAGCCGCTTCGGACTGCTGCTGCGAAGCGGATATCACGCTCGATGAATTGCTCGAAAGGCTGCTTGCGGCATTTGATACCGTGCCGGCCGAATCCCTGATCTCCGAGATGATGCCGCCAAGGTTGGTCCTTATCCTCTCCGCACTCGCCGCAATCTTCCCGAGCTCGTCCCCGGACTTGTATTTGAGCGGGTGGGAGAAGTCGCCATGCGCCAGCGCATCGAGCTCTCTGACCAGTTCCTTTGCAGGAACGATGATGTGTTTTCTGATCATCGAAAGATAAATGATGAATGCAATCAGGGCGGACAGTCCTATCAACGCGATGCTGATGAACATGCCGCGTTTTCCCTTCGCCTCCGCCTCGCTTGCAGCCTGAACTGCTGCAGATCCGATCTCTTTCGCGGCATCGCTGAGATCATCGGTCGGCGCGCGGTCCATGCCCTTCACCGCGCCGTCTCCGGCCCTGATGTCGAAATTCGCATCCTTGTAGGCTTGAAGCCCCTTTCGATAGGCGGTACCCATTTCCTGGTGGGCCTGGCTGAATTTCTTCAGCATGTCCTGCGCGACGGGATCGTAGTCCAGCTTCTGGATCAGGGATTGCGCCCCTTCATCGACCCTGCTCTCCTGCTTCTGGAAATTCCCCCAGTATTTTTCAAGTGATGCAGGATCGCTGCCGCGCAGGAGCGTATCCTTCCATTCCTGGACCTGTTTCTTGAAGTCGAGCTGGATTTCGCTTATCTGCCTCTCGTTGGCATTGCGCATTTCGACCTTGTGCGTGAAATCCTCTATGCTGTTCCATGCCTGCCAGTAGCCCGAAAGGGCCGCCGTCAGCACGAAAACCGTGCCAGCCCCCGATATCATCAGGAGCTTGTTGCGTATGCTTTTCTTGATCGCGTCCACGTCCCCTCCTCACCCCGTTTCAATCCATGTTATCGGCATCACATTGCGAACCTTTAGATTCGAAGTCCTCCCAAGACAGCCTCAATCGGGTTAATATTCCCCGCTTCCCATCACTCCCTGATTCAAGCACGATGACCTCTGTTCGCACCATTGCCCTGACCATGCTTGCGATGATCGCGTTCGCGGCCAATTCCCTGCTTTGCCGGGCCGCACTGAAGCACACTGCCATCGACGCTGCGACCTTCACGTCGGTCAGACTGATGTTTGGCGCAGCGATACTCTATGTGATCGCCGCGATGAACCGGAACAAGGGGCAGGGCAACTGGATTTCCGCGCTGATGCTTTTCGTCTATGCAGCGGGTTTTTCCTTTGCATACGTGAAGCTTTCCGCCGCAACGGGCGCGCTGTTGCTGTTCGGCGCCGTCCAGGCGTCGATGATAAGCTATGGCATGCTGAAGGGGGAACGCTTCAAAAAAATGCAGGCAGCAGGCCTCATGCTCGCGCTGGCGGGACTCGTGATCCTTCTGCTGCCGGGCATCTCAGCCCCTCCTCTTGGGGCCTCCTTGCTGATGCTGATCGCAGGCGTAGCCTGGGGCATCTATTCGCTGAAAGGACGCGGAAAGGGGAATCCCATCGGCGTGACAGCGGGCAACTTCCTCTATGCAATCCCCGCGGCTGCAGCATTGAGCCTCATGATGCATGGCAGCCTATCGATAGACAAGGCGGGATTTCTTTACGCCGCCGCATCGGGCGCACTGGCTTCCGGCCTGGGCTATGCGATCTGGTACACCGTACTTCCCATGCTCAGGGCAACCCATGCTGCGACCATACAGCTCAGCGTGCCGGTGATCGCGGCGCTTGGCGGCATCGCCTTCCTGGGCGAGCCGCTAAACTTTCGCCTTGTCATCGCCTCGATCGCAACCCTGGGCGGAATCGCGCTGGTGATCATGGAGCGCAGAACCTAGTACATGCGATGCCTGAAAAGCCAGCTCGCCAGGGCAAGCGTTGCCGCACCGATCACGGCCATCGGCCAGAACTGATCCATCAAGACGTCGAAACCCGCTCCTTCCAGGAACACCTTGCGCAATATCACCAGGAAATAACGCAAGGGGTCGATCAGCGTGACCATCTGAACGACATGCGGCATGTTGGCGATCGGGGTCGCGAATCCCGAAAGGATCACGGCAGGAACCATGAAAAGAAATGCGCCCAACAACCCCTGCTGCTGCGTCACCGCAAGCGACGAGATGAGCATGCCAGACCCCACACCCGAAACCAGGAAGAGCGACAGCCCCGCATAGAACGCAGGGAGACTGCCGAGCAACGGCACGTCGAACCACTTCGTCGCGATCAGCAGGATCACGCTTGCCTGTATCAATCCGATGATGAAGCCTGGCAAAGCCTTTCCGAGCAGGATCTCTCCGGGGCGAAACGGCGTGACCAGAAGCTGGTCGAAGGTTCCCTGTTCGCGCTCCCGTGCGACCGTCAACGCCGTGACCAGCATGGTGGTCACCAGTGTCAGCATGCCGATGATGCCGGGGATGAAGAACCAGCGGCTCTCCAGGTTGGGGTTGAACCATGCGCGCACATCGAGCTTCGCGGGCGCATTCTCGAGGCCGTGGTCCTTGATCCATTGCGTGTTGAATCTCTCGACGATGGTGCTCACATAGTTCAGCACGATCATCGCGGTGTTAGAGTCCCTCCCGTCCACGATCACCTGGAGCGGAGCACCCTTGTTTGAAAGCAGGTCGGAGCTGAAACGGGGGCCTATGTGTATCACCATCAACACGCCCCGGCTGTCGACCAGGGGCGCGATCTGCTCCTCGGACTGCAGGGTCGCCGCGCGGCGAAATGCGGGTGCGCCATCGAAGGCGGCGACCAGTTCGCGGGATGCGATGCCTTTGTCCTCGTTGTAGAGCGCATACTGGACATCCTTTAGATCGAAGGTCGCCGCATAGCCGAATACCAGGAGCTGTATCATCGGCGGGGCGATGAGCACGAGCCGGCTCTTTGGGTCCTTCAAAAGCGCGAGGAACTCCTTGTAGATCAGGGCGATCATGCGCGTCAGCATCACTCAAGCCTCTTCTTCGATTTTCGCCAAGTGATGCTCATGAAAAAAACCGCCATCACGATCAGCGCGAACGCGTTGGGCAGCAGCACGGACCACACGTTCCCGGCCATGAAGAGGGTCTGGACGATGGAGACGAAATAGCGCGCGACGATCAGATGCGTGATGAACTGCACTATCGAAGGCATGCTGTCTATGTCGAAGATGAAACCGGAGAGCAGGAAGGCGGGAAGGAAGGTGCCGACGATCGCGATCTGACCCGCGACGAACTGGTTTCTGGCCATGGTGGAAATCGCAAGCCCCATGCCGAGCGCCGCGAAGAGAAAGAGCGAGGCGCATATCAGGAGTATCCAGAAGGACCCCACGAGAGGCACGCCGAAGAGCCAGACTGCAAGGCCCACGCTCAAGAGCATGCCTCCCGTACCCAACGCGAAATATGCGATGATCTTGCCAAGCAACACTTCGGTCATCGAGACAGGGGTCACGAGCAGCGCCTCCAGGGTTCCCCGCTCCCATTCCCTCGCCATCACAAGCGCCGTGAGCAGCGTGCCGATCAGGGTCATGATGATCGCGACCAATCCTGGCACAAGGAAGTTGCGGCTCTTCACGTCGGCGTTATACCAAACGCGCTCTTCGAGCTTTACCGGCATCACCATGTCGCGCCCCGCGGCCTTTGCCCGCCTGTCTAGCCACTTCACCCATACGCCCTGCAGATATCCCTGGGTCAGGCGCGCGGTGTTGGCATCCACGCCGTTGACGATGATCTGTATGTCCGCACCTTCCCGGCTTGAAAGCTGCTTTGCAAAATCCGCTCTCAGATGCACGATGGCATTCACCCTTCCCTCGCGCATCGCTTCCTCGGCGGAAGCCATATTGAGGAAACGGCGCGGCACGAAGTAATGGCTGCCTTCGATGGAGGAAAAGAAATCGTCGCTGTCCAGCGTCGGCTGCTCCGCCACCAGTGCGACAGGCAGATGGTCCGCGTCAAGCGAAACGCCGAAACCGAAAAGTACCAGAAGGAATAGCGGCATCAGGAATGCGATCGCGATGCTGCTGGGGTCACGCGCGATCTGCAAGAACTCCTTCTTCACAAGCCCTCTTAGCCGCATGAGGCTGCCGCCGCGCGTAATTTCCTTCATGCGACCTCCCTCATCTTTTCGGCATCCTCGACCAGATGGATGAATGCATCCTCCATGCTGGGCTCCGGATTTTCCGCTGTCCTGGCACGAGACTTGATGACCCCGGGTTCAGCGAGAGTCAAGATGCGCCCGGCCGCCATGATCGCGACGCGGTCGCAGTATTCCGCCTCTTCCATGAAATGCGTGGTGATCAGAACCGTCACGCCGCTTCGCGCAAGCGCGTTGATGCGCTGCCAGAATTCCCGCCTTGCAAGGGGATCGACGCCCGAAGTCGGTTCGTCCAGAAACAGTATATCCGGTTGATGCATCAGGGAGCACGCCATCGCAAGCCGCTGCTTGTATCCCAATGGAAGGCTGCCTGAAAGCTGATCTGCGTGCTTTTCAAGCTCGAATTCAAGAAGCGCCCAGTCCAGCCTTTCCCTGCGAGCCTTCTTCGACAGGCCATAGGCGCTGGCAAAGAAAACCAGGTTCTGCATCACGCTAAGACTGCCATAGAGGGAAAATTTCTGGGACATGTAGCCTATGCGAGAACGCGCGACAGACGCCGCATGGCGCAAATCAAGCCCCGCGACCTTAAGGCTTCCCGAGCTTGCCGGCAAGAGGCCGCAGAGCATTCGGAAAGTCGTCGATTTTCCGGCGCCGTTGGCCCCCAGAAGCCCGAAGATTTCGCCGCGTCTGACCTCGAAGCTGATGCCGTCCACCGCCCAGAAGTCGCCGAAACTGCGCTTCAAATTTTCCACGTGGATCACGGGTCCGCCCCCGTTCTCCGCGACCGCATGGAAGCTCATGCCTTCATGGGATGTGCTTTGCGCCCCGGCTCGCAAAAGGTCGACATAGCCATCCTCGAAGCGGGGCTTCACCGCCTCCATGCTTTCCACTCCGAGGTGGTCCAGGGACATGTCCGCCTTTTCCATCACGAGCCTGACATGATCTCCCTGAACCTGCGCATCGACCACGCCCGACTTCCCGGAAAGCCTGGCCTGCAAATCCCTGAGCCTTCCTCCCTTGACTGCCCAGGTCCTGCCGCTCATGGGTGCGCTGAGATCTACAGGATTTCCCTGCATCAGCACCTTACCCTCGTGCATCAGCACGACTTCATCGCAGCGCTCGGCCTCATCGAGATAGGCGGTGGAAAGCAGAACGCTCATGCCTTCATCCTTCACCAGGCGCGCTATGATGGCCCAGAGCTCGCGGCGCGATACCGGATCCACACCGACCGTGGGCTCGTCAAGAAGCAGAAGACGCGGGGCTCTGACCAGCGTGCAGGCAAGCCCAAGCTTCTGTTTCATTCCTCCCGAAAGATGACCTGCAAGACGGTTCGAAAATCCTGAAAGCGCTGTCATGCGGGTCAGTTCATTATAGCGCTCACGCCGATCCTCCCTGGGCACGCCCTGCAGGTCCGCATAGAGATCGAGATTCTCCTGCACGGTCAGATCCTCATAGAGCCCGAAACGCTGTGGCATGTAGCCCAGCGCCGCCTGGACTTTCAGCGCATCGCACGTCGCATCCAGCCCCAGCGCCCGCAATGAACCGCCATCCGGCACCAACAGGCCCGACGCAAGCCGCATGAGGGTCGTCTTTCCCGCGCCGTCAGGGCCGATCAGCCCCGTCACGCACCCTTCCCGGATCGAGAAGCTCACGCCGTCCAGGGCCTGTGTGCTTCGCCCTTCGACGACAAAGCGCTTGGAGAGATTGTCCGCCTCGAGTATGTCCACACTCATTCCCGGCAGGGGTCCGTTCCGGCAGCCGGCGCTTTCTGATCGAGATGTATCGTAACCGTGGCGGGCATGCCCTGACGCAGGACATTCTCACCCTCGCAGGCGAACACCCTGGCCTGATAGACCAGGCTCTCCCTGGTCTCGGTCGTCTCGACCGACTTGGGCGTGAATTCCGAACTCGGGGAAACATAGCCCACATAGGCCCGGTATGACTTTCCGGGGTTGCTGTCCGTGTGTATCCAGGCTCTGACGCCGCCAGGCACGCGGCCGAGATATTTTTCAGGGAGATAGACGCGCACCCAGACGGGATCGGTCAGCGCCAGGGTGTATACCGCCTTCTGAGGGGACGCCATGTCGCCGGGTTCGAGTATGCGGTTTTCGATCACGCCGCTGGACGGCGCATGCAGCTCTCCGTCCTGAAGATCGCGCATCATCAATCCCACCATCGCCTTGTCGGCTGCCAGGGTCGCCCTCGCGGCCGCGATGTCCTCCTTGCGCGGACCTATCTCGGCAAGCCTGAGCGCTTCCTCGGCCGCCTTCATCTGCGCCACAGCCTTGTCGCGCGCATATCTCGCGCTGTCTGCCTGCTGGCGCGAAACAAAATGGCGGTCCGCCAGATTCTCCTGGCGCTGGTAAAAGGCTTCCGCATCGCTCATCGAGGCGCGCGCCGCATCCCGTGCAGCCTTCGCCTGTCTGATCTCCTCGGGGCGGGAACCCGCAAGCAGTCTTGCCAGAACCTCCTGCTGCGCATTGGTCTGGGATCCGGCCTGCGCGAGGGCAAGCTGCAATCGCGTCGTGTCTATGCTTGCAAGCAGCTGCCCTGCCTTCACGCGATCTCCCTCCTTCACCAGCATCTCGGCAATACGGCCGCTGGCGTTGAAGGCCAGATCCACCTGACGGATATCCACATTTCCCTGCAGCGTGAGATCGGTCATGGCCGGACTCTCGCGATGCCAGTAGACTCCCGCACCGACCGCCAGCAAAGCAACCGCGATGATCAGAAAAATCTTCATGTACGCGCCTCCAAGTCTTTCATCCGCTATTCAGGGGATGATAAAGCAAAAAGGCGATGGCCGTTAGCCGACTGATCAGGCTATATGATTTTGCTGCAAACTGTAGTAAGTTGATCATCCCGACGACAGGGAGGTCAAAATGCACAAACTGAAACCGGTATTGCTGGCGCTTGGATTGCTGGTCTCTCCGCTTTCCCAGGCCGACGTGCAGGTGGGAATCAGCATGCCTGGCGTGAGTCTCGGCATCAATCTGCCCACCTATCCTTATCTCGTTCCCATCCCCGGTTACCCGGTCTACTTCGCGCCCCAGCTTCAGGCGAACTTCTTCTTCTACGACGGCCTTTACTGGGTATACCAGTACGACACATGGTATTCCTCGAACTGGTACAACGGCCCCTGGTGGCCGGTGAACCCGGATCAGGTGCCTCTTTATATCCTGCGCGTGCCGGTGCAATACTATATGCGGCCGCCGTCCTACTTCATCGGCTGGCAGCCCTATGATCCGCCTCACTGGGGCGAGCACTGGGGACGGGAATGGGAGATGCAGAGAAGAGGTTGGAACAGATGGAACAGGCACAGCACGCCGGCTCCCGCGCCGCTTCCTTCCTACCAGCAGCAATATCCCCGCGACCGCTATCCTCAGCCGTGGCAGCAGCAGCAACTGCAACAGCAGCATTACCGCTATCGTCCCCACGACCCTGGAATTCAGCATGAGCGGCAACCCAACGCTCAAAGGCAGCCAAATGTTCAAAGGCAACAGAACGTGATGCCGCAGAACGTGATGCCTCAGCCAGCGCAACAGCAATACAGGCAGCCCGGCATGCGCGCGATGCCCGTGCCTCGAGAGAGGCAACACGAAGGAAACCGCAAGGAAGATGAGAAAAGATGATGCGCCGCCCATGAGCGCAATCAATTATCACAAGGAGGAAACATGAGGCTCTCTTTTCACGGCGCGGATCGCGGCGTCACGGGTTCCTGCCACCTGATCGAATGTTCAGGAAAAAAAATTCTGATCGACTGCGGCCTTTATCAGGGGGGAAGGGAGGCAGAGGAAAGCAACGCAAAACCCTTCGGCTTCGATCCAAAAGACATAGACTGCGTGCTTCTGACCCATGCGCACCTCGACCATTGCGGCAGGCTTCCCCTTCTTGCCAAGCGCGGATTCAGAGGAGAGATCGTGACCACCTCTGCCTCGCGGGAGCTCGCAAAGCTCGTGATGATAGATGCCGCCAACATCCAGGAAGAGGAGGCGCGCAAGCAGATTCACGGGCATCGCCGCAGGCATACCGATACGCCCCTGTATTCCCTGCTCGACGCCTTCAACGCTCTGGACCTTTTCGGACGGACAGTCCGCTACAACCAGCCGATCGGGATCGCTGAAGGCATACGCGCAACCTTCATGGACGCAGGCCACATCCTCGGATCCGCAACCATCCTTCTGGAACTTGAGGAAGACGGAAGGAAAAGGAGCGTGCTCTTCTCTGGGGACCTTGGAAACAGCGGAAGACCTCTGCTGCGCGATCCGGAAACGCCCCTGAATGCCGATGTCGTCGTGATGGAAACCACATACGGCGACCGCCTGCACAGGCCTTTCAGGCCTTCCGTTGAGGAATTCTACGAGGCCGTCACGGACACCTTCAAACGCGGCGGCAATGTCGTTATCCCCACCTTCGCGCTCGAAAGAGCCCAGGAAATTCTTTATTTCCTGAAGGTAGGCATGGATGAAGGAAAGCTTTCCCGCTCGATTCAGGTTTTTCTGGATTCCCCGATGGCCATATCCGCCACGGAAATATTCGAACGCCACCCGGAATGCTACGACGAAAAGACGGCCATGCTTTTCAGCGAGGGGCGTGACCCCTTTCATCTTCCTGGGCTGCACTTCACGCGCGAATCGACAGAGTCCATAGCCATCAACCAGATAGGAGGCGGCGCGATCATCATGGCGGGATCCGGCATGTGCACAGGGGGGCGCATCAAGCATCACCTGAAGCACAACCTTGGGCGCAAGGACAGCAGCGTGATCTTCGTGGGATATGCGGCCACGGGCACGCTTGCCCGCCAGCTCATAGACGGCGACAAGACAGTCAGGATACACGGCGAGGAAGTCGATGTGCGCGCGAAGATCCACACGATCAACGGCTTCTCCGCCCATGCAGACCAGGCAGAACTGCTTGCCTGGCATGGCAGGATACAGGGCGTTTCTCGCACCTTTCTGGTCCACGGCGAGGAACTCACCATGAACGACTTTGCGGCAAGGCTCAAGAACACCCAGGTGGAGATGCCTGCGATTTCCGAATCGTTCGAGCTATGAACGGTTGAGCCTCGGATCGAACGCGTCGCGCACGCTGTCGGCGAAGAGATTAGCCGCCAACACCAGCGTCAGCATAAACCCGAAGGCCGCGGCAAGCGACCACCAGACCACCGGTTCGCGCGCCATCTCGAGCCTCGCCGCATTGATCATGGTGCCGAAGCTGATCATAGAAGGGTCCACGCCCACACCCACATAGGAGAGCACCGCCTCGGCCAGCACCAGTGAAGAAAAATCCATCACCAGCGAGATCAGGATGATGTGCATCACGTTGGGGACGATGTGGCGCGTCAGGATGCGCAGAGGCGAAACGCCGAAGGATTGCGCGGCCTGTATGTATTCCATCTCACGAAGCTTCAGCGTCTCGCCGCGCAGCAACCGGCAAAGCCCGGTCCAGCTGGTCATGCCGAGTATCAGGCAGAGGAACACGAGCCGCAGATCCGCACGCGAGGCGGCAGTATCGAACCAGCCGGGATGCGTGTCCATGGTCACCTGCATCATCAAGACCGCAGCCGCGATCAGAAGCACGCTGGGAATGGAGCTCAAGACCGTATAGATGTACTGGATCACGTCGTCCACCCAGCCCCTGAAGTACCCTGCCGCAACGCCAAGAAAAAGCGCGAGAGGAAGCGTGACCAGCGTGGTCACGCTTCCGATGATGAGTCCCGTGCGTATGCTCTTGAGGGATAGATAAAGCACGTCCTGCCCCACCTTGTCCGTGCCCAGCACATGATAGGCACAAGACAGCTCAAGGGTCACGCCAAAAAGAGCACAGATCAGAAGAAGTGCGATTGCAACCGCCCGCCGCTCAGCCTTCGATATCCAGATGACAAGGCCGCCCAGGAGCAATCCCAGGAGCGCGCCCGTTCCCACCCGCCTTGCGACATCGGCATCGCGCAGGGCGGCATCCTTGATCCCAGCCCCGCCGTATTTCAGCCTTGGATAGTCGCGCACCACGCGGCCATTCGCATCCAGCATGCTCTCCTTCGCATAGAGGGAGATCGCCAGCGGCGCGGAATAGGTCTTCTCGACATGCAGGCGCAAGGGGCCGGCCAGCTTGTCGAACACGCTGAGCACCTCGGGTGAATATGCGCCCTGCTTGAGTACCACCCTATAGTGCAGCGTGTCCAACAGTCCCACCAGCAAAAAGAATGAAAGCACAAGCAGGCTGACCAGGGCCACGCTGCTTTCCCCCACCCTGCGCCACGGCAGAAGCAGATGTTCGTGGCGGCGCACATAAATGGCTGCGGCTATCCCCGCTGCCACGAGCAGGTAAACCAGCGCATCGCTCCAGAGGATGACAGGCACGAAGCTCATGACAGGCGCACCCTGGGGTCCACCATCGTGTAGGAAAGATCAGTGAGTATCAGGCCTGCGATGTAGAGCAGGGAGCCCAAAAACACCATGGCCCTGACGATCGAAAAGTCCTGCGCATTGATCGCGTCTATCGTGTAGCTGCCAAGGCCGGGGATGCCGAAGAAGGATTCGGTGAGCAGGCTGCCCATGAAAAGCAGCGGAATCACGACGACAACCCCCGTGAGTATCGGGATCATCGCATTCTTGAGCACATGGGTGAAAAGCACCCTGATCTCGGACAGCCCCTTAGCGCGCGCGGTGCGCACATAATCCTTGCCCATCTCCTCGAGAAAGATGGTGCGGTACCACCGGCTGCTCGAGCCTATCCCGCTGATCAGGCCGATCACGACGGGAAGCACCAGAAACCTGAAGCCCTGAACCCCGCCCGCATAGCCCGATATCGGCACGAGATGCCAGAGCTTGCTGATCAGAAACTGGCCTCCTATGATGTAGAAAAGCCCGGATATCGACATCAGCGTAACGCAAAGCGCGACTCCCGCCATATCGAGCAGCGTTGCGCGAAAGAGCGTCATCACGAGCGCGAAACTGACATAGAAGAAGAGCCCGATCAGGAAGGTGGGAAGCGCGATCGCAAGGCTGGGCCACATGCGCGCGCCTATCTCCCTCTGGATATCTCGCCCGTCATCTGAATAGCCGAAATCGAGCCAGAACATGCTTGCCGATTTTTGCCAGAATATCGTCTCTGTCAGCCTGCCTATCCCTTTGGCTTCCCGGTTAAAGATCAAAGGCTTGTCATAGCCCTTCTGCTGCTCCCATAGCCTGATCGCCTCCGGCGTCACGCGCTTGATTCCGAGCTGCATGCGCGCCATGTCGTCCGGCGTGTTCACCACGAAGAACAGGGCAAAGGTGAGCAGATTCACGCCGACCAGGATGGGGATCGCGTAAAGCATGCGGCGGATGAGATAGGCTATCATGTGGCTATTCTACGTTCAGACAACGCCAAATCAAACCAGGAGTTTCTCATATACTACATTGTCGACACCGGAAAATCCTTCGAATCAGCTTCCCAGGATCTGGAGGCAGCGGTCAAGCGCCACGGCTTCGGCGTGCTTCACGTGCACAACATCGGCAACACGCTGCGAGGCAAGGGAGTCGCATTCACCGAGGAATGCAACGTGTTCGAAGTCTGCAATCGCCGCCCAGGCAGCGAGGGTGCTGTCGAGCGACATGAGTCTCAACATGGCCCTGCCCTGCCGAATATCGGTATATACGGAAAAGGGAAAAACGAAGATAGGCACGATCAGCCCCGAAAAGATGCTCGGCATGCTGTCAAAAGATTCGGGGCTAGCCGGGGTTGCCCGCGAGGTCGAGGAAAAGATCATCCAGATGATCGAAGAGGCGAAATAGCACTCAGCGCGATTCATCGCGCTTTCTTAGCGCGCGCCTCATCAAGATGCCGAGAATCAGCAGCAGACTTCCGCCTATCCAGAGCGGTGCGAGCACCGGCCTGTTCCACTTCTTCTGGTACTGCTCGCGCGCTTTTGGATCCACGCGCCAGTACTTAAGCTTGTTGTTGGCCATCACGTTGGGCTTCACGTTGTATAGCCAGCCGTGCTGCAGCACGTAATTCTTCGGGTGATATCCCCAGAGCCAGGGCGCATCGCTCCGCAAAATCGCAAGCATCCTGTCTATGATCGCCAGGCGCTCAGGGCCGTTTTCCATGTTCTTCATCTTCTCGAACAGCATATCGTATTCTGGATTACTGTAATTGGATGCATTCTCGCCGCCGTGCGCGACCTTCCCCTGGGCGCCGTCCAGAAGGAAAAGAAAATTTTCGGGATCAGGGTAATCTGCATTCCATCCATAATAGAACATCTGCGTGTCGCCTCTGCGCACCTTGTCCTGGAAGCGGTTGTAATCGGTGCTGCGCACCACGAGCTGCACGTTGATCTTGGCGAACTGCTTTCTGAGCCAGTCGAGACGCGACTTGTCGCCCACGCCGCTTGAGGTCGTGTCGAGATTGATCACCAGAGGCTGATGGGTCTTCTCATCGACGCCGTTCGGATAACCCGCCTCGGCAAGCAGGCGCTTCGCCTCCGAAATCGGCTTGCGCTTTGGCTGCCCGTCCACCCAGTCGTACACGACGGGATTGATGCCCGCCTTGCCTTCGCGGTAACCGAAAATCCCTGGCGGTATCGGTGACTGCGCGGCGACTCCACGCCCGTTGGCGAAGATCGAGATGAATTCCTCGAAGTCCACCGCGATCGAAATCGCCTGCCTCAGCTTGCGCGCGCGCTCCGAGCTTCCCCCCACGACGGGATCGAGCCAGTTGAATCCGGTATAGAGCGTGGAAGTCGCGACAGACGTGGAAAGCGTGATGCCTTTCCTGCGCATCTCGTCCGTCACATACGCCTCCCCGCCTGTCCCCACCTGGACTGCCTGATCGAAGCTGTCAGAACTGATGCCGGATGCATCGTAGTATCCCTGAAGGAATTTGTTCCAGTAGGGTATCGTCTCCTTCTCGAGCGTGAACACGACCCTGTCTATCAAAGGCAGCTTCCTGCCACGGTCGGCAAGCAGCCCCGTCTTTTCATCTCCCGCCTCACCATGAGACGGATAGGTCTCGCTGTCATAATAGGGATTTCTTTCGAGGACCATGCGCCGGTTCGGATTGTTCTCTGAAAGGTAGTAAGGTCCGCTGCCCACGGGCCACCAGTCGAGAGTCAAATTGCGCTCCTTCATGCCGGGCTGTTCATAGAAACGCTCGACTTCCATTGGCATAGGGGAAAAGAAAGGCATCGCGAGCCAATAGGCAAACTGCGGATACTTTCCCTTGATCGCGATGCGATAGGTGGTGTCGTTCACCACTTCGACGCCTGAAAGGGGATATGCCCAAAGATCGGGATGTTTGCCCTTCTTGAGCGCATCCTGAAGCGCCTCTCCATACTCCCTGAAGCCCACGATGTATTCGCTCATCACGCCATAGATGGGGGAATGAAGTGCAGGGTCTGCAAGCCTTCTTATCTGATATGCATAGTCCTGCGCATTCACGGTACGCGTGCCGGCATGCGCGAAGTCTCCCGGCGCATGCACGCCTTCCAGCTCTTTCGGCTCAAGGTGATCGTATTCCGGTCTTCCCTCTTCATCCTTTGCAAATGCCGGATGAGGCTGGTAGCGCATGCCGGGTTTGATATGGATTTCATATAGGCTGTATGCGATTCTGTCCTGCGGCGCATCTTCCGGCAAGGTTCGGTGTGAACTGTCCTGATAGGTCACCCTGGGCATTTCGCTTGCCGCCAGCGGCACGAGTTCGTATGGCCGCTTAAGGTAATGGTACTGCAAGGGCGGCGCATAGATGTTGGCGAGGAGCGCATACTCGTTCTCGCTGTAGGCCTGGGCCGGGTCGAGATGCTTGGGCCGCTCGGTGAAAGCCGTATAGAGTATCGAGCGCCCAGAATCGGATGCGGGATAGGGATCGTTCCACAATCCGCCATCGCAGGCGGAAAGAAGGAGCATCAGAAGGTATGCGGCTAGGCGTTTCATGGCGCGAGAGTTTAGCCTAACGTTGCCATAAAGCAAAAAACGCAGTAAAGTTCGGCATCAAACCGTTTCTCTCCAAGGAGAATGAAATGAACATATCAAGCACCAGCTTCAATCCCTCTTCAAGCGTCGATTCCGCACAGCAGCAGTCGCCTTCCGCAAAGCCGCCAAAGTCGGACTCGAACTCCTCCACTGTCGTGACCCTGTCCGAACAAGGAAAGAAGCTTAGCCAGTCGCAGAACCAGGCGTCCGCCGCACAACAGGCCAATCAGGCTCAGCAGAACACACAAGCGCAACAGAACGCCCACGCCCAGAGCGCGCATGCGAACCAGCCTCCTGGAATCCCCGCCATCGAAGGCAAGAGCGGGCGCGTAAGCACCTATGCCTGATTCCGAGTAAAACTCAGGCTGCGGATCGTTCATGGATGCTTCGACAGGCAGCCCCGTCCCCGATGATCCGCAATGCCATGACGTATATGCCGAGCTTGCCGCCGAGCAGGAGGCGCATGCCGGAACCCGCGCAAGACTGAAACTGCTAGAGCGCACCCTGATGCGCTTCGTGCCGCGCAACCTGATCGACTTTCTGGGCAAGACCGACATACAGGACGTGGAACTCGGAGACCAGGTCGAAAAATCCATGTCCGTCGTGTTCACCGACATCCGCAACTTCACGTCTCTGTCGGAGAGCATGACGCCGCAGCAGACCTTCAACATGATCAACTCGTATTTCTCGGTGATGAATCCCGTCGTCACCGCGCACCGGGGCATCATCGACAAGTACATGGGCGATGCGATCATGGCGCTTTTCCCCAACCAGGCTGACGACGCGCTGAACGGCGCACTGGCGATGCTCTCGAGGCTCGACGAATACAATGCGGGTCGCGAGCGTGCTTCCTATGCGGCGATACGCATAGGCATAGGCGTGAACACCGGCCTGCTGATGCTGGGCGTGATCGGCGGCGCGAACCGCATGGAGGGCACGGTGATCAGCCATGCGGTCAACCTGGCATCCCGCCTGCAGACGCTGACCAAGACCTATGGCACGCCGCTATTGATCAGCGAGCATACGCTCTACAGCCTGTCAGAGCCGGAAAATTTTCTGGTGCGCCATCTGGGCCGCGTCAAGGTAGCCTACAAGACGCATCCCGAGCCGATCTACGAGGTGTTCAATCACGACGCACCCGATGTCCGCGAGAAGAAGGCGCGCTCATTGAGGAAATTCGAGGAGGCGCTTGCCCGCTACCACACGCGCGACGCGCTAAGGGCTCGCCCGATGCTCGACGAGATCGTGCGCGAAAACCCGGCGGACATTCCGGCCAAGGTTTATCTGCAGCGCTGCGAGGAATTCCTGAAAACCGGACTCTACAACGGCTCTGAAGAATTCGACGGCGACGTCTCATGGCGCAGCGAATACGAATCGGGCATAGCGGAATTCGATGCGCAGCACAGCGAATTGATCGATCAGATAGAGACGCTGCACGACGCATTCCTGAGCCAGGATCCACAGACAGGATCGCTGCTCTCAAGGCTAGAGGCCGACGTCCGCAGACACTTCGGGCACGAAGAAGAGCTGATGCGCGAGCACCGCTATCCATTTGCTGCCGACCACATCGCGCAACATCGCTCCTATCTCAGGTCGCTCATGAATCTCAAGCCTGAGATCCTCTCCCCCTCCGGCGACCCGTGGTACACGGGCTTCAGGATCAAGCTCTTCCTTGCAGAATGGATGCTAAACCACTCCAATCGCGACGACCGCCATCTGGGCAGATTCCTGCTCGATAAAGGTGTACTCGAAACGCACTAGCCAGTATCATTCATACCTTATTTTTTCACTCGACAAATCATGCAAGCAGAATGGCAACAGTTCCTGGCCTCGCAGGGTGCAAATATCGAGGACGGCAGGGTCTTACACTTCGGCGACTTGCGCGCGGAGCTTGCTGCTGCAGTAGGCGAAAACACGCTCTGCAGTCTCGGGCAATTCTCCATCCTTCGCGTATCGGGAGAGGATGCGCAGACCTTCTTGCAGAACCTTCTGAGCAACGACATCAGGGAGGTATCGGCCAGTCGCGCGCAGCACTCAAGCTTCAACAGCGCAAAGGGAAGGATGCTCGCAAACTTCCTGGTCTGGATGGATGGCAACGACTATCTGCTGATGCTTCCCAGTTCGCTTTCCGAGATGATGCGCAAGAAGCTATCCATGTATGTGCTGCGCTCCAAGGTGAAGATTGCGCTGGACGACGGGATCGCGATCGGCCTCTCGGGCCCGACCGCAAAGCCACCCGTCGATTGCGGCGAACTGATGTGCGTCGCGCACACGGATCTTGCCGGCGCGATCAGGCTGGGAGAGACGCGCCACATGATTTACGCATCCATTGAAAACGCGATCCCGCTCTGGCAGTCACTCGCAGGCCAGGCAAAACCCGTGAGCAGCACATGCTGGGACTGGTTCAACATCCGCGCCGGCATCCCCGTGATCCTCGAACAGACCCAGGAAGAGTTCGTGCCCCAGATGGTGAATTTCGACCTGATAGGCGGCATCAACTTCAAGAAGGGATGCTATCCCGGCCAGGAGATCGTAGCGCGCATGCACTACCTCGGAAAATTGAAGCGCCGCATGTACCTCGCTCATTTGGAAGGCTCAGCAAAACCGGGAGATCATCTTTACAGCGAGGACATGGCCGGACAATCCTGCGGGATGATCGCCAATGCAGCCCCCTCCCCTTCAGGCGGAAGCGATGTGCTCGCAGTGGTGCAGACCGCAAGCCGCGATGCACATCCGATACACATGGATTCCATGGAAGGGGAAGCGCTGCAATTCGAGCCGCTCCCCTATGAGCTGCCGAAAGAGTAGTCACTCTGAAAGCGACAGACGCATCTTGATGTGAGGCAGGCCTGCATCCATGAAGGCTTCGCCTTCCTCCTCGAATCCGAAAATCCGGTAAAACGGAACGGCCTGAACCTGCGCGTCGACATCCACTGAAGGATAACCCTGAGCGCGCGCATGGCTCAAGAGCGCCTCGACGATCGCCGTGCCGACTTTCTGGTTGCGCCATGTGGGCAGCACCGCGATGCGCCCTATGTGTCCGTCAGCCTTGATGCGCCCGCAGCCTATCGCCTGCCCATCCAGGCTCAGCGCCAGCGCGTGGCGGCATGTCTCATCCCGCCCGTCCCATTCGAGGTCTTCCGGTATGCCCTGCTCTTCGACGAACACCACCTGACGCACGGACTTCAGGAGCGGCTCGCCATCGCGCCAAGAAATCAGGCTAACCGTGAAGGTATTGCTCATGCTGTTCCTTTCATTCGATGATTTCGACGGGCGTTCCGACAGGGACGGCATCGAAAAGCGCGACCAAATCCTCATTGCGCATCCTGATGCAGCCGTGCGACCTGGGCATCCCCATGGGTTCGCTGTCTGGCGTACCGTGTATATAGATGTAGCGGCGCATGGTATCGCAATTCCCGAGCCGGTTATATCCCACCTCGCAACCTGATAGCCAAAGGATGCGCGTGAGTATCCAGTCCCTTGCAGGAAAATTTTCACCCAATTCCTTTGTATAAATTTCACCTGTCGGGCGACGGCCTCTGAACACAGCATTCTCCGGATACCCTTCGCCTATCTTTGCGCGTATGACATGCTTGCCCCGCGGCGTCTGCATGCTGCCCGAGATTTCTCCTGCTCCCAGGAGCGCCGTTGACACTGCATAGCTGCTCACCAGCCTCCCGGCATCGTCAAGCAATTCAAGCTGCTGGGTTGGAATATGAATATTAATCTTCATAATCCATTCCAGCCGCCCTCAATCCTGACTCCGGATTCCTGATTCCTGCCTTTTGCTGTTTCCTGCGCATCGCGAAAAAATCGCTCAGCACCTTGCCGCATTCTTCGGCCAGAACGCCGCCTGTCACTTCCGCATGGTGATTGAGCCGGCTCTCTGCAAAAAGATTCAGCACGCTGCCGCATGCGCCGGTCTTGTAATCCGCCGCGCCATAGACCACCCTCGCGATGCGCGCATGCATGATTGCGCCTGCACACATGGAACAAGGCTCCAGAGTCACGAAAAGTTCGCATTCTGTCAGACGATAATTACCGATATGTTGCGCAGCCTCCCTTATCGCCTGCATCTCGGCATGGGCGGAAGGGTCGCTTTTCGAAATCGGCGCATTGTATCCCCGCCCTATGATGACCCCCTCCCTGACCACCAGCGCGCCCACCGGCACTTCTCCAGCCGCCTCGGCCATGCCTGCCAGTTGCAGCGCTTCGCGCATAAAATCGACATCACCCATGGATGAAAGCAAACCCAAAAATACCCGCAGACGGCAGTATAACCCTGCATCCCTTGGGCGCACCATGCAGCACCCTGGCAAATTTTGCTACGAGAGGCTTCGTTTCTGCCATAATATCGCTCATCAAAAGCTCTCTTACAGGATAAATCATGACGGAAAACAACAAGATCGAATTCTCGTTGCCTTCGACAGGCGGCGGCACATTCACAGCCTCGTCAGCTCACGGCAGGAACCTCGTGGTCTACTTCTACCCCAAGGACGACACGCCGGGCTGCACAACCGAGGCCGTGCAGTTTCGCGATCTTTATGAAGCGTTCCAGAAGGCCGACTGCGTCATCGTCGGCATTTCCCGTGACAGCCTGAAGTCCCACGAGAACTTCAAGAGCAAGTTCACGCTTCCGTTCGAGCTTCTTTCCGACGAAGACGAAAAGGTCTGCAGGCAGTTCGACGTGATCAAGGAAAAGAACATGTACGGCAAGCAGGTGATGGGCATAGAGCGCAGTACCTTCGTATTCGACAAGACCGGCGCGTTGCGCCGCGAGTGGAGAAAGTTGAAGGCGGAAGGACATGCCCAGGAAGTCCTCGATTTCATTAAAACCCTCTGATAAAGGAAGCTCATGCGCCAACGCAAGAAAGCGGTATCCGACACCAAGCTGTTTGTTCTGGACACCAACGTGTTACTGCATGACCCGACCAGCCTGTTCCGCTTCGAGGAACACGACATCTGCCTGCCGATGTTCGTGCTGGAGGAACTGGACAACAAGAAGAAGGGCACGACAGAAGTCGCCCGCAATGCGCGCCAGGCCAGCCGTTTCCTCGACGAAATCGTAAGCGATGCGCCTCACGACATCGAGGCCGGCATCTCGCTCGAATCGCGCATGCACAAAACCAGCACCGGAAGGCTGTTCCTGCAGACCAGCTTCATCAAGCAGGAGCTTCCGAACAACCTCGAACTGGGCAAGGCGGACAACGCGATCCTGGGAGTAGTGATCGGGCTTCAGGAGCTTCAGCCAGAACGTTCGGTGATCCTGGTCAGCAAGGACATCAACATGCGCATCAAGGCCCGCGCGCTGGGCCTCGAGGCGCAGGACTATTTCAACGACAAGGTGCTGGAAGACACCGACCTCTTGTATACCGGCGTGCTGGAACTGCCGCAGGATTTCTGGGAGACCCATGGCCGCGACATGAAGTCCTGGATCAAGGATGGCCAGACCTACTACCAAATACAAGGGCCGCTATGCGGCGCCCTGTTCGTCAACCAGTTCGTCTATCGCGAAGAGGATGACGGCTCTGGATTTTACGCGATCGTGCTCGAGCAGAACGACACCAGCGCGGTGCTTCGCACGCTCACAGACTACACGAACAGCAAGAACAACGTGTGGGGGATCGTCGCCCGCAACCGCGAACAGAACTTCGTGCTCAACCTGCTGCTCAATCCCGACATCGATTTCGTGACTCTCCTGGGTCAGGCGGGAACGGGAAAGACGCTGCTCACGCTCGCCGCGGGGCTCATGCAGACCCTGGAGGCGAAGCTCTATTCCGAAATCATCATCACGCGCGTGACCGTGCCGATAGGCGAGGACATCGGCTTCCTGCCCGGAACAGAAGAGGAGAAGATGACGCCCTGGATGGGCGCGCTGGAGGACAACCTCGACGTCTTGAACAAGACCGACGAGGATGCCGGAGACTGGGGACGCGCCGCGACCCGCGACCTGATCCGCTCGCGCATCAAGGTGAAATCCCTGAATTTCATGCGCGGCCGGACTTTCCTGAACAAATACATTATCATAGACGAATCCCAGAACCTGACGCCCAAGCAGATGAAGACCCTGATCACCCGCGCGGGTCCCGGCACCAAGGTCGTGTGCATGGGCAACATCGCGCAGATAGACACCCCCTACCTTTCCGAAGGGAGTTCTGGCCTGACCTATGTGGTCGACAGGTTCAAGGGATGGCAACACGGCGGACACATCACTTTATTGCGCGGAGAACGCTCCAGACTGGCGGATCACGCAGGCGAGGTTCTGTGAAACGATGACGACAAAACCCGATGAAGATTGGCGCAACAAGCTCACGCCCGAGCAGTACCGGATATGCCGCGAATGCGGCACGGAGCCCGCCTTCACGGGCCAGTACTGGGATTGCCACGACCCCGGCATCTACCGCTGCGTGTGCTGCGGCAACGGTCTTTTCGACGCAGCGACGAAATACGACTCCGGCACAGGATGGCCAAGCTTCTGGCAGCCCATAGAAAGCGACAGCGTTTCCACCCGCGCCGACTACAGCCATGGCATGCGACGCGATGAGGTAAACTGCGCGCATTGCGGCTCCCACCTGGGCCATGTCTTTCCCGACGGGCCAAGGCCCACCGGGTTGCGCTATTGCATCAACTCGGCCTCCTTGACGCTAGACAGAAATAAACCATGAAACTGCTATTCGATGTCTTTCCGGTAATACTGTTTTTCATCTTTTTCAAGTTTGGAAATTCGCACCCCGAGGTCGCAGAAGCGATCCTCGCCCACTTCGACATCGTGCTGCCGGCGACCATCAAGCCCGCGATTTTCCTGGCAACCCTGGTTTCGATCTTCGCCACCACCTTCCAGATCATCTGGACCAAGCTTCGCCACGGCAAGGTAGACACGATGCTCTGGATCAGCTTCTTCGTGATCACCCTGCTCGGAGGCGCCACGCTGATCTTCCACAACGACACCTTCATCAGGTGGAAGCCAACCGTGCTCTACTGGCTT
Organism: Pseudomonadota bacterium; assembly: GCA_021782365.1. Classification (GTDB taxonomy): domain Bacteria; phylum Pseudomonadota; class Gammaproteobacteria; order Burkholderiales; family Gallionellaceae; genus Gallionella. Next base: position 292,279 of record JAJXVB010000001.1, read on the forward strand.
TTCTCCATCGCCCTGTTAGGCTCGAACCTGATCTTCAAGAAGAACCTGATACGCAGCGCGCTGAGCACCAAGATCGCGCTTCCCGTTCGCGTATGGAACCTCTTGAACCTGAGCTGGAGCATATTCTTCCTGACCCTGGGATTCATCAACCTGTATGTCGCCTACACCTATCCGATCGAGACCTGGGTCAACTTCAAACTCTTCGGCTTCACCGCCCTGATGCTGATATTCGTCGTCGCGCAAAGCGCATGGCTTTCCAAATACATGAAAGAAGACAAGGAAAACAACTGATGTGGTATGCAATCGTCGGGCATGACGCCCCAAACAGCCTTGAAAAGCGAATGAACAACCGCCCCGCCCATGTGGCTCGCCTGCAGGAGTTGCAGGCACAGGGACGCCTGATGGTGGCAGGCCCCTTTCCGGCGATAGACTCGGAAGACCCGGGTGCCGCTGGCTTCACAGGCAGCCTGATCATCGCCGAATTTCCGTCTCTTGCCGAGGCTGAAGCCTGGGTCGATGCGGAACCTTATCTCTCAGGCGGCGTCTACGAAAAGGTCACCGTCAAGCCTTTCAAGAAGACTTTTCCTTCATGAACCGCATCGAAACCATGCGCGAAAGGCTCGCAAACCTCGACCCGGTATCGATCGACATCGTCGACGAGAGCCACAAGCATGCGGGCCATGCGGGCGCGAAGGATGGCGGGGGCCATTATCTGCTCAGGATCGTAGCCCCCGCTTTTGCCGGAAAGACTACGATGGCGCGCCACCGTATGATATATTCCGTGCTGGGAGAGATGATGAAGCGTGACATACACGCTCTTAACATACAGGCAAAAACGCCGGAAGAAGTTTAACTTTATTAATCCAAGAGGGACTTACATGTTGAAATCTCATCAATTTGCAGCTCTGGCCATCGTTGCCGCACTCGCTATCAACCCGGCCTTCGCCGATGACAAGGCTGCTGCAACCGTGAACGGCGTCGTCATTCCCCAGTCCCGCGTCGACATGGACGTCAAGGGCGCCGAATCACAAGGCCGCCCGGACAGCCCCGAGCTTCGCAAACTTATCCGCGACGACCTGATCAACCGCGAAGTGATCGCGCAACAGGCAGTCAAGGAAGGCCTGGACAAGACGCAATCCGTCAAGGATCAGCTCGCAATCGCCAAGCAGACGGTTCTGGTGAGCGCCTTCATCCAGGACTACCTGAAGAATCATCCGATCAGCGACGACCAGCTCAAGAAAGAGTATGACAATTACAAGGCTCAGCTGGGTGACAAGGAATACGAAGTCAGCCACATCCTGGTCAAGACAGAACCAGAGGCGAGGGCCATCATCGCCAAGCTCAACAAGAAGGCCAAGTTCGAAACGCTCGCCAAGCAGTCTCTGGACGCAGGTTCCGCGGAAAAAGGCGGCGCATTGGGCTGGACCGTTCCCAAGACGCTGGTCGAGCCTTTCGCCAATGCCTTGCTGAGCCTAAAGAAGGGCGAATACACCAAGGAACCCGTGCAGACCCAATTCGGCTGGCACGTGATCAAGCTCGACGACGTTCGTCCTCTGAAGGCGCCCAGCTTCGACGTGATGAAGCCCAAGCTGGAACAGCACCTGCAGCAGCTCGAGATCCAGAAGGCTGTCAGCGACCTGCGCGCCTCCGCAAAGATCGACTAATATCCTAAATGCCTGCAAAAAAAGGACACCTCGCGGTGTCCTTTTTTATTTCGCCTACATGGCCAAGCTTTTCAACTGGCTATATTTTCAGAACTGACTGTCGATTCTTTACCACGAGATTGACTTCGTATTGTCCTTGAACAGGGCTTCACCTGTCAGATCCGAGCCGCCAACCTTTATGCCGGGAAGCAGGTCGGCCTCCTTGACGCCATAGTGCTTCATGCACATGGTGCAGATCAGGACGCTGGCTCCCTTGTTCATGAGTTGGGTCAGCGCCTTTTGTTGCTCTGCGAACCTGCGAGAATTGGTTTTTGATCCGATGAGTACAGCCTTGTCGTTGAGAAAAATCGTCAAGGGATGACCGCGCTCCTGCTGCTTTTCTCCGAAATAAATTGCCATATCGGCGCGGTGTGTTTCGTCGCTCGTCAGATTGATGAACAGCGGATCTGTATCTCCTGCAAGCGCGGGGGTGGCAATCGTTCCGAGGCACAAGACAAAAGCGAATAGCAATTGGGAAATGAACTTCATTTGAGTCTCCTTTCGGTTGATTGAGGAAAGTGACCTTCTCCTGATATTTCGTCTTCCAAAGGGGGGTTGCTCATGCTACCAACTTTTCTGGCTGACGGCTATCGAGCCATCAAGATGAACGACAAGGTGGTGCGCATGGCGAACACCCTTAAAACACAACGGGAGAAAATTGAAAACCTGACCGAAGAGGAAATATTAGCGGACAGAATTGCCCGCGCTCTTCAGCAGAAAGACCTTCTCCTGCATTCTGGTCACTCCACGTTCGGCGAAGCGCGGCTCCAGAATGTCTGCCTGATCGAGAAGCGCTATGTGGGCCAGATCGCGATAGAGCCTTTTTACTTCCTCGACCGAAACCGCAAACGGCGGGCCCTGCATTTCATCTTGAGGATAATCGAAGGTGATCAGCAGGATCTCGGCGCCTTCCGGCAATATGCTCATCATGTGATGCACGTAGCGCTCGCGCATCGCAACCGGCAGCGCGACCATCGATGCGCGGTCATAGATTGCAGAAACCCCTTGCATGTCCTCGCGCCTGAGGTCGAAGAAATCGCCGCACAAAATGCGTATACCGTTTGCCTCATGGCTTTCGAATTTACCGCATGATTTGCATGTCGCCGAAACCCCGTTCTCCTCGAAGTAGGCGCGCACCGCGATCGGGCTAAGCTCCACGCCGAGCACTTCCGCACCCTGCCCCGCAAGCCATGACATGTCGAGGCTCTTGCCGCAAAGCGGCACGAACACCTTTCCCTTCAAGCGATCGCCGTAGCGCTCAAGGTAAGGATTGACTGCGTTCTGGTGGAAGCCGATCTGCTGCAGCTCCCAGCGCTCTAGCCAGAAATCCTTTTCCACTTAGCCCACCCACTTTCTCGCGTTCTGGAACATCCTGAGCCATGCGCCGTTCTCCTTCCACTCTGCTGGGCGCCAGGAATGCTGCACCGCGCGGAACACCCGCTCGGGATGCGGCATCATGATCGAGAAGCGTCCGTCAGGGGTGGTGAGCCCGGTGATGCCCCCAGGCGATCCGTTAGGATTCAATGGATAGATCTCTGTCGGCTTGCCGCGATTGTCGACATAGCGCAGCGTGACATTAGCGGCCTTCATTTTTTTCGCACTCGCAAAATCCGCATAGCCTTCGCCGTGAGCGACCACGATGGGCATGCGGCTTCCCGCCATGTCGTCGAAGAATATCGAAGGCGAAGGCTGAACCTCCACCATCACGAAGCGCGCCTCGAATTGCTCCGACTGGTTGCGCGAGAAATGCGCCCAGTTTTCGGCACCCGGTATGATCTCGTGCAGGTTGCTCATCATCTGGCAACCGTTGCACACGCCAAGCGCAAAGGTGTCCTTGCGGTTGAAGTAGGCCTCGAATTCATCGCGCGCTTTCGAATTGAAAAGGATGGATTTCGCCCAGCCTTCTCCGGCGCCCAGCACGTCGCCGTAAGAGAACCCGCCGCATGCCGCGAGACCCTTGAAGTCGGCAAGCGAAATTCGTCCGCCTATGATGTCGCTCATGTGCACATCGACGGCTGAAAATCCCGCCCGGTCGAACGCGGCAGCCATCTCGACATGGCCGTTCACGCCCTGCTCGCGGAGGATCGCGATCTTAGGTCTTCCGCGAAGAATCGCAGGCGTCCCGTTCACGTCATAAGTCAGACTTGCGTGCAGCCCTGGGTCGCCCGCATCGAGGATGCGATCGTATTCAGATTCGGCGCATGCGGGATTGTCGCGCAGCCTCTGCATCTGATATGTGGTCTCTGACCAGATGCGCATGAGGTTCACGCCTGAATCGGAGAACAGCACTTCATTGCCGCGCACGATCTCTATCATGCCGGTCCTGTTCGGCACCGCGATCTTCTGCACGCTCCTGATGCCGACATCGGAAGCCGCCTGAAGCACATGCGAAACATCGCTGCTCTTCACCTGAACCACGGCGCCCAGTTCTTCGCTGAAGAGCATGCGCAGCGCATCCGCCTGCTCCGCCTGTACAGTCAACCCGATGTGCGAAGCAAAGGCCATCTCGCACAAAGCGACGAAAACACCGCCGTCAGACCTGTCGTGATAGGCAAGCAAGAGACCTTCCGAATTCAGCTTCTGTATCAGCCCGAAGAATGCCTTCAATGAAGCTGCGGAATCGATGTCCGGCGCGACATCCCCCACCTGCTTGTAAACCTGCGCCAGCGCCGATCCGCCCAGGCGATTCTTGCCACACCCCAGATCGATCAGCAGCAGTGCGGTATCGGGATCGGAGGAAAGCTCGGGCGTGAGCGTTGCCCTCGCATCCAGACAGGGCGCGAATGCGCTGACGATCAGGGACAAGGGCGCCGTCACCGACCTGTCCTCTCCTCCATCCTTCCATGTCGTCTTCATCGACATGGAGTCCTTGCCGACAGGAATGCTGATGCCAAGCTCGGGACAGAGCTCCATGCCAACTGCCCTCACCGCGTCGAACAGCGCGGCATCCTCTCCGTGGTGGCCCGCGGCCGCCATCCAGTTCGCGGAAAGCTTGATGTCGCCCATCTTCGAAATGCGGGAAGCCGAGATGTTGGTGATCGCTTCCCCCACCGCCATGCGCGCAGAAGCCGCAGCATTGACCAATGCCAGCGGCGTGCGCTCGCCGATCGCGAAAGCCTCGGCAAGGTTCGTGTTGAACCCCCTCAAGGTGACCGCCACGTCCGCGACCGGAACCTGCCATGGTCCCACCATCTGGTCTCGCGCGGTCATGCCGCCCACGGTCCTGTCGCCTATGCTGATCAGGAAAGTCTTGTTCGCTACGGAAGGCAGGCGCAGCACGCGGCGTATGGATTCAGAAAGGTCCAGCGCACTGGTGTCGAAATGCTGCAGCTTCGCCGTTTCGCGCCCGACATTGCGCGTCATCTTGGGCGGCTTGCCGAGCAAAACGGATAGCGGCATGTTCACAGGATCGTTGTCGAAGGTCTCGTCGTGCACAACGATCTTGTCCTCGTCGAGTGCAACGCCCACCACCGCGAAAGGACAGCGCTCGCGCTCGCAGAATGCGCGGAATTCCTCAAGGCGCTCCGGCGCGATCGCCAGCACATAGCGCTCCTGTGACTCGTTGCACCATATCTGCTTGGGCGACATGCCGCTCTCGTCCAGAGGAATCTTCCTCAGATCGAAGCGCGCGCCCTTTCCGCCGCCGTGTACAAGCTCGGGCAGCGCATTGGACATGCCTCCCGCGCCGACATCGTGTATCGAGAGTATGGGGTTGTCCTTGCCAAGCTGCCAGCAGCGGTCTATGACTTCCTGGGCGCGCCGCTGCATCTCCGGGTTGCCTCGCTGAACGGAATCGAAATCCAGATTCTCGGCATTGCTTCCCGTGTCCATGCTGGACGCGGCACCGCCTCCAAGGCCTATCAGCATGCCCGGACCGCCGAGATGCACGATCAGCGCGCCCGTCGGCAGATCGTGCTTTTGCGTGTGAAGCGCCGAAATGTTGCCCACGCCGCCCGCCAGCATGATGGGCTTGTGGTAGCCGCGCACCTCTCCTCCGATCCGCTCCTCGAAGGTGCGGAAATAGCCCGCGAGGTTCGGGCGGCCAAACTCGTTGTTGAATGCGGCAGCGCCCAAGGGGCCGTCCAGCATGATCTGAAGCGGCGTGACGATGCGCGAGGGCTTGCCATATTGCGCTTCCCATGGCTGAGCGTATCCGGGAATGTTGAGATTTGAAACGGAGAACCCGGTCAGGCCCGCCTTGGGTTTCGATCCCGTTCCCGTCGCACCCTCGTCGCGTATCTCGCCACCCGACCCTGTCGCGGCTCCGGCAAAAGGCGCGATCGCAGTCGGATGGTTGTGCGTCTCGACCTTCATCAGAGTGTGCGTGAGCTCATCGCTGAACGCGTAACCTTTATCGGTGCGCGGATAGAAACGCGCCGTGTTCGTCCCTTCGATGACAGAAGAGTTGTCAGAATAGGCGATGATCGTGCCGCCCGGGCTTGCCTTGTGCGTGTTTCTTATCATGCCGAAAAGCGACATGCCCTGCGCCTCGCCGTCTATCACCCAGTCCGCGTTGAATATCTTGTGGCGGCAATGCTCGGAATTGGCCTGGGCGAACATCATCAGCTCGACATCCGTCGGATTGCGCTTCAGCTTCCTGAAGTTCTCGACGAGGTAGTCAATCTCATCCGGCGACAACGCAAGCCCCATCTCGCGATTGGCCTCGATCAGCGCATCCGCACCGCCCTTCATGACGTCCACCGTCTCAAGCGGTTCTGGCGCACCGTGGCGGAATATCCTTTCCGCCGCGCCTTCGACGTCATGAAGAACCGACTCGGTCATGCGGTCGTGAAGCAAGGGCAATGCCTTCTCCATGCTTCCCTTCAGGTAGTAAATCACGCCGCGCTCTATGCGCTCTACTCCTTTGAGCCCGCAATGCTGCGCGATGTCAGTGGCCTTGGTGGACCAGGGAGATATCGTGCCCAGGCGCGGCACGACCAAGACGCGTTTGAATTCGCCTTCGGGCTCGCCAGTTGCTTTCTCTATCCCCAGCACCCTTTCCAGAAGCTTGGCATCGGCCTTGCTCAGCGTCTTCGAACGCAGCGCGCTGAAATAGCAATGCCTCGTGTCCGCGATGAACACATCGGGCGCGATCGCGCTTAGGGCCTGGCGCAATTTTTCGAGGCGGAAACTGGAGAGGGCTGGAGTGCCGAGAGAGACTTTGAACATGGCGGATGAGAATAAAATTCGGGACCCAATTATACTATGCCGTACGCCAAGACATAGATGCCCATCATGAATCCGCAAACCATAGAACAAAGCGATGTTGCAAAGCTGCTCCCCAAACGCCCTGTGGACAGCCACAAGGGCATGTACGGTTCCGTTCTTGTGATAGGAGGCGCATCCGGCATGGCAGGCGCTGCCATCCTGGCTTCTCGCGCAGCCTTGAAGATCGGCGCCGGCATCGTGCATGCGATGCTGCTGGATGAAAACGCGCCCTCGCTGGATTTCATGCAGCCCGAACTGATGCTGCATCGCGCGCGGGACGAATTCCCAAGTTCAACGACAATGCTTGCAGGCTGCGGCATGGGCAAAGACGCCTTTGCCCAGAGGCTCCTCCTCAAGGCATTGCGCAGCGATGCGTCGCTGGTTCTCGATGCCGATGCGCTGAACCTGATCGCAATCCACGAAGAACTGCGCAAGATCCTGATTTCGCGCAGAAGGCCTACCGTTCTCACCCCCCACCCCGCAGAGGCTGCGCGCCTTATGGGTTGTTCAACAGAAGAAGTTCAGAAGGACAGGTGTGCATCGGCTTTAAGGCTTGCCGAAACCTTCGGATGCTCCACAGTTCTCAAGGGCTATGGCAGTCTGTGCGCGTTGCGCGACGGACGCCTTTACATCAACAAAACAGGCAATCCCGGAATGAGCGCGCCCGGCATGGGAGATACGCTCTCGGGCATGATCGCAGGCCTCATCGCACAGGGACTCAACATGGAAGACGCACTGCTTCTTGCCGTTCACCTGCATGGCGCGGCAGGCGACGAGCTCGCCAAGAAGAATGCGGTCGGCATGACCGCGGGCGAGCTCGCGGACATGGCAAGAGAACTTCTGAGTCACTGGATTTCTAAAAGAACCGCATGACGACTCCGATAGACATATCCGAAGAATCCGGCGTGCGCTATCTGCACTTCGGCTCATCCTGGATACAGGGCGCGATGCGCATCTCACGCCCGTGGAATCTGGAGCTGGAATACACGCGCGAGATGATGACCTCCCTTCTTCTGAGAGACGGATCGAGATGGCCAAAAAGAGTGCTCCTGATAGGCCTGGGCGCGGCATCCCTGACCAAGTTCCTTTACAGAAACCGCCCGCTATCTCATCTCACCGTGGTCGAGATCGAGCCTGCCGTGGTGGCGGCTGCAAGGCATTTCTTCAAACTTCCTGAAGACGACAAGCGCATCCATATCGTCATCGGCGACGGCGCGGATTACATACTGGCTAGCGACAAGAAATTCGACCTGATCCTGGTGGACGGCTTCAACGAGCACGCGCATCCCGGTCAGCTCAACAGCCTGCCCTTCTACCAGGCTTGCAGAAGCCGGCTTAGCGAACAGGGCATCATGGCGGTCAACCTTTTGTCCAGGGGCGTACCTATGGGATATGCCGCTATCCGTCAGGCCTTCGAAGAGCGCGCGCTGATGTTCCCATCCTGCGAGAGCGGCAACACCATCGCTTTCGCAGCCGAAGGTGAGCAGGTCTCCATCGATCTCGAAGACATGAGGGAAAGCGCGCTTAGACTCAAGGAGGAGACAAGCCTCAACCTGTTCCCTACGATTGCGAGACTCGCGCAGGCGAAAACCTGCGCAAACGACCTGCTGGTCTTGTGATCCTTATTTCCTGCGCAGCATCATGCGCTCGAGCAATCCGTCCTTGTCGACGAACTGATGCTTGAACGCGCCCAGCACATGGATCACCACCACCGCGATCAGCACATTCACGAGCGTCCCGTGCAGGCTGTGCACTAAAAGGCCATGGAAGCCGTGCGCCTTGGGAAGCATGTTTGCGTCGCCCGAAAGCAAAGCCTTGGCCACGCTGCTGCGCAACACGGTCAGTATGCCGGTTATCGGAATCATGAAAAGCAGAAGGTACAGGGTGTGATGCACGCCATGGGCCACCTTGTCCATCATTGCATTGCCGATGGCGGGCGGCGCTCCATCCTTGCCGCGGAAGAAGAGGCGCATCGCGATCAGCAACAGCACTGCAATGCCTACCGAAGCATGAACGACATAGCCAAGAAGAGTCGCGCGGCTCTCGTCTGTTGAATCCGAAAGCGCATCGCCAAGATACCAGGCCAGCACAAGCAGCCCCAGAGTCAGCCAGTGGGCGATCACCATGCGTTTGCTGTATTGCTTCATCGCGTTCCTTTCATTGTACCCAAACGGGCAATCAGGCAATGTTAACCCAACAAAGTTCCGGTGCGGAAAAAACTTGTGCCTGCTGACATGAGCTTCGCTATCGCGGTATGCTTCAATCCTGTCAATCAGGGAGCCTTGCGACATGAGCGCAGATTTGGGCCTCACCACGCCTGAAGCTGAAAGACGGCTGGCTGAAGCGGGTTACAACGAACTTGCGCCGCCCCGCGCGCGTCGCATGCACGAAATCGCCGCCGAGATCCTGCGCGAACCGATGTTTCTGCTTCTGATTGCGGCAGGCATCATCTATCTTCTGCTGGGCAGTCTCGAAGACGCGCTGATGCTGCTTTGCTTCGTCCTGATCGTGATCGCGATCACGGTTTTCCAGGCGCAGAAGAGCGAAAAAGTGCTGGAAGCCTTGAGAGAATTGTCTAGCCCGCGCGCAAAGGTCATGCGAGATGGGAAGCCTCAACGCATCGCCGGCCGCGAGGTCGTGGCAGGCGATATTCTTCTGCTATCCGAAGGAGACCGCGTTTCGGCCGATGCATTGTTGTTAAACTGCAACGACCTGATGATAGACGAATCCATGCTGACAGGGGAATCCGTTCCCGTGCGCAAACAGGCAGGAGATCAGAATGCGACGATGGAACCCGGAGGGGACGATCAGCCCTATGTCTATGCGGGTACGGTGCTGGTTCAGGGAAGCGGCATCGCGCGCGTCATCGCGACTGGCAAATCGAGCGCCATCGGGAAAATCGGCAAGTCCCTGGAACACACCTCATCGGGCACCTCTCCCCTGCGCATCCAGACAGCGCATCTTGTCCGCCGCCTGGCGCTGATAGCCGCCATCATCTGCACCACACTCGTGCTGGTCTATGGCTATACGCGGGGCCACTGGCTGAACGCCCTGCTTTCAGGAATCACGCTCGCGATGTCGACCCTGCCCGAAGAGTTTCCGGTGATCCTTTCCGTTTTCATGTCGCTTGGCGCATGGCGCATCTCCCAGCACCGCGTGCTCACGCGCAGGCTGGATGCGATCGAGACGCTGGGCGCGGCCACCGTGCTCTGCACGGACAAGACAGGCACCCTGACACAGAACCGCATGTCCATCAAAAAACTCTATGGCAGCGGCCGGATGCTGGATGTCGGACTGCTCGAGGATCTTCCCGAGCCCTGGCATGAGCTTGTTGAATTCGGCATACTGGCAAGCGAAAAGGATCCTTTCGATCCAATGGAAAAGGCGCTTCACGAGCTCGGCAGGCGCACGCTTAGCGGCAGCGAGCACCTGCACGAGAAATGGGAGATCGTCCATGAATACAGCCTCTCTCCCGAGATGCTCGCGATGTCCCATGTCTGGCAGGGAGAAGATCAGCCCCATCATCTGGTTGCGGCCAAGGGAGCGCCCGAAGCCATCATAGACCTCTGCCATCTGGGAAAAAGCGAAGCGGATGCCATATCCCAGATCGCATCATTCATGGCGGACGAAGGGCTGCGCGTGCTGGGCGTCGCTCGGTCCAAGCTGCCTCAAAATGGGGAGTGGCCAAGGCAGCAGCACGACATCGAATTTTCCTTCGTGGGATTGCTTGGGCTCGCCGACCCGGTGCGCGATGGCGTAAGAGAAGCGATCGCGCAGTGCCGCGCCGCGGGCATAAGGGTCGTGATGATCACCGGAGACCATGCGCGGACCGCTACTGCGATAGGCCGCGAACTCGGGCTCCCGAGCGAGCATGTCATCACGGGATCGGAGCTTTCTGCGCTTTCCGATAGCGAGCTGAGAGAAGAACTCAAGAGCGTGCAGGTATTCGCGCGCATCGCGCCTCAGCAGAAGTTGCGCCTGGTCGAAAATCTGAAGGCGAACAATGAAGTCGTCGCGATGACGGGAGATGGCGTGAACGATGCGCCCGCGCTCAAGGCGGCCCACATAGGCGTTGCGATGGGAAACCGAGGCACGGACGTCGCGCGCGAAGCGGCAGCTCTCGTGCTGCTGGACGACGACTTCACCTCCCTGGTTGCGACGGTGCGATTGGGGCGGCGCATATACGACAATCTGCGCCGCGCGATGAGCTATACGCTGTCCGTTCATCTGCCGATCGTCGGCATCGCGATGCTGCCTGTTCTGCTCGGCAGACCTCTGGTCTTGATGCCCGCACACATCATGTTTCTCGAACTGATCATAGGCCCAACCTGTTCGATCTTCTTCGAGAGCGAAGCGGAAGAGAAGAACATCATGGAGCGCCCGCCGAGAAGCGCTACCGAAAAACTGTTCTCGGGCAGGCGGCTTGCCATCAGCCTCTGGCAGGGAATGGCAGCCCTGCTCTCGGCCTTGATCATTTATGCCTGGACATCTTTGCAGTCTCTCGACGAAGACACGGCGCGCGCCTTCATCTTCAGCGGCATGGTGGCGGGGAACATCGCTTTGGTCTTGGTCAACCGCTCGCCTTCAAGAGCGCAAAGGAATCCCGCGCTTTTCTGGATCCTGCTGGGCAGCCTGGGTTCCCTGCTTCTCGTTTTGAGCATCCCGATACTGCGCGAGCTCTTTCACTTCTCGGGCAACATACCTTTCATACTGTTTGTCGGTTTGCTGTCGGCACTGGTCACGGGAGGTCTCAGTCTGGCCTGCAAAAGAAGGCTCAGTTCCTATACTGGCATTTAGGCTTGACGCAGTTGGCGTAGATGTAGAGGGAATGGTCGTGCAGTTCGAAACCGCGCTCTGCAGCCGCCTTCTTCTGACGCTGCTCTATGGTCGCATCATAGAATTCCTCCACCCTCCCGCACTGCAGGCACACGATGTGGTCGTGATGATCCCCCTGGTTGAGCTCGAAGACCGACTTGTCGCCTTCGAAATGGTGCTTGACCAGAAGCCCCGCCTGTTCGAACTGGTTGAGCACCCTGTATACGGTCGCAAGCCCGACATCGTCGCCGCTTGCGAGCAGTTTCTTGTAGACGTCCTCCGCGCTCAGATGGCGCTCGCTGCCGCTTTCGAACAGGCTGAGCACCTTGAGTCTGGGAAGCGTTGACTTAAGCCCTGCGCTTTTGAGATGGGACAATTCGTTCATGGCGATGCCTCCGCATGATGGTGTTGGCGAATTATAGCAAAGAAAGTTGTTGCAATTACAAATGAGAATGATTAGCATTAGCATAATCATTTAAAAAAGGATGTGACATGCGACTAATCTTATCTCTGCTGGCGGGCGCAGCCCTCCTGAACAATGCGGCTCAGGCCGCCGACGAAGTCACCCTGACAGTCGATCACCAGAAGTTCACCCCTGCCCAATTCAGCATCCCGGCTGGCGTCAAGACAAAAATCGTGATCCGCAACCAGGATAGCGTTCCAGTCGAATTCGAAAGCTATGATCTCTCGCGCGAAATCATCGTGCCGGGTCATGGCGAGACCACCATCTATGTCGGACCTCTGGAATCCGGGAACTATCAGTTCTTCAACGATTTCGACCATGACATGAAGGGCAGCATCACCGTCAAGGCAAAGGGGAACTGATCATGCTCGCAACCGCGATCATCATGTTTCGCGAAGTGCTTGAGGCCTCCCTCATCATCGCCATCGTGCTCGGAGCCAGCAGAGGCATAGAAAATCGCGGGCGCTGGGTTGCATCGGGCGCGATGCTCGGGCTTATGGGGGCAGCCATCGTCGCACTTCTCGCCAATGCCGCATCGACCGAATTCTCCGGAAACGCGCAGGCCCTGCTCAATGCGACAGTCCTGCTCGGCGCAGTCGCAATGCTGACCTGGCACAACGTCTGGATGAGCGCGCATGGCAGACAGCTGTCGTCGGAAGTCAAGGCGGTCGGCTCGGATGTCGAATCCGGACAACGCCCGATGGCCGCGCTGATGCTCATCACGCTGGCGGCCGTGATGAGAGAAGGCTCGGAGGCGGTGCTTTTTCTCTGGGCGATCGCAACCGGCGGCGAACAGGGCGCGAGCATGCTGATCGGAGGATTGGGCGGCGTCATATCCGGCATCCTGGTGGGTATGCTTTTGTATCTAGGGCTTTTGCGCATCCCGACCAGGCATTTCTTCGGCGTCACGAGCTGGCTGATCTTGCTGCTTGCCGCAGGACTTGCGGCTCAGGCTGCGGGCTTTTTGAATCAGGTGGGTCTATTGCCATCATTGGGCAACAGCATCTGGAACACCTCAGGCATCCTTAGCCAGAACAGCCTGTTCGGGCAATTCCTGCACGTGCTGATCGGCTACATCGCGCGCCCTTCAGGCATACAGGTCGTGTTTTATTTGGGCACCTTCGCGAGCATTTTCCTGCTGATGCGCACCTACGGGGGAAACCGCAAGAAAAAGGCAAGTTTATGAAAAGGATATCAGCTGCAGCGCTGCTCCTTTGCGCGAGCACGGCCCATGCGGACAACGACTTCATCGTCTATTCTCCGACTGTCGTAGAGGGCCAGACCGAAGTCGAGACATACGGCTTCAACACCAAGGATGGACGCAGCACGCTAAACGGCGCGAGCGGATACAACATCTCGGTCGCGCACAGCTTCACGAGCTGGTGGAAGGCGGAAGCCTATGTCGGGGAATTCAATCGTGATCCGGGAGGCCAGTCTCACCCTTCCGGTTACGAGCTGGAGAACACATTCCAGCTGACATCGCCCGGAGAATACTGGGCCAATGTCGGCTTCCTCGCAGCCTATGCGCACAGCAAGCTGCAGGGCGTGCCAAGCACGCTGGAATTCGGCCCGCTGATCGAAAAGATAACCGGACATGTAGACCAGCGGTTCAACCTCATATTCGGCAAGGAGATCGGCGCCGGTCAAAGCAGCGCCTACGCATACCGCGCGGCCTACAGCATGGGCTACAACATCAACGAAGGGCGCTCAACCTATACGCCCGGCATGGAAGTCTATCTGCGCCCCGCGGACAATGCCTACCAGATCGGCCCCGTGTTCTCGGGCGAGCTGAGGTCTCGGGGAGGCAAGGAGATGGAATACAGCCTGGGCGTCGTGTTCGGGGTCAATCCTGGCGCGCCCGCCAAGACACTTCTGGCCAGACTGGAATACGAATTCTTCTGATGGATTTCAGATCTGACCGTAATCCAGGTAGGTGATCATGTTTCGCCCCTGGTTCTTGGAAAGATAAAGCGCATTGTCGGCCGACTTGACCAGCATCTCCGGCGTCAATCCTGTGGTGGGCTGGACGCTGGAGATGCCGCAACTCACCGTCACATGCCCGTATGGGGAATCCTTGTGCGGCAGATTGAGCCTTTCAACCTGCCGGCGGATGCGATCTGCGACGAGGTTCGCGCCGCTTTCAGTAGTCTCGGACAGGATCATCACGAACTCTTCTCCGCCGTAACGCGCGACCAGGTCACCCGGACGCGGAGCTGCGCGGGAGACCTCATTGGCAACCGCGACCAGACAGTCGTCTCCCTCCTGATGCCCGTACCTGTCGTTGTATTTCTTGAAGTAATCCACGTCCAGCATCACGATGGACAAAGGCTTGCTAAGCCTCAGACAGCGCCGCCATTCGCGCGCCAAGGACATGTCGAACATGCGGCGATTGGCGATGCCGGTCAAACCATCCGTCATGGAAAGCCGCTGCAATTCCTGATTCGCATCGTTCAGCTGGCCCGCGAGCTTCACCAGAGCGCGCTGCATCTGCACCAGGCGGTACATCGCGCGCACCTTGGCCTGTACGACCACGCTGCCGACAGGTTTCATGATGTAATCGTCGCCACCGACCTCTATGCCTCGCGCAAGATCCTCGTCCTTGGACATCACGCTCAAAAAGATGATCGCGGTCCACTCGTCCTTGCCCTGCAGCCTGCGGATTTCCTTCGCGACTTCATAGCCATCGGTATCGGGCAATATGATGTCGAGCAATACGATGTCGGGACGCTCGCGGTTGTATATCTCTATCGCATCCTTGCCGTTTTCGGCCAGGAAAGGCTGAACGCCCATATTTTCGATATATCCGGAAATCGCCTTGAGCGCGACCTTGCTGTCTTCGACAACCAGAACTTTCAGCTTGCTTAATCTTTTTGCCATTGCGCCTGTTTCCGTTTACTCGAACATACCCACCCGGCTCCTTTGAACAGGAACCTCAAACAGGGGCTTTAGCATTCAACCGCGGTGCATCGAAACTGCCTGTGCATTCGCGCTCTCTATCCACTTCTTGACACGGTTCGCATCGCCGATGCGGGTGCTCTTCCCGACAGAGTCGAGCAGAACGATGATGACCGGACGCCGGCGGATTTGCGCCTGCATGACCAGACAACGTCCCGCCTCGTTGATGAATCCGGTCTTGCTAAGACCGATTTCCCACGAGTTGCTCTTGACCAGGGGATTGGTATTGTTGAAGAGTAGCTCCCTTCCGCGCTTAGCCTCCATGATGCGCGATGCAGTGGTCGTGAACTGGTGTATCAGCTTGTAATTGCGCGCGGCGGAAACCATCTTAACGAGGTCGCGCGCAGTCGAGACGTTCTGGCTGTTCAAACCTGTCGGATCGCGGAAAGTCGTGTTCGTCATGCCGAGCTCGCGCGCCTTCGCGTTCATGGCCGCAACGGCAGCCGCCTTCCCGCCCGGATAGTAGCGCGCCAGTGCAGAAGCAGCGCGATTCTCCGAAGACATAAGCGCGAGATTCAGCATTTCCCTGCGCGTGAAGGTCGTGCCGACTGACAGCCGCGAATGTGTGCCCTTGAGCATGTCGAGATCCTCTTCGGAAACGCGGATCTCCTCGTCAAGGTCGGGTTTTGAATCCAGGACCACCATCGCCGTCATGAGCTTGGTGATGGACGCAATCGGCGTGATCTGATCGGGGTTCTTGGTGTATAGGGGTCTCTGCGTCTCCTCGTCGTATACCAGCGCATAGGAAGAACGCAGTTTCGGGCTTGAATGCGGCTGAAAAAGGCTTAATCGGGTGTCGTACTTCATCGCAAGGCTTGCGTCATGCGCCGCAGCCGGCTTCTCATTTCCCTCCGGAACATTCGCGGAAATTGCTTTTGGGTGATCCGCTACAGGCGTCGCATCCAGAATCACCGCAACCCTGGCAGCCTCAGGCTCGCTCACCTTGCTTTTTTGCGATTCTTGGTGGGAAGCGATCTTGTGATGATGAGGCTTGTGATGCCGAACGATCTTATGATGATGGACCGCCTTGTGATGGGATTTTTTATGGTGTTTGACGTGATGCCTGGCTGGTTCGCTGCTCTTATTACCGTCATTTTCACCAGCTTGTGCAATCATCGCATGGCCGGCCAGCACGCAGATCAGTAATATTTTTTTCATTTCATGCTCACTCAAAAACCCGACGGATAAAAGAATACCTAAAAAAAAATATAAATCAATATAAATCAATAAACAGGCTTTTCTTTCTACATATGTTTGTCAAGAACTGCGTCTATTCTCGCACACAGCGCGATTATAACCCTGTCTTCGACATGAAACGAGGGCGATCAGTCCGAATTTTTTCCATAACCCAGCACACCTATCATCATGCGCACCGCCGCATAGCTCAACCTTGAAAGCGCATGGGCGCCTCTGTTCACCCTGTTCCAGAGAACGGGATCGATGCGCTCTGCATCTTTCGATATGGCCTGAAAAAGTCTTTCGCGCAGATCGCTCGCAAATCCCTCATCGGACACGACGAGGTTCGCCTCCCGCGCCAGCAGCAGACTGAATGGATCGATGTTCGAAGAACCCACCGTGACCCAGATGTCGTCTATGACCGCCACTTTCGCATGCAAAAAGCTTGGCTGATATTCGTATATCTCGATTCCTGCAGCGAGCAGAGGACCATAAAGCGCACGGGTCGCATAGTGCAGCAATCTGTATTCCACCTTGCCTTGCAAAAGCAGAACCACGCGCACGCCGCGTTCTGCCGCCTGCATCAGCGCACGCCGAAACCCAAGACCCGGCAGGAAATATGCGTTCGCGATCACCACTTCACGGGTAGCATAACCTATCGCCTTCAGATAGGCGCGTTCGATGTCGCGCCTGTGCCTCAGATTGTCTCGCAAAAGGACAGCCACATTGGGCAAGGAAGCATGGCGCCCGTTGCCCAGCATGAAGCGCTCCATGCGCTTTCCTCTCGCCCAGGATACGGCAGCCCATAGCCTGCGCATCACTACATGCACATCCCCTGCCACACTGCCTTCGATGCGCACCGCAAAATCGAAGCGGGGAACGCTTGATCCGCCGTTCCTGTTTGCATCGTCGATGATGTTGATGCCGCCAATAAAGGCGATCTCGCCATCCAGCACGACCAGCTTGCGATGCAGCCTGCGCAGGCGATGGCGACGCATGCTGAAGCGATACAGTTCACGCCTGAACCACTGCACATGAACACCTGCAGATTCGAGCCGGGAAAGCCATTCGAAAGGAAAATCCGCAGACCCGAAACCATCCATCAAGACGCGCACCGCAACACCTCTTAAGGCTGCACGCTCGAGCGCAGAGCACACTGTGCGGCCGATCTCATCTGAGGCGAAGATGTAAGTTTCCAGATAGACAAAGCTGCGGCATGCATCGATGTCTGCAAGAAGCCTTGGAAAATACTCCGCTCCGTTTTGCAGCAGCGTAAGCCCGTTTCCGTCTATCTGCCGCATCTCAGCTGTCGATCTCGAGACTGGCCGAGAGCGCTGCATGATCCGACAAGCGCTGCCAGGCACCTCCCACATGCGCCTCGCTCTTCTTCACACCAAAGCCCCTGACGTATATGCGATCCAGGCGAAACATCGGCATTCTTGCCGGAAAGCTGCGCGCAAGCTTTCCACCGTGCAGGCTGAACACATCGCGCATGTTCAGTTCATTTTCGATCACCACGCTTATCCGATTGCGCCAGTCGTTGAAATCGCCCGCAATGATGACGGGCGCATCTTCCGGTATCTCGTTTTTGACATACTCGATCAAGGCGGCAGTCTGCGTGCGCCTTCCCTTGGCGAAAAGACCGAAATGCGCGCAAAGGCAATGCACCCGGCGAGACTTCGGAAGCTCTATCTCGCAGTGCAGCAATCCGCGGCTCTCGAAGCGGTGGGCGGAGATGTCGGTATTGATCATCCTCAAGATGGGATGGACGCTCAGAATCGCATTGCCATGATGCCCCGCCGCATAGACCGCATTCATCCCGTATGCGAAATGCGGCCAACGCTTTTCGGCGATGAATTCGTGCTGTGCGCCAGCCGGATAATTTTCGAACTGATGAGGATGAAAATTGTGCGCGCCCTGCACTTCCTGAAGGAAGACGATGTCCGCATCGAGCTCCCGCAGCCTGTCCCTCAGCTCGTGCAAGACCACGCGCTGATTGAAGTAGGAAAGCCCCTTGTGGATGTTGTAGGTGGCGACTTTGAGCATGGCGCATATTCTAACAGGCGCCGCACCCTTTCATGTCAAGCCACCCGGTTCTGAGGATGGCCTGCTACAAAACTCTCTATGTTGTCTATCAGCTGATCGGTGAGCGCCTGCATCGCAGACCGGCCAGACCAGGCGATGTGCGGCGTCAGGATGAAATTCGGCAGGTCGATTTCCAGCAAGGGATTGCCTTCAGAAGGTGGCTCCTTGCTCAGCACATCGAATCCTGCTCCCGCGATGCGCTTTGATGCCAGCGCGTCATGAAGCGCCTTCTCGTCCACCAGTCCGCCCCTTGCGGTATTGATCAGGAGCGCGCTCTGCTTCATGCGCCCAAATTCGGCTTCGCCTATCAGGTTGCGGGTGGAATCATTGAGGGGCAGATGCAGGGTGATCGCATCGCTTCTTTCAAGCACTTCATGAAATGCAGTGTAACCGGGCCGCACATCCGCACATCCCTTGTGCTCGGCTATCAACACCTGCATGCCGAAGGCGCGCGCGATCCCGGCTACAGAGCTCCCGATCGCGCCATTTCCAAAGATCCCGAGCGTGCTGCCGTAGAGATCCTGAACGGGATGGGTGAAAAGACAGAACTGCTTCGCCTTCTGCCACTCCCCACCCCTGATGTCTGAATGAAACGCAAAGAGGTTGCGGCGCAGCGCGAGCAACATCATGAACACATGCTCGGGCACGGTGTGCACCGAATAGTTGCGTATGTTGGACACGACGATGCCGCGCTCTTTGCAGCAGGCAAGGTCGATATGATCCGTACCCGTCGCGGCGACCGCGATCATTTTTAGCCTGGGCAGGCGCTCAAGAACTTCCCTGCGCAGCGCCACCTTGTTGGTGATCGCGACGGTCGCATCGATCAGGCGGGATGCGACATCATCATGAGAAGTTGCAGGATAGGACTCCCACTGATGGGCGAATTTCGGAAGAGGCAGATTCGCAATCAGCGTATCCGAATCGAGAAATACGATGCGCTCCATGTCCTCACTCGCCCGACATGCGCTCTATCACCTTGACGATCGCCGAAGAATCGAGGTCTGCATCGTGCATGCCCATCAGCGCATTCAGATGCTGAGCGACGAGCGCGGCTGCGGGAAGCGCGACACCCAATTGATGCGCCGTCTCCATCACGATGCGCATGTCCTTCTGGTGCAATCCCACCTTGAAACCTGGCCTGAAATCGTTGTCCAGCATGCGTTTGCCGTGAACCTCCATGATCCTGCTGCCGGCAAACCCGCCCATCAGCGCCTCGCGCACCTTCTCGGGATCCGCGCCGTTCCTGCGCGCAAAAGTCAGCGCCTCGGCAACCGCCTCTATGGTCACCGCGACCACGATCTGGTTGCACGCCTTGGCAACCTGGCCTGCCCCATTGCCGCCCACATGCACGATGTTCTTTCCCATGCATTCGAAAAGCGGTTTCACACGCTCGAAGATTTCCTTCTTACCGCCTGCCATGATGGACAGCGTGCCGTTGATCGCCCCCGTCTCACCGCCGGATACCGGCGCATCCAGCATTTCCAGGCCCTGTTTTTCCAGGCGCTCGGCGAACTGCTTGGTCGCGGTCGGCGAGATCGTGCTCATGTCGACGATCACCGTTCCGGGTTTGGCACCCTTGACGATGCCCTTCTCGCCGAAGATCACCTCTTCGACATCCGGCGTGTCGGATACGATGGTGAAGATCACATCCACACCCGAAGCTGCTTCAGCAGGAGATGAATAGGCCATAGCACCTGCAGAGACGAGCCCCTGCGTGACTTCCGGGCGCCTTGCATAGACGCTCAGGACATGCCCTGCCTTGATGAGATTGAGCGCCATGGGCGCTCCCATGATGCCTGGACCGATGAAACCGATGTTCATATCCTTCTCCTCAACCCAGCGTTGGCATCACCAGCGTGGATGTCTTCCTGTCGGATTGCTCCGGCCAGCGCGTGGTGACCGCCTTCGTTCTCGTGTAGAAATAAACCCCTTCCATCCCGTGCATGTGCAAGTCTCCGAACAGCGAAGCCTTCCATCCGCCGAAGGAGAAGAAAGCCATCGGCACCGGGATGGGCACGTTGATGCCGACCATGCCGACTTCGATCTCGTTCTGGAAACGCCTTGCCGCAGCGCCTGATGAGGTGAAGATCGCCGTGCCGTTTGCATAGGGGTTGCTGTTGATCAGGTTGATCGCGTCGCTCAAGGATGCAGCGCGCAGCACGATCAGCACAGGCCCGAAGATTTCCTCGCGGTAGATCGTCATCTCGGTCGAGACATGATCGAAAAGCGTGGGCCCCACGAAATAACCATTTTCAAATCCAGCCACCACAATGCCTCGCCCGTCCTTCACGAGCTTCGCACCCTGCGCAACGCCGCTGTCGATGTAGCCCACGATCTTGTCCCTATGCTGACTCGAGATCACGGGCCCCATGTCGACTCCCTTCTGGTCTCCCGATCCTACCACCAGCTTGTCCGCCTTTTCCTTGAGCTTTGCGACCAGTGAGTCCGCGATGTCACCCACCGCGACAACCGTCGAGATCGCCATGCAGCGCTCGCCAGCAGATCCGTAGGCCGCGCCCATGATCGCATCCGCCGTGAAGTCGAGCGACGCGTCGGGCATCACCACCGCATGGTTCTTAGCCCCGCCCAGCGCCTGCACGCGCTTTCCGTGATTGGCTGCGGTCTCGTAGATGTATTTGGCGACAGGCGTCGAGCCCACGAAGGAAATCGCGCGCACATCCGGATGGATCAGCAATGCATCCACCGCCTCCTTGTCGCCCGGCACGACATTGAAGACGCCGTCAGGAAGCCCGGCATCCTTGAGCAGTTCTGCCATGCGCAGGCTGCAGGAAGGCACTTTTTCGGAGGGCTTCAAAACAAATGTGTTGCCGCATGCGATCGCGATCGGAAACATCCACATCGGCACCATCGCGGGAAAATTGAAAGGCGTGATGCCGGCGCAAACGCCGACGGGCTGAAGCATGGAATGGCAGTCCACGCCGCGCCCGACATTCTCCGCATGTTCTCCCTTGAGCAGATGAGGTGCGCCCACCGCGAATTCCACGACCTCGATGCCGCGTTGCACCGAGCCTGTGGCATCCTCAAGAGTCTTGCCGTGCTCCTCGCTCGCAAGCCTTGCAAGTTCTGCGCGATGAGTTTCCAGCAGGTCGCGGAACTTGTTCAGGATGCGGCTGCGGCGCAAGGGAGTCGTATCGCGCCAGCCTGGGAAAGCCGCCTTGGCGGCCTCGATTGCAACATTCACATCCTCCATCGTTGCAAGCGGCACATGGCGCATCACCTTGCCCGTTGCAGGATTGTGCACATCGAGAGTGCGGCTGCCCAGACTCTCCACATGCTTTCCATTGATCCACAAAGATAGCGTATCCATACTTCTCTCCTAATGCGCAGCGCCCAGATATGCCGCCTTCACCGCCGGGTCGTTCCTCAACTGTTCTGCGGGCCCATGCACCGAGATGCGGCCGTTCTCGAGCACGTATGCATAATCAGCGACCTCGAGCGCGGCGGCGGCAAACTGTTCGACGAGCAGCATGGTGATGCCCCGGGTCTTGAGCTCTCCGATGATGCGGAAAACCTCCTTGACGAGCAATGGCGCAAGCCCCATCGAAGGCTCGTCGAGCAGCAGGACATCGGGATTCAACATCAGCGCGCGCCCCATCGCGAGCATCTGCTGCTCGCCGCCCGAGAGCGTGCCGGCAAGCTGGTGTTCGCGTTCTTTCAATCTTGGGAAAAGTTCGAAAACGCGAGCGATATCTCCCTGCACATCGCCCTTCTCGCGCCCGAAGGTAAGGCGCGGGAATGCGCCCAGGAGCAGATTATCCGTCACCGAAAGCGTCGAGAACACGCGCCTTCCTTCGGGAGAATGCGCAAGTCCTGCCTGGGCTATCCTGTTCGAGGGAAGGCCTGCGATCGCGCGCCCGTTGAGCGTGATGCAGCCGCTGGAAGGCTTCAGCATCCCCGATATCGCGCGCATCGTCGTGGTCTTGCCTGCGCCGTTAGACCCGATCAGAGATACGACCTGGCCCTTGGGAACCGAGAACGAAATGTCGTGCAGCACTTCGACCTTGCCATAACCGGCATGTAGATTCTGTATCTGTAACATCTTGACTCCTTATGCGGCGCTTCCGCCGAGATAAGCGCCGATCACCTTCTCGTTGCTCTGTATCTCGGCCGGTGTGCCTTCCGCGATCTTCTGTCCGAAATCCAGCACCGTGACCTTGTCGCAGATGCTCATCACCACGTCCATGTGATGCTCGATCAGGATCACCGTGATGCCATGGCTGCGTATCTTGTCTATCATCGCGATCAGTTCCTTGATGTCGGGCGCCGTCAGTCCCGCCGCAGGCTCGTCAAGCAGCAGAAGGCTGGGGTTCAGCGCCAGCGCGCGCGCAATCTCGAGCAGGCGCTGTTTGCCATAGGGCAGATTGCGCGCCTCCTCGTTTGCAAGATCGGCAAGCCCCACGAACTGGAGCAGGCTCGCAGCGCGCACTTCGGCTGCATGCTTCTCCCTCTTGCAGCGCGGCGTATGGAACACCACGTCGAAGATGCTGTGGCGATAGGTGTGGTGAAGGCCCACCAGCACGTTCTCTATCGCGGTCATCTCGCCGAAAAGCTGCACGTTCTGGAATGTACGCGCGATCCCTTCACCCGCGATCGAGGAAGGCGTCGCACCCGTGATGAGCTTGCCGTTGAACTCGATCTCTCCGGAGGTCGGCTTGTAGATGCCGGTCAGCACGTTCATCGTCGTGCTCTTGCCCGATCCGTTGGGCCCGATCAGTCCGTGCACGGTGCCCTTGGATATCTGCAGATTCACGTCGCTAAGCGCCTTCAATCCGCCGAACTGCATCACGATGTTGCGCGCCTCGAGCAAAAAGCCGTTTGCCGTCACCGGATGGTCGGGCACTGACCAGACATGCTGCGTGTCGCCATGCTCTCTTATCAGGGTATGGCGGTGTATCCACTGAGGCTTGAACTTCACGACGATGCCTCGCAGGAATCCCATGATGCCGTTTGGAAGGTAGTAGACGACGAACAGGATCATCGCGCCGAATATCGTCAGCCTGTGATCGGTGATGTTTTCCATCATGAAGCCCGAGACGGCCAGCGCGATGGTCGCCGCAAGCGGCAATGCGAGCTGCTTAGCCGTGCGCTGGCGCGTGACGAACGCATAGACCGCATAGATCGCGGTGATCACCGCGATGCCGATCGATATCTGACGGAACAGGTCTATGTCGGAGAGCACGTTAGGCAGCATCACGACGATGATCGCACCCAGAATAGGGCCAGTCCTGGTCTTGCGCCCGCCCATGATGACCGCGAGCAGGAAAAGGATGGTCAGCTCGAAGTTATAGGTATTGGGCGAGATGTATTCTTCAGAATACGTGAACAGCGATCCTGCAAGGCCTGCGATCGCCGCGCTCAACACGAACGCATAAACCTTGTAACCGTAAACGCTGACACCCATGCAATCCGACGCGATGGGGCTGTCGTGCAGCGCCTCGAATGCACGCCCAAGATGGGACTTCAGGATGCGCTGGATCACGAAGAGCGTTGCAACGAGCGCTGCGAGCACGACGTAGTAATAGTCGGTACCGCTGATGTGATGGCCGAACCATACCGGCTTGCGCACCGAAAGACCCAGAGGGCCGTTGGTCAGGAAATCCATCTCGTTGATCAGTATCTGGACGATGGTGCCGAATGCCAGCGTCACCATCGCAAGATAGGGTCCGCTCACCCTGAGCGCAGGCAATGCGAGCAGCACGCCGAAGAGGCCCGTGATCACGATGCTTGCCGGCACCGCTAGCAGGAATGGCACCGCAAGCTTGGCATGCAATACGCCTGCCGAGTAGGAGCCCACGCCGAAGAGCGCCGCATGCCCCAGCGAGACTTCGCCTACGTAACCCACGACGATGTCTAGGCCCAGCAGCAGAATCGCATAGATGCCGATGACCACCATCAGATGTATGTAATAAGGATTGGACCAGAGACTCGGCAGCATTGCCGCAACCGCTATGGCCAGAACGGCAGCTATTTTCTTGCTCAAACTCATGCTAGACCTTCTTGATGACGGATTTTCCAAATATTCCGGCAGGCTTGATCGACAGCACAAGCAGCAAAAGCACCAGCCCAGGAACATCCTTGTACCCCGTGGAAATGTAATATCCGGTCGTGGTTTCGGCGATGCCCAGAATCAGGCCGCCCACGATCACTCCCATGCCGCTGTTAAGTCCGCCTATGATCGCAACGGCAAAGGCCTTCAGCCCAAGGGACACGCCCATCGTCGCTCCGGTCAGCGTGAGCGGGGCGACCAGCACGCCTGCGAAGGCAGCCGTCATGGAACTCAATGCATAGGAGAAAGTGATCACCATGCTGGTATTGATGCCCATCAGTCCCGCAGCATCGCGGTCGTTCGAGGTCGCAACCACCGCCTTTCCATAGATGGACTTCCTGTTGAAGATCTCGACGGCCAGCATCAGGGCGATGGCTCCGACCACGACCATGATCTCCATAGGAAGAACGCGGATTCCGAAGAACTGAAGCGGCTCCGTGGGCAAGGGAGAGGGAAAGGGTATGTCGTCATGACCCCAGATGTTCTCGGCGACATTCTTGAAGATGATCGCAAGAGAAATGGTCGTCATGATCCAGCCGAATTCCGATTTCGTCTTGATCGCAGGCCTCACGCCCACGCGCTCGACCACCACGCCCTGCAATGCGCCGAACACAAGCACCAGGGGCAGCATCAGCCAGTAGCTCATGTGCCCGACCAGCGTGAGCCCGACCAGGGCGCCCAGCATCAGCGCCTCTCCCTGACCGAAGTTCAGCGTCCCGGATGTGGCAAAAGTCAGTTGATAGCCGAAGGCGATCAATGCGTAGATCATCCCCAGCGCGATGCCGCTGACGACGAGTTGAATGAATACATCCATAGTGCTAGCTCCATGCCGGGCCGGATTTCTCCGGCCCTTTGACGATTACTTCTTGGCTTTTGGTTTGGCTGCGGCCTTTTCGCGCACTGCCTGCCCCTTGTCTGAATCGTAGGCATAAACCACGCGGCCATTCTTGACCTCGCCCATCACCACCATGTTCATGGTGATCGCTTCGTGATCATCATGCGTGTAAGGATGGACATAGGTCGTGATCACGCCTTCGACGGGCGCATTCAGGTTTTCCAGAGCCTGACGAACCTTCACGCCATCCGTGCTTGCCGCCTGCTTGATCGCAGCAGCGAGCAGATACATGGAGTCATAACCCTGTGCGGCAGATACGGGAGAAGGAATGCGCTCGATCTTGTAGGCCTTCTGGTAGGCTTCGATGAAGGCCTTGCGCTTGGGCGTGTTGGGCTCCTGGATGAAGGTCTGCGGCATGCGCGCGCCTTCTCCGTTCTTGCCCGCGTTGTCGATGAAGTTGCCCATCGACAGCGTCCAGCTTCCTATCATCGGAACCTTCCAACCCAGCTTCTCCATGCCGTTTGCGATCTGGGCAAGCTCAGGTCCGATGCCATAGGTCAGGATGGCCTGCGCGCCAGCGCCCTTGGCCCTCAAGAGCTGAGCGGTCATATCCACATCCTTGATGTTGAACTTCTCTTCCGCGACGGGCTTCAGGTTTCTTGCCGCCAATGCCTTTTCCAGGTCCTCGCGGCCCAGCTGGCCGTAGTTTGTGGAATCGGCAAGGATCGCGAGCTTGGTGAATTTTCTTCCTTCGACAGCCTCACGGACGATCATCGCAGACTGGATCACGTCGTTTGCAGAAGTGCGGAAGATGTAGTTGTCGGGATATTCGGGAGGAAGGAACTGGCGGGTGATGGCGGTACCGGTTGCCACGTTGTTGATCACGGGGATCTTCGCCTCTTCATAGAAACGCTGCGATGCGAGCGCCACACCGGTATTGATGTAGCCCAGCGTAGCCACGACTCTTTCCTTGTTGATCAGCTCCTGGGCAACCTGCACGCCGCGCTGGTTGTCTGCCTGATCGTCGCGCTCCACCAACTGGATCTTGTGCCCGAGTATGCCGCCCTTTGCGTTGATTTCCTCTGCAGCAAGCCTGACGCCATCGCGCATCGAAACGCCCATGGGGCTCGAGCCGCCCGTGTAAGGACCGGACACGCCTATCTTGATCACATCGGCTGCAAATGCGGAACAGGAAGTTGCCAACGCCAACACGGCAACAATGGATTTGATTTTAAGGCTCATGCTTTATTTCTCCCGTTAAAGGTCAATCAAAAGTAACAACGCAGGCTCGCTATGCCTGTCTTATTAAAGCGATTCTATCAGTTAATTTCATGCCGGAGCGACCATTCCCGTCAATCTCGCATAGGCTGACGCCAGCGCGCGATCGTCGCCCACGTTTCCGGGGAAAATCACCACCGGAAGATCAGGATAGCGCGGATGATCGACAGGACAGCGCACCACGGAACATCCGGGCAAAATTTGCCCCAGCACGCGCGATGTGCGCAGCGCCAGCCCCTTGCTCAGCACATCGTTCGAGGTGATGCCGCCCTTGCTGATCAGAAAGCCTATCGTCAAAGGAAGATTGCGCACCACATCCATCAGGAATTCAGAGACCCTGTCGCCGAATGCGAGGCGCGCCGCCTGGTCCGGAAAAAGCTTCTCGACGCGCGAAGTGTACACCACGGGCGTCAAGCCTTCGGCATGGCTCTTCTCGCATGCCGCGACCGCATCTCGAAGCAGTTTCTCGCGCGTTTCATCCAGGCGTTCGACATCCACTTCGATGGGCGATATGCCAGGCATTTTCAGAAGATGCTCGAGCTGCACCGTTGTCTTCTTGACATGGGAACCCACGATGACAGCACCGGGACGCGAATTTCTGACGTATTGCGCCATGTCTTCGGCCGCAACCGGCTGCTTCGGCAAACCTGATAAGGCTGTAAGCAGGCTCGCAGCGCTCCTGAACAGGAAGCGCTTGCCCAAGGCCGCCGCTTCGCGCAGCTGTCTTGCAAAATGATCGAGATCGGATTGCGCTTCTGCATCGACCACGCAACAGGCATTGCCGCGCAAGTTCATCAGTCGCTGCATGCTGTCTCCCCTCACGTCCGAAAGAAGGAAACGCTCGACGCTGTTCGCCGCAATGCGCCCTTTTGTCTTCTCCTCGACATAGTCGGGAAGATAGCTGTGGCGGTAGCCGAACACCGAGTCCCTTGCGAACTCGGTCTCATGAACCGGGGTCTCCTTGCCGTTCACCATCAGATAATGCACGCTGTCCCGCGTGATGCGGCCGCCTTCGAAAAAGGCAGGCACCAGAAAATGCGCATCGAAAGGGCCGAGCTCCTCCGCGATCACGTCCGTCTCGACCGGGTAATGCCCTCGCAGCGTCGAATCGGAACGGCTGACCAGGATAGGATTGACGTCATGACCTCCCGCCTTCAAGTCATGCAATGCGAGCTTGAGGTTGTGACACACCTCTCTCGTGACTTCTGCAGCGGGACCTGCCGCCATGCCTCGCGTATTGGTCAGCACGAAGAACAGAGGCGACTCATCCAGGATCGCTTCCTTCAGCGTTGCGACATCCCAGCGCGTCAGAAGCAGACAGCTGTGCACCGTCTGCGACCCGGTGGGGTCATCGTCCAGAACGATGATCTTGGTATCAAGCATAAGCGCTCTCCAATGAGATATTTAGGCCGCCATAACGCGCTTCACCATCGCCTCAGCGGTCAGCCCGTTGAACGCCATGATTTCCGCAGGCGTTGCCGTGGTCTCGCCGCGCTTCCATGCGAAGGTGTCGCGCCTTGCAGCGCGCGTACGCAACAGAACGGGCTCGAGAACGGCGCTTGGGCCACCGCTCACGGCGAGCAGCATGTCCGCATCGAAGAGCGCGTTGAAATGCGCATCGTCCATGAACTTGTTGTCAGGCTCTGCCACCGTATCCCAGGAAATGTCGACCGAGCGATACAGGCGGCGGGGGTTCACCACAGACACGATGCGCACCTTGTAGCCATCCGCCTCCAGCCTGTCCTTCGCCTCGAATACAGGCATCAGGACCATGTCGCCGGTCACCGCGAACACAACCGTCTTGCTGCCGCCCTTGCTCTCGTATATGGTCGCAGCACCTTCTTCCACCGCATGCTTCGCCTCTTCTACGCTCATGTAAACGGGCAGCGGGCTCTTGGACGCGATGATCACCATGCACTTGTTGAAGCTGTTTGTCGCGTATTCGTATGCCGCCTGTATCACGTTCGCATCGCAGGGAAACAGCGGATAGGTGTTGCCGTTTCGCATCTGCGCCGCGAAGTAGTTCTCGATCTCTGGGCGCTGGTGCGTCCATCCGTTCCTTCCCTGCTCAAGCGCTCCCGCCGTGAACATCGAAACGACGGAAGGCGTCTTGCGGCGCAGTTCGGCCATCGCCTGGGCCACGGTCTGGACGATCGGCCATCCGTTGATCGCGAAGCTCTCGTAGGACAACCAGATCGCGCGCGAACCGAAGAGGCAGAGTCCAGCCGCGAGACCCGCACAGGCATCCTCGTTGAGAGGCTCGTACACCTGACCTTCCGGCTCCTGGTTGTATAGCGGATCGACGGTTGGATGGCGGATCTTCAGCGCATCGTTGATGTTCTTCATCGCAGAGGCCTCGTTGCCGTCCGCATTGGTGACGACGAAGCGCTTGTCCTGCGTGCCAACATAGGCGACCAGGGCGCCCATCGCGGTTGCGGGAACCGCCCTCTCGCCCTTGGCGTATTCATGGATCGGCATCTTGCCGAGCGGAGCCAGCTCCAGAACATGCTCGGTCACCGCGGTCCTGACAGCCGGCCCGCCGCCTGCGCGCACGAAATTCTCGCGCACGATCGCCCAAGCCTCAGGGTTCAGCGCGCGGCGTTTCAGGCCTTCTATCATATGCGGCTTGTCCAGGCTGTCTGCAGGATAGAGGTTGTGCGACTTTGCGCCCACGGTATGCACGCCCGTGCCCTTCAGCTGCTTGATGATGAATGCGGTGAGCGTGCCGCCGAGCGCGGATTTGGCAGCCTTGTCCACACCGTTGAGCACGGCTGAAGCAAAAGCCAGACGCTGCTTCAGCGAAAAGCGCGAGCTGTCGACATAATCCCCGGCCTGATTGCTGTCGTCAAAATCCTTCGCATCGATCAGCACGACTTCCTTGAAGCCATGCCCCTTCCAGTAGGCGATCATTTCCTCGTTGGTGAATCTCGACACCATGGAATGATGCTCCTGGCTGTATCCGTTCCAGATCAGGGTCGGCAGGAAATTGGTCACCCTGGGGTATGCGGTATTGAAGTGCATCATCGAATTCAGCACATAGGGCTCGCCCATGCCGCCGTCGCCTATGGTCACCGGGAAAAGCTTGCCGGGATGCAAAAGCGCTCCCGCCATCGCGAAGTGCTGCCCCTGCCCCAAGGGACCTGCAGGCGCAAGAAGCCCGGGGATCGCGCCGGACAGATGACCCAGGAGACCATGCTTTTCGCGGAAACGCGCCATCATGTCGCTCATGGTCTTGATGCCCATCTCTTCAAGCGAGGTGTCTAGGAACATCGCGCTGTAGAAGCCGGGAGCATGATGACCCACTTCGGTGACGATATTGGTGTGACCCAGCATCACAAGCGATGCATAAGCTTCGGCACTGCTGGCGAATCCGCCGGGATGCCCTGAACCCTTGGAGCCGCAAACCTGAAGCGTGACATAGCGCAGCGCATCGGCCATCAAGAGGGTCTGGTAGGCCGCATCTGCCGAATTCGAATCCTTGATCGCAGCCTCGCCCTCGGCGATTGCCGCACGGCCTGCGTGCCTTGAGAAATCCTCCCAGGCCTCACCGAAGTACTGGATGCCCTCACAAAATTTGGGTGCTGCGCTCGTCGTCATGTTGTTGCTCCTATCAGGTTCATTTCGCCACTTCCAGTGGCACTCGGCAATCGGTAAAAAAACATTTGCAGCCAGAATACTCCCCGCTATAATATTTCGCAATACACAATCGTTTTCACAATATGAAAAAAGAACCCAACTCAATACAGGTGATCGAACGGCTCGCAAGATTGCTCGACGCGATCGCGGCCCAGAAGGAGGATGCGAGCCTCAAGGTGCTCTCAGCAGAAACAGGCCTGCATCCGTCCACCGCATTTCGCATACTCGCCTCGCTTGCCGAAGAGGGCTTCGTCGAACGCACGAGCCGCGGCAACTACCGGCTGGGCGTGAAGCTCATGCAGCTTGGCAACCGCGTCGGCGCCAGCACGGATTTCAGGAAAATCGCATTGCCCGTGATGAAAACGCTGCGCGACCAGCTGGACGAAACGGTCAATCTCACCGTGCGCGAAGGCGACGAGGTCGTGTATATAGAGCGCAGTCTCGCAAATCGTATGATCAGGGTGGAGCAGGTGATCGGCAGCCGCGCGCCTCTGCACGTTACAGCAGTGGGAAAGCTGATGCTGGGCGAATTGGGCGAGGAAGCCTGTCGCGGCTATGCAAAGCGCAGCAAGCTTCCCCAGTACACGGTCAACACCCACAAAACCGTTGCCTCGCTGATCAAGGACTGCATCGCGTCTGCCAAGCGCGGCTATGCCTATGACGATGAGGAGGCGGAAATGGGCGTGGGATGCATAGGCGCACTGATACGCGATGCGAGCGGGCAGGTGATCGCGGGGCTATCCGTGTCGGCCCCGATAGAGCGGCGCCGGGACGAATGGACAGAACTCGTGATGCAGGCGAGCGAGCAGATTTCCAGGCAGCTCGGTTATCATGCGTCATTTTCGAACCATCATCAAAGAGGGAACACATGAAATCGAAAAAATATCTCACGCTGAGCGATGCCAAGCTGATCGCAGCCTCCTGCGAGACAGAGGCGATACGCCACAACTGGGCGGTCAGCATCGCGATCGTCGACGACGGAGGCCACCTGATCTGGCTGCAGCGCCTGGACAACGCGCCTTTGACCAGCATGGAGATCGCGACAGGCAAGGCGCGCACCGCCGCGCTCGGACGCAGGCCTTCCAAGGCATATGAGGAGGTCGTGGGTGGCGGACGCAACGCATTTCTCTCCGTTCCAGGAGGGCTTACCATGCTGGAAGGCGGCGAACCCATCATGGTCGACGGCGAATGCGCGGGCGCGGTCGGCGTATCCGGCGTAAAATCCAATGAAGACGCGCAGGTTGCGCGCTTTGGCATAAGCGAATTCATGGGCCGACAGCCCTGAAAGATCAAAGGAAAACATCGATGCGCATCGGACTGTTCGTCACCTGCCTCGTCGACTCCATGCGTCCAAAGATAGGCTTTGCGGCGCTCAAATTGCTTGAGGCCGCAGGCTGTGAAGCAATCGTGCCGGAAAGTCAGACCTGCTGCGGCCAGCCTGGATACAACTCGGGCGACAGCAAGACGGCTAAGTATCTCGCGCTGAAATTCCTCTCGGAATTCGAGAGCTTCGATTACGTCGTCATTCCTTCCGGATCCTGCGCCGGCATGATACGCGCGCACTACCCGAGGCTATTCGAAGACGAACCCGAACTGTTCGAAAGATTCCTGAAGATTGCAGAGCGCACATTCGAGCTGACCGACTTCCTGCACAGGATAGCGAAGCTTGAAAAAATGCCGGGCGCATTCAAGGGCCACCTGACCTATCACGACTCCTGTTCAGGCCTTCGCGAACTCGACGTATACAAACAGCCGCGCGAACTGCTTGCAAAAATGCCAGGAGTAAGCTTAAACGAGATGGTCGAATCGACCACATGCTGCGGCTTCGGCGGGACATTCTCCGTGAAGTATGGAGAGCTCTCGGCCCGCATGTCGGACAACAAATGCAGGCACATCGCTGAAACCCATGCGGGCACCATCGCTGGCGGAGACCTGGGATGCCTGCTCAACATCGAAGGCAGATTAAGACGCAATGGAGACCATAGCACCCGCGTGCGGCACATCGCGGAAATCCTGGCAGGCGGAGAAGACTGATGCATAACGCATCCCTAGACTTCAAGCGCCAGGTCACCATAAAGCTTGCAGACGAAAGGCTGCAGCAGGCGCTGTCGCGGTTGCAATCCCGCTTCGTCGAAGGCCGCTCTGCCGTGATCAGCGAGATACACGATCTTCAGGAAACGCGCGATGCGGCGGCTCAAATCCGCGACCGCGTTCTCGACAATCTCGAACACTGGCTGTTGAGATTCGAAGAGCAGGCGACAAGCCGCGGCGCGATCGTGCACTGGGCGGAGACGGCCGAGGATGCAAACCGCATCGTCGCAGAAATAGCAGCCCTTCATCAAGTGAAGCGTGTCGCAAAATCGAAGTCCATGGTCAGCGAGGAATGCGGGCTTAACGATGCGCTCGAAAAGGCGGGTGTCACGGTCGTGGAAACCGACCTTGGCGAATACATCCTTCAGCAGGCTCATGAGGCGCCTTCCCACATCGTCGCCCCCGTCGTGCACAAGAACAAGGAGGAGATCTCGGACCTCTTCGCAAACGTGCACAAGCTTCCGCGCAAGACGGGCATCGCCGAGCTATGCAGGGAAGCCCGCGAGGTTCTACGCCCTGCCTTCCTGAATGCCGACATGGGCATCTCGGGCGCAAACTTTCTGATCGCCGAAACCGGCTCCGCGCTCATCGTCACCAACGAGGGAAACGGGAGGCTCGTGACCACGCTGCCTCGCGTCCATGTCGCGATCACCGGCATAGAAAAGGTCGTGCCCACGCTGGAAGACGTCTCCATACTGTTGCGCCTGCTCCCGCGCTCCGCGACAGGACAGTCGATCACCAACTATGTCTCGATGCTGACAGGCAAAAAGGGAGAAACCGACCCGGAAGGACCCGAGCATTTCCACATCATACTCTTGGACAACGGAAGAAGCAGTCTCGTTGGCACGCCGATGCAGGAGATGCTGCGCTGCATACGCTGTGGCGCATGTATGAACCACTGCCCCGTATATCAGAACATAGGCGGGCATGCATACGGATGGGTGTATCCGGGGCCGATGGGGTCGATACTCACGCCGCTACTCGACGGGATCGAAAAATCGCCCGATCTTCCCAATGCATCGACGCTGTGCGGCGCTTGCGCCGTGGTCTGCCCGGTCAAGATTCCCCTTCCAGACCTGCTCAGGAAATTGCGCGAGAAGCAGCTTGCGCTTGGCATCAGACCGCGCAAGGAAAGCGCGCTGCTGAAAGCATGGTCATGGCTTGCGCTGCACCCGAAAGCCTATGCTTTATCAACGAGGATCGCGGTCCGTGTAATGAAGCTCATGGGCGGAAAGGAAGGATTGCTGCACAGGCTTCCCGGCGCATCCGGCTGGACCGATGGGCGCGATTTTCCTGCTCCCGAAGGAAAGACCTTCCGCGAGATGTACAGGGAGCAAGCATGAACGCACGGGAAAAGATACTGGCAAAAATATCCGAGTCAAACCGCAAGCCTGACAAGGCTGCCTTGTCTCATCATCTTGAAAAACACCCACGCGGGCCTCAGCCTCTGGCCTTCGACGACCTGAAAAAGCGCTTTATGGAGCGCGCCTTGAAGCTCTCCAGCGACCTGGTCGAGGCAGAAGAATTCAGCCTTGCGCCAGGGCTGATCGCCGACTACTTGCGGCAGAAAATGCTACCCATGAAGGGCGTATGCTGGCCCAGTCTCTCTCATCTTCCATGGATGGATGCAGGGCTAAACATCGAGGCAAGGCCTGCCGTAAACGAGGACATGGTGGGAATCACCGGCGCATTCTGCGCGATCGCCGAGACGGGGACCCTGTTGCTTCTGGGCGGAGAAAAGACGCCCGCGTCGGTCAGCCTGCTGCCGGAAACCCATGTGGCGATCGTCGATCCGAGCCGCATCGTCGCGACCATGGAAGATGCGTGGGATCTCTTGCGCCGCGAATTCGGAAAGCCTCCGAGGACCGTGAATTTCATCTCGGGCCCTTCGCGCACGGCCGACATAGAACAGACCGTCACGCTGGGCGCGCACGGCCCCTATCGCGTGCTGCTGGTGCTAGCCCCTAGCCCTCGATGGAAATCGCCCTGAAGTCGTTGACATTGGTCAGCGTGGGCCCCGTCACGACCGCATCGCCCAGCCTTCCGAAAAAACCGTGCCCATCGTTTCTTGCGAGGCTATCCATAGGGGACATGCCAAGCGAAAATGCGCGGGACAGCGTGTCGGGGGCAACATAGGCGCCAGCGACTTCCTCGCTGCCGTCCACTCCGTCCGTGTCCCCCGCCAGCGCATGTATGCCGGGTTCCCCGCGCAGCGTCAATGCAAGCGCAAGCAGAAACTCGACATTGCGCCCTCCCCGCCCATTTCCCCTGACCGTCACGGTCGTTTCACCCCCAGAGAGCAGCACACAGGGAGGCGAAAATGGCTGACTCCGTTTTTTGACCTGAAGCGCGATTCCCCCCATCACCCTGGCGACTTCGCGCGCCTCCCCCTCTATCGCATCCCCCAGGATATGGCATGATATTCCCAGCCTCTCAGCTTCCTGCGAAGCCGCTTCCAGCGCCATCTGGGGTGTCGCGATCAGATGCGTCTCGATGGCTGGCAACCCAGGATCCTTCGGCTTCACCGACTCTCCCTTCCCGCTTTCGAGCAACTCCTTCACGTGTTCCGGCACATTTATCGCATAGCGCTCCAACACGGCCAGCGCATCCCTGCATGTGGTGGAATCGGGAACGGTGGGACCTGACGCGATGTCGGCCGGATCGTCGCCCGGCACATCCGAGATGATCAGGTTCACGACTCTTGCTGGGTAACAGGCTCTGGCGAGCCTCCCCCCCTTGATCGCTGAAAGATGGCGGCGCACGCAGTTGATCTCCGAGATCGATGCGCCGCTTCTCAAAAGCTCCCTGTTGATGTGCTGCTTATCCTCGAGCGTAACCCCGTCCATCGGCAATGCGAGCAGCGAAGAGCCCCCGCCCGAGATGAGACAAAGCACGAGGTCGTCCTCCGTGAGATTGGACACCATCTTCAGCATGCGTCGGCTGGCCTTAAACCCCGCCTCGTCCGGCACGGGGTGGGCTGCCTCTGCAATTTCGATCTGGCTGCATTGCATGGCATAACCGTAGCGCGTGACGACCAGTCCTTCCAACTTTGCATTGGGGTAGCAGTTTTCCACCGCGCGCGCCATCGCGGCAGACGCCTTTCCCGCGCCGATCACGATCAGCCTGCCTCGCGGCAGGGGAGGAACATGCGGAGGAATGCAAAGCTCCGGCTGCGCCCTCGCTATCGCGACTGAAAACATCCTCTTCAAAAGCTCGCGGGGGCTTTCCATGCTCATACTCCCCTCATCAGCCACCACCATGCGGCGAGCGTTGCGAAGGAAGCCATCAGACCGACAGCCACCATCAGCGTCGCAAAGGGAGGATCGAGGTCGTGCTCGGTGGCCAGAATCGCCGATGTGATCATCGGCGGCATCGCCGCTTCGAAAAGCGTGATCTGTATCGCCTGCCCTTGTGCATGCAGTAGGGGGACGTAAAGCATGTAAAGCACGAGGGGGGCTAGCACCAGCTTGAATCCGAGGCCGATCGCAAGCTTGCCTGCATTGCCTGCGAGATGCCCTAGCCTCAGTTGAAAGCCTACGGAGAGCAGAGCGAGCGGCGCCAGGGTGTCGCCCATGCGCTTCAACACCGCGCTCATCCATTCCGGATAGGCTAACGGCATCAGCAAAAGCGCGATGATGAGCGCGATGAATGGCGGGAATAGCACGATGCGTTTGATCATCGCGGAAAAGCTGGGCATGCCGGAAGAGTAGATGCCAGCGAACGTGATGCCCAGCGTCGAGAGCACGAGAAATGAGCCAAGCTGGTCGACGATGATGCCGCTGGCAATCCCCTGGTGCCCGTAGAAGGCTTCTATCATCGGGAGCCCGACATAGGACGTGTTGCTTAACCCTCCTGTCAGGATCAGCGCGCCGACCGTCGCGCGCGGCCAGTTCATCCATCTCCCGAGCAAACGGAAGAATCCCGCCGACATCGCAAACAGCAGCCAGCCCATCGCGCCCATCAGCCACACATCCCCCGTAAGCTTCAGGCTATGCACATAGAGCAGCGTCAGCGCAGGAAGCGATACGTGGATGATGAAGCTGTTCAACACCGCAGGCGTGTTGACCGGCATGCGCTTGTAGCGGTGCAGCAGCATGCCGGCGATGAAGCAGAATGCGAGCAGGATCAGGTTGTTCATACGCCGGCAGGCGGCTCAATGCGCAATGTTGGCCGAGATGTATGCCTTCAATTCATTCACATCCGCATCCATCACGTGAACGCGCTGCGGCAAATCCTCTATGCCTTCAAGCGCCTTTGGGCGCTCAGGCTTCCTGTCCAGCGCTTCTATGATGGTCTCCTCGAACTTGGCAGGGAGTGCGGTCTCGAGGCAAACGAGAGGAAGCCCAGGCCTTCTCTGCTCGAGTCCCACTTTCAAACCGTCGGCGGTGTGTGTATCTATCATCACGCCGTATTCCTCCCAGAGCTCGCGTATCGTCTTGAGCCTATCCTGATGCGTGCTCCTTCCCGATGCGAACTTGAAGCCAGGCAAGGCATGCCAGTATTCCGTTCCCTTGATGTCGAAGGAATCGCCCGTATCCACCCTGCTCCAGAGCTCGCGCACCTTCGCGCCGTCGCGCCCCACGAGATCGAAGACGAAGCGCTCGAAGTTGGACGCCTTGGAGATGTCCATCGAAGGGCTGCTGGTCTCGTAGGTATGCGCGGAATTGCGCGGGCGGTATGCGCCCGTCCTGAAGAATTCGTCCAGCACGTCGTTCTCGTTGGTCGCGAGTATCAGCTGGCCTATCGGCAGCCCCATCATGCGCGCGATGTGCCCTGCGCAGATGTTGCCGAAGTTGCCCGAAGGCACGGAGAACGCGACTTCCTCGTCGTTGGACTTGGTCGCTGCGAAATAGCCCTTGAAGTAGTAAACGATCTGCGCCGACACTCTTCCCCAGTTGATCGAATTGACCGTGCCTATCTTGTGTTCCGCCTTGAATGCATGGTCGTTGGAGACCGCCTTCACCAGGTCCTGAGCATCGTCGAACATGCCGTTGATCGCGATGTTATAGATGTTGGGAACTTGAAGAGAATACATCTGCGCGCGCTGGAAGGCGCTCATCTTGCCGTTCGGGGAGAGCATGAAAACGCGTATACCCTTCTTTCCGCGCATCGCATATTCGGCGGCAGAGCCCGTATCGCCAGAGGTTGCGCCCAGTATGTTGAGCTCCTGGTGCTGTTTGTCCA
Organism: Pseudomonadota bacterium; assembly: GCA_021782365.1. Lineage (GTDB taxonomy): Bacteria > Pseudomonadota > Gammaproteobacteria > Burkholderiales > Gallionellaceae > Gallionella. Next base: position 329,775 of record JAJXVB010000001.1, read on the forward strand.
GCGCATACTCGAAGAGGTTGCCCAGAAGCTGCATCGCCATGTCCTTGAATGCGAGCGTGGGCCCGTTGGAGAGCTCGAGCAGATGCACGCCTGGCTCAAGCGTGCGCAGCGGCGTGATCTGTGAAAAATCGGAGTCCGCGCGCCCGTAACCGTATATCTCCTTTGTATAGGTTCTGTCTATGATGGACTTGAGATCATGCGCCGGAATGTCTGTTGCGAATTTGGAAAGGATTTCAAATGCAAGCTCCGCATAGGTAAGGCTGCGCCATAGATCGAGCTCCGCTCTCGAAACTTTGGGATAGTTTTCCGGAAGATAAAGTCCGCCGTCAGGAGCCAGGCCGCCCAGGAGTATCTCGGTGAATGATTTTGCGGGACTGTTGCCGCGCGTGGAGATGTATTTCATTAAATGACTCGCATTATGTTTATGGCAATCAGCCAATCTTCGGCGCAGCAAAAAAGCAATGCCTAACTGCCGCTTACTCGACTCACAGGATACATAGGCAAAGCTTTATTCCAGGCAAGCAAATTCATCACTGCACATCCAGCTATAAAAGGCTTCTTCCAAGGTTTTCCATTTGCATCAAACACTGGTATTCTTCTTTTTAACGCATCGGTTCGTGCCAAAAGATCAGCCTCGACTAAAGCTTTCGCTCCGATTAAAACGTAATAATAAATTGGTTTATCAGCACGATCGGACGCCAATTCATACAGATATGAATCTCGATACTTATATTGCAAATCAGAATCAATATTCCCACTTAGGAATTTCTTGATAAACTCTGCTCTGTCCTCTTGCTTTGCCGATGGATTATCTGGATCCTTCAACTCAACAAAAATCACTCTATCCTTAAGCTCCAAAATAAAGTCAACCGCCTTCATGCAATGACTCAACCCGTGAGTTGCTTGATCATCAAATCTTCGTGTCTTGATCGCAGCAGGCAGAGAAATTTTCAAATCACCTTCAGTAATATCTCCCATACCCTATACTCCAAGGCTTCGCTTGAGTTCGCGGTCATACAAGTCACTGAATGTACCCGCAATAGCATTAGGATCAATTCCGGCATAATCATCGCAGGAATTTGCCTCCACAGCTCCTGAATCATTCCGATACAGCGAAACATAACGAATTGAATCGTCTGGCTTCTTACGCAAATCAAACTCCTTAAGCAGCACGTAGTTATGAGTAGTAAGAAACACCTGTACCCCTAACCTTTGCAACTCAAGAATAACTTCTACAACCTTGCCCATAAGGGATGGATTCAAATTAGCTTCGGGCTCATCCCAAAACAAAATCGTACCAGAAAGTAACGTGCCATTCTGGATCAACAACCAAATCAAAGCTAACTTACGCATACCCTCTGCCAACAAAGAAAACTCTAGGTCTCCTTGCCTATTTTTTAAGAAGAAAAACTCACCCTTAGTAACCACCTTTCCTTCAATCGCTCGCTGCAACGCATTGAGCAGTCGAGTTCTATCTTTGTCAATTGGCCCTTTGAATTTTGGCAAGTATGCGAGATCGACAATATCAGCATAAACCCCTTCAAATGAGACCTCGCGCTTTGAGTACAAAGACCTAAATCCGGGCGCATGCGCAAGCATCTCCTTAACAGGTATATACACAGTGGAGACTTTACTTGCCAACCATGCCGAACGGTTAACGATATTAATTTTTAAATGCTCTTTAGTGTGATTGGTAAATGATGCCGTTAATTTGAGCTCACCTTCACGAACAATCACAATCTTCGCTGTACTGCTCTTCCCAGTTCGCCGAATCAATCTACCTATTCGATCTTCAAATGGCCGGAAATTTTGAATCAATTTAGTACTTAAAGTTATGCCAGTCTCTTCAGTAATAGAGCAACTGGAATATAGTAGTTTGAGAAGATGAGTTTTGCCTGTGCCATTAATGCCGATCAATACGTTGACGCCAGGAGAGAAGTCGAGTGTCAATTTCTCAAAAGCCGTGAAGTTTTGCAGTGCTAGTGCTTTGAGCTTACTCATATGCCACCCCCAAGTTATCAACTATTTCCCCAGCTCTTCCATGCGTAAGCGTGTCACCTTGCCGGCCACCACGGGAAGCGCCTCTATCTTGGAAATCGCCGCATTGACGCATTTCTCGCGCGTCTTATGCGTCAGCATGATGAGGTCGGTCTGAGTCTCGCCCTCCTGGGGCTCCTTCTGTATCACCGCATCGATGGAGATCTTCTCGTCTGCCAGTATGCGCGTGATGTCAGCCAGCACGCCCGTCTTGTCGGCAACGCGCAGGCGCAGATAATAGCTCGTGACCACTTCGTCTATCGGCAGCATCGGAAGTGCAATCATCGCATCGGGCTGGAAGGCCAGATGGGGCACGCGGTTCTCGGGGTCCGCAGTGTGCATGCGCGTGATGTCGACGAGATCCGCGATCACCGAACTTGCGGTGGGTTCAGCCCCTGCGCCCTTTCCGTAATAGAGCGTAGCACCCACCGCATCGGCCTGGACCAGGACCGCGTTCATCGCACCTTCCACGTTCGCGATCAGGCGCTTCTCCGGAATCAGCGTCGGATGCACGCGCAACTCCACGCCATCTTGCGTGCGCTTGGTGATGCCAAGAAGCTTGATGCGGTAGCCAAGCTGCTCAGCATACTTGATGTCGATCGCATCTAGCCTAGAGATGCCCTCGATATAGGCCTTGTCGAACTCAACGGGAATGCCGAATGCAAGGGATGAGAGCAGCGTGATCTTGTGCGCCGCATCCACGCCCTCGATGTCGAAGGTGGGGTCGGCTTCCGCATAGCCCAGGCGCTGCGCCTCCTTCAGCACTTCATCGAAGGAAAGTCCCTTGTCGCGCATCTCGGACAGGATGAAATTGGTCGTGCCGTTGATGATGCCTGCGATCCATTCTATGCGGTTCGCGGTCAGACCTTCCCTCACCGCCTTGATGATGGGAATGCCGCCTGCGACTGCGGCCTCGAAGCCCACCATCACGCGCTTTTCCTGCGCGGCCTTGAATATCTCGTTGCCGTGATTCGCAAGCAGCGCCTTGTTCGCGGTGACCACATGCTTGCCGTTCCTGATCGCCTGCATCACGAGTTCTTTGGCTATGCCATAGCCGCCGATCAGCTCGACGATTATGTCAATCTCGGGATCGTTCACCACAGAGAAGGCGTCGTCCGTCACGCGGCATGAACCCTTCGTGATGTTCCTTGCAAGCTCGACGTTCTTGTCCGCCACCGCGATGATGCGAATCGGCCGTCCAGCGCGCCTCGTGATCTCTTCGCTGTTTCGCTGCAGCACCGTGTATGTGCCGCCGCCTACCGTGCCTATGCCCAGGAGTCCTACGTTGATTGGTTTCATAAATTCATTCCAAAGTTAAACGGGCTTGTGTCTTTTTCTGTAATTTTCGAGGAAGCGCGAAAGCCTTGCGAACGCTTCGACGAGATCGTCCACGGTCGGCAGGAAGACGAGCCGCAGATGATCGGGGTGTACCCAGTTGAATCCCGTGCCCTGCACCACCAGCACCTTTTCAGATTCGAGCAGCTCCAGTATGAACTGCTGGTCGTCCTCTATCGGATAGACCGCAGGATCCAGACGCGGGAAGAGATAAAGGCCGGCCTTGGGCTTGACGCAGGTGATGCCGGGAATCTCGGTCAAAAGCTTGTAGGCAAGATCGCGCTGCTTGCAAAGGCGCCCGTTGGGTGCAACCAGGTCGTGGATGCTCTGGTATCCGCCGAGTGCAGTCTGTATCGCGAACTGGCCAGGCACGTTAGAGCAGAGGCGCATCGAGGCCAGTATCGTCAAGCCATTGATGTAGTCCTGCGCGTGTTTCTTCTCGCCTGAGACCACCATCCAGCCCGAGCGGTAGCCGCATGCACGGTAGTTCTTTGATAGCCCGTTCAGGGTGACGAACAGCACTTCGTCGGAGAGCGATGCGATCGAGGTGTGGGTCGCACCGTCGTAGAGCATCTTGTCGTAGATCTCGTCGGCGAAGATGATGAGGCCGCGCTCCTTCGCGATCTGCACGATCTCCTTCAGGATGTCGTCTGAATAGAGCGCGCCTGTCGGATTGTTCGGATTGATGATCACGATCGCGCGCGTGTTCTCCGTGATCTTGGATCTCATGTCCGAAAGATCGGGATTCCATTCGTTGGCCTCGTCGCAAAGGTAATGGCGCGGCGTGCCGCCGGCGAGCGTTACCGCCGCGGTCCAGAGCGGATAATCGGGTGCGGGCACCAGCACTTCGTCGCCGGAGTTGAGCAGTCCCTGCATCGCCATCACGATGAGCTCGGATGCGCCGTTGCCGATGTAGATGTCGTCGAGCGTGACGCCTGCGATCTTCTTCGACTGGCAGTAGTGCATGATCGCCTTGCGCGCCGCGAACATGCCCTTGGAATCCGAATAGCCGGATGAATTGGGCAGATTGAGTATCACATCCTGCTGAATCTCCTCGGGCGCCTCGAAGCCGAAGGGCGCCAGGTTGCCGATGTTCAACTTGATGATGCGCTGGCCTTCCTCCTCCATCTGTTTTGCGCGCTCCATGACAGGCCCGCGTATGTCATAGCACACGTTGGCAAGCTTTGCGGATTTCAGGATGGGTTTCACTTGTCGTTCACTCTAAAAATGGCGCAATGGCGCGAAAGCTTCGATTTTACCTGTGCGGCCCTTGCACAGCAAATCAGAAAGCCGCTAAATCCTGGGCCTGCGCTGATCTTCCCGCAATCTTGGCGCAAGCAGATCGTCCACATGGTCCGGATCGAGCAGGTTGCCTTCCGCATCTTCCAGCGGCTGCTCGAAATCGTTCCAGCCTCGCACACCCGTCTTGAGTGAGACCGCCTTCTCAAAACCCATGCGCAAGAGCATGTCGGCGGCCAGCACCGAGCGCTTTCCAGAGCGGCAGATCACCACGATATCCTGATCGCGCCTCGACGCAAGCGAAGGCTGCGTCTCGTCGTAATCCCACTCGCAGGACTGTTCCAGCACGCCTCTTGGCACGTTGAGCGAACCGGGTATGCGCAGCATCGCATATTCAGCAGGCTCCCTCACGTCAAGAAGCAAGGGTCTGTTTCCCGACTGCATCGAACGGCTCAAGTCCCAGGGCATGATCTCCTTCACGCGCGTCAGCGCATCAAGAATCAGATCGTCATATCCCGCCATTTCATTCCTTCCAAAAGCTCGTATTGTAAGCCCTGGAACTGTCAGCTTGCCAGGAGCCAGCCTGTCGCGCCGCTTGCGATGACCACGAGCCATGGCGGCACCTTCCAGAAAATAAGTGCGACCAGAAAAATCAGTGCCAGCCCGAAATCCTCTGGCTGATGTATGGTGCTGGTCCACACCGGGCGGTACAACGCCGCGAGCAGAAGGCCTACGACCGCGGCGTTGATTCCGGATAGAGCCGATCTTGCGCGCAGATTTCGTCGCAGGCGTTCCCAGACAGGCAAAGCGCCCATCACCAGAAGGAATGAAGGCGCAAAAATCGCAATGAGGCATACCATTCCGCCAGCCCAGCCCGATGGCTCAGTGCTCATCGAACCACCCAGAAAGGCTGCAAACGTGAAAAGCGGGCCGGGCAATGCCTGGGCCGCCCCGTATCCTGCAAGAAATGCCTCGTTGCCGACCCAGCCGGAAGGCACGACAGCCGCCTGCAACAGCGGCAGCACGACATGCCCTCCGCCGAATACGAGTGCGCCTGCGCGATAGAATGCATCAACCTCTGCGATGAAATGCCCGTGAATGACACCTGCCAGAATGGGAAGACCGATCAACAGTACAAAGAAAAGCGCGAGCCACAACATTCCTGCACGATGCGTGAGCGTGATCGGAAGCGGTTCGTGCGCTTCAGCCTTCTCCGCAGAGAAGAGAAGCAGCCCTGCCAAGCCCGAAAGCGCCATCACGCCTATCTGTGCAGGAATTGAAGGCATCATCAGGGCGATTGCCGCGGCGATGACCATGAGTGTGACTCGGTGAGCGCCTCTGCAGAAGTTCCGGGCCATACCCCAAACGGCCTGCGCCACGACCGCCACTGCGGCGATCTTCAACCCGTGCAGTATGCCTGAAGATAGCAAGTCCCGGTGGCTTTCAAGACCCTTCGCAAAAAGGATCATCGCGATCGCCGAGGGCATGGTGAAACCTACCCATGCCGCGACCGCCCCACTGTACCCGGCCCTGGCAAGCCCCAGCGCGATGCCCGCCTGGCTGCTCGCAGGCCCCGGCAAAAACTGGCAGAACGCGATCAGGTCTGCATAGCTCTGTTCGCTAAGCCAGCGCCGCCTTGTGACAAACTCATCCCGGAAATATCCCAGGTGAGCGAGCGGCCCGCCAAAGGAAGTCAGGCCCAAGCGAAGAAAGGCCAGGAATACCCGCCATGCGCCTCGCTCCTGGCCTGCGACATCTCCCTGTTCGCTCATGGGCGGGCATCGTAGCGCTGGTCGGTGTAGGGAGGGGTCGTCGGGCGCTGGATCACGATGAATCCGCGCCCGGCCGACCGATGACAGGAAGAACAGGCGCGGGAAAGCTGGTCGTATGCCTTCACGAAATGCAAACTGTCCTTTTCATCGATTGCCTCTGCCACTTCGGCAAGAGGCTTCTGTGTGGCAGGCCCTATCATTTCGGCGATGGGCTTGCCCTTGAAGTCAGGCTGATATTTGGCAGCGTCCTCGAAACCTTCCTTGAGCTCATCCAGTTCATAAGCCGCAAGCGGCCAGTTTTCTCCCTTTGCGGCAAACCAGAGCTTCGCATGCCGCATCTGTATCGAGCCCATGATCTCACCCAGCCCCGGCACATAGGCTGCCGACTCCTGCGATGCGGCATGAGAGAGGCCGGATATAAAAAGTATTACAATTACATAAAATTTCATCATATTTTCCTTTCGACGGCGCGCATTATCCATCAGAGCTGGAATGCGAGCCACAGCAGCATCCCTTCGGCGATCTCCCGCCAGATCCTGGGCTTTCTCGCGCGATAGGAATTCGCCACTTTCATCCTACCCGCCAGCCATTCCGAAAAACGATGCACATCGTTTTTCGCATAGAACGCGATCATCATTTCATAGTTCAAAAAGAGGCTACGCTGGTCGAGATTGGCCGAGCCCACGAACGCGACTTCTTCGTCGATCAAGACCGCTTTCGCATGGATCATCGAAGGCAGCATCCATACTCGTCCACCGGCCGCGGTCAGCTCGCGCAGGGCCCTGTGCCTCGCAATGTCCGCAAGGCGGTGGTTGGATTTTTTCGGCAGGAGCAGATCGACCGCCACCCCTCTTCTTGCCGCAAGCGTCAGCGACATCAGGAAAGTGGGATCGGGAACGAAATAGGGCGTGACGGCCGAAATGGATTTTTTCGCATTGAAAAAACCCGAAACCAAAAGCGTATAGAGGGTATCGTCGGCCTGGTCTGGACCGCTCACGATCAGCTGGCCAGCGCCACTTTCCGGCGCATGATCTTCTACCGCACTGCGATGCGAAATCCCCTTTGCGAACTTCCAGTCTCGGTCGAACTGCCGCGCTGCCTGATGCGCAAGTCCGCCATGAAGATCGAAGGACAGGTCGATCCAGGGATCGGCTTCAGCGCCTTCGAAATACTCGGCCGCCAGATTTCTGCCTCCGCACCAGAGCCATTCCCCGTCCGCGATCACCATCTTGCGGTGATTGCGCAGATTGGTGCGTCCGCGCAGGGAAGAACGCAATGGCGGCACGAATAGCGCGACCTCCATTCCCGAATTCACCAGTTCGGCAAAGTCGGTGCGCGCGCCAAGATATGCGCCCACCCCGTCGACGAGCAGCCTGACCCTGACGCCGGCCTTTGCCTTCCGCTTCAGAATCTCCGCGATCTCCTCGCCCAGCCTGTCACGCGCAAAGATGAAGGTGCAGACATCGATGGTGCGCGTTGCCTGCTCAAGCATGCTGCGCATCGATTGCAGCGCCTGTTTTCCATCCTCGTGGACGGAGAGATCCTGATAGGAAGAGGCTTCGGGAAGCGCCATCACGGCCGCGAGCTGCTGCGTGCGCGCAGTCAATGTGTCTGGCACAAGCTGCGTCGCCTCCCGCCTCGCAGGTCTAAGCCCCGCCACCTTGCGGCTGCCGAATATCAGATAAAGTGGCAGTGCGAGATAGGGCAGCAGAAGGAGGGAGAAGACCCATGCTATGGCGGCAGACGGATGCCGTCGCAGATGCAGCGTGTGGGAAGAAGAGACATACACGGCCAGACCCGCGATCGCGATCAGGCCGTGCAATGTCATCCAGTGATTCACCATGTATCCATCCGTCTACCCTGGATACATGTTACCACGCACGGCGCTCACTGCTTCTGCTTGCCCTTCCAGTGGAAATAGAGATCCCTGCCTTCCTTGCCGCTCAAAACGACATCCTGAGACTCGATCAATCCCTTGAAGCGCGCGCTGACCTTGTATTTCCCATCCGGCAGCATCACGTAGAGCATGGGCCCTGCGTTGGGCAGCGCAAAAACCGGATTCCCCTTCGCATCGAAGATCACGACGGAGACGCTGGCGACAAATTCGTCATCCTTGCGCTCGGAAAAAATCAGGCGCAAGGGAAACTCATGCGCGACCCTATGCATCATTCTTTCCTCGTCGTTGCCCACGCCTCCGTTCATGTAGGTCGTGACGACGAAGGTCTCCACAACGACGGGGTCCACTGCCATGGGTTCGGCGTTCGCCGGAACCAGAAGCGCTGCCCCAAAGAGCACCGCGAAGATTTTCATGATCTTGCTCATTTCATACTCCTTTCTTTGGTTTAAGATATGAATCAGAAATGCTTCTTGATTTTCTGCCAGAAGGTAAGCTTGGGCGTTTCCTTGCATTCCGTCACCAGAACGGGAACCAGCTTGTCCGTCTCATCGATGTCGACCATCGAGTCGACAGGCTTGCCCTTCTTGCTAAATCCTTCAGCCCAGTAAACGACCTTGGGTTTCACCGCATCGTCAAGCGCCACGAATTCCTTGCAGGTCATCTTGACAGGCTTAGGTGCTGCAGCCGGCTTCTGCGCCACGCCCGAAGCCGCCGCGACAGTCGGGGCCGATTTCTGAGCGGCATGTTCCTTGATCTTCTTCATCAAAGACTGCTTTGGCTCATCCTTGCATTCCGTGACCAGAACGGGAACCAGCTTGTCCGTTTCATCGACATCGACAACCGAATCTACCGGCTTGCCTTTCTTGTTCAGTCCTTCAGCCCAATACACGACCTTGGGCTTTATCGCATCGTCGAGTGCTACAAATTCCTTGCACGTCATTTTCTCCGGTGTCTGAGACTCGGCCACAGCCTGTTGGGTGACCATGCCTGTCGAAAGCGCAGCCAAAACAGCCATCATTACCTTGATCTTCATATTCAACTCCTCATCACGGTTAAAAAATGTGCAGACAAACTGCACGCCACTTATCGCAGATTCGACCAAAAAACCGTTCCGAAAAATCACCCCTGCCACTTCCAGTTCCTGATTTCGGGCATGTCCTCGCCATGCCGGTTGATGTATTGCCTGTGCTCGATCAGCTTGTCCTTCAACTGCTGCTTGAGATAGATGCCCTTGTCTCCGGTCTGCGGCAGGCGGTCTATCGCATCCATCACCAGATGGAAGCGGTCGAGCTCATTCAAAACCGTCATGTCGAAAGGTGTGGTGATCGTCCCCTCCTCCTTGTAGCCGCGCACATGTATGTTCCCGTGATTGGTGCGCCTGTAGGTCAGCCTGTGGATCAGCCAGGGATAGGCGTGGTAGGCGAAGATCACGGGCTTGTTCTTCGTGAAGAGCTCGTCGAATTCCATGTCGGAAAGGCCGTGCGGATGTTCGCTCTGCGGCTGAAGCTTCATCAGGTCCACGACATTGACCACGCGTATCCTGAGCTCGGGAAGATGCTCGCGCAGTATGGCTACCGCCGCCAGCGTCTCGAGAGTCGGCACATCCCCGCAGCACGCCATCACGAGATCAGGCGAGACCGCCTGGTCGTTGCTGGCCCATGTCCAGATGCCGATGCCTTCCGTGCAATGCTTGACTGCCGCATCCATGGAAAGCCACTGCGGCGCGGGATGCTTTCCTGCAACCACGACATTCACGTAATGGCGGCTTCTCAGACAATGGTCCATCACCGACAAAAGGCAGTTCGCATCGGGCGGAAAATACACACGCACCACCTCTGCCTTCTTGTTCACCACGAGATCGATGAAGCCCGGATCCTGATGCGTGAAGCCGTTGTGGTCCTGGCGCCACACGTGAGATGCCAGCAGGTAATTGAGCGAGGCGATCTTGCGGCGCCAAGACAGGTGCGCCGTCACCTTGAGCCACTTCGCGTGCTGGTTGAACATCGAATCCACGATGTGTATGAATGCCTCGTAACAGTTGAAGACCCCATGGCGCCCAGTCAACAGATAACCCTCGAGCCAGCCTTCGCACTGATGCTCGCTCAGCATCTCCATCACCCGCCCCGAAGGCGCGAGGAATTCGTCTCCCTCCAGAGTGTCCGCATCCCACTGGCGGCGCGTGACTTCGAACAGCGCCTCAAGCCCGTTCGAGAGCGTCTCGTCTGGCCCGAACATGCGAAACCGCCTTTCGTTGAGCTTCAGCACATCCCGGATGAACGTGCCCAAAACATGCGTATCTCCCTTGCCCATCGTTCCGGGCTCGGACACAGAAACCGCATAGTCGCGGAAATCCGGCATGCGCAGATCGCGCAGCAGCATGCCTCCGTTTGCATGGGGATTCGCCCCCATCCGGCGATCTCCCTTGGGCGCAAGTTCAGCCAGCTCCGCAATCAATCTTCCCTGCTCGTTGAAAAGTTCCTCGGGGCGATAGCTTCTGAGCCAGTCTTCCAGATGCTTCAAATGCTCCGGATGAACATTCGGGTTGAGCGGAACCTGATGCGCGCGGAAGGTATCCTCTATTTTCAAACCATCCACCACCTTGGGCCCTGTCCATCCCTTTGGAGACTTCAGGATGATCATCGGCCAGTTCGGCCTCGAGCGCTTTCCCTCGGTTCTCGCATCATGCTGGATTTTCCTGATCTGCATCACCGCCTTGTCCAGCGCGGAGGCCATCGCCTGATGCATGTATTCAGGCTCGCTACCTTCGACAAGGATGGGCGCCCAGCCGTAGCCTGTGAAGAGCTGCTCGAGCTCAGTGTGCGGTATCCTTGCTAGCAGCGTCGGATTGGCGATCTTGTAGCCGTTGAGATGCAGTATCGGCAGCACCGCCCCGTCTCCCACAGGGTCGAGGAATTTGTTGGAGTGCCACGAAGTCGCCAATGGACCCGTCTCCGCTTCGCCGTCTCCCACCACGCAGGCGACGATGAGATCCGGATTGTCGAGAACCGCTCCGAAGGAATGGCTCAGGGAATAGCCGAGCTCACCGCCTTCGTGGATGGAGCCCGGACATTCCGGAGAGGCATGGCTGGGTATGCCGCCAGGAAAGGAAAACTGTATAAACAGTTTCCTCATCCCTTCCTCGTCCTGGCTTATGTCAGGATATATTTCGCTGTAAGTGCCTTCGAGGTAGGTATGCGAGACGACTGAAGGACCTCCGTGTCCTGGCCCCGAGACATAGATCATGTCGAGGTCGTATTGATTGATGATACGGTTAAGGTGGGTGTAGATGAAGTTCTGCCCAGGCGTCGTTCCCCAGTGCCCAAGCAGCATGCGCTTGATGTCGGACCCCGCAAGCGGCCGCTTCAGGAGCGGATTGTCGTACAAGAAAATCTGGCCTGCCGAGAGATAATTTGCAGCCCGCCAATAGGCATCGATCCTGAGCAGAAGGTCCGGCGACAATGTCTTATCTTGAAGTGCGGGTGTTTTCATTTTCTTTTTCCCTGTCAATTTTGAATCGCCATCATCAAAGAGACCGACTTCGCGATCATGAGTTCCTCGTCCGTGTGCATTACCCGCACGACCACGCTTCCGTTCGAGATCACGGATTCATTCCGCGCATTGCGCATCCCGTCGATCGAAATGCCGAGGAATGCAAGTCCTTCGCATATCCTTTCCCGGATGACTGCCGCGTTCTCTCCCATCCCTCCTGAAAAAACAAGCGTATCTAGCCCTCCAAGAGCCGCCGCATATGCGCCTATGAATTTCTTCACCTGATAGCAGAAGAGCGCGATGGCATCGGATGCGCGGCTGTCGGATTTCTCGAGCATCAGCAGGTCGCGCATGTCAGAACTCGTCCCGGAGACACCCAGGAGTCCCGACTCATGGTTCACGAGGCGCGTGTATCCTTCGATGGTCAGCCCCTCCTTCTGCATCAGATAGCTCGCGATCCCGGGATCCATGTCCCCGGATCTTGTGCCCATCATCAGGCCCGATGCAGGGGTGAAGCTCATGCTGGTATCCACAGGCCTTCCCTGGAAGACTGCGGAAAGGCTTGCGCCATTGCCGAGATGGGCGAGTATCACTCTGCCCTCTCTGGCTGCAGGATCGCCAAGACTGGCCAATTCCTCCATCAGATACTGATAAGAGAGCCCGTGAAACCCGTAGCGCCTTATCGCGCTATATTTTCGCGGTATGGGCAGCAATGCCGCCACGCTTGGCAATTCCCTGTGAAAGGCCGTATCGAAGCATGCGAGCTGCTTAATATCTGGAAATCTTGCATGGAAGTCCTCGATCAGCATGAGTTCGGCTGGCAGATGCTCAGGATCGAACGGGCTTAGCTTGCGCAATTCGTCGATCATTTGCCGGTCTATCCAGTGCGGCTTGTCATACCTCTGTCCTCCATGAACCACGCGATGCCCGATCGCAGCAAGCGCATCACAATCTATGCTTTCCATCAGCAGATCCGCTGCAGCCTTGTGATCGGAAACCTCGACCTGTCTCGAAACGTTATGCCCCTCCCTCTTCATTTTGAGGCTGGCTACAGGAAGGCCTATCCGCTCGATTTCCCCTTCCAGGATTCGCCCAAAATTTTCCATCTCAAACAGCGCGAACTTGATGCTGGAAGAGCCGCCGTTGAGGGTCAGTATGGAACTCATGGGCGCATCACCTCTGCCACAGGATGCGGGTAGACTCGAGCGGGATCGCCACACCCGCATGACAGGGAACGAGCCGCGCCGTATAGTCCTCTGCAGGACGCACGGCGCTCACCTCGGCTCTATAGGCATAGCCCGCGCCGACCAGTTCCCGGACCCTGGCCATGTTCAAACATTCTATAGGTGCGCCGCTCACTCCATCCGCATAAAGCTCGACGCACACCGAATCCGGATCAAGGTCATCGAGATAAACCTGTATCTCGAACACATGCAGGCTGTCCGTGCTGCTGATCTTCATCTCCCCGAATCGCAGCGAATTCCATTTCGAATCGAGGTCGCGCAGCCACTCGATCAGATTGACGCCCATCTTCCCCTGCTCTGTCGAACGCTTGAGATAGGCTTTTGCCGCCGGCAGATAATGATTTTCCGTGTATTCCCGCACAGCACGATTGCTGGAAAATCGCGGTGTCAGCCTCGCCATGCTCTCGCGCATCCTGTTGACCCAGGCAACAGGTATGCCGCGCTCGTCGCGCGTATAAAATTCCGGTATCACCTGTTGCTCGAGCAGATCGTAAAGCGCGCGCGCCTCCTCAGCTTCCCACGCCGGATCGGTGTCGTGCTCCTGCCCATCGCCTATGGCCCAGCCGACTTCCGGGGCATAGGCTTCGGCCCACCATCCATCCAGCTCGGAAAGATTGATGCCGCCGTTGACCAGAACCTTCATGCCGCTCGTGCCGCAAGCCTCCCATGGGCGCCTCGGCGTATTGAGCCAGACATCCACGCCCTGCACCAGTTGCTCGGTGAGCTGCATGTCATAGTCGGCCAGGAATATCACATGCGGCCTGACCTCCGGCCTGCGGATGAAATTCACCCATTGCTGTATCAAGGCCTGTCCTTCCCTGTCTGCGGGATGCGCCTTTCCCGCCATGATGAGCTGGACCGGGCGCTGCGGATTCGTCAGCAGGCGCACGAGGCGCTCGGGATCATGCAAGAGCAGATTGGGCCGCTTGTATACCGCAAATCGCCTTGCAAATCCGAGTGTCAGCGTGTTGTGGTCGAAAAGATGCCTGACGGCCCTGACCGTTTCTGCGGAAGAACCCGATGCGGCAAGCTGCCGGGACAACCGCTCGCGCGCATACTTCACGAGCGCCATCGTGGCATCCGTCCTGAATTCCCAGAGACGGGCATCGGAGATCTGCCTTATCTGCTGCCCCATGGACTCCATCGTCCCCAGCCATCGCGCCTTTCCGCAGGCCTCGGTCCAGAGTTCATCGGCCTTCGCGGAATCCCAGGTCGGCATGTGCACGCCGTTGGTCACATGACCGACAGGTATCTCATCCATCGGCCAATGTGGAAAAAGCGGCGAGAAAATTTTCCGGCTTACCCGCCCATGCAGGGCGCTCACGCCATTCACCGACCCGCTGCCGCGTATCGCAAGATAAGCCATATTGAAGGGCTCCGTCGGATCGTCCGGATTTTTTCTTCCGAGCGCCAGGAGGTCGCGCACGCTGATGCCGAACTGTCTTCTTGCATAACCGCCCAAGTATTGCTCTATCAGTTCCGGCGAAAAGCGATCGAATCCTGCGGAAACCGCCGTGTGCGTGGTGAAGAGATTTCCCGCCCTCGTCACAGCCAGCGCGACCTCGAAGCTTTGCCCTGTTTCCTCCATGAAGCTGCGCGCGCGTTCAAGAACCGCAAAAGCGGCATGTCCCTCATTCAAATGGCAGACCTCTGGCCTGATATTGAGCGCTTCTAGCAGTCTCCAGCCGCCTATGCCGAGCAGCATTTCCTGCTTCAGGCGAAGCTCCGGCCCTCCACCGTAAAGCTCGCTGGTGATGCCTCTATGCACCGGATAATTCGCCGCATCGTTGCTATCCAGAAGATAAAGCTTCACCCTCCCCACCTGAACCTGCCATGCCCTCAACCATACCGAATAGCCAGGCAGGACGACCTCAAGCCTCAGCCATTCGCCGTTTTCTTTCCTCAAAGGGGTGACCGGAAGCTGGCCCGGATCGTTATAGGGATAAAGCGCCTGTTGCGCTCCATCTGCCGCGATTGCCTGACGGAAGTATCCCTGCTGATAGAGCAAGCCCACTGCCACCACCGGCACACCGAGATCGCTGGCCGCCTTCAACTGGTCTCCCGCCACATTGCCCAAGCCTCCCGAATAGATGGGCAATGCCTCGCTCAACATGTATTCCATGCTGAAATAGGCCACACAGGTGAGGCTGGATTCAGGGTAGGCTTCCTGAAACCAGGCCGTCGTCTCGAGCTCTTCCCTTCTCTCCTGAAGCAGATCGTCGACGCTCTTGCGAAAGGCGGGATCAGCCAGAGCCTGCACAAGCTTGTCTTTGGAAACCGTCTGCAGAACAACCCAGGGATTCTGCGTCAGCTCCCAGAGCGCATCGTCAAGCCTCCTCCATATGTCGTCTGCGCCATGCCCCCAGGATGAACGGATGTCCAAGGCAAGCTCCGACAAGGCATCGAAACCCTCCACGTCGGAACACAGGGGCGTCATCTTTACATGCGGATCATTCATACCCTCTCCTTGTCCATTCGATCTTGATCAGGCGATCGCAAAGCGTAAGAACACGAATCGTTTCGCCTGATCCAGAAGCAGCGCGAAAACCGCCGCAGAAACCAGAAGGCCTGCGACGACAAAACCAGGAAGCGCCGTCACCCACCAGCCAAGGACCGCCATCAAGCTCACCAGCGCGATATCCCCCGCACTTGCCAGCGCCATCCATTTCCCGGGGGCGAAGGACCAGATGCGCCCATCCGTGCGCAACACATAGACGCATGCCTGATTGGTGAACACGAGGATCAGGAACACCACGGTCTGCAGCGCTTCGGGACTCAGATGCTGAGTGGAACGTATCCACCAGTAAGCGCAAAAGGAAAAAACCAGAGACAGCAATGCGAATATCAGTGCGGCTCCCATCAAGGTCGGCACTTCCCAGCGTTGAGGCTGGGCTGACACAGGAACCCGGTCGGATGCGATCGCCATGGTCACGAAGTCGTTGGTGAAAAGCAGCAGCACGATGAGCGTTGCGGAGATCACGAAGCCCCCGGTAAGCCAGAGCCCAAGCGTCAGGAACACCACGATCTCGAGAGTCTTGAGCGTCTTGTTGAGCGTATAGGTCAACATGCGCCTGTGCACCTCCCGGCCCGTGCGAACCACATCTATCACGCCCTGCAGCCCTTCTCCTGTCAGCACCACGCCGGCGGCGGCCTTCGCCACATCGGTAGCACTCGCGACGGCAACCCCGAGTTCGGCCTGACGCAACGCAGGCGCATCGTTGACGCCATCTCCCGTCATGCCGGTCACATGGCCTGCCTGCTGCAGCGCGCTCACGATATGGTGCTTATCTTCTGGCAAAACGCGCGCATAAAGATCGCAATCATCATGACTCTGCGCATCGCATACGCGCTCGCCCAAGCCCAGCCTGGCACCTATCGCCTTCGCCGTCTCCAGCGAATCACCGGTTGCCATGCGCACCCTGACGCCCAGCCGTTTCAGCTCCGCAATCAGGGCGGCGGCATCCTCGCGCGGCGGATCTGACAATCCAACGAGCCCCAGGAGTTCAAATTCATCGCCATATCCCGCCGCCACTGCGAGCACGCGCGCCCCGCTCTCGGCAAGCCCGGCCTTTGCCTGATCGAGCGCTTCCTGCTGTTTTGAATCGAGCCTGCAAAGCGACCCTATGACCTTGGCGGCCCCCTTGACCGCATGCCACTCTTTTCCGTCAACTTCATAGATCCCCATGCTGCGCCGGCTTCCGGGATCGAAGGGCTGGAATGCCTCCCTGTCGGGCGCATCCTTCAGAAGGCCCTGGGACCTTGCCGGTTCGAGTATCGCCATGTCGAGCGGATCCTGCGTCGCATCGTCGCTCGCAAGAGCCGCCGCGCGCAGCACGCCATTCTCGTCTGTCCCGTTTGCAAGCGCCACGACACCTGACAAGGAGAGCGTGTTTTGCGTCAGCGTTCCGGTCTTGTCGGATACCAGCGTGTCCATCGCGGCAGCCTCTTCGACAGCAGGCAGCCTGGTCACCAGCACGCCCCTATGCGCAAGCTGCAGGCTGCTGATCGCGGTCGCAAGCGTATAGGTCGCAGGGAGCGCGACAGGAACGGATGCAACCAGCAGCATCAATGAAAAAACGGCGGTATCCAGAAGCGGCATATGGTGCAGCAAGGCATAGACGACGACCGCGACCACCAGGACTGCGTCGAACAGCACCAGCCTTTTCACGATCGCGAAGATGGTGAGCTGCATGTGGCTCGGCGCATTGGAAGTTCTCACAAGCTCGGCGGTGCGACCGAAGTAGGTATGAAGGCCCGTGGCGGTCACTTCCCCGCTGGCCTCTCCCTGGCGCACGATGGCGCCTGTATAGGCTGGCTGATTCGGGCCCACATCGACAGGCAGGGATTCTCCCGTGAGAGACGACTGGTCCAGCGCCACTTCTCCTTCGAAAAGCATCAGGTCCGCCGGAACGATGTCGCCGGCGCGCACATGCACGGCATCCCCTGGCACGACCTCTTCGGCTGGCACCTTCTTCCATTGACCGTCGCGCAGCACGCGCGCATTGACATGCAGTTGCTTGCGCAGCAAGGCAAGCGCATCCTTAGCGCGCTGCTCCTGCATAAAGGCCACCACCGCGTTGAATACGAGCAGCATTGCGATGACCATGGCTTCCATCCTGCGCCCCAGGAGCAGCTGGAGCGCGATCACGGCTTCCAGCATCCAGGGAACGGGCGCCCAGAATTTTCCGAGCAGTTGCTGCCAGGCCGGCACGATTTTTTCGGCGATGGCATTCGGGCCAGACTGTTCCAGCCTCACCCTGGCCTCATCCTCGCTCAGCCCCCGAACAGATGATGGATTTGGAGCTTGCATCCTCTTCCTCCCGCAGTCAGACTTCCGGTCTGACAATTCAATATGCAACCTGTTCCGGATTCCCGCCCATGGCCACAAAAAATGCCGTCGTATCCTGTAGCCGCTGTGCGCAAGCCTCGAGATAATTCAACCTCGCCTGATGATATTGCATGTCGGCATTCAGAACCTGCAGGTAGTTCACCGTTCCAGCCCGGTAATTCGCCCTTGCCAGATGAAGCGCATCCTTTGCAGCATTAAGCCCCTGTGAATAAGCCAGAGAGACTTTTGCATCATGCTCCAGCGCCCGCAATGTGTCCGCGACCTGGGTCAAGGCGCTGATGACGGTCTGGCGATACAATGCCTGGCTCTGCCGGTAGGCCTCTACCGCACCCGCCTTTCTTGCGGCAAGCGTGCCGCCATCGAAAAGCGGCGTGCTGATATCCGGTCCTACATTCCAGAAGCTCCCGTTCTTGGCGAGCAGATTGTTCATCGAAGTGCTGTTCTGCCCGAAGGAAGCGCTGAGCGTAAAACTCGGAAACTGCGCGGCGCTCGCCACGCCTATGTTTGCGCTCGCCGCATGCATCCCCGCTTCTGCAGCCAGGATGTCTGGACGCTGACGCACGAGTTTAGATGGCAGCGACAGGGGCAGTTTTTCAGGCAAGACCAAATCGTCCATCGAGAATTCGGGAGGCTGCCATTCCGATGGCGCATACCCCGCGAGGCTTGCAAGCAGATGTCCGGATTGACTCAGCTTTTGCTGAAGCGAGGGCAGGGATGCCTCGAGCAATGATAGCTGGCTCTGCAAGGCAAGCACGGCAGAATAGGCGGCTACCCCCGCCTTCGACTGTTTTTCCGCAATCGATATTTCTTCCCCTTGCAGCGCGATCATCTCATTGGTCAGCTCAATTTCATCGCGATAGGCGGCCATTGCGATCGCCGTATTCACGATGTTTCCGACAAGGACCAGATAGCTGCCCTGCACAATCGCGCGCTGCTGGTCTGCCTGCGCCTGCAGATTCTCTACCATGCGGTGCTCGCCTCCGAATACATCGAGCGCATAGCTCACCGATGCGGAGAGCGTGACCAGATTGAAGATGGGAGCCGGCGCATCGCTGCCAAAACGCTCCGGAGAAAACTTCTGCCGGGAAGCCGCCACATCGAGGCTTGCCTGCGGATAGAAGATTCCATACCCGGCCCTTAAGTTGTCATGGCTCAGGCGAAGGCTGGCCTCCGCCGCTTCCAGAGTCGGATTGTTGTGCACTCCTTCTGCGACCACTGCATCGAGCTGCTTCGATCGATAAAGCTTCCACCACCCTGAAGCAGGTTTTGCGCCCTTATCAAAATGCTGGGATACCTTTGACGCCGTGACTGTGTCATCCGGATCCTGTTTCCGATTGTAATGCGTACTCTCGGGCGCTTTTGGCGGGACAAAATCGGGTCCCAGGGTACATGAAGTAAGCATCGCCCCTAAAAGCGCAAACAGGCGTTTTGTCAGGAGGCTCACCTGTCTCCCCCTATGTAAACATCCACGAGCTGCCCAGGATAAAGTGAAACATCCTTGGGTCTTGCGAATCTGAAGATGACGGGAAGCACCCTGACGTCCACCCTTTCCGTCCTCTGATTCGACAGCTCTATTTTCGGTGTGACATAGGGCTGCACCCTGACATATTCCAGTGGAATGTTGATGTCGCTCCCCCTGATGAACATGCGCGCATGCATTCTGGATGGCGCAGGCAGCCTGCTGACGAGTATCTCGTCGACATAGCACCGCACTTCAACGAGCTCTCCCGCGCTTCCCATCACGATGGTCGGCATCATGTTACCGGTATAGCTGTCGTAAGCGCCTTGAGGCGAAACATAGCCTCCGACTGCCGCATTGACAGCCAAGACCGAGCCGACGGATGGAGCCTTGATGACATACTTGGACAGCAAAACGGATGACGCCTGATAGCTCTTCAATGCGGCCTGATACTGCTTCTCTGCGACCGCAAGGCTGGCCTTTGCTACCGACACTGCATTGCGCGCGCTGTCCAGCACATCCAGGCTCACCGACCTTTCATCCATCTCATGCGATTTCTCCTGCTTATCGAGCGTGTCCTCCAGGCTCTTGAGGCTCGCTTTCGCAAGCGTGATCTGCGCAAAAGCCGCATCGGCCTGCGCCTTCTGTTGATCCACGGTTGCGCGCTGCAGGGAGTCGTCTATCGACATCATGGGTGTGCCAGCCTTCACGTATTGACCTTCTGAAACCATGATCCTGGTCACCACGCCCGATACCTCGGGATAGATGTTGATGTTTTCGCCGCTCTCCTGACTGCTCTCTATGATGCCGTTGGCATAAATGCCTTTTGCATAGGGATTGGATGCCGGATTGAATGCGGGAGGCTGGGGTTTGCCCTTCAGGCCATAGACATAAGCGCTTATGAAGCCTGCCAATATGCCGATGACGGCGACCGCGATCAGTAACCTATTTCTCATGCTCATCCCCCGTTATCCTGCCGTCTTCCATGTTGATGATGCGGTGCGCATATTCGAATATCCTGCTGTCATGAGTGACGATGATGATGCAACGCCTGTCGTTCAATACATGTTCCCTGACGAACTCGAGTATCTTTCTTCCCGTATCCCCGTCGAGCGATGCAGTCGGCTCATCAAATATCAGGATGTCGGGGCGGCTCGCGATCGCGCGCGCGATCGCAACCCGCTGCTGCTCTCCCCCGCTAAGCTTGACTGGAGGAAGCTCGGCCCTTTGCGCAAGCCCGACGATTTCCAGGTATTCATGGGCGACCTTGATGGATTCCTTCCAGTCCCGCTTCTTGAGGATCAGCGGCAGCGCGACATTCTCGACCGTGGTGAGCCTTGGGAAGAGATGATAATCCTGGAACACGAAGCCTATCTTGTTCAGCCTGAAATCGGCGAGCTCGTCGCTCGACATCTTCCAGATATCCCTGTCCTCGACCAGAACCGTGCCCGAATTGGGCTTCAGGATGCCCGAGATCATGCTCAAGAGCGTCGTCTTCCCGCTCCCCGAGGGGCCTACGATGTAGAGCATTTCACCGAATTTCGCTTCAAAGCTTACCGACTTCACCGCCATGGTTCTTGCATCGCCTTCGCCAAACCACTTGGCCAGATCGGTCGCCTGGATCGCAAGGTTCCCCATGTCAGCCTCTGAAGATGTCGAAGGGTTCTATCCTGATCACCTTGCGTATGCCAATGAGGCTGGAAATGCCCGCGATGATGAGCACCATGACAAACGCGATGCCGAGGTTGAGATCGGTTATCTGCGCGGCATAATCGGGCATCTTGAGCTTTGCCGACATGATGATAAACGATGCCAGGCCCACCCCCAGCCCATAGCCAAGAAAAGCCGTGAAACCGGCCTGAAAGAGAATCATGGAAACCAGCTCTCGCCCTTTTGCGCCTATTGCCTTGAGAGCGCCGAACTTCTCCAGGTTTTCGAGTATGAAGGTGTAAAAGGTCTGCCCCGATATGGAAAGACCCACGATGAAACTGATCAAGGTCATCAGCATCACGTTGATGCCAAGGCCAGTCTGGTACTTGTAGAAATTCGATATCTTCTGGATGAATTCATCGTCGGTGAGCGCCTGATACCCGAGCTTGTTCACCTCCTGCTTGATATGAGGGATGTCGTTTTGGCTTTTTGGCTTGACTAGTATGTAGGATGCGGTGAAACGGGTCGATGGAAGATAACTGATCGCCCTGCTATAGGTTGTGTATAGCGTGGGAATTCCGAAAAGTCCGGAAATGTTGGCCCTGGCGATGCCGACGACCACCCCGTGGTGATCGTTGATTTCAAATTCCGATCCCACCTTCGGGTTTCCAAGCTTCCTGATCTCGGCGTCCTGCACGACGATAAAGCCGTTTTCAGCATAGATGTCCTCGATCTTCCCCTGGATCAGATCAGGGCGGCCGAACAGGCTTGCATCATCGAGGCCGATGACGGTCACTGCCTGATACACGCCGTTCTTGAGCTTGACCTGGGCGCCCCCCGAATAAAGAGGCACCGCGTATTTCACGCCGTCTATGCTCCTCACAGCATCCTGCACGTAATCTGGCATGGGTATGCTGCTCGATACATTGTTGACTGCGGGATCCAGCACCCACATCTTGGCGCCTATGTTGGTCACGGTGGACGAGGCTCTGGACAGGATGCCGGCAAACATCGAAGTCATCATGACCATCAGGAAGACCGCAAAAGTGATTCCCACGAGCAGCGCGGCGAACTTTCCCTTGTCATTGACCAGCAGCTTGAATGCGATTTTCAGGATACCGCTCATGCAAATCCTCTCGGCGGGAGATACGCCCGAATATACACCCAATCCGTGACGGGTTCATGCATGCATCCGGACCCAGTCAGACCAGAAGGTCGATCCCTCTCAATTTGACCAGTTTAACGGCGCTGATCAGCGCATCGATCGCCTGCGTGCGCGCATAGCTCTTGCGCCATGCGATCGCAATCCGCCTGGATGGAACTGGCTTCACAAAGGGAATGACCTTCAGAAGCGGGCTTCGGTAGCGCTCGCTGTTTGCCGAGGCTGGCAGCACGGTGATGCCGAGGCCTGATGCGACCATGTTTCTTATGGTTTCAAGCGAAGTGCCCTGCTGCACTTCGGCGCCCTTTCTGGTCATCTCGGGGCAGGCCTCCGCGACCTGATTGCTGAAGCAGTGACCGGAATCCAGAAGCAGCACTTTTTCCTCTGCAAGTTCTCCAGGATGGACGCTGCGCCGCTTGGCCCAGCGGTGCTCGCTGCTCACGACGACCTCGAAAGATTCATCGTATAAGGGATGGGTCAGTATGCCCGCATCCCCGAAGGGAAGGGCGATGACGATGACATCGAGCTTGCCGTTCTTGAGCAGCACATCGAGATTGGCGGTGATGTTTTCCTCGATTTCCAGAGGCATGCTCGGCGCAACCTCCTTCAGCGCCGGGATCAGATCCGGGAGCAGATAGGGGCCCACGCTATAGATGATGCCGATTTTAAGCGGCGATTCGAGCTGGTTTTTGCCATGAGCTGCGATCTCTCTTATACGCTCAACCTCTTCCAGCGCACGCTGCGCCTGCTCGACGATGGCGCTGCCGACCGGCGTGATGGCGACTTCCCCCCGCCCGCGCTCGAATATCCTGACGCCCAGCTCCTCTTCGAGCTTCTGTATCGCCAAGGACAATGCCGGCTGACTGATGAAGGACTTTTCGGCAGCGCGGCGAAAACTCTTCTCCTGCGCCACGGCCACGATGAAGCGAAGTTCGTTGAGCGTCATGCTTCCCCCTTGTGATTTATATAATAAATCAATACCGTTTAAACAATCAATTAGATTTATAAATCGGGAACCGTTACATTGCAGCCGTGGACGACAAGCCACCCCGACAACCAACCAAACAGGAGCGCAAGATGAAAAGACCAGAAATCAGAACCATGGCCAATCTCGAGGCGGCTTTCGCCGGCGAATCGATGGCGCACATCAAATACCGCTATTTCGCAAAGATCGCACGCACCGCAGGAGACGAAGAGACGGCAAAAGTGTTCGAGGAAACCGCCAACCAGGAAGTGCAGCATGCCCTGGGCCACCTCGACCTGCTTTACCCCAAGGCCGAGATGACCACGGAGCGCTGCCTCAAAATGGCGATAGAAGGCGAGACTTACGAATACACCGAGATGTATCCCGGATTTCTCAAGACAGCCCAGCAGGAAGGCGATGCGGCTGCCGCCACTGAAATCGCGGAACAGATCGCAGAATCCAAGGAGCATGCGGAAATGTTCAAGGCGACGCTCGAAAAGGCGGCAAAGCGCTTCGCGGCCCTGGCAAGGGTTGAAGAGCGCCATGCCAATCAGTACCGCGCCGTTCTGGCCAAGGTTGGCGCCTGATACAATATAACCATCTTAATCAAGGAGCATGAAATGAAAGTCTGGCAATGTGTGGTATGCGGTTTCATCTACAACGAAGTGGAAGGCCTGCCGTCGGAAGGCATCGCGCCGGGCACGGCATGGGCGGACATCCCCGAAAACTGGGTCTGCCCTGACTGCGGCGTTGCGAAGTCCGATTTCGAGATGGTCGAAATCTAAAGCCTAGCCCCCGTCCGGGGGCGCTTTAATTCCAACAAGGAGATGCTCATGAAACCCATCGTCGTGCTGGGCAGCGGACTTGCAGGCTATACGCTGGTGCGCGAATTGCGAAAACTTGACGGCGACATCCCCATCACCCTGGTGACCAAAGACAGCGGCGACTATTACTCGAAGCCCACTCTTTCCAATGCCTTTGCGCAGAACAAGGAACCGGGAAGCCTCGTCCTGACTCCTGCTAAAACGATGGCTGAGCAGCAGAAATTCATTCTGCTTGCAAACACCGAGGTGCGCGCAATCCACCGAGCGGAGAAGAAGCTCGACACGACAGCGTGCGTCATCGAATACGAAAAACTGGTGCTGGCCATGGGCGCCGACCCGATACGCATCCCGTTGCAGGGGGATGCCGCAAATGAAGTTTTGTCGGTCAACGATCTTTCCGACTACGCAAGGTTTCGCGAAAGGCTAAAAGACGCGGAATCCGTGGCCATCATGGGCGGCGGTCTGATAGGCTGCGAATTCGCCAACGACCTCGCTCACGCCGGATACAAGGTTTCGGTGATCGATCCCGGCCCCTACCCGATCGCAGGACTGCTTCCTGAAGAGGCCGGAAGACAACTGCTTGAACCGCTGCAGAACATCGGCGTCAGCTGGCATTTCGGCAAGGCGGCGCAGCGAGTCGATCGCTCAGGCCAGTCTTTCCAATTGACGCTGACAGACCAGACCGTAATCTCCGCGGATGTCGTGCTCTCGGCCGTCGGGCTGCGCCCGCGAATACAGCTCGCAAAGGATGCCGGTCTTTCGGTCAACCGCGGGATCTCGGTCGATGAACGGCTGCAAACCTCGGATGAGGCGATCTTTGCGCTCGGCGACTGCGCGGAAATCAACGGACAGACGATGCCCTATGTGCTGCCCATCATGCATGCCGCCCGCGCTCTTTCCAAGACTCTGGGTGGATCGGACGCCAAGGCAGTCTTTCCCTACATGCCTGTAGTGGTCAAGACGCCAGCGCACCCGATCGCTGTCCTTCCTGTGCCACGCGATGCGCCGGGGTCATGGAAAATTCTGGAACAAGGGCCTGGAATCAAGATGGGATTTTTCAATCCTCAAGACGAGATGGTCGGATTTGCGCTGACCGGCGAATATGCCAAGGAGCGCAACGAGATGACTGCCCGCTGCGCCGCAAAAACCTAAGCCGGCTTGCGCAGAAGATCGACGCGTATCGGCATGTGGAATACGGCACCGTCTGTCGTCACGTGTCCCATGAACTTTTGCCTGACTTCTTCATAAAGCGCATCGCTCAAGCGATGTTGCGTGTGCGTGACCTTGAGTATCTTGTCCTCGAACTCAGAGAAGTCTGAAAAACGCATAGGCGAAAGGAAGAACGTCTGGCTTTCAAGGATGAGGCGGCCCGCTTCGACAGCGCGTTTGACGGATGCGAAAGCCGCCTCCCTGACCCTCTGCTCGTCGTGAAAGAGCCTCAGTATCTCGTTGAAATCGCCGGCGAAAACGGGCTCCGAGATATAGGCCGCCCCGCCTTCTCTTAGCACGCGGCGTATCTCTTCCATCGCATCATCCATCTGCTCGACGGGAACATGGTGCAATGACTTGAACATCAGGACGATGTCGAATGACTCGTCATCCGCCGGAATCGCCTGGGCACCTCCGCGTCCGAACCGCACTTTGTCAGGCTTCTCGCGCATCAGGTTTTCCGCATGCTGGATTTCATCCACTTCCAGCGCAACGATGCTTGCGACCTTGCCGTCTTTGGCAATGGCCATCGTCTTGTCGGCCTTGCCGCATCCCAGTTCGAGGACATCGGCATTATCAAGCGACAAAAGCCGCTCGTAGATTTCTCGCTCGTCGCAGATCAATTGGGTCTCGGGGTTCGATATTTTCATCAATTCCTCCTGGCAGGACTCTAGCATAAAAAAAGCCGCTGATTGCTCAGCGGCTCTTCTTGTGTTGGCGGAGTGGACGGGACTCGAACCCGCGACCCCCGGCGTGACAGGCCGGTATTCTAACCAACTGAACTACCACTCCAAAACTATTACTCATTACCGGCTACTCGCCACAAGCAACCGGCTTTGTTGGTGGGTGCTGACGGGGTCGAACCGCCGACATTCGCCTTGTAAGGGCGACGCTCTACCAACTGAGCTAAGCACCCTTTACTGTTTGACCGTTTCCGGCTCGGGCATCTTCACCTTGATGCTGGCTTTGCTCTTTGCATAAGCAAGATAAGCCTGCAACATCGCATCCCCCGTCATCTGCCTCAACTGCTGGGCATATCTCGCACGCTTCGCGTCGTCGGGAGGCGCTCCATCCTTCACCGCATCCAGACGCACGATCATGTATCCGCCTTGCGGGGACTCTGCACCGACATACTGGGGTAGTTTGGCACTATCTGCCTGAAACAGCTGGCGCACTATCTCTGAGTCCAGCGCACCGTGTTTTATGCGAGTGATCGTCTGAGCCGATGACCAATTCAATGCAGGATTCGCACCCTGCTGTAATTGAGCGAGCAGCATTTTACCTTGTTTTGCGGCCATGTCCAGCGATTTTTGATGCAATATCTTCTTTCTGATCTCGTCGCTGGCGTCTGAAAGGCTGCGCACTGCGGCAGGCTTGTGATCCAGCATGCGCGCGGCGACCAGCGTATTTTCGGCGACTTCGATCGCTGCGGTATTGCGGTGATTCTTGGTCACATCGTCGCTGAATATGGCCTGCAGCATCTTGGGAGTCCAGATGTCATCGGCGGCTGCACCCTTCGTGAGCCAGCCGCTTTGCTCGATCTTCACCCCTGCCAGCTGTGCGGCGGGTTGCAGGGTGTCGCTCTGCTCGTAGACTGTGTTGCTGAACTTGTCGGCCATCTCGGCAAACATGTCCGCCGCCTTCTGTTCGCGAAGCTTGGAGAGGATGTCGTTGCTCACTTCGCTGAAAGGCGCGACCTTTGCCGGTTTGATCGCCGTCAGCTTGATGATGTGATAGCCGAATTCCGATCTGACGAGATCGCTGATTTCTCCGACCTTGAGCGCAAACACGGCATCGTCAAACGGCTTGACCATCATGCCCTTGCCGAACGTGCCGAGATCCCCGCCGCTTGCGGCAGAACCTGGATCCTGGGAATTCTTTTTCGCGATCTCCGCAAACTGCGCAGGATTTTTCCTCACTTCCTCTAGCAGCTTGGCCGCCTTCGCCTTGACCGCATCCTGTTCTGCCCGGGGCGCTTTGGGCGACACCGTCAGCAGAATGTGGGATGCCTGCCGCTGCTCTGGCGTCGAAAATTCTGACTGGTGTTCATCGTAGTACTTCTTGACTTCCTCGGGCTTCACCTCGACCCTGGAGATCAGATCCGCCACAGAGAACTTGACGTATTGAACCCGGATCTCTTCGGGAGTCTGAAACTCCTTCTGATTCTGGTCGTAATAAGTCTTGATTTCGCCGTCGTCGACCTTGATGCCGGATTCGCTCAGAGGAATCTGCGCGATGCTGATGGTGCGCTGCTGCTCGTTTATCGCGATGATCCTGTCCGCAACGGCATTCGCGGCATAGCCGTTCTGCGTGAAGGAGTTGCTCATCTCTTCGCCGATCAATTCACCCTTCAGGCGCTGTTCGAATACCAGGGGCGACATGCTCCTCTCGGCCAGAACGCTGACATAACGGGCCTTGTCGAACTTCCCATCCACCTTGAATGCATCGATGCTGGCGATCACCTGCGCGATCTGTTCATCGGTCACCGTCAATCCTGCGGAGATTCCATTTTCGATCAATAGTTTTTGACCGATCAGGCTGTTCAGGACTGCCTGCCTCATCTCCGGCTTGTCGAACATCGCAGGATCAAAATTCGCGCCCAGCATCTGGCGCAGCCTGTCCTGCTGCTGGTTTAAGGCCGTATCGAATTCCTGTTTGGTGATCTTCGTTCCGTCAACGGTGGCCGGCGCATCCGAGCTTCCCGAATGTCGATATGAATCCACTCCGAAGAATACGAATGGCAGTATGATCAGGAGCAGCACGATCTGCACCCATCTTCTTTTTTCATGAACGAAATCAAACATGGCGACCCCGGCTCTCTTGCATGACAGATACGAAAAAAGGCGAACTTTCGTTCGCCTCGATTTGGCGGAGTGGACGGGACTCGAACCCGCGACCCCCGGCGTGACAGGCCGGTATTCTAACCAACTGAACTACCACTCCAAAAATGTAACCCAGTTGTCATTGAGCATGTAAACTGGTGGGTGCTGACGGGGTCGAACCGCCGACATTCGCCTTGTAAGGGCGACGCTCTACCAACTGAGCTAAGCACCCGACAAAGACGATCAGTTTACAGCATCTTTCAAACCTTTTCCAGCGCGAAATTTTGGAACTTTCGCAGCCTTGATGGTGATCTCCGCTCCTGTCTGCGGATTCCGGCCTTTGCGGGCAGCCCTTTTTTCGACCGAAAAGGAGCCGAAGCCCACCAGAGCGACCTCATCTCCCTTCTTCAGGGATTTCTTGATTGCCTCCAGCATGCCATCAAGAGCGCGGCCGGCAGCAGCCTTCGAAATGTCAGCCGATGTTGCAATTGCATCTACCAAGTCAGACTTATTCATCTTCTACCATCTCCCTAAATCATTAATTATTATTTAACGCAAACCAAGCCTGCTTTATATCAAGACTGCGAAGCTTTGGTCAAGCGCTCAATGCTTGGTTGCAACGACCGGAACTGGCAGCACGGCATCTCCCACCAATGCGGGCACATCAGAATCCTCGCGAGGTTCGGGCTTGCGCTCCAAGGCAAGCTCAAGCACCTGCTCTATCCATTTCACCGGATGAATGTCGAGCTTGTTCTTGACGTTGTCCGAAATCTCCGCCAGATCCTTGACGTTTTCCTCGGGTATCAGGACCGTCTTGATGCCTCCCCGCTGAGCGGCAATCAATTTCTCCTTCAGTCCGCCTATGGGCAGCACTTCCCCGCGCAACGTGATTTCCCCAGTCATCGCCACATCCGCCCTGACCGGAATGCCAGTCAATGCGGAAACCATCGCCGTGCACATGCCTATGCCCGCGCTTGGCCCATCCTTGGGTATCGCCCCTTCCGGCAGATGGATGTGCAGATCATTCTTCTGATAGAAGTCCTCGTCTATCCCGAGCCGCTTGGTGCGGCCGCGCACCACGCTCAAGGCTGCCTGTATCGACTCCTGCATCACCTCTCCGAGTTTGCCGGTCGTAGTCGTTTTTCCCTTGCCAGGCAGGACCACGGTTTCTATCGTGAGCAGCTCGCCGCCCACCTCGGTCCACGCAAGCCCGGTCACCTGCCCTACCTGATTGCGCTTTTCCGCCACGCCGTAGGAATAGCGGCGCACGCCCAGATACTTGTCCAGATTGCGTGAATTGACAACCACCTTCTTGCCGCGCGTCTTGAGCAGCAATCCCTTGACCACTTTGCGGCAAATCTTGGAAATTTCGCGCTCCAGGCCGCGAACGCCCGCCTCCCTCACGTAATAGCGGACGATGTCCCGCAATGCCGTCTCGGTGATGGCGATCTCCTCTGGATTGAGGCCATTGTTCTTGATCGCCTTGGGCACGAGATAGCGAGTTGCAATATTGATCTTCTCGTCTTCCATGTAGCTCGAAACATGGATGATCTCCATGCGGTCGAGCAGCGCATCGGGGATATTCAGCGTATTGGCGGTCGCGACGAACATCACGTCGGAAAGATCGTAGTCCACCTCGACGTAGTGATCGACAAAGGTCGAGTTCTGCTCGGGATCCAGCACCTCGAGCAGCGCCGCAGAAGGATCGCCTCTCATGTCCATGCCCATCTTGTCTACTTCGTCGAGCAGGAACAGCGGGTTCTTCACCGCGATCTTGCTCATGTTCTGCAGTATCTTGCCGGGCATTGACCCGATATAGGTGCGGCGATGGCCGCGAATCTCGGATTCATCCCTCACCCCACCCAGAGACATCCGCACGAACTTGCGGTTGGTCGCTCGCGCGATGGATTGCCCGAGCGAAGTCTTGCCCACTCCTGGAGGTCCCACCAGGCAGAGTATCGGTGCCTTGAGCTTGTCGACGCGCTGTTGAACCGCCAGATATTCGAGTATGCGTTCCTTGACCTTATCAAGGCCATAGTGATCCTCTTCCAGAACGACTTCAGCCTTCTTGAGATCCGCGCTGATCTTGGTTTTCTTCTTCCAGGGCAATCCGATCAGCACATCGATGTAGTTGCGCACGACGGTCGCTTCAGCAGACATCGGCGACATCAGGCGCAGCTTCTTGAGTTCGGCCTCGGCTTTGGCTCTAGCCTCCTTGGGCATGTTGGCCGCCTTGATCTTCTTGTCCAGCCCGTCGAGATCGGCACCTTCCTCTTCCTCGCCCAGTTCCTTCTGTATCGCCTTGACCTGTTCGTTGAGGTAATACTCGCGCTGGCTCTTTTCCATCTGACGCTTGACGCGACCGCGGATGCGCTTTTCGACCTGCAGGATATCGATCTCGCCTTCGAGCAGTCCCAGAAGATGTTCCAGGCGCTTTTTGACAGAAGAAATCTCGAGCACTTGCTGCTTCTGCTCCAGCTTCAACGGCAGATGTGCCGCGACGATATCCGCGAGGCGGCCGGCATCATCTATCCCGGTCAGGGAAGACAGGATTTCAGGCGGAATCTTCTTGTTCAGCTTGACGAACTGTTCGAACTGGGAGATCAGCGTCCTGCGCATCGCCTCCGATTCGCTCCCGCTCGCATCCTCCGCGGGAATGACCTCGACTTCGGCCACAAAATGGCTGTCGACATCCTCCACATTCAGCACATTGACGCGATTGATCCCTTCCACCAGCACCTTGACCGTGCCATCCGGCAGCTTCAGCATTTGCAGCACATTCGCCATGCTGCCTATGCCAAACAAATCTTCCGTTCCCGGATCGTCCTTGGATGCAGTTTTCTGCGCAACCAGCACGATGGATTTTCCTGCATCCATCGCCAATTCCAGCGCCTTGATGGACTTGGCGCGCCCCACGAACAGCGGGATGACCATGTGCGGAAATACGACGACATCGCGCAACGGCAACAATGGATGAAGCTCAACTGGAATATTTTGTTTGGTAGCCATGGCAATTACCTTTTCGTTGTCAGGATTGCTAGATGGGGACAGCTTAAACCAATTCAATCCCTGCTTGGAAAAGATTGATCAAAAAACTCGGGAAAGCCAGAACCGGCCCTCCCGGTTTTTCGCGCAGGAATCAGGCCGCCTTGGGCGTATCCGTATAGACGATGATGGGCTTGAGTTCTCCGACAGACGCGGTCTCTTCCAGCACCACCTTGCTGACGTTATCCATCGATGGCAGATCGAACATCACGTCCAGCAATGCATGCTCCAGAATCGAACGAAGGCCACGCGCACCCGTCTTGCGTACTAGCGCCTTCTTTGCAACCGCAAGCAAGGCGTTTTCGCGGAATTCGAGATCAACCCCTTCCATCGCGAAAAGCTTCTGATACTGCTTGGTGAGCGCATTCTTGGGCTCCGTGAGTATCCTCACCATCGCGGCCTCATCCAGCTCTTCCAGGGTTGCGACCACCGGCAGGCGGCCCACGAATTCAGGTATCAGCCCGAACTTCACGAGATCTTCCGGTTCGACATCGCGCAGCGTCTCACCTGTCTTTCTCTCATCGACCGAACTCACGGTCGCGCCAAACCCGATGCCGGACTTGGATGAACGGTTGCGTATGATCTTTTCCAGGCCATCGAAGGCGCCGCCGCAGATGAACAGAATATTGGTCGTATCCACCTGCAAGAATTCGGTGTTCGGATGCTTGCGTCCACCCTGAGGAGGGATCGAGGCCTTTGTGCCCTCGATCAGCTTCAAAAGCGCCTGCTGCACGCCCTCGCCCGACACATCCCTGGTGATCGAAGGATTGTCGGACTTCCTCGAAATCTTGTCGATCTCATCCACATACACGATGCCGCGCTGCGCCTTCTCGACATTGTAATCGCATGCCTGCAGCAGCTTCTGTATGATGTTCTCGACGTCTTCGCCGACATAACCGGCCTCGGTCAGCGTGGTCGCATCGGCCATCACGAAAGGCACATCCAGCATGCGCGCCAGGGTTTGCGCGAGCAATGTCTTGCCAGAACCCGTCGGCCCTACCAGCAAAATATTGCTCTTGGAAAGTTCGACTCCGTCGTTCGTGTTGCTCTTGAGTCTCTTGTAATGGTTGTAGACCGCAACAGACAGGATGCGCTTGGCGCGTTCCTGCCCGATCACGTATTCGTCAAGGGTTGCGCAGATCTCCTTTGGAACTGGCAGCTCCGACTTGTCACCCTGCCCGTTCTCTCCCTGTATCTCTTCGCGCATGATGTCGTTGCAAAGCGTGATGCACTCGTCGCACACGAACACGGATGGCCCTGCGATGAGCTTGCGAACCTCATGCTGACTCTTGCCGCAAAACGAGCAATAAAGCAGCTTGTCACCAGATTTCTTATCGTTAGCCATGGCAAACCTCTCTCAAATTTTTATCAGGCGCGCTTGTCCAGCACCTGATCGACCAGCCCATAGGCAACGGCATCCGCCGCGCTCATGAAATTATCGCGATCCGTGTCGCGCTCGATCACTTCGACCGATTGCCCGGTATGCGTCGCCAGCATCTGATTGAGCTTCTGCTTCAAATACAGTATCTCGCGAGCATGGATTTCGATGTCCGATGCCTGCCCCCTGAAGCCTCCCAGAGGCTGATGTATCATCACGCGCGAATTGGGCAGGCAGAAGCGCTTGCCCTTTTCGCCTGCCGTCAGGAGAAACGCGCCCATGCTGGCCGCCTGCCCTATGCAAAGCGTGCTCACCGCAGGCTTGATGAACTGCATGGTGTCGTAGATCGCCATGCCTGCCGTGACCGAGCCGCCGGGAGAATTGATGTAGAAGTGTATGTCCTTGTCCGGGTTTTCCGATTCCAGAAAAAGCATCTGCGCGACGATCAGGTTGGCCGTGTGGTCGTTCACCTCGCCCACCAGAAACACCACGCGCTCCTTCAAAAGGCGTGAATAGATGTCATAGGCTCGCTCGCCCCGACCGCTGGACTCGACCACCATGGGGATCATGCCGATATTCTTCGTCTCTTCGTAATGCATGTCAATTCCCCATCAAATCTGTAAATGTAACGGCCTGATCGGTCACCTTGGCGCGCGCCATCACCCATTCCACGACGCTTTCTTCCAGGGCCAGATTCTCGAGTTCCTGATAGCGGGACGGATCCGCATAGTGCCAGCGTACCACTTCTTCCGGATGCTCGAAACTCTGGGCGTAATCTTCGACCAGCGCGCGAACCTTCTCAGGATCTGCCTTGATCTCCTGCTTCTGAGCGAGATCGGCCAGTATCAGCCCCAGCTTGACACGCTTTTCCGCGCGCTCGCGGAAAAGTTCGGGCGGCAATTGCGCGCCTTTTTTCATCATGCCGCGCTGCTCCATCTCTTCTGCGGTCTGATGCATCAGCCTGTGCATCTCCCATTCGACCAGCGCACGAGGCAGCTCAAACCTGGCAACCTTGAGCAGCAAGTCCATCGCCGCATCCTTGTTCCTGCCCTTCAGGCGGCGCGAAACTTCGCGCTCCAGATTGCCGCGCACTTCATCCTGCAGCCTTGCCACATCCCCATCCGCGATGCCGACGGATTTGGCGAATTCAGAATCCACCTCCGGCAGCACCTGCGCCTCGACGCTTTTCACCGTGATCTGGAAGGTGACCTGCTTGCCCGCCACATCCTTGCCATGATAATCCTCGGGAAAAGTCATGTCGAAAGACTTGGTCTCACCGGCGCTCATGCCGACGATCGCTGTCTCGAAATCGCGCAGCATGCGGCCAGAACCTGGAACGACCGGATAATCCTTTGCCTCCCCGCCCTGGAATGGCTTGCCGTCCAGCGTGCCTACAAAGTCGATCAGCACCCTGTCTTCGTTCTGCGCCGCCCTTGTCACTAGGGCATAGGTCGCGCGCTGCTTGCGCAGCGTGGCAATGGTGTTGTCCACATCCTACTGTGTCAACTCATGGGACGAGCGCACGACAGATTCGCCCGAAATGTCGCCAAGAACCACTTCCGGGTAAACCTCGAAAGTCGCGCTGTATTCGATTTCATCAGCATTCCAGTCGGCTGTCTTCACTGTAAACTCGGGGTCTCCCGCGACTTTCAAAGACTGCGCCTGTATGGCCTCCATGAAAGACTTCTGCAACGCATCTCCGAGCGCTTCGCGGCGCGCTTCCGAACCGTAATACTGCTCGAGTATCTTGCCTGGAATCTTGCCAGGACGGAATCCTGCGATCTTCGCGGTCTTCCCGATGCGCTTCAAGCGGTCAGCCACCTGACTGTTCACGGCTTGCTGGGGAATCTTTGCGTTCAGTCGACGCTCTAGGGCGCTTACGGTTTCTACGCTGGTCATGCTTTAGTATCCTTCAGAATATATATGAATGGGTTTCACGCGAGGAAAGCTCGATTTTCTTCAAGTCATTGAATCAGCTTTTCAAATCAGCGCCAGCGCGGTCGTCATGCCGCCGCGAGCGATGCTGCCCAACGCCTGCTCCCGAAAGATTGTAACAGAATCCTGCTCTTCGAGCATACCGGACGCTAACACCAGGACTTACCTGACTTGTCATATTCCCTTGCGTATTTCTCCCAGTCGGAACGGATATTCACAGCCTGTCTGGCTGCAAGCTTCAACAAGCTCGCCTGCCAGTCGCGCCTCTCGCCGAATGCCATCCATTCGTCCGCAATCGCAGCCCCTGACCTCCCGCCGCTGCGCAAATGCCCCCAGGCTATGATTTCGCCCATGCTGCTTATCACCCGCTCTAGACGCTTGAACTTTCCATTCCATCCGGAAAGCTGGAGCCTGTCCGCGG
This sequence comes from Pseudomonadota bacterium, assembly GCA_021782365.1. Classification (GTDB taxonomy): domain Bacteria; phylum Pseudomonadota; class Gammaproteobacteria; order Burkholderiales; family Gallionellaceae; genus Gallionella. Next base: position 364,506 of record JAJXVB010000001.1, read on the forward strand.
TGGGCTGCAGCCCCTTTAGCAGGAATGGCTTGCCATCGAAGTTCACCGCATTGAGAAAGGCCGGAGAGATCGCCTGCGCCCATTGCTGAACATTGACGACGCGATGCGCCTCGCTCTCCCATGATGGCTGCCTGTGAACGAGATAGGGCGTAAGCGCGCTCGGCGTCGCCTCCTTCAGATCGAGCAGGAAATTTTCGTCCGGGCTGCCCCGCCCCTCTATCAGCACGGCATAACGTTGAAGGCCAAGGCTGCCGGTTCCGGCAATCCGCCTAGCAGCATCCAGCGGGCGGTAGAATCCTGGATGTTCCTGGCCGCGCGCATATTTCTCGACAAAGGCCATCACACGGGACTTTTCTTCGGAATCCAATTCCAGCGCATGCCTTCCATCGACCCTGATGCTGCGCATGCCTTTGCGCAACCTAGTCCTGCTGTTCAAGAACGCCTCCCTGTGCCTCAGCCTCAATGGATTCAAAAGGCTCCTGATCATCCCGCTTGCGGTATCCCGCTCAACCCATCTGGCCTTGCCCGCGATGAGTGCAGCCGAATAGCTTGAAAGGCCGATCCGGCATAGCCTTTCTGCGTCCATGTCGGGCAGATTCAGGGAACTAGCTGCCACCAGAATGCTGGCGAGCCAGCGACCGAGTTCCCATGTCGCAGGTGCGAGCGCCGCCTCATCGAAATCGTTCATATCGAAATATACGAGCCGGTTATCTCCCTTGTAGGATCCGAAATTCTCCAGATGCAAATCCCCGCATATCCAGGCAACTGGCGCATCGTTGAGACGAGCGTCGTGAATCGGCCAGCCCTCGTAATAGAGGTGACAGGTGCCGCGCATGAAGGAAAAGGGGTTCTCGCGCATCGCACGGTACTTCATCGACAACCGCTCGGCTTCACGTCCCGAATTGTGCTTCAGTATGGAATCGACGATCTTGTTCATGTCCGCACCTTCTGTCAGAGTTGAGCCTTGCATATCCTACCCCAGGATTAGGAATCGGATCATTCAGCGTGGTAAACTTGTCCTAACCAAAGAACGGTTCCCTCATTCGGAATTTTCAAAATTTATGATTTTGCGTGGCCCAAACCGCCCAGATCTGCTGCAATCCGAAACACTGCCCGAAATTTTCGAAGCGACCGCACGCAGGATGCCTGACAAGATCGCGCTGATTTCAGGCGCGCGCACCCTAAGCTATGCTGAGCTCGATGCGGCAGCCGACCGGCTCGCAAGCCGCCTGCTCGCTAATGGCGTTATGGCGGGTCAGATCATAGGCCTATGGCTGCCTCGCGGACCCGAGCTTCTGACAGCCCAGCTCGCGATATGCAAGGCCGGAGCCGCATGGCTGCCCTTCGATGCAGACATCCCGGCCGCAAGGATAGACATCTGCATGTCAGACGCCCAAAGTCCGGGACTGCTCACCTGCCGAGCATTCTTGCCGCAGCTGGGAGACCATGCCCTTCTCTCCTGGACCATCGAGGACCTGCTTGAATCAGACGATGAGCCAAGGCTACGCAGAAGCAGTGACTTCGGACCTGACAGTCCCGCCTATGTGATCTACACATCGGGCTCCACCGGCAACCCCAAGGGCATCCTGATCAGCCAGCGCAGCATTTGCCATTTCCTGCGCAGCGAAAACGAAGTGCTGGGCGTGCGCGATGAAGACAAGGTCTATCAGGGCTTCTCGGTCGCCTTCGACATGTCCTTCGAGGAAATCTGGATAGCCTATCTTGTCGGCGCAACCCTCTGGCTTGCTCCTAAGGAAATCACCGGCGACCCGGACGCCCTGACAGCGGCGCTCGAGGAAAATCTCATCAGCGTGCTGCATGCCGTACCCACCCTGCTGGCCCTCCTCCCCAGGGACATACCCTCGCTCAGGCTGATCAACCTGGGCGGCGAGATGTGCCCACAGTCCCTGGTCGAGAGATGGGCAACGCCAGACCGCCAGCTCTTCAACACATACGGCCCGACAGAGGCCACGGTATCGGCAAGTCTTGCGCAACTGCACAGGGGAGAACCCGTCACGATAGGCAAGCCTCTGCCCAACTATGGACTGCTCGTGGTGGATAGCGATCTCAAGCTTGCCCCCCAGGGGGAGACCGGCGAGCTCTGCATCACCGGACCAGGAGTGGCTCAAGGGTATCTCGGCCGCCCCGATCTCACCTCGGAAAAATTCCTGGCCAATCCCTTTGCCCAGAGTGAACACGAAGCGCGTCTTTATCGCACCGGCGACTTGGCTCATATCGATGAGTCGGGCAACATCCACTGCCTTGGCCGCGTGGACGATCAGGTCAAGATACGCGGCTTCAGAGTCGAACTCGGGGAGATCGAGGCCTTGCTCTCCAAGGAGCAAGGCATGGGAACTGCCGCGGTGATCATGAAGGATCTTGACGGCGTGGAGCAGCTCGTCGCCTATTATGTCGCCAATGCGGATGTCTCCACGACTTCGCTTCGCAAGAGCCTTTCCGAGAAACTGCCTCCCTACATGGTGCCCGCGCGCTTCGAAGCCCTGGAGGCAATGCCTCGCCTGACCTCGGGGAAGATAGACCGCAAGGCGTTGCGCGCGCTGACTTTGGCCGCATCCGTCCTGCCCGATGAATCAGACAAGCCGGAGAGCGAAGCAGAAGCCGCATTGTTTTCCGCCTTGCATCGCCTTTTCCCAGGACAGGCGCTGTTGCGCAAGGCGGATTTCTTCACCGATCTCGGCGGACATTCGCTGCTTGCCGCGCGCCTGGTTTCCCATTTGCGCGAGGATGCGCGTTTTGCCAATGCGACGGTCCACGACATCTATTCTCAAAGAAAGCTGGGATCGATCGCCAAGGCGCTCTCGGAAAAGGAGCTGCCGCCCGAAGCAGTCACCATTCATATCGCCGAGACGCCGAGGCTGCGGCGCATCCTTTGCAGCCTGGCCCAGGCAACGGTCATCCCGCCTCTGGTATGCCTCAAGATGGCGCAATGGCTTTCTCCCTTCTTCACCTACCACTATTTCACCGGCGACCCCGGCGACACGATGTCGCGCGCGATCTTCGCATCGCTGCTGGTCTATCTGGTCGCGAACGTCGGCAGCTTCTTCTTCGCGATCGCCGCGAAATGGCTGATCATGGGCAGAGCCAAGGCAGGGCGCTACCCTCTGTGGGGTGTCATGTATTTTCGCTGGTGGCTGGCAGACAGGATATGCGAGGTTCCTCCTCGGCATCTCCTGTCCGGCTCTTCGCTCAATGCGATGTATTTGAGAGCCCTGGGCGCCAAGGTAGGACGCGACACGCTGATAGGCGCGCTGTCGATAAGGGCTCCCGACCTCCTGGAAATCGGAAACGGCGTATCCATAGGCTCTTCCGTGAACCTCGAAAACGTCAGGGTCGAAGGGAACGAGCTGATCATGGGCAACATCCGAATAGGCGATGAAGCCGTGGTCGATTCCTATGCCGTGATCGAGGGCGAAAGCTCCATAGGGGAATATGCGCATCTCGGCGGGCTCGCATCCCTGTCTTCGGGAAAACATGTGCCCGATGCAGAGCGCTGGGAAGGTGCGCCTGCGCGCTTCGAGGCCAAGGCGGATATCCAGTCCAGAAGGCCTCGCGTCTCGGTATCAAAGTTACGCAGCGCCATGGAAACGCTCTTCTATTTCCTTGGGGCGAATCTCGTCGCGATCGTTTTCTTCCTGCCGGTTTTTCCGAGCTTCATCCTGATCGACTGGCTGGACGGCCGCTGGCTTAACATCGCCGATGCGCATGTCGCACCGCTGAGCGCCTTCCTTACCTACCTGATCCTTTCCATACCGGCAAGCGCCGTGCTGGTGATCGCGACCATACTGGCCTCGACAGGCTTCCGCTATCTCGTCCTTCCAAGGTTAAAGGAAGGCAGCTGGTCGGTGCACAGCATGGTGTACTTCAGCAAGTGGCTTAGCAACCAGATACAGGAATCCAGCCTTTTTGCGCTGCACGGCCTATATGCCACCGTATATGCGCCCTGGTGGTATCGGCTTCTCGGCGCGCGCATAGGCAAGGGGACCGAGATTTCAACGGCCCTGGGCGTTGTTCCGGACATGCTGACCGTGGGAGAGGACAGTTTCGTCGCAGACGGCGTGATGCTGGGAGACGAGCGCATAGAGGGAGGATGGATGAGCCTGAGACCCACGGTCATCGGCAACCGCACCTTCCTCGGCAACGGCGCCTTCGTGCCGGATGGCAGCATATTGCCGGACGACCTGCTGATCGGCGTGCAGTCCAGCGTGCCTGATAACGGCCTCATGAAACCGGGCGATACCTGGGTCGGCAACCCGCCCATCATACTGCCTGCGCGCGAACAGTTCGAAGGATACGACAAGCGCCTCACCTTCGAACCCAGCCTCATGCGGCGCATCAGCCGCGGCATCGTGGAAGGGCTGCGCATCGTGATGCCGATGGCCGTGGTGATCGCGGTTGGCTATCTCACGGTCGCGCTGGTGATGCCTCTTGCAAGCGCAGGGCTCCTTCTCGATACTCTGATCGCACTGTCGCTGGCGGGATTCCTCTACGGAATAGGCTCCTTCCTCTTCGTCGTGCTGATCAAATGGCTGGCGGTAGGCCGCTACAGGACCCGCTCCGTTCCGATGTGGACTTCATTCGTCTGGAGAAGCGAAGCGGTGACGAATCTGTATGAATCCATCGCCGTGCCCAATTTTGTGGAATTCCTGCGCGGCACCCCCATGCTGCCGCCCTGCATGCGGCTGCTTGGCTGCAAGATGGGCAAGGGCATCTACATGGACACCACCTTCCTGACAGAATTCGACTGCGTGAGCATAGGCGACTATTCCGCAATCAACGGCTGGAGCGGCCCGCAGACTCATCTCTTCGAGGACCGCATCATGAAGATAGGCGAAGTGAGCATAGGGAAAGGCGTGACCGTAGGCCCGCGCGCGATCATCCTGTACGGCGCCCACATCGGCGATGGCGCATCGCTTGGCCCGATGACGCTGATACTCAAGGGGGAGAACATCCCCAAGGGTACCGGCTGGACGGGCTCCCCTGCCGTACCCCGGAGCGCATGATGAGCATCGGGGCCCTGAACTGGCCTCAATGCCCTGAACGGCTTGACGGCATTGCGCTGATCCTGCTCGACCTTCCCCATGAAATACCGAGGGAAGAAGCGCGCCTCATGGCAAGGGCGGTGGTGAGAAACGCGGCGGCAAGACTGTTGAAAAAGCATGGGATAACGCTGATCGAGACGCCTGCCGGACCCAGGATTTCGGAAGGCATCCACATCAGCCTGAGCTATGCCGAAGGCAAGGCGCTGATCGGCCTCTCAGATGAAAGGCCTCTGGGGGTGGATATCGTAAGGATTGCTTCCATTCCTGAGGCCGATGCGCTGACGAGGCTCTATCTTCCGCCCTGCGGGGATGCCGATTTCGAGCTCAACTGGGCCAGGATGGAGGCCTGCTGCAAAGCCCTTAATCTTCCGCTTGCCGAAATCGATGAGGAGAGGGAAAAGGCCTATTCAGGCTGCGATCTCCCAGAATGCCGGCAAATAAAAGGCTACAGGATGGCGGTCGCCTTTCCCGCCAGAAGTTCGTAACCCGCGATCACATCGAAGAGTTCCTCGTCTATGCCAGTCTGGCGCAGATGGTGGAAGTCCTGATTCAGCACCTCCAGGAGCTCGTCTATGTTTTTTTCCGCACGCCGCATCGAATTAAGGCGCGCGGCATTCTCGCTCGCAAGCGATTCGGCGCATGCGCGGAAAAGCGAGATGAAGAGGTATTCGCTTATCAAGGCCTTTAGCGTTCCCTCTCCGATGACTTCCGGCAGGTTCCCGGTAGGCCACCGCTTCTTCGCAAGCCCGGCTTGCCAGGCAGCATCCAGAGGCAAAAGCCGCTGCATCACAGGTTCATAGACCGAGCCAGGCTCAGGGCGATTGTGGAACACATATACCCGTCCTGCCCCGTCCGCCTCCAGGGCCGCGAGGATGCGCCCCGTCGCCTTCGTGATCGCAGATATCGAATTAGGCACCGCAAAGCTTCGAACCATCCCGTAGGCTTCCAGGTATCCCTGCATGCGCTCCCCGATCACGAGCACATGCTTTTCGGATGACTCTCCCTCGAGTTTGCTGGCTACAAAATCCGCGAGCACCTCGTTGAATTGCCCTGCCAGCCCCTGGTCCGAACCGAAAACCACTGCGCAGAGATTCCCAGAGCCTAGAACCCTTGCCGCTTCCCTGCTTCTCAGGCAGGCGACCAGCCCGAGTTCGACAGCACGGTAATATTCGTCAAGCGATGCGACCGCTCTCTCATACTGCGCGATGCTGGATGCTGCGAGCGCCTTCATCGTTCGCACCACGGAGCCAAGCTCTGCCGCGCTGTCTATCTTGTGGCGCAGGCTTTCGACCGTTTCGCTCATGATGTCTGGAAAGGCAAGAGCGCATCGCTCGCGATCCGCAATATCGCCGCCCTGTCGTCATCGGCAAGCCTCTCTGCGGAAAAAAGGCGGACTGCGATCTCATCGGGAATTTCCGCCTTGTAGAGCACATGTTCCGCTTCGCGCATCTTCTCCAATGGGACGCTGTCGAAAAATCCCGCCGTCAGCGCAAGCAAAATCGCGATCTGTCCCTGGACATCGACAGGGGAGAACTCTGGCTGCATGAGGCAGCTTCTGATGCGCTTACCATGCTCTATGATTTTAAGCGTGCTCTCATCCAATTTGGTGCCGAAGCGCGCGAATGTTTCCAGCTCCTCGAACTGCGCATAGGCGAGCTTAAGATCCCCTGCCACCGCAAGATAGGCAGGCCTCTGCGCCTTTCCTCCGACCCTTGAAACGGATTTCCCGACATCGACCGCGGGAAGGAGCCCCAGTTCGAAGAGCCTGGGCGATAAGTATATCTGCCCGTCCGTGATCGAGATCAGGTTGGTCGGAATGTAGGCCGCCATGTTCTGGGCCTCGGTCTCTATGATGGGCAGTGCGGTGAGAGATCCGCCGCCCAGCTCCTCTCTGAGATGGGTCGCACGCTCAAGCAGCCTGGAATGGATGTAGAAGATGTCTCCCGGGAATGCCTCCCGTCCCGGCGGGCGCCGCAGAAGCAGGGAGAGCTCCCGGTAGGCTCTGGCATGGTTGGTCAGATCGTCGTACACGATCAGCACATCCCGCCCTTCTTCCATGAAATGCTCCGCGATGCTGGTCGCGGCATAGGGCGCGATATAGGCAAGCCCAGGAGGATCGTTTCCTTCCGTCACCACGACCACGGTGTATTCCATCGCGCCGTTTTCGCGCAGGCTTGCGATCGTCTTCGCAACGGCGGATGCGCGCTGCCCTATCGCGCAATAGACGCAGAGCACATCGCGCTGGTTCAGGATCGTGTCGATCGCGATCGCGGTCTTTCCCGTCTGCCTGTCTCCCAGGATCAGCTCTCTTTGCCCACGCCCTATGGGCACCAGCGCATCGACCACCTTGATGCCTGTCTGCAAAGGCACGGTGACGGGAGAGCGATCCATGATGTGAGGAGCAGGCCTCTCTATCGGCAGGCGCTTGTCGTAAATCACCGCCCCCTTTCCATCCAGGGGTCTTCCCAACGGATTCAACACCCGGCCTATCAGCCCCATGCCCACCGGCACATCCATCACATGCCCGCGCCGCTCGACCTCCGCTCCCGCATGAAGCTGCCAGTAGTCTCCCAGCAGAACCGCGCCTATCTCGTCTTCGTCGATGTTGAAGGCGATGCCGTACAGGTCGCCTGGAAATTTCAGCACCTCCTCGAAACCCACGCCAGGCAATCCAGACACCCTTGCGATGCCGGTGGAAAGGCTCTCGACTGTCCCTATTTCCCTTCCCTTCAGCCGCGGATTGAAATTCTCCCGCGCATCGTCTATCGCGGAAAAGGCGCGATCGAATGCATCGCCCAGCCTCACTTTTCCTCCCCGCTTCTCGCCTTGAAAAGCGCGTTGACTTCCTGCTCCAGCAAGTTGAGATAGTCGCCTATGCTCCAGGCGATCTTCTGGCCGCCTGCGATCAGCTCTATTCCTGAAAAGAGTCCGGGCTCAAGCTCATAGGCAATTTCGGCTTTGGAAAATCTTCTGATGGCTTCCTCAATGCTTGCGCGTACGGGAGGCTGCAGTTCGAATGCGCTCTTCACGACCAGCCTGTCCGTAAAGCTTGTCCCTGCGTCCATCCCGTTCAGGTGCCTGATGAACGCATAGGCGATGCGCTCTTCGAGATCGGCGCCCGCAAGATCCGCGAGGGTCTTCTTCGCAATCGCGAAAACGCTTCCCCCTGCGCGCCGGGTGATCTCGCCGCTCAATGCACGGCGCTCCTCTTCGAGCGCCTTTCTGTTCTTCTCCCTCAAGGCATCCGCATCGCTTCTCGCCTCGCTCATCAGTTTCTCGCGCATGGCCGCCGCATCCGCCGACGCCTGGCGCAGCAATTCAGACTTCTGCTTTTCAAGGTCCTCGTTTTTATTTTTATATTCCTCGCGTTCTGCCAGGGCCTGAGCCTGTTTCTCGGCAGCATCGGCAAGCTCCGTTGCGATGCGTTTCTCGCGCGCATCCAGCGCCTTCAATATCGGCGCATAAAGGAAGCGCTTCAACAACCACACCAGGACGAGGAAGTTGAATATCTGAGCCAGGACGGTGAACCAGTCTATCAGCATGCTATCTTGCTGCCGTCTGCGCGATCACATGATTCCAGAAAGGGTTCGCGAAGATGAGTATCATCGCGACCACGAAACAGTAGATCGCGATCGACTCTATCATCGCCAGCCCCACGAACAGGGTTCTGGTGATGGTGCTCGCCGCATCCGGCTGCTGCGCCAGGGAACTCAAAGCGGTCGAGACCGCACGCCCTTCGCCTAGCGCCGGGCCTATCCCTCCGATCGCGATCGTCAGCCCCGCCGTGATGACGGATGCCGTTGCGATGAGTGTTGCGTTATCCATTTCATTCCTCCCTGGCTTTGGTTGCCGCCGCGATGTATACGGTGGCGAGTATGGTGAAGATATAGGCCTGAACGAGCCCTGTCAGAAGGTCCAGCATGCTCATCAGGACCGGAAATATGAATGGCGTGACGGTCAAGAGGATCGCGATGACCATCGAGCCGCTCATGATGTTGCCGAAAAGGCGGATCGCAAGCGCGAGTGTTCTCGAAAGCTCTCCCACGATGTTGAAGGGAAGCATCAAGGGCGTCGGATCGAGATAGGACGCAAGATAGGCCTTGAATCCGGTCTCCATGATGCCGAAAAGGGGCACCGCGATGAAAACACAGATCGCAAGCCCTGCCGTCGTCGAAAGCGAACCTGTCGGAGGCTCGTATCCGGGTATGATTTCGCACAGGTTGGAAAGCGCCACGAACAGAAAAAGCGTGCCCAGAAATCCGAGATATTTTTCGGGATGCGCGAGCCCCACCTCCTCGATCTGTTTGCTGGTCGTGCTCACGATGACTTCCAGCATGCCCTGCAGGCGCGGGATGCGCATGCCATCCGAGAGCCTCTTAGTCACAACGCGCGAGAAGACGACCATGACCAGCATCAGGCCCCATGTGGTCAGTATCGTGAGGTTGAGCTTGAAAAAGCCGTGCTGCCAGAGAATCACGTCGTCGGAGCTAAGGTGCATGGCTCTCCCCCCTTGGAAATCCGATTGCGATGAGGCGCGCGACAACAAACCCCGCAAGGCAGGCGGCGATCCTCTTCCAGTCGCCATCTCCTATGAAATAAAAGCCGCATAACACCACCGCGCTTCGCAAGAGCAGGCTGCCCAGAAACCAGAGCGCGGGCCTTGGGGATGAAAGACCCTTTTTCACCGTCCACCAGAGCCCTCCGAAAAAGAACACGCCGAGTGCTGCGCCCATGGACAATGAAGAGATCAAGGATGCATTCATTTATGGATTTCCCTGTTTTCCTTTGCAACCCAGCGCCATGCATTCAGGCAGCCCAGCGTCAGCCCTGCCATCAAAAGCGCAAGCGTCCACGAATGGCGGCCGGGATAGCGATCATCAAGCCACAACCCGAGCGCCGTGCCAAGCAACGTCGGCACAGCGACCGACCAGCCTACGAGCCCCATCATGCCAAGGCCTGACCAGATGGTAACGCTTTTGCCCGCCTTGAGTTTTCGCCTCTCCTGCTCGCCCACCCTGCGGACGAAGTTCTTTTCCGAATCGTCATCCACGATGATACTCCGCAAAGCGGCGCAGAAAACCGCTCTCCAGCCTTGCAAGCACGGAGCGCATCTGCTTCTCATCTTCATCGATGTCGACGAACTCCCGCTCCACCGCTTCGCGCAACTCTCCCAGAGCCATTCCTCCGATTGCGTTGCGCACCGCGATGCGCACATCGTCTCCAGCCTTGACCAGTATCCCTTGATCCACTGCGACATGAACCTTACCCTCTCTTGTCGCCAAGGTCAGTATCCCCGCTGTCAGCGCCATCACGCAATCCAGCCTCCTTGGCAGTATCCCGAAAGAGCCATCGGGCGTCTCAGCGACGATGCTCATCACCTCTTCCATGCGGGAATGGATTTGATGCGGCAGAAGTATCTCAAGCCTCATGCCTTTCCCTCCGCTTCGGATATCGCTCCTATCATGTATAGCGCGCTTTCCGGCACACTTGCGAATTCGTCGTTCAGGATGCGCTCGCAGCCTTCCAGCGCATCCTCGAGGCTGACCAGCTTTCCGGGGATGCCCGAGAACTGCTCGGTGGTATAGAAGGGCTGGGTCAGGAATCGCTCCAGCCTGCGCGCGCGGGCGACGATCGCGCGATCATTCGATGAAAGCTGCTCGAGTCCTAGCATCGCGATGATGTCCTTGAGTTCGGCATACTGCGCGAGCGTGCTCCTGATCTGCTGCGCGATCCGGTAATGACGCTCGCCCACCACACCCGGAGTCGCCATCTTGGAACCGGACTGCAGGGGATCGATCGCGGGATAGAGCCCTTCGCTCGCCCGCTTCCTGGATAGCACGATGGAGGCGGAGAGATGAGAGAAGGTGTGCACGGCTGCAGGATCGGTGAAATCGTCCGCCGGCACATACACCGCCTGGATCGAAGTGATCGCGCCCGTGTCGGTGTTCGCGATGCGCTCCTCGAGCCCCGAGAGCTCAGTCCCCATGGTAGGCTGATATCCGAGGCGAGAAGGCATCTGGCCCATGAGCCCCGAGATTTCGGATCCGGCCTGGATGAAGCGGAAGATGTTGTCGATCAGGAGCAGCACATCGCGATGCTCGTCGTCCCTGAAGTATTCGGCCATCGTGAGCGCGGCATGGCCCACCCTGAAGCGGCTTCCGGGAGGCTCGTTCATCTGCCCGAACACCATCGCCATGTTGGGCAGCACGCCCGCCTCTTTCATGTCGCGGTAAAGCTCCTCCCCTTCCCTGCAGCGTTCGCCTATCCCGCAGAAGATGCTGACCCCGGAATGATGCCCCGCCATGTTGTGTATCATCTCGGTGAGCAATACCGTCTTGCCGACGCCTGCACCGCCGAAGAGGCCCGCCTTCCCTCCCCGCTCGAGCGGAGAAAGCACATCGATCACCTTGATGCCGGTCTCGAATATTTCCGACTGGGTGGAGCGTCTGGATAGAGGCGGGGGCGCGCTATGCACGCTGCGCCATTCGACGCCTTCAGGCTCCGGCAGGCGGTCTATCGCATTGCCGAAGACATCGAACATGCGCGACAAAATCGAGGCGCCTACAGGAATCCTGAGAGGGCCTCCGCTGTCGGTCACAACCATGCCGCGGGAGAGCCCCTGGGTCGGGGTCAGCGCGATGCCGCGCACCAGATGCGAACTCATCTGGGTCAGCACCTCGATTGCGATCGACTCGCCCGCATAGAGGAGCGAATAGATGGGCGGCAGGAAATCCTCGAAGAGGATATCCACCACGCTTCCGCGCACCGAAACGATCTTCCCGAGATTGCCCATCCCCGCCTCCGTCGCCATAGCATACACCCATTTGCTTCAGGGAGTATTAAGGTTCAGAGCGCGGCGAGCCAGAGCCTGATTCTCAGGCCGATTTCCGTCGTATAGCCGACCTCTATGAAGCGGATCTTTCCGTCAGGGGATATGATGAAGCTCGCGGGCACCGCATTCACACCCCATGAATGCGAGATGCTGCCGGCAGGGTCGTTCACCACGCGAAAGCCAAGATTCGCATCCTTCAAGTGCTTCATCACCTGATCCCGGCTTCCGCTTTGCATCGCGACCGTGATGGTTTCAGGATAATCATGCGCGATGGAATCTATCGTGCCCTGGTCGGTGCGGCATATAGGGCACCAGGTCGCCCAGAAGTGAACCAGAACAGGCCTTGCCGGATGCGATGGCAATTCATAGCGACCGCCTTCTAGCGTTGTCCCTTCAAGAGATGGTGCAGGGCCGCTCGGCATGTCGCGCTGCTGCCATGTTCTTATGCCGACAACGAAGAGCGCGAAGAGCAGGATCTCGAGCGCGCGCTTGCGCCATTTTGCAGGCTTACCTGCCACGCCTGAACTCTTCTATCAGCCGGCGATCCCGCTTGGTGGGCCTTCCCCTGAAGGTAGGGCGCTCAGCCTTGAGCTGTTCCGCAAGCAGGGCGCGCCGCTTTCTGCTCTCCTCGCTCTCAACATAGAGCTTCTGCGCCTCGCTCGCGGGTCCGCGCTTTCCCGATATGCCGAGCACCTCCACATCGAACTGGTATCGCCCGATGCGTATCTCGAGCTCGTCCCCGCTTCCCACCGCTTTCGCGACCTTGACGCGCGCGCCGTTGACCATCACGCGCCCCGCCTCTATCGCTTCAACAGCGAGGCTGCGCGTCTTGAAGAAGCGCGCGGCCCAAAGCCACTTGTCTATGCGCAGCTTCTGGATTTCCTCGCTCATGTCAGTGGGCCGCAACGAGCGCGCAGGAATGGTCGGTCGTGCCCTGCTCCACCTGCAGCGTGCTGTGATGGACCGAAAACTTTTCCTTCAGCGTATTCATGATGCCGTCCATGTATTCATCGCCTGGATAGCCTTCTGGCATCACGAGGTGCACCGTCAACGCGCTCTCCGTGGTGCTCATGCCCCAGATGTGCAGGTCGTGGATGTCGGCAACCCCCTTGCAGGAGCGAAGATAGGCTTCCACCTGCGGCAGATCGATGCTCGCTGGCACCGCGCTCAATGCAAGGTGCACCGATTCGCGCAGCAGACTCCATGTGCCCGCGACGATCACGGAAACGATCACGAGGCTGACCAGGGGATCCAGCCAGTACCAGCCTGTGAAGAGCATGATGAAGCCCGCGACGACCACGCCCAGCGAAACAGCCGCATCCGCCGCCATGTGCAGATAGGCACCCCGCACGTTGATGTCATCGTGGCTGCCTCTCAGGAACATCCATGCGGAAAGCCCGTTGATCGCGATGCCTATGCCAGCGACCACGATCACCGTCATGCCGGCAACCTCTGGAGGCTGGTAAAACCTCAATATGGCTTCCCATGCGATCGCGCCGCAGGTGACGAGCAGAAACATCGCATTGCCCAGAGCCGCCAAAATGGAAGAGCTGCGCAGACCATAGGTATAGCGGCCGCTCGGGGCCTTGCGCGCGAGGATGGCTGCCCCTCCTGCCAGCAAGAGGCCCAGCACATCGGACAGGTTATGTCCCGCATCGGCCAGCAGCGCAGTCGAATTGGCGATCAGCCCGTAGACGAATTCGACCGCGACATAGAGCAGGTTGAGGAAGATGGCGATGCCGAAGGCGCGGCTGTTCGGATCGCCATGGTGGTGATGGTGGTGAGAGCAGTGTTCGTGGTGGTGATCCATATGCAAACCTTGTCTTGAATTTCCTGTGCAGCCCGCGCAGTCGAGGGGCGTATCTTGCAGGGAAATATAGCACAGCCAGGCCCGATTCCCGCCCCTTTGCTGCAATAGTTATTGCAGCAAACTCCAATCTGGTTTATCCTGCGCGCCCTTTCGGAGAGGTGGATGAGTGGTTTAAGTCGCACGCCTGGAAAGCGTGTTTGGGATAATATCCCAACGGGGGTTCGAATCCCCCCCTCTCCGCCATATTTAGCACTTATGGATATTTTGATTAGTGCAAAATACCATAAAAGACAATTTATCCCTGAGAAACATAAATCAACTGCGGGCCGGCAGAGCGGATGTGCGGTGACGTTCAGCCAATTGTGCCAGCAGGATCAGGCTGTCCTGATAATAATCTTCTCCACTGACAGTGTGTGAAATCCCCCCCCCAGAAACGGCTTCGACAATAGCCATTTGACCAGGGCCGGCTGAATAGTCTGCAACAGCATCGTCGGAGAGATTGACCCAGGCCGGGAGTGCCGAGTCGCTTCGAGTCCATTGCAGAAAGCGGTCAATCAGCGGATGACGGTCATGACCTGCCCAGAACAACCAAAGCGGAATGCGAATGGCATCATAGCCAAAGCGCGGGGGGAAACCGGGCGCAGGACGGACTGGATCGCTGAGTAGCAGCCAATCGGGCGGCAGTGACCAGCGGCCGAAATAACTGTAAGCAGCGATGCGAAGCCCACTATCAGCGAGTTTCTGCCAAGGCACTTCGGGTGCCAGGGTGGCAAAACGCTCGAAGGCCGGCAACAACCAATAGGACAGATTGATGATTGACGGTTGGTCAGGGTGAGTAAACCCCTGCGCCCCAGGCAGCAGAATGGTGCCGTGTGGATCGTCACGCAGCAGTTGGGCGCGAACCGCAAGCAGTGTTTGACGTGCCAGATCAAGATCGGCAGTCCGGCCGAAACGCTGTCCACCGACAGCCAGCCCCCATGCGATGTAAAGATCGCCGTCGGTTGCGTTATTGGGGTCGGTGATGTGGCCCTGCGGGTCAAGCCAGTAGAACAACCCATCTGGGCGGCGGAGACGCAAAGTCATGTCGCGCGTTGAGCGGTAAACGCGATGATCGCCGAGCAGCGCCGAAAACAGCAGCAGCACGCCCTGACCTTCGCTGTGGGAGATATTGCCATTTCCATTGTCGAAAACCAGTCCATTACGGCTGTGCGCTTTGACGAAGCGTCGGTATCCTTCCAGCAGTATCGGGTCGTCTGGAAGCTGAATTCCATTTCCGCCGACCATCGCCAGCGTTGCTACTAGAAACTCGCGCCGGTTCATCGCAGAAAAAGCTGACCGATCAATTGCAGCACATAGTCAAGGCCGGGCTTAGGATTGGAAAAACTCCGGCCCACGGCCGCCTCCCGGAACTCCATATTGTCACGTTCCTGCTCGATTAGTTTTGGCCAGCCAAATGACCCCACCCCGCGGCTTCTGAAGTGAACTTCAAACCCATTGCCCTGTAATACCGCATTCGCCATAATTCAATCCTACCCATCTGATCGGATGACGACTTCTCTCAATGAACCTCTTGCCATCGTGTAGGCTAGATTATTTCGCAGACGAATACAAATAATCGAACTTTCTGGGTGGCGACCAACTCCGGACTCTTTGACTCAGACTACCTGGCGGGACATGGCTGAAACATCTCCAACCGTGACTGTCAACCGTGACTGTCAACCGTGACTGTCAACCGTGACTTTACAAGGCATCTGCTATCTTTTATATTTACGTAAATACTAAAAAATAATATAAAAATGCATGCAGCATGCCAACCTGATCTATCCCAAATGTGAACACAATGGACAATTTGACCGAAATGCTGCAGCCCACAGATATCCAACGGCTGTATAGCCAGGTCAACTGTCCGCCCGCCTCTTACCAAGAAATCCGCCAAAACGAGCGGGACACTGCCTTCAGACGCTGGAAGCTACTTTGCGAAGTCAGCGCAGAACCGATTCATCAACCTGACCGGTCGACCCTGTAAATGCCAGACAAGCAATTGCCATGAACGTGCTCAGTATTGTCGGCGCCTGCGGCGGAACAGGCTCCACCACACTTGCGGCTCATGTGGCCGCCGGAATTGCCCGACAAGGTGTGGCGGTCGTCGCCTTCGATTTCTCGCCGGCCAATGCCCTGCGGCTACATTTTGGCATGCCATGGGAAGATCGGAGCGGCCTTGCGTCTTCCTGGTTGGCCGGCGAAGCATGGAACGATGCCGCCTGGCACAGCGCGCTGGGCATCGACTTCCTGCCGTATGGCGATCCTGGCGACGACGGAATCAACACTTTCGAAACCTCATTCGCCCGACCTGAGCATGCAGACTGGTTCGACGCCAGCATTGATGCACTGGACATGCAAGAACATGGCTGGATCGTCAGCGACGTTCCCTGGCCCTTTACTCCCCTGCGAAGACAGGTTCTGGCCCGTTCGACAGCCGTTCTCATCGTTCTGGCTCCAGACGCGGCCTCATGCGCACGCGCCACCAGCCTACCCGCCCGTCTACCGTCCAGTTCTTCGGCAAAGGTACATTTCGTGATCAATGGCTATGATGCGCGCCGCACGCTGGATCATGACATGCTGCACTGGATGCGCACGCGACTGCAGGACCGTTTGCTGCCTCAGCAGATCCATCGGGACGAAGCGGTGCGCGAAGCGCTGGCCGCGCGCCAGACCGTTTACGATTACGCTTCATCCAGCCAGGCCGCCGCCGATCTGCTTCATCTGTCGGCATGGTTGCACAACCATTGCCAGAGCGCACCGGCGGCAAGATGAGTGCCGAAAATCCGAAGAATATCCGCTGGCATGAGCAGATTGGACGCAATCTGCAGCTTAGGCCGACAGCTTTGCTGCGATCGCTGCTGCTGCGCAGCTCGTTCCAAACCGAGCGCGAAACCCTATTGCAAAAACTGGCTCCCTGGTTCCCGCACATCGACCTGCAAAATCTGCAGCCGGCCGATCTGATCCGTCTCCCGCTGCAACTTCTATGGCTCATTGTAATTCGCCCACAAATGCCAGAAAAACGCCACAACGCAACCGGATTCTTCCGGCGGACTGTTGTCCGACTGGCGGATACTGTCCACCGGTTTAGCAAGAATTGCGCGCCCTGGATCGCCGCAGCAAACCGCCGCATACCACGCATGCTGCCTGATGCCGAACAGATAGCACGGCTCGATGCGGCCGCCGAATGGCCACTATGGCAATCGCCGGTGCTGCGCTATGTTTCATGGAGCATCACAGGGCTGCTGGTCTTCCTCTGTATCAGCACTCCGCTCGATACCTTTTCACAAATATTTTTCGCCGCCGCACTGTTCGCAATGTCTCTCCTTTTGAGACGCATCGAGGGTACGCTGGCATCGCTGGCGATGATCTCCCTGTCGATCATCGCCTCTTCGCGCTACCTTTGGTGGCGCTTTAGCTACACTCTGAACTGGGATCACTTGTTCGACTGGATCTGGGGACTGATGTTGCTAGGCGCAGAGATCCACACTTGGCTAATCCTGGTTTCAGGCTATATCCAGACCGTGCAGCCATTGCGCCGCCCCCTGGCAGTCATGACCGAAGACACAAACTCCTGGCCGACTGTCGACCTGTTCATCCCGACCTATAACGAACCACTCGACCTGGTCCGCAAGACCATTCTGGCTGCCTGCGAAATCGACTATCCTGCAGACCGACTGAACATCTGGCTGCTCGATGACGGCAGGCGGGAAGAGTTTCGCCTGTTCGCCGAATCGATCGGAATCCACTATCTGACGAGACCCGATAACCGCCACGCCAAGGCAGGCAACCTGAATCATGCCCTGCAGCGCTCGACCGGGGAATTCGTGGCAATATTCGACTGCGACCACATCCCGGTCCGCTCTTTCCTTCAGACCAGCCTGGGCTGGTTCCTGCGTGACGAAAAACTGGCACTTGTGCAGACACCGCACCACTTCTATTCCGCAGACCCCTTCGAGCGCAACCTCGGCACATTTCGTGTCGTACCCAATGAGGGCGAATTGTTCTATGGCCTGATCCAGGATGGAAACGATCTCTGGAATGCAACCTTCTTCTGCGGTTCCTGTGCCGTGCTTCGCCGCACGCCGCTGGAGGAAGTCGGTGGCGTGGCCACCGAAACAGTGACCGAAGACGCCCACACGGCGCTCAAACTGCATCGTGCAGGCTACCGCTCAGCCTACATCAATCTGTCTCAGGCTGCAGGTCTCGCAACCGAGTCGCTGTCGGCCCACATCGGTCAGCGCATCCGCTGGTCGCGCGGCATGGCACAGATTTTCCGCCTCGACAATCCGTTCATGGGTAAGGGTCTGAGTCTCGCCCAGCGCATCTGCTACGGCAACGCCATGATGCATTTCTTCGGAGGCATCCCACGTCTTATCTTCCTCACATCGCCTCTGGCCTTTCTGCTGTTCCACGCCTATGTCATTTATGCGTCTCCTATCGCCGTAATGTCATATGCCCTGCTGCACATCGGAATCGGATCGATGACCAACTCGCGCATCCAGGGCAAGTACCGTTATTCGTTCTGGGGTGAGCTGTATGAAACCGTCCTGTCCTGGTACATCGCCAGACCGACTGCCGCCGCGCTGATCAACCCTCACGCCGGATCATTCAACGTCACCGCCAAGGGCGGTCTGATCGAGAAAGATTTTTTCGACCTGTCCATTTCCACGCCATTCATCAGCCTAATCGTGGCGAACATGGTAGGTCTCGCCGCCGGCGGACTGCGTATTCTGGAAGGCCCATCGGATGAGATCTCTACAGTCTGGCTAAACATGCTGTGGACCTTTTATAACCTCCTGATCCTCGGCGGTGCAATTTTTGTCGCTTCCGAAGCAAAACAGTTGCGCATCACCCACCGTGTACGCATGAATCTTCCGGCCATCCTGCATCTTCCGGACGGCCATCTGCTTCGTTGCACCACCGAAGACATCTCGATGGGCGGCGCCGCCATTCAACTGACCAACAGGCAGGCAGCAAGACCCGGCGAACGAGTAGCTGTTTCGTTGTGGCGCGGCGAAGAGGAATTCGTGTTCCCTGCCGAAATCATCGACACCCTCGACGACCGCCTCAGGCTGCGCTGGAACTTGGAAGACTCAGCACAGGAAAGCGCTTTGCTGCAATGCACGTTCGGACGTGCCGACGCGTGGATCGACTGGTCTGCCGATCGGCCATTCGACCGCCCGTTAGCCAGCCTTTCCGAATTTCTCTCATCCGGATTGTCTGGCTACCGCCGCCTGGCCGACCACATTCTCATGCGTCTCGATAAGACCGATCTGTATTCGCAGCACAAACTCAAAAAAATCTCTTGGTGGTTGCCCCATCGTCCTGACTTCTCTGCTTCCGGATTTTGACCATTATGCTTCCATTTACTCTCCTGCTACTCTTGTTCTTTGGTCTGCCGGCACTTTCTGCCGCCAGCCCGGCGACCAACGCCACGCATGCGACCGATTCCGACCCGGCGCTGGCGGACAGCGTCTTGCAATTGAGGCTCGACCGGTTATACGGCAATCCAGGTCAGCTTCCGCTCAAGGGTACCGACGGCAACCTGACCGTGCCGTTCGGCCTGCGAAACGACAAACTGGTCGACCAGGCCATGCTGCACCTGCACTATAAATACTCGCCATCGCTGATCCCGGGCATGTCGCACATCAAGGTTCTTCTCAACGACGAACTGATCGGCATCCTGCCGATCACGCACGACAATCCCGGTCAGCAGGCCCAGCTCGACATTCCGGTCGATCCGCGCCTGCTGGTCGAATTCAACCGGCTGCGTTTCCAATTCATCGGCCACTACAGCAACGACTGCGAAGATCCGCAGAACACCACCCTGTGGGCAGCCATCGACGGCGGCAGCAAACTGGAACTGCACCTTCGCAGCCTGCCACTCGACAACGACTTGGGGCGTCTGCCGGCGCCGTTCTTCACCCGTGGCGATGAACAGCAACTAATCCTGCCGGTGGTCTTCCCTGCCACGCCAAATCAGGACATGCTGCATGCCGCCGGCGTCGTCGCCTCCTGGTTCGGCGCGCTGAGCGACTGGCGCGGTGCCCGCTTCCCGGTTTCGTTCGGCAGTCTGCCGGCCGGGCATGCGCTGGTTTTCGTCAGTGCCGCATCCCGCCCCGCCTGGCTGGACCCGGCCCTGCGCATCGACGGTCCGATGCTGGCCGAAATGACCAACCCGACCGACGGCACCTCGAAACTTCTGCTTGTGATGGGCCGCAACGGCCGCGAGATCGACCAAGCCGCCCTGTCGCTAGTGCTCGGCCATGCCGCGCTTTCAGGCGACCGGGTCAGCGTGGGCGGTTTCAACATGCCTTCCACACGGGTCCCCTACGATGCGCCGCGATGGATCCGCCTTGACCGGCCGGTCAAATTCGGCGAACTGGTCGACTCTCCGATGGATCTTGAACGCACCGGCCATGAACCGGATGCCGTCCGCCTCAACCTGCGCATGCCGCCAGACCTTTTCGGCTGGCGAAGCCGCGGCATCCCGCTCGATGTTAAATTCCATTACAGTCCCGTGCATGGAGACGAGGTATCGCGCCTGACCGTCAGCGCCAACAATCAGTTGGTCGAAGGTTTCAACCTGAGATCTGGTCGCGGCACGCTGCAACATCCGATCGAACTGGCGCTCGACCAGCAAGGGTTATTTGGCGAAGGACACTCGCTGTTCCTGCCATCCTACAAACTGGGCACCCGCAACCAGCTCCAGTTCGCCTTTTCATTCGCATGGCACAAGACTGGCCGCTGCGAAGACACGCAAACCGAGAACGCCCACGCTGCGGTCGACGCCGATTCGACCATCGATTTCTCGCAATTCCTGCATTACACCGAGCTGCCGAACCTGAACTATTTCGCAAGCCTCGGCTACCCTTTCACACGCCAAGCCGACCTTTCAGAGACCGTAGCAGTCCTGCCGACACAGCCTTCCGCCCACGACATCGAAACCTTGCTTGACCTGCTAGGCCACCTGAGCGCGGCCACCGGTTATCCTGCGACGCACTTCCGACTAGCCGGACCGGATGACGAATCCAAACTGAAGGATGCCGATCTGCTGGTCATCGGCTCTTCGCTGAATGCAGGGTTGCTGGCAAAATGGAAAAAGTCGTTGCCCGCCAACCTGGTCAATGATCGGCGTGAGGCCAGTCAACCGCAAAACAATCCCACCTTCACCTATGACTGGTTCGAATTCGGATCGCATCCGGATCCCACGCCAGTTGCACAGGAAGATTTTATCGGCAATGGTCCGCTGGCGCTGCTGATCGGTTTTGAATCCCCGCTTTCGCCTCACCGCAGCGTGGTCGCCTTCGTCGCATCCGATCCTGCCCGCCAGCAACTGGCGCTCGACGCCCTGAATGATTCGGGTAAAACGCAGCAGATCCAGGGCAGCGAAGCGTTCTTCCATAGCGACCACATCGACAGCTATCTCGTCGGCCAACTCTACAGCGTTGGCCACCTGCCATGGTGGGTGCGACTCTGGCTGTGGCTGTCCCGCCACCCAGCCCTACTGATACTTTTTGCGGTAATCGCGGCTGTCGTCGCCACGCTGAGAGTGCGACGCGCCCTGAACGCCATCACACGCCGTCGGCTGGAGAGCGATCACCGATGAAACGGTTCGCGCGCCTGCAACGCAAAACGGCGTCACTGCTGATCGGGCTGGCGCTTGACGGTCTTGCTGGCCACGCGCAGGCTCTGCACGATGCATCTTCCGATACATCCGTCACGGTACAATCCATCGAAGTCACAGGCTCGAAAGCCTTCAGCCCCACGACTTTGGCAGTGCAAATCGCCGACGCTAAAGGTCGTACTCTGAATCAGGGCGAACTCGAGCAACTTGCCGAACGGCTCACTGCGTTCTACTATGCCCGCGGTCGCATCCATGTGCGAGCCATACTGCCTCAGCAGGATTTCGCGAACGGACACGTGGTTTTCCGCATAGTTCTGGTGAATGCGCCGCACCTGATTGCCTCCTCACCCTCCCCTGTCTTGCCGGCTCCAGACTCTGCCGATCTTTCTGCTGCTACAGCCAGCTCAAAGACTGCAACGCAAGACGATTCAGCATCGGCTCTGCTCGACCGCGCCCGATTCTGGATTGAACGCCAACGCCCCGATCTGGCCAGCCAGGAGCTTGATCGCCTGAATGCGGTTGCACCGGACGATCAGCGTGGACTGACCCTGCGCGCCCAACTGCATGCCAAAGCCGGCGACCAGATTGCAACTCGGGCTGCACTGGCCAGGCTTCAGGCCGTCCGCCCTGACAGCCCAGATATCGCCCGCATCCAGACCATTCTGCGGCTGGCTACGACTGACCGCGCCAGGATGCAACAGGCCCGCCTGCTAGCCCGCGGCGGTCATTACGCTCAGGCCTTGTCGCTGGCGCGCTCTCTTTATCCCGACGGCCCGCCCGACGATGATCTGGCGCGGGAATACTGGCAATGGGTCGAACATACGCCAGATGGCTGGCAGGCGGCTGGCCGGGGATTAGCCGAACTGGTGCACAATCACCCAGACAGTCTAGCCAACCGGCTGGCGTGGGCCATCCACCAGACATCTCGCGCACCGGTCGACCCGCAGGCGCTGCAGGCCCTGGCAGCGCTGCGCCACGACCCGCAGTACGGCAGTCAGGCTAAAGCCGCCTGGCGCGGGGCAGTCATGCACGATGATGTATCCACCCGCCACATCCTGCAACTACAGGAGTATCTGCATAGCGACCCGACCGATCAGGGCGTCCGCGATGAACTGGCTACAACGCAAAAAGCGCTCGCAGCGCGCCGACGCGAACTGGACAGTCCGGCAGCCGTTGCCAGCAGGGCTGGCGAACAGGCGCTGCGCGACAACGACCTGACCGCGGCCGAAACCCAATTCACACAGTCCATGACCCTGGCTGCGGACAACCCAGACGCACTCGGCGGGCTTGGCATCGTCCGCCTGCGGCAGGCGCGTTACGACGAAGCCGCAGACTATTTCCGCCGCGCGCGGCAAGCTCAGCCTGCCGCACGCAAAAAATGGGACTCCCTGATCGACACGGCCCAGTTCTGGGGGCAGTTGCAGAACGCCAAACAACTGCTGGCAACCGGCCAGGCAAGCCTTGCCGAAGCAGCCGTTCGCACAGCACTGCATCAGCAACCGGACCAGCCGGATGCGCTTGTTCTGCTCGGCGATGCACTGGCCGCACAAGATCGTCATGAACAGGCCGCCAGCGCTTGGCAGCAGGCGCTGGCCCGCGACCCGCTGCGGCACGATGCGCTGACGCGCCTTGCCGAGGCCAGCCGTACACGCGGTCAGGCAGCCTTCGAACGTTTTGTCGACGGACTCAGTCCCGGCCAGCGTGAAAAGCTCGGCAGCGAACTGAACCGGATCCGGGCGGATTTTCTGCGCGAACAGGCCAATGCCCTCGCCGCGGACCATCCCGGGCAGGCCATTGGCCTGCTGCAGCAAGCCGTCCGGCTCAATCCGGACAACCCCTGGCTCAGCTTCGATCTGGCCCGCCTATATGCCCGCGAGGGCCAACCAGAGAAAGGACGCACCGTCTTCTTGGCACTACGCGCCCGACAGCCAGATAATGCCGAAAGCCGCTATGCCGAAGCCATCTTCCTGGATGGCCTCGATGACCATCGCGCCGCACTGGCCACCATGCAGGGCATCTCGCCCGCCGACCGCACTCCTAAGCTCGATGCCTATCAACAGAAGCTTTGGACCGCAGTCCAGATCGGGCTCGCCCGCCAGCAAGCGGCTATCCATGACACCGAGCAGGCTCGCGCCATTCTGCAACAGACTGAAGTAGCCGTAGCCGGCGATCGGACGCTGACCACTCTGGTGGCCGAGGAATGGGCGCACGAAGGCGATCCTGCGCGCGCGCGCCGTCTTTTCGAGCGCATGGCCAGTTCATCGCCACCTCCCGATACGGCCTGGCAGCTGAAATACCTGCAATTCCTCGCCGACCAGGGCGACGACCGCGCACTGAGCAGCGGCCTGGCAGGCATGCCACCGCATCTGGCCGACGCCGGCGATGAAAACCGGTTGCAGGCACTGCGCCGCACCTTCGCTCTGCGCATGGCCGAAGCCGCCCTGCGCGATGGCGAACCGGCTGCTGCTGAGGCGGCCATCGCCCCTTTGCAGGCACAATTCCCTGAAGACCCGGCGCTGCTGCTGACTCGGGCGCGCATTCTGGCTGAAAACGGACAAAACAACGAAGCCATTGCCATCTGCCAGCAACTGGTGCAGTCGCGACCGGAAGACAGCGATGCCCGCACGCTGTGGCTGGATCTCTTCTACCGCCTGCAAGGGCGAGATGCCGCAGCAGCTCTGGCTGGGCAATGGTTCGAAAGCGGACAGCCAGTCTCAGATGACGCCCGCCTTGATCTTGCGAAATGGCTGATCGGCCACGACCGGCCGGCGGCTGCAAAACGCTGGATGGATGCCGTGCTGAACGCATCTCCCGCAAACAGCCGTGCGCTGGAATTGAAAAGCGACATCGCCCTGCAAAGCGGGCACTATGACGAGGCTGTCGACGCACTGCAAAGATCGCTCACGGCCCGGCAAACCTCAACGCTTGCGGCCGAATCGCCGCTCTCGGCGCCGGTCACGACTGGCAACCCTCCCGCCTCCTCCGCTCAAGCGGCAATTGCAGCGCGTTCACCCGGCAGCGATTATGATTATGGCCGACTGGCCGCCATGCTGGACAACCAGATTCCCTGGCTCTCGAGCGCAATTGACTGGGAAAGCCGCGCCGGGACCCCTGGACAGTCTCAATTCACCGCCTGGCAAATGCCGGTCGAATGGCAGACTGCCTGGCAGAACGGCGGAAACTGGTTCATGCGGGCCGACACAGTCAGATTGCAGGCGGGCGTTCTCGATTGCAGCAGCTCCTATGCCAGACAAACCTTCGGCACCCTTCTGCTTTCGCCGAGCGGCTGCGCAGCGCTGGCTGATCAGCAAGCGCAGGGCACATCGGTCACCGCCGGCTTCCGAGGCCAGCAGTTGACGGCTGACTTCGGCACCACACCGCTCGGTTTTGCCGTCTGGAACTGGGTCGGCGGCGTCCGCTGGAAAGGCGACCTCGGCCCGGCCTCCTGGTCGCTGGATGCTTCGCGCAGGCCCGACACCAGCACGCTGCTGTCTTTCGCCGGCACTACCGACCCGCGCACGGGACTGGTCTGGGGAGGCGTCGTGGCCACCGGTGTGCGCGCCGGGCTAAGCATTGACCAAGGCGGCAGCTTCGGTTTTTGGTCGACGTTCGGCGTCCACAGGCTGACAGGCACCAATGTGGAATCCAACCAGCGTATCCGGCTGATGGCCGGTGAAACCTGGCGCATCATCAATCAGGACGACCGCCTGCTCTCGCTCGGCCTGACAGCGATGGACTGGCACGACAACGGCGATACCGGCGAATTCACGTTCGGCCAGGGCGGCTACTATAGCCCGAAGAACTATCGTTCCGTATCGCTGCCAGTTACTTGGGCGGCGCGTTCGATCCGCTGGTCATATGTGCTGCGCGGCTCGGTCTTCACTTCCTATGCCGAAGTGCCTGCCTCGCCGTACTTCCCGACCAATCCTATCTTGCAGCAACAGGCCGGCAATCCGATGTACAGCGCCAGCAGCGGGCCGGGCAGCGGCTATTCTTTGAGCGAAATCGCCGAATACCAGGTCAGCCCTGGCTTGTTCGTCGGCAACCAGATTTCGATCGAACGCTCGCCCTACTATGCGCCGAACACTTTCCTGTTTTATCTGCGCTACGCCATCGATGCCGCCTCTGCGCGTCCAGTCGCCCTGATTCCCGCTCCCATCCAGCCCACGTCGAGCTTCTGACCATGCGCGCGCGACTTTTCAAAAGCCTCCTCCTCTTGTTCAGCCTGTCCGGTTCGGCAGCCGCCTGCAGCCTGCCGGAAACATTAGTGGGTGCCCACGTCAACCCAGGCCTTCTCAATGAATCGGCGCGACTTTGTCTGATGCAGGGAGATCGCACCACGGCAGAAATCCTGCTCGAGCGCGCAGCTAGACTGGCACCTCTCGATCCGCAAATTGCTGCCAACTTGGCCGCGTTGCGCACTGGCCGACCTCCTGGAAAACAACCTTCCGGAGTTCAACCATGAACCTCGTGCGCAAGCAACCTGCTGGCTGTGCATCGATTCTGGCCGAATGTTACAATACGCTTCGTCCATCACTTTTGCCTGCAAGGAAAAACCAGGCATGAGCGTCAAATATCAAATCAATCTGCGCAATCTGCCGGAAAATCGCAGCCTGATGCAGCCTGGCTGCGTCTATGCCATCGTTCACAGCGACAATCTGCCTGTGACTGAACTGATCCGCAAAACGCTGACCGAAGCGGCTACTGACGGACAGGCTGTCTGGATCACACACGACGATCCGAAAAAGCTGCTTCTGGAATGGCATCCGGCTTCCGACATCGACGCATTGCTCGACAGTGGCCGTCTGAGACTGTGCCGGCTTAACCCGCTCAGAGTCGACAAACCCTATTCTGTCCTGCTTGAAGACCTTAACCTGCTCGGTGTCGGACGGACCGCTCTGGTGGTGATCGACGATGCCAAGGCTTTCTATGGCCCGGAGTCTGACAGCCACGATCCATTCCTGTTGCACCAGTGCCGCCAGCAGATCGAGCGCAGCGAACGCCGCCTGCTGCTGCTGTTCCCACACCGGCCAGGGGAAACAGACCCGACCCGCGACCTGCTGCGCAACGCCAACCAGCTTGCCGGCCTGGCCCGCATCTGGCAAGCCGACGGGCATGCTTACTGGCAAACCCTCCACTGGCTTGGTTCACACGGCATCGAAGGCAGCGAAACCTGGTCGCTGCAGCGCGATGAATCGGGTTTCAGCCTCGAAAGACGTTCCATCGAACAGCCTGGCCAGGGACCGACTTTCGACGAACAGGAAGTGTTCATCACCCGCGCCTGTCTGGCCGGGCAGGAGCTTTCCCCACCGGACTGGCACGTCAAGGAAGACCTGCCTTCGCTGATCGAGGCAGTACAGGGCGTACGTTCAGCCACGCTTATCGTGCCCTTCGATCGCGATACCGAACCGGAAATGCTGGCACGCACGCTGTTTGACCTGCGCCAGAATCTCGGATCTGGCGTGCGGATTATCGTACGCGAGGTCAACATGCATGTGCGCCACGCCTGGCAACGGCAACTGCTGCACGCAGGTGCCGATTTCATTGCCCCGGCTGAAACAGGCATGGCCTTCCTGGAATCGCTGACCGACACGCTGCGCCAGTATGTCCGCATCCGCAGCAACGACCCGCTGCTATCAAAAGACATCGTCTCAAACCGACCGCCAGGTTTTCTACCCCCGGCCGAGTTCGTCCGCTCGGTGCGCGATACGCTGCAAAAATCGAGGCGAGTCTTCATCCGCAATGCTTTGATCCGGCTGCGCCCGGCCAACAATCAGCCGTTAGGCAACCTGATCTCCCAGTTCGCCTCGCGCCGCGCCGGAGATCTTTGCACCGACGACGGCAAGGATCTGTATGTATTCCTGTTCGCCTGCCGCGAAAACGACATCGACAAGGCGCTCAACCAGATCTTCCTCAGCATACCCAGCGAACTGTTCGAATCGGAAATCCGCTTCCTGACAGAAGAAGACATAGACCGCCAGCTTGATGATTTGGCCGGTGCCGTTCCTGCAGCCCCCATGAACGTCTTTCCCGACAGCATGGCCGCCACCTCGCCGTTACAGCTGCACAAACCGCTCGCCGCCGTCCGCCGTTCCCTGCCATTGCGCCGTGTCCCCAGTGGAGACCCAACATGACATGGCTGGAACTGCTGACCGTATTCGTGGCTGGCGCCGGATTCGGTTACCGCATATGCCTGGCGCGTCAGCGCGACAACCGGCGGCGCCATCAACAGGCAAACCCGATTCTGTTGCGTCCCTATGTCCCGTCGCGAACCGTTATTTCCCCCCATGCATCAACTACCGCCCCGACCCATGACCGATCCGACTGAACCCGCCCCGACCTTTCATTCTGCAGCCCCGAACGAGAAAGCCGAAGCAGTTCGAATGGGCGGCTGGGAGTTCTATTTCATAGTATCGCTATTCCTTCACAGCCAAGGTTTGATCCGTCTGCAACCGCTGGAAAACCTGGCCTTTGCCATATTTCTGTTCATGCCATTCACCGGCTGGCGCCAACGCATCATCCGCACCATCCTGGCATGGCCGCTTGGCGCGGCGTTGCTCTACCACCAGTCCTGGCTGCCGCCCTTAAGCCATATCATTGGCAATCTTGGCGCCATGATGCAGTTCAAACTGACCTATCTGGCAGATCTCGCCGATCGCTTCATCCGTATACGTGACTTGGCCTTATTGACAATTATGTGGGCCGTCTGGCGAGCCTTCACCCGCCTCTTCCGTATTGATGTGATTCTGTTGCTGGTCATGTCCGCCATGGCACTACCACAGCTGACTCACCATGACACCCTGGCCGCCTCAGGACAGTTTTCTCCGGCCGCGGCCAAGCCAAACCAGGCGGTTAATGGGGACAACTCGGCCAGACCGCTCGACACGATCCTGCCGCAGTTCTTTGCCAATGAAGCGAAGCGCAAGGCGAGCCTGTCCCGAGCTCCGACCGGTTCCCCGCCGTTTGACATCGTGATCATTCACGTCTGTTCACTTTCATGGAACGATGTGCATGCAGCCGGGCTCGACGATCATCCGATTTGGAAGCGTTTCGATTTTCTCTTCACGCGCTTCAATTCTGCCACTTCGTACAGCGGCCCGGCTGCACTCCGCATCCTGCGCTCTACCTGCGGCCAGCCCAAACAGAACGAGCTCTATTCTGCGGCACCTGACGATTGCTATCTGATGGACCGTCTTGAAAAAGCAGGCTTTCAGCGAGAACTGGCGTTCAATCACGATGGCCACTTTAACAACTTCCTGCAGGAAGTACAGCAGCAACGGCTCGACATTGCGCCGATGCCCATTGCCGACCTGCCGACTGCTCAGCTTTCCTTTGACAGCACGCCCATCCGTGACGATTTCGACGTTCTGTCGCGCTGGTTGAAAAAGCGCGCTGCCAATCCCGCTCAGCAAGTGGCACTGTATTACAACACCATCAGCCTGCATGACGGCAACCAGATCAAGGGAGCGCATGCCGGAAAGACGGGACTCGACAGCTACCGCTTGCGCCTGAAGCGCCTGCTGGATGAACAGGACCAATTTATCGACCGCATCGCCGCGACCCAGCACAATGCTGTGGTTATTCTGGTTCCCGAACACGGTGCGGACATCGCAGGTGATGGCCTGCAAGTCTCCGGGCTGCGCGACATTCCGACCCCCGACATTACCATGGTGCCAGTCGGCATCAAACTGGTCGGCGCTCATTCAAGCAGCGCTCCGGTACGCATCGACATTCCGACCAGCTATCTGGCCGTAAGCACGATGCTTGGCCGGTTTTTGCAAAACACCCCGTTTAGCACGGACGGTTTTAGTCCCAGCGATTATATCCGCGAGCTGCCCTCCACGCGTCTAGTCTCGCAGAATGTCGACACCATCGTCATGGAACATGCCGACCGCTACTGGCTACGCATGGACAGCGCCAGCGAATGGACCCCGCTGCCAGCCGAATCCAGCGGTTTTCTTCCCTGAGCGGTCAGAGTAATGAATTCCGCGGGCCATCTGGCAACATCGGATGCAAAAACTGAAATCGAGAAACCGAGGGAATTCCCGTCATGGAAAATCTGAACTACATCTCATCGGACCAGATCGGCTCCTCGCATTACCTGAAGAGCGTGACTGAACTGGGGAACGAGAAGCGCATGGTGACCACCCGCGACATCTATTCCTCCGCAAACATCAAGCTCGTCGCCGCAGGCACGCGCTTCGACAGCTCGCTATACGAGAAGCTGCTGAACCACAAGCTGCTGCCGGCCCTGGATCAGTGCCTCAGCATAGAAAATGCGGTCTCATCATCTAGCCTCAAGAAAGAAGCAACGCTCATCCTGCAGCAGGATCCTCGCCTGAAATCCATGAGGAACGCGATAAACGGGGGCGAAGAAAACTTTCTTTCACTCATCTCCAGAATACCGCTCAATCCGGCCATCGCCTTCAAGCTGACCGTCATGCGGGAAAAAAGCCATGACCTGTTCCAGCACAGTCTGTTTGTGGCGATGGTGACCAGCTATATCGGAATGCAGATGGGACTCAGCGGAAAGCAGCTCGAGAACATGGCAACGGCGGGGCTGCTCCACGACATGAGCATCATGCACGTAAACCCGGACCTTCTCGAGCCTTCCTATCGCATGAGCGACACCGAGCGCAACCACTTGTACGCCCATCCTTTGACTGCATGGATGATCCTCAACGAATACGAGGAATATCCGAAGGAAGTGCTGGATGCCATACTGCAGCACCATGAACGCCTGGACGGCAGCGGATACCCGCGCGGCCTGAAAGAAGATTCCATCAGCCTGCCCGGACAGATCCTGGCGGTATCCGAAATCATCGCAGGAAGACACGACCAAAGCGGCGAATATCAAAGGCTGCGCCTGGGAACCATCCTGAAATTCAATTCGAAGCGCTATGGACTGCGCATGATCGGACATCTCAAGGTGTTCTACCAGGAGGATGGAGGGTCTTTCACCTGCACCGATGAAGACAAGATGCGCATCGTCGCGAGGCTCGACAAATTGAACCTCATCTTGGAGGACTGGAAGGCGCGCGCGATATCGGGCACTGACGCGATGCTCGGCTTCCTGCAGGGTCGCATGAATTCGCTGAAGCTGGAGCTGAAGGAAGTAGGATTGATCACGGGCATCGATGGCACGGTCATGGAGCTCGTGAACAACGAGCCGCAAACATGCGCGGAAATCGACGTTCTGGTGACAGAAGCGATCTGGAGGCTGAAGGAGATTCACGCCGAAATCAGGAGGCGCTGGCCGAAAATCGAAAATGAAGAAGCGTCGCCGCAATATCGGGCAGTCAGAAGCTGGATCCTGGATGTCGAAAAAATCCTCAATGAGAATCCTTGAGCGCAAGTTGCATCTCCATTCATCACCGAAAGCAACCCATTCAAATCGGGCTTGAATATAACAAAATATAACTTCATAATATAACCATGCCATACGAGATACTCATCAGACCTCAGGCAAGAAAAATGCTGCAAAGCCTTTCAAGGACGGATCGAATTCGGCTGACCGAGAAGATCGTTCTCCTTGGCGAAGATCCTGATGATCCGGGATTGGATGTGAAGCCATTGGAAGGTGAACCTTATTACAGGTTGAGGGTGGGCAATTGGCGCGTGATATTCGATCGTCAGGATGAGGTCAAGATCATTGCAATCGAAAAGATCAGACCTCGCGGAGATGTTTATAAATGAAACTGCAGACAATCAAGTCGCTGGATGGAAAGGATGAGTACGTGCTGCTTCCCATGCCGGTATACAAGGCGCTCAAGGAAAGGATAGAAAATAAAATTTCGACGCTAAATGCCGCGAAAAAAACGGCAGAAGAATATGTTCCGTTTGTCCTTGAAGACTATCTCGACAATCCTGTATCGCTTGCAAGAATCCGGGCGAAGCTGACGCAAAAGGAACTGGCAAGGCGCCTTAAAGTGACGCAGGCCTACATCAGCAAGATCGAGCGCTCGGATAAGGTCTCGCCCAAATTTCTCGAGCGCGTGCATTCCGTATTGAAGTTATAAACTTTTGCATGCAAGACCCGGCAGTCAGCGCTTGAGCGGGGAGAGCAGGCCCTTCAGACCGTTGTGGTCGATCTCCTGCATGAGAGCCAACAGGCGCCCGATCTCGCCTTCTGGGAATCCGGTCCTTGCGAACCAGTTGAGATAGTTTCCCGGCAGGTCGCAGATCATCGTTCCCTTGTATTTTCCGTAAGGCATCGCGGTCTCGACCAGCTTTTCGAGGTCCTTGGGTTCCATAGTTTGGTTTGCGATAGGTCAGCGCCTGATGTTCTTTTCTGGCGCTCAACCGTATACCTTGTCGTGGCTGCCGATATCGATGAGGAGGATTTCTTGTTCCGTGATTTGCAGCGTGAGGGTGATGCGGTAACTGTAGGTGATGCTCACAGCCTGCATGCCCTGAAGTTTCCCTGAAAGGGGATGAAGGCGAAGGGATGGCTGGAAGGGGTCGTCAGCCAGTTTCGAAAGGGTTTCAGCGAGGCGGGGGCGCAGGTTGGGATGTCTGGATAGGAACTTGCGGGCGCGACGGTCGAAGAAGGCGGTGGTGGACAGGGTCCAGGTCATGCCGAAGGTTCGCTGTCCAGATGCTTGAGCAGGGCTTTGACGCTGGCGTGACGGGTGACACGGCCGGCCTTGGCATCCTCGAGCGAGGCCTTGATGCGGGCAAGTGCCGCTTCTTCCTGCGTCTCGATGAGTTCACTGTAGCGCTCCTCGGTCAATACCACGTATTGCAGGCGATTGTTCTTGATGATGTGGACCGGACCCTGCGAGAGCGCCTCATCGACGGCCGCCATTCCGCGGCGCTTGATTTCCTGGGCGGGAACGATGTTCATGTGGACTCCTATACTGATTAAGGCACCAATTAAAGCACTTTAAATGGTATTGATCAAGTGGCTCATGCCGCCGAATTAGCCGTCGTTTTGAATGGTTGCATTTTTTGCAACAGTTGCCTCCTGCTACAATTCACCTTCCTTGTAAATGTTGCGCAAGTGGCGGGAGATCACGGACTTGTCCCGGCCAAACAATTCAGCAATTTGTTGCAGATTTAGCCAGAGCGTGTCCCGTTCCAACCTGACTTCGGTTGAAATCGAGCCATCGGCGGATTGGTAGATCGCGACGGGAATGGAAGAATCGGTTTGGGGCTGCATGGGTCGGACATTCAGGGATGGCAGACAAAGGCATCATATGGAGCGATCGCTCTCCCGTCAATTTTGCTCTTGCGACAAGGCATCGCTGACCAGCTTTACGAGGTCCTTGGGTTCCATGTCACGCTTAAGCGCCCTCTGTGCTCCAGTTTTCAGACAGGCGTTCGGCCTGATCCATCACGAGCTGGATGGCCTTCTCCTGCATGTCGGGAGGATACTTGAATCGCCGCAATGTGATCCTGACCAGATTGCGAAGCTTAGCGCGGACGCTCTCACGCTTCTGCCAATCCACCGTGGTGCTATTGCGCAGCTTGTCGGTCAGCTCATGGGCGATCTTTTTCAGGATGTCGTCGCCCAATTCTCTTACCGCGCTTTCGTTTTCTGCAAGCGCATCATAGAAGGCAAGCTCCGATTCGTTGAGCCCGAGGTCTTCGCCGCGCTTCGCCGCCTCGCGAAATTCCTTGGCCATCTCGATCAGCTCTTCGATGACCTGCGCGCTTTCTATCGCCCGGTTCCTATAGCGGTTCAATGCGATCATCAGCCTT
The DNA here is from genome assembly GCA_021782365.1 of Pseudomonadota bacterium. Classification (GTDB taxonomy): domain Bacteria; phylum Pseudomonadota; class Gammaproteobacteria; order Burkholderiales; family Gallionellaceae; genus Gallionella. The sequence goes on from JAJXVB010000001.1 coordinate 397,580, forward strand.
TCGCTGAATTTCTTTTCCAGCACGACATTGGTTCTGCTGCGCGACCTGATCTCGTCGTTGAGCAGCTTCTGCAACAGCTCCACTGCAAAATTTCGCAAAGGCAACTGGCGAACTTCTTCCAGGAATGCATCGGACAGGATGCCGATGTCCGGGCGGTCCAGGCCTGCGAGCTTGAAGATATCGTCCACGCCTCCGGCCACCACTGCATTGTCGAGTATCTGCTTGAGCACCGCGTGCTTCTTTTCCTCCGAGAGCTTCCTGTCTGTCTCCGTCGCCTTCGCAATCACGCTCTTGATCGCCTGGAAGAATGCGATCTCCTCTCGCAATTCAATCGCTTCGTCCATTGTGCCGCATAAGGAGAAAGCCTTCGTTATGCCCAGGACAACATCGAACCAGCGCTTCTTTCCGTCCTCCAATCCCAGCACAAAGTTGGCGGCAGGCAGCAGCAGGCTCGTTGCCCGGGTTTTGTAATGAGAATAGTCGAAGTCATTCAGAAGACTCTGCGCGACTTCCATCAGCTCCTTGAGTTTTGCGAGCGCCTCGGCCGCATTCAGCGTCGGAAGTCCTTTGCCATGGCTTTCGGTATAGGTCCTGAGCGCACGCCTCAACTCTGCTGCGATGCCGATGTAGTCGACGACGAGCCCGCCTTCCTTGTCGCGGAACACCCGGTTGACGCGGGCGATCGCCTGCATCAGGTTGTGATCCTTCATCGGCTTGTCGACATACATGGTCGAGAGGCATGGCACATCGAAGCCTGTGAGCCACATGTCGCGCACGATCACGAGCTTCAAGGGGTCTTCGAATTTCTTGAAGCGCTTCTCGAGCTCCTTCTTCGTCGCCGCATTGTAGATGTGCGGGCGCAGGAGCTCCGTGTCGGCGGCGGAGCCGGTCATGATCACCTTGATTGCGCCCTGTTTGGGATCGGTGCTGTGCCACTCAGGCTTGATCGCAACGATGGCGTTATAGAGATGCACGCAGATCTCGCGGCTCATCGCGACGATCATGGCCTTGCCTTCGACCGATGCATTGCGCGCCTCGAAATGCTTGACGATGTCCTCTGCGACCTCCCTGATCCTGGCTTCCGCGCCCACCAGCTTTTCAAGCGCGGCCCATCTCGATTTCGCCGCCTCCCTGATCGCGACGTTCTCCTCGTCCTCGAAGACTTCCTCGATGTCGCCGTCTATCTTCTCTATCTCTTCCTGGTTCACATCGAGCTTCGCGAGCCTGCTCTCGTAATAGATCGGCACGGTCGCGCCGTCGTCGACCGCATCCTGTATGTCGTAGATGCTGACATAGTCTCCGAACACAGCCCGGGTGTCCTTGTCCTCGGTCTCTATCGGCGTCCCGGTGAATCCGACGAAGGTCGCATTCGGCAGCGCATCGTGCAGATGCTTTGCGAATCCGTATTTGTATTTCCCGGACTTTTTGTCCAGCGTCGCCCCGAATCCGTATTGGGAGCGGTGCGCCTCATCTGCGATCACGACGATGTTGGTGCGGTCCGATAGCCTCGGGAATACATCCTCATCGGGGCCTGGAGAAAATTTCTGGACCGTGGTGAAGATGATGCCGCCGGAAGTTTTCTCTGAGAGCAGCGCCTTCAAATCATCGCGATTTTCCGCCTGCCGCGGGGTGTCCTTGAACATGGAGCGTGCGCCGACGAAAATCTGATAGAGCTGGCCGTCCAGATCGTTCCTGTCCGTCACCACGACGAGGGTGGGATTTTTCATTTCCTTCTGCTGCATCAATTTGCCTGCAAAGCACACCATAGAGATGCTCTTCCCAGACCCCTGCGTGTGCCAGACGATGCCGCCCTTGCGCTCGCCCGATTCCCTGGTCGATGCGCTCACGGTCTCCTTGACGACTTCCCTCACCGCATGGAACTGATGATAGCCGGCGATCTTCTTGATGACGCCGTGGTTCTCCTGCTCGAACAAAATGAAGAAGCGCAGGTAATCGAGCAGAAGCTCAGGATCGAAAAATCCCCTGACCACTTTCTCGAGCTCGTATTCGAGCAGCGGCTTGTCCTTCTCGTTTTTGATGGTCCTCCACGGAAGGAACCGCTCCTTGTCCGAAGTCAGGGAACCTATCCTCGCGTGTATGCCGTCCGAGATCACGAGCGCCTCGTTGCAGACGAAGAGGTCAGGGATTTCATTCTTGTAGGTTTCGAGCTGATTGAATGCTGACCAGATGTCCGCCTGTTCGGCTGCAGGATTCTTGAGTTCGATCACCGCGACGGGAATGCCGTTGATGAAGCACACGAGATCGGGGCGCCTTGGCTGCTTCGCGCCCTGAACCGTGAACTGGTTGACCACGAGGAAGCGGTTGTTTTCCGGATTCTCGAAATCGATCAGCCTGACCCGATCGCCGCGCTTCTCGCCATTCTTCTCGATCTCGACCGGTAGCCCTTCTATCATCGCCTCGTGAAAGCTGCGGTTGCTCTGGATCAGAGAGGGCTCTTGCAGCTTCATCACGCGATGCAGCACTTCTTCAAGATTCGATTCCGGGATTCCGGGATTGATGCGCTTTAACGAATCGAGCAATCGCCCCGTCAGCATCACCTGTTTGTAATCGGCTCTCTCGGGATTGCCGCTGTCGGGCGCGATGTCCGGCCCATGGCAATATTCCCAGCCGGTGTCCTGGAACCATTTGAGAGCGAGTTGTTCGAGGTGGTCTTCGGTAATCAATTCCCGCCCCCTGCCAACATATTGTTCAGCGTGTAGCCGCGTGTCAGGTGTTCGCGCAGGGTACGGGTGGCCCATTGGCGGAACAGCACCGCCCGTTTCGAACTGACCCGATAACCGACTGAAATGATCGCATCGAGGTTGTAGTGTTTCACCCGCCGGGTGACCCGGCGCTTGCCCTCCTGGCGAACTACCGAGGAATCCTCGGCAGTTGCCTCTTCGCTCAACTCCCCGTCGGAAAAAATGTTTTTCAGGTGCAGGCTGATGTTATCCGCCGAGGTTTCGAACAAATCCGCCATCTGCCGCTGAGAAAGCCAGACGGTATCGCGCTCGGCATCCAACCTGACTTCCACCGGCTGCCCCGCGTCTTGGAAGATCACCAGCTCGACTTTGTCGTTGTTCATGGACTATCCCTCATCGATCCCGCCCGCCTCCATCTCCAGCAACTCCTTCAGCGCGCGCCACCTCTTTCAGCACCACCTGTTTGTAATCCGCGCGCTCAGGCGCATCGCCATCTGGCGCAATATCCGGACCATGGCAATATTCCCATCCGGCATCCTGAAACCAGGTAAGCGCGAGCTGTTCGAGGTCGTCTTCAGTAATAACCATTTATTATCAATAAGATAATTGTCATGCATACATCAAAACTTGTGTCTCGCGTATTAAACAATTCCCGCTTTTCGTCTCATATTTTATATAAAGTGAGACAAATATCAGCTAATCATTCACCCGTGAGACTCAAATAACTCTCCTGCCTTCAGCGACATTGATTAATTCGCGGAATGCATAAATTCCCGGCCTGCGACCTTTCCCATCTCGCAGCGTATGAAGCAATCCATCCTCCCGCAACATCGCAAGAATGCGGGCTGCGGTTGGCTTGGGTATCGCGGACTTCTCGGTAAAATCGGGCGCTTTGAATATCGGGCTCTGGAACATGAAGTCCACAGCCCGAATGGCATGTTGCGAATGGGTGAGGTCAACTACCTGGCGTTTGACCTTTTCATATAGCGCAAGAATAGCCCTCGCCTTTTGCTCGTTTTCGGCAGATTGCTCGACGATCCCTTCAAGAAAGAATGCACACCAATCAGTCCAGGCATCATCGCGCGAAACGGAACGCAAGCGTTCCTGATAAGTTTCGCGGTGCGCTTCCAGATATCCGCTCATATAAAAATCGGGGCTACTGAGTACTTTTTTCTTATGCAAGAAAAGAGGAATAAGCATCCGCCCCAAGCGGCCATTTCCATCCCTGAAAGGGTGCAGCGCCTCGAATTCAATATGCACGATGGCAAGTTGCACCAAGGGGTCCAGTTCGCCATCACCATTCATATAAGCTTCCCATGCATCCATTCCCGAACCAAGCTGTGCGGGTGCAATCGGCACGAAACTAGCCTCTTCAATACGGCATCCCTTGGGGCCGATCCAATTCTGATCCGTGCGAAAGCTTCCCGGTGTTTGATCTTTTCCGCGTACTCCCTGCATGAGCAGATGGTGAGCCTGTCGAACCAGATGCTGGGATAGCGGCCGCTCCTTCAATTCCGCAACACAAGATCGTAGTGCAACCCGGTAATTCAGGATTTCCTCGGCATCATCACGCTTAGGCTGGGTGACATCTGCGGGCTCGCCGCCCGCTTCAATCTCCAGCACCTCGCCCATCGTAACGTGCGTGCCTTCGATCTTGGACGAGAGCACTGCTTCCTGCGTGGTCAATGGCGACAACAGCACCGAAGCATTGGGAATCGCAGACAGTAAACCATCGTAACGCGCCAGACCGGCATTGGCTTTGCCGATCAAAGGGATCAAGCTTTTCCAGTTGAGCTCAGCAGGCGGAAACTTTCCGAGGTGGTAAAGAACGGGTTGCGTCATATCGTCGCCTCCATAAGTTTTTCGTCTTGTGGCACGCGCAGCTCACCGGAGAGAAGTTTGGGAAGGAGTACATCACGTATCGAAACAAGAGCATCTATCTGGTTTAAATTTCCTTGGCGTTTTCGGAACAGGCCCTCAACAATATTTGCATGCGCTTGAAGGATCGGATGCGGAGGTAGCAGTATCTTGATTTGCTTCAAATGCATTGGGCCGAAATTTCGCTGCGCGCTACCAGATGCACGGATTTCGAGTTCACGCTGAAGCTGGTTCTCCGTAAATCCAGCTATGAAATACAACGTGCTTTTTCCTGAAATCGGCCTAAATCTGACTACGCTGGTATTTAACGAGAGCGGAAGGTGAGCTTTGCGCACAAAGCCGAATCTTCCCAATGTTCCAGATATTGATACGACTATGTCATCCTCAGCAAGTTGAAAATGTTTGTACTTACCGAAAGCTTCTTCTGCTGTTATTTTGCTTGCTGTATCTAGCGTTAAGTCACCATCCTTGATGCATCTAATGTTTATAAACTTGATGCCGTCCTCAGCTTCAGTGTATTGCCAATTCCGAATTCCCGGGCCTTCAAGAAAATCTATAACTTCGGGCAGCGGCGTAATGCTCCACCCCTCCGGAATCTCGCCAAGTTCGGAGTCTGTGAGGCGGTCGGGGAAGAGGGCGAGGAGGTCGGGGGTGAGGCCCAAGCGGCGGCAGATGGATTCGGGCGGCTCATTGTTCATCTTGGCGCGGACGGGATCGAAGTCCACGAACCAGGACTTGAACATCGCGCGCGCGATGGCCTCCAACGTCTCGTTCATGCGGCGGTTCAGCTCGATCTTGTCGTCGAGCGTGCCGAGGATGTGAGCGATGGTGCGCTGTTCTTCTATCTCCGGACATTCAATCTGTATCTTATTCAGATTACCTTGCGTCAATTTTGGCATCACCGCGCCAGTGAGATAACCGCTGATGTCCGTTCCCTGCAAGGCATACATAAGGAAGCGCGTATCCGCTTTTTCATTTCCTGTGACGATGTGCGCATGGTTGTTTACCCAAGACTTCCCACGCGCCATGAACGCAATGGGCGTCTGACGAGTGCGAAGATTTTCACCATCTTCCGCAATCAGCAGGTAGTCACCATCAATCAGGTAGTCATCGACGTAGTCAACAATTCCAGATGCACCGTAATACGGATATGGGCCTGGCCGACGATCAGTTTCCTTCACCGGTTTGCGTTTACCATCGTGATTGTCGGTGAGGTCACCGAGCGAATGGGTTTGCCACTCATCCGCCATAACCCAGCCTCGCCAAATTCTCGCGGATCGCTTGTTCCAGCCTTGCGCTCTCGGCGAACTGTTCGCCCAGCTGCGCGGTGAGCCGCGCCATCTTGTCCTCGAAGGGTTCGCCGTCTTGTTCCTGTTCAGCCGCGCCGACGTAGCGGCCGGGGGTGAGGACGTAGTCGTGTTTGCGGATGTCATGTAACGTTGCCGACTTACAAAAACCGGCAACGTCTTCATATGTGCGGATTTGGCCGGCAATCGCTTTCGCATTGCCGGCATTCCCGCCATGACTGGCGGTCACATTAGCCGGGGCTTTCCAGGCGTGGAAGGTGTCGGCGATTTTGCGGATGTCTTCGTTCGAGAAGTCACGCAGCACACGGTCTTTCATGAAGCCGAGGTTGCGCGCGTCGATGAAGAGCGTCTCGCCGCGGCGCTCGCGCCAGCTATTGCGAGCGGCCTTGCTTCGCGTCAAGAACCAGATGCACGCGGGAATCTGCGTGTTGGTGAAGAGCTGACCCGGAAGTGCGACCATGCATTCGACGAGATCGGCCTCAATAATGGCCTTGCGGATTTCGCCTTCGTTGTTGGTGTTGCTGCTCATCGATCCGTTGGCGAGCAGAAGCGCCATGGAGCCATGGGGAGCGAGGTGGTGGATCATGTGCTGCATCCACGCGAAGTTGGCGTTGCCGGCTGGCGGGATGCCGTATTTCCAGCGCGGGTCGTCCTCCTTCACGCCTTGATTCCATTCCTTCATGTTGAAGGGAGGATTGGCCATGATGAAATCGGCGCGCAGGTCGGGATGCTGGTCGCGGGTGTAAGTGCTGGCGGGCTCCTTGCCGAGGTCGAAGTCCATCCCGCGTATCGCCATGTTCATTGCGGCAAGCCGCCAGGTGGTGGGATTGGATTCCTGCCCATAGACCGAAAGGTTGCCTAATTTGCCGCCGTGCTCCTCGACGAATTTTTCCGATTGCACGAAGAAGCCGCCTGAACCGCAGGCGGGATCGTACACGCGGCCCTGGTAGGGCTCCAGCATTTCGACGATGGTGGTGACGATGCTCTTGGGCGTGTAATACTGCCCGCCCTTCTTGCCTTCGGCGATCGCGAACTGGCCGAGGAAGTATTCGTACACGTGGCCCAGGATGTCCTTGGCCTTGAGCGTGACATGCTTGAAGGGAATGTCGCCGATGAGGTCGATGAGTCCGGGGAGCGCCGAATCGATCTGCTTTCTGGCGTAGTCCTTTTCGAGCACGCCCTTGAGCTTCTGGTTTTCCTTTTCGACGGCTTCGAGTGCGTCGTCCAGCAGGCGGCCGATGCCGTTGAACTTGTATTCGTAAGTCTTGCCGTTCTTGACTTCCAGTGTCGTGCCGACAGCCACCTTGGCATTCGCCTTGATGAAATCCCAGCGCGAAAGCGCAGGGACCCAGAATATATTCTTCTCGGTGTAGTAGTCGCGCGCTTCGAGTTCCTGCTCGACGATGTCGGCGCTGTCCTCGCCAAGGTAATAGTCGTTGACGGGGTCGGCAAAGGCGGCCTGCAATTCTTCGCGTCGCTCCTTGAAGGAATCCGAAACATACTTGAGGAAAATGAGACCGAGCACGACATGCTTGTACACGGCGGCATCGAGCATGGGGAGAAGTTTGTTGGCGGCAGTCCAGAGCTTTTTGTCGAGCTCGTTCAGAAATTGTTGTTCTTCGTTGTTCATGGCTGACGGCTATCGAGATGTATGGACCGGGTTTGCATCGTGCACAGCCCATCCCGCAGCGATGAGCAGCGCATCGATTTCCCCCTCGCTTGCAGTTCGTTTGGCATTCTCGAGGGGAATCCTACCACGGATGGGGTTTTGAGCGGTATGGAAACAGGGAGGATGAGTGATAATGCGGCAGCACCCCAAAGAGGTGTTGTATGGGATATGCAGAATTACTGATAACGAACGTGATCGAGTTGTCACGTTTTTGTCGCGATCAAAAAAAGGGCTTCAGTCTAAGCTGAAACCCTTTTAGAATCTGGCTCCCCGACCTGGACTCGAACCAGGGACCTGCGGATTAACAGTCGAGGGGGGCGTAAAAACCAGCACAATCGAAAACAGTCTAAAGCAATTAAATCAGTATGTTGCTTATTATGGCCAATTCCTGCTTTTTCCCGTTTTTTGCACCTGAGTGTGCCATGAGTGTGCCGCAGATTTGTCTCTCCCGCACGATGATACTGCTCTGCTTTTTTGCAATGTTCGAACCATTATCAAGTTGAATATCGTTCACGATCATTCCGACCCACTGTCAGCATTTATCTTTACCTCTGACCAACGGTAGGTTCCTGAGTGAAGCAGCCGTGCGACGCGCTCGATCCAAACAATTATCCGCCTGTTACTTAAACCAACTAGCCTCCACGAAACTCGGGGTGATTCAAAGAGCATTCATAGAGATTGCACGGCAACATCATTAAAAATAATACCGTGATTCGCAAATGCTGTCGTTGGGCGGCTGGCCTTTTTATATCTGAGAGCCGAGGTAATAGTGCGTGCCGGCATTAGCGGCCCAATTTTTGAGCGCAATCATAAGCCGCCAACCAGTTGACAAGCGTGCTTGCGCTGATCGGACGGGCGATGACGTAGCCCTGAACATAGCCGTAACCAAGGGATTCAAGAATTTCTATCTGCTGGGCAGATTCCACGCCTTCCGCAACGGCTCTTATGCCCAGGCGCTCCGCCATAACGGCTATTGAGCGAAGGATCGCCGCATCTCGACTTCCGGATTTCAGGTTTTCCACGAACAAGCGATCGACTTTAAGCTCTGAAAACGGTATATCACGTATATAACGAAATGAAGTGAAGCCGCTGCCAAAATCGTCTATGCTTATTTTGAAGCCTAATTTCAGTAAATCTGCCAAACGATCCTGGGTAGCTATAAAGCTCGATGCAAGCGCAGTTTCTGTGATCTCCAGCGTGACGTGCTCGCCGCTGACACCGAAGGTATCCAGACGCTCTTTAAGCTTGCCAGCCAGGTGTTGGTCGTCCAGCATACGCGCCGAGAGGTTCGTGGCAACTTGGATGTCGAGCCCCTGTTTTTGCCATTCGCTTAACTGAGCGAATGCCATGTCGAATGTTTCAAAGCTGACCTCTTCGATCAAAGTGCTGCGCTCTGCAATGGGAATGAAGTCGCCTGGCATAATCAGGCCGTATTTCGGGCTGTTCCACCTGACTAGCGCCTCAACTCCTATCACTTGGTGATTCTTGATGTTGACCTTGGGCTGATATTCGAGAACCAGCTCGTGGTCAAGTATCGCTTGATGCAGACGCTGGGCAACCGGTATCGAGGCGAGAGTGCATTTGCTACGCCAATCTTGGCTGAAGCTGACGAAGCCTTGGTGCGATCGCTTTGCCTCGTACATGGCGCTGTCGGCATTGGATAGTATGGTGGTTGCATCTTCGCCGTGCTCTGGAAAATGAGCGAAACCTATGGAAGCAGTGACTCGAACCAGGTTTCCCGAAATATGTATTGGTACCGATATAATCGAATGGAGTTTGTGGGCGCAGGTTATTGCCGCCTCAGCTGTATTGACTTCATGCAGGATGCAGGAAAATTCATCACCGCCGATACGAGCGAAGGTATCGCTTTCCCGTGCCGCCGGAAGAAGACGCTGGCCGATTGTTTTCAGAACTTGGTCCCCCGCCCAGTGCCCGTAGGTATCATTGATCTCCTTGAAAAGATTGAGGTCGATCATCATGAGCGTGAAGCCGCTGCTGTTGCGCCTTCCAAAATGCATGGCCTGATTGAGTCTATCAAGGAATAGATTGCGATTGGGCAGCCCGGTCAATTCGTCGAACAAGCTCATCCTGTAAAGGCGCTCCTGCGTCTTTTGCAGCTTTCTCTCTACATCCTTTTTGCGCAACGCGGCAATGATCACCGAAAGCAGTCGTTCAGGCTTCAGAGAATATTTCGGAAAATAGTCGATCACGCCGTTGCGTAAGGCTTCTATGGCTACAGACTCATCTCCGGCGCCTGTCACCATGATGCAAGGAATGCTTTCACCTATTTCCTTCTTTACTTGAGCAAGTAACTCGTTTCCCGACATGTCGCCCAGGTTGTAATCGGTGAGTATCAGATCGCAACCTCCATTGCCGATCATCCTGAGAGCATCTGCTGCATTGGCTGCATTCGAAACGGCAATCGGAAGTTCCGAATCTTTTACATAACGGTTTAGGCGCTCGCGGTCCAGGTCATCGTCGTCTATGATCAAAAGATGCTTGGTCTGAAAATTGTGAGGCCACTCGCCTGAGGATGAATCCTCCATGAAGAGTTTTGCATCGGCGCCTGCTGAAGGGCTGCCAATGGTTTTCATTGCCGACATGATACTTTTCATGAAGGAATTCTCCTTGATGGGAACTCGGGCGGTATCACCGCTTTCTGATAAGCGTCGAGCAACCTTGCGAGTTTGCTGAACTGAGGCTCTACGGACGACTTTAAAATGTAGCCTGCGACGTTGTCTTGGTAGGCGCGCGCTCTGTCTTTATCTTCGTTTGAGGTCGTGAACACAAAGATCATAATCGATGCAAGCTCCGGATCGCTGCGCACTTCCTGTAGGAATTCGAAACCGCTCATTCGCGGCATGTTCAGGTCAAGCAGCACGACGAAAGGATTTGATATCCTTTTGCTTTGATGTAGACCACGCAGTATTTCAAGCGCTTCTATGCCATCGACGGCTGCTACGACAGAAATGGATGCCCCCTGCTTCTGGATGCTGCGTGAAAGACATTCCCAGACGACATCGTCATCGTCGACAAGGAGTACGGTCATTTCACTTTCAAGTTTTTTCAATGAGATCGCTCCTTGCAAAGCGAGGCCATGTAAAGTGAAAACAGGTGCCGCGCATGTTGGCATCCGACCTCACGCCAATCTTGCCGCCGTGACCCTCCACTAGGCGTCTGCATACTGCAAGTCCTATGCCGGAACGTTCCTTTCTTGACAGGCTCTGGAATAACTTGAAGATTCTCGGATGAGCATTTGGCGGAATGCCAGGTCCATCGTCTTCGATTTCGAAAATGCAGTATGAATCCTTAAATCTTGTCGAGACGCGAATCTCTCCACCGTTTCGATCATGGTGCTTGATGGCATTGCTGATGAGATTGCGCAATACGGTCTCCAAAGGGGTGGGGCTACATTGCATGATGCCATTTACATCTCTGAGATCGATTCTGAAAGTATCTGGCGGATCGATGAACTGCACGATGTCCTTTAGCAACTCGCGAAGGTCCACGTCTCTATAATCAGTCGAGTATATCCCAGATTTAGCATAGATGAGCAGATCATCTACGAGTTTGTCCATGCGTTGGAGCCTAGTTCGGATACGCACTAAATTATTGTGCACCGGTTCCGTCGACGCTTCTCCCAAGTCCTCTTCTATCCATTCAACAAGATCGGAGATTCCACGTAAAGGAGAGCGGAGATCGTGCGAGGCGACATAACTGAACTCTTCGAGGTCCGCCAGCAGTTGGTTGAGTCTGAGCTCATTGCGCCTGCGTTCGCTGATGTCGCTGACTACCGCGATTACTTGCTGTCCGTTCTCGCTTTCCATCGGATTGAGACCGATCTCGACAGGGACTTCGAAACCTGCTTTATGCAGTCCAGTCAGATCGCGGTTTAGACCCATCGAACGCGTCGCAGGCTGATGTAGGAAGGAATTCCGCTGCGACAAGTGCCCATGGCGATACCTTTCAGGAAGCAGTATTTCCATGGGTTGATTCGACAGCTCTTCCAGCGAGTAACCGAAAATTCGCATCAGATGGGAGTTTGCGTGAACGATGCGGCCATCGCGGCCGATAATCAGCATTCCGACGGGCGCGGCTTCCACGATGGAATGAAAGTCGCGTTCCATGCGGCGCCGCTGAGTGATGTCAGCAACCGTCGCAAGGACCTTTGTGCCGTCAAGGGTTAATACCGGATTTAAGCCAATCTCCACTGGAAACGTCGATCCATCCCTGCGTCGCCCGTACAATTCTCGCCCTTGCCCCATGATGCGCTTTTCCGGATTGGACATGTAGGAAACAAGGTGGGACACATGGCCTGATTGGTGTTCTTCTGGCAGCAATACATTGATGCTTTGACCAAGCAATTGGTCTTTTGTATAACTGAAAAGCTCCAATAAAATATCATTTACCTGCCGAATGAGTCCATTGGAATCGCATATAACCACCCCCGCAGGAAACGCATTGAGCAATTCAAGGTTTTCCTGCAGTTGCAAAGGAGCGAAACGGAGATGCTGAGCAACATGCATAGCCTACCTCCATCGAATCATAAAGAACCGACCATCTGCACTTTCGACAAAACTGAGTAAAACTCTAGGATAATATTCTGAGTGTGTCAAGCAAGATGCAATCAGCCAACAGCCTTTTCGGATCGAGCGGAAATACGTCGATTAGATGCCGCTACACTAAAGGCACACTTACAGCAAACAACACGGCAACCACCCAACGCCCTGCTGGCGTTGTCAATGACCAGAAATGAAGCGGAAGAGCTATGACGAAACAAGAAGGAGAGATGTTTTTTCGACTGTGCCACAGCTTAAAATGAAACAAGGATTTGATTTATGAATATCGTTGCAAGTGATTGAATTGGTGCCCGGAGCCGGGGTCGAACCGGCACGCTGGTTTTACCCAAGCGACGGATTTTAAGTCGAGCGAACCGAAAAATTCAGCACAATTGAAAACAAACTAAGGAAACACTGAATAAGTCCACCGATTAGGGGAGATGTGCGTTAATGTGTGTGGATCATAAACGCGAGAAGAAGAGATGAAACAACAGACCTTGGCGACAGCAGGATTCGAGTCTCACCGCA
>JAJXVB010000029.1 GCA_021782365.1 Pseudomonadota bacterium
GCCAAATCGATGCCAATCGTTGTAATCTTCATGACGGACGCTCCTTCTCTGTTTAGTGAATAAAACCATCACTACTTTGGCACTCAGATGCCGTTAGGGGAAGTGGGCGTCCATTCCATTACTACTGCCGATGCCACTAGCTTGACACTGCCACCTTTCCTGTTGTATTTGATCGCATTTGACATCAAATTGACCAGTGACTGCTTAAATCGTACTCGGTCTGCCCTCACTACGGCGCCACTGAAACCTTCATGATCAATGGTCACATTCCGCTTCTCCGCAAGATCTTTGACGAGATTGATGCATTCATCTATCACCGGAAGCACCTCTACAGGCTCGATGGAAAACAGCAGTTTTCCTGATTCGATTTTTGCAAGATCAAGAACGTCATCGATTAGGTCGAGCAGGTGATGGCCAGCCTTGAGAATTTCCTTCACGCTGTCTTGATTCATCTCTGAAAGATCTGAATCCAGATCCATCAATTGACCGAATCCCAGAATAGCATTCATCGGTGTTCTAAGTTCGTGGCTCATACTGGAAAGAAACATGGATTTTGCTTGATTTGCACGCTCGGCCTCTTCCTTGGCATTCTTAAGAGCCTTTTCAGACTCAATGCGTGCTGTGACATTCTGCGAAGTCGCTACAAAATGCGTCAGCTCATTCTCGCTATTGAAAACCGGTGAAAGATGGATCTCATTCCAAAACATGCTGCCGTCTTTACGATAATTGCGCACTACCACCTGGATTTCTTCGACATATGCGATGGCAGATCGCATCTGATCTATCCCTTCTTGTTCCGAGTCTCCTGCATTTAGAAATCGGCAATTCTTCCCAAGTATTTCCTCAAGGGGATAGCCAGACATCAATGAAAATGCTGGATTGGCATAAATGATCGGCAAATCGGCTTGTTTCGCATCCGTAATAAGGACGCCATCCATAGTGACACTTAACACGTTTGACTGGAGGCTGACCTGATCGACAAGATTTTTGATATGAGTTATGTCTGTACGGATAGATACATACTTGTATGGTTTTCCATTTACATCGATGAACGGCATGATCGTCGATTCAACCCAGTAAAAGCTGCCATCCTTGCGCCTATTGCAAATTTCACCTTGCCATGTCTTGCCGCTTGAAATGGTTTTCCACAGTTCAGAATAGTATTCAGGGGAATGCTTACCCGATTTCAGCAATCTATGGTTCTTCCCAACGAGTTCTTCTTTTCCATAGCCGCTGATTTCACAGAATTTATCGTTTACGTAGGTAATGTTCCCTCCCTTGTCCGTCATGCTAACGATTGCGTGTTTGTTGAGCACCTGCTCGAGAAACCGCTGCTCCGCAAAAGTCGTCTTAATTTGCTTTTCCTTCTCCCTCACCCTCCTTGCATTCTCTGCAATTGCTAGGCAATGCACAGGAAAGACGGCTTGATCGACGGGCTTCAGTAGAAAAGAAGTCACCCCCTTGCTCAGAGCTTGCATAACGATTTCTTTTTGCTGATCCGCAGTGAGTAGCAGCACGCCTACTAGATATCCGTCTTCGAATTCCTGGATGCACGCAACCAGATCTGGACCTTTCATTTCGGGCAGGTGGTAATCCAGCACAATCAAATCTGGATCAAATGAAGGAATAAGCTCCAGCGCTTCAGATGGAAGGTTCGTAATGCGAGTGATAAATCCCGCATTCTCCAGCAATGATGCATGATATTTCGCAACCTTCACATCATTATCAACGACCAGGACGCGAAGCGCTTCTTTAAAGATCTTCACCAGCATTCACTTTCACAATAGTTCGCACAATTAATTATCTCTTCAGAGCCTAGCATGCAGCAAGTGCAAGAAATTTGCGTTTACAGGAAAATAAAATCGGCACTCATGTGAAGCTAGGAGCAAGTGTCGATTTAATAGCGAATTGCTGCCCAGCCTAGAACGATCAGGCCGGCCACTGACTGCATGGTCGAAGTCCTGTGGGTGGATGCTCGCGCTGTAAGACTGCTCGACTCAGTAAGCCGCCGTGCCGAGTCGGGTCAGGCCATCCTAGCCAACGACAGCAAACGCTGCACTGCCGACGTTGGCCTGAAATCCTGACTGTCTCTTCAGGGGCGGGGCCTGTACCCTCACCCACCCCTTTTGCAAATCTCTGGATTAACACTTCTGCTCACCATCAACATCAAAGGCATTCGCCTGCGGCTCACCCCTGCCGGGAGCGGGCGGTAGGAGAGAAGAATTCTCTCTATCGCCACCAGTACCTACAAAACCTGTACGACATCGGCCGCAGGCTTGTATGTATTCACCATGCACGCGAGTTAATTCAGGTTATTGCCAATGCGACCCAAGGCGACCAGCAATGCCGGAGCTGCACTTCTCTTGCGAGGTGCAATACACGATAATTTGGCGCCGACTACCCGACGAATGAAAATAGCCAATGTCTTCACCTCGGCATGCGCTTGTTCCTGCCAAGCCCGTCGCTCGGCATCCGTCATCTTCACATGCACCCATTTGGATTTTTTCTTATCCATGCTCAATTACTCATTCCTACTGCCCAGCTCACCGCAGGTGTGGGATCGAAGGGCAACGCCCTCGCAAGGCTCGGGAGCGTAGCTACCGAGTAGCCTTGCTTCGTGCTCTTAACGAGCCTTTCACTCATCCACCTGCACCTGATCTTTGAACTGATTTCGTCAAGAATTGAATTCAAACAAATCGCTCGAAGAATGGCCGGACGTACCCAGATAACAGAAAGGCGAGTATCATTTTTGCTGCTCATCTACCCAGACAAAGAATCTGGATTCATCGATCAGAACTTTTCTTCCAAGTCGGATGAGGGCGAAATCGAGACCGTTTCCCTCGATCAGTCCTCTGAATGTTTTGAATCGTTGTGTCAAATTGCGCAGACTGCTTTGGGAAAATGCGGGATTTTTTTCTGCAAATTGACGGAACGTCTGCAGGTTTCTCTGCATTTGATTTGCTGCTGCAATTTCCATTGCAATACTCCTTGTCGTGATGTGCGCTAGCACGTTGCTAGAGTTGTTTCACGTTATAGCGATGAATTTGCTCAGACGAATCTGGCAAACCTGTGGCGGAGGATTGGCAAAGTTTTGGCGAAAGTCGTTAATATTTTCATGAATCATGGCGAAACAATGGCGAAGCTCTGAAGGACAGGGCTTCAAGCCGCATCGCGGTAGTAGTTCTCTAAACGCCGAGCCGGAGCAAACGATAAGGGAAACTGAAATGCAGATTCTGATTCCATAACTTGGGACGTGAGGCAATCAGCCTCATTTCACCAAAGGAGCAGAAACATGACTGCATCAACACACGAGATAAATCGCTCATTGCACTGTAACAACAAAAAAATGCAAGTTATCAACAGCTTTCGATCATCAGGTCGGAGAAGAATAGAGTATTGCACTCGAACAGTGGACACAGCGTTTTTCCAAGTGTGCCATGAGTGTGCCACAAAAAGAAAAGGCCATCGATAAAGATGACCTAAGTCTTTGATTTATCTGGCTCCCCGACCTGGACTCGAACCAGGGACCTGCGGATTAACAGTCCGTCGCTCTACCGACTGAGCTATCAGGGAATTGAAGAGGTGCGCATCATATAGACTCGACCTCCCCAGGTCAACATGAAATTTGAATTTCGGCTAAAAAATTTTCCAGACAGTCGCCAGCAAGGCCATCAGACGCAAAACATCGGGCAAAGCCCGGCCGGATTATTCAAGCCAGATGAAGGTGCCCATGCGCCCCGTCACGCCATCCCTGCGATAGGAAAAGAAGTGTTCGGGCTCGCCATATGTGCAGCGGTCTCCGCCATAGATTTGCATAATGCCAAGGAGATTGAGCCGCCTTCTGGCAAGCTGGTAGATGTCCGCCTGATATTTTCCTGCAAAACCTTCCGCGAAAGCGGATTCGGCAAGCGCATCCGCATCCACGAATGCAGAGCGCACGTCCTCTCCCACTTCGAATGCCGCCTGGCTGATCGCAGGCCCCAGCCACGCCATCAGATTCTCGGCTTCCACATCCATCGCGGCGACCGTAGCCTCGATGACGCCAGCAGCAAGCCCGCGCCATCCCGCATGCACCGCGCCGACTACCGTTCCCGACCTGTCGCAAAGCAGGATGGGCAGACAGTCGGCCGTCATCACCACGCATACGCCGCGGCGTCCCACGCAGGCATCGGCCATCGGCAGGCAGCCCGCATGATCCGCATGTGCCACCGTCGTACCATGCACCTGTTCGAGCCAGACAGGCTCGCTCGGAAACAAACGGTTCAGCCTCATGCGATTCTGTTCGACCGCCAGTGCAAAGTCGCCAACGTGCATCCCGAGGTTCAGGCTGTCGTATGGCGCACTGCTCACCCCGCCTTTGCGCGTGGTCTGAATGGATCTGACATTGGAGGGAGCCGGCCAGTCAGGGATGATGAGATGATCACTCAGATTCATCGAGCGCCCTATCCATTTTCATCAAAAGCTGCTTCATGTCCTCAGGCATGGGCGCGTGCCATTCCATCCTCTCGCCGCTTGCCGGATGATCCAGCGCGAGTCGTGTCGCATGGAGCGCCTGGCGCGGAAAGCCAGAAAGCAGGCCTCGCAGCTCCTGGACGCATTTCTGCTGTCCCTTGAGATAGACCGTATCGCCCACCAGCGGATGCTTGAGATGGCTCATGTGCACGCGTATTTGGTGGGTGCGCCCTGTCTCCAGCGTGCAGCGCAAAAGCGTGCAGCCGGGATAGGACTTCTCGACCTTGTAGTGCGTCACCGCAGGCTTGCCGCTTTCAATCACCGCCATCTTGATGCGATTCGTCGGATGCCTGCCTATCGGCGCATCGATCGAGCCACCGCTGCGCAATTCGCCGTATACCAGCGCCAGATACTCGCGCTTCACGCTGCGCTCCTGCAGCTGGCGCACGAGATTGGTCTGCGAGGTCAGCGTCTTTGCCACCACCAGAAGGCCGCTCGTATCCTTGTCCAGCCGGTGAACGATGCCGGCGCGCGGCACCTCCGCAAGCTCGCTTGCGTGATGCAAAAGCGCATTTAGCAGCGTTCCCTGCCAGTTCCCGCTTCCCGGATGAACCACCAGTCCCACAGGCTTGTTGATCACCAGAATCTCGTCGTCTTCATGAACGATGTCGAGCGCGATGTCTTCGGGCAGATAAGGCTGCTCCGAAGGATTGACCTGCGGCAGCACGGACAGCCTCTCTCCCCCCCAAACCTTCTGCCTCGAGATCGCAGGCTGGTCATTCAGCAGAACCTGCTGCTGCGCGACCCATTCCTGCAGACGGCTGCGCGAATATTCGGGAAGCAGTCTCGCCAGAGTCTGATCCAGGCGCAATCCGGCGCATTCGTCGGGCACGACGAAATGAATGATATCTTCGTCTTGTGCGTTATAATCCAGCAAATTTTTTTCGGATTCAGTCATGCGCCATAGTTTAGCTTTATTTTTGCTGCTTACGTTATCTGCCTGCAGTTTGTTCACCCCGCTGCCGACCGAGGAATCTTCGGACGCCATTAATCACATGTCCGCAGAGCAGCTCTATCGCGCAGCAAAGAGCGAGCTGGACGACGGCGATTACACCGCCGCGATCAAGACCAACGAAAAGCTGCAGTCGCGCTTTCCCTACGGGCAGTATGCCCAGCAATCCATGCTGGAGATGGCTTACGCGTATTACAAGAACGGCGAGCCTGACTCCGCGATATCGACTGCCGACCGCTTCATCAAGCAGTTCCCCAACCATCCCCATATAGACTACGCCTACTATGTCAAGGGGCTTGCGACCTTCAACGGAGAGACGACGTTCCTCAACTCGCTGTCAGGGCAGGATACTGCAGAGCGCGACCCACAGACTCAGAAGGACTCCTTCAACGCCTTCAAGGCGCTCATCACCCGCTTCCCCGACAGTCCCTATTCTGCAGATGCACGCATCCGCATGGATTATTTGACCAACGAATTGGCGCGGCACGATTTGCACATCGCGGACTTCTACGTGCGCATCGGCGCATACATCGCCGCGGCAAACAGAGCCCAGAGCATACTGGTAAACTACCCGAACAGCCCCTCTACGCGGGATGCGCTGAAAATCATGATCAAGTCATACGACGCGATGGGGCTTACCGACCTGAGAGACGACGCAAAGCGCGTGCTGGCCAAGAACAGCTCGGAAATAGAAAACAGCGCAGGCAAACCCAGCAAATCCTGGTGGCAATTCTGGTGATGAAATATTGTCCTGATTGCGGAGGCACGATAGAACTGCGCATCCCGGATGACGACAACAGGCTGCGCCATATCTGCACCTCATGCAACAGGATACACTACCAGAATCCCAAGCTGGTCATCGGCGCCATCCCTGCATGGGAAGACAAGGTCCTGCTCTGCCGCCGCGCGATCGAGCCACAGTATGGCAAGTGGACGCTGCCGGGCGGCTTCATGGAGAACGGAGAAAGCACGGCCCAGGCCGCCATGCGGGAAACGCTGGAAGAGGCCTCAGCGCGCATCGCGATCATCGACCTGTATTCGATGTACAGCCTGCCCTACATCGATCAGGTTCACCTCCTGTTCAGGGCGGAATTGCTCGACATGGATTTTGCGCCTGGAGTGGAAAGCCTCGAGGTCAGGCTTTTCTCCGAGGCTGAAATCCCCTGGAATGAACTGGCCTTCAGGCCGATCCGCTACAGCCTAGAACACTATTTTGCGGAGCGCAAATCGGGCCGGTTCAGCCTGCACATGGGCGAACTTGTTCCCGCTGCCACAACGCACGCATCCGCTATATAATCTTCCAAAATCTCGTTTGAATCCGCCATGCATCCGAAACGCATCATCATCGCATTCGCCATGCTCATCCTGACTGGATGCGCATCGACTCACCCATCGAATCCAGCCGATCCTCTGGAACCGTTCAACCGCGGCGTTTACAAATTCAACGACACGCTGGACAGGGCCATCGCAAAGCCGGTCGCAAAAGGCTACGACAAGATCGTGCCCGATCCTGCGAAGATGATGATCAGCAATTTCTTCTCCAACCTCAACGATGTGGTCGTCACCTTGAACGACCTGCTTCAGCTCAAATTCAGGCAGGGCTTTTCCGATGGCATGCGCGTCCTGGTCAACTCGACGCTCGGCATCGGCGGACTGGTCGACGTGGCATCCAAGCAGCTTCCCAAACACGACGAGGATTTCGGACAGACTCTGGGATACTGGGGCATACACAGCGGCCCCTACCTCATGCTGCCCGTACTCGGCCCCAGTTCTTTCCGCGATGGCATAGGCTTGTATGCGGACGGCATCACAAGCCCGCTATACCGCGATGTGCCCAAGATACGCACCCGGAACCAGCTTTATCTGACCGAGATGGTGAATCGCCGCCAGCAATTGCTGGGAGACGAAAAGATCATGGAAGGCGCCGTTCTTGACCGCTATGCCTTCATCCGCGACGCCTACCTGCAGCACAGGCAGAACCTTGTGTACGACGGTCATCCCCCGCGCCCGTCATATGATGACTACGACGATACGGACAGCGAACCTCCAGAAAAGCCCAGGCCGCAGTCACCGACTGCGCCGAAGTGAAGGGCTTTCACAGATTCGGCACCGGATCGCGGAATTGCGGATTTTGTGACACAATTCCAACCTTTGTGAAATTCCAAGAAACGCCATGAATAGCGAACCAACCCTAGACGAGAACCAGATCATCGCAGAGCGACGCAGCAAGCTTGCCGCGATCCGCAAGGCGGGTGTCGCCTTTCCCAACGACTTTTCCCGCACGCACCTTTCCAGCGAGCTGCATGAAACCTACGGAGAGATGTCGCACGAAGAGCTAGAGGTCAAACAGGTCAAGGTTGCAGTCGCAGGGCGCATGATGCTGAAAAGGGTGATGGGCAAGGCAAGCTTCGCCACGCTGCAGGACATGGGCGGGCGCATCCAGCTCTTCATCAGCAACGGTGACACCGGCGAAGAGGCTCACAACGCATTCAAGCACTACGACCTTGGCGACATACTGGGCGCTGTTGGCGTGCTGTTCAGGACCAAGACCGGCGAGCTCTCCGTGCGCGTTACGGAAATCCGCCTGCTGACCAAATCGCTTCGCCCGTTACCTGAAAAATTCCACGGTCTTTCCGACCAAGAGCAAAAATACCGCCAGCGCTATCTGGATTTGATCACCAACGAGGACGCGCGCCGCGTGTTCGCATTGCGCACCAGGATCATACAGGCGGTGCGCGAATTCTTCATAGCCCATGGCTATCTCGAAGTCGAGACGCCGATGATGCACCCGATCCCCGGCGGCGCATCGGCCAAGCCTTTCGAGACACACCACAACGCGCTGGACATGAAGATGTACCTGCGCATTGCGCCCGAGCTTTATCTCAAACGCCTCGTGGTTGGGGGCTTCGAAAAGGTGTTCGAGATCAACCGCAACTTCCGCAACGAAGGGCTTTCGACGCGCCACAATCCGGAATTCACGATGCTGGAATTCTACGAGGCCTATCGCGACTACAAATACCTGATGGACTTCACCGAAAGTCTGTTAAGGAGCGTCGCACAAAAGGTGCTCGGCAAGACGGTGATTTCATACCAGGGAAAAGAACTGGACCTTGGAAAACCGTTCCATAGGCTGACAATGGTTGAGGCGATACAGAAATACCATCCGCAGTTTTCGACTGAGCAGCTCCACGACCGGGATTTTCTGGTCTCGGAGCTTCAGGACCTGAAAGCCAAATACAATCCGAAGGACGGCATAGGTGGACTGCAGCTCTCGCTATTCGAGGAGCTTTCCGAAGCGCTGCTTTTCGAGCCGACCTTCATCGTGGACTATCCTGTCGAGGTCTCGCCGCTTGCGAGGAGCAGCGATGCTGAACCCGGCATCACCGAGCGTTTCGAACTATTCGTGCTCGGGCGCGAGCTTGCAAATGGCTTCTCTGAATTGAACGATGCAGAAGACCAGGAGGCGCGCTTCGATCTGCAGGTAGCGGCAAAGGAGGCTGGCGACGAGGAGGCGATGTTCAAGGACAGCGACTACGTTCGCGCGCTGGAATACGGCCTCCCCCCCACTGCAGGCGAAGGCATAGGCATAGACCGCCTGATCATGATGCTGGCAGACAGCGCAAGCATCAGGGACGTGATCCTTTTCCCGCACATGCGGCCCGAGGCTGCGCGCTGACGAGAGCGGCTGACAACAGGCTAGAATCGGCCTATGATGTGTATATCTTCATAAGGAGGAAAAAATGAAAATCAATGAAGGAAGCATCGATCGCGGCTTGCGTATCATCGCAGGCATCGCTCTCATCGCGCTGGCTTTCACCGGCACGATAGGCAAGTGGGGTTATGTAGGCATTGTGCCGTTGTTTACCGGGATAATCGGCATCTGTCCGGCTTATTCGATCTTCGGCATCAACACCTGCCCGCTTAAGAAATGATCCACATCGGCCGTCTGCGCGCATGAAGCGTGCGGGCGGCTTCACCCTTTGACATGCGGCTATAATCCTCGCATGGAAAATTCCAACTCCATCGATTTGCAAGTCACCGGCATGCACTGCGCAGCCTGTGCAACCCGCCTTGAAAAGGCGCTGAATCAGCTGCCCGACGTCAGCTCATCGGTCAGCATCGCCACCGAAAAGGCGCACATCGAATTCAACCCCGACAGGATAACGCTCGATGGACTGATCAAAGCCATTCAGGCGACAGGATTCGATGCGCACCCGTTGCGCGATTTTGCGGCAGAAAAAAAGGCGCGCATGCTTGCCCTGCGGGAAGAAAAAAGGCGTTTTCTCATTTCTGCCCTGCTCACAGCTCCTCTGCTTCTCCAGATGCTGCTGATGTTTGCAGGCATCCATTTCATGCTGCCTGCCTGGTTTCAATTCCTGCTCGCCACCCCCGTGCAATTCTGGATAGGCCGGCGCTTTTACGACGGCGCCTGGAACAGCCTCAGCTCACGCAGCGCGAACATGGATGTGCTCGTAGCCTTGGGCACAAGCGCCGCGTATTTCATGAGCTGTGCGAGCTGGCTATTCGAATTGCATCAACCTCTCTATTTTGAAGCGAGTGCTACGCTGATCACGCTGGTGCTGCTCGGCAAACTGCTCGAGGCAAACGCAAAGAGCAAGACATCGAGCGCGCTGGAAGCCCTGATCCGGCTGCAACCCAAAACAGCCCATGTCGAACGCAGCGGCGCAATGCAGGACATCCCCATAGAAGAAGTTCTCGTCAACGATGTCTTCTGGGTTCGCCCCGGTGAAAACGTGCCCGTGGACGGACTGGTCGTTGAAGGGACCTCGAGCATGGACGAATCGATGCTGACAGGAGAAAGCCTGCCGCAGGAAAAGCATCCTGAGGCCAAGGTATATGCCGCGACGAACAATGGGCGCGGACTGCTCAAATGCCGCGCGCTTGCGGTGGGCTCGCATACCCAGCTCGCCTCCATCATCCGGCTGGTCGAAAAAGCGCAGGGTTCAAAAGCGGCGATCCAACGGCTCGCAGACAGGGTATCTGCAATCTTTGTGCCCGTGGTGGTGGGCATCGCACTATTGACATTTTCCGCATGGTGGATGTTGAGCGGGAATTTCAACACTGCGTTGATCAATGCGGTGGCGGTTCTGGTGATCTCCTGCCCCTGCGCATTGGGGCTCGCGACACCGACAGCGCTCGTCGTGTCGACAGGCCGAGCAGCTCAGTCCGGCATTCTGGTCAGGGATGCGGAAGCGCTTGAGCGCACGCACAAACTTTCCATTTTGCTGCTGGACAAGACTGGCACGCTGACAAACGGAAGGCCAAGCGTCACCGACATGATTCCCACACCCGGCATCAGCGATATTGAGTTATTGAAAATCGCGTTCAGCCTCGCCCGCGCTTCTACCCATCCGCTTTCCAAAGCACTCGTGGAACATGCCGAAAAATTGCAGATCCCCCACTTGGAAACAATGAACGTAAAAGAGTTTTCCGGCAAGGGCCTGAAGGCCGACATCGAAGGGCAAGCCTGCCTGCTGGGTTCCCCCGCTTTTGCAGAGCAAAACGGCGTATCCATCGACAAACAACTCATGCTCAATCTGCAGCAAAAGGGAAAGTCCATGAACGCGGTTGTGCGAGGAGCCGAATTGCTGGGCTATATCGCCGTTGCAGATCAGCTCCGCGAACGCAGCCGGGAAGCGATTGCGGAATTGATCGGGATGAACCTGCGGGTGGTGATGATCAGCGGGGACAGCCTTGAGACGGCCAAGGCCATTGCAGAGCAGGCGGGCATATCAGAATATCGCGCAGAGGTCATGCCTCAGGACAAGGAAGCGCTCGTGCAATCGTACAAGAGCGGCGGACATCTGGTCGGCATGGTGGGCGATGGCATAAATGATGCGCCTGCACTCGCGGCGGCCGATGTCAGCTTCGCGATGAAGAGCGGAAGCGACATCGCGATTGAGGCTGCCGATATCACATTGATGAAGAACGACCTGATGAGCGTGGTGGATGCAATTTCGCTGTCGCGAAAGACCCTGTCAAAGATCCGCCAGAATCTGTTCTTTGCGTTCGGCTACAACGTGCTGGGCATCCCGTTGGCCGCTCTTGGCATGCTGAATCCGGTCATCGCCGGCGCTGCGATGGCGATGAGCTCGGTCTCCGTGGTGAGCAATGCGCTGCTCCTGAAGCGCTGGAAAGCACACCCTCGGTGAAACTATTTCCAGAAGACCGGCCTTCGATCGAATGCCGCGAGCTTCCTGTCCAGCCTTCTTAACTTCTTCGAAAGCAGCCCATCCATCTCGATTTCAAAAGCGGCGAGGATCTTTTTTTGCCTTGGAAAAATTATTTCACCAAGCAATCTCTTCGCGACGATGATGTCATGGATCTCGCCCAGCGATTCCTGGACCAGGCTCAATGCTTCGAGATAGCCTTTCACCTTGCGCTCCTCATACAACCCGGAGAAAAGTTCAGCTGTATAGCGCAATTTCTTGGCCTGTATGCGCAAGGCATGCAACTGATCCATATCATTGTGAAGAAGGCGTGCGCGCATATAGCGTTTATGCAACCTTTTCAGATGACCTCTTGCGAATTTCAAAAGCTTAGGTTCACGCTTTACAGCATCTTGCCAGCAATCTTCGCCCATCCATATCGCAAAATGCAGAAGCAAGCGCTGGATATCAATAAAAGGCAATTCGGCAAAAATCTCGCTGCGCTGTCTCGCAGCATATGCGGACATGGCCCGCTTACCAGATTGCTGCAGGCATGAAGCCTGAATCTGTTCGAAAAAAACATCCCACTCCCTGAGCTGGCCTAGCTTCGTAGCAAGCGTGGCCGAATTATCGCGCAGCGCATTCAAGTCGGTATCGGCATGAATTTTTTCGCAAATACGCAACAGCACGCGCAGACGGCGCAGCGCAACGCGCATCTGGTGGAGATATTCAGGATCTGTCCCTTGGATTGCGCCATGCAGATTACTTTGCAAATGCATCAGGCATGACCAGATAGAAGCCTGCAATCTGCCTGCAAGTGCATCCGCCTCAACAGGCATTTCCGCCTTTACCGGTTTTGAGATGAAATTCGTCACAAGGCGGAATCCCTTCTCGGCCTTGCTTACCATCTCAAGTTCGAACGGCGCGATATCGAGCAATGACAATGCAAGCTCGAACAATTTCACGGATTCACCTGAAACGAGTTCCATCTCGACTTCACTGATGGGCTCGGTTTGCAGATCCGTCCTGACTTCGCCTCGGTCCAGACACACTTCAATGCGCGAGCCCTGCCACTCTATCGTGTAGCTCGTGCGATAAAAATCGGTGGTAAACAAAGGCATTAGATTTTCACGCATGGATGATGGAAACTCTTGATCCGATAGCACCTCTGCCAAATTCAATAAATCGAGCCTGCCGTTCGGCACTTCTACTTCGTGTTCATCACGTTGATGCAGGCCAGCCACCACTGAACCGCCTCCCTTCAAGGTCTGCAGCCACTTGCCGCCGACGCGGCGCAGCCTCAGCGCCATTTTTCGCTGATGCAAATCAAACTCTGGCGTATCGAAATATACGTTGTGCAACCGGCGCCTAACAGATTTCGTGATGTGATAAGCTTTGAGTCGACGATTAAGCCTTGCAAGCTGCTCAGGCTTGACGCACATTTTGAGTTCGGATTCAGTAGCCATGGGCAGCAGAATATCAATTCTTGAATGCACAAACAACAAAGCCCTCACGAGGAGGGCTTTGTTGTTTGCAAGGAGTCTGACGATGACCTACTTTCGCATGGGTAATCCACACTATCATTGGCGCGGAGCCGTTTCACTGT
>JAJXVB010000005.1 GCA_021782365.1 Pseudomonadota bacterium
CCCTGGAAGTTACTTGAACCGGAATCTGGGTAGGCTGATTTCAAATCGGCACCAAAATATTTATGCTATAAAGCCCGCCGTTATTGGCCTTCGTGGTAGGGCTGACTAATTTAACCGGACACTACTGGAAAAGTCTCTATACTGATTGCACTGAAACCGGCATCCTGTTCACAGCCGCCAAGTCTTATTTGAGCGCGGCGTCTGTGAACTTGTCTATGGTTTCGTCGATGTCCTTAGCGGCCTTTGCAGCGCCCTTGATCGCATATCGCTGATCGAGGTAGGTGCCGTCGGTAAAGCTCAGCCAGACCTTGCCGTCCGCATCCTGCCAGGCAACCGCCTTGAATGGAATGTCTAATGACGCAAGCGGCGCTTCCTTGATGATGTAGGGTCCGCCCTTTCCTCGACCGAAGATCAAGAGTTCATTGGGCGGAATATCCACGCCGACTTTCTTGGACATGGCCTGCCAGTCTATCCGGCTGAAGATCGTCACACCCACCGCCTTTGCGGCGGCCTCGACGCGATCCATGGTCTCATGAACCGAATATTTGCTCGCCTTGGTGACGATGCCCGTATTGCTGTCCAGAACCCCGCCCTGCCCGGCATAGGCGGAAAACGAAAATGCGAATGCAAGAAAACCAGCGACCAGTTTCATTTCTTCGTCCCTTTGTTATTTCGAAAGATTGTATCGCAAATTCGGACGCGCCACTGCTTCAACAATCAGCGGTTGCGGGAATCCATCGGCCATATACCTCCCGCAGAAGCTGAGGCACAATATTATCGGCAGTTAGCCTGCGCGGAAATCTGCCTGCATTACTTAAACCCACCGGCCTCCACGAAACCCGGGGCGATTCACTATTGAAAAGCCGAAAATATAAAGGGGATCAATAATGCCTATTACCGTAAAGAAACTATTTCTTTTAAATTTTCTGACGCTATTACTTTCGATCAAACTTGCATATGCAGAATCTGCTCAGGATCTTGAAAAACAGTGTAATGCGGGTAATGCTGAGGGCTGCTTCAACCTCGGAGCGATGTATGCCAGAGGTATAGGTGTTCGTCAGGATTACTCGAAGGCCAAAGATTTATTTACCAAAGCATGTGATGGTGGGATTACTAAAGGATGCCACGACCTCGGAGTGATGTATGTCAAGGGTGAGGGTGTTCGTCAGGATTATTCCAAAGCTAAAGATTTATTTACCAAAGCATGTGATGGTGGAATTGCTAAAGGATGCCGCAACCTCGGAGTGATGTATGTCAAGGGTGAGGGTGTTCGTCAGGATTATTCCAAAGCTAAAGATTTATTTAGCAAAGCTTGTGATGGTGGAGTTGCTGAGGGATGCCACAACCTCGGAGTGATGTATGTCAAGGGTGAGGGTGTTCGTCAGGATTACTCCAAAGCCAAAGATTTATTTACCAAAGCGTGTGACGGTGGATATGCTTTGGGATGCGGTATACTTGGAGTGATGTATCACGATAGTGAGGGTGTCCGTCAAGATTATTTCAAGGCGAAAGAATTATATTCCAAAGCGTGTGATGGTGGGTTTGCTATGGCATGTTACAACCTCGGAATGATGTATATCAAGGGTGAGGGTGTTCGTCAGGATTACTCTAAGGCAAAAGATCTATTTAGCAAAGCATGTGACGGTGGGGATGCTTTTGGATGCAACAGTCTCGGAGTGATGTATGTCATGGGCGAGGGTGTTCGTCAGGACAATGAAAAGGCTTTAGAATATTTCGGAAAAGCTTGTGACATGAAACATGAAATAGGGTGTCAGAATTACTCCACATTGAAGCAGGGAAAATGATTTCTGACACTCCCGGTATTTTGCCCAAAGAAATGTTGTTTTCGTCAATGTTGTAACCAAGGCCGCTGTTCAAACGGTGAATGCCGCCTCCTTTCCGTCAATTCGGCGTTTTTCGTTTCGTTTACATCTCATCGAGCTTACGGTACCATGTGACCAATAGCATGACCAATTGAGGGAACTCATGAGTACCGTGACATTGGCACAAGCAAAGACACATTTAAGCCACTTGCTTGATCAAGTCGAGGCCGGCGAGGAGATTGTTATTACTCGCCATGGACAACCTGTCGCACGCATCTCCCCGGTCGAGAAACCCAAGCATCCTGTAAAGTCTCTCGCCGAGTTTCGCAGCCGTATGCCCCGCTGGCGCAAATCCAGCGCCGAGCTGCTGCGCGAGATGCGCGACGAGGGGCTCTGATGCTCTACTTCGACACCAGCTTTCTGGCCCCGCTCTTTCTCGAAGAAACCACTAGCACCAAAATCGAGGCCTTTTTTGCGAAGCTTCCAGTCGGAGAGTTGTACGTTAGCCACTGGACCCGCGTCGAATTCGCCAGCCTCATCGCGCGAGAATTCCGGATGGGCGGCCTTGTGGAATCTGACGCGTTACTGGTCATTGGCCAGTTCGACGAACTGGTGACCGACTCATTCCAGGTCGTGGCGCCGGGTGCTGCGGACCACGAACTCGCCAAGGAGTACATCCAGCACTTCGCGACCAAGCTGCGGGCAGGTGATGCATTGCACTTGGCTATCGCCCATAACAGCGGCGCGAAGACCCTCTACACCCTGGACGAGGGCCTTTTGCATGCAGCCAAACTCATGAAGATCCACGCCAGCCGAGGCATCAAAACCTAGCCACGACTCGCCACCGCGGACAAACGACACAGTAGAGATCAGGGATGTCGTCAAAGTTTGCTCCAGTGTGAAAACGATGCGAACCATCAGCATGGTGACTCACCTGAAAGACCAGCGCATTACCGGAAAGCCGATAGTAACCAATGAAACGCGGATAATGTTGAGCGCGGTTTTCATCCGCAATGGCCAATCCGCGCGAACGTAGCAAAGCGATTTGCGCATCAATCTCTATAGCTGGTTTTATGAATAGCCTAGGTGGATATGAGCATAAAAAAACCCGCCGGGCTTCGCTCGAATCAGAGGCGTGGCGGGTGTTATTGAAAAAAGTATACGCGGCATTCAAAGCCGCGGCCAAGCAGAATTATCCTCGCGGAATTTTATTAGGCTATTTGCAATCTGAGGTTGGAAACCCGGTGTTCAATGCAGTTTGGAATCGGGCCGTTTTGTGCAAAACTTGGTTGCCCGGCACGGAAAACCAGCGGTCTGTTCTGCAGCGGTTGCTGTCGTTGCCCGGCTTGAATAGCCCGATACTGAAGGGTGACTTACTGAGTCGAGCAGTCGTACAGCGCGATCATCCACCGACAATCCTTAACCAAAGCCGACGATTTTGGCTCAAGAAATGAATGTCCGTTTCACAACCCAAAGTGATCGGTCATGCCGCTGAAGCATTGGTGTTTAATGCTTTACCGCATACAACCAAAGTAGGATTTCTATTGATCAACATGCTGCACATCATGAACAGCTTGCTTCAATTGATTAATTAGGTCTCGAAGCAACGGGGAAACGAGAGCGTCGCTGGAGGTCTCTGTGAGATGCATCGGATTGTATCCTGCATGTTGCAGTGCGGTCAGCACAAGGGGTAGCAGCCTCTTGCCTTTTACATGTTCAAACAGCACTCCTCCTGCAAGTAGATCCACTGCCGAAGGAACATTCTCCATTTTCCGCAAAGCTGTGTCCTTGAGATTACTGCGCTTCTGAGCAAACTCTGCTGCAAAAACAGCGTGGTTGGCAGCAATCACGTTTGTAATAATTGTCTGTGCGTCTGCGAGCGGGATTTTATAAACCGCTGCAATATGTTCTGGCCGACAGAATGTGTGTTCTATGTCTGTTAGCGGGGTGACAAAAGCGCTGGTCCGCTCAGGAAGCTTCTTGGATTCATTCTCCACCCACCAAGTTTTCTCCTTGTCTGACATGCCGTCACCATCGCGGTGTACCAAGACGTGCGTATTGTCCGCTTGCCTTGTGAAGTAGTCGGCGATTGGTACTGCGGCAGCCAAATTGTTTACTCCATGCAGTGACTGAAGAAAATACTCGGCTTCATTCAACCCATTTGCGGCGAGAAATACGCGGAGTCTCGCCGGTTTCGTGTCCTCAGTTAATACTACAAATCGTTGTTGCCCGACGTGAAAGAGCTCGAAACTATCCAGTGCGCCAAGGTCCAGAAGCACGGATAAATTCCTCTTGTCAGCCACTTCTTTCTTCTCACCATCTTTTAACCAGACGACTTGCACCTTTTCCTCTTGAACTAAAGTATCGAACATGTGCCGGCTGTGTGTGGCCAAAATCACCTTGGTGCTACCGCTCTCGGTGATCTTCTGTAGGGTGAGAGCCAAAAGCTTTTGATTCGAAGGGTGTAAATGTGCATCCGGTTCGTCTAGCAAGAGTAGTGCGGGGTTATAGGCCGTCACGTAAGCAACCAACTGGATAGCCTGAAGCGCACCAGTCCCAACCATCTCGAGCGGCACTGATCTATCATTATGATCAACCGATATATCGATATAAAGATGTGTGTCAGGATCGAACGTTGACGAAATGGTGAGTCCTGGGAACACTGCAGAAATTATTTCGTGAAATTTCGTGAGCTTCTGGGGATCTTTGATAATCCGATAAAGGACGTTGCGCAAATAAAGATTAGAGTCACCTTGCGCAATTCCGTTTGCAACAACCGACGAAGTCCTAAGTTCCTCACGTAAAGGAACACCCGCTAGACCGGGAACGAAAACGGAAAAAGGCTCCATACGATTTGCCGCCCGAAGGAAGAAAGTGCTTCCTTGGTCGAACGTTATTGCGATGTTGGCATTCTTTCCGCGTCGCAACAGGAGATCAAACTTATGATGCTCATTGGCACCATCGTCTTTGAATGTAAAAGAAAAATTTGGGCCACGTTTCGAGGTGATTGGCCCGTCATGATTGAGTCGAATAAGGTCGCCGGTAGGCTTGTAAATAAACTGATCAAAGCCTAAGGTGTTTATCGGCTTTCCACCATCCGCAGAAAGCTGCGCAGATTGGAGTACAGTAATAGCGAAGTGGATTCCCTGAAGGAGAGAAGACTTGCCAGAATTATTGCCTCCCACGAGCACCGAAAGCGAAGGAGTCAATAGCTCAATCTTAGGAAGTCGCTTGAATGCTGAGACTTCTACAGCGTGGAGTTCCAACGCAATTTCCTCCTTATAATTCTCTCACCGGTTAGCAAAGGACCGGCAAAAGTGGTCTTGCCAACAAAAACGATGCGCCACGATCAATGTTGCGAAAGGCAACATTATAAGCATACACTCACCAGCCGTCTGCTTACCGATTTGACGCACTCATTCAGGAATAGAAGGCCACCGTCTCTTGTTGGCCGAAGGTTCGCGTTCCAGATTTTGAAAGTTGCCCTTCCTCAGCGTCTGCAGACGGTAGTCATGATTTATCGGTTTAGGCCGAATTCCGGGATTTGGCCCAAGGACAGGTTTCAGAGTGTACCCGCCACCTAGCCTGCCGTTGTCATCCGTCAGCAATCATTCATCTTAAGTCGATTCGCAACTTGCGCAAGCCGTTGCATAATTGGACTGCGTTGCGTAGTATCTGCAACCGATCAACCGCCCTGCCAGTTTCCGCCTCGATAAAGAACGATGAGCAACACAGAAAAACACACACCGATGATGCAGCAGTATCTGCGCATCAAGGCGGAGCATCCGGACGCGCTGCTGTTCTATCGGATGGGGGATTTTTACGAGCTGTTCTACGACGACGCGGTGAGCGCGGCAAAGCTTCTGGACATCACGCTCACCCAGCGCGGCACCTCCAACGGGCAGCCGATCAAGATGGCGGGCGTGCCCTATCATGCGGCGGACCAGTATCTCGCGCGCCTCGTGAGATTCGGCGAATCGGTCGCGATCTGCGAGCAGATCGGAGATCCCGCAACCAGCAAGGGGCCAGTCGAGCGCAAGGTCGTGCGCATCGTCACTCCCGGAACCCTCACCGATTCCGCGCTGCTCGACGAAAAGCGCGACAGCCTCCTGCTTTGCATGCATGAGCAAAACGGCAAGCTCGGTCTTGCCTGGCTGAATCTCGCATCCGGACAGTTCCAAATCTCAGAGACCGCGCCCGAGCATCTTGCGGCGGAACTCGAACGGCTTCAGCCCTCAGAAATCCTGCATGCGGAAAATGTTCGCCTGCAGGACACTGGCAGGACCGCATTGAAGGAACTTCCGGTCTGGCATTTCGATCTGGATTCGGCAAGACGCCTTCTATGCCAGCAGTTTTCGACGATGGACCTTGCCGGATTCGGCTGCGACGACTTCACCGCAGGCATACAGGCTGCTGGCGCGCTCCTGGGGTATGCCAGGCTGACCCAGGGCCAGGCGATGAGCCACATCACGGGGTTGCAGGTCTACAGCGAAGACCGGTATGTCCAGATGGACGCCGCAACGCGCCGCAATCTGGAAATCACCCAGACGCTGAAAGGCGAGGCATCGCCCACCCTGCTCTCGTTGCTTGACACCTGTTCGACCAACATGGGAAGCCGCAGGCTGGCAAACATCCTGCACCATCCGCTGCGCGATCGAAGGACGCTGCGCCTGAGGCTGGATGCGGTGGAAAAACTCTCAAGCCGTTTCCGCGCGGTGCACGAATCCCTGAAGCCATTTGTCGACGTCGAACGCATCACCGCGCGCATCGCTTTAAAAAGCGCGAGACCGAAGGACCTATCCGGCCTGAGAGACACGTTGCTTGCGCTACCCGTGCTGCAGGCGGAACTTTCCTCCTGCGATTCCCCGCTCCTGCAGAGCCTCTCTGAAGACTTGCAGGCGGACGAAAGCCTGACCGCGATGCTCGTAGAGTCACTGCGCGAAGAGCCATCGTCCATGCTTCGCGAAGGCGGCGTGATCGCCGACGGCATGGACGCCGAGCTCGACGAGCTCAGGGGAATCCAGAACAATTGCGGCGACTTTCTTCTGGCCCTCGAGACGCGCGAGCGCAGCCGCACCGGCATCCCCACGCTGAAGGTCGAATATAACCGTGTACACGGTTTCTACATCGAGGTCTCTGCCGCCCAGAGCGCGAATGTGCCCGAAGACTACCGCCGCCGACAGACGCTGAAGAATGCGGAGCGCTACATCACGCCCGAGCTCAAGGCCTTCGAGGACAAGGCGCTCTCCGCGAACGACCGCGCGCTCACCAGGGAAAAATTCCTCTACGACCGGCTTCTCGAGAACCTCTCCCCTTTCGTGCCAACGCTGCAGAAAATCGCAGCCGCGATCGCCGAGACAGACGTGTTTGCGACATTCAGCGAGCGCGCCCAGACGCTGAACTTCTGCGCACCGCAGTTTTCAGAAGACGAAACGATATATATCGTTGAAGGGCGGCATCCTGTCGTGGAAGCGCAGGTCGAGCGCTTCACGCCGAACGACACCGAGCTTTCCGGCAACCGCCGCATGCTGATGATCACTGGACCCAACATGGGCGGAAAATCGACCTACATGCGCCAGGTCGCGATCATCGCGCTGCTCTCCCATGTCGGCTGCTTCGTCCCCGCAAGGGAGGCCAGGCTTGCCGAGATAGACAGGATATTCACGCGCATCGGCGCATCCGACGATCTGGCCAGCGGGCGCTCGACCTTCATGGTCGAGATGACCGAGGCCGCCAACATCCTGCACAACGCGACGAAAAAAAGCCTGGTGCTGGTGGACGAGATCGGGCGCGGAACCTCGACCTTCGACGGCCTGGCGCTCGCCCATGCGATCGCCTGCCACCTCGTCGAGAAGAACGGAAGCTATACGCTCTTCTCCACGCATTATTTCGAACTCACGAGGCTTGCAGAGCAATACCCGGAGCTATCCAACGTGCACCTCTCAGCGATCGAGCATCAGCACAGCATCGTTTTTTTGCATACCGTGAACGAAGGCGCAGCAAGCCAGAGCTATGGTCTGCAGGTCGCAGCCCTGGCGGGTGTTCCGATGGAAGTCATCAGATCCGCCAGAAAGCAGCTGCGCCTTCTGGAACAGAACAGCGCGTCCATGAGCCCCCAGGGGGATCTATTCGACAAGCTGCATGAAGAGCCGCGCGAGACGCATGAAGAACTGCTGAACGCCTTGCGCGGCCTGGAGCCGGATGAGCTAAGCCCGAAGCAGGCTCTGGAAAGACTCTATCAGCTCAAAAAGCTCGTCTGAACCTGGCTGCATCGCAGCCAGGCCAGAGGTCAATGGGAGAATAGCGCCATCGCCTTGCCAAGCGCGATCCATACGCCTATCGAGAAGGGTACGCCGACCGCAAGCCATGCGATCACCCCTCTCGCGCCGAAGCTTCCCCTTGCTGCGGTCATCGCATCTTCCGCCGTGACCTTTGCCTTCTGGGTCAGGGCCTGTTCCCTTGCAAGTTCCTCTTCATCCATGAAATGCTTCTCGTCCACCGGCTTGATCAGCATGTTGCAGACGAATCCGACGGCAAGAAGCCCCGCGAGGATGTACATCGTGTGGTCATAGACCAGGTTCTTGGGAACACCCGCATTGAGTTGCGCCTCGCGCAGGTTCGAGATCAGCACGGGGCCGATGATGCCTGCCGCAGACCATGCGGTGAGCAGCCTGCCGTGGATCGCCCCCACCATCTGTGTTCCGAAGATGTCGGCCAGATAGGCAGGAACCGTCGCAA
The DNA here is from genome assembly GCA_021782365.1 of Pseudomonadota bacterium. Classification (GTDB taxonomy): domain Bacteria; phylum Pseudomonadota; class Gammaproteobacteria; order Burkholderiales; family Gallionellaceae; genus Gallionella. The sequence goes on from JAJXVB010000005.1 coordinate 8,562, forward strand.
AGCCGCCGCCATACATCGAAAGGATCACGCAGACCGTGAGCACGAAGAGTCCTGCCGCCCCCATGTGCCCCAGCGTCGGCATCAGGCAATAGAGCGCGATGCCAAGGGCGAAGAAGGTGTAGTAGGTGTTCTTGCGCCCTATCCAGTCGGACACCGAAGCCCAGAAGAATCGCCCAAGGCTGTTGAAGAGGCTGATGAGCCCGACAAGCCCTGCGGCGGCTGCGGCGATCGCCGCCTTCTGTCCCGCGGTGATCGATTCCACGCTGGAAGCCCCGACCAGAAGAGGCCCGAAGATGTCCTGAAGCATGGGAGACGCCATGCCGATCACGCCTATGCCTGCGCTCACGTTAAGGCAGAGCACGCACCAGATCAGCCAGAACTGCGGCGTCTTCCATGCGCGCGAGAGGTGCACGTGATTGCTCGTGACCATCGCCTTTGATTTTGCAGCATCAGGCGACCATCCTTCAGGGGCCCAGCCGCTGGGAGCCGTGCGAAAGCCGAATGCGCCCATGGTCATGATGACGAAATAGAGCAGTCCCATCGCGATCAAGGTGTACGCGACGCTCTGGCCTGACGCTTCGAAATGCTTCATCAGCGCAACCGCGATGGGCGCTCCTATCATCGCGCCACCACCGTAACCCATGATGGCCATGCCTGTCGCCATGCCGCGGCGATCGGGGAACCACTTGATCAGCGTGGAAACGGGAGTGATGTAGCCAAGCCCCTGGCCTACCCCGCCCAATATTCCACAGCCAAGCCACACCAGCCAGAGCTGATGCATCATGACGCCGATACCTCCCAGCACCATGCCGCCACCCCAGCACATCGCCGCGATGAATCCCGACTTGCGCGGACCTGCATGCTCTAGCCATCCGCCCCAGAGCGCGGCGGACACGCCCAGCATGAAGATGAAGAGCGTGAAAGTGAGGCTGACCATGGGCACGGTCCAGTTACATTCTGTCGTCATGAGCTCTGCCATCCACGACTGGTTCTGGCAAGTCGCAGGCGCCTCGCCCAGAAGCTTCGTCATCGGCAGCCAGAAAACGGAAAAGCCGTAGGCCATCCCTATGCAGAGGTGTATCGCGAGGGCTGCCGGCGGAACCAGCCAGCGATTGAATTTGGCATCGGCAATCGTGCGTTCCTTTGCGAGCCATCCCGATGAATTTGATGCGGAACTCTTCTTTGATGAATCTAGTGCAAGTGTTTCAGACATGTCGTCTTCCTCCCCTGGTTATTGCATATTCGTTCTTGTTTGATGCATTCCTGTCTATGTCAGTCAAGCCTCCTTTCAATTTGCAAACAAGTCGCCGCGATGGATGCGCAAGGCTTCCAGCACGACGGGTTTCAGCCCTTCGCCGTTTTTTTGATCCACATGCTCGAGAAGTTGCATGCGCATGCGCGGCTCCCAGAAACTCCTGAGATGCCTTGCGATGCCCGAGAGCGACTCCTCCTTGTCCGGGATCGTCTCGAAAAAGTCGCCTATCTGGTTGGCCATGTGTATCAGATTCTGCATGTCCATTCATGCCTCCCTTATCCTGTCGGCATGCGAATAGGCGACGAAATCATTTCCCCTTGCGAATGCGATCAGCGTCATGCCCAGGGCTTTAGCGGTCTCCACCGCGAGCGATGTCGGCGCGGATATCGCGACCAGCGCGGAGATTCCCATCATCGCGGCCTTCTGCACCATCTCCACACTCGCCCGGCTCGTGATCAGAAGAAATCCGTCCTGAAATCCAAGTGCCTTACCCGCCATCTTTCCTATCAGCTTGTCCAGCGCATTGTGCCTGCCCACATCCTCGCAGAGGTCCTGAATTTGCCCATCCCTATCGCTCCATGCGGCGGCGTGCATGCCGCCCGTGAGGTTCGCCAGAGGCTGCGTCATGGACAAGGACTGCAATGCGGCATGTATCGCAGGAATCGAAATGGAAGGCGCATTCCTGATGGAAGGCAAAGGTTTCAATACCTGGCTCAGGCTTTCCACTCCGCAAAGCCCGCATCCGGTGCGGCCCGTCAGGTTTCTCCTGCGCTCCTTAAGGCGCATGAAGGAAGCGCTCGATATTTCGCATTTCACGGTGATGCCCGCCTCGCTCGTCTCTATTTCCGCTCCGCGAAAATCATGCCGCTGATCCACTATCCCTTCGCTCAACGCGAATCCAAGCGCAAAGCTCTCCAAATCGGCTGGCGTTGCCAGCATCACCGCATGCGAGATGCCGTTGAATTCGAGCGAAATCGGCGATTCTACCGCAAGGCTGTCCTGTTCTTCCACCCACTGCGAATTCCGCCAGCGCAAAATGGGACGGAAAACCACGGGAGCGTTTTCCGGCTCAGGATGATGTGAGCAGTTCATGCTGCGCCTTTCTGAAGCGGGTATACGACTTCTGCCAGGAGGAGGGCTCGGTTGCAGGCTTCACCTCGACTGCCGTCACCTTGTATTCTGGGCAATTGGTCGCCCAGTCGGAATTCTCCGTGGTGATCACGTTCGCCCCCGACTCGGGGAAATGGAAGGTCGTATAGACGACGCCCGGCTGCATGCGCTCGGAGATCCTGGCGCGCAAGACGGTCTCGCCGGAGCGGCTCCTTATCTCCACCCAGCCGTTGTCCAGGATGCCCCGGTCCTCCGCATCGTGAGGATGGATCTCGAGCACATCCTCCTCGTGCCACTGCACGTTCTCCGTGCGCCTGGTCTGCGCGCCGACGTTGTACTGTGAGAGGATGCGGCCTGTCGTCAGGATCAGCGGGAATTTCTTCGTGACCTTCTCGTCTGTCGCGACGTATTGGGTGACGATGAACTTGCCCTTGCCGCGCACGAAATGATCCACATGCATGATGGGCGTCCCATCGGGTGCCTCCTCGTTGCAGGGCCACTGTATGCTGCCCAGCCTGTCCAGCTTCCCGTAGCTCACGCCGTGGAAGGTGGGCGTCAGCCTTGCGATCTCGTCCATGATCTCGGATGGATGGCGGTAATCCATCGGATAGCCCAGCCTCCTCGAAAGCTGCATGGTCACCTCCCAGTCTGCAAGCCCTGCCCTCGGGGTCATCACCTTGCGCACCCGGGAGATGCGCCTCTCCGCATTGGTGAATGTGCCGTCCTTCTCGAGGAAGGAGGAGCCTGGCAGAAACACATGCGCATACATCGCGGTTTCATTCAAAAAGATGTCCTGAACCACGACGCATTCCATCGAGGAGAGCGCTTCAGCGACATGTCTGGTGTTGGGGTCGGACTGGACGATGTCCTCTCCCTGGCAATATAGGCCCTTGAAGCTTCCGTCGAGCGCGGCATCGAACATGTTGGGGATGCGAAGCCCCGGCTCCGGCTGGACATGCACGCCCCATGCATGCTCGAAGAGATCCCGTGTGATTGGATCGGACACATGGCGGTATCCCGGCAATTCATGAGGGAAGGAGCCCATGTCGCAGGAGCCCTGCACGTTGTTCTGTCCCCTCAGGGGATTGACCCCCACACCGCTTCTTCCGATGTTGCCCGTCGCCATCGCCAGGTTCGCGATCGCCATCACCGCGGTCGATCCCTGCGCGTGTTCGGTCACGCCGAGGCCGTAATAGATCGCCGCATTGCCTCCCGTCGCATAAAGCCTGGCCGCCCCTCTCACGAGGCTTGCGGGAACGCCCGTGACTCCCTCCATCGCCTCCGGGGAATTTTCAGGCAATGACACGAAATCCCGCCACTGCTGGAAGGCCTTTTCCTCGCAGCGCTGACCGATGAATTCCATATCCATCAGGCCTTCGGTTGCGATCACATGGGCGATGGCGGAGAGCATCGCCACATTGGTCCCGGGCTTCAGGGGAAGATGGAAGTCCGCCTTGACATGCGGCGCATCCACCAGCTCTATCTTGCGCGGATCGATCACGATGAGCCTTGCACCTCCCTTCAGACGCTGCTTCATGCGCGATGCGAACACCGGGTGAGCGTCGGTGGGATTCGCGCCTATCACCAAGATCACATCGCTATCCTCGACCGACTTGAAGGTCTGGGTTCCCGCGGATTCCCCGAGCGTCTGCTTCAAGCCATAGCCTGTCGGCGAATGGCAAACGCGCGCGCAAGTGTCGACGTTGTTGTTGCCGAATGCGGCGCGCACGAGCTTCTGCACAAGATAGCCCTCCTCGTTGGTGCAGCGCGAGGACACGATGCCGCCTATCGAGTTCTTTCCGTGCTTCTCCTGTATGCGCTTGAACTCCGATGCCGCATAGTCGAGCGCCTCGTCCCAGCTCACCTCCCGCCATGGATCGGTGATCCTGCTCCGTATCATGGGCTTCAGGATGCGGTCCTTGTGCGTCGCATAACCCCATGCGAAGCGCCCCTTCACGCAGGAATGCCCTTCGTTCGCCTGGCCATGCTTGTAGGGGACCATGCGCACCACTTCCTCGCCCTTCATCTCGGCGGTGAACGCGCATCCCACTCCGCAATAGGCGCAGGTCGTGACGAGACTGTGTTCCGGCAGCCCCTTCTCTATCACGGATTTTTCCTGAAGCGTCGCGGTTGGGCATGCCTGGACGCAGGCGCCGCAGGAGACGCAATCGGATTCCATGAAGCTCTTTCCTGCGGATACACGGGATTCGAAGCCCCTTCCCGTGATCGTCAGCGCATAGGTTCCCTGTATCTCCTCGCATGCGCGCACGCAGCGGTTGCAAACGATGCATTTCGCAGGGTCGTACGTGAAATAGGGATTGGATTCATCCTTGCCCAGGTCCAGATGGTTCCTTCCCGAATAGCGCACTTCGCGCAAACCCACCTGCCCTGCCATGTCCTGAAGTTCGCAGTCTCCGTTCGCTGAACAGGTCAGGCAGTCCAGTGGATGATCGGAGATGTATAGCTCCATCACGCCCTTGCGCAGCGACTGCAGCTTAGGTGACTGGGTGCGAACCTTCATGCCTTCTTCCGCAGGCGTGGTGCATGAGGCGGGATAGCCCCGCCTTCCCTCTATCTCGACGAGACAAAGCCGGCAGGAGCCGAAGGGTTCGAGGCTGTCCGTCGCGCAAAGCTTGGGCACGTTCACGTCGCACATCGCCGCGGCTCTCATGATGGAAGTGCCCCTGGGCACGCTCACCCACATGCCGTCGATTTCGAGCGTGATATCCGCATCGGAGATGCGTTCGGGTGTGCCAAAGTCTTTCTGTTCAAGCATGTCTTTCTCCTGCCACGCCAAAATCCCCGGGGAAATGATTCAATGCCGACAATACCGGATAGGGGGTCATGCCTCCCATCGCGCACATCGAGCCGTTCAGCATCGTGTCGCACAATTCGCGAAGAAGCCCTATCTGCCTTGTCCTCTCCTTGCCTTCGATGATCCTGTCCATCACCTCGACGCCTCGCACGGAGCCGATGCGGCAGGGCGTGCATTTGCCGCAGGATTCGATCGCGCAAAAATCCATCGCATAGCGGGCAAGCCTTGCGAGATCGGCAGTCTCGTCGTGCACCACGATGCCTCCATGTCCTAGGACAGCCCAGATCGCGGAATATTCCTCATAGTCCATCGCGACATCCCATTGCGATTCGGGAAGATAGGAACCCAGCGGCCCGCCCACCTGAACGGCCTTGATGGGGCGTCCAGATGCGGATCCTCCGCCGAAGTCGTAAAGCATCTCGCGCAAGGTCACGCCGAACGCCTTCTCGATCAGCCCGCCCTGTTTGATGTTGCCGGCAAGCTGGAAGGGCAGCGTTCCGCGGGAACGCCCCATGCCGTAGCGCTTGTAGAATTCCGCGCCGCGCGCCAGTATCACCGGCACGGTCGCAAGGGAGATCACGTTGTTGATCACGGTGGGTTTTCCGAACAATCCAGAGAGCGCGGGAAGGGGCGGCTTCGCTCGCACGATGCCGCGCTTGCCTTCTATGCTTTCCAGCATCGCGGTTTCCTCCCCGCACACATAGGCGCCTGCGGCCTTGCGCACCTCGAGCTCGAAAGCCTTGCCTGACTCCAGGATGTCCTGCCCGAGATAGCCCGCGTCCTTCGCAATGGAAATGGCCTTGTTGAGCGCGGCTATCGCATGGGGATATTCGCTCCTGACGTAGATATAGCCCTCGGTTGCTCCGACAGCGAGCGCGGCGATGGTCATGCCCTCGATCAGCGAATAGGGATCGCCTTCCATCAGCATGCGGTCAGCGAACGTGCCGGAGTCCCCCTCGTCCGCATTGCAGACGACATACTTCTGGTCGGCCTGCGCCTTCATCACCGTGTTCCACTTGATGCCGGTCGGAAATGCCGCACCTCCCCTTCCCCTCAGGCCCGACTCGGTGACTTCCTGCACGATGCCTTCCGATGACAGGGAAATCGCCCGCCTCAATCCCTGATACCCTTCGCGCGCCAGATAATCTTCAAGCGAAAATGGATCGATGATGCCAACGCGCGCGAATGTGAGCCTCTCCTGCTTTTTGAGATAGGGAATTTCCTCGGTAAGCCCAAGGCATAGGTCGTGCTTTCCTCCGCTTTCAAATCCCGCATCAAAAAGCCCTTTGACATCCTTTGCCTCGACCGGACCGTAGGCGATGCGGCCCTTGGAGGTTTCGACTTCGACCAGGGGCTCGAGCCAGAACATGCCGCGGGAACCGTTCCTCACGATCTTTATCTCGATGCCGCGCCTTTTAGCCTCTAAAGAGATTTCGGATGCGACTTCATCCGCGCCCAGCGCGAGTGCGGCGGAATCGATAGGGACATAGATCGAGGCGCTCATGATGCTGCCTTCTTCATTATCGAATCGAATTTTTCCGGCGTGACCCTCGCATAGGGTTTCTCGTCCACCATCATCGCGGGGGAGGATGCGCAAAGGCCCAGGCAATAGACGGGATGTACATCGCATACGGTCCTTGCATGAGCCAGCAATTTATCCGAACCCATGCTCTGGCAGGACTCCGCGCAGCATATTTCGACTCTCGGAATGGAGGATGGCTCGGTGCGGAAATAGTGGTAGAAGGTGATCACGCCCTGAACTTCTGCGCTCGAGAGGTTGAGCGCGCTTGCGATGATGCTTGCGGACTCGGGAGGGATGTAGCCCATCTCGTCCTGGATTGCATGCAGCAGGGGCAGAAGTGCACCCGGCCTGTCCCTATGCTTTGCTGCAAGATCGGCGATCTTGTCGGCGGGTTCTTTCATGGCTCACCTTATGCAATTTAAAACATATTCAAACGCACCAGTCCTTGGCAAGACTGATCATTATGGTCAAGTTACCACATGGATTTCTCTCAGACAATAGGATATATTCTGCATATATGAGCTTCGAGATACTTCCGGAATGGAGTCTTAAAAGACGCAAGGGAACGGCGATCTCCCTGCCGCTTCTGCTGCAGCTCCTGTCCGACATCAAGAGCGGGGGCAGCATCAGCAGCGCGGCGGCGCGCGCCAGCCTTTCCTACCGCCATGCATGGGGCATGCTGCGAGACTTCGAACGCGAATTTTCAGCGCCGCTGCTCGAAAAGGCCAGGGGCAAGGGAACCGTCCTCACCCCGCTTGCCGAAAAACTGATCTGGGCAGACAAGCGCATCCATGCCCGGCTGAGTCCGATACTGGAAAGCTTCGCATCCGAACTCGAAGCGATACTGACAGGAGAGCTTTCGGCGCTGCGCATCGTCGCCTCTCACGGCTTCGCCGTCGAAGCGCTGATCAAGAGGCTGCATGCGGACCGCTTTCCCGTCGAGATCAGCTACCGCGGAAGCCTGGAGTCAGTCTCGGCGCTATCCCGGGGGGAATGCGACCTTGCCGGATTCCATGTGCCGGTCGGAGAACTGAAGCAGGCCGCATACCCCTTCCTGAAATGGCTCAACCCGCAAAAGCATGCGCTGATCAGGCTGGCCTTCAGGACTCAGGGCCTCATCATCGCGCGGAAGAACCCGAAGAACATCGTTGGCCTGCAGGATCTTCTGCGCAAGGACCTTCACTTCGTGAACCGCCAGAGCGGATCGGGCACGAGGACCCTGTTCGAGCTGCTTTTGAGCCGTGAAAACATCAATGCCAGAAGCATCAACGATTACGATAATACCGAATATACGCATTCCGCAGTCGCCGCCTTTGTCGCAAGCGGCATGGCCGATGTGGGATTCGGCATAGAAACCGCGGCCAGGCGGTTCGACCTCGATTTCATTCCCATTGCGCAGGAGCACTATCTTTTCGCCTGCAGATCGATCGACCTCGAAAGCAGCATGATCCGCTCCGCATGCCAGTCCATGCAGAGCGCTTCTCTGCGGGAATCCATCGCAGCGCTCGCCGGATACGACGGCGCCCAGTCAGGCACGGTGGCGAGCTTTCAGGAAATCTTCTTTTGAAGATGCGCAACTCGGGTAAAATAGAACCATTCACTACCGCTTCAAACCATGGATCAGCTTCTCCTCGACATCACGCCAAGCCCCCGCCCCACCCTGGACAATTTCGTGGTCGGCCGCAACGAAGAGTTGCTTTCCGCCCTGAGGCATGCCGTATCCGGAAAAGGCGCCGAGCGCTGCATCTATCTGTGGGGAGATCTGGGCTGCGGGAAGAGCCATCTTCTTAGCGCATGCGCAAATTCCAGTCCGGATGGGATCTATGCGAAGGGCTCTGTGCCGGAGCCTGCCAACATCGTCGCGGTGGACGACGTCGACTCATTCAACAACGCCGAACAGATCGCGCTCTTCAACCTTTACAACCTGATGCGGGAACAGGGCGGGATGCTGGTGATGAGCGGGGCGATGTCTCCCCTTCATCTCAGGATGCGCGACGATCTTCGCACGAGGCTTGGATGGGGACTGGTCTATCAGGTGCAGACCTTGAGCGATGAAGAAAAGCAGGAGGCGCTCGCCAAACATGCGCTTGACAAGGGATTCCTGCTGGCTCCCGAAATCTCCCATTACCTTCTGCGCCACGGCAGGCGAGACCTTCCGAGCCTGATCTCGGCGCTCGACGAGCTGGATGAGCAGTCGAGGAAACTGCATCGCGCGCCCACCATCCCCCTATTGAAGACGATACTCAATTAAGATGAAGCTAGCCCTATTCGATCTGGACAACACCCTTTTAAACGGCGACAGCGATTTCGAGTGGTCGCAATTTCTGATTCGGGCCGGCGTATTGGACCGCGAGCTCTTCGAATCGAAGAACATCGCGTTTTACGAACAGTACAAGGCAGGGACCCTCGACATCCACGAATTCCTGGATTTCCAGTTGAAGCCCCTTTCCCGCCATTCGAGAAAAATGCTGGATGAATGGCATCGGGAATTCATGAAGGAAAGCATCATGCCCATGATCACACAGCCTGCTCGCGATCTCGTGAAAAAGCATCTGGAAGCCTCCGACATCTGCGCGATCATCACGGCGACCAACAGCTTCGTCACTTCTCCCATCGCGCGCGAGTTCGGCGTCTCCAACCTGATCGCGACCGAGCCCGAACACAGGGATGGCGAATTCACCGGGCGCATCTCGGGCACACCCTGCTTCAGGGAGGGGAAGATCACGAGGCTGAACGACTGGCTGGGCCTTCATGGCTGGGCGCTGGAGAGCTTCGAGGACACGGTGTTCTACAGCGACTCGCTAAACGACCTGCCTCTGCTTTGCAAGGTGAAGAGCCCAGTCGCCGCCAATCCCGACGCGACGCTGCGCGCTCATGCAGAACGGCATGGCTGGCGCATCATCAATCTGCACTGATGATCAGGCTCTACGGCAAGAAGGACTGTCATCTTTGCGACGAAGCCCGATCGATGCTCTCGGGAATTTCTGCGGAATATCTCGACATCTCCGAGGACTTCAGCCTGCTTGCAAGATATGGCTTGCGCATCCCGGTAATCGCGCGTTCGGACGGCGCTGAACTCGACTGGCCTTTTGACCGGGAAGAACTGAATCGCTTCCTCGCTCAAGCCCTACATGCGCCAGACCAATAGCGTCGAACGATGCAGGTCATCCACCTCTATGCTGAGGTGAGGTTCCTGGTCAGGCACCGCAAAGGTGCTGCTGATGAAGAGCGTGCCAGGCCGCATCTCGGATCTTGCCTTTTTCATCAGCCCTTCCATCGGCACGGGAGAGAGATAGGCGAACACCACATCAAACTCGGCCAGGTCGCAATCCCAAAGGCTGCCCCAGACCACCCTGCAGTTCGGAAGCGCCATGGTGCGCAGCCTGCTGATGAGATAAGGCAGCGGCGCATATTCGATTCCCTTGAAATATCCGTCCGGGCGGACTCTCGCAAGATGGCTCAGCACCCCTCCCAGCCCCGATCCGAGATCGGCAAAACGGAAAGTCCCCTTGGGGAGCATCTCTTCGAGCGCAACCCAGACCTTCTCGCTCGAAAGATAGAGCGGGACCTGGGTCTTATAGGCGCTCCAGTAGATCGCGAGCAACGCAATAAAGGCCGCGAGAAAAAATCCGGGAGGAATGGGGAATGCGAGCATCAGCACGATCGCGGGCGCGAATATTAGCTGGATGAAGAACCACCATATCGCAAGCTTTGCGATGCGGCTCAAGACTGCCGCAGCAAGGCCCGTGAAGAGCGCGAACAAGTACGGAGCAACGCGGATGCCGAGCAGGCTGAGTATGATATACACAAGCAAAAAAGCTGCACACTGCAAAAGCAGCGCGGTGAAGGCGGGGGGTATTTTCTTTGCTAACAAGCTAACGAACGAGTCCCGCTTCGACTTCATCGCGCCTGGCTTTGCCAGAGAGTTTTTCCACGAGATAAAGCGCGAAATCCATCGCAGTCCCCGGACCGCGAGAGGTGATGATGTTGCCGTCCTCGACCACGGCCGAAGGCTTCAGATGTATGGATGGCTGATCCTTGAGATACCCGGGATAGCAGGTCGCCTGCCTGCCATCCAGCAGCCCCGCCTCGGCGAGCACGGTGGGCGCTGCGCAGATCGCAGCGATCTGCCTGCCCGCCTTCGCCATCCTCTTGAGAAGAGCTATCACACGCGGATCCGCCTTCAACCTGTCCGTTCCGGGCTGCCCGCCGGGCAACACGACCATGTCGAAATCGAGTTGCAGCACCTTGTCGAGAGAGGTGTCGGGCAGGATCGCGATGTTCCTGGCGCCAGAAAGCGGACCATCCTGAAGTCCCGCCAGCGTGACCGCAAGGCCCGCCCTTCTCAGTATGTTCACGATGGTGACGGCTTCGAGTTCTTCGCTTCCTTCGGCAAACAAGACGAGCACGCTTTTCATGGCTTCCTCCCCTCTGGGTTAGTCGCGGAAATTCTGGTACTGCAGCGGAAATTCGGTAATGGTCTTCTTGACGAATGCGATCGCCGCCTGCAGGTCGTCGCGGCTCTTGCCGGTGACCCTGACCGCATCGCCCTGTATGCTCGCCTGCACCTTCATCTTGCTGTCCTTGATGTGCTTCACGATCTTCTTGGCGAGCTCGGTTTCCACGCCGACCTTGATCTCGCATTCGCGTTTGACCTTGTTGCCGCTGACCTTCTCGATCTTGTCGCTGATCTCGAGGCACCTGATGTCGACGCCGCGCTTTGCGAGCTTGCCGTTCAGGATGTCCTGGACCTGGTCGAGCTGAAACTCGTTGTCGGCCCAAACGGTGAGCTTCATCTCCGCCTGCTCGACCCTGGCGTCAGAACCCTTGAAATCGAAGCGCGTGGACACTTCCTTGTTGGTCTGTTCAATCGCGTTCTTGACCTCGGTCTTTTCGACCTCGGATACGATATCGAAGCTAGGCATGGCTCACCCCTCGTCGGATCAGTCCGGCATCAGCCGAAACTGCATACATAGTTTAATATTTCGTCCGTCTCAATGACGAATTTCCCGTTTGCCGGAACAGAGAACTGGCTGCCTGCGGCATAGGTCTTGAATTCGGGCTCGTCGTTTATCTTCACACGGCATGTTCCCGAAGTGATCTCCATGATCTCGGGCACGCCTACGTTGAAGGTCAGCGTGCTCGGCAGGATCACGCCGACGGTCTTCTTCGTGCCGTCCGGAAACAGCACCGAGTGCGACACGCACTTTCCGTCGAAGTATACGTTGCCCTGTTTTTCCACGCTTACGTTGTTGAATTGTGCCATCTCATTTTTCCTTGTGCAGATTTGCAGCGATGCGAAGGCGCAGCGCGTTGAGTTTGATGAAGCCCGCCGCATCCTTCTGGTCGTATGCGCCCCTGTCGTCCTCGAAGGTCGCGATCGTCGGATCGAAAAGCGAATCGGTCTTCGAGTCGCGCCCCACCACGATCACGTTGCCCTTGTAGAGCTTCACGCGAACCCAGCCGTTGACCGTCTGCTGCGTGTGGTCGATCAGGGTCTGCAGCGCGATGCGCTCGGGCGCCCACCAGTAGCCGCTGTAGATCATGCTTGCATAGCGCGGCATCAAATCATCTTTCAAATGCGCGACCTCGCGGTCCAGCGTGATCGACTCGATCGCGCGGTGGGCTTTGAGCATGATGGTGCCGCCAGGCGTCTCGTAGCATCCTCTGGACTTCATGCCGACATAGCGGTTCTCGACGAGATCCAGTCTCCCTATTCCGTGCTTGCCGCCCAGCTCGTTCAATTTTGCAAGGATGCTGGCGGGCGTCATCCTGTTGCCGTTCAATGCGACGATGTCGCCCTTCTCGAATTCGATATCGAGATATTCCGCCTCATCGGGCGCCTTCTCGGGAGACACGGTCCAGCGCCACATGCTTTCCTCTGCTTCCGCGGAAGGGTCTTCGAGATGGCGCCCCTCGTAGGAGATGTGCAGCAGGTTCGCGTCCATCGAATAGGGGCTGCCGCCCTGCTTGTGTTTCATCTCGATCGGGATGCCATGCTTCTCTGCATAAGCCAGGAGCTTCTCGCGGGAGAGCAGATCCCATTCGCGCCACGGCGCGATGATCTTGATACCGGGCTTGAGCGCATAGGCACCTAGCTCGAAGCGAACCTGATCGTTTCCCTTGCCGGTGGCGCCGTGCGAGATCGCATCGGCACCGGTCAGGTTGGTGATCTCGATCAGGCGCTTCGCGATCAAGGGGCGCGCGATCGAGGTGCCCAGCAGATATTCGCCTTCGTAGATGGTGTTTGCGCGGAACATCGGAAAGACGAAGTCGCGAACGAATTCCTCGCGCAGGTCGTCGATGAAGATGTTTTCAGGCGCAATCCCGAACTTCAGCGCCTTCTGGCGCGCAGGATCGAGTTCCTCACCCTGGCCAAGGTCCGCTGTGAAGGTGACCACCTCGCACTTGTAGGTATCCTGCAGCCATTTCAGGATGACCGAGGTATCGAGTCCGCCCGAATAGGCGAGTACGACTTTCTTGATGTCAGACATGATTTCAACCCGCCTTGTCTATGAGTAATTCAAATGAAACGATAAAACCGACCACCACCATCAGCGCAAGCGCGAGCAGGAAGATCACGTCGGCGACGCGCTCGTAGTTCGCCGCGGAAAGCGGGCGGCGTATCGAGAAGTAGGACATCGTGGCGCTGACCATGAAGAGCAATCCGTCGAAGGCGAGGAGTTCGACCGCATGGCGGCTGATGCCGTGCTTGGGAATCAGCTTGGCCACGCTGATGACCGTCACGCATACGCCCACCATCGTGGCCGAAGTCGGCAGGATGTGGTCAGCCAGACGGCTGGTGACATTCTGATGATCCTCGGCCTTCCTGTGCATTTCAGCCCGAGATCCTGCCAAGGAGCAGATATTCCATCAGCGCCTTCTGCACATGGAGACGGTTCTCCGCCTCGTCCCACACCACGCTGTGAGGTCCGTCGATCACGCCGGCGGAGACTTCCTCCCCGCGGTGCGCGGGCAGACAGTGCATGAAAAGCGCATCCTTGGCGGCGACCGCCATCATCTCCTCGTCGACCTGCCAGTCCGCGAAGTCCTTCATGCGTTCCTCGTTCTCAGACTCGAAGCCCATGCTGGTCCATACGTCTGTGGTCACGAGATCGGCACCTCTTGCCGCCTCCATCGGGTCCGAAAATTCCTCGTAGTGGTCTTCGCCGAAGAGGCCCGCGCGTTCGGGCTCGACTTCATAGCCAGGAGGGGTGGATACATGCACGTTGAAGTCCAGTATCTCGGCCGCCTGCAGCCAGGTGTTGCACATGTTGTTCGAATCGCCTATCCAGGCGACCGTCTTGCCCTTGATGCTGCCCCTGTGCTCGATGTAGGTGTAGATGTCGGCGAGTATCTGACAGGGATGGTATTCGTTGGTCAGGCCATTGATCACAGGCACGCGCGAATTCGCGGCGAAGCGCTCTATGATGGACTGCTCGAAGGTTCTTATCATCACGATGTCGGACATCCGCGAGATCACCTGGCCCGCATCCTCGACAGGCTCACCGCGCCCGAGCTGCGAGTCGCGCGTGTTGAGATAGATCGCGGAGCCGCCAAGCTGCTGCATTCCGGCCTCGAAAGAGAGACGGGTTCGGGTGCTGGCCTTCTCGAATATCATCACCAGCGTGCGGTCGGTCAGCGGCCAGTATTGCTGGTAGGCCTTGTATCTTTGCTTGATGATCCGGGTGCGCTCAAACAGGTATTCCAGTTCCTCGCGGTCAAGATCCTTGAATTGCAGGAAATGTTTTACTGCCATGATGTGTTCCAATCAGGTTTGCAAGAATTCTTTGATGAGCGGGCAAAGAATGTTCACCAGCTGCTCGCCTTCAGCCTCGGTCATCACCAGCGGCGGCAGGAGGCGGATCACGTTGTCTGCGGTCACATTGATCAAAAGGCCGCGCGCCAATGCCTGCTTCACGATATCGCCGCAGGGCTTGGCAAGCTCGATGCCTATCATCAGCCCCTGGCCGCGTATCTCGACCACACCCTTCACACCCTGAAGACCGCTCTCGAGATTGCGGCATATCAGCCCGCCCAGCTTCTCGGCGTGAGGAAGCAATCCATCCTCCTCCAGAATGTTCAGCGTTTCAAGGCCGGCGGTACAGGCCAGCGGATTTCCGCCGAAGGTCGAACCGTGGTTGCCGGGGCCGAAAGTGCCCGAGGCCTTGCCGGATGCGAGGCATGCGCCTATCGGCACGCCGGAACCCAGGCCTTTGGCAAGCGTCATCACGTCGGGCAGTATCCCGGCATGCTGATATGCGAACCATTTTCCCGTGCGGCCTATGCCGCACTGCACTTCGTCCAGCATCAAAAGCCAGTCCTGCCCGTCGCATATCCTGCGAAGCTCCTGCATGTAGGAAATGTCGCCCTGGCGTATTCCGCCTTCGCCCTGTATCGGTTCGACCAGTATCGCGACCACGCTAGAGTTGTGCTGGGCGACCTGGCGTATCGCCTCGAGGTCGTTGTAGGGGACGCGCACGAAACCCGTGACCAGCGGCTCGAAGCCGGCCTGCACCTTGCGGTTTCCGGTTGCAGAAAGAGTGGCCAGCGTGCGGCCGTGGAAAGCCTTTTCCATCACGATGATGGAAGGATTCTCTATGCCCTTCTTGTGGCCATACATGCGCGCCAGCTTGATCGCGGCCTCGTTGGCCTCGCAGCCGGAGTTGCAGAAGAAAACCTCCTGCATGGCAGAGAGATTGCAAAGCCTGTCGGCCAGGAGCTCCTGACCTTCCACGCGGTACACGTTGGAACAGTGGATCAGCTTGCCGATCTGGGCTGTCAAGGCCGCGGTATAGCGCGGATGCGCATGACCCAGCGTGTTCACCGCGATGCCGGACAGCCCGTCCAGATAGCGGTTGCCTTCGTTATCCCAAAGCCATGCGCCTTCGCCTCGCGAGAACGAGACGGGAAGCCTGGCATAAGTATTCATCACATGCGTCATACAGCACCTTAGGTCAAGGAACCCGAAAACCGGTATTGAACCAAACCCTCCAGGCGAGATCAAGGCCGACACCGGACCATAAAACAATCAAGCCGACATCGCTGTCGGCTTGATAGCGGCTGGAAAACGCCGCCGCGATTCCGCCAAAACGAACCCTACGAAACGATCAGGCCATCGCCTTGATGGCTGCAGACAGGCGACTCTTGTGACGCGCTGCCTTGTTCTTGTGTATGATTTTCTTGTCCGCAATGCTGTCGACGGTGCTGACCGAAGACTGGTAAACGGACTGCGCGACGGCCTTGTCGCCTGCCTCGATCGCCTTGATCACCTTCTTGATCGCAGTGCGCAATTCAGAACGCAGGCTGCTGTTGTGTGCATTCTGCTTGACCGCCTGACGCGCGCGCTTACGTGCTTGTGCGCTATTTGCCATGAAACTACTCCTTGAATTCAGCTTGCATGAAAGGGTAGCATTCTACCGGGCTTTCCGGACTTGTGCAACACGAGATTCTGTTTTCATGTGCAACGGCGTTTGACCAATTGGCAACCGGCCTCATCCTTTATGATACAGTAAACCATATATCGCATTTAGTCGGCGGTTCAGTCGTCCTTATGCCCAGGAATACCAGGATTGGGTTACGCCATGAGTTTACAGCCTCACAAACCTGCCAGACTCGTTTTCTCTTACCTCTTTTCCGGAGAAGGACAGGGCAGGCTGCTGGATGAGAAAGCCGCACTCGATTGGCTGAAACTCGCCGTCCATCCGGAGAGGGAATATATCTGGCTGCACTTTGACAGCCCGCATGGCATAGAAGAACGCTGGCTTCAATACCTCGAGCTCAGCATGACCTTCAAGGATGCATTGCACGAAGAACGGCGCTCATCACGCCTCACCCGCAGGCACCACGGACTCTTCGCGGTGATGAATGACGTGAATTACGATGCCAGCGGCAAGGAGCCGGAAATCGCCACCCTCTGGGTCAGCCTTCGCCAGCACTGGCTTCTGAGCGCATGGGACAAGCCGCTTCGTTCTATCGGCGAACTCGTCAAACTGGTCGATTCCAGACAGACCTTTCCCAGCCCGCTTTCGCTGGTCACGCAGCTGCTTTCCGAACAGGCGGACGTCCTGTTTGAAATCCTGCGCAAAATCGCAGATGCCGCCAGCGACATAGAAGACAAGCTCCTGCGAAACAAATTGCCAAGACGCTCTTCGCTGGGCTATTTTCGTCGCGACCTCATCAGGCTGCAGAGGCTGCTCGCACCCGAACCCGATTCGATCTTCAGGATAGTGAGCCGTCCGCCAAAATGGGCGAAGGACGAGGAGCTCGATTACCTGCAATTTGCCACGGAGAATTTCTCTGTCGCAATAAGAGACATGATGAACCTGCAGGAACGCATCAGTTTGTTGGGGGAGGATATCGCTGCGCGCGTGGGGGAAAGAACCAATCACAGCCTGTTCATCCTGACTTCCGTGACGGTGATGTCGCTGCCCATGACCGTGGTGGGTGCGCTCTTCGGCATGAACGTGGGCGGCATCCCTTTCAAGGGAAGCGATGTTGGGTTCTGGGTATTGTTTCTGATGTCGGTCACCTTGACATTGATAGCGGCATGGCTGATCTTCAGGCTTTTGCGCGAAGGATGAGCCTTGGTTCGAACGCGTTATCCTGCGCTCCGACGTTTGACGCGCATCCAGACTAACCTCTAAACTCGCGGCCAATCCATTGCGAGGCCCCACATGAAACTGCATCTGGCCAATCTCGGCGACATCAAGCTCTTCACCGGCTACGCGGAAGACCATGTCATGGTCAACAAGGAGCGCTTCAACGGCAATATCGTCGTCCTGGCGACCGAAGTGATGAGCGACTGGCCTGTCGCACGCTTCGACGATCTCAATGAAGCGCACTTCGACTACTTTCTCGACATGAAACCCGAGGTGCTACTCTTGGGCACGGGAAAAACCCAGCGCTTCGCCCATCCCCGCCTCTACCGCAAGCTGACCGAAGCCGGCATAGGCGTCGAGTTCATGGACACTCCCGCGGCATGCCGCACATACAACATACTCGTCGCGGAAGACCGCAAGGCGATCGCCGCGATCATCATTTCATAGCGCATGACACAGAATCTGCAAAACGTGATCGCGCAAGCAGAAGCCGCGATACTCGGTAAGCCCAGGCAAATCCGCTGTGCGCTCGCCTGCGTGATCGCAAGGGGCCACCTTCTGATCGAGGATGTTCCGGGGGTTGGCAAGACCACGCTGGCCCATGTTCTGGCGCGCACGCTGGGCCTGCAATTTTCGCGCATCCAGTTCACCAGCGATCTTCTTCCTGCCGACATCCTCGGCGTATCGGTTTTCGAGCGCGATAACAATCAGTTCAGATTCCACCCCGGTCCGATATTCTCTCAGATGCTGCTGGCAGACGAGGTGAACCGCGCAACGCCCAAGGCGCAGAGCGCGCTGCTCGAGGCGATGGAGGAACACCAGGTCACCATCGAGGGAGAAACACGCAAGCTTCCGGAACCCTTCTTCGTGATCGCAACCCAGAACCCCTCGCACCAGATAGGCACCTATCCCCTGCCAGAATCCCAGCTCGACCGTTTCCTGATGCGCATACAGATGGGCTATCCCGATCCCGTTGCCGAGCGCGGCCTGCTCTCCGGCACAGACCGCCGCGAGATCATCGCAGGGCTAAAGCCACAGATGGATGCGGCAGAACTTTTGGAGCTGCAACAGCGCGCGAAGAAAGTCTTCGTGTCCGACGCGCTTCTCGATTACGTGCAGGCGCTGCTGCGCCACACCCGCGAGTCTGCCCAATACGAACAAGGCCTGAGCCCAAGGGCGGGGCTTGCCCTGCTCTCGGCCGCGCGCGCCTGGGCGCTGATCGATGGCAGGAATGCGGTGATCCCGGAAGACGTGCAAAGCGTGCTGCCCGGCGTGGTGAGCCATAGACTTCCTATGGCGGGAGACCCGGCAGACCTGATCGAAGCGGTGGCGATTCCGTAATGCCGTGCTCGCCGCGCTAAATCTCCGTTTCAGGAACTGGCTGTTCCGCCCGAAGATCGAGCAGGGACCAATCACGCTCACGCAGCGCCGCATCTTCATCCTGCCCACCCGGCAGGGGCTCGCCCTGGCAGGCGTCCTGCTACTGATGCTGCTGGGCGACATCAATTACAACCTGAGCCTGGGATACATCCTGACCTTCCTGCTTGCGACGATGGCGATATCGTCCATGCTGCATGCCTTTCGCAATCTGGCCTATCTCGAGATCAGCGCAGGGCGCGCAGACCCCGTTTTTCAGGGAGACTTTGCTCGATTTCCCCTGCATCTTAAAAGCAGGATTCCGCGTTATCAGCTCGCTCTGAACGACGAGAAGGAAACCCGCTTCGATCTGCCGGCCGGCCAGACGACAGAAATACACTGCATGCGGCGCGCCGAAAAACGAGGCCTGCTCGAGTCCGGAAAAATAACGATATATACCGAATTCCCGCTCGGCCTTTTTCGCGCCTGGTCTTATCTGAATTTCGATGTTCGCTGCGTGGTCTATCCCAAGCCCATAGCAGGCGCAAGGCTGCCGGAACAGACATCGGGAACCGTTCAAGGCGACGACGACTTTTCCGGGCTGCGCACCTATGTTCCCGGAGATGCGATGCCCAGAATCGCATGGAAGACCTATGCGCGAGAGCGGGGTTTGCTGGTCAAGCAGTTCTCGAGCCGCACGGATGAATTCTGGCTCGACATGGTGGATGCGCAGGATTCGAGCCTCGAAGAAAGGCTCTCGCGCATGGCGGCCTGGGTGCTGGATGCCGAATCGAAGGGGATGCGTTACGGCCTTCGCCTGGGCGACCAAATGATAAAGCCCGGACAAGGCGCCATGCATCGTGAATCCTGCCTTTCCATGCTGGCGCTTTACGGGATTCAAAAATGAGCCGCGAGCTGATATACAGCCTGGTGTTAAGCGTGCTGATGGTGACCGCGCCTCACGCGCCCCACCTTCCCGTCTGGACAAGCGCGCTGGGCGCCACACTCCTCATCTGGCGCAGCTATCTTGCGTATTCAGGCCGCCCCTTGCCCGGCCGCAGCGCGCTTCTTGCGATCACGATCGCATCGCTTTTCGCGATACTCTTCGAATTCCACACCCTGTTCGGCCGAGAGGTGGGCATCACGCTGCTCGGCCTTCTCGCCTCCCTCAAGCTTCTGGAGATCAGAAACCGGCGCGATGCGATGGCGCTGATCTATCTCTGCTGCTTCAGCATCATCGTCAATTTCTTCTATTCACAAAGCCTCGCCACAGGCTTTTATCTGATCGCCACATTGCTGGTGATCACGGTTTCATGGGTGCATCTCAACATGCCTGCAAGCGCATTCAAGCCGCGCCTCAAGGTCGCATCGACGCTGCTGCTGCAGGCGCTCCCTCTTACCCTCATCCTCTTCTTGCTCTTTCCAAGGATACAGGGGCCGCTCTGGGGGCTGCCGCAGGATGCGTATTCATCGAAGAGCGGGCTGGACGACAAGATGTCGCCTGGCAGCATGGCACACCTCATCCTGTCAGACGACGTGGCTTTCCGCGTCAGGTATAAAGGCCATGTTCCGCGCCGCGACCAGATGTACTGGCGAGGCCCGGTGCTCTGGGACTTCAATGGCACGACGTGGGTCAGAGGAAAAGCCGGCGATGTCGTGCCCCCCCTTCTTTCCGATGCATCCGACCCTGTCGAATACGAGGTGACGCTGGAGCCGAACGACAAGAACTGGCTATTCGCGCTTGACATGCCTGACGGCATCACCGTGCCCGCAAGGCTCACCTATGACTTTCAGGCGATCAGCCCGAAGCCCATCCACGAGCGCATCATCTACGACGCCCGCTCCGAGCTTTCGTATCGCGCCAATCTCCACGAGTCGGATGCCCAACTGGCGCGCGCATTGCGCCTGCCTCCCAATATCGATCCCAAAACGATCGCGCTGGCAAGGGAATGGCGAGCTCAGAGCAGCAGCGACGAGCAGGTGATCGGGCACGCGCTGGCTTATTTCCACAATCAGAATTTCCGCTACACGCTGGACCCCAGGCCATCCGGCAGCATAGACGAATTCCTGTTCTCCACGAGAGAGGGTTACTGCGAACACTACGCATCCGGCTTCGTTTTCCTGATGCGCGCAGCGGGCATACCCGCCCGCGTGGTGACGGGATATCAGGGCGGGGAATACAACTCGATAGGCCGCTACTACATCGTGCGCCAGTCCGATGCTCACGCCTGGGCCGAGGTCTGGCTAAAGGGCTCTGGCTGGCGGCGCGTGGATCCGACAGCGGCGATCTCGCCAGAGCGTGTCGAGCGCGGTCTTTCCACCGTGCAATCCCCCGGCCTTGCGATTTCTGAAGGGGCTGCATGGCTACACGGCTTGCGCATGAACTGGGATGCGCTTTCCTACCAGTGGAACCAGTGGGTCATCGGCTACAACAGCGAAAACCAGCAGGCCTACCTGTCTCGCATGGGTCTCACATCGGCAGCGCAGCGAATCGCCTATCTCGCGTTGATCTTGGGGTTCATCGTCCTTCTGTTTGCGCTTTACATGCTGCGCTTTCTCTTCATGAAGAAAACGGACAGGGCACAGAGAGCCTGGCTCAGGGTGTGCAGGAAGCTCGAGCGCGCGGGCCTTCCCCGCTTACAGCACGAAGGGCCACAGGACTATGCGATGCGCGTGGCCGCATCCCGCCCCGATCTCTCTTTCAATATCCACGAGATCGCCGACCTCTACATCCAGCTGCGCTATGCAGATTCCAAAGAGGACAAGGCGAGGCTAGACCGGCTCTCCTCAGCATTCAGGCCCTGAAGGAGTATAATCGCGCCATCAGGAATCCATTGAACCATCATGCTCATCACCCGTCGCCTTGAATTCGATGCAGGTCACCGCATCCCCAACCACAACAGCCAATGCAGACATCTGCATGGCCACCGCTACGCGATCGAGATCACGCTCTCAGGCGACATCATCAACGCAGAAGGTCAGTCCGAACAGGGCATGGTGATGGACTTCTCCGACGTGAAGCGCATCGCCCAGCAGCAGCTGGTCGATCATTGGGATCATGCATTCCTGGTCTATCGCGGAGACAGGAAGGTGTGCGAATTTCTGGCGAGCATGCCAGACCACAAGACCGTGGTCATGGATGTCGTCCCCACCGCCGAAAATCTCGCCGAACTCGCGTTCAACATCCTGAATCCCGCCTATCAGGATACCTACGGGAATCATCTGAGGCTCGAGCGCATCAGGATTTTCGAGACCCCGAACAACTGGGCCGACTGCATCCGCGCTTAAAAAATTCTGGACACGCCGCGCGCCATCGTTCAAAATGCGCGCCTTCAAAAGTCGGCTTATGCCGTCTGTCAAAACTCAGGAAGTGTGGCCGAGCGGTTTAAGGCACTGGTCTTGAAAACCAGCGAGGATGAGAGTCCTCCGTGAGTTCGAATCTCACCGCTTCCGCCAGTTAAGCATCTTTTCCCGTCCACCCCAGTATCAAAACCCCGCATAAAATCAAGCTTTATAGCCAATCTAGCATCCTTTCTCGTCCTGTCCCGTCTATTGCAATCCTAGGGGAATTGGGGGCATAATTCAGACAAAAATGCCCCCACAGGCAAAAATATGCCCCCAGCGAGGTGAAGCCATGAAGCTGAAAGACACGGCGATCAGAAAAGCGAAACCGGAAGCCAAATCCTACAAGATGGCTGACGGCAACGGCATGTATCTTGAAGTCATGCCAAACGGTTCAAAATACTGGCGGCTCAAGTATCGCTTTGCGGGCAAGGAGAAGCGGCTCGCTCTGGGGGTATATCCCGACATCTCACTAGCCGATGCAAGAGACAGACGCGACGAAGCCAGAAAGAAGCTAGCAAACGGAATTGACCCAGGCACTGCCAAGAAAACGGAAAAGAGGCAAGCCAAGGTCGCTGCGGCAAACTCTTTTGAAAAAATCGCACGCGAGCTGCACAAGCTGAAAAGCCCGACATGGTCGGAAGGCCATGCAGACGATTGGATCAAAACGCTTGAGCGCGAGATATTTCCATCCCTTGGTGATCGCCCTATCGCCGAAATCGAACCTCCGGACGTGCTGGACACGATCAGGGCAATAGAAGGACGCGGCGCATTCGAGATAGCAGCAAGGGCATTGCAAAGGATGCGCGCAGTATGCGCCTATGCAATCGCAACTGGGCGCGCAAGACACAACCCAGCAACCGACATCAAGGGTGCGCTTGCACCGCAGCCCAAGGTCAAACATTTCGCCGCTTTGTCCGAAAAGGAATTACCCGACTTCCTGCGCGCTGTTGCCGCATATCCCGCCTACCCTCTTACCAAGATCGCAACGCGCCTTCTCATGCTCACCTTTGTCCGCACGGGCGAAATGCGCGGTGCGCGCTGGGATGAGTTCGACATGAAGGCTGCGATATGGACGATACCCGCCGAACGCATGAAAGCCCGCGAGCCGCATCTGGTGCCGCTATCCATGCAGGCAATTGCAGCCATCGAGGAATTGCGCCCGCTCACAGGCCACGGCGAGCTATTGTTTTCAGGCAGAACCGATCACAGCAAACCGATCAGCGAAAACACCGTGCTGAAGGTCATCGAGCGCCTAGGCTATAAAGGACGCATGACAGGACACGGCTTCCGCTCCATCGCTTCAACCTACCTGAACGGCACTGGCATGATCCGCCCCGACATCATCGAGGCGCAGCTCGCACACTCGGATGGCAATGCAACGCGGGCAGCATACAACCGCGCCGATTACATGAAATACCGCAAGGCCATGATGCAGTATTGGGCGGACACGCTGGACGCAATGGAAGCATCAAAGAAGCAACCCAAGTGGTCAGACTATGAACCGCATGTTGAAAGCTACAGAGCCGCACAGGTTATATCCATGCGTGCATGATTCGAGTTATCCACGCCTAGCCAGATAGGGGATGCGTACCATTAAGGAGCGTAGAGAGGTATTCAATGGTAACAAACAGAAAACCAACAAAAAAGATTCCATCAAATAAGCGCTCAAACAATGTTAAATCGCCTCATATTCATTCCGATTCAATAGGACTTGTTTTTCGCCTATTTGAAAAGGCTTTAAACATACAGGGAACTTCAGCAAATAGGCTCAACAAAACAAGCGAACTCCTTTCCGAGATGACGGACAAAGTCTCCTTATTTGAAGATCCCCTTGATCCGTTTGAAATTGAAAATCGTTTACTTAATAGTCAGGACGTTGCAGAAATTTCAATTCATCTTAATTTTAACGAAGAGTGGGAACGATTGGGGGCTAGCAATGATTGTGAATCAGGTTGGGAATATTTTCTATATTTTCTTTCCATGATCCCGATGAATTATGCAAGTCACACCAAAAAAGCAGCCTCATTGGATGAAATAAAGATAAAAATTATTAGTAAGGCTTCGGAGCTAGCAGATTTGCTTATGCAGCAGGAATTTGAGTTTACAAGATTATATAAGGATGAGCATGGCGCTTCCCCATTCGATGGAATGATCTTTTCACAATTCATTAGCTACAGACTGTACCTTATCTTGAAACGCTATGATGAAATCGCAGAAGAAGGCTTAGAGGCAGACAACCTAGCACACGAAGTATTAAGCCTATATAAAACTGAACCAACAGTTTTCCTTAGTGAAGTTTTAAAGCGCTATGTAAAAACACTAGAGTCTGCAAAGCTACCCTTGCACAGCAAGGTTGATTTAAGCATTAGGCATGGCAAAATCAATCTCAGAGAATATACAAAGAGAGTCGTGTTTGATCTGACTAGTGCTTTCTGGCAGCTTCGTCGTGCGCCAAACAAAGAGGCTGCAATTTTAACAAATATCGTGCTTAATCTTTATGGGAGTGAAATGGTTTCAGCAAATGACATTTCGCAAATGCGAAAAAAACAAAGGAGAAAATACTACAAATGACATAAAGAGATAAAGTGAACATTATTCTGACTTCAAAAAGAATCATCATTTTTGGACTTGCATATTTCCATGTGAATAATGTTGCATCGTGCCGTTGCATAACGGTGAAACGGAGACGATGCCATGAAGTCACAAGCAACACAAAACACCCCCGCATACTTGCGCCTTACAGACCTGCGCACCCGCTATCGCGTAAGCGGCTCGACGATCTGGAAGTGGGCTGCAACGCCATCGACAGGCTTTCCTAAACCTGTAAAGCTTGGAAGCAACACTACATGCTGGCGGCTCTGTGATTTACAGGCGTGGGAAGCAACACGCCCCCAGGCGAAATAAGGGGGCAATATGGACAGCACAAAAGATAAGGGCGCACCCTCGCACGGCACGCCCTCAAAAACAGCACCCAAACATTCTAACGATGCGCACGCACAAAGGCAAAGGCTGATTGCTTGGCTGCGCGAACATGGGCAGATTGACACCCTTTCAGCACGGCGCGAGTTGGATATTCTGATGCCAGCCGCAAGGGTGCATGAGCTGCGCAAGCGTCGCTATTCAATCGAAACCGTCTGGATAGATCGCGCAACCGATTGCGGCAAACTGCATCGCGTTGCGCTCTACATCTACAAACCGGAGGTGCAGCATGAATAACTGGCTGAGCGGGCTGGAAACGCTTTTAGCGCGATTCTCACACCTCGGCATTAATGCGGATATATCTTCGCTCACGTTAAGCGAAGCATGGGGCTTGTATCGCTTCCTGACACGGCTTGCGGATGACTAGCGATGGCCAAGTCAAACAAGTCAAGAGACCCTTTCGCTGCGATTGACTGGCGCGTGATCGACTCCCCCGCCTTTGCCGACTTGTCGCATTCGGCGGTGCGCGTGCTGTTGGTGATCGTGCGTCAACTGACAGTCAATTCAACCTGGCCGCACGGAAACAATGGACACCTTCAGGCAACCTTTGCATGGTGCAGCAAGTTTGGCATAGGCAGCGAACACACCTTGCGCGATGCGATTGCAGAGCTGATAAGTCATGGCTTTATTTATCGCACACGCAGCCATGGGGCAAACAAGGTGTATGCGCGCTATGCGGTGACGTGGCTTTCTGTCACGGAAAGAAAAGGAATCTTTCTTGATGGCTTCGTCGCTTGCGCATGGCGAAACTGGACGCAAAACGAAAAAAAAGCTCACGGCAAAAAATGCAGGAAGTATCCGGCAAAAAGTGCAGTTTCATCCCCCGACTTCCAGCAGAAAATGCAGGAAGCTGGGGGGCAGAAAGTGCAGACTATGAATTAGAACCAATACCCAGTAGGAAATCGTCACAGATTGCAATGGAGATCATGGCATGGGACGTGGGAAATCTGAAAAAAACATCGAGCTGATCGTAGCTGCAAGAGTCATCCTGGAAGAGATACAGCCTGCAACGGTTCGGGCAGTCTGCTATCGACTCTTCACGATGGGACTGATACCGAACATGAGCAGGAACAGCACCAATCGCGTCAGCGCACAACTGGTCTATGCCCGCGAAACCGGGATCATCCCTTGGCACTGGGTTGTAGACGAGACGAGGGAAGCGGAACGCGCGCGCCTCTGGCAGTCGACGAATGAGATTATTGATGCAGCTGTGCGCGGCTATCGGCGCGACTACTGGCAAGAGCAGGCGCACTGGGTTGAGGTCTGGAGTGAAAATGGAACTGTGCGCGGAACGCTTGCCCCGGTGTTGAATAAGTACGGCGTGACATTTCGGGTGATGCACGGCTACGGTTCGGCAACAGCGATCAATCAGATTGCAGAAGAGACGCTGAACTCAGACAAGCCGCTAACGGTTTTCTACGTTGGCGATTATGACTGTTCGGGCATGAATATGTCTGAAGTCGACCTGCCATCACGCCTTGCGCGATACAACGGCGAGGCGACGATAAAGCGCATCGCATTGACGAACGCGGACATTAAAACCGGACTGCCATACTTCGATGCTGACACCAAGGCTGGCGACCCGCGTTACAAGTGGTTTGTGCAGAACTACGGCAATCGCTGCTGGGAACTGGACGCCATGCCGCCGCCTGCACTGAGGCAGAGGGTGGAGGAGGCCATCGTCGAAATGATAGACCTGGACGCATGGCACCGTGCAATCAGCATCGAGACCAAAGAAGTCGAATCAATGCAGAACTTTGCGGCGAGCTGGAAAACGAGTATTTCGAGGCTTGCCTCAAAATAGCCAGCATGAGCAATCTGGCCAATAGTGTGAACGCAGAATTATGAACGCACCGAAAACCTGTAACGGCATGGCTTTGTGTGGGTTTTGGCGCGGGATATGTACGCACTTTTCAAACGAACGAACTAATGGAGGTTCGCATGGTTTACAGCAAGGTTGCCACCAAAACGAACGGATGGACACCAGAAAGACGGGCAAGGCAAGCGGCGCTCATTCGCGCCTGGAAGCCGTGGGAACGCTCTACAGGGCCGCGCACAACCGACGGCAAGGCAAGATCATCAGCGAATCGGCGGATCGCTCTGGAAGCCGCTTATCAGGCTGTTCACGATTCAGCGGAAGCCTACCGTCAGGCGCTGGCCAAGCTGGACGGCATGAAGCGCCAGAGGTGGGGCTGACACCACCGATGATGAGGGATGAAGCCCTTTGCTCTCGCGCGCGCGTATTGTTTGGAAATCGCCATGATGAGGAATGATGAGAATTGCGCTCGCGCGCGCGGAATGGGCAGGGGCGGGTAAATCCCTGGAGCCGCTGACTTGCAAGACCGTTCGCTTACACAAATTTTTGTATCCACAAAATTCAGGGTATCCATACCGCGCTTATGAGCAATCCGGAGCTTTGCGCTTGCGCGCGCGGAATATTCCGGATCTGGTGCGAGGCGAAATCGAGAATTATCTGCCAGTCCGCGAATGCTACACATGATCGACCGTTAAAGGTTAGTATTACAATCCTTAGCAAGCCGTAAAAAATTGGGGCCTAAAAAATGCGCTATATTTTTTTATTCTTCGTTCCTGCCTTGTTAAGTGCTTGCGCTACTGTCAATCAGACCTATGCACCAGATGGTAGAAAAGCATATACGTTGAATTGCAGTGGCTTAGCTCGTGGATGGGACAAATGTTACGACTCAGCAGGCAAGATTTGCGGCAGTTCTGGTTATGACATTCTTGACCGTTCAGATGAAAGCATGGCTGCGGGCGGAATAAATAATGCTGGCGGGTTCGCTGCAAAAAGCAATGAGCGTTCAATGATGATCGCGTGCAAAAAGGGAGATATTACAAAGCTATCAGAAATAGAGTTTGATGATCAATTTAGATGCCCGAAAACATATGCAACTGATTTAGAAAAACAAAATGCGATGGACAGCATGCTCAAATGGTATGGTGCGAATCACACAAATAGTACTTTAAAAGAAATTATAGAGTTTAGGATGAAATTGTTAAGCAAGCATCATTGCGATGTTACATTGAATAATATCAGTAAATCTCTTAGTCAATAATTTCAGGTCTCTGTGCACTGGTATGGAAACCGCAACTGTAAGGGTTCAAGCGTCCTCTCCTTTGGCAACGGTTTCCATGCTTTGAACACGCTAGCATCAACCTTATGGGGGCATAATTGGGGGCACAATCAAAATATTAAAAACAGAAACCCAGCATCTATGCGGCTTTTCGGCAACAGTATGACTGACACCGCTCCGCCAGACGGAGGAAACGTCCCCATGAATTCATGGCCGTTTGGAAACTCTTCAAAGCGGAAATCAAAAAAGCTAACGTCCGCTGAATAAATCATGCGCACAGGGGCTAATCAGAGTGGGTTGGTTCACAAAATGCTCGGTTTGCTGCGCCGTCTGCTGGGCAAGGGTTCCGCGGAGTCGAAATCGCAGCGGGCGTTTCAGCAGCTGAACCAGGTCGCGCCCCTGAAATTTGCTTCCAAACCAGAGGGCCCGACTGTTGGAAACAACAAGAAATATTCCTTCATCTGTCGCGAGGCCGTGCTCAATCGGCAGGAACGCATCGAAGGCTACGATTTTTCGCTGGAGCGTGCCCTGCAGTCGCGCATGCTGGAGAAAAGCGCACAGACCCGGCGTTTTTTCGACGATGCCGTGCTGCGCAATCTGGCACCGCTGGGTTTACCGGCGCTGCTGGGCCACCGCATCACCTTCATCCATCTCTCTCCCCTATCGCTGGACAACTCATTGCTGGATGCGTTTGCCAGCATGAATGCGGTCATCATGGTCACCCCGGGTGGCATGGCGGCCGCTGATCTGTCCGATACGCATGCCAGCCTGCGCAGGCTGAAAGACATGGGCATACGCCATGGCTGGAGGTTGAGCAAGGTCAGGCCCGAGATCGAGGAACTGTTGGCGGATGCTGATTTCATCGAACTGGATTCCAGCAATTTCGACGGCATCGAACTGAAGGCGCTTTACCGGAAATTTCATGCGCTGCCCAATCGCCCCAAGCTGATCGTCAGCGAATTGCAGACAGTCGATGATTTCAATCTTAGCTATCACTGTGGTTTCGATTATTTCATGGGGCCGTTCGTATCGGACCGCAGAAAATGGCAACCGTCAAAGAGCGACATCAACCGGCTGAAGGTATTCGAAGTGCTGAACCTGGTGCGCTCTGGCGCCAAGCCGCACGCAATCGCCTATTGCCTGCGCACCGAGTCCATGCTGACCTACAAGCTGTTGCGCTACATCAACTCGCCCGGCATCGGGTTGCTGCACAAGATTGATGATATCTCGCAGGCACTGCTTGTTTTGGGCAGCGACCGCTTCTACCGCTGGCTGTCGCTGTTGCTGTTCGATTTTACCAAGCCGAATTATCAGGAGCGGATAATGAACGAACAGGCGCTGGTGCGCGCTCGTTTCATGGAGTTACTGGCCGGACAGGGCAAGATTCCGGACAACGGCGAGCAATTGTTCCTGACTGGGCTTTTTTCAATGCTGGACGTCATGATGGCGCAGCCACTCGGGGAAATCCTGAAACAGATCGCCCTTCCGGATGCAGTTGTCATGGCATTGCGCAATGAGCCAGGACCGATGTGCGATGCATTGGCGCTGGCCAGCGCGTTGGAATCCAAGGCGCCCCATGCGATGGCTGCGGCTGCCCTGAAATGCGGGCTGGATACCCAGACCGTCACCGCCGCGACAATAGAGGCTTTGTCCTGGGCACATCAGGTCAGCAGCGCAGGGGAATAGTATGGACAGTCAACGGCCAAAATGAAAACAAGGCTGCCAAACCAGCTTTCCGTCAGGGCATTATCCCAGCAGTCGCCTTTCCGGCTCATTTAACAAATCATGCCGTATTTCTTCAGCCTCTGCTGAAACGCATGACTGGCGTATTGGCTGCCGCTGCCTTACCCAGTTCCGCAGTGTTTGACGAACCCCATGTAAATATTTTCGACACAAAAAGTTCAGCCCCAAAGGAAAAACGCGCTTCATTTCTCGCCAACTTGCTTTCCCGCCTTCTGATCAAGTGTAAAATTTTTCGACATGGAATTCTCTGCCAAAAGTAAAACCGGAGTCTATTGCATAAAGCCCGGTTGAACTTGCGGCGCGTTTTCATTTCTTATGCATATCTTCGAAGAACGGGAAGGAGTACGATCATGAAAAGTTTAATGTGGCTGCTTCCAACAGCGCTTCTCGCCGCATGTGCAACCCAGCCGCCCGCCAAACTCTCGACAGGCCCGTTTGCCAGCATCACGCCGCTTGCGGCTCAGACGCAGAATTTCGCCGGAAACAAGGTGCGCTGGGGTGGAACCATCGCGAGTGTGACGCCAAGGCAAAGCGAGACCTGCTTTCAGGTAGTGAGCCATACGCTCGACTCGATTGCGCGCCCTGAGGAAGAAGACAAGTCCGACGGTCGCTTCATGGCATGCAGCCCCGGATTCTTTGATCCGGTCATCTATGCCGCGGGAAGGGAAGTGACGGTGACGGGAACGCTTAAGCCCCCCGTCCAGGGCAAGATAGGCGAATACGATTACCTTTTCCCCTTCGTTGCTGCGGATGAAATCTTCCTTTGGCCGAAACGCCAGGTGGAATTCAACTACCCGGACTACTACTATCCGCTCTGGATGATGTAGGCCTGCCTGCCGCACCAGTCGCGGGCGAACTGGCTCGCCACGCGGCCGCTGCGCGCGCCTCGCGACAACGACCACTGAAGTGCGGCCCGGCGCACCTCGTCCGTCATGCCGTGCCGCCAGCCGTAATGCTCCAGCCAGCGCGCGGCGATCGCCAGATATTCCTCCTGGCCGAAAGGATAGAAGGAAATCCACAGGCCGAAGCGCTCGGACAGCGAAACCTTTTCCTCAACGCTCTCGGCAGGATGGATCTCGTCGCCCTCGTGCCTCGTCGCCAAGTTATCGCTCATGTAGTCCGGCATCAGATGGCGCCGGTTCGATGTCGCATAGATCAGAAGATTGTCGGAAAACGCAACCAGGTCCCCGTCCAGCGCAGCCTTCAGGGTCTGGTATCCAACCTCGTCCGCATTGAAGGAAAGATCGTCGCAATACAGTATGAATCTTTCCTTTCTGCCCTCGACCAGACTCACGATCAGGGGCAGATCGACCAGCCCCTGCTTGTC
The DNA here is from genome assembly GCA_021782365.1 of Pseudomonadota bacterium. Taxonomy (GTDB): domain Bacteria; phylum Pseudomonadota; class Gammaproteobacteria; order Burkholderiales; family Gallionellaceae; genus Gallionella. The sequence goes on from JAJXVB010000005.1 coordinate 39,707, forward strand.
GATCTGGATCACCCGCAGGGAAAGTTCGGCATATTCGTTGAGCAATGCCTTGACGAGGGAAGACTTTCCAGTGCCTCTCGCACCGGATAGCAGCACGTTGTTAGCCGTACCTCCCTTTACGAACTGCAGCGTGTTCTGCGCGATGCGGCTCTTCTGGTCGTCTATGCCGATGAGATCGGAAAGCGCGATGCGCTGGAAATTTGTCACGGGATCGAGCGCACGCCTGACATGGTTCCAGCGGAAGGCAGAGGCAACATCGAAGTCGGGCGCAGGCACCCTGGATGAAGGCAGCATGCCGTCTATCCTGGCGAGCAGGGCTTCGGCGCGGTCGAGAAACTGGTCTAGTCTTTCCACGGTCAGCTGCGATAGCTCGCGTTGATCTTCACGTAGTCATAGGAAAAGTCGCAGGTCCAGAGGGTCGCGCCCGCATCTCCCCGATTCAACACCACGCGTATGACGATGTCGGACTGCTTCATCACGCGCTGCCCATCCTCCTCCTTGTAGCTTTGCGCCCTGCCGCCGCTTTCCGCGACCAGCACGTCGTCGAGATAGAGCCTCAATTCAGACACGTCCAGATCTTCCACGCCCGCATAGCCGATCGCGGCCAGGATGCGCCCGAGGTTGGGGTCGGATGCGAAGAATGCGGTCTTCACGAGAGGAGAATGCGCGATCGCATAGCCTATCTTCCTGCACTCGTCTTCATCCCTTCCGCCATCGACCTTGACCGTGATGAACTTGGTCGCCCCCTCCCCGTCCCGCACGATGGCCTGTGCCAGAAGGATCGCGACTTCGGTGACCGCCTCGAAAAGAGTATGATAGTTTCTGCTTTCCGCATCGTTCACCTCGGGAAGTCCCGACTTTCCCGTCGCCATCAGCATCAGTGCGTCGTTCGTGGAAGTATCGCCATCCACGGTGATGCAGTTGAACGAACGGTTCGCGGCATCGCTCACCATCTTCTGAAGCAGAGGCTGGGATACCGCCGCATCGGTTGCGATATAGCCCAGCATGGTCGCCATGTTGGGATGTATCATGCCGGAGCCCTTGGCGATGCCGGTGATCGTGACCTCGACGCCGTCCATCGAGATGCGCTTCGAAACCGCCTTCGCGACGATGTCCGTCGTCATGATCGCTTCTGCCGCATTGAGCCAGTTGTCCTCGACCATATCGGCAACGGCGGCAGGGAGTCCGGCTGCGATCTTCGCGACAGGCAAGGGCTCCATTATCACGCCGGTCGAAAAAGGCAGTATCTGGTCCGCCCTGCAATTCAGGAGCCCGGCCAGCGCTGCGCAGGTCTCACGCGCATCCTTCAGCCCCTGTTCGCCCGTGCCCGCATTCGCGTTTCCGGTGTTCACCACCAGCGCGCGTATGCCTTTGCCCGCGGAAAGATGCTCCCTCGCAACCAGCACGGGTGCCGCGCAAAAACGGTTCTTGGTGAATACGCCTGCGATCTTCGCGCCCTCGCAAAGGCCGATCACCAGCAGGTCCTTGCGGTTCTCGCGCTTGATGTTGGCCTTTGCGTGGCCAAGTGCAACACCCGCCACAGGCAATGCCGAAGCAGGAGGATTCAGGTTGACAGGCATCTCTTTCTCCTAGTAACGACCGCCGGTCTTGTAGATGTAGTTTGAAAGCTCGGCCGACTCGCTGTTCACGCGCCTCACGATGCCGTGCATGTTTCGTATGATGCCGCGCATCACGTGGTACACGAGCCTGGGATGGGAATTGAGCAGCGATTCGAATCTCAGGCGCTGCATGCTCAATACCTTGGTCGGGCCTACCGCATAGAGGGTCGCGCTGATCTGCGATGCCGCCCCTCCCGCGAAGGTGATCATGCCGGCGAGATCCCCCGGCTTCAGGACATGGATCACCGCCTTTTCCGCAGCGCTCTCTATCCTGACCTCGATATCGCCGGATGCGAGCATGTACAGATTGTCGGGCTGCTCGTCGTTAGGCTTGACGATCACGTCTCCCGCCTTGAATTCCTGAACCTCGAAAAGCTCGGAGAGGATTTCCACCTCAGCATCGCTCAGTTCTTCCGTGATGGGGGATGCGCGCAGCGTGTCTATCACCAGTGACATTGCCTTCTCCTCTAGCTCAGTTGCCCGTGGCACTGCTTGTATTTCTTCCCTGAGCCGCAGGGACAGGGGTCGTTGCGCCCTATCTTCTTGCCTGAACGGACGGCGGGCTGAGTCTCATTTTCCGAAGTGGCGTTCTGCGAGAGCGCTTCCTCATAGTCTGCATGATGGTACTGCACATCCACGGGCGCCGCCTGCACAGGCTCGATCTCCTCCTCGCTGCGTATCTCGACGTTCATCAGCACCTGTATCACTTCGCGCTTGATCACGTCCAGCATCATCGAGAACAGCTCGAAAGCCTCGCGCTTGTATTCCTGCTTGGGATTCTTCTGCGCATAGCCGCGCAGGTGTATGCCCTGGCGCAGATGGTCGAGAGATGCAAGGTGTTCGCGCCAGTGCATGTCCAGGCTTTGCAGCATGATCGCACGCTCGTAGTGGCGCATCATCTCGCTGCCCACCAATTCCACCTTGGCCTGATAGGCTTCCCTTGCACGCTCGAAGATGCGCGCGCGCAGGCCCGCTTCATCCAGCGTCTTCTCTTCATCCAGCCACTTTGCAAGCGGAAGCTCGAGGCGGTATTCGGATGCGAGCGCCTTCTCCAGACCTGCGACGTCCCACTGTTCTTCCATGCTGTGAGGCACGATGTAGAGGCTGATCATCTCGTCCAGCACGCCATCTCTCATGCCGGAGATGGTCTCGGATATGTCCTCGCTCTCCATCAATTCCGTGCGCTGACGGTAGATCACCTTGCGCTGGTCGTTCGCGACGTCGTCGTATTCGAGTATCTGCTTGCGCATGTCGAAGTTGCGCGCTTCCACCTTGCGCTGCGCGTTCTCGATCGCGCGCGTCACCCAAACATGCTCTATCGCCTCCCCTTCAGGGAGCTTGAACTTGTTCATGATCGCAGCGACCCTGTCGGATGCGAAGATGCGCAGCAGCGGATCTTCAAGGGAGAGATAGAAGCGGCTGGAACCGGGGTCTCCCTGACGGCCGGAGCGACCGCGCAGCTGGTTGTCCACGCGGCGGGATTCGTGGCGCTCCGTGCCTATGATATGCAGGCCGCCGCTCTTGAGCACCTGCTCGTGCACGGCCTGCCAGTCCTGCTTCAGCTTCTCGATGCGCGCATCGATCGCAGCCTGGTCCAGACTCTGGTCCTGGCGTATCTTCTCGATCTGGTGTTCTATGCTTCCGCCCAGCACGATGTCGGTTCCGCGGCCTGCCATGTTGGTCGCGATGGTGATCATCTTGGGCTGGCCCGCCTGGGCCACGATCTCGGCTTCCCTCGCATGCTGCTTTGCGTTCAGCACCTGGTGCGGCAGCTTCTCCTTGTCCAGAAGATGCGAGAGCAGTTCGGAATTCTCGATGGAAGTCGTGCCCACCAGAACCGGCTGGCCGCGCTCGTAGCAGTCCTTGATGTCGGCAATCACCGCGCGGTATTTTTCCATCGCGGTCAAATACACCTTGTCCATCATATCCTTGCGGACCGTCGGACGATTGGGCGGGATGATCACCGTCTCGAGGTTGTAGATCTGCTGGAACTCGTAAGCCTCGGTATCGGCGGTTCCGGTCATGCCGCCCAGCTTGTCGTACATGCGGAAGTAATTCTGGAAGGTGATCGAGGCAAGGGTCTGGTTTTCCTTCTTGATCTCCACCCCCTCCTTGGCTTCCACAGCCTGATGCAAGCCGTCCGACCAGCGCCTTCCCGACATCAGGCGTCCCGTGTGCTCGTCGACGATCACCACTTCGCCGTTTTGCACCACATAGTGCTGGTCCTTGTGGTACAGCGCATGTGCGCGCAGCGCGGCATAGAGGTGGTGTATCAGCGAGATGTTGGCCGCATCGTAGAGGCTGCCGTTAGGCGGCAGCAGGCCCGCCTCGGTGAGTATGTTCTCGGCATGCTCGTGGCCTACCTCGGTGAGCAGGATCTGGTGATTCTTTTCATCGACGGAATAATCCCCCGGGCCGTCTTCAGTTTCCTGGCGCTTGAGCTTTTTCGCGAGCGCGTCTATCTTCACGTACACATTGACGTCGCCCTCGGCCTGGCCTGAGATGATCAGCGGCGTCCTCGCCTCGTCGATCAGGATGGAGTCGACCTCGTCCACGATCGCGAAGTTGAGCGCGCGCTGGAAGCGCTCCGAGATATGGCTCGCCATGTTGTCGCGCAAATAGTCGAAGCCGAATTCGTTGTTGGTGCCGTAGGTGATGTCAGCGGCATAGGCCGCCTGCTTTTCCGATGACTCCATCTGGGTGAGGATCACGCCGACAGTAAGGCCCAGGAAGTTGTATAGCCTCCCCATCCATGCCGCATCGCGAGCCGCGAGGTAATCGTTGACCGTCACCACATGCACGCCCAGGCCCGTGATCGCATTGAGATAGACCGGCAGGGTCGCCATCAGCGTCTTGCCCTCTCCCGTGCGCATCTCGGCGATCTTGCCGTAGTGCAGCGTCATCCCGCCTATCATCTGCACATCGTAGTGGCGCATGCCGAGCGCTCGAACACCCGCTTCCCTGACCACCGCAAACGCCTCGGGCAGCATGCTGTCGAGCGGCTCGCCCTTGGCATAGCGCTCCTTGAAAATCCCGGTTTTCGCCCGCAGCTCTTCATCGCTGAGTTTCGCGATGTCCGCCTCCAGTTTGTTGATCTCCTTGACGGTATGGCGATATTGCTTGAGCAGGCGATCGTTGCGGCTGCCGAAAATGCTTTTTAATACTTTTGAAATCATGTCTTATCAACCAGGGGGCGGCCATCCGCCCTTATTTTAATTAGCTTGTCTGCAAAAAACGCACGGGATTCTGGGCCATGCCCTTGTACCTTACCTCGAAGTGCAGATGATTTCCTGTCGAACGTCCGGTGCTGCCGACTTCGCCCAGCTTGTCGCCTGCCCTCACCACCTGCCCCACCTTGACAAACAGTCTGGACGCATGGGCATAGCGCGTCACGATGTCGTTGCCGTGATCGATCTCGACCATATTACCATACTGGGGATGCATCGCCGCATACACCACCACGCCTCCGGCGGACGCATAAAAGGGCGTGCCCGCTTCCGCCATGAAATCCACCCCCTCGTGCATCGCGTTTTTGCCGGTGAAGGGATCGATGCGCCAGCCGAAATTGGAGGTATAGACGACATCCCTGATCGGCGCACTGGACGGCAGGAGTTCGCGCTTCAACTGGTTTTGCATCAATAGCGTCTGAAGTGCTGTCAGCTTGTCGGACCTGTCAGAGACAAGACCCGAGAGCGCCTTAAGCTGGTCACTCAGCGTCGCCTGCGACAAGGAGCCAGGGTTCACCAGCGGGCCGCCCTGCGCAGGGGGCTGGTCGAACTGGAATTCAGAAGGATTCATGCCGGTGAGCTTGACCAGACGCCCTCCCAGCGCATCCAGGCGCTGTATGCGGGCCTGCATCTGTCCGAGTCTCACAGCCAGCGCATCCAGGCTGTTGCGCTCATAGGCCTGCCGGTCAAGCTTCACGGGAAGATGATCATTCAATTCTCGCGCAAGATCCTGTGGCGCGAAACGCAGCAACGCATACTGGACGCCGATCACCGCGCCTGACATCAGCGCGAAAACCAGAACCAGCAAGAGCAGAAGCTGCCTTCCGCCGAGATATATGTTGCGTGGCCCTGCCCATCTGCTGGAAACTAGAATAATATTCATGCCTACTCCTTCGAAATCCGAAAGCGACAACCTTGGCCCAACCGTTGAAATCCCTGATGAGCGGCGACCCTGCACTGCGTTCACTGCTCATCACCGCTCAATCGCTGGCGGAACTGCAAACGCAGTTTCAGCGCGCAGCGCCTTCCTATCTGGCAGCTTCCTGCCAGGTGACGGGATTGCATAACGGCACGTTAAGCATAGCTGCCGCAAACGGCACGATAGCCGCAAAGCTGCGCCAGCTCTCGCCTGACATCGCATCGAAGCTCAGGCAAGGGGGCTGCGAGGTTAGCGGAATCAGGGTCAGGGTGCAAGTCACCTATGAAGTGCCCAGACCCAAACGAACGCCCCGCACCTTGAGTCAAAAGGCGCGAGAGAGATTGAGTTCGCTGAGCGAAAACCTGCCCGACTCGCCTTTGAAGCAGGCGCTGGAAAAGTTTTCCAGGGACTGACCTAAAGAAAAACCCGCCAGGCCACCAGCACATAGCGCTCGAGCACGTAGAGCAGTGCAAAAACCAGCGCCATCAACACCATGAAGCGCACGACCTGCCACGCAAGTTTCAGATAGCGCTGTCTTCTCGTGAAGATGTACATGCCCCCCAGCATCACCAGCAGCAATGCGGCAACAACCAGGAGCAGCCGCATGATCAGCATCTGTTTTCCTATGCGGCGTGCAGGCGCAGAAACGAGGGCGCATCTTCGACATTGTCGAAGGTGACGAATTCCCACGCATGTTCATCGGCCAGGAGTGCGCGCAAAAGCTCGTTGTTGAGAGCATGGCCGGACTTGAATCCGGAAAAGGCGCCTATCACCGGATGGCCGAGAAGATATAGATCGCCTATCGCGTCCAGAACCTTGTGCTTGACGAACTCGTCCTCGAAACGCAGGCCGTCCGCATTGAGCACGCGGTAATCGTCCATCACGATCGCGTTGTCCAGACTTCCTCCTAGCGCCAGGCCCTGGGAGCGCATGTATTCGACATCCTGCATGAAGCCGAAGGTGCGCGCGCGGCTGATGTCCCTTATGTAGGAATTCTCGTCGAGCTCTATCACAACATGCTGTTTGGTGTCGGCAAAAACCGGATGGGAGAAGTTGATCGTGAAAGTCAGCCTGTAGCCGTTGTATGGCTCGAACTTAACCCATTTGTCGCCATGAGCGACCTCGACCGTCTTCCTGATGCGGATGAATTTCTTCGGCGCAGACTGCTCGACTATCCCCGCCGACTGCAGAAGAAATATGAATGTGCCGGCGCTCCCGTCCATGATGGGCACTTCAGAGCCGTTCATCTCGACACAGGCATTGTCTATCCCCAGCCCCGCGAAGGCGGACATCAGATGTTCTATCGTGGCCACCCTGACCCCGTTAAATTCCATGCAGGTAGAAAGCCTCGTGTCATAGACGAGATCCGCGCGCGCCTGCATTTCGCAGACCGGCTTCACATCCACGCGGCGAAACACGATGCCGCTGTTGACAGCCCCCGGGCGCAGGGTCAGCGTGACCTTTTCGCCGCTGTGCAGGCCCACTCCCGTCACGGTGACGGAAGACTTCAGGGTGCGCTGCTTCACCATCGCATTATTCAGGGCGAGTTTCATGCGGGCATTCTAGCATAGCTTCAAGGCTATCCGTTCAGCCCCGCCTCTATGATCGCGCCGCCCAGGCAGACATCGCCATCGTAGAAAACGACAGACTGGCCGGGGGTCACCGCCCACTGAGGCTCACCGAAGGAAACAAAACAGCGCAGATCAGAAATCTGCGTGATGCGGCATGCCGCATCCGCCTGCCTGTAGCGCGTCTTTGCGGCATAGGGGTGATCGGTCTTGGGCAGATTTCCGCTGATCCAGTGCGCATCGAGCGCTGCGAGACGGCTTGAGAGCAGCGCAGGGTGGTCATGACCCTGCACCACGATCAGCCGGTTATTCTCCATGTCCTTGCCGGAGACAAACCAGGGCTCATGCTGCGATGCCTCGCCTCCCTTCTTCTGTATTCCGCCTATCCCCAGACCCTGACGCTGGCCTATGGTGTAGAAGGACAATCCCACATGGCGCCCGACCAGCCTGCCTTCCGGGGTATACATCTCTCCCGGAACCATCGGCAGATAGCGGTTCAGGAATTCCCTGAAAGGGCGCTCGCCTATGAAGCAGATCCCGGTGCTGTCCTTCTTCGCGAAGTTGCATAGCCCGTTCCGCCTTGCGATCTCGCGCACATCGGATTTCTGCAAGTCGCCAAGCGGAAACATCGCGCGTCCGAGCTGGGACTGATTCAGGCGGTGCAGGAAATAGCTCTGATCCTTTCCAGCATCCTTCGCCTTCAGGAGCTGGAAGAGTCCGTCGACTTCGCGAACCTTCGCATAATGGCCGGTCGCGATGGTATCCGCGCCGAGTTCGATCGCGTGATCCAGGAAGGCCTTGAACTTGATCTCGGCATTGCAAAGGATGTCCGGATTGGGTGTTCTTCCCGCCTTGTATTCCTCGAGAAAAGCGCTGAAAACGCGGTCCTTGTACTCCTTCGCGAAATTAACCGCCTCTATCGGTATGCCTATGTTGTCGGCGACGGATACCGCATCGATCAGATCCTGGCGGGAAGGACAGTATTCCCCGTCATCGTCGTCTTCCCAGTTCTTCATGTAGAGGCCGATCACGTCATAGCCCTGCTGCTTCAATAGCAGCGCGGCGACAGAGGAATCCACCCCGCCCGACATGCCGACCACAACGCGTTTTTTCATTTCAAGCCCCAGGAATTCGATGCAAGAAGCCGATGGATTCTAATCATAATGGACCAGCAGATCGAGCGGATAGCGCTTCCCCGCGAGATAATCCTCCGAGCAGCGCAACACCAGCGGGCTGCGGTGCCTCTCACGGCATGCGCGCATTTCTTCCATCGTCATCCACACCGCGCGCACGATTCCCTGATCCAGCGCGCGCTCGGGGTGATGATGGGCAAGCTTCCCGCCAAAAGCGAATCTCAGGAAAGTAGTATCCGACTCATCGGAATGCCAGCGATATACGCCGACAAGGTATTCGGGTTCGAAATCATATGCGGATTCTTCGAGCGCCTCGCGAACGGTACCCGCGGCAAGCGTCTCGCCGGGCTCCCAGTGGCCTGCAGGCTGATTGAAGCGCAGGCCGTGCGCAGTCTCCTCCTCGACAAGGAGGAAACGGTTGTCGCGATGGATGACCGCCGCGACGGTGACATGTGGTTTCCAGATCATAAATGAATGAAGGCAGGGTTTCCCCTGCCTTCTTCTAAAAAAATCGCTTCAATTACTTGGCAGCAGGAGCGGCTTCTTCAGCCTTCTTTTCTTCCTTCTTTGCCTTCTTGTGCTTCTTGTGATGCTTTGCCTTCTTGGCTGGCTTTGCTGCATCGGACTTTGCAGGTGCAGTCGCGGCAGCGGCATCCTTTGCAGGAGCTGCATCAGCGGCAACGGCAGAGAAAGAAACGGCAGCGAATACGGCAGCGATCAGCGTGGACAACAGTTTGCTCATTTGTAACTCCTAGTCAATTAATGATTGGCATGTTTGCCGACACTCGGGTGTCGCTGCCTACAACGCATCATGAACTGAGTCGGTTGACAACTGGTGCCGGGGGGGGGACTCGAACCCCCACGCCCTCTCAGGCACCGGATTTTGAGTCCGGCACGTCTACCAGTTCCATCACCCCGGCAAGAAGGCGCGCATTATCCATGAAACGCAAGCCCATATCAACTACAATCGTGCCTTTGAGGAAATGTTTGTTCACCGATGCGCACCGACGATTTTGATTTCGATCTGCCCGAGAATCTGATAGCCCAACACCCGCCAGCAAAGCGTGGACAAAGCCGCTTGCTATGTCTTAAGGACGGCATGCTTGAAGACGCGATGTTCTCCGATTTCCCTCAGAGAATGAAGGCTGGGGACGTGCTGGTTCTGAACGACACGCGCGTGATCAAGGCGCGGCTATTCGGATTCAAGCAAAGCGGCGGCAAGGTCGAGGTATTGATTGAGCGCGTGCTGAACGAACACGAGGCGCTTGCCCAGATCAGGGCGAGCAAGTCCCCTCTTTCAGGCAGCCTGCTGCTTCTCGCAGGGGAGCTTGAAGCAAGCGTATTGGGGCGCGAAGGGGAATTCTTCCACCTGCGCTTTCCGACAGACACCCCTCTGCTGGAACTGCTGGATCATTACGGCAACCTGCCTCTGCCCCCCTATATCACGCATGCCGCCGGAGAAGAGGACGAGGCGCGCTATCAGACCGTGTTTGCGCGAATCTCGGGAGCCGTTGCGGCGCCCACCGCGGGATTGCATTTCAGCGACGAGATGCTGAAAGCCCTTGAGGCCAGGGGCGTGAAGATCCGCTACGTGACGCTGCATGTGGGAGCCGGCACCTTCCAGCCGGTGCGCGCCGAACACATCAAAGACCATGCGATGCACAGCGAGCGCTATGAGATACCTCAAGACACGGTCGATGCGATCGCTGATACCAGGGTCTCCGGATCGAGGGTGGTCGCGGTCGGCACGACCAGCCTGCGCGCCTTGGAAAGCGCGGCGAAAAACGGGCTCAAGGCGGGATGGGGCGAGACTAACATCTTCATCACGCCGGGCTTTCAGTTTCTCGTCGTCGATGCGCTGCTCACCAATTTCCACCTCCCAAGATCCACGCTCCTGATGCTGGTCTCGGCATTCGGCGGAATGGATGAAATCAGGGCGGCATACCGGCATGCGATAAAAAATGAGTACCGCTTCTTCAGCTATGGCGATGCGATGCTGATCGAAAGAAAGAAACAGACAACATAAAGGCAGTCAGATGGAATTCAAGCTATACAAGACTTCAGGAAAGGCAAGGCGCGGGCAGCTGACGCTCGCTCACGGCAAGGTGCAGACCCCCGCATTCATGCCGGTCGGAACCTATGGCACGGTCAAGGCGATGAGCCCCCTGGAGCTTAAAGGGATAGGCGCCGAGATCGTGCTGGGCAACACCTTCCACCTGTGGCTGAGACCCGGGCTCGACGTGATCGCAGCGCACGGCGGGCTGCACGGCTTCATGGGTTGGGATGGCCCCATACTCACCGATTCTGGCGGATTCCAGGTATTCAGCCTGGGCGCGCTGCGCAAGATCACGGAGGAAGGCGTGAGATTCCAGTCCCCGGTGAACGGCGACAAGCTCTTCCTGACGCCCGAGGAATCGATGCGCATACAGGGCGTATTGAATTCAGACATCGCGATGATCTTCGACGAATGCACCCCCTACCCCGCAACCGAGCGCGAGGCGGCCGACTCGATGCGTCTTTCGCTACGCTGGGCCGCCAGATCGAAGGCGGCTCACGAGGGAAATCCCAATGCGCTTTTCGGCATCGTGCAAGGCGGCATGTACGAGCACCTGCGCAACGAATCTTTGGCCGAACTCGTCAAGATAGGTTTCGACGGCTATGCGATAGGCGGGCTTTCTGTCGGAGAACCCAAGGAAGACATGAGGCGCATCCTCGAACACACAGCCCCCCTTCTGCCAACTGACAAGCCGCGCTATCTGATGGGGGTGGGCACACCGGAGGATCTCGTCGCATCCGTCTTCGAAGGGATAGACATGTTCGACTGCGTGATGCCGACCCGCAATGCCAGAAACGGCATGCTGTTCACGCAAAACGGCGACATCAAGATCAAGAACGCTCAGTACCGGATGGACACGAGGCCGCTGGACGAGGAATGCGACTGCTATACCTGCAAAAATTTCAGCCGCGCCTATCTGCACCACCTTCACAGGCTGAAGGAGATACTGGGAGCCAGGCTCAACACGATACACAACCTCCACTACTATCAAAGGCTGATGCAAGGGATGCGCACGGCGATAGAAGAGGACAGATTCGCCGATTTCGTGTCGAATTTCGCCCAAAGCCGGTCCTCCTTGGCATAAAGCTGTCACATGCTTCGTGTTAGAATGGACCTCTTTTGACAGACTCATGGAGCAATCGATGTTTATCAACAATGCATATGCACAAGCCGCAGCGGCACCTGTGCAGGACGGATTCATACAATTCCTGCCTTTGATAGGGCTGGTCGCGGTGTTCTACTTTCTTGTGCTGCGCCCCCAGACCAAACGCGCAAAAGAGCTCAAGGCGATGGCGGAGGGGCTGCAGCGCGGAGATGAAGTGCTGACGACTGGCGGCATGCTGGGCCGGGTGATCAAGGTGAACGAGCAGTATGCAACGCTCGAGCTTGCCCAGAACGTCGAAGTGGTCGTGCAGAAGGCCTCGATTCAGAGCGTATTGCCCAAGGGAACCCTATCCTCGATCAAGTGACAGGGTTTCAAGAAATCTAATACGAGGTCGCCATGAACCGTTATCCCCTGTGGAAATATCTGCTGATACTCGCCGTCCTGCTGACCGGCCTGATCTACACTTTGCCGAATTTCTTCGGCGAATCGCCCGCGGTGCAGATCCTGCCGCTGCGCTCCAGCATGAAAGCCGACGCCGCGCTTTTGAATCGCGTGGACGCAACCCTCAAGGCAGCCAACATCTCGCCCGACATCGTCGAACTGGATGGAAACAGCGTGAAGGCGCGCTTTAACGACACCGACACCCAGCTCAAGGCCAAGGATGCGCTCAAGGCTGCGCTGGGCGAAGACTATGTGGTCGCGCTCAACCTTCAGTCCCGTTCCCCCGCATGGCTCACCAGCCTGCATGCGCTGCCGATGTATCTTGGCCTGGATCTGCGAGGCGGCGTGCACTTCCTGATGCAGGTAGACATGAAAGCGGCGCTAGACAAGTCTCTAGAGGCGGCGATGGGAGACATGAGAAGCTCGATGCGCGACGAGAACATCCCGTATTCGGGCATCAGCCGCGATGGCAACGCATTGCTGATCAAGTTCCGCGATGCCGCATCCAGAGCCAAGGGAGAGGATCTCCTGAAGCAGCATTTCTCCGACTATCTTCTGACCGATAAGGAAGACGGAACCGACTTTCTGATCCGGGCGCAGCTGAAGCCTGAAGCGGAGAACCGCATAGGGGAGTCTGCGGTGCAGCAGAACCTCCTGACGCTCAGGAATCGCGTGAACGAACTCGGGGTTGCAGAACCCGTGATACAGCAGCAGGGCAAGGACCGAGTGGTTGTGCAATTGCCCGGCGTTCAGGACACCGCACGCGCGAAGGACATCCTTGGCCGCACGGCAACCCTTGAAGTACGGCTGGTCGACGAAGACCATCAGATAGGCCCGAACGGCACAGCTCCTTTCGGCACCGAGATGTTCAAGGATCGGGACGGCAATTCGCTGCTCGTGAAAAAACAGGTGATCCTGACCGGCGAGCGCATCAACGACGCTCAGCCCGGATTTGACAACCGAACCAACGAGCCTGCCGTGCACATCAATCTCGATGCAGTGGGCGCGCGCAAGTTCAAGGAGGCGACCCGAGAGAATGTCGGCAAGCGCATGGCGATCATCCTGTTCGAAAAGGGCAAGGGAGAAATCGTCACGGCTCCTGTGATACGCGAGGAGATAGGCGGCGGACGCGTGCAGATCAGCGGCAAGATGACCACTGACGAGGCGCAGGACACGGCTCTTCTGTTAAGAGCCGGTGCGCTCGCAGCCCCCATGGACATCGTCGAGGAACGCACGGTCGGCCCAAGCCTTGGCGCCGACAACATCGCCCGCGGCTTCAACTCGACCAAGATAGGCTTCATCCTGATCGCCGTTTTCATGGTCGCCTATTACATGATGTTCGGCGTGATCTCGGTGCTGGCGTTGGCTGCGAACCTGCTGCTTCTGGTCGCATTGCTCTCGATGCTGCAGGCGACATTGACCCTTCCCGGCATGGCGGGCATCGCGCTCACGCTCGGCATGGCGATCGATTCCAACGTGCTGATCAACGAGCGCATACGCGAGGAGCTGCGCAACGGGATCACGCCGCAGGCAGCGATCAACGCGGGCTACGAGCATGCGTTCGCAACCATACTGGATTCGAACCTCACCAACCTGATCGTCGGCATCGCGCTCTTCCTGTTCGGCTCGGGACCGATCAAGGGCTTCGCGGTCGTGCTGTGCCTGGGGATACTGACTTCGATGTTCAGCTCCGTGCTGGTATCTCGCGCGCTGGTGAACCTGATCTATGGACGCAGGGCAAGACTCTCCAGCGTCTCGATAGGCTGAATGGAAAGGTAAGGATATGGAATTCTTCAAGATCAAGCACGACATCCCGTTCATGAGTTACGGGCGCTATACCACCGCGATCTCCCTGGTGACGTTTCTTTTCGCCATTTTTTTCCTGGCGACCAGAGGGCTCAATTTCGGCGTGGACTTCACTGGCGGCACGGTGATCGAAGTGCATTACGGACAGTCTGCCGACCTCGTAAAGGTGCGGGAGCAGCTTAAAAACGCCGGGCTTCCTGAGGCGATGGTGCAGAACTTCGGATCCAGCCGCGACGTGCTGATACAGATACCGCTGAAGGAAAACACGGCGGGTGCGAAGCTCAGCGATCAGGTGATGACGGCCCTGCACAGCCAGGATGCCGGGGTCGAGATGCGCCGTGTCGAATTCGTGGGCCCCCAGGTGGGACGCGATCTTGTCGACAACGGCGCAATGGCGCTCTTGCTGGTGAGCCTTGGCATCGTGGGCTATCTTTGGGTGCGCTTCGAATGGAAATTCGGGCTTTCGGCGATCATCGCGAACCTGCACGACGTGGTGATCATCCTGGGCTTCTTCGCCTTCTTCCAGTGGGAATTCTCGCTTTCCGTCCTGGCCGCAGTGCTCGCAGTCCTGGGATATTCCGTGAACGAGTCCGTGGTGGTGTTCGACAGGATACGCGAAAATTTCCGCAAGATGCGCAAGACCGAGTCAGCCCAGATCATCGACAATGCGATCACCCGCACGATGTCCAGAACCATCATCACCCACGGCTGCACGCAGATGATGGTGTTCGCGATGCTCTTTCTGGGAGGAGAAACGCTGCATTACTTCGCGATGGCCTTGACCATAGGCATCATGTTCAGCATCTATTCCTCGGTTCTGGTCGCAAGCCCGATCCTTTTGTGGCTTGAGGTTTCGCGCGAGGACTTCATCAAGCCCGAGAAAGTCGAAGCAGAAGAAGTGCTCCCATAAAAAACCAGCGAGTAGCCAGTAGCGAGTAAAAAATCAAGCGGCAACCTGCCACAAGCTGCAAGCTTACTGAATTGGAATCGTTTTGGAATTGCTGACGGCGTTTATCGATCTTGTATTGCACCTGGACGTGCATCTGATGGCGCTTGTGCAGCAGCAGGGGCCTCTGGTGTATGGCATCCTCTTCCTGATCATCTTCGCGGAAACGGGGCTCGTGTTCGCGCCGTTTCTGCCGGGGGATTCCCTGCTCTTCGTCGCGGGAGCGCTTTGCGGCCTCGATGCGCTGGATATCAACTGGCTGATTCCCGTGCTCGTGCTCGCGGCATTCTCCGGGGACAACACCAATTACTGGATAGGGCGGCTGATCGGCATGAGATTGTTCCACCGCGCGAAGGGCAGATTCCTGAAGCGCGAACATCTGGAAAAGACTCATGCGTTCTACAAGAAACATGGCGGCAAGACGGTGATCGTCGCGCGCTTCATGCCCATCATACGCACCTTCGCGCCCTTCGTGGCCGGCATAGGCGCGATGCGCTACCGCCTCTTCGTTTTCTACAGCGCGCTTGGCAGCATCGCCTGGATAAGCAGCCTGACGCTTGCAGGCTACTTCTTCGGCAACATTCCCTTCGTGAAGCACAACCTCACGCTGATCATCCTGGCCGTGATCCTGACTTCCTTCATTCCGGCATTGATAGGCTTCGTGCGGCACCACATGCAGCGCCGCTGAATCTCGCCTATCCGAAACGCCCGGTGATGTAGTCCTCGGTTTCCTTGCGCTTGGGATTGGTGAACACGGAGCTGGTCTCGCCAAACTCGACCAGGTCTCCCATGTACATGTAGGCGGTGTAATCGGAGACGCGCGCTGCCTGCTGCATGTTGTGGGTGACGATGACGATGGTGAAGTCTTCCTTCAGCTCGTCGATCAGCTTCTCGATATGCGCGGTTGAAATCGGGTCCAGCGCGGACGTGGGTTCGTCCAGGAGCAGAACCTGAGGCTTGACCGCGATCGCGCGCGCGATGCACAGACGCTGCTGCTGCCCGCCAGACAGCCCCATGCCGCTCTGCTTCAGCTTGTCCTTGACCTCCCCCCAGAGTGCGGCCTTCTTGAGCGCCCATTCCACGCGCTCGTCCATGTCGTTTCTGGAAAGGTTGTGGTAGAGCTTTACCCCGAACGCGATGTTGTCATAGATCGACATCGGGAAAGGGGTGGGTTTCTGGAACACCATGCCCACCTTCGCACGCAGCTTGTTCAAATCCTGGCTCTTGTCCAGAATGTTGTCCCCGTCCAGCATGATGGAACCGGTCGCTGTCTGGTTGGGATAGAGCTGATACATGCGGTTGAAGGTGCGCAGCAAGGTGGACTTCCCGCAGCCGGATGGGCCGATGAAGGCGGTCACCTTCTTGTCGGCGATATCAAGATTGATGTCCTTGAGGGCGCGGTATTTGCCGTAATAGAAATTCAGATCCTTGACGACGATTCTATGTTGGGTGGTCGCATTCATTTGCCATGCCTTGTCAATGTGTGGAATTTCCCTGACGGAACAGCGTACGCGCCAGGATGTTGAGCGTCAGCACACTAAACGTGATCAGGAGCGCACCCGCCCAGGCCAGTTTCTGCCAGTCTTCATAAGGACTCATCGCAAACTGGAAGATCACGACGGGCAGATTCGCCATGGGCTGGCTCATGTCCTTGTTCCAGAACTGGTTGTTGAGCGCGGTGAACAAAAGAGGCGCGGTTTCCCCGCTGATGCGCGCGATGGCCAGCATCACGCCGGTGATGATGCCCGCGCGCGCCGCCCTCAATGTGACGAAGTTGATGATCTTCCACTGCGGCGCTCCGAGCGCTGCGGCCGCCTCTCTCAGGCTTGAAGGAACCAGGCGCAGCATGTTCTCGGTCGTGCGTATCACGATGGGAATCACGATGATCGCGAGCGCCAGGGTCCCGGCCCAGCCTGAGAAGTGCTTCAAGCGAACGACATAGACCTCGTAGATGAAAAGGCCGATCACGATGGAGGGAGCGGAAAGCAGGATGTCGTTGATGAAGCGCGTGATCGGAGATAGCCATCCGCGATGCCCGAATTCGGCCAGATAAGTTCCCGCCATGATGCCGATTGGCGTGCCGATCAGCGTCCCGCCTAAGGTCATCGCGATGCTGCCGTATATTGCATTGAGCAGACCGCCAGAACTTCCCGGAGGCGGCGTCATCTTCGCAAAAACAGCAGGCGTCATCGCAGGCAAACCGTGATCCAGCAGGGTCCACAATATCCAGCAAAGCCAGAACAGGCCGAAGGCCATCGCCGCGACAGAGATGCTCAACCCGATCGCATTGGTCAAGCGGCGTTTCGTATAGAGATTGAACATCAGGATGCCTTTCCTTCGCGCTGGCCCAGCTTGTATAACATGAAGCGGGCGATGGACAGCACGACGAAGGTGATGAAGAAGAGAATCAGGCCCAGCTCGATCAGCGAGGATGTGTAGAGCTCGCCGACCGCCTCGGTGAATTCGTTGGCAAGCGCCGAGGATATGCTGTTGCCTGGATTGAGCAGGGACTGCGAGAGCTCATGGGCATTGCCGATCACGAAGGTGACCGCCATGGTCTCTCCCAAGGCGCGCCCAAGGCCCAGCATGATGCCGCCTGCAACGCCGACTTTTGTATAAGGGAGCACGATTTTCATCACCACTTCCCATGTCGTCGAGCCCAGACCATATGCGGATTCCTTGAGCATCGCAGGCACGACATCGAACACGTCTCGCATCACCGATGAGATGAAGGGAATCACCATGATCGCCAGGATGATGCTGGCGGTGAGCATGCCGATACCCATGGGTGGTCCCACGAAGAACGGCCCGATATAGGGCAATGCGCCGATATGGTCGCTGATCCATGGTTCGATATGATCGGCAAACAAAGGCGCGAACACGAAAAGCCCCCACATGCCATAGATGATGCTGGGGATGCCGGCCAGAAGCTCGATCGCAACGCCAAGCGGACGCCTCAGCGCGCGCGGCGAAAGCTCCGTGAGAAAAAGCGCGATGCCGAAGCTCACGGGTATCGCGATCAGGAGCGCGATGCCGGACGTGACGAGCGTTCCGATGATCGGAATCAGCGCGCCGAATTTGTCGTTGACGGGATCCCAGTCCGGGCTTTTCAAGAAACCAAAGCCGAATGCATGAATCGCGGGCATGCTGCCCATGACCAGAGAAAACAGGATGGACGCAAGCAGAAGCAGTACGCCTATGGCCGCAAGTCGCGTCAAATTGCGAAACAGCGAATCGAGAAGACTCTGCCGCTTCAGGCGTGCTTCATGTAAAAACATCGACATAGTATCCGTTTGTGATTGAGCATAACAACACGAGGGGCTTGCGCCCCCCGTGATTATACCGCATCTAGCCTAACTTACTTCCAGACTGCATGGCCCTGCGCATCCTTGATCTCGGCTTTCCAGGCGCTGCGGATCAGGTTTGCGACGGACTCGGGCATCGGAACATAGTCCAGCGACTCTGCCATCTTGCTGCCATTCTTGAAAGACCAGTCGAAGAACTTCAGCACGGCTTCTGCCGATTCAGGCTTTTCCTGGGTCGTGTGCATCAGCACGAAGGTCGAACCCATGATGGGCCAGCTGCTCTTGCCTGGCTCGTCTGTCAGGATCTCGTAGAAGCCGGGAGCCTTGTCCCACTTCGCGCCGGATGCCGCAGCCTTGAAGCTCTCGTTGCTGGGCTTGACGAACTGGCCATCGTGATTCTTCATCTGCACATAGTTCATCTTGTTCTGCAGCGCATAGGCGTATTCAACATAGCCGATGGAACCCTTGATGCGCTGAACATAGGAAGCTACGCCCTCGTTGCCCTTGCCGCCCGTACCCGTCTTCCAGGAAACCGCAGTCCCTTCTCCGACAGCCGACTTCCACTCGGGGCTGACCTTGGAGAGATAGTTGGTGAAGATGAAGCTCGTGCCGGAACCATCCGAACGATGCACCACGGTGATGTTCTGGTCAGGAAGCTTAACACCCTTGTTCAATGCGGCGATCGCAGGATCGTTCCACTTGGTGATCTTGCCAAGATAGATGTTTGCGAGGATCGCGCCGTCCAGCCTCAATGCGCCTGCATCAACACCTTCCATATTGACGACGGGCACTACCCCGCCGTTGATCGCCGGAAATTGCATCAGGCCGTTCTTCTTCAGGTCTTCAGGCGTCATCGGCATGTCGGATGCGCCGAAATCCACGGTCTTGGCTATGATCTGCTTGATGCCGCCGCCCGAGCCGATGGACTGGTAATTCATGCTGGTGCCGGACTGCGTCTTGTAAGCATCGGCCCATTTTGCGGCGATAGGATAGATGAAGGTCGAACCCGCACCCGTGATGTCGGTTGCAAAGCTTGAGGCTGCATAGGCAAAAGCGGAGACCGCTGTGATGGCGATAAAAACTTGCTTGAGTTTCATGAATTTCTCCTGTTAGGTGGTGTGCCTTGTGTAGCCGTGCTGCCAGGCGCAAAGCAATTCAAAGCAGGTATCATATTATTTATGAAATATGACAGTATTATTACATCCTGCCAGGCGAGTGCGCCATCCTTTGATGCGCAATCCTCGCCTTGCGCCTTTCCGCACGGCGCAGCCCCAGGAAAGTCAGCCAGCCGATGAACACCATGCCCAATATGAAGGCAGAATAGGAGAGCGATCTCGGCAGGCTCTCCGTCATCGCCGAATATTCCGACATGCCGCCTATGCCCGCCAGAAGATTGAGCGGCATGAAAACCACGCTGATGATGGTCAGCCTCTTGATGTCCTTGTTCTGGTTGATGTTGATCGAGCTGTCGGTCGCATCCATCAGGAAGTTGATCTTGTTGAAGAGGAATGCGGTATGCCCGTCCAGAGACTCGATGTCGCGCAGGATTTCGCGAACGTTTTCATGCTGCGCCTCGGTCAGGAATTTGGAGCGCATCAGAAAGGACAAGGCGCGCCGGGTATCCAGCACGTTGCGGCGTATGCGTCCGTTGAGGTCTTCCTCCTCCGCGATGGAGGAGAGAATTTCCGCGGCCTCATCATCGGTGATGCGAGAGCGCAGAACCCTCCTTCCGACCTCGCCCAGATCCGAATAGACATCCTCCAGCGCATTGGCGGAATATTCGACATCCGCCGCGTAAAGGTCCAACAGCACATCCCTGGCCTCAGACACATATCCCGTCTTTGCGCGCGCCCTCAAGCGTTGCAGACGGAAAACAGGCAATTCCTCGCCGCGCACCGAAAACAGCATGCCCTTGTGCAGCACGAAGGCGACCGCCACGTTGCGCGACTCGTCTTCTCGGTCGAGCAGGAAATCGGAGTGCAGGTGCACTTCATCTCCATCCCCTACATAGAATCTCGCACTGGTCTCGAGATCGGTGAGCGACTTTGGATTGGGAATATCCACTTCAAAAAGTTCGCGAGCCCATGCGATCTGTTCATCGTCGGGCGCGACCAGGTCTATCCAGATCGGCTGCACATGGGAAAGATCCTCCCGACTCTCTATCGGGATCTGCCTCAAGCGCCCCTCGAAGAGATCGAACACCCTCATGTTCATGCCCGGATTTTGCAGCCTCTCCTCTCCTGCAAGCTCGGAGCGGACAACGTGCGACATGAGCCGCAGTATCTCCTCCTTGCGCTCATCGCCTATCAGCTGCCAGATGATTTCCCTGTCCTCGCTTGAAAGCGCCTCGACTATCCTCGCGACAGCAGGCAGATCGAGCTCTTCAAGTCTCGCCTTGAGCTCGGCCAGATGCTGCTTGTGTGCAAGCGTCTCGATCAGCTTGTGCTTCTGCAGCAACCTGCGCACCTGCCAGAGATGCCTTTGCGCAACTTCGTGATCTGTTTCCATGCGGATCCATCCTCAAATTTGCGGCGAATTCTAGCTCAATTCACCATTTCCCATGCAGCCGTCTTTATAATTGCAGACTTACAGGGCCGCTTGAAAAATGACAGTTGAATGTTTTCTTCCCATCCTGTAGAATCCGCGCTCTTTTGAAATTGGAGTAGAGGCATGGCACGAGTATGTCAAGTGACGGGCAAGAGCCCGATGAGCGGAAACAATGTTTCCCATGCGAACAACAAAACCAAGCGTCGCTTCCTGCCCAACCTGCAGCGTCGCCGCTTCTGGGTCGAATCTGAAAATCGCTGGGTCAGCCTGCGCCTGACCAATGCTGGCCTGCGCACCATCGACAAGAACGGCATCGAAGCCGTGCTGTCGGACATGCGCGCACGCGGCGAAAAAATCTAAGGAGCATAGAAAATGCGTGAAAAAATCAAACTTGAATCCAGCGCCGGGACCGGTCATTTCTACACGGCCGACAAGAACAAGCGCACTACGCCCGAAAAGATCGAGATGAAGAAATACGATCCTGTCGCGCGCAAGCATGTGATGTACAAGGAAACCAAACTGAAGTAATCCGGCTGGAATGCCAACAAGAAGCCCGCTTGTGCGGGTTTTTTATTGCGCCTGCTGATACACCGCATTCAAATCTGGGGGTAGATGTGAACAGTTATATCGAGTTGGCATTGCTGTGGGCCTGGGTGATCGGCTTTCTGGGCACCCTGATTTATCTACACAAGAAGAAGCATTTCCCGAACGGCACGAGCAAGCCTCTGCACTGATCCGTTCAAATTTCCGATCGCCCCAGGAATTTCTCGGCGAATTCCTGGACCTTCAGCGGTCTCGAAAAAAGAAATCCCTGCATCTCATCGCAGCCTACCCGCTTCAGGATATCGAACTGAACTTCAGTCTCGACGCCTTCAGCCACCACATTGAGTTTCAGCGCATGAGCCAGATTCACGATGGTGGAGACCAGCGCCACTCCCGCCTCCCCCTGAACCATGTCGACCACGAAAGAGCGGTCTATCTTCAGCGTATTCACGGGAAGCCTGGCAAGCAAGGCGAGCGAGGAAAAGCCGGTTCCGAAATCGTCTATCGAAACATGCACGCCCAACCCGCGTATCTCATTTAAACTGGCGACATTGCGAGACATATCCCCCATGATCATGCTCTCGGTGATCTCGAGTTCCAGCCCCTCAGAAGCGCGCGCATCCACGCCCAGTTCCTCAGCAATTTCAGCGGCAAAGCCTGGGTTGCGCAATTGCAATGCCGACACGTTGACCGCGATGCGCACCGCTGCGAGGCCCGCATCCATCCAGCTCAGGTAATCCGCGATGGCCCGACGCAATGCCCAGCGTCCGACCTCATAGATCAACCCGGTCTCTTCAAGTATGGGGATGAAGTCTCCAGGCGGGACCAGGCCGACTTCGGGATCATTCCAGCGGATCAGCGCCTCGGCACTGGTGACTTTTCGGCTCGCGAAATTCAACTTGGGCTGGTAGTGGAGCACGAATTCCTCGTTGTCTATCGCCTGGCGCAGCTTGTTCTCCAGCCTCAGCCTGCCGGCCACCGATTCTGTCATCCTCTTCGCATGGAACAGATAGCGGTCCCCGCTCTTCTTCGCCATCTTGAGCGCCGCCTCCGCATTGTTGAACAGGGTCTCGACATCCTCACCGTCATCGGGAAATATCGAGATGCCCGCCTTGGCCGCAATGCGAAACACGGCATCGTTGAGCCGGAACGGATGCTCGAGGAAGACTTTGGAGAGCCTGTCGAAGAGCTTCGGAAGATTGCCATCCGGCCTGATTTCGGGAACGACCACCGCGAAGTGATCCGAACTGATGCGCGCGATGAGATCCTTTCCCCCTGCATTTAGCGTCAGCCATTCGGCCACCTGCCTCAACAGCGCGTCCCCCGCGGGCCTGCCAAGGCTGTCGTTGAGGTTCTTGAACCGCTCGATGTCGATCAGCATCAAGGCGAGCCTGCGCCCTGTGCGCATGAACTGCCCTACGCGCTCGAAAAACAGCGTGCGGTTGGCAAGGCCTGTGAGCGCATCGTAATAGGCGAGGTAATTCAGGCGTTCCTGTTTCTCGATATGATCGACGGCGAACTCGATGTCGTGAACCAGCTCGTCCAGCAACTGCATTTCTTCCCTGTGGAAGAATTCAGGCTCTCCCGCATAGAGCGCGATCACGCCTATCGCCACGTTCGAGACGAAAAGTGGCATCACAGCCATGGAGCGCACGCCAGCCTCGATGTATTGCGAACCGAACAGGACCTGGGGATCGCTCTGCACATCGTTGGCGACGAGCACCCTTTTTTCCCTGATTGCCCTCGCAACCATGGTTTTCTCGCTATCGCCGGAAGACAGGATATTCCTGATGGAAGCCATGAGAAGCTCGTCCTTCCCAGCAGTGGCGCATGGAATTATCTTGAGCGTGCCGCTCTCCACCGTGCACAGCATCGCCATGCGAAAACCGCCTGTATCGACCGCGATCCGGCATGCCTCGCGGAACAGCTCCTCCCTGTCAGGCACGCGAACGATCAGCGTATTGATGCCGCTTAACATCGCATAGACGCGGTTCAGATAGAGAATGCGGGCAGCCGACTGCTTGCGCTCGGTGATGTCCTGGATCATGCAAAGATGGCGCGGACTGACGCCCATTACTTTCAGAGGCGCAATCGTCATGTCCACCCAGACGGTCTTGCCATCGGAATGAAGATAGCGTTTTTCCATCCGGAAGCCTTCGATCTTTCCGGCATTCATCAGCGCCATGTTATCCAGGTCCAACTGGATGTCATCTGGATGGGTGATCTGCAGCCAGTCTATCCTCTTCAACTCATCAATCGACCTGCCTGCTATCTCGGCAAATCTGGGATTGACGTCATGGATATTTCCGGTATGCGAATCGATCACCGCGATCCCGATCGGCGATTGCATGAACATGATCCTGAAGCGCTCTTCGCTCTCCCTGAGCGCCTGCTCATGCTCGTCGTGAACGGCGGCATCCTTACCCGCATCGAGGATCTCGGGAAGCGATTCGATATCCGCCTGCCAGCCGTGCGCTTCGAGAAGCGAACGCAAGGCATGAAGATTTTCTTCATCGCCGCCGACAATCAGAATCCTGCTCATGATGGTATCGCTCTATCCTCGAGAATCAATGCCGCATCACTTGGGGGAAGAGACGCCTTCCGCACGAGCTTCAGACCCGGCATCCAGATTGCCGAAATAGATCGTCTTGAATGTCTGCTTCAGGGATGGACTCTTGAAATCGTGCAGCACCATCGCCTTCTCGATCCTGACATGATCGCCCCTGGCAAGCCTGGATCTGCTCACGGCAGCCCATGCATCGCCCTTTGCGGTCTTGAGATGCACATAGGTATAGATGGACGCATCCTTCGTTTCCAGCACCTCGCCATTCAGCGTGAAAAGCGGTGGCGGCGGGGTGATCTCTTCAGCCAGCGCGTATGCGGGAAAAAGAATCAGACAGAGAGACAACAATGCATTCATAAAAACTTCCTTTGAAAAAATTATATCAGATGCCAGCTTCCCGGACTTATGTCGTCAAGACTCCATTCGCCGATGCGACATCTTATCAGCCTGAGCGTCGGGAAACCGACAGCGGCAGTCATGCGCCTGACCTGCCTGTTCTTTCCTTCGCGTATGGTCAATTCCATCCAGCATGTCGGTATGTGCTTGCGAAAGCGCACGGGCGGATCGCGTGGCCAGAGATCCTTCGGTTCTTCAATCAGGGCAGCCTCGGCTGGCAGCGTCGTGAAGTCCGAAAGACTGACTCCGCTTCGCAATTTTTCAAGCGCCTCCTCTGTTGCGAGACCTTCCACCTGCACCCAGTATGTCTTGGGCAGCTTGTGTTTTGGATCGGTGATGCGGTGCTGGATTTTGCCATCGTCTGTCAGCAACAGCAGCCCTTCGCTATCGGTATCCAGCCTTCCCGCGGGATAAAATCCGGGAAGCGGGATATAATCCGCAAGCGTCGGATGCATGCCATCCCGGCTGAACTGGCTGATCACGCCAAACGGTTTGTTGAACAGCAATATGCGCCCCATTTGAATTCCGGTTCATTTTGAAACGCCATTCTACCTTGGCTTTCTGTATCGCCGGTTGCGAATTGAGAGAACAAAAAACATGAGCCACAAAATCATATACACGATGGTCGATGAAGCGCCTGCCCTGGCGACCTATTCCCTGCTGCCTATCGTGCAGGCCTTCACGAAGGCTGCCGGCATAGAAGTCGAAACCAGGGACATTTCCCTTTCCGGGCGCATCCTCGCAAACTTCCCCGAGAATCTCACCGAAGGCCAGCGCATCGCTGACGAACTGGCGGAGCTTGGAAAGCTCGCCACGACGCCTGAAGCCAACATCATCAAGCTGCCGAACATCAGCGCGACGCCTCCCCAGTTGAAGGCGGCGATCAAGGAATTGCAGTCCCAGGGATATGACATACCCGATTACCCGGACGATCCGAAAGACGATGCAGAGAAAGCGATCAAGGCACGCTATGCGAAGGTGCTTGGCAGCGCCGTCAATCCCGTGCTGCGCGAAGGAAACTCCGATCGACGCGCGGCGGGCGCTGTCAAGCAATATGCGAGAAACAATCCGCACAAGATGGGCGGATGGAGTCCCGATTCAAAAACTCATGTGGCCCACATGGAATCCGGAGATTTTTACGGAAGCGAGAAGTCCGTCACCACAAGAAGGGAATGCTCGGTCAGCATCGAATTCATCGGCGAAGACGGGAAGGCTTCGGTGCTCAGGGATAAAGTCAGCCTGAAGAAAGGCGAGATCATAGACTCCGCCGTGATGAGCAGACGCGCTCTGCGAGAATTCTATGAGGCGCAAATCCGCGATGCGAAGGATCAGAATGTGCTGCTCTCGCTTCATCTCAAGGCGACGATGATGAAGATCTCAGACCCGATCATGTTCGGTCAGGCAGTGAGCGTTTATTTTGGGGAAGTTTTCAAAAAGCACGAAGCGACGATCAGGGAACTGGGTGTGAACATCAACAACGGCCTGGGCGAACTGATGTCAAAGATCGCAACCTTGCCAAGTGCCAGGCGCGCCGAGATCGAGGCCGACATCCGCCATGTCTATGAGACGAGACCCGACCTGGCGATGGTGAATTCCGACAAGGGCATCACGAATCTTCATGTGCCAAGCGACATCATCGTCGATGCCTCCATGCCCGCGATGATAAGGGAATCCGGCAAGATGTGGGGGCCGGACGGCAAGCTCCATGACACCAAGGCGCTGATCCCGGACCGCTGCTATGCGCGCATCTATCAGGTCGTGATAGAGGACTGCAAGAAGCATGGCGCCTTCGACCCCAAAACCATGGGAAGCGTGCCCAATGTCGGCCTGATGGCGCAGCAGGCCGAAGAATACGGATCGCACGACAAGACCTTCCAGATGAAGGGCAGCGGCATGGTTCGCGTAGTCGACGACAAAGGCAGGTTACTCATGGAGCAGAGCGTCGATGAGGGCGACATCTTCCGCATGTGCCAGGCCAAGGATGCGCCCATCAAGGACTGGGTCAAACTCGCGGTTTCGCGCGTCAAGGCGACCGGCGCTCCCGCCGTTTTCTGGCTGGACAAGAAGCGCGCCCATGACGCCATGATCATCAGGAAAGTCAAAAGATGCCTTGCAGAGCATGACACGGCAGACATGGACATCCGCATCATGACACCGGAGAAAGCGATGCAGTTTTCGCTCGACCGCATACGCAAAGGATTGGACACGATTTCCGTCACGGGCAACGTGCTTCGCGACTATCTCACCGACCTCTTCCCCATCATGGAACTCGGCACGAGTGCGAAGATGCTGTCCATCGTCCCCTTGATGAACGGGGGAGGCCTTTTCGAAACCGGAGCCGGCGGTTCCGCGCCCAAGCATGTCCAGCAGTTCCAGCAGGAAGGCTATCTGCGCTGGGATTCACTCGGAGAATTCCTGGCCCTTGGCGCCTCTTTAGAGCATCTCGCGAACAAGTTCGACAGCGCAAGGGCGAGGATACTTGCCGAGACGCTGGATGTGGCGAATGGCAAAATTCTTGAAAACAACAAGTCCCCTTCGCGCCGCATTGGGGAGATCGACAACCGGGGCAGCCATTTCTACCTCGCTTTGTACTGGGCGCAGGCGCTGGCGGAGCAAACGAAGGATCGCGAGCTGCAGTCGCGCTTCATTCCCCTTGCGGCGAAACTCTCGGCCGATGAGAAAAAGATCAATGCAGAGCTGATCGCAGCCCAGGGAAAGCCGGTCGACATGGGCGGCTATTACCATCCGGACTTTGCAAAGACTTCCCACGCGATGAGGCCAAGCGCAACGCTCAATGCGGCCTTGGCCACGATCGCCTAGCGGACGACGCCGGGCACCTGGTTGCCCTTGGAGTACATGCACTGCTCATAGGCATTGTTGTACTGGATCTGGATCATGTTTCCGGCCTGATCCGTCGAGTCGCCGCCCGATGCAGTGCCGGCCAGCGCGCCCACGCCCGCACCCACTCCAGCGCCCTGATGATTGCCGACCGCAGCGCCCAGGCCTGCGCCAAGCAGCGCACCCAGGGTCGCCCTGCCGACAGCACCGGTATTCGCCGAGCTAGCCTGCCCTGCGACCTGAGACTGAGCGTATTGCTTGCATGCCTCCTGGTCCTGCTTGAACACATCGAATGGCTTATTGGGACTTGGCATCACCAGCACCGTGGGGCCCATGGGGGTCGATGCACAGGCGGCGAGCATCAGAGATCCTGCAATTGCGAGTTTATTGCCGTATTTCATTTAAGTCTTCCTCAATAGCGATCTTGACGGACTGCGCTCGGATAGACGCAGCCGCATTACGAAAGTTCACCGACAATACATCTATCAGGCCTAAGCTACCACGAACCCTTCCGACTTTCAATTCTCAGCCTCTTCCGATTGCCTATGCATTCCGGCATATTGACCCTGAAAGTCTAAAATGAAAAACTGAATTCAAGAGATCCATCAGAAAGCCTGCGTTAAATGCGCATGCTCGCACTTCCGGCAATACCTCAATTTCATAACAGCGAAATCTGCATGTTTGCAGAGGGAGTGATCATGCTTCTTGAAAGAATTTGCATCGTCGTGCCATGCCTGATCCTGATCGGCTGCACGGATCTCCCCAAAGCCATCCCTGTATCCGCACAGCACTTAACACCGGATGCGGCGAAACCATCCCCAGATATTCCGCCTCTTGCAGGCATGGCGCCGCTTCCACCTCCGCCTGCCAAAAAACCGCCGGCGGAACGCTACAACGTGGTCGTGAACAACGTGCCCGCACAGGAGATGCTTTTCGCGCTCGCCCGGGATGCGAGACTCAATATCGAGATCCATCCTGGCATCACGGGGACCGTGACGATGAACATGGTCGATTGCACGCTGCCTGAAATACTCGACGCGATTTCCCGGCAG
Source organism: Pseudomonadota bacterium (assembly GCA_021782365.1). Taxonomy (GTDB): domain Bacteria; phylum Pseudomonadota; class Gammaproteobacteria; order Burkholderiales; family Gallionellaceae; genus Gallionella. The sequence continues at coordinate 67,771 of JAJXVB010000005.1, forward strand.
GTGGACATGCGCTATGAATTCAACGGCAGAAATCTCGCGATCATGCCGGATACGCCATATCTGAAGACGTATCAGATCGAATATCCCAACGTATCAAGGGATGCAAAGAACAACATCAACATGTCCACCAACATCGCGGTGATAGGCAAGAGCGAAGGGGCTGCGGCTGGCAGCAACGGTGCGAATTCCGCGATTGCAAACCTTTCAAACAACGACTTCTGGAAGACGCTGACAGAAAACATCAAGGACCTTTTGAGGGAAACCGACAAGAAGCTTCCGGAAGGCTCGAGCGAGACCGTCTCGGAGCAGAGCAACCAGCAGCAGATCACCCAGCTGGGCACCGAGCCAAAGAAGAAATCGGCTGTCTCACCGCCCGCACAGATCCAGAGCCAGAACACGAGGCGAGACCGCCGCGTGACCTACCGCGAGGCAGCATCCGTGATCGCGAATCCTGAGACCGGCATCATCAGCGTGCGCGCCACTTCGCGTCAGCATAGGGCCGTTCGCAAATTCATCGACAAGGTGATAGACAACGCGCGCCGCCAGGTTTTCATCGAGGCGACCATCGTCGAAGTCGAACTGTCCGATCAGTACCAGCAGGGCATCAACTGGTCTTTGCTGCGCGCGCTGGGCTTGAGCCTGCAGCAGACTTCCACGGTCCCGCCGCCTTCGTCGCCTGTCACCGCTCTTGGCACCATCAGTTATCTGAACCCTGGAAAGCAAGGCAGCTTCAGCCTGAATGGCTCGATACAGCTTCTGGAAAATTTCGGAAAGACACATGTGCTCTCGAGCCCCACGCTTTCCGTGCTCAACAACCAGACCAGCCTGCTCAAGGTGGTTGACGAACTGGTCTACTTCACGATCGATGTCACCCAGGGTTCCTACAGCACCGCAGGCGCCCTGCTCACCTCCCCGACTTACACTTCCACGATACACACCGTCCCCATCGGCTTCATGATGTATGTCACGCCTGAAGTGGGAAAGGATCAGGAAGTCACACTCAACCTGAGACCCACGATCACGCGCATCCTGGGTTATGTGCCAGATCCCAATCCTGCGCTCATCAATCCCGTGAATCCGTCTCTATCCGTATCCAATCTCATCCCCGAGATACAGACGCGCGAAATGGAATCCATCCTGACTGTGCACGACGGAGACATCGCGGTGCTGGGCGGCCTGATGCAGGACACGAGCTCAGGCAACACGGGACAGATACCCGGCATCAGCAAGATTCCAGGGGCTGGCGAATTGTTCAAGGCGCGAAGCGACACGAATCGCAAGACGGAACTTGTCGTGTTCCTGCGCCCCGTCATCCTGAACCAGAACAGCCAGTATGAACTGGTCAGGAATTTCAGGAACGTGGCCGAAGACAGACAGGAAGGCGGAGGGGAAATGCAATGAGGGTGTTTTCAAAAGCCTGTTCGCTTCTCTTCCTGTCAACCGTTTTCCTGCATGACGCGTATGCGATCGGCAGACATCCCCCCGACAGGAACAGCCCCCTCAAGAATGAGTCGCAAGGCCAGATGCTCATGACAGCATACCGGGAATTGTCCCGAGGAATGCTCGATGAAGCAGCGACGGAATACGGCGAAGTCCTGGCGGATAGCCCCCATGAAATTGACGCTCTTTTAGGGCTTGCGGTGATCTATCAGCGCAGGCATCAGCCGGATCTGGCGGCGAAGTTCTACAGGCAGGCATTGAATGAAGACATGGGAAATGCGCCAGCTGCAGCCGGCCTCATCAGCCTTTCCATTCCGGCAGATCCTGCTGCGGCAGAAAGCGAATTGAAGGAGCTGCTGGACATCCAGCCTTCATCACCCGAGCTGCAATATGCCCTGGGAAACGCATTGGCATTTGAGCTTCGCATGGGAGAAGCGGAGCATGCCTACTTCATCGCCTATACGCTCGCACCGGACAATGCGCTTTATGCCTACAACCTCGCCGTATCGCTGGACCGGCTGCACAAGCCTCATGCCGCCCTCCCCTATTATGAAAAATCGCTGCGCTTGTCCATGCAATACCCTGGCCTCTTCGATCCGAACCCTGTCAATCGGCGGATAAGAGAAATAAGCGGCATACAGGAACAGAAGCGATGAATTCTCGCCCACGCATCGGAGAAGTGCTTAAGGCGCGCGGCCAGATCACCGACGATCAGCTGCATATCGCCCTCAAGAAACAGAAGGAAGACCTGAGGCCTCTGGGTGAAGAACTGCTTGCCCTGCATTTCATCTCTGAACAGACCATGCGCGAGGCGGTATCGGAAGCCGCAGGATACAAGGCCATCGATCTCTCTGGATTCGTCGCGGATGCCGCCGCACTGTCGCTTATCCCGAAATCCGTCGCGACACGCCATGTCCTCTTCCCGGTCAATTTCGATGCGGCAAGCGGCAATCTTATGATCGCCGCCGCAAATCCTGACGATATCCGGACTCGCGATGCGGCTTCTGCAATTCTTGCAGGAGCAAGTGAATTTGCCGGGCAGCACATCAGCTGCGAATGGCGCATCGCACCCAGCGCAGAGGTGCAGGCCTCGATCGACAGGTTCTATGACCATGAGCTTTCGATAGAAGGGATACTTTCCGAGCTTGAGGGCGGGGAATTCGACTTCAATGCGCTGACCCAGACGGGCGCCTCATACAGCCACCCCATCGTGAGACTGACCGATGCGCTGCTCTCCGATGCAGTGAGCCACAGCGCATCCGACATACATTTCGAGCCTGAAGAGCAGTTCCTGCGCGTGCGCTATCGCATAGACGGCGTGCTGAGGCCCGTGAGGTCGCTTGCAAAATCGAATTGGGCAGCTTTGCTGGTGCGCCTCAAGGTGCTCACAGGCATGAACATCGCCGAGACGCGCGCACCTCAGGACGGGCGGCTTTCCATTTGGCTTTTCGGCCGCCAGATCGATTTTCGCGCAGCCTCCCATCCCACCATGCATGGAGAAAATTTCGTGCTTCGCATACTGGACCGCAAGGCCGGCATCGTGAACCTCGACAGGCTCGGCATGACGCCCTCTCAGCTTTCGCTCCTGGAGCGCATGCTGCAAAGGCCGGAAGGCATATTGCTGGTGACAGGCCCCACAGGATCCGGGAAGACCACCACGCTTTATTCGATACTCAATTTTCTCAACAAGGACACCGTGAACATCATGACGCTCGAGGACCCCGTCGAATACCCGCTGCCGCTTGCAAGACAGACTTCGATTGCGGAAATCGTGAAGCTGGATTTTTCCAACGGGATAAGGTCGCTGATGCGTCAGGACCCGGACATCATACTGGTTGGAGAAATCCGCGACCGCGACACAGCCGAGATGGCGCTGCGCGCGGCCATGACCGGACATCAGGTCTTTTCCACGCTGCACACTAATTCAGCGTTGGGCTCTATCGCGAGGCTTCATGATCTGGGCATGCTGGAAAGCATGTTTGCCGACAACCTGATCGGCATCATCGCGCAGCGGCTGGTGCGCAAACTCTGTCCGCTTTGCAAGGTGCGCCACGAACCGGACAGGACAGAGCGCAGGATCATGGGGACGGATGCATCCCTATACCGTCCGGGCGGCTGCGCGGAATGCGATCATCAGGGATACAAGGGCAGACTTGCGATCATGGAGATTCTGCGCTTTGACCAGGGGTTGACAGAGCTTGTCTCGCGCCGCGCAGGACTCAAGGAGCTCACCGAATATGCGCTTTCCCACCAGTTCGTTCCGCTCTGCGACGACGGAATAAGGCGCGTGAAGGAAGGCATCACCTCGCTGGACGAGGTCAGGCGCGTGGTCGACTTCAGCGACAGGATTACCGAATAATGCCTCTCTACCGCTACCGCGCAATCGACACCTCGGGAAAAATTTCCAAGGGGGAGAGCAATGCGCTAAACGAGCAGGATCTCGCCTCACAACTCGAGAAGATAGGCCTGGAGCTGATACGCTCGCGTAAGGTTCAAAGAAGAATCAGGTTGCACAGAATCGCGCGCCGCGAGCTGATCGAATTGCTCTTCGAGCTTGAGATGCTCTTGAGAGCCGGCGTGCCGATACTTTCCATACTGGCTGATTTGCGCGACACCACCGAGATCCCGAGGATACGGAATCTTTGCGCAAGCCTGCATGAAAAGATCGATTCCGGATCGACCCTTTCCGAAGCGCTTGCCGCCAATCCGGGCGCATTTCCGGAACTGGTGATCAACCTCGTGAAGGCGGGAGAAGCGACGGGGCAGCTGCCTGATGTGCTGGACGAAATCGTCAAATCCCTGAAATGGCAGGACGAACTTCTGGCCAAGACCCGCCAGCTCCTGATCTATCCGGCATTCGTCACGCTCGTGGTGAGCATGGTCGTGATATTCCTGATGACCTATCTCGTCCCTCAGATTGTCGGTTTCGTCGAGAACATGGGGGGAAGCATACCGCTGCAGACGAGGCTCCTGATCTCGATATCCGACGCGTTCGTAAGATATGGCTGGATCATCCTGCCAACCGCTGTTGCAATGCCCATCCTGCTCGCGTTGCTTGCAAGAACCAATCAGGGCGCAAGACGCATGATGCATGCAGCGGAGCTAAACCTTCCCTACATCGGCCCCATCATCAAGAAAATCATGCTCGCAAGGGCAGGAGACACGCTGGGGCTTACCTACAAGACAGGCATACCCTTGCTTGACGGGCTGGTCTATTGCAGCAACGTAACGGGAAATCTGATCCTGAAGGAAGCGATAGATCACGCCAGGACATCGATCGCCAACGGCGCGCCCATCAGCCGCGGATTCGCCGAACAGAAACTCTTTCCCGCGCTGATCATACGCATGATCAAGACCGGAGAGGAAACAGGAGATCTGTCTGGCGCGCTCAAAAACATCTCCTACTTCTACAACCGCGACATCAACGATTCCATCGCCCGCATGCAATCCCTGATCGAGCCTGCACTCACAATCGTGCTCGGCATCATGCTGGGCTGGATCATGACGGCCGTGCTGGGCCCGATTTACGACACCGTATCGAGGATCAGGCTGACATGAAGGCCGTGCTGCTCATCGATTCCTCCGGCTCACGGTATTTCAGGCGACATCGCAGCCAGTGGCAGGAAATCGAAAAACCGGATGAAAACGAAAGCCTACGCGTCATCGCGGATCTTCCGGAAGAATCGCTCGAAAGTCTGGACCTTCCGTTGCTTTTCGGGCCCGATCGGACGCATTTCCTGCAGCGGCGCCTGAATCAGGCATTTCCGAACAGCCAGTTCCGGGCAGCCGTTTCAAACTGCATATTCGGCAGGGCCGCACTCCTCACAGGCTTGAACACAGACGATGCGATCGGCAGCGCGCTCCATAAACTCAAAAATCCGGTCGCAGGAGTATGGGGCATGTTCATGCTGATGACAGCCGCCATGCAAAGACAACGCATCAAAAACATCATGCTCGTCTTCCCAGGCCGGCAATATCTCCGCATTCTGGTCATGAGGCATGGCGCGCCTGTCGTCACGCGCTGCATACATCGCTACAACGAAAGCCCGAATGATGAGATCCAGCTCACCCTTTTGCATCTCGAAAATCATCAGACCTTTGGGCAGGAGCCGATTCCCCCCGTGCTGTATCTTGGCGATCCTGAAGGGCTGAAAGATGCGATGCCGTTGCCGGATGCGATGACGCCAAAGGGCAACGCATCCTATCTGCATGCGCTGCTGGAGACGGCCTGCATATCCAGCAAGGGGCAATTCGCCCCCATGAAATTCCGAATCGGATTCTTGAGCAAATGCATCCGCAGGACAGCCGTGATTCTCGCGAGCATCTGCATGCTTGCATCGCTTCTTTTAACACAGCGCGATTTGCGCGAGCTATCCAGCATGACCGCCAAAGAAGGCGCGCTGCAAAAGAGCCTTCAGCAGGAAGCCGTTCTGCAGAAAGAACTCGCAAGACGCATTGCAGAAAGTGGTGCAGATCCGGCATTGATTCGAGCAGCCACAAGATTCGCGGCATCCGGATTCGACGCCGCACCCGCCATGGGCTCCGTCTTCAATCTCGTCGCAACATGCATCGCGGGTTTGCAGGAAGTTCGCATCAAGAGCTTGAGCTACAAGCTTCTGAATCCCAACGAGGGTTACTGCGGAAAGTCATTTCCGCCAACAGATAAGCGCTATCTGGGATTGCAATTTTCGATTCTGCTGAAAGATGCCTCATCGGTTGCAAGAAAGGCCGAGATCCAGAAGCGCATTTCATCCAGCATCCAAAGCAATCCGTCCATCCGGCTGATCGATGATCCCGCATCGAGCTCCCTTGCAATCCAGAACGGGCACAGTTCTTCCAGCGCCAGCGAACCCTGGTGCATGGTGATTCCATGGTCTGAATTACGGACGAGCAGGCCATGAGCGATCTTACTACCCTGCTTAAGGCTTCCAAATCCGCACTGATTGCGCTTGCGGCATCGGTCGCCGCATCCTGCCTGCTCATCGTCAGCCTGCACGGCCATCTCGAAAAGAGAGAAAGCCAGATCGAGAAGCTAGAAAGCCGCCTCACGGCGATGCGCACAGAAGATCAAAGAAACAGGCTGGATCTCGAGGCGGCAGGGAAGCTGAAAGGGCAATATCTGAGACTGACGAATCTGGGATTCATAGGCGAGCCTGACAGGAACGACTGGATGCAGCGACTTGAAGACATCTATCGCGCAAGCCGTCTTCCTGCCAATTTGAGATATACCTTTTTGCCTGCGCGAGCGGTCGATGAGAGATCAGGCAATTACCGCATCCTGCGCCATGAGCTGACGATGGAGCTCTCAGGCATAGACGATACGGAATTCCTGGACTTCATGGAAAGGCTATCCGCTGAATGGCAAGTCCCATACCTCGTCCAGGGCTGCCAGATTGCGCGCGAGCAGGAAACAGGGCTGCAGATCGGATGCACCCTGCAGCTTTATTCGATGTCTGGAAAAGCAAAGGGCGGAACATGAGATACGCGATGCTTTTCTGCCTGATGATTTTTCCGGATATCGCACAGGCGCTGGGCACGCTGTTCTATTCCCCGGACGAAAGAAAGGCGCAGGGCAAGGCGACAGAGGTCTACCGGGTAGAAGGCATCGTAAAGCGCAGCGCAGGAAGAAGCGTCGCATGGATCAACGGGCGTCCGGTCCCAGAAAACGACCCAGGCTTTCCCAGGCTTAACATCTACAAGGATCACGTGCTTCTGGATGGCGTGATCATCAGGCCAGGCGAATCGAAGGAAGTCCAGACAGGCGAATCAAAACGGCAGGATCAGCCATGAACATGCGACAAAGGCAAAAAGGCATCGCGCTCCTGATATTCGTCACGCTGCTCGCGGGCTCAATCGCAACGGTTGTTGTCAGGGGCTTAAAGGATGAACAACCCGCGAGGGGGAAAATCACGGCAGCAGCGCTTTCAGAAGCAAAGGATGCGTTGATCGGATACGCGATCACCTACGGCGATACCCATGCCGGCCAGGTGCACGGATATCTTCCATGCCCCGATCAGGCCGGCGGCAATCCCGAAGGAAGCGCCGAGCCGACCTGCGGGAGCCAGGATGTCAGCCAGCTCGGAAGACTCCCTTGGCGCACGCTGGACATCGGACCGCTTCGCGGAAGCGATGGGGAATGCCTCTGGTATGCGGTCTCCGGAAACTACAAGAACAATCCCAAGACAGGGTTGTTGAACTGGGATGCCAACGGGCAGATCAGGGTCTACGATGCCGACGGCACACTGCTTACGCCTTCTGACAATCAGGCGGTTGCGGTGATCTTCTCGCCGGGCATGGCGCTGCCAGGACAGAATCGCTCGGGCTCTTCGGCCCCCATATGCGGCGGCAATTACACGCCCAGCAATTATCTCGATGCATCCTCAGGCTACAACACCGTATCGAGCGTTGCCGGCGCGATCAGCGATTTCCGCATCGGAGAGCATACCCCGACCGGCGACAGGCTGGTCTTCATCACAAAACAGGATATATGGAATGCGCTCAGGAAACGGAAGGATTTTCTCGCCACCCTGGATGCGATGACGAGGAAAACTGCCGAATGCATCGCAAGCTTCGGAACAAAAAACTCGACAGACGGAATCCCCGATCCCAACAACCTGAGCCTTCCATGGCCCGCCCCTCTTTCATTGGCGGACTATTCGGAAAACGCGAATTACGACGACTCGGCCAATCTCTATTCCGGACGCACGCCATACAGGGTCAACAATTCCAGGATCGCATCGGGCAATGCCATCGCCAGCGACTTCCTGCTCACAAGCGGCACCTGCAACGCCGGGATATGCATCAACAACTGCCCCGATCCTACAGAATGGGCGAATCTTTATTACCCATGGTGGAACAACTGGAAGGATCATCTTTTTTATGGAATCGCACAGGAATACAAGCCTGCAAACCATACGACCCTGCCCTGCGGAAACTGCCTTTCTGTCAACAACGCAGGGCAATACGCGGCCGTTGTCCTCTTCGCGAACCAGAAGCTGTCCGGACAGATGCGCGCGAGCAGCCCGACCGATCCTGCCCGCGGCATCGCCTCAAACTATCTCGAGGGAAACAATGCGCTCAGCATCGCCAACCCCTCCGCAACCGGAATCGAGAATTATCAGGCGGATAATGACAGCAGCACATTCAACGACATCCTGTACTGCATAAGACAGGACCTGACGGTAGTCAAGGGAAACCCGGCCTCCATCCCCGCATGCCCATGAAGACCCCATTTGACAGCGGATTCACCCTGATCGAGATGGCCATCGCGCTATTCATCCTGGCGCTGCTTATGGGAACGGGGCTTAGCCTGCTTTCAGCCGAACTCGAACAGCGCCATGTCGAAGACACACACGACAGGCTAAAAGATGCGAGGGAGATGCTGCTGGGATATGCACTCTCGCATGCTGCTGTCGATGCCCGCCCTTACCTTCCCTGCCCCGATGCAAGGCCCGGGACTTCCGTGTCGAGTGGCAATGTCTCCAACGACGGACAGGAGGACCGCAATGCCCTTACCGGCGCATGCGACACTCAGGAAGGCAACCTGCCCTGGGTCACGTTGGGACTCACACCGCATTCGGACGCATGGGCCAACCGGTTGCGCTATCGGGTAAGCGGCAATTTCTCCAACCGGAATGCAGGCATGCAGCTCTCCTATATGGGCGACATCAACATACTGGATGCTGCATCGGGCGGAATCGGCATCGCGCTGAATGTCCCGGCCGTCATAGTTTCCCACGGCAAGAACGGCATGGGCGCGATCAATTCGGCGGGGCTTGCCAATCCGATGCCGAATGGCAGCAACGAATCGGCCAATGCCGACATCACGGTCAACTTCGTAAGCCGTACAACATCTTCTGCAGGCACTGCCGGCGGATACTTCGACGACCAGGTCATCTGGCTATCTCAATACACGCTTTTCAACCGCCTGGTTCAGGCAGGGAGGCTTCCATGAAAACATCGGGACTGGAATTCATGACGCATGCGACGCTGCTCATCGTCGAGGACGACGAGGACATTTGCAGCCATCTCTCCCGCGTGATGACGAGCGAGGGCTATCGCGTTCACACCGCGCACAACAGGTTTGAGGCGCTCGCATTCGATCATCAGCCCATGATCGTACTGCTCGACATGGGGCTTCCTCCGGCAAGCCATGGAATCAGCGAAGGCCTCATTCTGCTCGATGCGTTGCTGGCAGGCTCGCCTGGCAGCAAGATCATCGCAATCACCGGGCATGAAGATGCGGCATTCGAGGCTGTGCGGCGGGGCGCATTCGATTTCCTGACGAAGCCCTCTGAAATCAGCGATATCAAATCTGCCATCAGGCGCGCCTCCCTCTTCCTGCATCATGAGAGACTGCTTTCGGAATCTGGCGAGGCAAGGCTGCACGTCACGATAAAGATCTCGGATGGGCCGCGCGAATGCGCAGAAGCAATCGAAGAGCAGATCATCCGCCACACGCTATCCGACACGAACGGCAACGTATCGGAAACTGCGAGGCGCCTGGGGCTGGTGCGCGAGAACCTCTACTACTATCTGAAAAAATACGGCATACGCCCGAGCCGCCCGCAATCGGTGTAAAACCTTTTTACTTCACGGCTGACCCTGCAGCAAATAAAGTCTGTCGACCATCAAACAAAAAGGAGATAGACATGCGGACTGTCAGGACATCCGGTTTCACGCTGGTCGAGCTCGCAATCGTGCTGGTCATCATCGGCCTGTTGCTGGCTGCCGTATTCAAGGGCCAGGAGATGATACAGAATGCGAAAGCCAAGAATCTCGTCAACGACTTGAAGGGCGTGTCCGCCGCCTATTATTCCTACCAGGACCGCTACAAGGCGATTCCCGGAGACGACAGTTCAGCCGCCAGCCACCTTGGACAGACCGCCTACGATGGAAACGGGGACGGCATCATCAGCGGCGCATATACCGACAACAATGCGACCATCAGCACGGAGAGCCAGGCGTTCTGGCAGCATGCGCGCATGGCAGGATTTCTTTCAGGTCCTGCGACCGGCACCACCGCGCCTGCCGGCACCAATGCGATGGGCGGACTCCTGGGCGTTCAGGATGGAAGTGCTACCGCGATATACGGAATGACAGGGCCCGTGGTTTGCGCAGGCAGCATACCCTGGAAAATCGCCCAGGCAGTCGACCTCATGATAGACGACGGAAACAGCGACACAGGCAATGTCAGGGCGGGTGACGCGAGCACAACGCCAAACGAGGCGACAGCCGCTGCTGCATCGCTGGTCTATGGCAAGGGTGCTGCGGCTCCGGCCTCACCCGATGAGCTGCACACGCTTTGCATGAAGATCTGACCGTGAGGCCAAAGCGGAACTCTGGCTTCACGCTCGTCGAGATCGCGATCGTGCTCGTGATCATCGGCCTTCTTCTGGGCGGCGTATTCAAGGGACAGGAGATGATCACACAGGGCAGGATCAAGTCTGCGATCAACGATCTTTCCGGCATCACTGCCGCCTATTATGCCTATCTCGACCGCTACAAGGCGCTGCCGGGAGACGACAGCCAGGCGAATGCGCGATGGCCAGCATTGCCTTCAGGCAGCAGCGGCAACAGCGATGGAACCATCTCTGGAACATACAATGCGACAGGCTCCGCCACCAGTGAATCGCAATTTTTCTGGATGCATCTTAGAGCGGCCGGGCTCGTGACGGGATCGGCCGCTGCCGCGTTGCAGCCTCTCAACGCCGCAGGCGGCATCCTGGGCGTTCAGACGGGAAGCGGGGCGACTCCTCCGGGTGAAGTGCTGCAAAGCAATGGCGCAGGCACCGGATTCACGGGCTTCATGATCTGTTCTTCCGGCCTTACAGACAGAGTGGCCGCAGCGGTCGACAGGCAGCTCGACGATGGAATACCCAACACAGGCAGCATACGCGCCCAGCTCACTGCCTCGCCAGATCCCATACAGACCACAGCGATGAGCGGAAGCTATACGGATACCGGCACGACGCTGGTCACGATCTGCAAGGCGCTGTAGCGATCGAAATTGCATAGGATTGTCGCCGGCATCCATGTCGCCGTAGAATGGAAAGCCTCGATCTGCAGGGAAGAATCAATGGCTTCGAACTGGCTTTGCTACATGCTGCAATGTTCCGACGGCACGCTATATTGCGGCATCACCAACGACATCGAAAAGCGCCTGAATGCGCACAACGAAGGCCTAGGGGCAAAATACACCAGGGCGCGCAGGCCGGTCACCCTGGCTTTTCTTGAATGCTGCGAAGACCGCTCTTCCGCATCGAAGCGGGAAATGGAAATCAAGAAGCTTACGCGCACCGAGAAGCTCGCGCTGATAAGTTCAATCTGATCCATGCTTGGCATGTGGTCAAGCTATTGCCAGCCGCTTTTCAGGTGGTAGAATCAGATTCTCAAGCAGTTCATTCAGGCAGTTCAAATCGCTGTAACCGTAGTTTATGGTCGCTCTATCGTTTAATTCTTTAACCGAGGAGAAATATCATGAAACTGAAAGGAAGCAAGACCGAGCAATCCCTGAAAGACGCTTTCGCCGGCGAATCCATGGCCAACCGCCGTTATCTCTATTTCGCATCCAAGGCTGACATCGAAGGCTATAACGATGTCTCAGCACTCTTCCGATCCACAGCAGAAGGCGAGACAGGCCATGCTCATGGCCATCTTGAATATCTCGAGCAGTGCGGAGACCCCGCAACGGGCCTGCCTTTCGGCGGCACCGAAGACAACCTGAAGAGCGCCGTCGCAGGCGAGACGCACGAATACACGGACATGTATCCGGGCATGGCCAAGACTGCGCGCGAAGAGGGTTTCAGCGAAGTGGCCGACTGGTTCGAGACGCTTGCGAAGGCCGAACGCTCACACGCCAACCGCTACCAGAAGGCGCTCAACGAGTTCAAATCCTGATCCCTGCCGGCCGGTTTCGGTCGGCCACCTAGGAAGATGCCATGGCTGATCGCGAAGGTAATCTTGAGGCGCCCACCCGCCACCCCCTGGACTGGAGGAATCCGGACTTCTACGACGAGGAATCGCTCAACAGGGAACTGGAGCGCGTCTTCGACATCTGTCACGGCTGCCGCCGCTGCGTGAGCCTTTGCCAGTCGTTTCCGACGCTTTTCGACCTTGTGGACGAATCCTCGACGATGGAAGTGGACGGAGTCGCAAAGTCCGATTACATCAAGGTCGTCGACCACTGCTATCTCTGCGATCTCTGCTACATGACCAAGTGCCCTTATGTTCCTCCTCATGCGTGGAACGTAGACTTCCCTCATCTGATGCTGAGGGCCAAGGCGGTGAAATTCAGGAATGGAAAGGTCAGGCTCAGGGACAGGATACTGACCAGCACCGATGCGGTCGGCAGCATCGCGGGAATCCCCGTGATCGCACAGACGGTCAATGCGGCGAACAAGATAGGCTTGGCGCGCAAGGCGCTGGAAACCGTTGCAGGCATACACGCGGACGCATGGGTTCCGGAATATCACAGCAGCTCCTTGCGGGGCCTTCTGTCATCTCATCGAAGCGATAACGAAGCCTTGCCGGCAGGCAGGACCAAGGGCGGGATCGCGCTTTTTGCAACCTGCTACATGAACCGAAACGAGCCAGGACCAGGCCTTGATCTGGTCGAAGTGTTCGAGCACAACGGCATTCCGGTGAAACTTGCCGGAGAAGAGCGCTGCTGCGGCATGCCAAAGCTGGAACTGGGAGACTTGGAATCGGTCGCCAAAGCCAAGGAACACAACATCCCCCTGCTTGCGAAGCTGGTCGACGAGGGGTGGGACCTGACCGCGCTGGTTCCTTCCTGCGTGCTGATGTTCAAGCAGGAGCTTCCGCTGATGTATCCTGACGACAAGGACGTACAGAAGGTGAAGCAGGCATTCTTCGATCCCTTCGAGTATCTGATGCTGCGCCACAAGGAAGGCATGCTCAAGACGGACTTCAGGCAGCCACTCGGAAACATCGCCTACCATGCGGCATGCCATCAGCGCGTGCAGAACATCGGCCAGAAGACACGCGAGGCTTTGTCCCTCGTTCCCGCGACCACGGTCGAGATCATCGAGCGCTGTTCTGGACACGACGGCACCTATGCGGTGAAGAAGGAATTTCACGACCATGCGATGAAGATCGTGAGACCCGTGGCGGATCGCGTGAAAAATGCGGAGGCACAGCATTACGGCAGCGACTGCGCGATGGCAGGCCACCATATCGAAAACGCGCTCAAGGATGGCAGAGCGCCAGAACACCCCATCACCCTATTGAGAAAGGCTTACGGTATATGAACATGATACTCAAGAGAGAGACGCTATACAGCCTCGAACAGTATTCGCGCATCCGGCCCGAATTCCGCACGACCGTGATCGAGCACAAGGAAAACCGGAGAGTCCAGCTTGGTGAACACGCAACGCTGCATTTCGAGGACAGCCTGACCATGCAGTATCAGGTGCAGGAGATGCTGCGGCTCGAGCGCATCTTCGATGCAAGCGGCATAGAGCAGGAGCTCGAGGTCTACAATCCGCTGATCCCTGACGGCACCAACTGGAAAGCCACCTTCATGATCGAATACGAGGATACCGACGAGAGGCGCAAAGAACTCATGCGCCTTGCCGGAATCGAGAAGAAGGTCTGGGTGCAGGTCGAAGGATGCGACAGGGTCCATGCGATTGCCAACGAGGACATGGATCGCGAAGCGGATGGCAAGACTTCAGCGGTGCATTTTCTGCGCTTCGAGCTTGCTCCCGAAATGATAAATTTGGTCAAACAGGGTGCGGCCATATATGCCGGCATAGACCATCCCTCATATCAGGCGAGAGTCCGGTTGCAGAAAGAGGTGCGCGACTCGCTCGAGGACGATCTCGACTGAAAACCTATTTGTACAAAAGATGAGGCAGCCAGGTCGAGATGACCGGCACATAGGTGATCAGCGCGAGATAGACGAGCATCACGCCGACCCAGGGCAAGGTCGCGATCGACACCTCGGTCAGCCCTTCCCTCGCAAGGTGGCTGGCCACGAAGAGATTGAGACCCACCGGCGGATGGATCATGCCGATCTCCATGTTCACCACCATGATGATGCCGAGGTGTATCGGGTCTATGCCCAGCGTCTTTGCGATCGGCAGAAAGAGCGGCGCCAGGATCAGCACGATGGATGTCGGCTCCATGAACTGCCCTGCGGCCAGCAGCGCAAGATTCACCATCAGCAGAAACATCCATGGCTGAAGATGCTGGTCTATCACCCACTGAGACATGGCCTGAGGGATCTGTTCGGATGTCATCAAAAATGAAAAAAGAATCGCATTGGTGATGATGTACAGGAGCATCGCGCTCGTATTGGCCGCGCCAAGCAGCGACTTTGGGACCTGGCGCCAGGAAAGGTCGCGATAGAAGAATTTGGCCGCGATGAACGCATAGACCGCCGCGACCGCGGCGGCCTCGGTGGGCGTGAAGATGCCGCCGTAGATGCCTCCGATCACGAGAACGACGAGAAAGATTCCCCCCAGCGCGTCCTTTAAGGAATGCCAGAATTCCCTTGCATCTGGTCTTTTCTGGGTCGGGAAACGCTTGCGTTTTGCCTGAATGTAAACCAGCGCCATCATGATCGCGGCGAGCAGTATTCCCGGCACGATGCCTGCGATGAAGAGTTTGCCCGCGCTCTCGGAAGTCGCCACCGCATAGATGATCATCACGATGGAAGGAGGGATCAGGATGCCGAGCGATCCGGACGATGTGATCACGCCGACGGCGAAGCGCTTGGGGTAGCCCGCCTTGATCATCGCAGGCAGCATCACCGATCCTATCGCCATCACGGTCGCGGGGCTGGAGCCCGAAATCGTGGCGAAGAATGCGCAGGCCAGAACGGCTGCCATCGCAACCCCTCCCGGCAAAAAACCCACCAGATTGGATGCGAAGCGCACGATGCGCGCGGCGATCTTCCCGTCGATCAGGAACTGCCCGGAAAGCACGAAGAAAGGCACGGCCATGATCGAGAAGCTTTCAAGGCCCGTGAAGAGGCGCTGAGAGATGATGTTCACCGTGTCCATGGAGAACGACGAGAATGCAAGCATATAGATCAGAACGGTGGTGCCCAGCGCGATCGAAATCGGCGTGCTGGTGAGCAGCAGCGCCAGCAGGATGAATATGATGATGGCCGCCGTCATGCCGTTGCCTCTTCGGTGCCGAAGCTATGAACAGGCAAGGCCCCATTCCTCATGAAACCGAGAAGCACCTGGATGAAGCGGTAGCACATCAGCCCCGATCCGAATGGGATCGCGAGATAGACGATCCACATCGGCATCTCCATGTCGGGAGAGACCTGCCCCGTGCCGTAGATGAAGATCACCCAGCGCGCGCCGAAGAAGGCTATGGAGCCCGTGAAGATGACGCCAAGTGAAAGCGCTGCAATGACCATCGCCCTGCGTATCGATGGCCTCACCCAGTTGACCAGGAAATCAACGCCTATGTGTATGCCCGTGCGCACGCCATAGGCAGCGCCGAACTTGGCCATCCAGATGAAGAGATAGATGGTGAGCTCCTGCGCCCAGTCTATTCCCGATCCCGTGGTATAGCGCATCACCACTGCCGTAAAAGTGACCAGCGTGGCGATTGCCATGAAGCTCGCGATCAGGAACTCCTCGAGGCGATCCAGCAGGCGATTGATCATGACGAAGATCAGATTTTCTTTGCAGCCTTGGGCTTTGCAGCCTGTTCCTTTTCGTATTGCGCCGACACCGCATTCACACTCTGGATCAAATCAGCACCGATCACGGGCGCGAATTCCTTCTGCAGAGGCAGCAGCACCTTCTGCCATTCCGCGCGTTCTGCCGGCGTCAGCTGATAGACGGTAGTGGTCTTGGCCGCGATCACCTTGGCCAGCGCATCGTCGTTGTCCTTCTGCGCGATGGCGCGCTCAAACGCGGTCGATTCCTTCATCGCCTCCGTCAGCTCCGAACGCACATCGGCCGGCAGCCCTTCCCAGAACTTCTTGTTGACGATCACCGCATAACCCAGATAGCCATGGTTGGAGAGGGTCATGTGTTTTTGCACCTCGTTCATCTTCTGGGTATAAAAATTGGATACCGGATTTTCCGTGCCGTCGACCACTCCCTGCTGCAGGGCGGTATAGACTTCGCTGAAAGCCATCACCTGGGGATTCGCACCCAGCGCCTTCATCTGCGCGCTCAACACCTTGGAGGATTGTATGCGCATCTTGAGGCCGGCGAAATCGGCCACCTTGTGCATCGGCCTGTTGGAACTCATCTGCTTGAAACCGTTGTCCCAGAAGGCAAGGCCTGTCACGCCCTTGGTATCGAGCTTTGCAAAAAGTTTCCTGCCCACATCGCCATCCATCACGCGATGCAGCACTTCCTGGTCGGGGAACAGATAGGGAAGATCGAAAAGCTCGAATTCGCGCGCGCCCATCGGACCGAACTTCGCAAGCGAGGGAGCCAGCATCTGCACAGCGCCGCTTTGCAGCGCCTCGATCTCTTCGCGATCCTTGTATAGCTGGCTGTTGGGATAGACTTCGACCTTCACGCGCCCCTTGGTCAGCTTCTCTGCAAGCTGCTTGAATCTTTCAGCAGCCTGCCCTTTTGGCGTATCGGGGGCGACTACATGGCTGAACTTGATGACGATCTCGCCAGCGGCATTTGCAGCGCCCGCGAATCCCATAGCCAATGCAAACATCAATGCGATGCGTAGTTTCATGTTCTCTCCCTGATGAATTATTTTTATCGACAGTGTCGTGGCTGGGAATATTACGAGTGTTGGGGCCTGAACGCCAGCCCGACTTGCTAAAATCATTGGCGGGGCTGACGCGGAAGGGATAAAACCCTTAAAATGGCGACTTTGACAACTGCCGGTATCACTCATGCTCACCTTTCAGCAAATCATACTGAAGCTGCAGAACTACTGGGACGAGCAGGGCGCAGCGCTCTTGCAGCCCTACGACATGGAAGTCGGCGCAGGCACTTCGCACACCGCGACCTTCCTTCGCGCGCTGGGTCCCGAGCCATGGAAAGCCGCCTATGTGCAGCCATCGCGCCGCCCCAAGGACGGCCGCTACGGAGAGAACCCGAACCGTCTTCAGCATTATTACCAGTTCCAGGTCGTGCTGAAACCCGCACCGGCCGACATCCTCGAACTTTATCTGGGTTCGCTGGAGGCGCTGGGCTTCGACCTCAAGCAGAACGACATACGCTTCGTAGAGGACGACTGGGAAAATCCGACGCTGGGCGCATGGGGTCTTGGCTGGGAGGTCTGGCTGAATGGCATGGAAGTCACACAGTTCACCTATTTCCAGCAGGTCGGCGGCATCGACTGCCGCCCGATCACAGGAGAGATCACCTACGGGCTTGAACGCCTCGCGATGTACCTTCAGGGTGTCGAGAGCGTCTTCGATCTGACATGGACTAAAGGGGTTTCGTACCGCGATGTCTATCATCAGAACGAGGTCGAGCAATCCACCTACAACTTCGAGCACAGCGATGTGGAATTTCTGCTGACCGCATTCGCAAGTCACGAGAAGCAGGCCAAACACCTGATGGAGAACAGGCTTGCTTTGCCCGCATACGAACAGGTTCTGAAAGCCGCGCACAGCTTCAACCTCCTTGATGCAAGGGGCGCGATCTCGGTGACCGAGCGCGCAGCCTACATAGGCAGGATACGCAACCTCGCGCGCAGCGTAGCAGCCTCCTATCTCGAAAGCCGCGCACGCCTCGGCTTCCCGATGGCGCCTGAGGCATGGTCGAAAGACGTGCTCTCAAGAATGGAGATCGAAGCATGAGTACTAAAAACCTGCTGATCGAACTCTTCGTCGAGGAGCTTCCGCCTAAATCGTTGAAGAAGCTGGGCGAGAGCTTTGCCTCAACCCTATATTCAGGCCTCAAGGATCAGGGTCTGCTCGCTGAAGAATCGGCCTTCAAATCCTTCGCTTCTCCGCGAAGACTCGCAGTGCATGTAACGGGTGTCCTCGATGTCGCACCGGATATGGAGATCAACGAAAAGCTGATGCCGGTTTCCGTGGCAGTCAAGGACAACAAGCCCACCGATGCGCTGCGCAAGAAGCTCGCGCAAAAGGGCAGGGAGTTGCTGGCCGACCTATGGCCGAATGCAAAGAGCGGGCCGGATAAACTGTATATATCGAATGACGGAAAGGCGGAATCCATCTTCCTTCGCACGCTCGCTGCAGGCACAATGATCAAGATGGGGCTGCAGAATGCGTTGCTTGACGCGCTTGAGGAACTGCCGATCGCAAAGGCGATGACCTATCCAGATCCATTGGGCGATGGATGGGCTACGGTCGATTTCGTGCGCCCCGCCCACAGCCTGATCGCGCTTCACGGTGCGGATGTCGTTCCAGTCTCGGCCTTGGGGCTACAGGCTGGATGCGAAACGCAGGGGCACCGCTTCGAGGCTGCTTCTGCAACTATAGATATCATGGATGCGGACAGCTATGAAGCGCAATTGGAAGGCGAAGGCGCGGTCGTAGCCAGTTTTGCAAAGCGTAGAGGCGAGATAGCGCGCCAGCTTTCAGAGGCTGCAGGGAAACTAAATTTGAAGCCGATAGAGGACGATGCGCTGCTCGACGAGGTGGCATCCCTGGTCGAACGCCCCAACGTTCTGGTGGGAACCTTCGACGAAGCCTTCCTGGCAGTTCCGCAGGAATGCCTTATCCTGACGATGAAGGCGAACCAGAAATATTTTCCCTTGCTGGATGCAAAGGGAAAACTCACCAACAAGTTCCTGATCGTCTCGAACATCAAGCCAAATGATGCGAGTCTCGTGGTAGGCGGAAACGAGCGCGTGGTCAGGCCCCGCCTTGCGGATGCGAAGTTCTTCTTCGACCAGGACAGGAAAAAGCCGCTGGATTCCAGGGTGCTCGGTCTTTCCCGCGTTGTCTATCATAACAAGCTGGGCAGCCAGGGCGAGCGCGTAGAGCGCGTGCAGGCGATCGCGCGCAGCGTAGGAGAGACGCTAGGCGGCGAGGAATTGGCGAGACTTGCCGATCGCGCAGCGCTGCTTGCCAAGGCCGATCTTCTGACGGACATGGTCGGCGAATTTCCCGAGCTGCAGGGCATCATGGGGCGCTATTACGCGCAGCACGACGGCGAGCATGACGACATCGCCTATGCGATAGAGGATCACTACAGGCCGAGATTTGCGGGAGACGATCTGCCGAGAAACAGGGTTGGCATATGCGTCGCATTGGCCGACAAGCTGGAGACGCTGGTTGGACTCTTCGGAATAGGTCAGATGCCGACAGGCGACAAGGACCCATTCGCGCTTCGCCGCCATGCGCTTGGCATCATACGCATCCTGATCGAAAAGCAGCTTCCTCTCGAACTCGGGAATCTGTTGACAGGCGCTGTCACCGCTTTCCCTTCGGGATTGCTTGGTGATGCGCAGGCCGAACTTGAAACATTCGTCTTCGAGCGCCTGGGCGGAATGATGCGCGAGCAGGGATATACGGCGCAGGAGGTCGATGCCGTGCTTTCCATGCGCATCCAGAATTTCAGCGATGCCGTAAAACGCCTCTCTGCGGTGCGCGCCTTCGCATCCCTGCCGGAAGCGCCCGCGCTTTCCGCAGCGAACAAGCGCGTGGGCAATATCCTGAAGAAGGCCGAAGGTTCGATCAGCGACAGAGTCGATGCCGCACTCCTTCTTGAAGAGCCGGAAAAAGCCCTGTTCCAGGCGCTGAGCGAAGTTGCGCCCAATGCTCAAGCGGCCTTCGCAAAGGGAGATTACACGGCCTCTCTACAGGCGCTCGCAAGACTCAAGACACCCGTCGATTCCTTCTTCGACAGCGTGATGGTAAATGCGGAAGATCTGAAATTGCGGAACAATCGCCTTGCCCTGCTATCCCAGCTGCACCACGCGATGAACAGAATTGCGGACATCTCGAGGCTGGCATCATGAAGCTCATCATCCTGGACCGGGACGGCGTGATCAATCACGATTCAGACCAGTTCATCAAGAATGCGTCTGAATGGCTCCCCATCCCGGGCAGCCTCGAAGCGATCGCGCGGTTGAACCAGGCGGATTATCGCGTGGTGGTGGCGACCAACCAGTCTGGAATAGGACGAGGCCTTTTCGACATGCCCACGCTGAATGCGATACACGACAAGATGCACAAGGCATGCGCCCAGGTTGGCGCGCGCATCGATGCGGTATTTTTCTGCCCGCACACCGCGGACAGCCGCTGCCATTGCCGCAAGCCCGAAACGGGTATGCTCGAGGAAATCGCACTGCGATTCAATACCAGCCTGACCGGTGTGCCCGTGGTGGGAGATTCGCTACGCGACCTCCTGCCTGCAGCCGCTCTGGGCGCGCGGCCCTGCCTCGTGCTCACAGGGAAAGGCGCAAAGACCCAGGCGTCGGGCAATCTGCCAGAAGGAACCCAGGTCTTCTGCGATCTCGCCGCAGTGGTTACCCGATTGCTGAACCCCGCTTCACAGGCCTGACATGCTGCTTTTCCGCTCACTGATTTTTTTGCTTCTGCAAATTCTGCTGACCCCCATATTTTCCACCCTTGCGATCCTGACCTTTCCCTTCTCGCCGCTTACGCGCTACCGGCTGATCTCGAGCTATGCGCGCACGATGATCTGGCTGTTAGGCCCCATATGCGGTATCCGCCACCAGGTGATCGGCATGGAGAACATTCCGGATAAACCCTGCGTCGTGCTATGCAAACATCAGTCCGCATGGGAGACGCTGGCCTTGCAGGTCATCCTGCCGCCGCAGGCATGGGTGCTCAAGCGGGAACTGTTGTGGCTGCCTTTCTTCGGCTGGGGACTTGCGATGACCAGTCCGATCGCGATCAACCGCAGCGACGGCAAGGGTGCGGTGAAGCAACTCCTGAGTCAGGGCAAGAAAAGGCTCGCACAGGGCTTCTTCGTGGTGATCTTTCCGGAAGGGACGCGCATTCCCTATGGCCAGCGCGGAAAATACAAGATAGGCGGTGCGCTGCTTGCCGCATCGAGCAAGGTTCCCGTGCTGCCCATCGCCCACGATGCAGGGCGCCTATGGGGGCGCAATTCCTTCATCAAGCGCCCCGGGCTGATCACATTCAGCATAGGCCCCGTCATTCCTGCCTCAGGCCTCAAGGCCGAGGAGATCAACACGCGCGCCGAAGCCTGGATAGAGGCGGAAGTTGAACGCATCGATCGTTCGCATACTTGACTATTCGACTCGGAAGCTCATAATGAGATCGCGATGAGCAAGCCCCCCAATCGCAAATTCCGAAATCTCAATACAGGAGGTTACCATCATGAACTTCCATCTTTCCCATCACCCGAATAGCGAACTCTTGCAAAGCGTCGGATTATTCATCGCCATGCTCGCTGTCATCAGTCTGGTTGGCGTTATTTTTTGGGCTGCGGTATAGCCATCACGACAAGCAGGCAGGACTCCAGGTCTGGTCCTGGAGCCATGCCTGCAACGCTTCATCAGGAGGAAACAACCTGTGGAGATCATCATGAACATAGCGGATATTCTTATACACATACATCCGGAGCTGGATGAAAGCGAAAGGTCCGGCGTGACGCGAAAACTCGAAGGCAATGTCGGCGTGGATTGCGCCGAATTCAATCATCACGCCCGTCCACATGCCCTGATCGTGAAATATGATCCGGACGCAATAGAAGGCATGCGGATACTGCAAATGGTTCGCCAATTCGATGCAAGGGCGGCCATGGCTGGACTGTAAGTTCCTTGCACCGAATCATAAGCGCTTTGATGCGCAGCAGGGCGATCCGTCGATCGCCCTTTTAATTTCAACGGCACATGCGAAGACTGACCGCCTATTCGTCATGCAAGTAGCCGATTGCATTGAAAAAGCGTGATGCATCCGTCATGTCCGTTGCAGTGTAGACAATCGAATTTGCGGTCGGGCGTTCGACATTCCTGAAGTAGGAAACAATTTCCGCATAGAATGTTTCCTTGAATGTAATCTCGAGTCTGACTGGATGAGCCAACCTGTAAGGTTTCAGTTGCAGTCTTCTCTCAACCCCCCTTCTCACCCCTTCTCGGATCATCCGCTGAGCTTCCTCAGGGTGCAGCATCGTGCCGGAATAAAAACCTGATCCGGATTTTACGACGGCTGTCTCGATGGGACCAAGGAGATGAATCGCCTCCATACTGGCCGCACTATCGCCTGAAAGGAACACCACGGGCACACCAAAATCGCCGGCGATCGCCGCATTGAAGCCGGCTTCAGGCACCGCAACCCCGTTGAGCCTCACTTCGGATATTTTATCCCCGTCTTCCATATGCGCGAGGATTGCATTGCGCTGGTGTTCGCTCGCGTGATAGCCGATGAATACGACCGCGTCGAAGGTATCATCAATGCCCTGCATCATACCCAAAGGCCGCGGGAATCCGCGCACTATCCTGACTCTGTGGTCCAGCAGCTCCATGTCGATATTATTGCCTTCCCAGTGAGAGTCACTGACCGTGACCTCTGTCGCACCCGCATCGTAGGCACCGGAAATCGCCGCATTGACTTCCTGGGTCATCAGCCGGCGGAATTTCTCATAATCGGCGCTCCCGGGACTGGACTGGTTTTTTTCGGAACTGACGCCGCCTATGCCTTCCATGTCGGCCGAAATGTAAACTTTCAGATGCGAAGGCTGATCGCCGTATGCGGCGCTGCAAAACATCAAGATGAACAAAGACAACCATCTGATCATGATTCCCCCTTGATTCCGATCATGCGACTGATGCCACGACCATTATGTGCATATCGGAAGTTCTTGTAAAATCCCAGTGCAAAGGCGGCACGATGCCGTCTTGAAAATCAAACTTATCTTGGAGCAAGGATTTTTTATGTATGCCAGATTGAAAGCACCGGTGCCTCTTATACAAGTGATGATTCTTGTTCTTGTGGCCACGATTGGTTTTGCCTATGTCAAATGGGCGCCCTATTATGCCAAGGCATTCGTGGCCCAGAGCCATCACGCCATAGGCGACTCCATCCTTTCGGGCAGATCCGCTTCAGCACCTGCCACTTCATGGAATGCCGCAGTGGACTACGCGATAGCCTATGGCAAATCGATCTGGCAGGCGTTAGTCCTGGGCCTTGTTCTGGGCTCGGGCATCAAGGCACTGCTGCCGAACCAGTGGGTGAATACGCTGCTTGGCCGTATTGGCATGAGAAGCGTTGCGCTGGGCAGCCTTTTTGCCATACCCTGCATGATGTGCACCTGTTGCGCAGCACCCGTGGCCATTGGCATGAGGCAGCGCCAAGCATCGGTCGGCAGCGTGGTTGCCTGGTGGATGTCGAATCCACTGCTCAATCCGGCAACCCTGATATTCATGGGGTTCGTTCTGGGGTGGGGCTGGACACTCTTCAGGATCGTGTTCGGCATTGCGATGGTCATCGGGGTAGCATTTCTGGCAGAGCGCTATGCCGGGCCGCGCGAGTCCGCTCCGCAGATAACTCCTGATGAGCCTTCAAGCGGCAGCTTCCTGACTCGCTGGGCACGGGAACTCATCTCCCTGACAATCAGGCTCGTGCCAGAATATCTCGTTATCGTGCTTCTGCTCGGTGCGGCAAGAATCTGGCTTTTCCCAACACTTGATGCTCATAACAGCATAATCTGGATCATTGCAATGGCGCTCGCCGGCATGCTGTTTGTCATTCCTACTGCGGGAGAAGTCCCGATTCTGCAGGCGATGTTTGCTTTGGGCATGGGAACGGGCCCTGCCGGCGCACTCATCATGACGCTGCCTGCGGTCAGCCTGCCTTCGCTGGCCATGATGGGCCGCGTCCTAAGTCTGCAAACCCGCCTCATAATCGCCTCAGGTGTTGTTTTTTCAGGCATTGTGGCAGGCCTGGCCGCGATGATCGTATTTTGAGATTTGCATACTGACTCCCAAATCACACATGAACAAGCCGATGTTAAAGGCGTTGCGCAATCTTTCCATTCCTCTTTCAGAGCAGCGCTCCGTGATGCTGGAAGGTCAACATGTCACCTATACCTTGAAGCGCAGCAGCAAACGGCGCAGCATAGGCCTGCGCATCGACGGCGAGGGGCTCACCGTCAGCATGCCTCTTAGGGCAAGCGAGAGCTGGCTTCATGAAGTCCTGCAGCAAAGGGCAGGCTGGGTGGTCGACAAACTGGAAGACTGGCAGGCTCATGCGCCGGCGAAACCGGTATGGGCTGACGGCGAGATCATTCACTATCTCGGCGAGATACTGACGCTGCGCATAGGTTCTTTTTCAAAAGTGGTTCAACATGTCGGGGAAGAACTCCGGGTACAGGACGAGGGAAGCGAATCGCGCATCGAAAAAAGGGTGTCAAGCTGGTATCGCGAACAGGCGCTGCCTCTTTTCATTGAACGCGCAGAACACTATGCGAAGATACTCGATGTCAGCCCCTCATCGATCAGGCTTACGACCGCGAAGACGCGGTGGGGAAGCTGCACATCCTTTGGAGAAGTGAGGTTCAATGTGCAGCTCGTCAAGCTTCCTTACTATCTGATCGATTACGTCATCGTGCATGAACTCGCTCATCTGCGCGAGATGAATCATTCGCAGGCATTCTGGCGCATCGTGGAAATCGCCTGCCCCAACTATCGAAGGCTGCGAAGCGAACTCAAGGCGATAAGCCTTTAACTGTTTGCAAGAACGCGCTTGTTCAGTATGATGCGGGCCGGTGTGAATCCACTATGGAGCCCCCCATTTCCATACCAACGGACTTCCTGAATCGCTGGCATGCCTTGAGCATGCAAGTAAAACTCGCCCTCTTGATCCAGGGCGTCATCGCCATCGTGCTGCTTTTTGCACAGCAGTGGCTGATATCCCGGGCCGAACACCAGATACTTTTCGACACAGAACAACGCGCCCTGGTCACAGCCGACGGCGTCATCAACGGCATGAACATGCTGATGGAAACCGGTACGGTTTCGGATCCCGCCAACCGCACCCTCTTCATTCGCAAGATGGCCAAATCCAATGACATCTTATCCCTGCGCATCATCCGAGCAAAGCAGGTGGCCGACCAGTTCGGGCCAGGCCTTGCTGAAGAACAGCCTGCGGATGCCATCGAAAAGGAAGTCCTCAAGTCCGGAAAAATCTACACGCAGCAGGTAAAAGGCCAATCGATGTTGCGCGTCGTCGTGCCTTTCATCGCGAGCCATGACTTCAGGGGAACGGATTGCCTGATGTGCCACCATGTCGCAAACGGCAGCGTGAATGGTGCGGCCAGCATGCTGATCGACCTGTCCGGCGCAAAAGAACGGATTTCAATCGCCAAGCTGCGCCTCTGGATCGGGCAAATCCTTTTGCAGACACTGCTCTTTCTCATCATCTGGAATCTGGTCCGCTCTTTCATTCGGCCGATCAAGGCGCTCCAGGAAACCATGACCGGGATGCAGGCAGACGGCGATCTCTCAAGAAGGGTAAAAGCCGAAGGAGGAAGCGAAACCGCCAAGATGGCGGCCGCATTCAACTCCCTGGTTTCCAATCTGCAAAACAGCAATGCGGAACGCGACCGCATCGAACACGCCTTGCGCAGCTCCGAGTCGCGCGCGCGCGCCGTGCTTGAAAATCTGGGCGTAGGCGTCATCGTGATGGATGAGCACTGCACCATCGAAGCCTCCAATCCCGCAGCAGACGAAATTTTCGGCTATTCCCCAAACGAAACCACAGGGCAGAATGTCCGCATTCTGATGCCGGAAGCGTATCGAAATCTGCAGGATGCATCGCTCAAGCGTCATTGTGAAACCGATCCCGAATCCGGAAGGCCTGCGATTCTCGGCGCAACGACGGAAATGACCGGTCTGCGCAAGGATGGCGTCACATTTCCCATCGCCATCAAGCTGACCGAAGTGTCTATAGACGACCGGCATCTCTTCCTTGCATCGGTCAGGGACATCAGTTCCCGAAAGCGCAATGAGGAAGACCTGCGCATCGCGGCCACGGCCTTCGAAACCCGTGAAGGCATCCTGATCACCGATCTCAACCACGTCATACTCAAGGTCAACCGGAGCTTCACTCAGCTGACGGGTTACAGCATGGAGGAGGCGATAGGCCAGACGCCCGCATTATTAAGATCGGGGAGACACAGCGAATCATTCCACGAGGATATGTGGAAAATCATCTTCCGGGAAAAATACTGGCAGGGTGAAGTATGGAGCAGGCGCAAGAACGGGGAGATCTACCCCATATCGCTGACCACGACCGCCGTGACAGATGCGAACGATAAGGTGACCCACTATGTCTCGGTGTTTTCCGACATCACGCTGCGCAAGAAATCCGAAGAAGAGATACACAGGCTTGCCTTCTACGATCCGCTCACGGGCCTGCCAAACCGCAGCCTGCTGCAGGATCGCCTGCAACAGGCTTTGAACAACAGCGCAAGGCGCAACAAGTTTTGCGCGCTGCTTTTTATAGACCTCGACAACTTCAAGATACTCAACGACACCAAGGGACACAATATCGGCGATCTGTTGCTGATCGATGCAGCCAAACGCCTGCAAGGCTGCGTGAGAGACACTGATACGGTCGCAAGGCTGGGCGGTGACGAGTTCGTCGTGATGCTGGAAGACATAGACGAGGATCCCACAAGGGCCGCTTCGGCATCCAGGGATATCGCGGAAAAGGTGCTTGCGCTGATGAGCCAGCCCTTCACGCTGCAGGAATTCGAGCACCACAGCTCCTGCAGCATCGGCATCAGCCTGTTTCTTGGCAATGCGACAACCATGGATGACCTTTTCAAGCACGCCGACAGCGCGATGTATCAAGCCAAGACGCAGGGGCGCAACACCATCTGCTTCTTCGATCCTGCAATGCAGGCAGAACTCGTGATACGCACCGCGATGGCGGACGACTTGCGCATGGCGCTTCCCAACCATCAATTCAGGCTTTACTATCAGATACAGGTCAATGGCCGGGATGCGATGGGGGCAGAAGCGCTGCTGCGCTGGCAACATCCGCTGCGCGGACTGGTTTCCCCTGCAAAATTCATCCCTGTCGCAGAAGAGTCTGGCCTCATCGTGCAGATCGGGGAATGGGTGCTGCGCAGCGCCTGCCTGCAGCTCAAGGCATGGCAAGGCAATCCGCTGACTCACCATCTGCAGATTTCCATCAATGTCAGCGCGCGCCAGTTCCGCCAGCCTGACTTCGCAGACAGGGTGATCAGCATATTCGAGGAAACAGGCGCGAATCCCTTCAAGCTCAAGATGGAGCTCACCGAAAGCCTGATGCTCGAAAACATCAACAGCTGCATCGAGAAGATGCAGGCCTTGCGCGCGATAGGCGTGCGCTTCTCGGTGGACGATTTCGGCACCGGACACTCTTCGCTAAGCTACCTCAAACGCTTGCCTCTGCAGCAGATCAAGATAGATCAAGGCTTCGTGCGCGACATCACCACCGATCCCAGCGACGCCGCGATCGTTCAGACCATCATAGGCATGGCCAATAACCTTGGCCTCGATGTGATCGCGGAAGGGGTCGAAACGGAAGATCAGCGATCATTCCTCGAAAAGCACGGCTGTGACGATTATCAGGGATATCTATTCAGCAGGCCGGTTCCCATCGAGGCATTCGAGGACCTTCTGAAATCCATGGCATAGCGCTTGCGCCAAATTCGGGATTCGTGGATAATGCCCGGCCTAGCTTATAACCCGGGTGCGTACACCCGCCGCATCCATTCACCCGCAAGGAAAAGAAATGAAAGCCACTATCCATCCCGATTATCACGAAATCACCGTGACCTGCAGCTGCGGAAACAGTTTCAAGACGCGCTCTTCCATGGCCAAGAATGCGCTGAACATCGAAGTCTGCTCAGAATGCCATCCTTTCTACACCGGCACTCAGAAGATCGTCGACACCGCAGGCCGCATCGACAAGTTCCGCCAGAAATACGCAACCAAGACTGCGTAAGGGGAAACCTCCCGGCGGCAACACACTTCACAAGGCGGCTTTTGCCGCCTTTGTGTTTTCGGCGCTATAAAACATGTATTTCATCAAGCCCACAGATCCGCATCCCATCACCCCTGCAAAGGCCGCGATGCTGGGCATGCTCTGCCTGGTATGGCTGGGTACGGGCCTGATCGGCCATGATCCCTGGAAACCCGACGACGCCTACAGCTTCGGTCTGGTCTATTCGATGCTGCAGACCCATGACTGGCTGGTGCCCATGCTGGCCGGCGAGCCGTCCATGGGCAATCCCCCGCTCTACTACTGGACCGCTGCGATTTTTGCGCACCTCTTCTCAGGCTTTCTTCCCCTGCACGACGCGGCGAGGCTGGCCAGCGGATTTTATACCGGGCTGACGCTGCTATTCCTGGGGCTTGCAGGACGCAAGCTTTATGGGGAAAACCGCGGCTGGGCCGCCGCGATCATCCTGATCGGATGCCTTGGCATGCTGGTTCGCGCCCACCAGATGATCACCGATCTAGCACTTCTCGCCGGATTTTCGATGCTGCTCTATGGCTATACGCAAAGCCAGGAAAAATGGCTGCGCGCCGGCATCTGGATGGGCACGGGTTGCGGCATCGGCTTCATGTCCAAGGGTTTCGTATCCCCGGTAGTATTTCCGCTGATCTCGCTGATGCTGCCCGCCCTTTTCCCAAACTGGCGCCGGCGCGAATATGCGAAGAGCATCGGCGCAGCAATTCTCTTCGCATTTCCCTGGCTCGCGATATGGCCGTATCTCCTTCATGAACACTCGCCAAGGCTCTTTGCAGAATGGGCATGGCAGCACAACATCGGGAACTGGCTCACCTACATCAAGGCCGGCCCAGGAAAAGACTCCCTCTACTACCTGAAGAACCTGACCTGGCTCGCATGGCCTGCACTGCCTCTTGCAGGATGGACGATATGGCGCGAACGCCGCAGGCTGATGCAGAGGGACGACCTGCAGCTCCCGCTGATCAGCTTTCTCGTGATGTTTTTCGTGCTGAGCCTGGCCCCCCACATCAGGGAGGTATTCGCGCTGCCCATGCTTCTTCCTTTGGCGCTGCTTGCGACCGCATCCCTTACCATGCTGAAGCGCGGCGCCGCGAATGCGCTGGATGCTTTCGGGCTGATGACCTTTGCACTGATCGCAATTCTGATGTGGTGGGGATGGGCAGGCCTGCTATTGGACAACCATGCCAAGATCACGAGATGGCTGAAAGACTACCAGCCAGGCTTCGAGCCTGCATTCCACGCTTTGCCTTTTGGCCTGGCGCTTGCCGCAACGCTGCTATGGATACTGCTGGTGTGGCGAATAGGCCGTTCGATGCGCCGCGCGGTAGTCAACTGGGCTGCGGGCATCACGCTGATCTGGGTGCTGGCGATGACCCTCTGGCTGCCCTGGCTCGACAGCGGCAAGAGCTATCGCAACATGATCGCTTCGCTCAAAAAAGCCATGCCCGCGCAGTACAACTGCATTGCGCGCAACACCAACCTCGGAGATGGCCAGCGCGCGATGCTGCAATACTTCGGCGGCATCGTCACCAGACGAGATCCCCAGAGGATATGCGAGCTGCGCCTGATCCAGGGAACGAGGATATCACGCCCGCTGATGGACGAGAGCCAGTACAAAAAAATCTGGGAGGGAAGCCGCAAGGCTGACAAGGACGAGCAGTACAGGCTATACCAGCATGTAGGGAACTGATCAGAGAGTCCTGATCCCTATGCCGCGCGCTTCGGCCGCCTCTCTTGCGACTTCGGCGATTTCCTCGCATCGTATCCCTTCTCCTGGAAAACGCTTCAGCACATCCTTCGCAAACTCTCTGATGGCCTCCAGTTGATCGCCGCTTTTTGAAACGGGGCGGGCCGCCTGAAAAAGCAGCATGCCGTTTCTCCGCGTGATCGCAAAGAGATAGAAATCGAATCCATGGGCGACCACCTGCTTGTCCTTCACCTCGAAATATACCGTATCGCAATCCATTGAGGCGAGGCTATTAAGACGAGCCGCCAGATCCTCGACGAAAGGCTGAGCGAGATTGAGCTGAGGCGCCAGGGTCATGTGATATTGACCGGGACGCTCGATGACCAGCGGATTTTCGAGAGGAGGTGTCTTGCCCGGGCGGAAGAAGATCAGGAACAGGATGCACAGCGTGACTATCGTCGTGAATTCAATCATTTTTCGGCCTCGAGGGAATTTTCGGGGTGGTGCATTGCACATCCGCGTTCTGCGCGCGGTGTCTCAGCGCATGGTCTATCAGCACGAGGGCGAGCATCGCCTCCGCAATCGGGGTTGCGCGTATGCCGACGCAGGGATCGTGGCGCCCGTGCGTCTCCACCATCACGGGCTCGCCCTGCAGATTGACGGAGCGACGCGGCAAACGGATGCTTGAAGTGGGCTTGATCGCGACATGCGCGACGATGTCCTGTCCGGTCGAAATGCCGCCCAGTATGCCGCCGGCATTGTTGGATAAAAATCCTTCAGGCGTCATCTCGTCGCCATGCTCCGTTCCCTTCTGCATGACCGAGGCAAAGCCCGCGCCTATCTCCACTCCCTTGGCCGCATTGATCCCCATCAGCGCATATGCGATCTCCGCATCCAGCCTGTCGTATACCGGCTCCCCCCAGCCAACGGGCACGTTTTCCGCAATCACCGTGAGCTTGGCGCCCACGGAGTCACCCGATTTTCGCAGCGCATCCATGTAGTCTTCGAGGGGTGATACCAGCGCAGGATCCGCAGAAAAGAAGGGATTGTCGTTCACGCCCTCCCAGCTCCTGAAGGGCATCTCCACCTCGCCAATCTGCGAGAGATAGCCGCGTATCACCACACCATGGCGCTCCTTGAGCCATTTCTTCGCGATCGCGCCCGCGGCGACCCGCACCGCCGTTTCGCGCGCGGAAGACCTGCCTCCTCCGCGATAATCCCTGAAGCCGTATTTCTGGGTATAGGTGTAATCGGCATGCCCCGGGCGAAAGGTCTCGCTGATGTTGCCGTAATCCTTGCTGCGCTGATCCTGATTGCGGACCAAAAGCGCGATCGGCGTGCCTGTGGTCTTTCCTTCGAAAACGCCGGAGAGGATTTCGACGCTGTCCGGTTCGCGGCGCTGGGTGACATGGCGGGAAGTGCCGGGTTTTCTGCGATCCAGATCGAACTGGATGTCCGCCTCGCAAAGCGCCATTCCTGGAGGGCAACCGTCAACCACACAGCCTATCGCATTGCCATGGGACTCGCCGAAGGAAGTGACGGTGAAAAGCGTGCCGAATGTATTTCCTGACATAGGTGTCTCGCAATAATTTTGATCAGAGTTTAACATGACCTAACTGCAAAAATCCGGGACGAAGATGAAAGCCATACTGATGAATGCCGCGGGCGACGCCGGCGTGCTGAAAATTTCCGATGTCGCAAAGCCTGCGCTTCCATCCGAAAATCACTTGCTGATCAGGCTGGTTGCCGCAGGCATCAACCCGGTCGATGCGAAGCTGCGCGCAAAGCCCGCATATCATCCGGACAAGCTGCCTCAGATACTGGGCTGCGACGGGGCCGGCATCGTCGAAGAGACGGGGAGCAAGGTGACCCGCTTCAGGATCGGCGATGAAGTCTATTTCTGCAATGGCGGACTGGGAGACGAGCCAGGCTGTTATGCCGAATACACGACGCTGCATGAGGAATACTGCGCACGAAGCCCATGCAACATCCCGCTTCAGGATGCGGCAGCGCTGCCGCTCGTCTGCATCACTGACAGTGAAGCCTTGCTAAATCGCGCGAACCTTGAAAAAGGGCAGACGATACTCATCCATGGCGCTGCAGGCGGGGCGGGGCATATCGCGCTGCAGATGGCCCACCATGTGGGCGCACGCATCGCGGTCACGGTGGGGGATGAAAAAAAGGCGGGACTTGCTCACGCGCTCGGTGCCGAGAAGATCATCCTTTACAGGGAACAGGACTTCGTCCATGAGACGATGGAGTGGACGGATGGAAAAGGCGTTGACGTCGTGTACGACACGGTCGGAGGAGCAACCTTCCTGAATTCCATGAATGCCGCGAAAATCGGCGGCAAGATCGTCACGCTGCTCTCGACCCCCATGTCCCTGACAGAGGCACAGCTCGCCAGACTGCGCAATCTTTCCATATGTTACGAGATGATGCTCACCCCCCAGATCATGGGTCTCCATGAGGAGCGCATCCGCCAGCGCGAGATACTCGAGGAATGCGCACGCCAGGTCGAGGAAGGAGAGCTCGGCGTGCTTGTCTCTCACCGCTTCCCTCTCGAAAAGGCTGCCGACGCCCACAGAATGCTGGAGTCTGGCGGGATCACTGGCAAGATCATCCTGACCATGGACTGAAGATGCTGATCGACACGCACTGCCATCTCGATGCGGCCGAATTCGGCAACAATCAGGCGGAGCTGATAGCCAATGCCAAGGCTGCGGGTGTCGAGCGCATCGTCGTCCCATCAGTTGAACGCGCCAACTTCGAAACAGTCCATACTCTTTGCGATAAATTCCCGGGCTGCCTCCCCGCATACGGCATACACCCGATGTATGTCGACAGCGCATCAGCCGAGGACCTTGGCGTGCTGCGCGAATATCTTGCGGAAAAAAATCCCGTCGCGGTCGGCGAGATCGGACTCGATTTCTTCGTCGAAAAATACGACAGGGAAAGGCAGGAATATTTTTTTTTCGAGCAGCTAAGACTCGCGCGCGAATTCGATCTTCCGGTATTGCTTCATGTGCGCCGTTCCCAGGATCAGGTGCTCAAGCATCTTCGCAAGACAAGGGTAAAGGGGGGCATCGCACACGCCTTCAACGGAAGCATCCAGCAAGCCCAGGAATTCATCAAACTCGGATTCAAGCTGGGATTCGGAGGGGCCGCAACCTACTCACGAGCCACCCGGCTGCACGGACTGCTACGAGAACTGCCGCTTTCAAGCATCGTGCTCGAAACCGATGCCCCTGACATGCCGCCCTCATTCATCGAGCGCCCGCATCCCAACAAGCCAGAATACCTGCCGCGCATCGCCGAGATCCTTGCCGGATTGCGCATGATTCCTGTCGATACCCTGGCCCGCGCTACAAGCGAAAACACCCTGTCAATATTGAGCATTTTGTCTGCTTGAGCGTTGAGCGGTTAAATAGTATGATGGTTTATCCTTAACCGGATCAAACACAACAGACCGCCATATAAAAGGCGGCTTAACAGGGGAGAAGAAACATGACTGACCGGATGTATAGACTGGTTTATGGCAGCGCAATGTTGATCGCGCTCTACTTCAACATAAATGTTCTGATTTATTTTCTGATAGGCCTGATGATACTGGAGGGGGTGACGAACTGGCGCGTTCCCCTCATGATCAACAAGCTGCGCGGCATCTCGCCTCAGGTGGACGTCAATGCAAGCTCGAAATGCCGGATCCCGGTCGAGGCAGAGCGGGCCTGGCGCCTGATGATAGGTTTGACCTTCCTGCTCACCTATGCTTTCTTTGCGGAACCGCTCTGGTTCGTGCCCTGGTTTCTGGCATTTGTGATATTCGGCGCGGGCGCCAGCGATGTCTGCCCAGGGCTGATCGCAATGAAGAAGGCCGGCTGTAAATGATCCCTCCGGCAAACGCCTCCAAGATCGAAGTCGCATCCGATTCGGGCAGTTTGCCAACCAAGATCACCGGCATTGTCTTCTGGGGTACGCTGCTGGTAGGCGTTCTGATCGCGCTCTTCATCATGCAGGGGAAGAAGAGCGAGCGCTCGGCGCTTCAGCAAGACGACACGATCATCGCAGAGATGAAGATAGAGGAGGTGCTGCAGCAGCATCCCACCCTTCCCCTCCTGCAGAGCAACCGCGAAAGACTGCAGCAGGTGATCAAGGACCTGCAGACGAAATTCCGCTTCGAGGCTATCGAGCTCTCCAGCCAGGGAGACACCCTGGTGATCGGCAGCACGCGCCCCGCCCAGGACTCCATCACGCGCACCCTGTTAATCCGCCTGCCGGATTCGCCCAATGAAGCGAGCGTCACGCTGAAAGCCTACTTCCCCATGCTGAAGGACACGCTGTCCAAACAGCGCAAGGAGATCCTCACCGCGATCGGCGTGATGGTCGTCGTCTATGCGCTGGTGATGCAGCAGATACTAAACAGACTGCTTTCCCGCCCTTTTGCAAGAATGGTCGAGACGGCAAAGGCCTTCGCGGAGGGCAATGCGGAATCCCGGTTTGATGAGACCAACCGCGACGAATTCGGCTTTCTTTCCAAATTCATCAACAAGGCGCTGGACGCGATCGCCCTGCAGCAGCAGGACCTGAGCGAGGCGCTGAAGCGCGCGACCACATCGGAAACGGCGCTTTCAAGGGAGAAGGAGCTGGCCGAGGTCACGCTGCAATCCATCGCGGAGGCCGTGATCACGACCAACGCAAACGGCGAGGTGCAATATCTGAATCCGGTTGCAGAACGCATCACGGGTTGGGAGAACGCCGAGGCACACGGACTGCCGATCAACTCCATCATCAAGATCGTGCAGGAGAACAGCGGCCTTCCCCTGCTCACGCCCGTGCAGCTCTGCCTTGAAAACAACCGCATTGAGAATCTTTCCACGCATGCCTCCATGCTCCGCCGGGACGGGGAATCCATCGCGATCGAGGCCACCGCCGCGCCCATGCACAACGACCAGGGAAAGATCATAGGCGTGGTCATGGTCTGCCAGGATGTAAGCCAGGCGCGCAAGCTCGCCTACCAGCTCTCCTATCAGGCAGGCCACGATGCGCTGACCGGCCTCTACAACCGCCGTGAATTCGACAACAGGCTGGTCGAACTCCTCGAGAATGCGAAGCTGACAGGGCGACAGCATGTCCTGCTCTATCTCGATCTCGACCAGTTCAAGATCGTCAACGACACCTGCGGACACAGCGCGGGCGACAAGCTCCTGCTGCAGCTGGCCGCGCTGCTGAGCCACAAGATACGAAAAAACGATGTGCTGGCAAGACTGGGAGGCGACGAATTCGGCGTGCTCCTCGTGGGATGCGATGTCGAATACGGCAAAAGGGTTGCCGAAACTTTCCTCACCTTGGTCTCCGATTTCAGATTCGTATGGGATGACAAGATCTTCCAGGTGGGCGTCAGCATAGGACTGGTTCCCGTGACCTCCGCAAGCGAAAATTCGGCTGAGGTGATGAGCGCGGCCGACGCGGCGTGCTATGTCGCCAAGGACGGGGGCCGCAATCGCGTTCAGGTTTTCCTGGGAGATGAAAGACGCGGCAAGAAATACGGCGAGATGCAATGGGTGCCAAGGATACACAAGGCGATGGACGAAAACCGCCTGCATCTATACCGCCAGGACATCGTCGCCATTTCCCCCGACAACACGACCGATCACGCCGAAATCCTGCTGCGCATGGAAGACACAGATGGCGGCCTCATACCGCCCATGG
Organism: Pseudomonadota bacterium; assembly: GCA_021782365.1. Classification (GTDB taxonomy): domain Bacteria; phylum Pseudomonadota; class Gammaproteobacteria; order Burkholderiales; family Gallionellaceae; genus Gallionella. Next base: position 103,506 of record JAJXVB010000005.1, read on the forward strand.
CTTTCATTCCCGCCGCAGAGCGCTACAGCATCATGCCGCTGATAGACCGCTGGGTATTCAAGAATTCCCTGACATGGCTCAAGGCGAATCCGCTGGGCAGGAACGACCGGCCCAATTCGCTTTCGATCAACATCTCCGGGCAATCGCTGAGCGACGAACTTTTCCTGGGATACCTGCTGGACCAGCTGGACCAGACCGGCGTCTCGGCACGGCAGATCTGCCTCGAGATCACCGAAACGGCCGCGATCGCGAACATAGGCCAGGCGATGGAATTCATAGACGCCCTGAAGGCGCGCGGATGCAGCTTCGCTCTGGATGATTTCGGCAGCGGCATGTCATCCTATTCGTACCTGAAGAACCTGGACGTGGACTTTCTGAAGATAGACGGGTCCTTCATCAAGGACATGGCGAACGATCCCGTGGATCTCGCGATGGTCGAGTCGATCAACCACATAGGCCATGTGATGGGCATCAAGACCATCGCGGAATTCGTCGAGAACGAAGCCATTCTGGAAAAACTCCGAGAAATCGGCGTGAACTACGTGCAGGGATATTACATCCACAAACCGGTACCGCTTTTTGGATCGCTTGCCTGACCGGCTCATAACAATTTGTTTCATGGTACCATCACCCATATAATAAACGAGCATAGGAACGGCGATGAATCTGCAACAGTTGCGCTATCTCAACGAAATCGCGCGTCGGGACCTCAAGATCTCGGACGCCGCGGTCGCCCTGTACACATCGCAGCCCGCGATCAGCAAGCAGATCAAGCTGCTCGAGGAAGAGCTCGGCATACAGATCTTCGTGCGCAACGGAAAGCGCATCGCCGCGATCACTGAGCCCGGCAAGGGACTGCTCGCGATCGCCCAGCAGATACTGCTCGACACCAAGAACTTCAAGCAGTATGCGCAGGAGTTCCATGCAAGGGACGTGGGCCAGCTGACGATAGCCACCACCCACACACAGGCGCGCTACGTTTTGCCGCCGATAGTCAAGAAATTCATAGAGCGCTTCCCGAAAGTGAAACTGAACCTGCACCAGAGCAGTCCCATTCAGATCGCGGAACAGGTGTTGCACGGCGAGGCTGACATCTGCATCGCGACCGAAAGCCTCTCCTCTTACGAGGGACTCGTCACCCTGCCCTGCTACGATTGGCATCACTGCGTGATCGTGCCTGCCGATCACCCCTTGCTGAAGGAAAAGACGCTGACCTTGAGGGCGCTCGCGAAATATCCCCTCATCACCTATGACCAGGCCTTTTCAGGCAGAAGCAAGATAGACGACGCATTCAAGAAGGCCAACATCACGCCCGACATCGCGCTCACCGTGATCGACGCGGACGTGATGAAGACCTATATCGAGCTCGGCCTGGGCGTTGGCATCATGGCCGACATCGCATTCGATCCCGAGCATGAGCCCAATCTGCGCATGCTGGATGCAGGGCATCTTTTCAAACCCAGCACGACCAAGATCGGGATACGCAAGAACGGCTACCTGCGCGCATTCACCTACGACTTCATCGAACTTTTCGCCCCGCATCTGACGAGGAAGGTCGTGGCCGACATCATGCATCTCTCCTGCGACATGGACGAGGAATAGCCGCGCTTGCAAAGCCCGGAGGATATCCCCTGCATCGTCTCCATGCCCAGGCTCGTGCGCATGAGTGCTGAGGAGATCGCAGGGCTGATCGAGGGCAAGCCGCCAGACGCGGGCTTCTTCATGAACCAGTACCAGATATTCTCCACGATGGGGAATCTCAGCTTTGCGCTCGCGATGCAGGAGAAGGCGCTGGAGCTCTCGACCCTATACCGGATCAACGCCGAAAAAGCTCCCCCCATCAGACTGCTTGCGCTGATGACGCCTGGCGACACTTCCGACAACACGCCCATCGAATACCTGACCGAAAATTCCGACATAGAGCTCTATCTCATGTATGTGCTGCCAGGAAAACCCCACGTCATCCCTGAGCACGACGTGGCGATCGTTGCGGCAGGCAAGAGATCATCAATCGATGCGATGGAAAAGTTTCTTTCCAACTGGCCGCGCCCGGTTCTGAACCACCCGCAATTCATCGGGCGCTGTGCCAGGGAAGTCCTCTGGAAACTCCTCAAGGACATTCCCGATCTTGTCATTGCGCCTACCACGATAGAAGACCGGCAGAGCCTGACCGGAAACTATCCGATGACGATCAGGCCGCTGGATTCACAGGCGGGCCATGGACTTCAAAGGATAGACGATGCGGAGGGACTGAAGGAATATCTCGCAACTACGGATGCCGGATTCTTCCATGTCTCGCGCTTCATCGACTACAAGAGCCGGGACGGGCTCTACCGCAAAATCCGCATCGTCCTGATCGACGGGGAGCCCTATGTCTGCCACCTTGCGATCAGTGAAGACTGGATCGTCCACTATGGCTCATCCAACATGGGCGAGAGCGCGGAGAAGAAAATCGAGGAGGCGGATTTCATGCAGCGCTTCGAAAGCGAATTCCTGCCCCGCCATCGCGCAGCCTTGAGCCAGATTGCAGAGCGCATAAAGCTCGATTATGTGGTGATGGACTGCGCCGAGACAGGCGATGGAAGGCTGCTCTTGTTCGAGGCGGACAACCGGGGCTGGGTGCATGCGACAGACCCTGTCGATCTCTTCCCATACAAGCAGGAACACATGAAAAAAGTCTTTTCCGCTTTCCGCTCGATGCTCATCAGGGCAATGCGCTAGATTTTCTCAGCGCGTCGATGAGCGGCCCGAGATGCGATTCGTAGCGCTTCCAGCGGCCTACTGACGAGCTGTACATGGGTTTTCTGACCTGAACCATGCTTGCCGTCTGCACGGGCCTTTCATTCCTGTGGAAATCGAGGCAGGCTTCATGCCAGTCGAGGTTGCAGTATTCGATCATGCGGCGAGCCTGCCCTTCGAGATCTTCGACCACGTCCTCGTAATCCACCTCGAGGAAAGAGCCTTCGGGCAAGGTCCTTCTCCAATGCTCCATCAGAGACGCATAGCCTCCGTAATATTTTCCAAGCTCCTCGAGATCGTAGCTGTATTCATGTCCCCGGTTGAAGAGCTGGGTAAAGCAGGAGACGCAGGTGTCGAGAGGATCCCGCCTTACATGTATGATCCTCGCATCCGGCAGCATCGCATGTATCAGTCCGATCGCTAAGAAATTTGCTGGCATCTTGTCCGTGATGCGCTTGGCATGAGGCGCCCTCGCCTGCAAAGAGCGTATATACTCTTTTCCCCATCCCGCGATCTTCTCAATCCCTTCCCCTTCCTGATCTCGCTCGACGACATGAAGAAGGTCGGGCAGCTCACCTCCCGCCTGCACGTCGGGATGGCTTGCGATGATCTGTTCGACCAGCGTGGTGCCCGAGCGCGGCATGCCAAGCACGAAAACTGGAAGCTCCGACGGATATCCGGCTTGTTTCAGGCGCGCTATAGCGGACACATCGAAGTCGCGCGCGATTCCTTCAAAACGCTCGGCAGTTTTTTCAGGATGATAGTCGAGCAAAGAGCGCCTGATCCTTGCCCCTTTGGAATAATGAAGAAAGGCGTTTTCGTAATCCCCTTTTTCATCGAAACATCTTCCCAATGCGTAATGCCTGAATACCGCATCCTTGACGCCCAAGGGTTCATCCATTCCGGCAAGCGCGGCGAAATTTTCATCATTTTTCTTGCCCGATAACGCAAGGCTATATCTGACCTCGATGTTCGAAGGATGGTCCTTCAGTATCCTCTGGTACATGATGAACGCATCCTCAGCCTCTCCCCCTTCCAGATGGAAATTCGCAAGTCCGTGCAGCGCATCCGCGTCGTGAGGATGGATGGACAGCGCATTTCTGTAGAGCGCCTCCGCCTCGTCGCGCCTCATCATCTCCTTCAAAACGGAGGCCAGATTGTTGTGCGCCATCAAATGATCCGGATCGATCTGCAGTGCGCGGCGCAGGCTTTGTTCCGCATCATGAAACAAACCCATGTCCAGGAGGATCGCCCCGAGATTGTTGTGCGCATCCGCATCTTTTGGCGAGAGCGCCATGGCGCGCATCGCGCTTTCCTTCGCCTCATGAAGCCTTCCGGCATCTTTCAGCAATACGCCAAGATTGCCGTGAGCCTCGACATAACCGGGGGATATCTCAAGCGCCTTGCGATAGCAGAGCTCAGCCTCATCGAGATGATGGAGCCTTCTGAAAAGATTGCCGAGGTTGTTGTGCGCTTCCGCATAGTCCGGGGAAATCTGCAAGGCGCGCTCGAGGCTTAGTCTTGCCTCATCGAATCTTCCGAGATTCAGAAACGCCACCCCCAGGTTGTTGTGCGCATCCGCATTCTCAGGGGAAAGCTCTGCCCCCTTCTGCAAGGGAGGCAGCGCCTCCTGGTTCTTTCCAGTCCCCATGAGAACGGCGCCGAGCACCATCCAGCCCAGGCCATGGTTCGGAAACTTTTCTGCAAAGGATCTTGCCAGATCCGCGGCCTCTTCGAGCCTGCCTTCTGCATAGGCGGACAGCAGCGCTTCGGCGTCGGGATGCATCAGCGCCTCGAATTAGCGATGACGGCTCCGGGCGCATTGAGCCCCCATTCGGTGATCGCGATAAAACCATCGCTCGCCGCGACCACCATCACGAGATTGTTTGCGTGCACAACCGTCCCCGGAACCGCCTGATGCTGTTCGACCCAGCCCTTTGCCCTGTGTATGAAGACCATGATGCCGTTGACCTTTGCCGCGCACTCGATGTCGCCAAATGCGCGCACCTTCCTCATGATCGATTCTATGGGCTCGGTAAAGTCCAGGATGCGGTCATCCTCCGACCATCTGTTCCAGTAGCTTCCCTCCCCCTGAGGAAGGGCGGAATCCCAGAGCACTTCCAGGTTGGTCGCAATTTTCGAGGCCAGCCTTCCCGTCGCCATCTGGGTCTTGAGCCTCAGGGACTCATGGTTCTCGTCAGCATCCAGCGCAAAGTGTTCGGCCGCCAGTATGTCGCCGCGGTCGTATTCCTCGTTTATGCGGTGGCAGGTCGCAGCCCAGCTCGTCCTTTTTTCCAGTATCGCCCTGACGAAAGGATACGGCCCGCGCGCTTCCGGCAAAGGGGAAGGATGGAAATTGACGGCGCGGGGGACATGCTTTTCCCAGGATGGAATCTTCCACTGGTAGCAGGAGACGACGAAGAGATCGCATCCTGAAAGTTCGGCAAGATCCTTTTCCTTCACCGGGGAATGCTGGACCGGGGCGCCGAGCTCCAGCGCGCGCGCGATCACCTGCTGGTTGCTGTACATCCAGTTGTCGGGAGAGACAAAGAGCTTCTCGAGCTGCCATCCGGCGCGCAGGAAAGCCTCGAGCACGCACTGGTAGGAGTCACTGGTCGCGATTGCAAATCTCATGACCTGCATTCTAGCCCAGCTCTATAGGTTAGCCTATCGCCCGCCTCGAAAAATCCTTCGGCCTGAAACCAAGGATCGCCAGGACAGCAAAGTAGACTGTGATGCCTTCCGAGACGAGGAGCGTCAGTCGCAGGATGCGCGAAAGGCCAGAGCCAGCGAGCCAGCCATCCTGGCTGCCCATGCCTAGCCAGAGCGTGATTGCGAGCGCGATCACCGCGAGCCCCACCTTCAGGAAATAGACCGGCCATCCGGGTTCCGGCTGATAGATCTTTTTCCTGCGCAGGAAATAGAAGAGGATCACCGAATTCAGGCATGCACCCAGCCCAACGGACAATGCGAGACCCGCGTGCTGGAGGTGCATGCCAAAGATGAAAAGGACATTCATCATCTGGGTCGCGATAAGCGTTGCAAGCCCTATCTTCACAGGCGTCCTGATATCCTGTCGCGCATAGAAGCCGGGGGCGAGTATCTTCACGAGTATCAGGCCTATCAGTCCCACGCTGTAGCCTACCAGCGCATGGCTCGTCATCAGCACATCCGATGCGGAAAAAGCCCCGCGCTGAAAGAAAGTCGCGAGCAATGGAACCGCGATCATGCCCAATGCGAGCGCTGCTGGCAACGCAAGCATGAAGGTGAGCCTCAGCCCCCAGTCCAGAAGCTTGGAATACTCGACGCTGTCCTTGTTCGCATGGCACTTGGAGAGCGATGGAAGCAGTATCGTGCCAAGAGCTGCACCCAGAAGGCCCGACGGAAATTCCATCAGCCTGTCCGCATAATAGAGCCATGACACGCTTCCACCCGCGAGGAAGGAAGCGAAGATGCTGTTGATGATCAGGCTGATCTGCGTGATCGAAACGCCGAACATCGCTGGCCCCATCAGCCTGATGACGCGCCTCATGCCCTCGTCCTTCAGGCTGAAGCGGATGCTGGGCAGCATGTCTATCTTTTTCAGGAACGGAACCTGGAATGCGAGCTGCACGATGCCCGCGACGAAAACGGCAAGGGCCAGCGCCAGTATCGGAGGATGGCAATAGGGGGCGACCCAGAGCGCGGATGCGATGAAGCAGACGTTGAGCAGGATGGGCGCGAAGGCCGGGACCCAGAATTTGTTGTAGGTGTTGAGTATGGCGGCTGCGACTGCGACCAGAGAGATGAAGAAGATGTAGGGGGACGTATAGCGCAACAGCAAGACGGTCAGGTCGAATTTTGCCGTATCCTTCGCAAAGCCGGGCGCGCTGAGATAGACGAGATAGGGGGCTGCGATGATGCCGATCACCGTCACGAAAAAGAGCACGATCGCCAGCATCGTCGTGACGTGATCCAGAAGCAGCTTGGTCTCATCGTGCCCGCGTCTATTCCTGTATTCGCCGAATATCGGAACGAAAGCCTGCGAGAACGCCCCTTCCGCAAACATGCGCCGAAGTAAATTGGGCAGCTTGAATGCGACGAAGAACGCATCTGTGGCCATGCCGGCGCCAAATACCTTGGCGACCAGCACGTCGCGTGCAAAAGCCATCATGCGCGAGACCAGCGTGAGCCCGCTGATCGTGGCCAGTGATTTGAGTAGATTCATGAGCAATATAATCGAAACCGCCGCGCATCATACCATTCCAGCCTCATTATCCCGTAGCATCCTTTTTTCATGCGCGGTAGAATCCGGACAAACACTAGAGGAGATGCAAAAGTGATACGCACACTATCCATGATCGCCTTCGCCGCATTGCTCACCGCCTGCAGTGCGACGAGCTTCACGGTCGGCAGCGACTTCAATGCGGCCTCATTCACCAGCAGGGTCGAACGGGGAGCAACCTCGAAAGACCAGGTGCGCTCGTGGCTGGGCGAACCCAACGGCACCGGCGTGAGGATCGAAACGGACGGGCAGAGATACGACGAGTGGACTTACTACTACGCCTCTGGAAATTTCTCGGACGTGTCGGCGACGAAGTTGAAGACGCTGCAGATCAAGTTCGATACGCGCGGCATCGTGCAGGGATACGACTGGTCATTGCCAAAGGAGTGAGGAGTGAGCTGGAGCGGGTGAACGGGATCGAACCGTCGTATGCAGCTTGGGAAGCTGCCGTTCTACCATTGAACTACACCCGCGAGCCCGCGCATTCTACGCGGGTTGCGGGCAATACTCAAATTGCTTACTGTATCGACAGGCGCTTTGCGGATGAAGCGATCTTCTTCTTCAGGATCAGCTCGAGGATGCCGTTGTTGTACTTGGCCTGGGACTGGGCTTCGTCGACATCCTGGCCCAGCGTAAAGGACCTCGATACCTTGCCGTAACAGCGCTCGCTGCGCAGCACCTTCTCGCCTTCCTTCACTTCCTTTTCGTTCTTCACTTCCGCGCTGATCGCAACCTGGCTGCCTTCTATGTCGACATGTATGTCTTCCTTCCTTACGCCGGGAATTTCGGCATGCACGGTATATGCGCCGTCATCCTCGCTGACATCCAGCTTCATCTGCAATTCGGACGCCCCTTCCATACGGACAGGGCGCATGAAAAAACCCTGAAACAGGTCGTCAAGCGCATTGTCGACGGTGTTGTAGCGAATCAAGCTTGTCATGATATCCTCCATATTCGAGTTGGTCACAAACCGGCTTGCGCCGGACTTGGTTGCGATATGCGGACGACATGCCTGATTTCAAGAGGCAAAAAAAGGGCGGGTGAAACCCGCCCTTCTGATAAATCGAAGACCTGTTAGACCGAGAAGGAAGAACCGCAGCCGCAGGTCGTTGTCGCATTCGGATTCTTGATCACGAACTGCGCGCCTTCCAGGCCTTCCTGGTAGTCGATCTCGGCACCTGTCAGGTACTGGAAGCTCATCGGGTCGATCAGAAGCTGAACGCCGTTCTTGTCCAGAACCGTGTCGTCCTCGTTCACCACCTCGTCGAAGGTGAAGCCGTACTGGAAGCCCGAGCATCCGCCGCCCGTGACGAACACGCGCAGCTTGAGATCCGCATTGCCTTCCTCGTCTATCAGCTGTTTCACCTTGGTCGCGGCGCTATCGGTAAAGATCAGCACATCGGCGGTCATTTCATTCATTGCATTCATGTTTTCTCCTTAAATTAACTAGGCATTGCTGGTTTTCAACGCCACCACTTTATCCTGGTCAGCAGCATTCATGTTGATCAGACGGCCTTCGAGTATCGCGCCCATCTGTATTTCCAGAATCTTGTAGTTCACGTCGCCTGTGACCCTGGCCTTCGCATGAAGTTCCAGGTACTCGCTGGCGGTCACCTCGCCTCTGATCCCGCCGTTGACGACCAGGTGAGTCACGTTCACCTCTCCGTTCACGCTGCCCTGCTCGCTTATCACCAGCGTGCTGGGCTTGCCCGGCTCGGCGATCACGTTGCCATTTATCCTGCCATCGATGCGCATCCCGCCGCTGAAACTGATGTTGCCATCAATCACGGTTCCTGCGCCGATCAGCGTGTCTATCCTGTTTTGCGGCTTGCTTTGCTTCCTATCGAACAAGGTTCCTCCCATCAGCCAAGGTTTGCGCTCTGGCGCACCCTGGGCTCCGCCACTCCGCGCTCGTATAGCCTGACCTGAACATTCAGAAGCTGCATATTCTGCGGCAACCTGAAGCTTTTCTCCAAGCGCATATAATACTTGAAATTCAACTGGAACGGCTCATTCCCGGATTCACTGGAGGGGAATATCTGGGTCATCTTCTTCCCGTTCTGAAGAACGGTCGCGATCAGCTGATAGCTTCCTGAAAATTCCTTCACGCGCACTCCGCTTTGCACGAGCAGCATGCGAACCCGGTATTCACCCGGCATCCTGTCTTTCTCAAGGCTCAGCCTGTGGATCGCAAGCTCCCCTTCCTTGCCGTTCGCGGCGGTGAGGTCGCGGAAGAAATTCAGATCTTCCTGAAGCTTCATGTTCTCGTCGTTCAGGTTTTTCATCTGGCGGGCCGTCTCATCGCTACGCCCCTTATCCATCTGGACCTGCTGCTCGAACTGCGCGACCTTCCTGTTGAGATCGGCATTTTCAGCGCTCAACTGGGCTACCCTTGCCCGCAAGTCGTCGAGCTCCTGCCGGGTCTTTCCCCTGTCAAAGCCCGCGAGCTCGAGCCCGCTGTTGTAGGCGAACCAGACCAGGGCCAAGGCCGCGAGCACAAAAGGGATCATCATGCCCCAGCGCACATACCATGCGACATGAGGCCTGACGGACAGGCGGGGAGCGGTTATGCCAAACCTGCGTTTGGCCTTGCGCAGCACCTTAATCGCGGACTCCGGCTTTGCGCATGATAAGAATCAGGGCAGCAGGGGAACGATGTTGAGGGCCGCATCCTCTGCAAATCCGAACATGATGTTCATGTTCTGGACGGCCTGCCCTGCAGCGCCCTTGACCAGATTGTCGATCACGGAAAGCACGACGACGGTGTCGCCTCCCTGAGGCCTGTGCAAGGCGATGCGGCAGCGGTTCGAGCCCCTGACCGTGCGCGTCTCCGGATGGCTTCCCGGAGGCATCACGTCGACGAAGGTCTCGTTTTCATAGCGCTTCTCGAACAAGGCCTGCAAGTCCACATCGCGTGTCAGCCTGCCGTAAAGCGTTGCGTGTATGCCCCTGATTAAAGGCGTGAGATGAGGCACGAAGGTAAGTCCGACTTCGCGGCCGACTATGCCGGAGAGTCCCTGGCGGATCTCGGGAAGGTGCCTGTGGCCCGCGACGCCGTAGGCCTTGAAGTTGTCGCTCGCTTCAGCGAACAGGGTAGGAATTTCGGCCTTGCGTCCCGCGCCGGAAACGCCGGACTTCGCATCGGCGATGAGCCCGGTTTCTTCTATCACGCCCGCCTCCAGAAGAGGGATGAAGCCAAGCTGAACCGCTGTCGGATAGCAGCCGGGATTTGCGACCAGACGCGCGGACCTTATCCTGTCGCGGTTGATCTCGGGCAGGCCATACACGGCCTCTTCGACGAGTTCAGGGCAGGCATGGGTCATGCCATACCACTTCTCCCAGAGTCCGATGTCCCTGATGCGAAAATCCGCCGCGAGATCGATCACCTTCACGCCCTGGTCCAGCAGCGCCTTGGTCTGCTGCATCGCGATTCCGTTTGGCGTGGCAAAGAAAACCAGATCGCAGGTCTCGAGATGCGCCTCGTCGGGATGGACGAACTGCAAATCCACGAGGCCGCGCAGGCTGGGGAACATCTGGCTGACAGGCGTGCCCGCATCGGCGCGGGAAGTGATCGCGTGCAGCCGCACTTCGGGATGCAGCGCCAGAAGGCGCAACAGCTCAACCCCCGTATATCCGGTGCCGCCGACTATGCCAACCTTGATCATTTGAGCTCCCCTTCGAATATCAGACTACATGATACAACAAAGCCGCCCGAAGGCGGCTTTGCGTGTTTTGTTGCAGACGCCAAAAAATCAGCGCTTGGAGAATTGCTTCCTGCGGCGCGCCTTGCGCAGACCGACCTTCTTGCGCTCGACTTCGCGTGCATCCCTGGTGACCAGGCCGGCAGCCTTCAGTACAGGCTTGAAGTCCGCGTTGTAGTCGATCAGCGCGCGAGTGATGCCGTGGCGAACCGCGCCCGCCTGGCCGTTTTCGCCGCCGCCGGTCACGTTCACCATGATGTCGAACTTGCCGAGCGTATCGGTCAGGTTGAGCGGCTGGCGCACGATCATGCGTCCGGTTTCGCGAGAGAAGAATACGTCCACAGGCTTGTCGTTGACGACGAAATCGCCTTTTCCTGCCTTGATGAACACACGTGCCACCGCGCTCTTGCGACGACCTGTGCCGTAGTTATAAGTGACCGCCATGATTAAGCCTTCAACAAGTTAATGGGTTTGGGTTGCTGCGCTGCATGGGGATGCGTCGCACCCGCATAGACCTTCATCTTGCGCAGCATCGCATATCCGAGAGGACCCTTGGGCAGCATGCCCTTGACGGCCTTTTCCAGGATGCGCGCCGGATGGCGGGCTTGCAGCTTGGTGAAATTGGTCGTGTAAAGGCCGCCGGGATAGCCGGTGTGGCGATGATACAGCTTGGCCTTGGACTTGTTGCCGGTCACGCGCAGCTTCTCTGCATTGACCACGACGACGAAATCGCCCGTATCCACGTGAGGCGTGTATATAGCCTTGTGCTTGCCGCGCAGCCGCGACGCGATTTGTGCAGCCAGACGGCCGAGCACCTGATCTGCGGCATCTACCAAGAGCCAGTCGTGCTGGACTTCGTGTGCCTTAGCGGAAAATGTTTTCATAGCCACTGTTCCTAAAATTCTGTATTGAAACTTCGAAAGGCGCGAATTCTAGTACAGGGACCCAAGGCTGTCAAACGATTTCATGTTTTCCGACATGGCCCTCATCAGCATCCAGAAACTGTCGGCAAAGTTTACATTTACCCCATCTATTTGAATTTTCAAATAAAAATTAAAAAACAAAGCCAAAAACCAATGAGAAAGTCCTTTTTCAGCGGGATACATACCAGCCAAAGTGTCGGCATACTTTACAGAAAAATCCAAAAATCTGCGATCTAAAAATTCAACTTATTGATTAATATAATGAAAAAATACTGGCTCAATTTATGCTTGAAAAACAGGCGTAGAAGCAAAATTCCCCGGTTTTTTCATTTCTACAAGGAATGTCCAATTCCTTGCAAGCTGCAATTCAAGATTTTCTCACTTAAAAGTTCAACTTAATCTTAAGGAGCAATATCATGAAAAAGCTTATGAATAGAAAAACCCTGTCCTGCATTCTGGCTGCCAGCGCCCTTTTGGCCAGCGGCGCAGCATCCGCCGTCTCCACCTGCACAAGTTTGTCCACCGTTGGCGCATGGGCGGCAGCCGGATCCTGCATTGACGGCGACGGCGACATGACCTTCACCTATGGCAGCTCGAGCATTCCAAACACTTTGGGAGGATCAGATACAGGTCTAAGCGTGAGTGAATTCGAAATCGGCGGAAACGATTATTACAATCTCGGTCTGGACTGGAATAATGGCTATGTACCGGATCCAGCAAATGGCGGAAACCTTGTCTATTCGGTCTCTCCAAATAACAACAACCCCAAGGTAACGGGCGTGAATTTCGACACCGTGGTCACCCAAGGCAATGGAACAACTACTGCCACTAAGACACTAAAGGACAGCGCCGGCAAAACTTTGTTGACCCTGACGAGCACCAACGGGAGCAATGTTCCTGAAACACCTCTGCCTTTTTATACAGGAGATCTGCTGTCAGTGACCGACTATTTTTCCTCTACCAGTGGCGCCGTCTTCACACATGCCGACAACTCCTTCGTCGTCCCCGAGCCCGGCAGCATCCTGCTCCTGGGCATAGGCCTCACGGCACTGGTTTTCGGCCGCCAGAAAATGATGATGTATAAAATCTGACAGTTAAAGGCTTGATGAATGGGGCGGGAAACCGCCCTTTTTCATGCCCGTTAGCCGTTCAGGATTTCGCTCAGAAGCAGCTTCCTGTCTATCTTTCCGTTCGGGTTGCGCGGAAGGCTTCCGGGATGCCGCCTTATCTCGGATGGCACCATGTATGCCGGAAGGCGCTGCCTGCATTCGGCCATCAGAGCCTCGACATCAAGGCCATGATCCGGACGCTCGGCGACGATCACGACGATCGCCTGCCCCAGCACGGGATGTGGCACGCCGACCGCAGCCACTTCACCCGCCATCTCCGTTGCATAGATCACCTCCTCGACTTCGGTAGGACTCACCCTGTAGCCTGAAGTCTTGATCATCTCGTCCCTGCGGCTGATGAAATACAGGAATCCCTCCTCGTCCATCCTCACCGTGTCGCCAGACCAGACAGCCATCTCGGTCATGGTGAGCCCGCCTTCCTGATTGGGGGCAGGCTTGAAACGCTCCGCAGTCTTCTCGCGATCGTTCCAGTATCCAAGGGAAACCAGCGCCCCGCGATGGACGAGCTCACCGGGTTCTCCGGGCGCGCAGGGGGAGCCGTCTTCCCTCACCACCATGATCTCAGCATTGGGGATGGCCTTGCCTATCGAATCAGGGCGGCGGTCGACCTCTTCGGGAGGAAGATAGGTCGAGCGGAACGCCTCGGTCAGCCCGTACATCAGATAGGGCTTTGCGTTCGGGAATCTCGAACGCAATTCGGCAAGCGTGGTCAGCGGCATCGCGCCGCCGGAATTGGTGAAATAGCGGATGCTGGATGCGGCAGGCCATTCGAGTTGGGAGAGCTGTATCCAGAGAGGAGGCACTGCCGCAAGACCCGTGATCCCCTCCTTTTCAGCGACCCTTGCGATATCTTTCGGCAGAAGATAATTCATCAGCACCGCTGTCGCGCCGACATGAAACGCGGTTGTGAGCTGGCTGAATCCGTAATCGAAGCTCAAAGGCAGGACCGAGAGGATGCGGTCATCCATCGTGTTGTTCAGATACTGCGCCACGCTCTTCGCCCCCGTCACCATGTTGAGATGCGAGAGCACGACCCCCTTGGGCTTTCCCGTGCTGCCTGACGTGTAGAGTATCGCCGCCATGTCGGCATTGATCACGCGGTGCTTTTTGCCGCCCTTCCCGATGTCACTTCCCCATCGATGCAAATTGATCCCGGATAAATCCGGAAGGTCGCCATCGCCCACGACGATCACGGTATGAAGATCGCGGCAATCCTTGAGCGACTCGGAAAGCAGCCTCAGCCTGTCGGATGAAGTGACGAGGATGCGCACGCTACAATCTTTAAGTATATAAGCCACCTGCTCGGATTTCAGAATGGGATTCACCGGCACGAAGACGCCGCCAGCGGCCGAAGTCCCGAACATGGCCGTCACGGTTTCGATGCGCTTTTCGAGATAGACCGCGACCCGCTCGGACTTCGCAAGACCGAGACCGATCAATGCATCCGCAACGATAGACACCTCCGCCGCAAGCGCACTGTAATCCAGACGCGACTTCTGATAGACGAGCGCCTCCCTGAAAGGGTGTCTCTCTGCGGACTCGAATATCAGTTCATGCAATAGCTCAGCCATGCGGCGCTCTCCTCAGCATTCGAATAAAGCCGGATTTTCTATGGGCAACCCGTTAAGGCATCAATCCTGTGCTTCTGTATTCCGTGATGGCAGGCTTCGCAAACCTGCACGCATCAACTCCAGAAGCCTGTGCAGGCCCGCCCACCGGCAATAGTTAACGTGATACATCATTTTGCTGCTGCTGATCCATTTTGTCTGATAATCCCTGAGCTTTCCATAGAGCTCTATCCTCTGCACGCGTTTCTCACCGTAAAGAAACTCGATTATGGCTCTCTTTAGCAGGATGCCCGGCCCAAATGCCCGATAATTCTCATCGAAAGTCGTCTTCAGGAACACCTCGACGCCCCCCACTTCTATGCTCAACTGCATTGCGACAACCGCACCCCCGAACCAGTAACGGTATATGAAGCCTTTGCCTTTCCTGCAGAAGTCCTCCAATACGGAAGAATAGAAACGGCCCTGGCTATTGCTGCCATGAACGGCGGTGCCTTCCTTGCCCTTCCACCCCATGCTCTCAAGGCGGCCGAATTGCTCGACAGCATCTGAAACAGAGGCGGGATTTGACATCGCTTCGAGCCTGGGCTCAATGCCCTGCTCTGCCAACTGCCTAAGACGGCGGTTTACAGACTTTCTCAACTGGGCATCGCGCGAACCCCAATAACCCTGATACGAATCTTCCAGAGAGATAATGCCTGTTTCGACGTAATCCATCGTTCTGATGCGGCCTCGATCCGAAGGACGAGGCCACAATTCGGGATCGCGCTGAGTCAAGGCAAACAGCATAGGGTAACCGGGAAGCGAATCCAGCAAGGTCTGCAGCAGCTCCTCCAGATTGACTTCAGGACTATTCAGCCACAGACCGATCGGGGCCTGTGCAGGCTGGAATGTTTCCCATACGGCAAAACTCCTCCTGACCAGCACGGCCATCGCAACGGTTTGCGAATCCTTTCTGCAGACAGCCAGTCTCTCGCTCCCAGCCGCAAATTCCTGCAGCAACGGAGCAACGAACTCAGGGCTGAGAACGGGGCTCGATGCATCCAACAGATTGACGGATTGCCAGGCATCCTTAAGCGCCGGAAATTCCGCAACAGGATAGAAATCCCATTTGAGGCTCACTTAAGCGCCTCTTCAATCTTGTTCATCATCCATTCCAGTTCTTCAGGTTTCAAATCCTGGTGACAGGGAAACTGGAACACGCGCCTCGAATAATCCTCGCTCACCCTGCAAAGTCCTTTTTCCATGTCTTCAGACAGATACTCGCCGAAACGGATCACTGGCACCCCTTCTTCCTTCAGCCTTGGGAATACCTTTTCGGGGTTCTCCATCACGAGGGGAAAAACATAGGGAACCACGCCTTCGGGAAGAGTCCCAAAAAGCGGACGACAGCCCGGAAGATTTCCAAGGCGTGACAAGAGCTTCAGATAGTTTTCTCTTCTGTTTCTGCTCATCCTCGATTTCGAGGAAGCCGACATGATCATGCGGGAAGATCTGGACATCCCAAGATCAACCCTGTTCCCGTCGAACCCCGTGGAGCCTCCCCGATTCTCATTTTTGATTGGAAGATTTTGAGCAGTCTTGGGTTTCAGCATGCTCCACAACCCATCCTTCAAGCGAAACGCGAGGCGGAAAACCGGATTGAACCATCCCAGGCGGCGATATTTCACCGCATATTCCAGCGTATTCAAGAAGGACTTGATCCCGGAGAAAAACCCCATGGGTTTCGTCGCAGAACCTCCGAGCCTTCCTCTCGGAGAGACGACGCAGGCTCCCTCGTCCACTGGGAAGAATTTCCAGGCGCTGCCTATCGCATAATCCCCGCAGGATCCAAGCGGATGCCCGGCTGTGCCGCCAAAAAAGGCATGCGCGCAATCCTCCATCAGGATAAGACCATGCCTGTCGCAGAATTCCCTTGCCTTCAGCATATCCTGCGGAAACCCGAAATAATGCGGAGCGATCAATACGCGACAATTCCCAGTCAGCCTGCGTTCGGCATCTTCGAGATCGAGCCCCGTATTCCCCATAATGCGGAAAAAAACGGGTTGGGCCCCCGCCCAGAGGACAGGTTCCACCATCGCAAGGCAATGGTATGCGGGGATCAGCACTTCATCCCCACTGGAGATGCCGGCATGCTTCAGGGCAAAAGCGATCGCGAGGCTTCCCCTGTTGAGGTAACGGACTTCTCCCGCATCGAGGATGGATGGAACAGGCTCTCCTTCGCGCCCAAAAGAAAGACATGAAAGAACCGGGTTCTTCGGAATCTTCTCAGACAAACTCATCCGAGCTTCCTTCTTTCAGGATTGCGATTCCAGACGATATTCTTCGCATATCCCGACATGCGGTTCAGCAACCCGGAGCATATCCCGCGCGGCGTGCGCATGTTGCTGCCACAAAGCCCCCATCGCTCGCGGCGATGCGACATCCAGTCCTTCTTGTAATCCTCGTCGCCAGTCAGATAGTCGACCTCCCTCACACGATCGACATCGATGACATGTTCCATCAGTGTCGCGGTGAGTATCGTGCCCGCGGAAATCTTCGAAAACTTCTCGTCGTAGGCAAGTTTGTAGATGGAGGCTATCCCGTCCTTCACGATCCAGAGCTGAGCCGCAACAGGCTCTTCTTCAAGATAGGCGATCCCGAGCCTCAACCACCCATGATCTGCGCATAGCCTGATAAGCCCCGGCATGAAATCAGGATATGGCTCATCAACCTTCCAGCTCGAGCGATAGACCTTCTGGTATGCGGCGATCGCCCGATCCAGCCCCTGCTTGCCCGTGACTATCTCCACCCTGGGTTTCATGGTTGAAAACTGCTTTTGCTTGCGCTTCAGAGTATGCCTGAGCCTGGATGGAAGCGAACTAGAATAGTCCAGAAATGACCGCCCGCCGACCTCGAGATACCAGTTTCCAAAACAGTAATACTGTTGCACGGACATCCCTGCATTCCCCATCGCGAAGGAAAGCTCGTTAAAGATTGGCGAATCCTGGGCCATAGGATGAAAGTCCACGATGTCCCAGCGCTCGTTCGCTATCTCATTCACGATTGCCTGAAGGCTATCCATTGATGCAGTCAGAGGCATGAAATAAGAGGAATAGTAGTTTGCGAGGGCCTCGAGTTTCCTTCCCCTGAAAGGGCCGCCTCCTTCAGAGCCGTGTTTCATCGGCAGAACCCCGAGCACATTCCCGCCTTCATCCGCCACATAGATGCGAAGCCGGCACTCTTGCGGCAATATCAGGCTTGCGAGATTGCGGTACCAGTCAAGCGTCAGAAAAAAACTGGACTTTCCCGCTTCCTCGAAGAGAGGCTTGCAGCCTTGCGGCAATTCATCAAGACTCTCGTAAGCGGTGACGCGCATCACTTCATGTCCAGGCGAGTCATCAGGTCATAGAGGGTAGGGCGGGAAATTCCAAGGAGGTCTGCCGCCATCGCGACATTGCCGTTGGCTCTCGCCATGGCCCTGAGAACCGCCTTGCGCTCCGCATCCTCCCTGACCTTGCGAAGATTGATGGGCTCGGCCTCCTCCTGGTCCGCTTTGAGCGCAAGGTCATCGAGCGTGATCTGATAGCCTTCCGCCATAATCACCGCTCGCTTGATGACGTTCTGCATCTCGCGGACATTGCCTGGCCAGGGGTGATTCTCTATCGCCTCTATCGCATCGGGCTTGAATCCGCGTATGGACCTTCCCTGCTGTGTGTTGAATTTCTCGAGAAATGCATGAGCGAGCAGGGCCGCATCCCCGTCCCGCTGCCTCAGGGGGGGAATGCTTAGCGTGATCTCGCTCAAACGGTAATACAGATCCTCGCGAAATCTCCCCTGCCTGATCAATTCGGCAAGATTCTGGTGAGTCGCGCAGACCACGCGCGTGTCGACGGGGATCTCCCCCCTTCCTCCAAGGCGCTCCACCACCCTCTCCTGCAGGAACCTCAGCAGCTTTGCCTGAAGGGAAAACGGCAGATCCCCGATTTCGTCCAAGAATAGCGTCCCTCCGTTCGCGTATTCTATGCGGCCTATGGTCTGCTTCGATGCACCCGTGAAGGCGCCCTTTTCGTAGCCGAACAGCTCGCTCTCCAGAAGATTTTCGGGGATGGCCGCGCAGTTGATCGCGACGAATCGGTTTTCAGCCCTGTTGCTGAGCTGGTGCAGCGCCTTTGCGAACAGTTCCTTTCCAGTCCCGCTCTCCCCCGTGACCAGCACGGTCGCATCCGACGGCGCGACGCGCTCGACGGTGCGGCACATCTTCTGCATCTGCGGATCGCTGGTGATGATGCCCTGGGTGGCGACATCGTCCTGTTTGGTGCGCAGCCTCAGATTTTCCTGTTCAAGCTTGTGCAGGCGCAGGGCGCGCCCGACGATCAGGGAGAGCATCTCGGACTCGAATGGCTTCTGATAGAAGTCATAGGCGCCTATGCCTATCGCCTTCACCGCATTGCCCATGTCCTGGTTTCCGGTCACGACGATCACCTTGGTGCCGGGTGCGAGCATCATGATCTGCTCGAGAGTCGCGAGCCCCTCGCTCGCTCCGTTCTCATCCGGCGGCAGGCCTAGATCGAGGATCACCACAGCAGGCTCGAATCGCCTTATCTGTGCGAGCGCGCTCTCCCTGTCGCCTGCAATCTGGACATCGTATGCATCGAGGCTCCAGCGCACCTGCTTCTGAAGTCCCGGATCATCCTCCACCAGCAGCAGGGTTTCTTTTGTTGAATTCACGATCTCTCCGCTCGGTCTCATGGGTCATGCTCGAGGAATGAAAATCCTGAACAGTGTACCCTGTTCAGGGACACTTTTCACTTCCATGGATCCTCCGAGCTCGCGGATGTATTCCTGGCATTCGTAGGCGCCTATCCCCATGCCTGAATTCTTGGTCGAGTCGAAAGGCTTGAAAAGCCGCTCCCTTATGAATTCCTCATCCATCCCCTTGCCGTTGTCCTCGACCTCGATCAATGCATGGCCATCATCGCCATGGAGCCTGACTTCCACCCTTCCATCATAGCGCGTCGCCTCGCAGGCATTCTGCACGATGTGTCCTATGACTCTGGTCAGTTTATCCAAATCCGCCCTGACGCGGATGTTTCCGTCTTGGGAAATCAGAAAAGGACGAGGCTTCAGGGCTGATTTTTGATCGAGCACGGATTCGAGCATGCCTTGGAGAGCTACCTCTGTCACGGAGGATGTCTTTGCGCTTCTCAGCTGGGAAAGCAGGCGGTTCATCCTGTCCACGGAATTCTGCACGGTGTTCAGCATGTCCTCCTGGAATTCCGGATTGTCCCTGTGCTTCTCCGCATTGGAAAGCATCAGCGACAATTGCGCAACCAGATTCTTCAAGTCATGCACGACAAATGCTGACATCCTGTTGAAGGAATCAAACTGCCTTGCAACCAGAAGGGCGTCAGTCGCGAGCTTCTGCGCGAGATGATTCGCGAGCTGGTGCCCAGCCGTCTTCAGAAGATCGCTCACCTCCCAGTTGAAATGGATTTCGCTGCGCGGCTGATTCAACACGATGAAGCCCAGCATGCGTTCCGGCACCATCAAGGGCACCACGATCCACGCATCCTTCATTCCCATGAGCCATGCGGATATCTCGAGATCCTCGTGGCGTTCGCGATCAGGCCGGTATTCATCGAGATTGACCACCCACTGGGATTCCGCCATGAATTGCACGACGGGATCATCGGAAGGCACGGAACTTTGCGGCATAGGCATGTTCCATCGCGCAACGCAGGCATAGGCTCCTCCCTGTTCCTGCGCGAGCCAGAGCGCCCCTGCGGGGCTTTCGACGAGAGCCGCGATCGCCCTTATCGCCGCCTCGTATATCTGTCCGCTCTTCTCCGAAGTCAGGAGAGTGCGGGTGAACCTCAGCCATTCCTCGCGGTAATCATATCTCGATGTGAAGAAATGCTTGCTCAAAAGCACCCTCAGTCTTGCGCGCATGCTTCCTGAAAACAGTATCGCAAGGAGCAGGATGCTCGCGCCGAAGAAGAATGCGATCTGCAGGACCGAGCCCCAGGTTCCTCCGAAAATTCGGATGTAGTAGCCCGCTGCCGCCATCAGCAGAAGGTAGACTCCCGCGCCCAGGAGGGCCGCGGAATGAAACACGACATGGCGGGACATGTGCACGCGCAGCGACCATTGCGGATTTCTCGCGGCAGAGACCATGATGAGCGGCGCGACGATCGCGTTCACCACCCCCCTGGCCATCCAGATGTCGGGGTCGATGCGGTGGAAGAGCATCGCATCGGAATAGAGGAAGAAGTCATATGAGAACATCGCGCCGATTGCAAGGCAGACGAACTTGATGCCCCATCTCGAATCGGGATGGGTGTTCCTATAAAGCTGTTCGACAAGCGCCATGCCCATGATCGCCAGGATCACATGCCCGATGATCACGAAAAGCCCGAGGCCCGAGGGCTCGATTTGTACATAAAACGTGAGCGCAAGGAGAAGAAGGGAAAAGGAAACCAGCACTGACCTGAAGGCTAGCAGCCTGGATGCGGCAACAGCCTTTGCGCCCGCGAGCACTTCCCATATGAAAAGCAGCCAGAACGCGCTTCTCGCGACCTCCATCGCCGCGCGCGCAAGGGGCAAACCACCATAGGCATTGAGCCCCCCCCATGCGGCCGTGACGAGACACGCAAGCGTCAGCAGCGCCCCGCGGTACTGCCCGCGCCAGCTAATGAGCAGGGAAATCCCGAGAAAACCGAATGAAAGAGCGGCTGCGAGATAGCTTGCTGCGGTCAGGGAGATGTCCATCTCTAGATTATCTCGCGCCCTTGCCGAAAAGCACGACCCGGACCGTGGCGAACAGTATCAAGAGATCGAGGAAGAGGCCGTGATTCTTCACGTAATAGAGGTCGTACTGAAGCTTCTCCATCGAGTCCTCGACCGATGCCCCATAGGCATATCGCACCTGCGCCCACCCCGTGATCCCGGGTTTCACGCTATGCCTGTATTTGTAATACGGTATTTCCTTTGCGAGTTTTTCGACGAAGAATGGGCGCTCCGGCCTTGGGCCCACGAAGCTCATGTCCCCCTTGAAAACGTTGAATATCTGGGGAAGCTCGTCAATTCTCAGCTTGCGCAGCACTCGGCCCACTCGCGTTATCCTGTCGTCGTTGGTTGCAGCCCATTGGGGCTTTCCGCCTTTTTCCGCATCCTTTCTCATGCTGCGAAACTTGTAGATGGTGAAAGGGCAGTCGTCCTGCCCAGTCCTCTCCTGGCGGTAGAGGACTGGGGCGCCGCTCTCGAGATAGACTAACAGCGCGGCGATGAACATCACGGGAAGAGACACGATGAGGAGCAGACCGCTCGCAAGGAGATCGAAGATGCGCTTGCTGATGTCTCTCGCTATCCCGTTCTCGAACCCGTCCGCATGGATGATCCATCCCGCATTGAGCGATTCGACCGGAAGCTGACCCGTCTCGCGCTCGAAGAAGGCCGATAGCTCCGTGATCTTGATTCCCATCATCCTGCATTCAAGGAGCTCGTCCAGAGGCAACCCGCCCCTGCGGTCCCTGATCGCGATGACGATCTCCCTCACGTTGTGCAGTCTTGCGATATCGAGAAGGCTGCCCTTGTCGTTCAGCATGGTCGACCGGTCGACAAAGTGGTGCGTCCCGTTCATGGGAAGATAGCCCACGACCTTGAGCCTGTGGGAGACCGTTCCGGATCTGAACATCGCCCCTATCCTCGCGGCACGGCTGCCTGTTCCAAGCACCAAAACGCGGCGCTTCAAGCCTTCCAGATTCGCCCACCTGAAGACGATCAGGCGAAGAATCGTTACGAGAAAAGCGGATGACAGATATGCGATCGCGAATACGCCGCGCCCCATGAATGTGTCGGGGAAGACATAGAAGATCAGCGTCATCACGACGAAGCCCAGCGTCAGCGCCGCGCCAAGCCGGGGCAGCAGGTACTGGATCCCGCCGCTCCACTGCCAGTAGTCATATAGGCGGAAGAGCATGAGGCTGATGCTCATCGCGGAAGCGAAGAGCAAAGATTTCGGAAGAAAATGCCAGAGAAAGGAAAGCCCAATCGTATCGCCAGATCTCAGAATCGCGGCCAGATAGACAGAGCCCGAGAAGACCATGATCTCAAGCATCAGGAGCAGGAGTACGCTGCCGGGTATGTACTGCCGAAAAAACCGTATGATCATTTAGCGCACCATCCTCGCATCCGCTCAAACTGCTGCATCGAATTTGTTCATTTCAGGCCAAACCACAGAGATTATAAAGCAATGTCCATGCCACATGACCCAAGCGCTTAGACATGACCATCGCCCCTGCAACGGGAGCGAATTCTATACGAAAGCGGGAACACAATGTCCGAATCCGTCAGCCTCATGACGGATTTTGGTCGCGACTCCTTTCATTGACCACCGCAAGAACGCGCACTACAATGCGGCTGCGCATCCGGGGGGCTGCACGATTCTGGTCTATCCGGCCGGATGACATGCGGGCCAGGCCGCCTGCACAAAACCAAACTCATGGGGGAAATCGTGATTTCAAGACTGAATGGGGTGGCAAAAGCGTGGTCGTTGGTCGTTCTCGGAGCTTCGCTTGCAGGATGCGCATCGAGTTATCCTCCGGCGCCGAGGGAGGTCGTCAAACCTGGCGAATACAACTACATCATAGGCCCGGGAGACAACGTCAACATCATGGTCTGGCACAATCCTGAACTGTCGCAGACGATACCTGTGCGGCCCGACGGAAAGATCTCCACCCCTCTGGTCGAAGACATACAGGCAGCAGGAAAATCCCCATCCCATCTCGCCAGAGATCTCGAGAAGTCCCTTTCCAAATACATACAGGACCCCGTCGTGACGGTGATCGTCACGGGCTTCGTAGGTCCCTATACTCAGCAGATCCGCGTGATAGGCCAGGCGGCCAAGCCTCAGGCGCTCCAGTACCGGGAAAACATGACGCTGATGGACGTGATGATCGCGGTCGGTGGGATCACGGACTTTGCAGCCGGCAACAAGGCGACCATACTGCGCACAGTGAACGGCAAGAGCGAACAGCTAAACGTGAAGCTCGAGAGCCTGATCAGGGACGGCGACGTGAAGGCCAACGTGCAGATGCTGCCAGGGGACGTGCTGATCATCCCGGAAAGCTACTTCTGATTGTAACGCAACGCCTCCAGAATGGAGGCCTGTTCGACGCAGAGAAACTTCCGGGATCCGAATATGCATGAATTATTGGCTCAACTGACTGGATACGCGGTATCCGCATGGCGATACCGCTGGCATGCGCTGATCACCGCATGGATAGTCTCCATCGCGGGATGGACCTGGATACACTTCATCCCTGACCGCTATCAAGCCACCGCCCGCGTCTATGTGGACACCCAGTCCCTGCTCAAACCCCTCCTGGCCGGCCTTGCCGTGCAGCCCAACACAAACCAGCAGGTCGAGGTGATGGCAAGGACGCTTATCAGCCACCCCAACCTGGAAAAAGTCGCGAGGATGACGGATCTTGACCTAGGCGCAAAGACACCTGCCCAGATGGAGTCCATCGTCAACGGTCTCTCCAGCATGATCAAGCTCGGATCGATAGGGTCGGACGACTACACGATCTCGTACGAGAACAAGGATCCCGCATTGGCGAAAAAGGTCGTCCAGTCCCTGCTCAACATCTTCGTCGAAGGCGGACTGGGCAACAACAGGAAGGACATCGCATCATCCCAGAAATTCATAGAGGAACAGCTCAAGGAATACGAAGCCAAGCTAAACGATGCCGAAAACGCCCTGAAGGACTTCAAGCAGCGCAACATCGGCCTGATGAGAGGGGAGACGGGGCAGGACTATTATGCCGAGCTTGCAGACGCGAAGGGGCTGGTCGACGATGCCACCCTCGCATTGAAGGAAGCCACGGACAGGAGGGATTCCCTCAAGCAGCAACTTTCCGGCGCAGACCCGACATTGATGGACAGCGCATCGGACACAGTCGCAAGCTCGAAATACGATGCCCGCATAGAATCCCTCAACAGGGAGCTCGATGCGTTGCGCCTGAAATACACCGAGCAGCATCCTGACGTGGTCGCGACGAAAAGGCTGATCGCCCAGCTGGAGGCGGAAAAAACCAAGGAGGCATCGCTCAAGAAGCCCTCTTCCGGCATGACCCAGAGCCCCTATTACCAGCAGCTCAACATATCGCTTGCAGAGGCGGAAGCCAACGTCGCATCGATGAGGGCAAGGCTCAGCGAATACCAGTCCCGTTATGCACAGCTAAGGGCGGCTGCAAACAAGCTTCCCGAAGTCGACGCGGAGCTGAGCCAGCTCACGAGAAATTACGACGTATACAAGAAGAACTACGACTCCCTTTTGGCAAGGCGGGAATCCGCACAGATGTCGAGCGCGGTTGACACCAAGACCGATTCGGTTGACTTCAGGATCATAGATCCGCCGAGAGTCCCGCTCGCGCCATCCTTTCCCAATCGCCCACTGCTGATCTCTTTAGCGCTTCTGGGCGCCATCGCCGCGGGAATCGCGCTTGCCTTCCTTCTGAGCCAGATCAAACCCACCGTCAACAACAGGATCGACCTCGGCTCGCTTACGGATCTGCCGATTCTCGGAACAGTCTCGATGATCGAGACCCATGACGCGAAGGTCAAGACGCGCAAAGGGTTGCGAACCTATGCCGCCGCATCGGCCGCCCTGCTTGGCGTCTACGGCGCGCTGATGGCTTTCCAATTGATCATGAACAAGGGCGCCTGAGGTAAAGCATGAGCATAATCGAAAAAGCCGCGAGCAAGCTGAACCAGCAGGCATCCATAAAGCCCGAGCCGATCGAAACCGGCATCCCCCCTGTTGAAACCCCGGCGCAGGAAGTCCGGCCTGCAACTCCGGACACGTCCGAATCGCAAAGGCACGAGCTCAACCTGGTCAAACTCAAGAACCAGAACATCATCACCCCCCAGGCAGAGCATTCGAACATGGCAGAAGAGTTCAGGATGATCAAGCGCCCGCTTCTGGACAATGCATTCGTGCAGAATGGGCCCAAGGTCAGGAACGGAAACCTGATCATGGTGACTAGCTCATTGCCGGGAGAAGGCAAGACATTCTGCACCATCAATCTTGCGATGAGCATCGCGATGGAGATGGGCCGCACGGTGCTGCTGGTGGACGCGGATGCCCCCAATCCCAACATGCTGAAGACACTCGGGGTCTCCTACGACAGGGGATTGCTGGACCTGCTGGATGACAGTTCCCTCAAGCTTTCCGACGTGATCATCAGGACCAACATAGAAAACCTTTCGATCTTGCCGGCGGGACGCCGCAACAGGAATGCGACGGAGCTGCTCGCAAGCGATGCGATGTCCGCGCTTCTCGACGACATGGCGCAGCGCTATCCGGACCGCATCATACTCTTCGACTCCCCTCCTCTCCTCGTCACCTCCGAGGCGAGCGTATTGGCCTCCCACATGGGCCAGATCGTGATGGTGGTGGAGGCTGAAAAAACTCCTCAGCCCGCCGTAAGACAGGCGCTCACCCTGATAGAAGACTGCGAACTGACCTGGGTGCTGCTCAACAAGGCCAGGAATCTGGCAGGGGTAGACTATTACGGATACGGTTATTATGGCCAGTCCTAGGATACGCAAACTGGGGGCATTGCTCGCGCTTTCGGCAACACCTCTGGCCCAGGCTGCGGACTGGACGATAACCCCGTCGATTTCAGCCAGCGAGATGTATTCCGACAACATCTTCCTGTCTCCATCCCCTAATCAGCTGAGCGACTTCGTCACCACGCTGATGCCGGGCATTGCAGTTCAGGGGACGAGCGACAGGCTGAAGGCCAAAATGAATTACAGCCTGCAGGACATCAACTATGCGAAATACAGCAGCTTCGACTACATCACCCAGCAGTTAAGCGCGTCAGGCAATGCGGACCTGATAGGAAAGACCCTATTCCTGGATGCGGCAGCCTCCATCTCGCAGCAGCCTCTCTACATCGCAGGCCCGATGGGCTTTGGCAACACGAGCGCGAACGGGAACCTGGCAAACGTCACGACGACAACGGTCAGCCCTTATGTCACGCACCGCTTCGGCAGCTTCGCCACGGGTCTCGTGAGATACACGCATCAGACGATGAACATGAGCCAGGCGGGTCCCAGCGTCAACGGATACGCAGGAGGATACGGGCTAGGCATGTTCAACTCCACCACTGACACGGCGCTTGCGACGCTCAACAGCGGATCTGATTTCAACAACCTGATCTGGGGACTGAATCTCAACAACTCGAGCATCCGCTATGAAGGCATGCCCCCGATGACGCTGGCTCAGTATTCCGCGAACCTGGGATACCTGATCACTCCGCGCTTCAAGGCCATCGCGACTGCCGGCATAGAGGACGACAGCTTCGCCTACATAGGGCAGAATCCGCGCAGCAATTTCTGGAGCCTGGGTTTCGACTGGTCACCTTCCGTTAGGACGAAGCTCGAGGTTGCAGAGGGTGAACGCTTCTTCGGAAGGACACACAGCCTCAACTTCACCCATTATTCACGCATGACCACCTGGAACGCGAGCTATACGCAGGATGTCACGACCATGCTCATGCAGCAGACGGTGCCTCCTTCTGTCACCCTGGACCAGCTGCTGCAGTCCCAGATACCGGATCCGGCAACCCGCCAGCAGGTCGTGCAGTCCATGCTCGCATCCCTCGGCTCGCAGAGCTTCCTCTTCGCGCAGAACATCATGACCAACCAGATAATGCTCGTGAAGACCCTCAAGGCTTCCGCGACGCTCGCGCTGCCCAGGGACACCTACCTCGCGACAGTCTTCAACACGAAGACAGCCCCCCTGCAGCAGGCAGTCAACTTCCTTCCCGGCGCCTTGAGCGCCTACAACTTCCTGAACATGGACCAGTACGGCGGCACGCTCTCCTGGAACAGGAAGCTCAATCCTATCCTGAGCGCTAACGCGAACTTCAATACGACCTATTTTACCTTCCCCGGCCAGGCGCTTGAAGAGAAGATGCGCGCCTTCACCGTGGGCTTGAGCAGGATTCTAGGGCCCAAGCTCAACGGCAATTTCCTCCTGAGGCATCAGTCGATGGATTCCTCGCCAGCGAACTTTGGCTACAGCTTCAGCGAGAACGCGGCGATCGCGAGCATCATGTATCTCTTCTGAGCATGTATACAGAATTCTACAATCTCGCAGCAAAGCCATTCCAGCTGAGCCCGGATCCCGGATTCTTCTATCCCAGCACTGGCCACAAGCGCGCGATGGCCTATCTCAGCTACGGGCTTTCGCTTGGAGAGGGATTCATCGTGATCACCGGGGAAGTGGGAGCTGGCAAGACGATGCTGGTGCGCAACCTCTTCAAGGAGTTCGACAACGGCAACATCGTGATCAGCCATCTCGTCAGCACGCAGCTCGACGCGGACGACACGCTGCGCACTGTGGCTTCTGGATACGGTCTCTCGCACGAGAACATGAGCAAGGCGACGATCTTGAGCAAGCTCGAGACTTTTCTTCAGCACTGCAAGAGGCAGGGCAAGCGCGTCCTTCTCGTGGTCGACGAGGCGCAGAACCTGACTCCAAGGGCGGTCGAGGAGCTGCGCATGATCTCCAATTTCCAGATGGGCAACCAGCCCCTGCTCCAGAGCTTTCTGCTTGGGCAGCCGGAATTCCGCAACACGCTGCAGAGCCCCGAGATGCTTCAGCTTCGCCAGAGGGTGATCGCCTCCTACCATCTCGGCCCCATCAGCGAAGCCGAGACGCACGACTACATCGAGTTCAGGCTGGCGACAGCCGGATGGAAGGGAGACCCGCATTTCACGAACGAGGCGCACAGGCGCATCTTCGGGTTCACGGGAGGCATACCCAGGAAGATCAACACGCTCTGTGACAGGATGATGGTATTCGGCATGCTCGAGGAGAAGCATGTTTTCGACCTGGAGATGGTCGAAGAGGTGATCAGGGATTTCGGCCAGGAAGTCGCCTACGTGAATCCGACACCGGCAGATACTCCAAATCTTCCGCAGAACGAGGAGCTCGCGATCTACCGCGAAGGATTCGCGAGGCTGGAGCGCAAGATAGAAGGAGTCGAGAAGTCCCTGAACCGCCTGCTCACCGTTCTGGTGCGCAAGCTTCTCCCCCCGCATCTCGAAAAGATGTTCGAAAGGAAAGAATGAAAACGAGCAGCAAGATCCTTTGCGTGGTCGGGGCGCGTCCAAACTTCATGAAGATCGCGCCCATCATGGCCGAGTTCGCGAAGAGCCCCCTTCACGCGAAGCTGCTGCACACAGGCCAGCACTACAACGAATCGATGAACCACCAGTTCTTCGTCGATCTCGGAATACCGGCGCCAGACATCAACCTCGAGGTGGGCTCCGGAAGCCACGCTGTCCAGACCGCCGAGATCATGAAGCGATTCGAGCCCGTGCTCGACCAGGAAAAGCCTGCAGCCGTTCTCGTCGTCGGAGACGTGAACTCGACGATAGCCTGCGCGCTGGTCGCATCCAAGAAGGGCGTCCCGGTGATCCACGTCGAGGCGGGGCTTAGAAGCTTTGATCGCGGAATGCCCGAGGAAATCAACCGCGTTCTCACCGACCAGATATCCGACATCCTCTTCACCACAGAACGCATCGCAAGGGACAACCTGTTGAGAGAAGGAATAAAGGACGAGCGCATCCACTTCGTGGGCAACGTGATGATAGACACGCTGCACCACAACCTCGCGAGGGCGGTTCCTGCGCAGGAGACGCTCGCATCCCAAAAGAGCTATGCCGCGCTGACCCTGCACCGCCCATCCAACGTGGACGACAGGGAATCCCTGACCTCGCTTCTTCAGACGATAAGGCAGATCTCAACCCAGATCCCGATCGCATTCCCCCTTCATCCTCGCACGAGGAGCAGGATGGAGGAATACGGGCTGAACGAAATGATCGAGAGCCCCGACATCATGGTGCTTCCTCCCCTCGGGTATCTTCAGATGCTTGGGCTCATGAAGGATGCGAAATTCTTCCTGACGGATTCCGGTGGGATACAGGAGGAGACGACCGCATTGGGCGTTCCCTGCATCACGCTGCGCGAAAACACCGAGAGGCAGATCACGGTCGACGAAGGCACCAATACGATCGTGGGACAGGACAGGAAAAGGATACTCTCCGCCGTTAAGGAAGTGATCGAGACCGGGGGGAAGCGCGGCCGCATTCCCGAATTCTGGGACGGCCATGCATCGCAACGCATCGTGTCCATCCTCGAGGACTGGCTGCACAGGAGCTGAATATGCCCCGAAACGCGATGACGATAGACGTAGAAGACTATTTCCAGGTATCCGCCTTCGCGAACCACATATCGCGGAACGACTGGCCCCATCTCCCCTGCCGAGTCGAGCGCAACATAGACATCATCCTTGAGCTTCTTCAAAGACACGACGCCCGCGCGACCTTCTTCACGCTAGGATGGATAGCGGAGCGCTATCCCGACATGGTCAGGCGCATAGGCAACAACGGCCACGAGCTCGCGAGCCACGGCTATCACCACCTAAGGGCCAACGAGCAGACCGAGGATGAATTCAGGCAGGACGTGAACCGCAGCAAGGCGCTGATAGAGGACATCTCCGGACAGAAGGTAAGGGGCTACCGCGCTCCCAGCTTCTCGATCAACGAAAAGAATCTCTGGGCGCTGGACGTGCTCTTCGATGAAGGATACGAATACAGCTCGAGCATCTATCCCATCAGGCACGACCACTACGGAATGCCGGAAGCGCCGCGCTTCGGGTTCAGACCCATGGGACCCTCCGGAATACTCGAGATACCCGCGACAACCGCCTTTCTTTTCGGGCGCAACCTTCCGGCATCGGGCGGGGGATATTTCAGGATGATGCCCTATCAGCTCTCGCGCTGGCTATTGAACAGGGTCAACAACACGGATAACGAATCCTGCATATTCTATTTCCATCCCTGGGAGATAGATCCGGAACAGCCCAGGCAGCAGGGCGTGAGCCTCAAGACGCGCTTCAGGCACTACGTGAACCTCTCGAAAATGGAGGCCAAGATCTCCTCGCTGCTCGCCGACTTCCAGTGGGGAAGGATGGACGAAATATTCCTCTCGCCATGAGCAGCCTCGTCATCAGGGAAATGCTGCCTTCCGACGCAGCGAACTGGGATGCGTTCGTCGAAAGATGCAATGAGTCAACCTTCTTTCACCGCTCCGGATGGAAGGAGGTGATAGAGCGTTCATTCGGCCACAACACCCATTACCTGCTCGCCGAAGCGAACGGCAGGATAGAGGGCATACTGCCACTTGCCGAGATCAAACACTTCCTCTTCGGACATTCCCTCTCATCACTTCCCTTCGGCGTATACGGAGGGATAGCAGCGGAAACCGAGGCAGCACGGAAACTGCTGGACAGGAAGGCGCAGGATCTTGCGGCAAACCTCGATGTCGACCACCTCGAATACCGCAACGTGAAACCCTTTCACGGGGACTGGCCCACCAAGGACATCTATGTCACGTTCAGGAAGGAGATCGATCCCGACGTGGACCAGAACATGAAGAACATCCCCCGCAAGCAGCGCGCGATGGTCAGAAGCGGAATCAAGCACGGGCTCGCAAGCGGAATCGACGATAACGTCGACAGGTTCTTCAGGGTCTTCGCGGACAACATGCTGAGGCACGGAACACCCGCGCTGCCAAGGCGCTATTTCGAGATACTGATGGAGGTCTTCGGCAATGACTGCGAGATACTCACGGTGACACACGAAAATGAGGTGGTGAGCGGCGTGCTCTCCTTCTACTTCAAGGACGAGGTCCTTCCCTACTATGCGGGAGACACGGTGAAGGCGAGAACCCTTGCGGCGAACGACTTCAAGTACTGGGAGCTTATGCGCAGGGCATGCGAGAGGGGCTACAGGATATTCGACTACGGGAGAAGCAAGGTAGGGACCGGCTCCTTCGACTTCAAGAAGAACTGGGGATTCGAGCCTGCCCCTCTTCACTACGAATACCAACTTCACCGCGCGAAAAACGTGCCAGACCAGAATCCCCTCAACCCCAAGTACCAGCTCTTCATCAAGGCATGGCGCAAGCTTCCCATGCCTGTCGCGAATTTCATCGGCCCCCACATCGTGAAGAATCTGGGGTAGAGATGACGGATAGCCTGCTCTATCTCGTCCACCGCATACCCTATCCGCCGAACAAGGGGGACAAGATCAGGTCCTATCATCTGTTGAAGCATCTGGCCGCAAGATACGAGGTCCATGTGGGCGCATTCGTGGACGACGAAAACGACTGGCGTTATCAGGATGATTTGAGGAGCATCTGCAAGTCCTGCTTTCTGGCGCCCATGAATCCGGGGAGCGCGAAGCTGAAGAGCCTTGGAGGCCTATTCAAAAATGAAGCCCTGACGCTTCCGTATTACAGGAGCGAAAAACTCGATGAATGGGTGAAGCGCACGATCAAAGAGAAAATGATAGACCGCATCGTCGTCTTCTCCTCGGCGATGGCTCAGTATGTAGAGAATGCCGATGCCATCCGCATCATGGATTTCGTGGACGTGGATTCGGACAAATGGAAACAGTATGCGAACGCCAAGCCATGGCCCCTGAACTGGCTGTACCGCAGGGAAGGAAGGCTGCTTCTGGATCATGAGCGGAAGATTGCGAAAAGTTTCGACGCATCCTTTTTCGTCTCCCCCCATGAGGCCGAGCTCTTCAGGAGCCTCTCCCCGGAGGCAAAAAACAAGATACATCATTTCAGCAACGGGGTCGATGCGGAATACTTTTCACCGATCCTGAGTTTCGGGAACCCTTACAGCCCGGACGAGAAGCCGCTGGTCTTCACGGGCGCGATGGACTACTGGCCGAACGTGGACGCAGTGACATGGTTCGCCCGCGAAATCTTCCCTGAGATTGAGAAGAAGGAGCCTAATGCGCGCTTCTACATCGTGGGATCCAATCCTTCGAAGGCCGTTCTTCAGCTGGCAGAGCTTTCCGGAATCCAGGTCACGGGAAGAGTAGAGGACGTGCGTCCCTATCTCGCCCATGCGAGGCTCGCTGTCGCCCCACTCAGGGTCGCGAGAGGCGTGCAGAACAAGGTTCTGGAGGCGATGTCGATGGCGAAACATGTCATCGCATCGCCACAGGCGATGGAGGGCATAGAAGCCTCCGCAGGCTGCCACGTCGCGAACGACGCGAAAGAGTTTTCGGAAATGACCCTGCGTCAGATGAACGCAGAAAAAAATCCAATTGGCAGAATCGAGATACTCGCAAGATACGACTGGGAAAAAAATCTCTCCGCGATAGACCGCTTCCTGGAAAATCCATTTAAAGGAGAAAAGTCATGAAGACCATTTGGCAGAAGGCCATCGCCTCCGTTTTCGCAACGGTCGCTTTTCTCCTCTTCATATACCGCGACGCCGCAGAATATACGGTCAAGACCTGGATGGACAACGGGACCTACACTCACGGCTTTTTGATCTTCCCGATCAGCATCTGGCTGATATGGAGAAAGCGAAAAGTGCTCTCGGCATATACCCCCGTGCCCAGCTATCGAGGGATCATCGCGATCATTCTTTCGGCGCTGCTCTGGCAGATAGGGCATCAGGCGGGCGCGATGGTGGTCGAGCAGTACAGCGTGGTCTTCATGATCATCGCATCAGTCTGGACCCTGCTAGGGACCGAAGTCTTCCGCCTGATCCTCTTTCCGATGTTCTTCCTGCTCTTCTCCGTCCCTTTCGGCGAGGCGCTGATTCCCCCGATGATGAACTTCACCGCCGACTTCACCGTCGCCGCCCTTCAGCTCACCGGCATCCCCGTTTACCGCGAAGGCACTTTCTTCAGCCTGCCAAGCGGCAACTGGTCAGTGGTCGAGGCCTGCAGCGGCCTTCGCTATTTCGTCTCGTCTCTTACCCTGGGGACCCTCTACGCGTATCTGAGCTACAGGAGCATTGCAAGGCGGATCATCTTCATCGCGATATCCGCCCTCACCCCCGTGATCGCGAACGGCCTTCGCGCCTACATGATCGTGATGATAGGGCACCTGAGCGGAATGAGGCTCGCAACAGGCGTGGACCACATCATCTACGGTTGGATCTTCTTCGGCATCGTGATGCTGCTCCTCTTCTGGCTGGGCTCATTCTTTCATGACAACCTGAACGACCAGCCTGTTCCCGCCCCTAACCCATCGCAGCACCAGTCATACAGGTTCATCCCGGTTCTTGTTGCGATCGCGGTCCCATCCCTGCTCTCGCCGCTTTACGCGGCCCATCTCGACAGCAAACTCGGGGGCCCCGTCAAAATCACGCTCGCCGCTCCTTCGGGATCGTGGCAGTTGGATCCTGCTCCCCTATCGGACTGGGTCCCGCACTATCTCGGAAGCAAGGCGGCCATTTCAGAAACCTATGCAAATGACGGCGACAGGGTATCCCTCTACATCGGCTACTACCGGGGACAGTCGCGCGGCTCCGAGCTCGTCACGTCGACCAACCAGCTCGTGACGACCAGCAACAGGGAATGGGGAAATCTGGGAGAGAAGAAACAGACCCTGAACATCGATGGCCAGCGCGTGCCCATGATCGAGGCAAGCCTGCGTTCGGATAAGCAGAGGCTCATCGTCTGGGAATGGTACTGGGTGGACGGGAGATGGGTGATCAATCCCTATGTCGCGAAGCTGCTGGAAGCCATATCGAGGATGGCGAAAGGTCGTGACGATTCGGCCGTGATCATGCTCGCGGCACCCGAACATCGGAAGGAGACCCTCGGGAATTTCGCTGCGGACATGCTGCCCGGCATAGAGTCATCGCTGAAACAGGCAACACATGAAGAATAGCGTCCCCCTCATCGCCCATGTGATACACAGGCTGGAAGTGGGCGGCCTGGAAAACGGGCTGGTCAACCTGATCAATCACATCCCGGAGGACAGATACAGGCATGCCATCCTGTGCATGAAGGGCTATTCCGATTTTTCGGCGAGGATCAGGCGAAAGGATGTATTGCTGATAGACCTCGAGAAGCGCGAAGGACAGGACTTCATGCTCTACCACAGGCTCTGGAAACACTTCACGGAACTCAAGCCCGACATCGTCCATACCCGCAACCTCGCAGCGCTCGAAGCCGTCGTGCCCGCGATGCTGACGGGAGTGAAAAGGCGCATACACAGCGAGCATGGACGCGACTTCAACGACATGGAAGGGAACAACAGGAAGCATCTCCTTTTGCGCCGGGCCTTTCTGCCCGCGACCAGCCATGCGATCGCGCTGTCGCGCGACCTCGAAGACTACCTGCACGAGAAGATAGGCGTGCCACGGCGCAAGATCACTCAGATATACAACGGCGTCGACACCGAAAAATTCCACCCTTCAGAAGGAAAGAATCCGGCCTTGCCGTTTGCCGATCCGGAACTCGTCGTGTTCGGAACCGCGGGGCGCATGCAGCCCGTCAAGGACCAGACCAACCTTGTACGCGCCTTCATCAGGATGCTCGAGATCGCACCTCAATTCAGAGACAGGGCGAGGCTCATGATGATAGGAGAAGGCCCGTTGAGGAATGAGGCTATCTCTCTTCTGGAAGAAGCGGGATGCTCCGGGCTTTCATGGCTTCCCGGATCGCGCGACGACGTTGCCGACATCATGCGCCAGATGGATGTCTTCGTGCTCCCTTCGCTTTCCGAGGGAATATCCAACACGATACTCGAGGCGATGGCGACGGGGCTTCCGGTGATCGCGACCAGGGTCGGCGGAAACGCGGAGCTGGTCGATGAAAACGGAACAGGCCTTCTCGTCCCTCCTGCTGACTCCGAAGCTCTCGCAAGAGCCATGATAAGATATCTCGAGAATCCGCGGATGATCGCGCGCCACGGAAGCTCGGCAAGACAGAAGGCGGAGCAGTCCTTCAGCATGGACGCCATGGTGAGCGCCTACCTTCAGGTTTACGACGGCAAGGGCCGCAAGAGATGACAGGGATATGTGCGGAATAACAGGCATCTTCGACACCAGAGGCAAATCTGCAATCCCGAAGGAACTTCTGGAGGCGATGAACCAGTCGCAGTTCCACAGGGGGCCCGACGAGGGCGGAATCCACATCGAGCCGGGCCTCGGCCTCGGGCACCGCAGGCTCTCCATCATAGACCTCTCATCGGGGCAGCAGCCCCTTTACAACGAGGATGAAAGCATCGTCGTTGTGTTCAACGGAGAGATTTATAATTTCATCGATCTGATGCCGGAACTGAAGGAGCTGGGCCACACCTTCAGGACCCACTGCGACACCGAGGTGATCGTTCACGCGTGGGAGGAGTGGGGAGAAAACTGTGTAGACCGTTTCCGGGGAATGTTCGCCTTCGCGCTCTGGGACAGGAAAAAGGATACGCTCTTTCTTGCGCGCGACCGGCTGGGCGTGAAGCCCCTTCATTATTCTTTGCTTTCCGACGGAAGCCTGATCTTCGGCTCCGAGCTCAAGGCGCTGGTCTCCCACCCTGCAATGCGCCGCGAGATCGATCCTCTCGCCGTCGAGGAATACTTCGCCTACGGCTATGTTCCGGAACCCAGAACCATATACAGGGAAGCGATGAAGCTTGAGCCTGGGCACTGCATCTCCATCGTGCGCGGAAAGCCGATGCCAAGGCCCAGAAGATACTGGGAAGTGCCCTTCGGATCGACCGGACCCATATCCGAGGAGGATGCCGAAAGGGAGCTGATAGAGAGGCTAAGGGAGGCTGTCAGGATACGCCTCGTCGCGGAAGTTCCGCTTGGCGCATTCCTCTCGGGAGGGGTGGATTCGGGAGCCGTCGTCGCGATGATGGCTGAGCTTTCGAAGGACCCGGTCAACACCTGCTCGATCGCATTCAGTGATCCCAAATTCAACGAAGCGGAATACGCGAGGATGGTCGCTGAACGCTACCATACCTATCACAGCGTCGAGACCGTGGACGCTGACGATTTCTCGCTCATCGACAGGCTGGCCTCGCTCTACGACGAGCCCTATGCGGACAGCTCGGCGCTTCCCACATACAGGGTATGCGAGCTCGCAAGGAAGAGCGTCACTGTCGCACTCTCGGGAGACGGAGGAGACGAGAATTTCGCAGGATACAGGCGCTACCGATACCACATGATGGAAGAGAGGATGAGATCCGCTCTTCCGCTTGGGATCAGGCGCCCCCTGTTCGGATTTCTGGGCAGCGTCTATCCGAGGCTCGACTGGGCCCCCCGCATGTTCAGGGCGAAATCCACATTCGAGTCCCTTGCCAGGGATGCGGTCGAGGGCTATTTCCACGAGATATCCGTGCTGCGCAACGATCTCCGGATGAATCTATACAGCAGAAGATTCAGGAGCGAACTCCAGGGCTACAATGCGATTCAAGTGCTGAAGAAACACGCCGCGAATTCGCCCACAGATGATCCCCTCTCCCTCGTCCAGTACCTCGACATGAAGACCTATCTTCCCGGAGACATCCTGACCAAGGTCGACCGCGCGAGCATGGCCCATGCGCTGGAAGTCAGGGTGCCTCTTCTCGACCACAAACTCGTCGAATGGGTGTCAGGCCTGCCTCCTGAATTCAAGCTCAAAGGAAACGAAGGCAAGCACATCTTCAAGAAGTCTCTCTCAACCCGCCTTCCGAACGACATCCTGTACCGGCCGAAGATGGGATTCGCGGTGCCGTTGGCAAGCTGGTTCAGGGGCCCCCTGAAGGAAAGGGTAAGGAAAACCCTGCTGGGCCAAAGGCTCCTCGACACGGGGATATTCGAAGAGTCGGCGTTGAATCGCCTTCTCGAAGAGCATCAGGACGGAAGGTTCGACCACAGCGCGCCCATCTGGTCACTCATGATGTTCGACTCCTTCCTCGCGATGAACGGAAACTGAAATGCGCATACTGCACATACTCGACCACTCCATCCCGCTGCACAGCGGCTACACATTCAGGACGGCCGCGATATTGCGCGAGCAGCGCGCGCTTGGCTGGGAGACATTTCATCTCACGAGCGAGAAGCAGACGGGATGCGATGTACCCGAAGAACATGCGGACGGCCTGCACTTCTACCGTACTCCGAAGAACGAGGGGGCATTGAGCAGGCTTCCCATATTGAACCAGGTTGCGGTGATGCAGGGCCTGGAAAAGAGGCTCAAGGAAATCATCCCCATCGTGAAGCCCGACATCCTTCATGCGCATTCCCCCGTTCTCAACGCGCTTCCCGCGATCAGGGCGGGCAGAAGATTCGGCATCCCCGTGGTCTACGAGGTGCGCGCATTCTGGGAGGACGCTGCGGCAGACCACGGCACGACGACTGAGGGAAGCCTGCGTTACAGAATCACGCGCGCCCTGGAAACCCATGCCTTCAGGAACGCTGATGCGGTGACGACGATATGCGAGGGATTGAGAAGCGACATCGTGGACCGCGGCATCCCCTCATCGAAGGTGACCGTGATCCCCAATGCGGTGGACATAGAGAAATTCTCCTTCGGCGGAATTCCGGACGAGGAGCTGAAGATAAGGCTCGGGCTTTCAGGATCGCGCATTCTGGGATTCATAGGATCGTTCTACGCATACGAAGGGCTGGACCTTCTGCTGGACGCATTGCCCATCATGCTCCAAAGAGCGCCCGACGTGCGCGTGCTTCTCGTGGGAGGCGGCCCGCAGGAAGAGGCGCTTAAACAACAGGCAGAAAAACTGGGCATAGCTGACAAGGTCGTCTTCAGCGGACGGGTGCCCCACGCTGATGTGAACCGCTACTACGATCTCGTCGACGTTCTGGTCTACCCGAGGCACAGGATGAGGCTCACCGAACTCGTCACGCCCTTGAAGCCGCTCGAGGCGATGGCGCAGGGAAAGCTATTCGCCGCATCAGACGTCGGAGGACACAGGGAGCTCATCAGGGACGGCGAGACCGGCGTGCTCTTCGATGCAGAGGACCCTTTATCGCTGGCTGAAAAAGTCATCGATCTTCTGCAGGCGACCGAGAGATGGCCTGCGCTGAAGAAGGCGGGGCGCGAATATGTAGAGACGGAGCGCAACTGGAAGGTCAGCGTTGCGCGCTACATGCCCATATACGAAAAATTTGTCGCATCGAAAGGCTGATTTACAACCGTCCACTGATCACCGAATGAGATGAATTCCTCCCGTATCTGCATAGTGGGTCCATTGCCTCCCCCATCCGGGGGGATGGCGAATCAATGCAAACAGCTTTCCGCGCTTTTGCAGCAGGATGGCCATCAGGTAGGAATCGTGCAGGTCAACGCTCCATACCCGTTTACATGGATCGAAAACATCCGTGGACTGCGCGCGATTTCCCGCCTTGTCCCTTACATTTACCGGCTCTGGTCTGCAACCGGCAAGACAGATCTTTTGCATGTCATGGCCAACTCCGGATGGTCCTGGCATCTTTATGCCTTTCCTGCCGTATGGATTGCAAAGATTCGAGGCGTTCCCGTTCTCATCCACTATCACGGAGGAGAGGCAGAGGCTTTCTTCAAAAAAAGCTTTGACTTCATCAAACCTACCATGCGAGCAGCAAATACAGTGGTCGTTCCTTCCGATTTTCTCCAGCTAGTCTTCCAGAAATTTGGAATATCAGCGACTGTTGTTCCAAACATTGTGAACATAGATCGTTTCTCACCTAAAAAAAAAGACGTGGACGGATTTCACATCATCGTGACGCGCAATCTTGAAGCGGTATATGACATCAAAACGGCCTTGAAGGCATTCAAAATAGTCCGAGAGAGAATTCCCGACGCGCGGATGACCATAGCAGGCAGCGGCCCGCTCCTCAAGGATCTGCAAGCTTACTCGGAAGAGTTATACGTTTCAGATTCGGTCAGTTTCACCGGGCTAATAGAAAACGAGAAGATGCAAGACCTGTATCAAACGGCTGACCTGATGATCAATCCAAGCCTTGCGGACAACATGCCAATCTCCATCCTTGAGGCATTGGCCAGCGGTGTCCCTGTGGTGAGCACAAATGTGGGGGGGGTGCCATTCCTGGTGGAAAACGGAAAGACCGCGCTGCTGGTTGATCCTGCCTCCCCTATAGCTATGGCTGATGCAGTCATCCGCCTGTCGGAAGATCATGACCTTGCAAAACGTCTTTCGGCACGAGGCATCGAACGGGCCAAGGATTTCTCGTGGGAAAAAATTCGCATACGCTGGGTTGCGATCTATGATTCAATGCTGGCAGACCCCTTTCATAAGCCTTCATGAACATATAAGCATGAGCCTTTACACGCACCTTGCATCCTCGGTATTGTTTCCCCTGCATGAGCGCATGAAAGGCCATGACAGCGTGGCGATTCGCCAAAACATGGAAGAATCCCAGTGGTGGGATGCGGACAGAATCAGGGAACTGCAGTTGTCCAGGCTCAGGGAACTCTTGAGACATGCGAAGGATCACGTACCCTATTACCGGAAGCTCTTCGAAAGAACCGGATTCGATCCTGAAAAGTTTGAGAGCCTTTCCGACCTGAAACACCTGCCGCTGCTCACCAAGGCAGAGATACGCGCTCACACCGAAGAACTCAAGGCGGACGACGCCCAGGGGCTTGCGCGCTTCAACACGGGAGGCTCTAGCGGTGAGCCCCTGATCTTCTTCATCGGAAACGAGCGCGTGAGCCACGACGTCGCCGCAAAGTGGCGCGCCACCCGATGGTGGAACGTGGACATAGGAGATCCGGAGATCGTGGTGTGGGGTTCCCCCATCGAGCTCGGAAAGCAGGACAGGATAAAGGCCATACGCGACAGGCTGCTAAGGACCAAACTGCTCCCCGCCTTCGAGATGTCGGAAAAAAAGCTGGACTCCTTCATCGCGGAAATACGCAAGACCCGCCCCAGGATGCTCTTCGGCTACCCTTCCGCGCTCGCGCACATCGCCGGGCATTCGAGATCGCGCGGAAAAAGCATGGACGACCTCGGAATCAGGGTCGCGTTCGTGACATCCGAAGCGCTCTACGACCACCAGCGCAAGGCAATCGAAACCGTCTTCGGCTGCCCCGTCGCAAACGGCTACGGGGGGCGGGACGCGGGCTTCATCGCCCACCAGTGCCCGCAAGGGAGCATGCACATCACAGCCGAGGACATCATCGTCGAGATAGTCGATGAAAACGGCACCCCCCTGCCTGCAGGGAGATCCGGGGAAATCGTGGTCACCCATCTCGCGACGAAGGACTTTCCTTTCATCAGGTATCGCACGGGCGACGTGGGCACGCTAGACGACAGCCCCTGTTCATGCGGAAGAGGCCTCCCGCTGCTGAAAGAGATACAGGGGAGGACCACCGATTTCGTGATCGCGCAGGACGGCACGGTGATGCACGGACTCTCATTGATCTATATACTTCGCGACCTGCCCGGCATGAGGCAGTTCAAGATCATACAGGAGAGCCTGGATCTCGTCCGTGTTCAGATGGCAGTGGGCGAGGAATTCGCCAATGAATCATGCGACACTATAGAGGCCGGAATAAAAAAGAGGCTGGGACAGGGAGTGGCTGTCAGAATCGAACGCATGGAGGAAGTGCCCAAGGAGACATCGGGCAAATTCCGCTATGTCGTGAGCAGGATGCCCATACAGCACTTCTGATGGCCATGCAATCACAACGACACATGAAAAGACTATATTGCCACGAACTTAGAGGCTGATCGATGAACCCAAAACCCATCATGCTTTTCGGAATGCCGCGTTCAGGCACTA
This sequence comes from Pseudomonadota bacterium, assembly GCA_021782365.1. Taxonomy (GTDB): domain Bacteria; phylum Pseudomonadota; class Gammaproteobacteria; order Burkholderiales; family Gallionellaceae; genus Gallionella. Next base: position 144,437 of record JAJXVB010000005.1, read on the forward strand.
CATGGATAGGAAAAATCTTTGACAGTCATCCGGATACGCTATATCGCCACGAGCCTGACAGCTGGGGCCTGCTGAACGATATTCCACTGCTGCCTCCAAAGGAAAATACGGCACAATATGCGCCCATCATAGATGGGTTCATCGCATCCATACCGCGGATGAACAAAACCAAGGTGAGCGCCACCATGCCGGTCTTCCGCAAAAATTATTATTCCCCTCTACAGTTCTGGCTGCTGAACCTCAACATCAGAACATCCAAGCTGCTCGGCAAGGTCTTCGGCGAAGTAGGTACACCTCAATTCATCGATTACCGGTCCGGAAAAAACATACGCCTGGTCTGGAAGTCCATAGAATCACTCGGCCGGCTGGGCGTGATCGCACAGCGCGATTGCAGCGCAATTCACCTCGTCCGCCATCCCTGCGGCTACATTTCATCCGTTCTGAGGGGTGAATCGAAAAGCAAGTTTACGAGCTCGACCCCTACCAGCGATGACTTCGAGCTATTCGAAATGCTGCTGCACACGGAAAAGGCCATAGAGCTGGGACTGACGCTGGAACAACTGAAGCAGATGACGGCGATCGAAAGGCTTGCATGGCGCTGGGTATTGTTCAACGAAAAGGCATACAACGACACCAGGGGTATGAAAAACTGCATGCTCTCGCTGTATGAGGACTTCTGCGACGATCCAGAGGGCAGCGCGCGCAGGCTTTTCGAATTCTGCGGACTGGACTGGCATCCTCAGGTTGCTGGTTTTCTGCAGAACAGCACGGCCAGCGAAAACAGTTCCTACTATAGTGTTTTCAAGGACCCAAAAAAATCTGCGAACAAATGGCAAAACGAATTGTCCGATCAGGAAATCTCGGCGATCATGAAGATCGCATCGACGAGCGAAGTGGGTCGACTCTATCTGTCCGACATTCCACATACCATTACCCTGCCTAATGCGGCAGTTTGATCGGACAGGCAAAACATGCTGGATGTATTTTTCTCTGTGGACGTGGAGATCTGGTGCGATGACTGGAATCGCATCGACGAGGAGTTTCCATCCGCGTTCCGCAAATTCATATACGGTTCCACGCCGGCAGGCGACTATGGCCTTCCCTACAAGATCAAGGTTCTGAACGACCACGGACTGCCAGGAATTTTCTTCATAGAACCTCTATTCGCCCTGCGCTTTGGCACCGACCCTCTTGCCGAAATCGTCGGGCTTGTTCGGGAAGGAGGGCAGGAAACTCAGCTTCATCTTCACACCGAATGGGTGGATGAGGCCATCCCCCCCCTTATCGAAGGAGTGAACGGCAAGCGTCAATACCTCAAGGATTTTTCGCTAGAGGAGCAGACCCTGCTGATCGAGGAGGGGGCGAGGCTGTTGAAACAGGCCGGCTCTGGAGATTTCAATGCATTCCGCGCAGGCAGCTTCGGCTTCAATACGGATACGCTGCGCGCAATTTCCGCAAACGGCATTCCCTTTGACAGCAGCTACAACGCGCGCAGATTCGGGCCGGAAAGCGGCGTGATGCCCGGCATCGCAATCGAGGAGCCGATCGAATACCTGGGCATATACGAGTACCCGATGACAATATTCAGGGACGGCACCGGATCCCTTCGCAATGCGCAGCTGACTGCCTGCTCATACAGGGAGATGGAAGGGCTGCTTTGGCAGGCTCTGGACTCCGGACGAAAATCGTTCATGATACTTTCACATGGCTCCGAGCTCCTGAACAAGGACAATGACCGGCCGGACATGGTGGTAGTCGATCGCTTCCGGAAGTTGTGTTCATTCCTGGATAAAAACAGGGAATCATTTCGAGTGCGCGGGTTCAAGGATCTTCAACCGAAACTCGTGCAGCAGCAGCCCGCACAGCTTACCTCCCCGCTCTGGAGAACTTGCGGAAGAATGGCAGAACAAGCCTTCCGCATGCGATACAGATGACGGACCCTCCGGGTCAATCCGAGACAACCTGTTATGAAGTCTGAGCGCTCGATGCGTTTTTTTTGAGAGCAACCATGATGCTCGGCAGCAACAAGCCAAGGCTCGTGCCAAAGGCCGTGCTGGCCAATCCGAAAAGCTGAAGCAATGCGCATTTCAACGGAGAGGAAGTCTTCCTCTTGCCTTCCATGAGGCTCTTCCCCTGATCGCTCGCGTCGAGGTTTTCATAGCCATCCAGGCTGCGGACTAGGCGCCATGGGTTAAGCCCACGCTCGAACTTGGGGACTATTCTTCTAAGCAAAGGGTCCAGAACCGACGGTATGTAATTGACCAGCCAAACCCCGCTGTGCACTTCTCTGGGCCATAACTTGTTGCTCGTGCCAAGGACGAAAAGAATGCCGCCAGTTTTCAGCACCCGGTCTATCTCGCGCAACACTGTGTCGAGATGTTCATCGTCCACATATTCCAGCACGCTGTTGCATACCACGAGATCAAACGACTGATCGCCGAAAGGAAGCCTCCTGGTATCGCCTACATGCAAGAATTCTGTGTGCATCGACACGCCGTATGCCCGGGCATTCGTTCTTGCGATGTTCACATAGGATGGATTGATATCTATGGCAGTGACATTTGCTCCCATGGATGCCAGCATCACCGAAGTCGCCCCAAAGTTGCATCCGAATTCCAGCACCTTGCTGCCATGCGCCGGCAACCCCCTCGACAGAAAGAATGGCCGCGCCCGCTCCCAGACGACCGAGACATAACCCCCAACCCATGGATCTTCCGGATCAAGACCCGCATCGACGATCTGATCGATAAATTCAGCGTGAGCGGAAGTGTCGGCGATTGTAGGTTTTGCAGTTTGCATATTATCCCAAATATTCTGTAAGCCGCGATGCAGGCCTGCCATAACCAGCAGCCCGAAAATATTATAATGCGAATGCGATGAATTGTAGTAAACTCAAACGGTCAGGGCGACAAACTGACGGATTTTTCACATCTCAAGGATGAATTTTTGAAATGAGGGATCTGCTCGTTACCGCGATAATTTTCGGCTCCCTCCCATTCATTCTGAAACATCCTTACACCGGCATACTCATGTGGGTATGGGTCAGCGTGATGAACCCGCATCGGCTGACCTACGGATTCGCTCACAATTTTCCTTTCGCAGAGATCATCGCGCTGATTACTCTCTTCTCGGTTGCAATAACCCGGGATGAAAGGCACTTCCCCGTAAAGCCTGCAACCGTCAGCCTGATCCTCTTCATGCTCTGGATCAATGTCACCTCGATATTCGCCATACATTTCGACCAGCTCTATTACCACTGGAGCACCGTCATGAAAATGCTCTTGATGACCATCGTTGCGGCCACCGTCCTTCATACCAGACAACATATCCGCCTGCTGATCTGGGTGCTGGTGATCTCCCTCGGTTTTTACGGCGTGAAGGGTGGACTGTTCACCCTGAATGGAAACGGCAGTCTTGTATTTGGGCCGGAGAACTCGTTCATTGAAGAAAACAATGCATTGGCCCTTGCGCTCATCATGACCATACCCCTCATGCGATTTCTTCAGTTGACCGAATCCAGGAGATGGGTTCGCCTCGGCCTGACAGCCGCGATGGTGCTGTGTGCCCTTTCCGCACTTGGCTCATACTCAAGGGGCGCCCTGATCGCGATAGCTGCCGCCTCCGTATTCCTCTGGTTCAAGAGCAAGTACAAGGTGCGCATCGGCGTATCCCTCCTTATCCTGCTTCCAGTCCTGATTTCCTTCATGCCCGCAAAATGGGAAAAAAGGATGCACACCATCGAAACATACCAGCAGGACGGCTCCGCAATGGCGAGGATCAATGCATGGCAAACCGCATGGAATCTTGCGCTCGACAGACCTCTTGTCGGTGGGGGATTCGAAATATACGACATGGGTATAATTCAGAAATACTCCCCCCACCCGGAATGGGGAGTGCATGTCGCGCACAGCATCTACTTCCAGACACTGGGAGAGCATGGCTTCGTGGGTCTCGCGTTCTTTCTTGCAATGGGTTTTTTCACGTGGCGCGACGGAAGCTGGATCATCAGAAAGACCCGGGAGCGCCCCGACCTGTCATGGGCCAACAATCTTGCGAAGATGCTCCAGGTAAGTCAGATTGCCTATGCGTCAGGCGGCGCATTCCTGAGCCTCGCCTACTTCGATCTTCCCTATTACGTTCTCGTCGCGATGGTGCTGACAAGGGTCGTTGTGGAGAAGGAACTCAAGACCGCGATGGAAACACGGCCAGAAGAACCATCTAGGCAGAAGAAATACCTGGACAGAGGGCGTTCAGCAGCGCTCAGGCGCCGTCGCCAATATTCGACTGACACAGGAAGCCATTGATGAGTCTCGATAAAAACTCCAAAACGGATGTGAAGAATGCCCTTGTGATCGTCGGCATGCACAGGAGCGGCACATCAGCCACCACCGGCGCGCTGGAATGCCTGGGCGTGCAGCTTGGCAAGAAACTCTATTCCGGACACAGCGGCATCAATCCCAAGGGCTACTTCGAGCACAGCGACATCGCGGACACTAACGAGGACGTGCTGCTCAACATGGGCTCTTCATGGGACGACATCCTGCCGAAGGAGGAAGGATGGTGGAAGAAGCCCGAGCTCGATCCATACGCCGAAAAGATCAGGCAATTCCTGAGGCGCGACTTCTCCGATAGTCCGCTCTGGGCCATCAAGGACCCCCGTGTCTGCCGCATGCTGGGATGGTGGCTGGAAATATTTTCAGGGGAAGGCATCTCCCCCCGCTTCATCTTCGTCGTGCGCTCTCCCGAGGAGGTATACAGATCCCTCGAAAGACGCGACGGCTTCTCGCGCGAAAAATCCTTCATGCTCTGGCTGCTCCACTATCTCGAGGCCGAAAGGGAAAGCCGCGGCCATCCCCGCGCCTTCACGCTGTTCGAACGCTTCCTCGAAGATCCCGCAGGCGAACTCATCAGGATGGAGCGGAAACTGGATCTGAACTACCCCGTCCCGGTCAGCGATGCCGGGGAATGCCTGGCAAGTTTCCTCTCCAAGGACCTGCGCAACCACAAGGCAGATGGCGAAAGAAAACCGGACACCCAGACAGAACGCCTGGCGAATGCGGTCGAAGAAAGGCTCCGGCAGGCGGCGCAGTCGGATGAAGAGCCTTCGATGGATGACCTTTGGCAGCGGCTCGAAGAAATCCAGGCGGGGTACTCCCCATTGCTGGTCGAGCAGCTCAGATCGATCGGCGACAGGCGCGGAGAGCTCGAACGCTACATGCACCGAGTGGAGCGCTCCTACTCCAGATACGCCGGCAAGCCCGTGCGCTATATCGAACGGCTTTTCGGAAGGGATGTATGATTACGAAAGACCAGGAAAGTTTTCAAGACAGGAACATCACCAACCGATATTGAAAAACCCGCATGCCCAAAGTCACCGTCATCATCCCCAGCTACAACTGTGAAGCTTACATCGCCGAAACGATAGGAAGCGTCCTCAACCAGACACTCAAGGACATCGAGCTGATCGTCGTGGACGACGGCTCGACGGACAGGACGAGGGAAATCGTGAAGGGCTACGGCGATCCTGTTCGCCTCATCACGCAGCAGAATGCAAGGGTATGTGCTGCGCGCAACCGCGGCATAAGCGAGGCGAAGGGGGAATTCATCTGCCTGATGGATCACGACGACTACTGGTATCCCGAAAAGCTTTCGAGACAAATCGAAGAATTCGCAAGACATCCTGAGGCCGGAATCGTCTACAGCGAATTCATACGATGGCACAGGGACGAAAGCGGCAGCTTCCCTGCGCCAGAGAGCTTCGACCGCGCATCCATTCCCGACGACACGAATCCCGAATTCTCCGGATGGATATACCACCAGTTCCTGCTCGACTGCTGGATGCTGACGAGCTCGGCGATGTTCAGGAATGAGGTGTTCGAGAAATGCGGCACATTCGACGAATCCCTTCCCTACAGCGAAGACTGGGAGCTCTGGATACGCATCTCCCGCGAATTCCAGTTCATCGATCTGAGACGCCCCACCACGCTTTACAGACAGCACCCACGGCAGGGAAACCTCGTAGTCAGGGACGTGGACTACCGGACCGTGCTGCTCGAAGAAACAGTCAGGAAATGGGGCTATTGCAGCCAGGACGGGAGATGCACCCCTAAAGACATTTTCCTCGAAACGCTCGCACGCTACCATGCAGGATATGGCCTGCACCACATGCAGACGGGAAACATGGGAAAGGCATCCAGCTCGCTGCTGAAGGCATGGAAAAACAATCCGCTGCAGCTGAAGTACCTGGCCTATATCGCGGCAGGCTTGATGGGCTGGAAGCCGAGGTGGTGAGATGAGCGAAATCTGCGTCGTGATCCCCTACTACCAGAAAACCCAGGAGCCCTTGCGCAAGGCGATCGCCTCCATTCTTGTTCAGGAAGGGGTTCCCATTCCGGACATCCTGATCGTCGACGACGAGTCGCCCGTACCCGCAGCGGGCATCGTGGAAGAGCACTTCCCTGATCACCGCGGAGCCATCAGGATCATCATGCAGAAAAATTCAGGAGCGGCGGCGGCCCGCAATACCGCACTTGACAACCTTCCTGAAGACGCGAAATATGTCGCATTCCTGGATTCAGACGACGAGTGGACTCCCGATCATCTCGCCAACGCGCTCAAGGTGATGGAATCCGGATGTGACTTCTATTTCGCGGGGCACAAGCGCGAAGACTGGAACCATGACAGGTTCACCCAGATGGGGCTTGCTCTTGGCGAACACAAATGCATCGATGCGGAAAGAGCTCTCTTCGAATATGCCGGAGACACGCTGCTCTCCATCGTAAGCAAACACATGATCAAGACATCGTCTGTCGTTCTCAGGAGATATGGTCTTGAGGACATACGGTTCCCAGAACATCTCGTGCTCGGGGAGGACGACGTCTTCTGGGTCAAGGCGACAAGGCGTGCTCGTAAAACAGGTTTCTGCAGCAACGTGGAAGTCAAAATGGGGGACGGCGTGAACATTTCACAGGGAGGCGAATGGGGAGACGAGCGCTCCATCCAGCTGATGGCACTGAACATGCTGAAGTGGCAGAGCATACCCGCAATGTTTCCCGATGAACCGCAGCTCGAATCGATCAGGAAATCAAAAATGGCGGAGCTGCGCCATGATCTTGCCGGGAGCGTTCTGCACAGAATCAGACGAGGACAGAGACTTCCCATGAAACAAATCGCAGCCTGTACATCAGCCGACCCTTCCTGGCTATTCACCTTGCTTCAATATCCATTCAGAAGAAACCGGACATGAGCAAAGAGACATTGCGTGTCGGCATCTACAAGGCTCAGGAGATACCGCAGAGTTTCAAGGTCTATGCGGCCAACGTGACGGCACACTTTCCGGCACAGAACGTCGAGCTGATTCCATTTGCCACGAAGGACGATCTGCCGCAGACCGCCGATCTGCTGTGGGACATACGCTCTGGCGGAGGCAACCCCCCGCTGGAATTCATGCTTGGCGGACCTCCCCTCGTGATCACCGTTCACGGTTTCGCACCGATCAGCCTCTCAGGACGGGAATACTTCAGGACCGTGAAAGGCATGCTCATGTCAGGCCGCTACGCGCGCGAAAAACTCGAACGCTGGAAAGAGTTGAAGGACGGCGTCGCAGCGCTGATTGCCGTATCGAACTACACCAAGTCCGAGGCCGTGCAGATGACGGGAATTGCCGCCGACAGGATTGCCGTCTGCCATCACGGTGTGGACACTGCATCCTTCACGCCTGACTCAAACGCAGAACGCGGAAACTATTTCCTGCATGTCTCGAATGACGAGCCGCGCAAGAACGTGGCGCGCATCGTCGCGGCCTTCGGACGCTTGAGGAAGAGCAGCGATGCGACTTTGCTGCTCAAGTTGCCGGCAAAGCAGGCCGACCGTTACAAGGATATAGAAGGAGTCAAGGTGATCGAAGGCATGCTGAGCACCGAAGAACTCGCCTCGCTTTACAGGCAGGCGCTGGGCTTTGTGTTTCCTTCGCTTTACGAGGGATTCGGCATGCCGATTCTGGAAGCCATGGCCTGCGGCTGCCCCGTCATCACATCGAATGTAAGCGCATGCCCCGAGGTGGCAGGAGATGCAGCGCTCGTCATCGACCCCAGGGACGAGGATGCGCTTTTTGAGGCGATGAATACGCTTTATCAGAACAGGAACGTCCGCGACAGGCTTGTTATCGACGGGCTGGAAAAAATAAAATCGTTTACCTGGCAGGAGAGTGCAGCTTGCCATATAAAGATGTTTAACGCGGCGCTAGAATCCTACTGAGACTGGATTTGCTATTCAGGCATAACGCATCGACAGGGCTCAAAAATGCAAGATGCCATTCCCAAAAGGTTTTACTCACTCGATGCGATGCGCGGCCTCGCCGCTATCGTGGTAGTGATTTCCCACTGGCCCCAATTCTTCTTCTCCACCGAAAAATTCCCGGCGCTCCACCCCTTATATAGGGATACAAGCTATATTTCCACTTACACAGCGACCAGACTTCCATTTTCAAATGCGCTGTTCGTCTGCTACAACTCAGGATGGCTCGCGGTGGATCTGTTTTTCGGACTGTCGGGTTTTATTTTTTACTGGCTCTATTCAACAAAACTAAAAAACTCTTCCATAACCACATGGGAATTTTTTGTCGCACGATTTTCGCGCCTCTATCCTCTCCACCTGCTGACGCTGCTCTTGATAGTCTGCATTCAACTTTTCTCTCAATATGCCGCAGGCACTAGTTTCTTTTTCTATAACCATAATAGCTATTTCCAGTTTTTCCTGCATTTGCTGCTGATTTCCTCATGGGGAATAGGAGACCATGTTTCATTCAATCTGCCTATCTGGTCGGTATCGGTTGAAGTTGCACTTTATGCGATGTTTTTCATCCTGTGCAGGTTTCTCCCTATTCGAAACGCAGTACTGCTATTCGTTTCCGCGATAGGTTTATTCTTTGTGTTTCGCTTCAACACCCAGATGGGCCATGGAATTTTCTCATTTTTTCTTGGCGGCTACACCTATCGCATTTACACCTGGCTCGTCTCGAATTCACGCACCAAAGCAGTCTTGCCATACTTGTTCGCCTTATCCGCAATCATGTGGACAGCTGCCATTATCGCAACATACCATCGAGGGAACATGCTGGAGTCTGCTCCGTTTTTTTGGAGATTTACACCTCTGCCGGCTGTACTGCTGTTCCAGCTGACCATACTCACATTGGCCGTTGCAGAGACAAGGCGGGGAACCCTGGGAAGGAGGATATCGATGCTCGGCGATATTTCCTATTCCGTATACCTGTTGCATTTCCCGATCCAGCTATCGATATTGACTGCGGCAATTTATTTCGGAATAAATCGGGAAGTGTTTTACAGCCATTACTTCTTCTTCGGATTTTTCACACTGGTACTGACCACCTCAATGATCAGCCACTACTATTTCGAAAGACCTGTTCAGAGAGTATTACGGCAAACATGGGGCAACAAACCTTGATTTGAAATTCTGAACTTTAAAGTGGGCTTCTCCGACCGGCAAGGAATTGCCGGCCCATCGACAGAACCTTAACTAAGGATGCGCTGAATAAGCACCCGCAAAATGCAAGGTACGCGCCAGCGTCTCTGGATTGTTGCTCAAAAAGTCATTTTTCATCATAAGCCATGCCTATAGAGATGACAG
>JAJXVB010000030.1 GCA_021782365.1 Pseudomonadota bacterium
TTCATTCGGGATAGACTGTGCCATATATGGAACAAATATCCGCCGACGATTACATCCTGTTCGCCGCGATTGCCGAGTTTCAGAGCATGGCGCGCGCGGCAGAGCATTTGTCCATTCCCAAGGCCACGGTGTCGCGCAGGCTTGCGAACCTCGAGGCAGGACTTGGGCAGCGGCTTCTGACTCGAACCACGAGGAGACTGACGCTGACCGATTTCGGGCTCGAATTCCTCGATCACTGCCGCCGCATCGCGGAGGAGGTCTCCTCCGCGCAGGACTTCGTGCTGAGCCAGGAGTCGAAGCCGCGCGGCCGCCTTCGCGTCTCCATGCCGGGCGATTATGCCCGATACCATTTTTCAAGGGCGATCGCGACCTTCATCGCGACCTATCCCGAGATCCAGCTCGATCTCGATCTGTCGTCGCGCCGCGTCGATCTGATTTCGGAGCGCTACGATCTTGCGATACGCATGGGGGATTTGTCGGACGACAATACCCTGATCGCGAAAAAGATCGACGAACAGCACTTTGCGCTATACGCGAGTCCCATCTATCTCGCGCTCCATCCGGCGCCCTCTCATCCGGACGATCTGGAGCACCACCAGGCTGTGCGCCTGCTGTCCGATCAGGGAAGCGCCTTTCCCTGGAAACTGCTCGATGGAAAGTCGGAATGGGAGGCTGTGCCACCCGGACGCCTCACGTTGAACTCCCCTGACATGATCAGGCAGCTGCTGCTGGATGGTGCAGGCATAGGGGCATTGCCCTGCAGCTTTGCAGTAGAAGACATCAAGCTTGGCAGGCTTGTGCGGATATTGCCGGATTGGTCCTTGCCCGTCGTTCCCGCATGGGCGGTCTTGCCGATGCGACGCTATCTTCCAGTGAAGACCCGCACACTTCTTACGCATCTCGAGCGATTCATGGAGAAGGGATGATGCAAACGGCTTATCTGACGCATCCAGCTTGCCTGAAACACGAGATGGACATGGGGCATCCCGAGTCCCCTTTGCGCATCAAGGCGATCGAAGAGAAGCTCATCAATGAAGGACTGATGCCGCTTCTTGCCTGTCATGAGGCGCCCGAAGCGACCATGGAGCAGCTCTTGCGCGTGCACGACAAAACCTATGTCGAATCGGTCTTTGCAAGCTCGCCGAAATCCGGCCTTGTTTATCTCGATCCCGACACGGCGATGAATCCGCATACCCTGCAGGCCGCGCTTCATGCGGCGGGCGCTGCGGTGCATGCGGTCGATCTGGTGATGGAAGGCAAAGTGGAAAACGCATTTTGCAACATCCGCCCACCGGGGCACCATGCGGGAAAGGGCAGTGCCGCCGGATTCTGTATTTTCAACAACGTGGCCATCGCGGCAAAGCATGCGATGGAGGTTCATGGCTTGCAACGCATCGCGATTGCCGATTTCGACGTGCATCACGGCAACGGCACAGAGGATATCTTTCGCGATGATCCGCGCGTGATGCTTTGTTCGACTTTCCGTCATCCCTATTACCCCTATGCAGGTGCGAATAGCGGCAGCGACCACATGATCAACGTGCCGTTGCCGGCAGGCACCTCGGGCGCCTCTTTCAGGTCTGCGGTGGAAGCTTTCTGGCTGCCTACCTTGGAAAACTTCAGGCCCGATTTCGTGCTGATTTCCGCCGGATTTGACGCGCACATCGAAGACGAGATGGGCGGGTTTGCATTGCGCGAAGACGATTATGCCTGGGTGACGCAGAAGATCATGCAGACTGCAAAAATGCACGCAGACAGGCGCATCGTTTCTGTCCTGGAGGGCGGCTATGCGCTTTCCGCACTTGCGCGTTCAGCTGTTCAACATATCAGAGTGCTTGGCGGGTGGTGAGATAAGCATGAGCAAAGCCGACAAATTGCAGAATGAAATGGACATGATCTATCGCCTAGGCCATATTCTCGATGCGTCGCCGAACGAAATATACATGTTCGATGCGCAGACCTTGCGCTTTCTGCTGGTCAATACCGGTTCTCAGCGGAATCTCGGTTATGCGATGGATGAACTCAGAAACATGTCGCCCCTCGATCTCAAACCGGAATTTACGCGAGAAATGTTCGAAAGTCTCATTGCGCCGTTGAGGAGCGGAGAGATCGAAAACCTGATCTTCGAGACCACACACAAGCGAAAGAACGGCACGTTTTATCCTGTGGAAGCGCGTCTGCACCTGTCCACCAGAGAAACTGTGCCGGTTTTTGTCGCGATCGTTCAGGACATTACCTCGCACAAGGCCATGGAAAATGCGCTGCGCGACAGCGAGCTGCAGACGAGACTGCTTCTGGAGAACCTCGAATCAGCCATCGTCGTCCATGCTGCTGACGGGTCGATCACCTATATGAATGCAGCCGCACAGCGTTTCTTCGGATTCGACGCCCGGCAGATGCAGGGAAAAAATATGCCCGATTTCCTGCCGCGCATTTTGCGCGAGGATGGTACCGAGATGCCGCTCGAAGAACTTCCGGAAAACAGGGTGCTAAGGACCGGGAAGGGATTTTACAATTATGTCGTCGGCGCAAAATTTCAAGAAACGGACAATCCGCGCTGGGCGCTGATCAACGCCTATCCGGATTTGGATAGCAACGGATCTATTAACAGGGTAGTCGTGTCCTTTGTAGAGATAACAAGGCGCAAGGCCGCTGAAGAGGCGCTGGCAAGGAGCGAAAAGCGCTTCGTCGCAATGGCCAACAATGTGCCAGGCATGGTTTTCCAATATCTGTTGAGAAATTCCGGGCGATTCACCTATGTGAGCGAAGGCTCTGTCGCCTTATGCGGCCTGTCCCCCAAAGCGTTGCTGGAAGATTCCGGTTTATTCGAAAATATTTTTTCAAAAACTGAAAAGCAGCGTTTTTTCGATGCGATGCATCAATCCGCCAAGGATTTGTCGGTCTGGAACTGGGAAGGAAAATTCCTGCATCTTGGCCGAGAAAAATGGGTGAATCTTCGCGCAACGCCCAGGGATATCGGAGAAGGCGCTCTCATCTGGGATGGGGTCATCATCGATATCACAGAGGGCAAGGAGATGGCGCAAAATCTTGCCAAATCCAGAGAGCTGCTGCGAGAATTTACGGCGCATCGCGATGCGGTGATGGAGGAAGAGCAAAAGCGCATTGCGCGGGACATACACGACGAGCTTGGCCAGTCCTTGACAGCGCTCAAAATCGATCTGGATTCTCTTCGTGAACACACATACGATCAGGGCGGAGATGCCAAGGTGCAACGCATGCAGGATATCCTGGACAAGACGGTGGACTCCGTGCGCAGGATCACCGGGCGACTTAGGCCTGGCATGCTGGACGATCTGGGACTGGCCGCCGCGATCGAGTGGCAGGTCGAAAAATTCGCCGTACTCACAGGGATTCCCTGTGAACTGATAATGAACCGCGACGACTTCGAACTCGATGAGCGCATGTCGATCAGCATATACAGAATTATTCAGGAAGCATTGACCAATGTTTCTCGGCATGCATTTGCAAGCCGGGTGCAGGTCTCTCTGCTTCAGCAGGATGGCGAAATCGTGCTTGAAGTTCGCGATGACGGCAGGGGGTTTCAGGCGGCAGAAAAGCAGCGCTCTTATGGACTTTTGGGCATCAAGGAGCGCGTGCACATACTGGGGGGAAAGGTGAAGATCGACAGCAAGGCAGGTTCCGGTACTCTTTTAAGGGTTAACATTCCTTTGGGTGACAAATCATGATAAGGGTGCTGATCGCGGACGATCACGTCATCCTGCGCGAGGGGCTGAAGCAGATCCTTTCCGCCTGCAGCGACATCATCGTCGATGGAGAAGCGGGAAATGGCGTGGAAGCCCTGAAAGCCCTCCGCCAGGGCGAATGGAACGTGCTGATACTCGATATGTCGATGCCAGGCAGAAGCGGCATCGAGCTCATCAGACAGATCAGGGCCGAGCACCCCAGGCTTCCCATCCTCATCCTGAGCATGCACAAGGAAGACCAGTATGCAGTGCGCACGCTCAAAGCCGGGGCGTCGGGATACCTTTCCAAGGACAGCGCATCGAGCCAGCTCGTCGCCGCGATCAGAAAAGTCGCAGGCGGAGGGATCTTCATCAATACCGACATAGCCGAAAAACTCGCCTTGTCGCTGCGTCCCGAGTCGGACGCGCTGCCTCACACGCTGCTTTCGGACAGGGAATATCAGGTATTCCTGCTGCTGACCCAGGGCATGAGCATCTCCGAAATTGCGGACAATCTGAAGCTTAGCATCAAGACTGCGAGCACTCACAAGACGCACATCATGCAGAAGATGAATGTCCAGAGTCTCGTGACGCTCATCAAATACGCGATCAGGCACGACCTGATCGACTCAGAAGATGAGATTTAGTCTTATTCCGATCGAAACCAGGAATATTCCTATGTAAAAAATCATATCGCTCCGATATTCATGGCATCCAAAAATCAGGATCATATGACTGATTAGAAATTATTCGCCGTCTGGAAGCCTTGTGAGTGGAATTTCGTTGAAGAAGCAGTTGCTGGGCAGTTCAGCATTCGTCTTAACCGCACTGTTTTTGCTGATCATCATCGCCTGGAATAGCGCAGAAAGTTCGGAAAAGCAATTCGCACGCGTGACTCACACCTATCAGGCGATCAATTCGCTGCACATAATTCAGGCCGACCTCAATTTTGCCGAAATTGAGCAGCGCGGCTATCTCCTCACCGGTAAAGAATTCAAGCTGAAAAACCGCAATGAAGCGTTGGCCCGCGTCGACTCTGACATTGCCAACAGCGCAGCACTCAGCAGCGATCCTTCTTTCATCGAGAAAATAAGCCTGCTCAGACAAAATATCAGGGCTTATGAGCAAGCGCTCAATGATGTTATAAACAGCTACCGGACTCAAGGTTTGAAAGGACTGTCAACCTTCACAGAAAAGGCCTATGCGGTCAAGCAAAGCACCCACAAGCTGCTTGCCGAGATGAGCGCGTACGAGGTGCAACACCTTAACCAGCGCAATCAACTCGAAGCTCGGTCTATCTGGCAGCAACATGCCAGCTTTATCGCTCTGCTAATCTTCATCATATCAGTCATTATGATATTGTTCTGGCGCATGTTTCTCGATATCGATGGACGCGAACGGTATGAGGCGAAACTGGTGCATCAGGCAGGTCACGACGATCTGACGGGATTGGCTAACCGCAATCTTTTCAATGATCGTCTCGATCAGGCTATCGTTTACGCCAAGCGAGCCAAACGCATCGTGATGGTGATATTGATCGATGTGGACAGGTTCAAATTGGTCAATGACAGCCTGGGTCATGGCGTTGGGGATGCACTGCTCAAGGAGATTTCGAGCAGATTGACGGCTTGCGCGCGCCCTGGCGATACCGTAGCGCGTCTGGGCGGTGACGAATTCGCTCTGGTCATGTCGGACATGGCCGCAGAAAGTGATGCGATATCCATCGCACAAAAGTTTGTCAAACACCTGTCCGGGTCGACGATCATAGACGGACACAGCCTGGCTGTCAGCGCCAGCATAGGCATTGCGCTTTATCCTAAAGATGCTGATTCTGCGGAAATCCTGCTGAAGTATTCCGACATGGCAATGTATCGGGCCAAAGAAGCGGGACGCAATGGTTTCCAGTTCTACATGCCAGACATGAATCTGCGCTTAACTAAGCAGGTTGAACTGGAAGCGGCATTGCGCGGCGCATTGGAGCGTAATGAAATGTTGCTTTACTATCAGCCGAAGGTGGAGTTGCAGCAGGGAAGTATCACCGGAGCTGAAGCATTGATAAGATGGCAACATCCTCAGTTGGGAATGATTTCGCCTGCCGAATTTATTCCGCTTGCCGAAGAATCGGGTTTGATCCTGCCGATCGGAACATGGGTCATTGAGACAGTCTGCCATCAGATGAAGATATGGCAGAGTGAGGGTATTCCGGTTGTTCCATTGGCCGTGAACCTTTCGGCGCGCCAGTTTCAACATCAAAAGCTGAGCGAACTGGTTTCCGAAATACTTGACCTGAGCGGTATCGACGCAAGATGCCTTGAATTCGAGATCACGGAAAGCGTGATGATGCAAGATCCTCAGCGCGCCGCAGAAACGATGAACGAATTGAAAAAAATCGGCGTGAGTATTTCTTTGGACGATTTTGGCACGGGCTATTCAAGCCTCAACTATCTCAAGAAATTTCCCATCGATACGGTGAAAATCGACCGTTCCTTCATCAACAATGTAACGGCCGATCTACAAGATGCAGCAATCGTCATGACGATAATCTCGCTTGCCAAAAATCTCAACATAGATGTGATTGCAGAAGGCGTTGAAAGCGAGGAACAACTGCATTTCTTGCGCAGACATGCCTGCGATGCAATGCAGGGCTATCTTTTCAGCCCTCCTGTGCCGAGCGAAAAATTTTCAGCCATGCTGGAGGAAGAAAAGCGGCAGTTCATGGGCATCAGCGGCGATGATGAGCTTGCAACAGGATAGCCTTATATTTACCGGGCATAGGATAATTCCTACTGCCATCGCATAGTTCCTATGCCAAAAATCAGCGCTCGCCGATATTTCTTGAAAAGAAAATAGCAGACTATTCATACCGCGACGAACATCTAAAAGGTCACGAAATGAACGGAATTAAAGTCTGGCGCATTGCGCTGCTGCTAGGAGCAGTTGGAGTGGCAATGCTTCTTGTTTTGGCAGGCCTGGATACGATCAACATCGCATCAGCAATCCTCTTTTTGGCTGTCGCATTGGTCGCAGGCTGGTGGGAATCGAAGCGCCTCGCCCAATGGCACGCGAAGGCCATCGAGGACGCAAAAAATCAGACCAGAGCCAAACTCGAGTCGGCCCACTCCAAATCCTCCATGTCCGGGCTCAAGGAAGTATGCATGGAAGCCATGCCCATCTGGTCCAAACAGATCGAGGCCTCACGCAGCCAGACGGAGACAGCCATCATGGATCTGGCTGCCCGTTTCGCCGGAATATCCCAAAAGCTCGAAGCCGCAGTCAGGGCTTCGCAATCCGCAGCAGGGGATCTGGCTGGAAGCGGCGAATCCGGCGCCACCGCAGTGCTAACGCAGAGCAGGACAGAGCTGATGGGTGTTCTGGAAACCCTGAAGGCGGCCCAGCAAAGCCGCAATGCGATGCTCGAGAGCGTGCGCAGCCTGACTTCATACACGGATGAATTGAGAACCATGGCTGCGGAAGTCGCAGCGATCGCATCCCAGACCAATCTTCTGGCGCTGAATGCGGCGATCGAGGCCGCAAGGGCGGGGGAAACTGGCCGCGGTTTTGCCGTCGTGGCGGATGAAGTTCGCAAGCTCTCAACGCTTTCCAGCGATACCGGAAAGAAGATGTCCGAGAAGGTCGGCATCATCAATACCTCGATCACCGATGTCTTCGGAGTTGCCGAGCTTTCCTCCAAAAACGACATGCAATCCGTTGCCGCATCCGAATCCACCATCAGACTGGTGCTGGAGCGCTTTCATGAAGTGACTTCTCAACTGTCAAATTCCGCAGAGCTGCTGCAACACGAAAGTGCAGGCATAGGCGGGGAAATTTCCGAGGTGCTGGTCGCGCTGCAGTTCCAGGACAGGACCAGCCAGATTCTGGCGCATGTCAGAAAGAATCTGGACAACCTGCACCGCCATCTGGCTGAAAAGGATACCGGAATAGATGCACGCGCATGGCTTGCAGAAATGGAACTCACCTATGCGACGGAAGAACAACGCAAGATACACCGCGGGGCCGATATAGGCGGCGCAGCGGCGCAAGAAATCACTTTTTTCTAGGAGAATATGATGGCAAAAACCATACTGGTAGTCGACGACTCTGCTTCTCTGCGGCAGGTCGTCAGCATCGCGCTCAAAGGGGCTGGCTATGAGGTGATCGAGGCTTGCGACGGCAAGGATGCATTGTCCAAACTCAACGGAGCGAAGATCCACCTCATCATCAGCGACGTGAACATGCCCAACATGGATGGCATCACCTTCGTCAAGGAGGCAAAGAAGCTGCCCAATTACAAATTCACGCCCATCATCATGTTGACCACCGAGTCCCAGGAAGGCAAGAAAGCCGAGGGGCAGGCCGCGGGTGCCAAGGCGTGGGTGGTCAAGCCATTCCAGCCGGCGCAGATGCTTGCCGCCGTATCCAAACTGATCATGCCTTAAGGGGAATACCATGCCGATACGCGCTGAAACCAGAAACGGCATCTGTCACCTGGCGATCGAAGGCGAGATGACGATTTACACGGCGGCCGAGCTCAAGAGCGAACTAGCGCCCCATCTCTCGGAGCCCAAGACTGAAATCGACCTGTCAGGGGTCAGCGAAATGGACAGCTCAGGCTTGCAGCTTCTGATACTGGCCAAGCGCGAAACGTCGCGGCATGGACGAATACTCCATCTTGCCGGGCATAGCCAGGCAGTGCTGGATGTGCTGGACATCTGCAACATGGCGGCCTACTTCGGCGACCCCCTGATCATCTCGTCAAACGCCTGAACCTCACGTGCAGAAAGGATAACCATGAGCATCAACATCGACCAGGCACTGCAAACCTTCATCGCCGAGGCAAGAGAACTCTTGGAGGATATGGAGAACTCCCTGTTGCAGCTCGAATCTTCCCCTGAAGATGCCGAGATCATAGGCGCGATATTCCGCGCAGCGCATACCATAAAAGGCTCTGCCGGACTCTTTGGGCTGGATCAGGTGGTGGGGTTCACGCATATCGTCGAAAACGTGCTGGACCGTGTGCGCGATGCCAGCATAAGGATAGAAGGCGATCTCGTCGCATTGCTGCTCGAAAGCCGCGACCACATGACGGAACTGGTGAATGTGATCGCGGATCAGGGCGGGCAACTCGATGATGCAGCGCTGGGACGCGAACAGGCACTGCGCAAACGTCTTCATTCGTACCAGGGCGTTCAGGCCGGGCACGCCGCGGTCGTTGTCGAGCCTGAAATCGAATCGAGCGGCGGCACTGTGGCAGGCCCTGACAACTGGCATCTTTCGCTGCGCTTTGATCGGGAGATACTGAAAAACGGCATGGACCCGATTTCATTCTTTCGATATCTCGAAACCCTGGGCGAGATCGTCTCCATCGTCACCCTCCCCGATGCGATGCCGCCTGTCGAAGAGATGAATGCGGAGCTCTGCTATCTAGGCTTCGAAATCAACTTCAAATCGGATGCGGACAAGAATACCATCGCCAGCGTATTCGATTTCGTGCGAGAGAACAGCAGCATCCGGATATTGCCGCCGCACAGCAAGGTTGCCGAATTCATCGATCTGATCAAGACGCTGCCTGAAGACGAAAAGCGCTTGGGCGACATACTGGTGACTATCGGCGCATTGACTCGCCAGGAATTGGACGAGGGACTAAATGCGCAGAAAAACCCGGATGGCTCAACCGCACCGCTTGGAGAAATATTGATAGGACAGCGTTCGGTCGAGCAGGAAGTGGTGCAGGCCGCACTCGACAAACAGAATCAGGTTAGAGAGTCAAAATCAAAAGAAAACAAATATGTGCGAGTTCAAGCAGATAAACTGGATGAACTCATAAATCTGGTCGGAGAGCTCGTTATCGCGGGAGCGGGCGCCAATCTCCTGGCTCAGCGCGCGAACGACAGCTCGCTTCAGGAAACGACCTCGACGATGTCACGTCTGGTCGAAGAAATCAGGGACGGCGCCTTGAAGCTGCGGATGGTTCCCATAGGCGACACGTTCAGCCGTTTCCAGCGCGTGGTGCGCGATGTGTCGAAAGAGCTCGGCAAGGACATCGATCTCGTGATCAGCGGCGCTGAGACCGAGCTCGACAAGACCGTGGTCGAAAAAATCGGCGATCCCCTGATGCACCTCGTGCGAAATGCGATGGATCACGGCATTGAATCGGCAGAGAAGCGACTGGCGGCAGGCAAGCCCGTTAAGGGCATGCTGAAACTCAATGCGTATCACGACTCCGGCAGCATCGCGATCGAAATCAGCGATGACGGAGGCGGCCTCAACCGTGACAGGATATTGCAGAAAGGCATCGAGCGCGGGCTGGTCCAGCCGAATCAGATCCTGACGGATCAGGAAATTTACAACCTGATCTTCGAAGCGGGATTCTCCACCGCGGAAGCCGTGACCAACCTTTCAGGGCGCGGCGTCGGCATGGATGTGGTCAAGCGCAACATCGTCGCATTGCGCGGCACGGTCGATCTGGAAAGCGCAGCAGGGCAAGGCACCACCATCCGCATCCGCCTGCCTTTGACGCTTGCGATCATAGACGGCTTCCTGGTCGGCGTGGAGAAGTCGAGCTATGTCGTGCCGCTCGACATGGTTCTCGAATGCGTCGAGCTTACGGAATCCGAAAGACAGGGAATGAAGGAGCGCAGCTACCTGAATCTCCGCGGAGAAGTGCTTCCTCTCGTGCCGCTGCGCGCGCACTTCGAGATCGAAGGAAGCCATGCTAAGCGGGAGAACGTCGTGGTCGTGCAGTATGCGGGACAGAAGGCGGGGCTGGTGGTGGACGAATTGTTGGGCGAGTTTCAGACGGTGATCAAACCATTGGGCAAGCTGTTTAGCAATCTGCGTGGCATTTCCGGCTCCACCATATTGGGGACCGGTGAGGTCGCGCTGATACTAGACGTGCCCTCACTGGTGCAGCAGGCAGCGAATGCAGAACAGAAGATATCGCAGGCAAACTGATTCATTTAATTCAAATCTCTAGGGAGTCAAAATGTTCAAGAATCTGAAAATTGGCGTGAAGCTTGGTATCGGCTTCGCATTCGTCACAGCGCTTCTGATCGTCATCTCCGCGGTTTCGCTGATGCGTCTGTCAGACCTTTCGACATCGACAAAAATCATCGTGGAAGACCGCATGCCGATGATCGCGATGAGCAACGAGGTGATCAGCAATACCCTCGAGATCGGC
This sequence comes from Pseudomonadota bacterium, assembly GCA_021782365.1. GTDB lineage: Bacteria > Pseudomonadota > Gammaproteobacteria > Burkholderiales > Gallionellaceae > Gallionella. Next base: position 10,882 of record JAJXVB010000030.1, read on the forward strand.
CGTTCAATACGCAACCTGATCCTGACGAGCGACAAGGGCATCGAGAAGGAACAGCTCGACACCATTGCAAAGCTGCGCAAGGACAGCGGCGAGATGCTCGACAAGATCAAGCCCATGATCAACACGGAAAAAGGCAAGACGCTCTTCGACAAGTCCGAGGAGGCGCGCGCCAAATTTAATGAGGCGATGGACAGAATCATCCCGCTGGCCGACAGCTCTTCATCGACCTACAACGCGCAGAAGGCGACCGACTATCTGTTCGGGGAATACGCCAAGGATGCGGATGCGGATCTCGCCACGTTCAGAGAATTTGCGAATGCGCAGAGGGAATTGTCTGATGCATCCGGAAAGCAGGCGCTCGAAACCGTCAGTTCCGCTAAATCCCTGGTGATGGCGCTCTCGGTGATCGCAGTGATCCTGGCCATCGTCTTCGCCTGGTGGCTGAGCCGTCTGATCACCCGTCCGCTGAGCGAAGCCGTTGCGGTATCCAACAGGCTGGCAGAAGGCGACCTGACAGTGAAGATCGAGGTGGATTCGAAGGATGAGACGGGCCAGCTTCTGTCCTCGATGCAGAACATGGTCGAGAAGCTTTCGCAGATCATCACGGAAGTGAGAGGGGCAGCGGACAATCTGGCGTCCGCCTCTGAGGAGGTTTCGGCGACCGCGCAGAGCATGAGCCAGGCGACAAGCGAGCAGGCGG
>JAJXVB010000006.1 GCA_021782365.1 Pseudomonadota bacterium
TTACTTTGCGGTGAGACTCGAATCCTGCTGTCGCCAAGGTCTGTTGTTTCATCTCTTCTTCTCGCGTTTATGATCCACACACATTAACGCACATCTCCCCTAATCGGTGGACTTATTCAGTGTTTCCCTAATCCTTCCTTGAACATCGCCAATGTCGCAACCCTTGCCTTCGCATGGTCCACGACAGGCAAAGGATAAGTTTTTCCGATGAAAATCTTCAAGCGCTGCTGATCGGATTGCGGCATCAGCCAGGGCTCATGTATCCATCTGTCAGGGCAGTTTGCGAGCTCCGGCAGATGGTGGCGAATGAAACTGCCTTCCGGATCGAATTTCTTCGATTGGGTAACCGGATTGAATATCCGGAACCAGGGCTGCGCATCGCAGCCGGTCGAAGCAGCCCATTGCCAGCCTCCGTTGTTGGCCGCAAGATCGAAATCCAGAAGATGCGCCGCGAAGTATTTCTCTCCCCAGCGCCAGTCCACATGCAGATCCTTCACCAGAAAGGATGCGCACACCATGCGCAGCCTGTTGTGCATCTCTCCCGTGAGGTTCAGCCTGCGCATGCCTGCGTCGATCAGAGGATACCCCGTGCGCCCTTCGCACCAGGCTGCATGCTTTTCAACCTCGTTGGAAAAGGCGATGCTCTCGAACTGCGGCTTGAAGGCATGCCCTTCTGCAAGGCCCGGATGATGGCAAAGCAGCATGTGATAGAAGTCGCGCCACGCAAGCTCGGAAAGCCAGGATGCAGCCCCTTCACCACCCCTCCTGTATGCGAGTTCTGCCAGCTTGCGTATCGAGATCGTGCCGAAGCGCAGATGCACGGAAAGGTGCGATGTGCCGTTCAGCGATGGAAAGTCGCGGGCCTTGTGATACTGATCGATGCGCGACATGAAGTCGTCCAAAACCTTTTCCGCGCCACATTCTCCCGCCTCGACTTCCAGCTTTCCTCTTGAAAATCCGAAAGATTCAAGAGACGGAAAATCGACCGGCTCGCATCGGGCAAGTGCAGAAAGATACCGCGCTACCGGATAGGCGCCCAGATAATAGTCATCCAGTTTCTTGAGCCAGGCATTCCTGTAGGGAGTGAAAACGCCGTATGGTTTGCCGGAGCCTGTCAGGATTTCCGAATCCTCGAATATCACCTGATCCTTGTAGCGATGCAGTGCGATGCTGCCGAGCGCAATTTCCACAGCCGCATCGCGCCGAACGGCATCGGGCTCGTAATCGCGGTTGCAATACACAGCCTGAACGTCGAGTTTTCTGGCAAGCTCGGGAATTTCCGTCTTCGCCTTTCCGTAAAGCACATGAAGCGCACTGCCCAGCTTCACCAGGCTTTCATGCAGCTCGAGAAGGCTCTGCCAGATGAACTCGACGCGCCTGTCCTGTTTGTCGGATAGGCGATCCAGTATGTCGCTGTCGAACAAAAAAACGCAATATACCGATTCGCTTTCCTTCAACGCATGATAGAGCGCCGCGTGATCCGCCAGGCGCAGGTCACGGCGTAACCAGCAGATCGCGCGGGAATGGCGTTTCACCGCTCTAGAGCTGCTGCAGCATGCGGTTCGTCAATGCCTCCGGCATCTGATAGGTATTCATGTCCCAGCCTTCCAGTCGCAGGATGTCATCCAGACATCTCTCCATCTCGGCATGGCTTACCTTCACCGCCTCGACGATGCGCTGATGCACGGCGGTATCCGTATCGCTCAAATTCAGGCAGCCTGCCTGATAAGCGAAGAGGCCGCGCAATTCGTTGATGGCCCTGCAAACCTGCGCAGGACAGGCGCATTGGTAGATCATGGACTGCTCCAGGATCTTGGTGATCACCTCGTTCGAAAATCTGATTTCCACATCATCCCCCTTGACTATATCGCTCTTCTCTCAATCGTTCAGCTTGTCCAGCAGCTCGCGTATCTTCATCGGATCGTCCGCGCGCATGATCTTCTGCACAAGCGGTCCTATCTCGCGCAGGCTCGTGGTCAGGACGCGCTGCTTGATGTTCGGCACCTGGGCCGAGAACATCGAGAACTGGCGCAGTCCCATGCCCAGGAAAAGCCTCGTGTAGGCAAGTTCGCCTGCCATTTCCCCGCATACCGATACCGGAACGCCGAGCTTGTTCGCCGTGCCGATCACATGAGACAGGAGATGAAGCACGGCAGGATGCAGCGGATCGTAAAGATGCGCCACATCCTCATCGGTGCGGTCTATCGCGAGCGTGTACTGGATCAGATCGTTTGTGCCTATCGAAAGAAAATCCAGCTGCCTTGCAAACACGTTCAGGGAAAGGGCCGCCGCTGGAATCTCTATCATGCCGCCTATCTTCACTTCCCTGTCATAGGGTATGCCTTCTATGTCCAGGCTCTGCTTGGACGCATCGATGAACTGCAGCGTCTGGTTTAACTCCGAGACCGACGAGAGCATCGGTATCAGTATCTTGACGTTGCCATAGTAGGTTGCGCGCAAGAGTGCGCGCATCTGCGTGCGAAAAAGCTGCGGCTCGGCCAGGCAAAAGCGTATCGCGCGCAGCCCCAAGGCAGGATTGCTCGCGACGCGCTCAACCCCCTTGATCTGCTTGTCGGCCCCCAGATCGAAAGTGCGTATCGTGACCGGCATGCCGTTCATTCCGGCCGCAGCAGCGCGATATGCCTCGAACTGCTCCTCCTCGTCCGGAAGCTCGTCCCTGTTCAGAAAAAGAAATTCGCTCCTGAATAGGCCGACGCCGGTAGCACCATTTTCCTTGGCATCCGCGATGTCTTCAGGCTTTTCTATGTTGGCATGCAGCTCGACTGTCTCGCCATCGAGCGTGTTGGCGCGCGCGGTGCGCAGGCGCTTCAGCTTCTTGCGCTCGAGCTCCCATTCGCTCTGCAGCAGCTTGTATTCTGCCAGGATCGCCTTGTCAGGATTGACGATCAGGATGCCCTGCTCTCCATCCAGTATCAGCAGATCGTCCTCGCGGATCAGCTCTCGCGCATTGTGCAAGCCGACAACACAGGGGGTGTTTAGGCTGCGCGCGACGATCGCCGTGTGCGAAGTCGCACTCCCCGCATCGGTGACGAAGGCGGCAAACTGCTGTGGCCTGTACTGGATCATGTCTGCCGGACTCAGGTCATGCGCGACCAGTATCGTCTCGACATCACGCCGCAAATGGGTTGGCTGGTGACCTGGCTGGCCTGAGAGCTGCTTCAGCAATCGCTCGGCGACCTGCTTCACATCCGCCTGCCTTTCGCGCAGATAGGCATCCTCAAACTCGTCGAACTGAGCGACCAGCGCGTCGGTCTGCACCTTGACCGCCCATTCCGCATTGCAGTGCTCGCGCTCGACCATCTGTCGCGGCCCGATGCTGAGCAGCGGGTCGTCCAGTATCATCTGGTGCAGCTCGAGAAATGCGTCGAATTCAGCCGCGGCATAGCTCGGTCGGTTGCTGCGCAGGCTCGCGAACTCGTTGCGCGTGGCCTGCAGCGCGGCATCGAAGCGCGATACTTCGTCGGCAACGAAAGACTTGGGCAGCGTATAGTGCGCAACCTCCAGGGAATTATGCGAAAGCAGATGCGCATAGCCGATCGCAATTCCGCTGGAAACCGCAATGCCATGCAGCGCAAAAGTCATTCGCCTTCTCCGAAGTAGTCGTTGATCAGCGCGACGATCGCTTTCATCGCCGCATCCTCATCCTCCCCATGGGTCTCTATCGTGATGGTCGCCCCCTTGGCCGCCGCCAGCATCATCACGCCCATGATGCTCTTGGCATTCACGCGGCGGTTGTTGCGCGAGAGCATCACTTCGCACTTGAAACTTGAAGCCAGTTGCGTGAGTTTCGCGGAAGCCCTCGCATGCAGGCCCAGCTTGTTGATGATCGTGATTTCCTGCTGCATGCTAGTGCTCCATGTGGACGATGCATTCGCGCCCGCCTTCAACGGCCAGATCGGCCATCTCGTGCAGAGGCTTGTTCGACGAGCAGACCACGCGAAGCAGCATGGGAAGATTCACGCCCGCGACACCCGACACGCGCTCAGTATGACAAAGCCTGCGGCCTATGTTTGCTGGCGTTGCGCCGAACACGTCGGCCAGGATCAGCACGCCGCTGCCGTTGTCGAGCTCCCTGATGAGTTTTTCCCCTTCGGCGAATTTCTTCTGTGGGTCCTCTTCCGCGAGCACAGACAAGACCCTGAGATTGTCAGGCATTTTTCCCAACACATGTTTGACACAATCGGCAAGGCTGTTGCCCAATCCGTTGTGCGTCACGAGTAATATCCCAACCAATTCAGATTCCTCCAAACGCCCCTATTCGACCTGCAGGCGCACATTCTTGTTGCTGAATTCTAGCCGTTTCTTGAGTCCGATTGTGATATGGATGCCGCCATTGCCATCCACCAGCATCGCATCTTCGAGATTCATCCAGCTTGCCGCTTCCCGCCATCCTTTGACACCTGCGACAAACAAAGGTTTGGAATCGGCATCGGACAGCACTCCCGCGCGGGCACCCCGGGTCAGCACCGTCACGGCCTCCACCCCCTGCACCGGATAGCCGCTTCTGGGATCGATCAGGTGGCAATAGCGCTTTCCTCCTAGCATGAAATACCGCTGATAGTCACCGGATGTGCCTATCGCCTCCCCATCCTGCAAATCGACCACGGCCAGCGCACCGGCATCCCTGGGATGCTGCACGCCTACGCGCCAGAGTTTCTGGCCGTGCTTGCCCAGCGCGATGATGTTACCGCCGATATTGACCAGCGCATTGCGTATCCCCGCCTTCTTCAGCAATTCCAGCGCCCTGTCCAGAGCATATCCCTTGGCATACCCTCCGAGATCGATCTGCACTGCCTTGTTGCTGCTGTGCACCTTCACTCCGCCTTCGACACTCGTATAGGTAAGATCGCTGATCTGTGGGTTGGCCTTCACCCAGGCAGCGATCACATCAGGATCCGGCTCTGACGGCTTGAAGCTGTCGGAATGAAAACCCCAGAGCCCAACCAGGCCACCTATCGCCGGATTGAAGAGGCCATGCGATTCCCGGGAAAGCGAACCTGCATCCTGCAATATCGCAGCCAGCTCGCTGCTCACGACGCGATCCTGACCTTCCGCAATGGCCTTGTTCAGATCGCTCAATTCGGAGGGCTTCCACGCATGCAGCATGTTGTGCAGGCGCTGGAATTCGTGCATCACCTGGGCCGAGGCAAGCCTTGCACGCTCTTCAGGTTCCCCGTAGATCGTGACCTCGACCATCGTGCCGAACACATAGCCCTCTTCCTGATAAATAGGCTCCTTGCTGCACCCGGTCAAAAAAAGGCCAAGAAATAAAATGCAGAGAAAGCCTTTGGCTAACCACAGAGAGGATGATGGCATTTTAAAATGCAATGCGCTCATTGCTCTTCGGAAAGCTCGAATGAAGCCGCTAGCAATGCAAGGCGAGCAACCACCCCATAGGCATAGAAACGGTTGGGCATGTCGTCCGGCGCCCTGTCGGGATTGGGCAGCGTGCAGGACGACTCGAAAGCCAGCGGCACGAAATGCATGCCGGGCGCATTGAGGTTCTCGTCGACGCCCCGATCGGTGTGCACGCGATAGAATCCGCCGACCACGGAATGATTGATCATGTAGACGACGGGTTCTGCGACCGCCTCGTTGATGTTCTCGAAGGTATAGACGCCCTCCTGAACCAGCACATCCGATACTTCAAGGCCTTCCTTCACGACCGCCATCTTGTTGCGCTGCCTGCGATTTAAGCCCGTGATTTCGCTCGCATCCTTGACCGTCATGATGCCCATCCCATAGGTGCCTGCATCCGCCTTGACGATCACGAAGGGATCGCTCTTCACGCCGTATTCCGCATACTTTGCGCGCATCTTTTGCAATACCGCATCGACCTGCGCCGCCAGGCACTCTTCGCCGACGCGTTCATGGAAATTGATCTGGTTGCATGTCGCAAAATAAGGATTGATGAGCCAGGGATCGATGCCGAGCAGCGCGGCAAATTCGTTCGCCACGCGATCGTATGCGGCAAAGTGCCTCGATTTACGCCTGGTATACCACCCTGCAGAAAGCGGCGGGAATATCGCCTGTTCGATATTCTTCAGGATGTCCGGCGCGCCTCCTGAAAGATCATTGTTGAGCAGTATCACGCAAGGATCGAAACCCTCCAGGCCTAGCCGGTTGCCGTTTCTGACCAGAGGCTCGAGGGTCAGCTCGCCCCCCTCCGGCAGCGCGATTTTTGTGGGCTTCGCGATCTCGGGCAAGAGGCTTCCGACTCTCACGAGCATGCCAGCCTGTTTGAGTATCGTCACAATCTGGGCGACGTTTTGCAGATAGAAAAGGTTGCGCGTGTGATTTTCCGGGATCAAAAGCACGCCCCTCGCCTCAGGGCAGATCTTCTCGACCGTACCCTGCATCGCCTGCACGCAGAGCGGCAAGAAATCAGGGTTGAGATTATTGAATCCGCCCGGGAAGAGATTCGTGTCGACGGGCGCCAACTTGAAGCCGCTGTTTCTCAGGTCCACAGAGGCATAGATGGGTGCCGCATGATCCTGCCATTGCTTGCGAAACCAGTGCTCTATGTTGGGCAATGCGGCGAGGAAACGCCGCTCGAGATCGAGCAGCGGGCCATTGAGTGCAGTCGTCAGATGGGGAACCATGGGTTTCTTGCCGGAAAGGAATATTCATATTCTAGCCTATCGCCAGGGATCATGCAGATTCCAGGAGCCGGGAACCGCTGAATGCCGCGCAATGATAAAATTAACATTTGAAATTCTGAAGAACAGGTCACTATCATGCTTTCCACCGCCAACATCACCATGCAATTCGGCTCCAAGCCGCTGTTCGAAAACGTGTCCGTGAAATTCGGCAACGGCAACCGCTACGGCCTGATCGGCGCCAATGGCTGCGGCAAGTCCACCTTCATGAAGATACTGGGCGGAGACCTCGCGCAGACCTCGGGCGAGGTGATGCTGGACAAGGGGGAGCGGCTGGGCAAGCTGCGCCAGGACCAGTTCGCCTATGAAGACAACCGCGTGCTGGACGTGGTGATGATGGGCCACAAGGAGATGTGGGAAGTGATGTCGGAGCGCGACGCGATCTACGCGAATGCCGACGCGACCGAAGAGGACTACATGCGCGCGGCCGATCTCGAAGCCGCCTTCGCAGAATTCGACGGCTATACGGCGGAGGCCAGGGCAGGAGAGTTGCTTCTGGGACTCGACATCGGAATCGATCTTCACCAGGGCAAGATGAGCGAGATTGCACCGGGCTTCAAGTTGCGCGTGCTGCTGGCCCAGGCGCTGTTTTCAAACCCGGACATACTGCTGCTAGACGAACCAACCAACAACCTCGACATCAACACCATACGCTGGCTGGAAAACATCCTCAATGCGCGCACGTCGACGATGATCATCATCTCGCACGACCGGCATTTCCTGAACAGCGTCTGCACCCATATGTGCGACCTGGACTACGGCAAGATCACGACCTACCCCGGCAACTACGACGACTACATGCTGGCCTCGACCCAGGCGCGCGAGCAGCAGGCTGCCGACAATGCACGCGCGAAGGAAAAGGTCGCAGAACTCAAGGCCTTCGTCGCGCGTTTCTCGGCCAATGCCTCCAAGGCCAGGCAGGCCACTTCGCGCGCGCGCCAGATCGACAAGATCAAGATCGAGGACATCAAGCCATCCAGCCGCCAGTATCCCTTCATCAGATTCGAATACGACGAAAGGGAGAAGCTTCATCGCACCGCAGTCGAGGTCGAGAAGCTGTCCAAGGGCTTCGACCGAGTGCTCTTCTCCAACGTGAATTTCCGCATCGATGCCGGGGAGAAGATCGCGATCATCGGGCCCAACGGCATCGGAAAGACCACGCTCCTGCGCTGCCTGGCAAACGACCTTACTCCCGACACCGGCTCCATCAAATGGACTGAAAAAGCGAAGATCGGCTATTACGCGCAGGATCACAGTGCAGAATTTGCAGTCGACCAAAGCATGACGGACTGGATGACGCAATGGCGCGGAGCAAATGACGACGATCAGGCTGTGCGCGCGACCCTCGGCCGACTTCTTTTCTCCGGCGACGAGGCGAAGAAGCAGGTGAAAGTGCTGTCTGGCGGCGAAAAGGGACGCATGCTCTTCGGCAAGCTGATGCTCTCCCGCCCTAATGTCTTGCTGATGGACGAGCCGACCAACCACATGGACATGGAATCCATCGAGTCGCTCAACACGGCACTGCTCGAATACAAGGGCACGGTGATCTTCGTGAGCCATGACCGCGAATTCGTCTCTTCTCTTGCCACCCGCATCATCGAGATTTCCGAAAAGGGCGTGACCGACTACCACGGCACCTACGAGGAATATCTGCGTGAACAGGGCATGACACTTTAGGCGCATGACGACAATAGGCGTGTTCGATTCAGGCGTAGGCGGGCTTTCCGTGCTGCGCCACATCCGGACTTTGCTGCCTGATGCGGATCTCGTCTATGTCGCGGATTCCGCCCATGTTCCCTATGGAGACAAACCCCAGCATTACATAGAGCAGCGCGCCGTCGAGCTGACGCGCTTTTTGATCGAACAGGGCGCGGAAGCCATCGTGATCGCCTGCAACACCGCGACTGCGGCGGCGGCAGCGAGATTGCGCCGTGATTTTGAATGTCCGATCATCGGCATGGAGCCCGCGGTCAAACCTGCAGTCACGGCAACGAAAAGCGGCGTGGTGGGAATCCTCGCGACCGTCGGCACCCTCAAGAGCGCGCGCTTTGCCGCCCTGCTCGAGCGACATGCGAAGGGCATCGAAGTCATCACTCAGGGATGCCCCGGCCTTGTCGAGCAGGTCGAATCGGGCGACCTTGAAGGACCCGAAACCTTAAGTCTCGTCGAGCGCTACACAAGGCCACTGCTTTCTCACGGTGCTGACACGCTGATCCTGGGTTGCACCCATTATCCATTTCTTGCACCGATGATATGCAAAGTCGCAGGTCCAGATATTGCGCTGATCGACACGGGAGAAGCGGTCGCCCGCCAGTTGCAGCGCAGGCTCCTGGCGGAACTTCCAGACACCTTACCCGGTGACGGGCTCGAGCATTTCTTCACGAGCGGCGACCCGCATGCAGCAAGCCTCATCATGTCCAAGCTCTGGGGAAACGCTGTGGTTGTTCATCCGATGGAAGACGCCGTTTAATTTATTGTTCACATACGCTTAACCCGCCTGCAACATGCAAGGCTTAGTCTGATCGCACTACCTTCAAGGAGGCGATCATGCTTGACCTGTTACACCCAGCAGCAGCCCAGCCCTCTCGCAGCTTGAGCTGCGAACTTGCAAAAACACCCGAAGAAATCAGGGAAGCCCAGCGCATACGCTATCAGGTATTCGGGCTCGAAATGGGCGCAAAGCTTCCCAGCGCCTCATCAGGTCTCGACATCGACCGCTTCGACGAGTACTGCGATCATCTCCTGGTGCGTGACCAGGGCAACAGCAAGGTGGTTGGAACCTATCGCATCCTCTCTCCCGAACAGGCCTGCAATGCAGGCGGATACTATTCCGAGACAGAATTCGACATGAGCAGCCTGCAGCACCTGCGCGGCCGCATGGCCGAAGTCGGCCGCTCCTGCGTGGACGTTCACTACAGGGACGGCGCGACGATCGCCCAGCTCTGGTCGGGGCTTGCCGAATACATCACGAAGCGCAATCACGAATACCTGATCGGCTGTGCCAGCATCGGCATGAGCGATGGCGGGCACTATGCCGCAAGCGTGTTCAACAAGGTCTTCAAGCTTCACGCATCTCCTGAAGAGCTGCGCGTTGCGCCGCATCGCCGTTTACCCATCGAGAATCTGGAACAGAATCTCGACGTGATCATACCTCCGCTGATCAAGGGCTATCTGCGCCTGGGCGCCTATGTCGCGGGAGAACCCGCATGGGATCCCGAATTCAACTCCGCCGATCTCTTCATCCTGCTCCCCGTATCGCGCATCAGCGCGCGCGCCACCCGGCATTTCCTGCGCAGGGCCTCATAAAACCGCACATCCCCCTTTGACGCGCATTGCGCGTTTTTTTTTGCGCATGATATCGTCAGGGTCGTTAAACCCCAAAAACCACAACGGATAAACTGCAATGGAAAGTCCCTACAAAGGCAAGACCGGCTTGCGCCGCCTGATCAATGCGTTCGGCTATTCTCTGGCCGGCTTTCGCGCGGCCTACAAGCATGAAGACGCATTCCGCCAGGAAGTGCTGCTCGCAGCCATCCTGATACCGCTCGCCATTTTTCTGCCGGCAAACCTGATCGGCAAGGCGCTGATGGTAGGCAGCGTGCTTTTGGTGATCATCGTCGAGCTGATCAATTCCGGGATAGAGGCGACGGTCGACCGCATCTCTCTGGACAGCCATGATCTTGCCAAGCGCGCGAAGGACATCGGCAGCGCCGCAGTTCTGGTGAGCCTCATCAATGCTGTGGTCGTCTGGGCGCTGGTTTTGATGGCTTCATGAAATCTTCAACAAAGGTTCATGAAAGCTTCATGCAGCCGCATCACGATGCGTTTCATGATGAACGAAACCGAAGGCTTGCCAAAACGCCTGCGCATCGCGCTGGTCACTGAAACTTACCTGCCCGAGGTCAACGGCGTTGCGATCACCATAGGGCGCATGGTGCATGGGCTATGCGAACGCGGCCACGACATACACCTTGTCAGGCCTCGCCAGCATCGCGATGATGTGGCGACAAGCTCGGTCAATTATCGCGAGACGCTGGTCAAGGGCATGCCCATACCGGGCTATCCCGAACTCAAGTCCGGCCTGCCCGCCAAGGGAAGGTTGCTGAGCCTCTGGAAGGAGGCGCGCCCTGACATCGTTCATATCGCAACAGAAGGGCCGCTTGGCTGGTCTGCCCTGGCGGCCGCAAAGAGGCTTGAAATCCCGGTCAGCACGGACTTCCACACCAACTTCCACAGCTACACCAAGCACTACGGAATAGGTCTTCTGAAATGGCCCATCGCGGCTTACCTCAGGCATTTCCACAACAAGGCCGCCTGCACTCTCGTGCCCACTGACGAACTGCAAAAGCAGCTTGCAGAAGAAGGCTACCGCAATGTGGAAGTGGTATCGCGCGGCGTCGACACCCAGCTCTTCAATCCCAAAAGGCGAAGCGCCGAGCTTCGCGCATCCTGGGGTGCAGATGAAGATACCCCTGTCGTGATGCTGGTGAGCCGCCTCGCTGCAGAAAAAAACCTGGGCCTTGCGATAGATGCCTTCTACAAGATGCGAGAGGCGAACCCGGATGCCAGGATGGTGCTGGTAGGCGACGGGCCTGCGCGCGAAAGACTCCAGAAGCAGTACCCCGACATCATTTTTTCGGGCATGCAAAAGGGCGAGAATCTGGCCGAGCACTATGCATCCGGCGATATCTTCATCTACCCCAGCATGACCGAGACCTATGGCAACGTGACGATAGAGGCGATGGCAAGCGGCCTGGCTACGGTCGCCTTCGATTATGCCGCAGCGCGCCAGCATATAGTCAACGACTCAAGCGGCGTTCTGGTTCCCATGGGCGACGAGCAGGCATTCATCCTGCAGGCCGTCTTGCTGATAGAGGACAGGGAGCGCATAACGCGCCTGCGCAATGCGGCTCACGAGGCGGTCAGGCTTCAAGGGTGGAGTCACATCATGAATCAGATGGAATCGATGCTCTTCAAGACATTGCATACGGAGGGAATATCAAATGGCCAACCTGAATTCGCCGCTGCAACGGATTAACGACTTCGACGCGGCGCTCTGCCATCTTTGCAACCGGCAGAGCCGGAATTTTTATGTGCGCCATGTTTTCCGCCTGGTCAGCCGCTTGGGAGACGGCATATTCTGGTATGCGCTGATGGCGCTGTTAATGCTTAAATACCAGGAGCAGGCATTGCCGGCCGTGCTGCACATGCTGGCGGTCGGGCTTGTCGGGACTGCGATCTACAAGCTCATCAAGGAACACACGCTGCGCCCCAGACCCTTCAACGTATACCCGTCCATCATCTGCACAGGAAAAACGCTGGACCAGTTCAGCTTCCCTTCAGGCCACACCATGCACGCCGTTTCGTTCAGCCTAATCTCGATATACTATTTCCCCGCTCTCGCTTGGCTGACGATCCCCTTCGCAGCGCTGGTCGCCCTCTCCCGACCGGTGCTGGGCCTGCACTACCCGACGGACGTGCTGGCCGGAATCGCGCTTGGCGCAGCGATCGCATCGGCATCCTTCCTATGCATCTAGCCAGAACTCAGGGAAACAGCATCAGGGGGCACGACGCCCTTTTGGAAAGCCTTGCAGCGAGCGATCTTAAGCTTGGCCTTCCGCTGACCTGGAACACGCGCTTGCTTGCGATCAGAATTCCCGCGCTTGCCGATTGCGCGACGAGCACGGAAGCAGGATCTCCCGCATGAACAGAAAACACCGCTCCTTCCATTCCCTGCGCGGCAAGCGAAAACTGCGAGCGCGCAAGCTCGGCCTGTTCTTCCTGTTCTCTTCTTATGTAGTCGAGAAAACCCTGCCTCGCCCCCTTTGCTGATTGCCAGTCGTTGCCGATGAAATCCGGCCACTTCGAGTCGACGACGAAAATACCAAGCAGCCTCGCATCCTGATTCCGGGCCAGAAAGACAGCATGGTCGAGCGCATCCTTTGACGCTTCTGCGCCATCGACCGCAACGACGATGCTGCCAAAACCCATGCTACTTTTTCAACAGTACGATAGCCACCACGATGATCACTGTGATGATGATCGCGCCGATATCCTCGGCGCGATCGTCCTTGAAAAGCGATGCCTTGTTTCCCATTTCCGCATCGCTTGCCCCATTAACGCCATACTTATCTTCATTAGCCATTGTTCTTCCCGGTAGCATGAAATTTAAACAAAGTACTGCTTTAGCAGCAGGACGATCAGCAATGCCACAATGTATTTCGTAGCACCTACCAGGAGGCCCAGCCTGAAAGGCGCGCCTCCGGCCTGACGCAGTTCATCGAAGTCTATGAAGCCGCCAAGCCCGACAAGGCCAAAACCGAAGATCCACTGCATCGTGACGCGCAAGGACATGATGGCGGCTGAAGGGGAATGACCGCTTTCCACGCCTACATCGCCAAACGCACCCATGCTGGTCAAGAACACCATCGCCATGAAACCGATCACGAACACCGGAAATTTTTCAACCAGGAGCGAGCCCAGGCTCTGCCTGTTTCCCTTGCTGTCAACCGCATCCTTGCCTGCCCAGTACCAGAACGTGACCGCGAACACCGCAAAGGGAATCGCAATCACGCGCATGACGTTCCATACCTCGGCTACGGCCAGCGCAGTTCCAGGTCCGGCCTGCGGATCGAACGCCAGCGCAGAAGCCAGCACCTGTCCCGTGTTCAATATCCCCGTGCCTATCCACGCGCCGTATTGCATGTTGGTCAAACCGAGTTCATGCCCGATGTAAGGGCTCAAGAACATGGTCAGCACGCCAAAACCCAGTATCGTCGCAATCGCATAAGCCACATGGCTCGCCTTGGCTTCAACCGCAGGAGAGGTCGCAACCGCAGCACTCACGCCGCAGATGCTTAGCGCATTGGCAAGCACCGCGGTCATCGAACGGTCAAGCCCGAAGGCCTTTCCGAGCCAGAGCACCATCAGCACCGTGAGCACGACGAATGCGCTGATCAGCGCGATCGCGGTGAAGCCAAGCTTGATGATCGCGGAAAAAGTGTAAAGAGAGCCCAACAGTATTATCCCGACCTTGATCATCAGGCGAGAAAGCCTGAAGCCGTCAACCAGCATGTCAGGTATCTTTCCGCCGAAAACAATGTTGCGGTAAAACATGCCGCTTATGATGCCGAGCAAGATGTAATTGAGGTGAAAGGCATCGGTGAGCGGCTTGGACATGCCGAAAATCTTGGTATGCGCCATCCAGGGTTCGATCCAGATGCGTATGACCATCATGGTGACGATGATCAATACCAGCCCTGGAAGCGCGCTCGGAAGCTGACGGAAAAAGCCGGGTGATTCGCTACTCATATTCTTCCTCCCTGATTGATGAAACGACCGCGGCAGCCTTGAAGGCCGCTCTGTTATGTTGAACGGTTGCCTATAGTCGCATTTTTTTCGATGTAAATACAGACCCGTGCAAAAATCGAAGGCACGGCCAATCCTGATCGCCAGACTGTCTTATAATCCTGATCCCGAATGATTGCGAAATACGAGGTGCAATTTGCGCTATTGGCTCATGAAATCAGAACCGTCGGATGTCAGCATAGATGATCTGGCAACCTTCCCGAACCAGAGTGTGGCCTGGTACGGCGTGCGCAATTACCAGGCCAGAAACTTCATGAGAGACCAGATGAAGATCGGGGACGGCGTGCTGTTCTACCACTCCAACTGCAAGGCTCCCGGCATCGCAGGCATAGCCAGGGTGGCAAGCCTGGCCTACCCGGACGCCACGCAGTTCGACAGCAACAACAAGTATTTCGACGCAAAGGCGACACAGGAGCAGCCGCGCTGGTTCAACGTGGACGTGCAACTCGTCAGAAAGATCGAACTCATTCCGCTTAACGAGCTGCGCAAACATCCCGAACTTCAGCGCATGCGCACGCTGCAGCCCGGCAACCGACTGTCGATCACGCCGCTCGACCCCGCCGAATGGGAATACATCACCACCAGGCTGGTGAGCGGCTGATGTCCCAAGAATAATCATGGTTTCCACACGCGCAGTGCAGCTCGACACGGAATCCTGGCTTGCAGGCTTTGCGCGAATTTTCACGCCTGCCGAGACTGAAACCGTTAAGCGCGCCTGCACTCTTGCCGAATCGCTTTATGCCGGAAGGACAAATTCGATAGGCTTCCCACTGCTGCAGCATGCGCTGGGTACGGCAGGCGTCCTGTCAGACATGAACATGGATCACGAGGCTATCGCGGCATCCATCCTTCAGGCCGTTCCTGAATTCATGATCGAATGGCAGGATAAGATCCGTGCCGATTTCGGTTCCAGCATCGCGCTGCTGATGGAAGGCATCTCGCGCCTCGAGCAGATGCAGGAATTAAGCCAGGAGAGCCATGATCTCAAGAAGGGCGAATCCCAGATCGAAAGCCTGCGCAAGATGTTCCTGGCGATGGTGGAGGACATACGCGTCGTCCTGATCAAACTTGCCGAGCGCACGCAGACCCTGCGCGAATTGTCCAGCGCCCCAGAGGAACAGCAAAGGCTGATCGCGCATGAGACGCACAATCTCTACGCGCCTCTGGCAAACCGCCTTGGCGTATGGCAGATCAAATGGGAGCTCGAAGACCTTTCCGTGCGCTATCTGGAGCCCGTCCTCTACAAGAAGATCGCCGGCCTCCTGGATGAAAAGCGGATCGACCGTGAAAGATACATCAGCGACATCATCTCCCAGCTGAAAACAGCCCTGGATCACGCAGGCATCAAGGCTCAGGTCACAGGGCGCCCCAAGCACATCTACAGCATCATCAACAAGATGAAGCGCAAGCACCTTGCGTTTGAAGAACTCTACGATGTGCGCGCGGTTCGCATACTGGTCGAAGACGTGGAAAGCTGCTATGCCGCGCTTTCCCTCGTGCAGTCGATGTGGCAGCCGATAGAGAGCGAATTCGACGATTACATTGCGCACCCCAAGAGCAACAACTACCGATCCTTGCACACGGCGGTCCGGGACCCGCGCGGACAAGCCTTCGAGATACAGATACGCACCCATGAGATGCACCAGCATTCGGAGCTTGGGGTTGCCGCTCACTGGCGCTACAAGGAAGGCAAGAAGGCGGATTCGAGGCTGGACGAGAAGATCATCTGGCTGCGCCAGATCCTGGAGTGGAAGCAGGATCTTGCCGACACAGGAGACCTGAAGGAACAGTTCAGAAACGATCTCTTCAGGGATCAGGTTTACGTCTTCACACCGCAGGGAAGAGTCATCGCGCTGGCCAACGGCGCAACACCCGTCGATTTCGCCTACAGCCTGCATACCGATCTCGGGCACCGAACGCGAGGCGCCAAGGTGAACGGGCATATCGTTCCGCTTAACTATCCCTTGCAGAACGGGGAGCGCGTGGAAATACTGACTGCCAAGATAGGCGCGCCGAGCCGCGACTGGCTGAGTCCCTCCCTTGGGTTCCTGCACAGCAGCAGGGCCCGCGCCAAGGTGCGCGCCTGGTTCAAGAGCCAAAACCTGGATGAGAGCATCGCCCAGGGCCGCGTGCAGCTGGACAAGGAGCTCAACAGGCTGGGCGTGACATCCGTGAACCAGGAAAAGTTGGCTCAGCGCCTGCACTTCAACAAGCCTGAAGAGCTGCTCGCCGCGATAGGACGCAACGAGATCACGACGAGGCGCATCGCGCAGGCCCTGCACGCGGAGCTTCCGCACAAGATCGCTGCGGTCGTGAAACCGACATATAGACCCCCGGCCGAGCGCAGCAGCTCGACCGGCATCCTGATCGAAGGCGTGGGAAATCTGGCAAGCCGCATGGCCAGGTGCTGCAATCCCGAGCCCCCAGACAGCATCATTGCCTATGTCACGAGAGATCGCGGCATTGCGATCCACCGCCAGGACTGCGCGCATATACTGCGCATGAAGGAAACCCATAAGGAACGCCTGCTCGATGCGAGCTGGAGCGTATCCTGATCAATAAAACACGCGCCCCTGACTTTGGGTTAAACTTAACGCCTAAACCTCAGGTACACAGATGGAATCGATTCAGGAACAACTGCTGATCAACCAGGCTCTGCTGGCTGCAACGCAAAGCCTGGCCCAGGGAAGCACGCCGGATGAAGTTTTGAAGGCTGCCTGCAATGCGCTCGTTGCCTCGTCAAAACACATCTGCCTTGCCTGGATGTATCTCGGCAATCCGGACAGCGAAACCATCTCCCCCTCCTACACCGTTGGACGTGCTTCCGAATATACCGAAAATCTGATCATCGATCTGTCGCCCGAAGCAATGCAAGGTCCTGGCAGGCGTTCGCTCGCAAGCAACCAGCCCGTTCTGGTCGACGTCCGTTCGGATCAGACCTTCGGCATCTGGCGCGAACGCGCGATCCAGTACGACCTCCAGGAGGCGCTCACCCTGCCCATAGGAAATCCCAACGAGACATATCGCGGACTGATCGTGATCTTTGCCGACTCTCCCGCGTATTTCAAGCAGGTGGGGATCGAGGCATTTGTCGCCTTCTCGCAGCTTGCGACCGTCGCGCTGCAGCAGGCGAACTTGAAGCTGATGCTGGAGAAAATGGCGAGCTTCGATCACACGACCGGCCTCATGAACCGGCGCGCCTTCACCGAAATCATCCATCGCGAATATGCGCAATCGAAGAGATCCGGGAAGCCCTTCAGCCTGCTGCTGATGGACCTCGACCGCTTCAAGCTGATCAATGACAACTATGGGCACGAAACGGGCGACAGGATACTTCGCGGCATCAGCGAAACCTCGAGGAGCACCTTGAGGTCATGCGACTGGATAGGAAGATGGGGAGGAGAGGAATTTCTCGCGATATTGCCCGACACCGACGAAGCGGAAGCGCAGGCGATCGCGGAAAGGCTGAGGGAAAGCGTCGACCAGTTTTCGATCGAGCTCAACGGTCAACTGATCAAGGCGACGATGAGCATAGGCATCTCAAGCTTTCCCCAGGATGGCGAAACGCCCGATTTTCTCATCAGGGCCGCGGATGCCGCGCTCTACGAGGCGAAGAAGACTGGCCGAAATCGCGTCGTCGCCGCCAAGGAAAAGCACGAGATCTATTCCATCGCCTCGAAGATCAACAATGCGATCGCGAACAACCGCCTCGTGCCCGCCTACCAGGTCATCGTCGATCTCAAGACCCGCGAGACCGTCGCGGAAGAAGCGCTGGCTCGGCTGATAGACGAGAACGGAAAGCCCATCGAAGCGATGCAGTTCATATCGGCCGCAACCGAACTACAGCTCACGCACCTGATAGATTCCGAGATCATCAAGAGAACCATGAACCGCTGTGCTGGCAACATCGCGGCCGGCGGGGAACGCATCGCACATTTCGTGAACCTGTCAGGCGACTTTTTGCTTCACCAGGAACTCATACAGGAACTTTTCATTGAAGCGCAGGCAGCATGCCTGACCTGCGGCATCGATCTCGGCCCGGTTAAGCCGCTGGTTCTCGAGATCACCGAGAGGCAGCTTCTGGGAGACATGAATGCGGTGAAGGCCAAGCTCGCGCCCTTCCTGGATTTCGGCATGCGCCTGGCAGTCGACGACTTCGGCAGCGGCTATTCCTCTTTTCAGTACCTGGCCGAACTGCCGGTCTCCTTCCTCAAGATCGAAGGCAGCCTCATCAAGCAGATCCGCGACAACCGGATCAGGAAGATCATCGGACGCATCGACGACATCGCCAAGGACCTTAACCTGATCACGGTTGCCGAGTTCGTTGAGGATGCGGACACTGCAAACATCCTTTGCGATATCGGCATAGACTGGGCTCAGGGTTATTATTTCGGCCGGCCGGTCATAGCCCCCTGCTGACCCTTATCTAGCCGCCAAGATATGCGCGCCGCACCGCATCGCTGTCCAGCAGGGATGTGCCTGACAGCGTGATCGACCCGGATTCCATCACATAGCCGCGATCCGCAACCTGCAATGCGAGGCCCGCATTCTGCTCGACCAGCAGTATGCTCATGCCCTGTGCCGCGACTTCCTTGATCGTCTCGAAAATCTTCTTCACCATCAGGGGCGCCAACCCCATGCTGGGCTCGTCTAGCATCAGAAGGCGGGGCCTGCTCATCAGCGCGCGCGCCATCACGAGCATCTGCTGCTCGCCGCCCGACAGCGTTCCTGCCAGTTGATCGCGTCGCTCGATCAATCGCGGAAAAAGATCATACATGCGCAAAAGATCCTCCCTGATTCCGGCATCGCTTCGGCTATATGCGCCCATCAGAAGATTCTCCGAAACAGACAGCCTGGAAAAAACCCCGCGCCCTTCCGGCACGAGCGCGATGCCCATGGACACGCGCTTGCAGGCTTCCACACCGCTCATGCTCTTCCCGTCAAAATGCACCTGCCCCGCATTCGATGGCTGCAACCCCGCGATGGACTTTAACGTGCTGGTCTTGCCGGCGCCGTTGCTGCCAATCAGCGCGACGAGTTCCCCTTTCCCGACATCGAGATCTATCCCTTTGACAGCCTCTATGCCGCCATAGGAAATCTTGATTCCCCTGATTTCAAGCAGGCTATTCACCATCCACCCCAAGATAGGCGGAAATCACCGCAGGATCATTTCGCACCTCGTCGGGCACGCCTTCCGCGATCTTGCGCCCGTAGTCCAGCACCGCCACGCGATCGCAAAGCCCCATGATCAGCTTCACGTCGTGCTCGATCAGAAGCACCGTGATGCCTGAATCTCGTATCGCATTGATCAGCGCCTTCAGATTTTCCGTCTCTGTCGCATTCATTCCGGCAGCGGGTTCATCCAGCGCGAGCAGCAAGGGTTCGGTTGCCAGCGCGCGCGCTATCTCTAGCCGACGCTGCTCGCCATAGGAAAGATTCTTGGCCAGCGTCTGGTGAGGCTTCTTGAGTCCGACCATATTCAGCAATTCAGAAGCCTTGTCCCTGCATGCCTTCTCCTCCAGACGCGTCGCTTGGCTGTTCATGATTGAGCCCATCACGCCCGCCCTGGTTCTGACATGTCTTCCTATCATCACGTTTTCCAGCGCCGTGAGATTGGCAAACAGGCGTATGTTCTGGAAGGTCCTCGCGATGCCATCGCCTGCCAGCACATGCGGCTTTGCTCCACGATAGCTTTTGCCGTTGAAGTGAAACTCTCCCGAGTCCGGCTGATAGAGTCCTGTGATCACGTTGAAGAGCGTGGTCTTTCCAGCGCCATTCGGCCCGATCAGGCCATATATCTCGCCACGCTCGATGTGCAGGGACACATCTGTCAGCGCATTGAGTCCGCCGAAGCGTTTGCCTATGCGGGAAAGCTCAAGCAGATTCATTCGGCCTCTCATCTGACGAGAGTTCTCGGCGGCGCACCCTGGATGGCCAGAGTCCCGCCGGGCGATAAAGCATCACCAGGATCAGCGCGAAGCCGAACAGCAGCATGCGCAGGCTCTCAGGATCGATGATGGTTTTGCCAAACAGCGCCTGCTGCACTGGCACCACGCTGTGGCGCAGCAATTCCGGCAGCAGCGCAAGCAGCAATCCGCCCAGGATCACGCCATAAATATGCCCCATGCCGCCCAGAACCACCATGCAAAGCACCATCACGGATTCCATCAGGCTGAAACTCTCCGGGCTCACGAAACCCTGGAAGCCGGCGAACAGCGTGCCGGAAATTCCGCCGAATGCGGCGCCCATCGCGAAGGCCAGCAGTTTCAGGTTCCTGGTGTTGATGCCCATCGCGGAAGCCGCGATCTCGTCTTCCCTGATCGCCATCCACGCGCGACCTATGCGCGATCTTTCGAGGCGCTGCGAGACAAAAACCACGAGCCCTGCGAAGAAGAGAAAGAGGTAGAAATAAAGATGAACGGAAGGAAGCGTGAATCCGAATATCCTCTGCGTTGCATTGAGCGAGATACCCGCGATGCTGATCGGATCGATGCGGCTGATCCCCTGCGGACCGTTCGTCAGATTCAAAGGCGCGTTCAGGTTGTTCATGAAGATGCGGATGATCTCCCCGAATCCCAGCGTGACGATCGCAAGATAATCCCCGCGCAGCTTCAATGTGGGCGCCCCCAAAAGCACCCCCATGCCGCCAGCCAAAAGCGCTGAAACTGGCAGCACGATGAAAATGGAGAGATGCACGCCATCCGGGAAGAGCCGGGGGAAGGCGATTGCCAAGTGAGGCGAGGCTGAAAGCGCATAGCAATAGGCACCCACCGCGAAAAAGGCGATGTATCCGAGATCGAGGAGCCCTGCATAACCCACCACGATGTTGAGGCCCAAAGCCAGCATGATGTAGAGCATCGCGAAATCGACGATGCGAAGCCAGCCGCGCCCCAGTAGCGCGTCGACCGCGAAGGGCAGAAGCAGGAGGACTGCGATCAAGACGATGCGCTTATTCAGGCGCCTAAAAACAACCTCACGCGCGTTCTGCAAGCCGCTCCCCCAGAAGTCCGGAAGGACGAAAGATCAGAACCGCGATCAGCACCAGGAAGGCGAACACATCCTGGTACTGACTGCCCATGAAGCCTCCCGTGATATCCCCTATATAGCCCGCGCCCAGGCTCTCGATCAGCCCGAGCAGCAGCCCTCCCAGCATCGCGCCGCGCAGATTTCCAATTCCGCCCAGCACAGCCGCAGTGAACGCCTTGAGCCCCAACAGGAAACCCATGTAGTAATGTGCAAGCCCGTAGTTCGCGCTGACCATCACTCCCGCGACCGCAGCAAGCGCCGAGCCTATCATGAAGGTGATCGAGACCACGCGGTTGACATCCACGCCCATCAGCTGGGCGGCATGCTGGTTTTCGGCGACCGCGCGCATCGCGCGTCCCAGACGCGTCCTGTGAACCACGAGCATGAGGCCTGCCATCATCAAGAATGCCGCAACCACGATGACGATCTGGATGTCGTTGATGATCGCGCCGCCTATCCTGTGCGCATGGTTAGCGAAGAGCTGCGGAAAGGAATGGTAGTCACGCCCCCATATGAGCATCGCCAGATTCTGCAATACGATGGAAACGCCTATCGCGGTGATCAGGGGTGCCAACCTTGGCGCATGGCGCAAGGGACGATAGGCGATGCGTTCTATGCCGTAACCCAGCGCCATGCACACGGAAATCGCCAGAAACAGGCTCAACGGCAAAGAGACCAAGGGAGGGAGTCCCGCCATCACCGACAGCGCGGACAGCGCGACCATCGCGCCCATCATCACCACCTCGCCGTGCGCGAAATTGATCAGCCCGAGTATCCCGTACACCATCGTGTAGCCCAAGGCCACCAGCGCATAAACGCTGCCCTGAACCAGCCCGTTGATGATTTGCTGTAAGAATATTTCCATTTATTCGGGAGCTGAGGCCAGAAATCACTGCCCGCCTATGGTCTCCAAGGGCTGCCATTGATCCTGCTTCACCTGGTACAGAGTGACGGCGCCGCCCTTCAGGTCGCCGTTGTTATCGAACTGGATTTTTGCGGTGATGCCGTCGTGCGAAATGGCCGCAAGCGCCGGCAGATATTTTGCTGGATCGGTCGAGTTGGCCTTCTGCATCGCGGCGATCATCACGTTGACCGCGTCATAGCAGTAAGGCGCATAAAGCTGGATGGGCTGTTTGAATTCCGACTCGTAGCGCCTTGAAAATTCCATACCCCCGGACATCTTCTCGAGCGGCACGCCGGGCAGCGATCCATATGCGCCTTCAGCCGCGTCACCCGCAAGCTTGATGAATTCCGGCGTGCGCCCCCCATCGCCCATCATGAACTTGACGTTCAAGGCAAGCGCCTTGATCTGTCTTGCCATAGGCCCACCCTGCGCGTCCATTCCGCCATAGAACAGAAGCTCGGGCTGCTTGGCCTTGACGGCAGTCAGGACGGCCGTGAAGTCAACGGATTTGTCGCTTGTGTATTCATGCGAGACGATTTCAGCGCCCGACGCGGTTGCCGCCTTGATGAATTCGTCCGCCAGCCCCTGCCCGTAAGCGGTGCGATCATCGATCACCGCTATCCTCTTGGCTCCCAGATTCTTCACGGCATAAACGCCCAGCGCATGCCCCTGCTGCGCATCGTTGGCCATCACCCGGAATGCGGTCTTGAATCCCTGATGGGTATAGGCGACTGCAGTCGCAGAAGGGGAAATCTGGGGAATGCCGTTGTCGCTGTATATCTTCGCGGCGGGAATGGTGGTGCCTGAATTGAGGTGCCCGATCACGCCACTCACGTTGTCGTCCACCAGCTTTTGCGCGACGATGGTCGCGGTCTTGGGATCTGCCTGATCGTCTTCGCTAACGAGCTCGAAATGCACCTTCTTGCCGCCTATCGAGATGCCTTTTGCATTTGCATCCTCTATCGCCATGCGCGTGCCGTTCTCGTTGTCCTTGCCAAGATGCGCCTGCGGGCCGGTCAATGGAGCCGCAGCGCCGATGCGCACCGTCAGGCTATCGGATGGCTGATCGGTCGCGGATTTGCCGCAGGCGGCAAGCAGCAGGGATGCAAGCAATAGAGAGACTAGGCGCATTTCAGATTCCTGATGAAGAAAACGACCGGATTATGCGGAGCGGGCGCGCCTCTTGTCAATTTGAGGGCCTGGAACCAGCGGGTTTCATGGGTTGCCTGGCCAACCCCAGGATGTATTCGACGAGCTGCCTGATTTCTCCCTGGTTGGTTTCGTTAGGATCGTTCGCGATCATCGGCGCCTCTCCCCAGTTTCCGTGCCCCCCATGGGAAATCTTGTGCATCAAGCCTTCCACCAGCGGAAATTCTTTGGCGTCGGGAGATGCGGAGCCATTGACCGAATACATATAGGCCTTTGCATCCTTGTATTTTTTCGAGACCTCCATCCACGATGGGCCCACGACCCTGTGATCGATCGCATGGCAGACCGCGCAGTTGTTTTTCTGCGCCAGGGGAGGCATTTCCCTCGCACTGAGAATGCTCGCGGTCATTGCCAGTGCGATTCCTGCAACGATAGGTCTCATGTTCTTCTCCTGCAATCGAGTGAAGAAGCTGATTGCACCAAGCTCAGACTCAGAGTGAAACGGCGCGATACTCCACGATCAGCGTATGGCGGGTTCCCGATGCGACCTTCACCTGATTTTCGAGCGCATTAGCCGACTCCACGCAGAGCATCTCGCGCCACCCGTCCGGCTGCCCCATGTCCCCCATCTTGTTCGCCTTATCTATCCAGGGCGTCCAGACCACGGTGGAAAGGCTGCCGGACTTCGCGACATGGATGCTGCGCATGAGCTTCTCGTCGCGAATCACGCATTCTGAGACGGTGTTGATGTAGACCCTGTCCGTCTCTCCGGAAAAGCGGATCTCGCCATTCTGCTTCCTGAGGCTCGAGCCGCCGACCTTGTCCCAGTATTCGCAACCTTCAAGACCGCTCACGCTGACCTCTGAGATGTCGCCTATCTGGAAATAGGTGTGCAGGGCTTCGCCTATCACGAAATCGTCGCTGCCCGTGTTTTCGGTGATCAATTCCATGCGCAGCGTCTCGCCGATGGTGATGACAAGATCCAGATTGCATGCGTGCGGCCACTGCTCGCGCGTCTTGTCGGAAGCAACGAGGCGCAGCGCCAGACGCGTCTCACCATCGATACCCTTGCCGGATTCGATCACGCGCCATGGCACGGTGCGCGCAAATCCATGTCCCGGGAATGCAGATTCAGTCGCATGCGCGCCAAACCAGGGCCAGCAGACGGGGGCGCCGCCGCGGATCGACTTGCCAACCGCGAGTTTCGCATCCCTCGATAGCCAAACCACAGGCGTCTTCTGGCTCCTGGGCTGCCAGCTCATCAGATGCGCGCCCTGCAGGCAGAGTGTGGCCGAACCTTGAGCATTGTCGATTTTAGCTACGGCGAGACCACTTTCATCCTCGACGAAATCGAGTTCACCCTCGATGCCAAACTGTGCATTCAATTCCCTGATCATGATCTGTCCTTTCGAAAAACTGCAAATCCTCGCGCGATCATTTTTCTATCCTTGTCACATCGCGCACCGCGCCCTTGTCCGCACTGGTGGTCATCGCCGCATAGGCCCTTAATGCGACAGAGACCTTCCGGTCCCGCTTGCCTGGCTTCCATGCAGCGCTTCCTCTGGCCTCCATCTCCTTACTGCGTGCGGCAAGCTCCGCATCCGATATCGCAAGCGCGATGCTGCGATTCGGTATGTCGATCTCTATCGTGTCCCCTTCCTGCACGAGCGCGATCGCGCCGCCGCTCGCGGCTTCAGGAGATACGTGGCCTATGGAAAGGCCAGATGTTCCTCCGGAGAAGCGGCCATCGGTGAGAAGCGCGCATGCCTTGCCCAGCCCCTTGGACTTCAAATACGAAGTCGGATAGAGCATCTCCTGCATGCCGGGGCCTCCCTTTGGTCCCTCGTAACGGATCACGACCACATCGCCCGCCACGATGCTGTCAGCCAGTATCGCCGAGACCGCAGCATCCTGGCTTTCGAACACACGGGCGCGCCCTTTGAATTTCAAAATGCTTGCATCCACTCCGGCCGTCTTCACGATGCATCCATCAAGCGCGATATTGCCGTGCAAGACCGCAAGACCTCCATCCTGGCTGTAGGCATGTTCCTTGTCTCTTATGCATCCTGAAACCCGGTCGCGATCCAGATCCGGATAGAGCATGGACTGTGAAAAAGCGATCGTGGTAGGTATCCCTCCGGGTGCGGCGCGGAACAGCCTGGCCGCCTCCTCCCCGCCCTGCGAGATGTCCCACTGCCTCAATCCTTCGCGCAGCGTCTTGCTGTGCACCGTGCTTACATCCCCATGCAGCAGCCCTGCCCTGTCGAGCTCTCCCAGGATCGCGGGTATGCCGCCTGCGCGGTGCACGTCTTCCATGTGGTATTCGGAGGAAGGTGCCACCTTGCAAAGCGTCGGCACATGGCGGGAAAGCCTGTCCATGTCCTTCATCGTGAAGTCAACGCCTGCCTCATATGCGACTGCCAGAAGATGCAAAACCGTGTTGGTCGAACCGCCCATCGCGATATCCAGCGTCATCGCATTCTCGAATGCATCGAAGCTTGCGATGCTGCGCGGCAAGACGGATTCGTCGTCCTGCCCGTAATAGCGTTTGCAAAGCTCGACGACAAGCCTGCCCGCACGCAGGAAAAGCTCCTTGCGTTCGGCATGGGTTGCAACCAGAGATCCGTTGCCAGGAAGAGAAAGGCCCAGCGCCTCTGTCAGGCAGTTCATCGAATTGGCGGTGAACATGCCGGAACAGGAGCCGCAGGTGGGGCATGCCGAGCGCTCTATCGCATCGACCTCTTCGTCGCTGACGCGGCTGTCTGCCGCGGCGACCATCGCATCGACCAGGTCCAGCCCCTTCACCTTGCCCTGCCAATTCACCTTGCCGGCCTCCATCGGGCCGCCGGATACGAACACCACCGGAATGTTCAGGCGCATCGCGGCCATCAGCATGCCAGGCGTGATCTTGTCGCAGTTCGAGATGCAAACCAGCGCGTCCGCGCAGTGCGCATTCACCATGTATTCGACCGAGTCCGCGATCAGATCCCGGCTCGGCAATGAATACAGCATGCCGTCATGGCCCATCGCGATGCCATCGTCCACCGCGATGGTGTTGAATTCCTTCGCGATGCCGCCGGCCTTTTCGATCTCGCGAGCGACCAGCTGCCCCAGGTCCTTCAGGTGCACATGCCCGGGGACGAACTGGGTGAATGAATTGGCAATCGCGACGATGGGCTTGCCGAAATCCGCATCCTTCATGCCGGTCGCGCGCCAAAGCGAGCGAGCGCCGGCCATGTTGCGGCCATGAGTGGATGTTCGTGAGCGGTAAACTGGCATGATGTCTCTCGTAGGCTATAATCAGGTCGTCGATTCTACCTGATTCCACCATGCTCGTTTACCCACAATTCGATCCCGTCGCAGTAAAGATAGGTCCGCTCTCCGTCCACTGGTATGGACTGATGTACATGGCCGGGTTCATGACCTTTTTGTGGCTGGGACGCCGCCGCATCGCAAACATGGCCCATCCGCTGCTCGACAACAAGCTGCTCGATGACCTTCTGTTCTATGGCGTGCTGGGTGTGATTCTCGGAGGAAGGCTCGGGGAAGTGCTGTTTTACAATCCCTCCTACTATTTTTCAGAGCCTCTGAAGATCTTCGCAGTCTGGGAAGGGGGCATGTCTTTCCACGGAGGATTCCTTGGCGTATTGACGGCAATGGCGCTCTTTGCCAAACGGCATAAGCTCAACTGGCTTGAGCTTATGGACTTCATCGCGCCCATGGTGCCGCCTGGTCTGGCTTTCGGCAGGCTGGGAAATTTCATCAACGGAGAGCTTTGGGGTCGACCCACCGACCTGCCATGGGGCATGGTCTTTCCGAAGGTGGACAACCTTCCGCGCCACCCTTCCCAGCTTTATGAATTCGCGCTGGAAGGCGTGCTGCTTTTCGCGATACTCTGGATATACGCGAAGAAGCCCAGGCCCACTGGGGCGATTTCCGGTCTCTTCCTGATCGGCTATGGCAGTTTCCGCTTCATCGCGGAATTCGCACGCAACCCCGACGACGGAATCTTCGGATTGATGACCTTCGGCGTCAGCATGGGACAGTGGCTTAGCCTGCCCATGGTGCTCGCGGGAATCGCGATGATGGCGTGGAGCAGGCGCAAAGAGCACGGGGGGTGAGCCAAACTTGGAAGATCTCTCTCTAGACACGCTGCTCCTCATCCTCTTCCTTCTGCTGCTTTGCGGCGCGTGGTTTTCCGCGTCCGAGACCAGCATGATGGCGCTGAACCGCTACAGGTTGAGCCACCTGGTCCGGAAGAACGTGCGGGGTGCAAAGCTCACCTCAGGTCTGCTTTCCAAGGTCGACAAGCTCCTGGGATCCATCCTCTTCGGCAACACGCTGGTGAATGTCTCGGCTGCCGCGATCACCAACATCGTCATCCAGCGCCTGTTCGGCACCAGCGAGTTAGCACTTCTGCTCGGCACGCTGCTCATCACCTTTCTGCTTCTGGTGTTCAGCGAGATCATGCCCAAGATCATCGCGGCGAGCCATCCCGAGCGCGTGGCGCTCCCCTCGAGCTACCTGCTCTCACCGCTGATCAAGCTCTTCCATCCCGTCGTCGTCGTGGCAAGCGGTATCGTCAAAGGTTTGCTCAGCCTGCTTCGCATCAAGATACAGACAGACCAGAGCAAACAGAGGATGACGCTCGAGGAGCTGCGCGGGCTCGTGCTGGACGCAGAACATTTTTTGCCGCGCCAGCACCAGAAGATGCTGCTCAATCTGGTCGACCTGGAGCGCATCACGGTCAACTACGTGATGATCCCGCGCAACCAGATCGAATCCCTGGACATCAACGCCGACCAGGAAACGTTGCGCGAGCAGATCACCACCTGCCACCACACGCTGCTGCCTGTATATGAAGACACGCCCGGCAACATCATCGGCATTTTGCACATCAAACGCGTGCCGGCGCTGTTTCAGGAAGCGACGCTCAATGTCGCCGAGCTTCGCGGCACCCTGTCCGAACCGTATTTCATTCCGACCGACACTCCGCTGCTCCAGCAGCTTCAGCAGTTCCAGCAGCGCCACGCGCGCATGGGGCTGGTCGTGGATGAATACGGGGAGCTGCTTGGGCTGGTCACGCTGGAAAACATCCTGGAAGAGATAGTCGGCGAATTCACCACACAGTCTCCTTCACAGACCGGGAAATTCCTGCGCCAGGAGGATGGCAGCATCCTGCTCGAAGGCTCCATGAGCCTACGCGAGTTGAACCGCAAGCTGGGCCTGCATCTTCCGCTGGATGGCGCGAAGACCCTTAACGGCCTGATACTCGATCACCTGGAAGACATTCCCGAGACGGGAACCAGCCTCAAGGTCGCAGGCTACCCGATAGAAATCATCCAGGTCCAGGATCGCACCGTCAAGGTTGCAAGGCTGTTCCCCGGCCAGACTCCCAAGCATTGATTCCCAGATGAAGTCCCGGCGCTTTACAAGTCACTGAAAGCTCGGCATGATACTGAGACAAGGCAACTCGGGGAACTCAAGTCATGGCTGTCGCACCCACTAATGTAAAAGAATACACCTACAACTGGGAAGGCAAAGATAGATCTGGCAAGTTAGTCAGAGGAGAGAACCGTTCAGCAGGAGAAGCCAGCCTGTCGGCCCAGTTGCGCCGCCAGGGTATCCAGGTCACCAAGATCAAACGCGCGCGCACCAGCACCAAGGCCATCAAGCCCAAGGACATCGCGCTTTTTACCAGGCAGCTTGCCACCATGCTGCGATCTGGCGTTCCCCTTTTGCAGGCTTTCGACATCGTAGGCAAGGGACACAGCAATCCTTCCGTCGCGAGACTCCTGTTTTCGATCAAGACCGACATCGAAACCGGAAGCAGCCTGCAACAGGCATTCAAGAAGCATCCTCTGTATTTCGATGATCTGTACTGCAACCTCGTCGGCGCCGGCGAAGCGGCGGGCATACTGGACAGTCTCCTCGATCGGCTCGCAACCTATCAGGAAAAAATTCTCGCGATCAAGGGAAAGATCAAGTCGGCGCTCTTCTATCCAATTTCCATCATCGTCGTCGCCTTCATCATCACCGCGGTGATCATGATTTTCGTGATCCCGGCATTCAAGCAGCTTTTCACGAGTTTCGGCGCAAACCTGCCGGCGCCGACGCTGCTCGTCATGTCCATTTCCGATTTCTTCGTCAAATACTGGTTCTTCATCTTCTTTGGCCTAGGGGCCGGCATATACGGTTTCTTCTATGCTTGGAAGCGCAGCCGCCCCGTGCAATACTTCATGGACAGGCTGCTTTTGAGGCTGCCCCTGTTTGGCGAGATCATCCGCAAGGCCACCATCGCGCGCTGGGCACGCACCCTTTCCACGATGTTCGCGGCCGGCGTGCCCCTGGTCGAATCCTTCAATTCCGTTGCGGGAGCAGCAGGAAACATCATCTATTACGATGCCACCAAGGCGATACAGCGCGAGATCAGCACGGGAAACAGCCTGACTTCCGCGATGCAGAACACCAATGTGTTTCCCAGCATGGTGACCCAGATGGTCGCGATCGGCGAGGAGGCGGGCTCCCTGGACTCCATGCTGGGCAAGGTCGCGGACTTCTACGAGGAAGAGGTGGACGACGCCGTCGCCGGCCTTTCCAGCCTGATGGAACCGATCATCATGGTGGTCCTGGGCACGCTGATAGGCGGCATGGTGATCGCGATGTACCTGCCGATATTCAAGATGGGTTCGGTCGTTGGATAAGGGAGCTCGCGATTTTTGCGGGCCGATCGCCTCATGAGTTTTCTCGATTTCATGCAAGCAACGCCTGCGGCCTTCATCGGCCTTTGCGCTGTCCTGGGTCTTCTGGTCGGCAGCTTTCTGAACGTGGTGATCCATCGCCTTCCAAAAATGCTGGATCTTGACTGGAAGCGACAATGCGCCGAGTTGCGCGGCGAGACACCAGAGACTCAAGAGCGATACAACCTGCTGGTTCCCCGCTCGGCCTGTCCTCATTGTGGGCACCCCATCGGCGCGATGGAGAACATCCCTGTCCTCAGCTATCTCATGTTGCGCGGAAAATGCCGGGGATGCGGTGCCGCGATCTCATTGCGATATCCCGCAATCGAAGCCATAAGCGGCGCACTTTGCGGATATGCCGCCTGGCATTTCGGCTTCGGCTTGGCAAGCGTCGGCGCGCTACTGCTTGTCTGGTCGCTGCTCGCATTGACCGTTATCGACTTCGACACACAACTTCTTCCAGACAGCATCACGCTTCCCTTGATCTGGATTGGCCTGATCCTGAACCTTGGCGGCACTTACACTTCGTTGCACGACGCGGTGCTTGGCGCAATCTTCGGCTATCTCTCGCTCTGGGCTGTATACTGGCTATTCAAGCTCGCCACAGGCAAGGAGGGGATGGGCTACGGTGACTTCAAGCTCCTGGCGGCGCTTGGCGCATGGATGGGATGGCAGATGCTGCCTCTTGTCATCGTGCTTTCCTCGATGGTCGGGGCCGTAGTCGGCATCACGCTGATCGTCGCAGTCAAACGCGGCCGTGACATACCCATCCCCTTTGGCCCTTATCTTGCCGGAGGCGGGCTGATCGCCCTTTTCTGGGGACATGCGCTGACAGAGACCTATCTGCAGCTTTTCGCGCATTGAGGGCGCCTTGTGACCCGGCTCTGTGTAGGACTCACGGGTGGCATAGGCAGCGGGAAGAGCACGGTCGCAGAACTCTTCGGGGAACTGGGTGCAGCCGTCATAGACACGGATGCGATCTCTCACGAACTGACAAAGCCGAATGGTCAGGCGATGCCTGGCATCCGTTCAGCGTTCGGCGACCGGTTCATGGACCCATCCGGCGCATTGGACAGAAGCAAGATGCGACACCTGATCATCGCAGACGCATCGGCCAAGGTAAGGCTTGAGCATATCCTGCATCCCATGATACTGGATGCCTGCAAGAAAAAAATGCAGGAGCCAGCCCCATACCACATGTTGATGGCCCCCTTGCTTCTCGAAGCGCCGGATTTTCTGAAACTTGTAGACCGTGTATTGCTCATAGACTGCACGGAGCAGCATCAGATCGATCGCGTTATGCAGCGCAGTTCCCTTTCAGAAGCCGAAATACGCGCCATCATCGCGCTGCAGCTTCCCAGGGCTGAACGCATCCGGCATGCCGACGACATCATAGAGAACAACGGCACGCGCGAAGATTTGATTCCAAGCATAGCCGCCCTGCACCGGCGTTATGCAAATTTCGTCGATAACCATTTGACGACGGACTGACATTCAATATATCTTCCACACTTGGCGGCCATTTAATCCCAACATATAAAAAAGTGATCAGCTACGAATTTCCCCTCAACAGTGAAAAAGTACGCACCTGGCTGCGCCTCGAGGATTTATTCGCACGCATGAATCACTTTTTGAATTGCGATCTCAGCATGGAACACCATGTCGCTCTAATGACGCTTTTCGAGCTTCATGAGGTTGCATGCAGGCCTGACCTCAAAAACGAGCTGCTTCAGGAACTGGAAAAACAGAAGCGCGCGCTGGCCACCCTGCACAACAATCCAGCCATATCCGAGCAGGCGCTGGACAACATATTGAACGAGATCGAGCAATCTTCCAACAACCTTCTTGCATTGCCCGGCAAGGTGGGCGCGGCATTGCGCGAAAACGAATGGCTGATGAGCATCAAGCAGCGCGCCAGCATGCCCGGAGGCACCTGCCAGTTCGATCTTCCTTCCTATCATTACTGGCAGCAGCAGCCAGTCAGCGTGAGACGAAACAACCTGAAGGAATGGCTTTCCCCGCTTTTGCCCATCAGCGTCGCGATCAACATCCTTCTGAACCTGTTGCGGGAGAACGGCAGAAAGATGAGCTTCGTCGCCCATCACGGCGCATTCCAGCAGATGCAGGGCGGGCGCGCAGCGCTGCTTTTGCGCATCAGCCTTGGCAGCGACATCCCGTGCATACCCGAGCTAGGTGCAAACAAGTATGCGATCAACATACGGTTCATCTCGGCGACTTTCGAGGCGAAGTCCTCCCTCTATGAGCACGACGTGCCTTTCGAGCTGACTTTCTGCACCCTCACATCGTGACCAAAAAGACGCTCATCGTCTCATGCCCGCACTGCGGGGGAGAATCGCGCTATGAAGAAAGCAATCCGTTTCGCCCTTTCTGCTGCAAGCGCTGCAGGATGATAGACCTGGGCAAATGGGCGGACGAGGAATTTCGCGTAGCGCTTGTCGACGAGGAAAGCCTACCAGGCGCCCCTGAGCAGTGAGATTCCGTGGGCGCCATGCTGCCATGCGGTTGTCATGTCCTGACGGCTCAGGCCGCCCAACGCATACACCGGGATGGATGAGCCTTTTACAATTTCCGCAAAGCCTTCCCACCCCAGAGTAACCGCCCCGGGATGACTCTTGGTCGGCAAAACCGGGCTCAGCAGCGCAAAATCGCAACCCAGCTCTTCCGCACGGCGCAGTTCCTCAAGGTTGTGGCAGGATGCCGAACACAGGCGCACCTTGGGGCGCTCTTTCAACGAGGCGAGCTGGGATGCAGAAAGCTGTACGCCATCGGCGCCGACCTCGTTCGCGAGATCAACATCCGCATTGATCATCACCCTTGCGCCACTGCCATGCGCTAGAGACACGACCCGATTCGCAAGATTCTCCAAAACCACCCGCGGCATGCCCTTCTCTCTGACCTGTATCAGCCTCATTCCTTCATCCAATTTTCTTTGCAGCCTTAGAAGGAATTCCGTCTCACCCAGCTCCGAGACATTGCTAATCGCATAAAGGCTCGGCAACGCCAATGCCCGCAGCACAGGTTCGTTGGCCGGCAACAGAGGGCTCACTTTGACATCTTTTACATGCTGCCAGGAAAACTGCTGCCCCTCGTGAGGATGCAACTGCCCGCCCCACTTCACGACCCTGAAGAAATGGAGCCGAACTTTGGCATGAGGATAAACGAAGACGCGGGTGATCCAGGGATAGGCCGTCAAGACCTCGATGCCCAGTTCTTCCTTCAGCTCGCGGGATAGCGCATCCCGCGCCGACTCGGAAGGCTCGAGCTTGCCGCCGGGGAATTCCCAGTAGCCCGCCCATATCCTGCCCTGAGGTCGCTGAGCCAGGAGAAAGGTGCCGTCAGGCTTCTCCAGTACCGCCGCTGCGACCTCGACTGTCTTCGATTCTTGCAAACTCAGAGATCGCCCTTGCTTGCCGCGACCATCATGTCCTTCATCGATGCCATCACGGCCTCCGCGCTCTTGCGCGTGTCTTCAGGCATGTCCTTCAGCATCTTGAGATCGATCATCATCGAAATCACCCAGAGCTTGCCCTGCGCATCCTCCAGGATGGAAATGCGGCATGGCATGAAGGCGACCATCAGCGGATCCGCCTTGAGCATCTTGTTCGCGGTCAGCCCGTCGCAGAAGCTGAATATCTCTGTGCGTTTCGCGGGCTTGCCTGTGAGCGCCTCGATCTCCTTGTAGACCTTGCTGACCCCCGCGAACTTCAAGTTATGCTGGTTGGCGCGAAGCTTTAAAGACTCGACCGCATCGTCGAAGCTCACCCCGCTCTGCACCGGAATGCGGGCGATTTGCAGTCCCACGTCGACATAATCGATGCCATGGGCATCCGTTGCAGCGATGGCAGTTTGCAGGAACAGCGACAACAGCAATGCAAGAACGAAACGCAGTTGATTCATGTCTTATCCTTTAAGGTCGGGTTGATTGAATTGCAGCAGGCGCAATCTTAACATGCCTGATGATGCCCATCGCCTTGCCTGTAGCCCCCTGGTGGGATGCAACGAACGCCTGCGCCTGTCTCCCCATGAGGGCGATCTTCTCCTGATCTTTCAGAATGCGCGCAGCTTCCTGCATCAATTCGTCCGCGTCCTTCACCTTGATTGCGGCACCTGCCTCGACAGCCAGTCTGGTTGCGTCGGCAAAGTTGAAGGTATGCGGCCCGATCAGCACGGGCTTTCCGACAGAGCATGCCTCGATCAGATTCTGCCCTCCAAAGGGCAACAGGCTTCCTCCGATGAAGGCGATATCGCAGGCGGCGTAATATGCAAACATCTCTCCCATGGAGTCGCCCAGCACGACCCCGATCTCATCCGCGACCCGCCTGTTTTCGCTTCTTCTCTGATAGCGCAGCTCGCGGCTCTTCAGCATGTCTGCTATCTCGTCAAAGCGCTGCGGATGGCGCGGCACGATGACCAGCAAGGCGCCAACCGGACATTTCTCCCATGCATCCAGAGCCAGCGCTTCCTCTCCCTCCCTTGTGCTCGCCAGAAGAAATACAGGCCTGGCACCGAACTGTTCGCGCAATTCTGCACCGAGCTCAAGCATCCCGGCAGGCGGCACGATGTCGAATTTCAGGTTTCCCATCACCGATACATTTTTCGCGCCCAGCCTCATGAGGCGATCCGCGTCGTCTTTTCCCTGGGCCGCAACTGTCGACAATTCGCGTAGCGCGTTCCTTGTCAGACTCGCGATGCGCGCATAGCCCCCTGCCGATTTTTCGGACATGCGCGCATTCATCAGGAGCATGGGCACGCCCGCCTTTTTTCCGGCATGGATCAGATTGAACCAGATTTCGGTCTCCATCAGGATGCCAAGCTCCGGCCTGAAATGGCGAAAGAATCTTCGCACCGCGAAGGGATAGTCATAGGGAAGATAGGCTCGCAATACGCTATCGCCATAGAGCTGTTCTCCCGCGGCACGTCCCGTCGGCGTCGTATGGGTGAGCAATATCTGATGGTCCGGATAGGCATTTTTGAGTCCTGCGACGAGACTTGCGGTCGCGCGCGTCTCGCCGACCGAGACCGCATGCAGCCAGATGACGGGTTTTTCGGGCAAAACAGGATAGAAGCCGAAACGCTCGCCGACATGCTTCAGATATTCCGGCTGGCGGCGCGACTTCAATGCCAGGCGCAAAAGGATCACGGGCAGCAGCAGCCAGAGAAAAAGGGTATATATGATATTCACCAGTGCCTTGCCACGGAAGAATCCACGCAGTCCACCTGTATCACCTCTCGGTCTTCGAGGCGGATCGCGGTAAGCGGCCCCCCCCACAGGCATCCCGTGTCGAGTGCAATCGCGTTGTGCCTCAACATCAACCCCAGCGCAGACCAGTGCCCGAATATCACGGTAGATTCAGCACTCTTGCGATCAGGCACATCGAACCAGGGCAGATAGCCTTGAGGAATGGACTGCACTTCCGCCTTGAAGTCAAATTCCATTCTCCCGCTTGCCGTGCAGATGCGCATCCTCGTGAGCGCATTGGTGATCACGCGCTGTCTGGAATATCCAGCAAGCTTTTCGCTCCAGGCATCCGGCTGGTTGCCATACATGTGCGCCAGGAACTCGGCATGGTTCTCGCCTCTGAGTTCTGCTTCCACTTCACGCGCAAGGCTCGCCGCCTGTTCAACACTCCAGCCTGGCAACAGGCCTGCGTGCACCAGCACGAAACCCCCTTCTGCATGCAAAAGCCTCTGATTGCGCAGCCAGCTTAAAAGCTCATCGCGATCGGGGGCTTTCAGAATCTCGCCCAGCGTGTCCCCCCTGTGCAGCCTTCCCGTTCCGTTGGCCACGGCCAGAAGATGCAGGTCGTGGTTGCCGAGCACGGTGATCGCACATTCTCCCAGCGACTTGATGAGGCGCAATACCTGAAGCGATTCCGGTCCGCGGTTGACCAAGTCTCCCACCAGCCAAAGCCTGTCGCGAGACTGATCGAAGCGGATCTTATCCAGCAGCTGCGAAAATTCCGTGTAGCAGCCCTGTATGTCGCCTACCGCATATGTCGCCATCGCCCGTTCATGACCCAATAACCTGATAGAATAGCGTAACAGATTTTGAAGCGCCTTTGATGAAATCCATCCTGCATGTCCGCATGCTGATAGCCTGATGCTGTTCAATTCCTACGCCTTCATCTTTTTCTATCTGCCTGTCGTGCTGATCGGCTTTTTCCGCCTGGCAAAGATCAACCATGCCTATGCGTCTGGGTGGCTTGCGCTCTCCTCGCTGTTTTTCTATGCCTACTGGAACCCGGCCTACATCGGGCTTCTGCTCGGCTCCATCGTCTGCAACTATGCCTTCGGGACCTGGATAGCCAAAAGCAGGACGGAGGATCGAGGATTGAGAATCCAGCGGCATGAGATAAGCAAAAAGCTGCTCATCGCGGCGATCGCCGCCAATCTGACCTTGCTGGGCTATTACAAGTACGCCGATTTTTTCATAGCCAACATCGACAGCCTGACAGGACTGCACTTGCAGATGGCAAACATCGTATTGCCGCTCGGCATCTCCTTCTTCACCTTCACCCAGATCGCCTATCTGGTCGACACCTATCAGGGCAGGGTAAAGGAATACAACTTCATCCACTATGTGCTCTTTGTCACCTATTTCCCGCATCTCATCGCAGGCCCCATCCTGCACCACAAGGAGATGATGCCGCAGTTCGCCAAACAGACAAGCTACAAAATAGACTGGAACAACGTTGCAAACGGCCTGATGTTGTTCACGCTTGGACTGTGCAAGAAGACGCTCCTCGCCGATGCATTGGCGCCCTATGCAAACGGCGTGTTCCACGCCGCAGAACTTGGCATATTGCCGACAACCTATGAAGCATGGGCTGGCGCACTGGCCTATACCCTGCAGCTCTACTTCGATTTCTCCGGCTACACCGACATGGCGCTGGGAATAGCTTTGATGTTCAACATCCGCCTGCCTGCCAACTTCGACTCCCCCTACAAGGCGACCAGCATCATCGATTTCTGGCGGCGCTGGCACATGACGCTCTCGCGTTTCCTGCGCGACTATCTCTATATCCCGCTGGGCGGCAACCGAAAAGGCAGGATGCGCCGCTATGCAAACCTGATGATCACGATGCTTTTGGGCGGGCTGTGGCATGGAGCAGGGTGGACTTTCGTTGCATGGGGTGCGCT
The DNA here is from genome assembly GCA_021782365.1 of Pseudomonadota bacterium. Classification (GTDB taxonomy): domain Bacteria; phylum Pseudomonadota; class Gammaproteobacteria; order Burkholderiales; family Gallionellaceae; genus Gallionella. The sequence continues at coordinate 37,029 of JAJXVB010000006.1, forward strand.
GCACGGGATCTATCTGACCATCAACAACCTGTGGCGCGATGCAACCGCAGGGAAAGTCTTATTGCCCGGCCGGATAGGCTCTATGATCGGCGGCGCGATCACCTTCATCGCGGTGGTCGCGGCCTGGGTCGTTTTCAGGTCGTCAGACATCGCGCAGGCAAGAACCATGCTAGAAGCGATGTTCGGCATCCACGCGCGCGCCATCTCATTTCATTCCGTGCTGCACGGCCAGTTGCTGCTGGCGACCGATCTTTCCGGGCGTGACCTGATCCGGCTTCTGCTTCCTTCCCTGGCCTGGGTCTGGCTGCTTCCCAATTCCAGCCATCTGCGATTCATCGGCGGCAGCGCCGCGTTAGCACTGCTTCAGGCAACAGTCGCATTTTGTTTCATCGCGCTCGCGATAGACCAGTTCGGCAGTTACAGCCCTTTCCTCTACTTCAGGTTCTGAACGATGAAACAGGCCAGATTATTCTCAATCATCTTGTTTGCAGCACTTGCGATCTACGGCGCCATCGGATTTTATTTTTTGCCTCTTGCAAGCTTCACAGGCCCATTGACGCGCATGGGCAAGATCCCCGAATCGCTGTTTGGCTGGACCAAGCCTCAGCCTTATGTCGATCCAGCATACCTTGCGAATGCATCCTGGCAGGAAGCGGACATGCTGGTCATCGGGGACAGCTTCTCCATCCCGCATCTATGGCAGAGCGTGCTGGTCAAAAACGGCATGAAGGTTCATACGGAAACATGGGAGAGCATGCGCGATGTCTGCGAAGATTTTTCGACATGGGTACAAGACAAAGGTTTCAGGGGACGCTATGTTGCGATCGAAGCAGTCGAGCACAATTTCAAGGACACGCTGAACCGCTCAGTCGGATGCAAGAAGATGGATTATCGCGCAACCGTAGAACTTCCGGTCTCCCCACCGCCGCGCCTCATGGTGCGCAATGCTTCCGACTATTCGGGAAGAATTTCGGTCGGCATAGAAACAGAACTGCATGCGCTGCAATACGAGAAGTTCTCTGCCAAGCCTGATTTCACAACATGGAGTCTGGGCAACAACGTGCGCATGAACAGGGTCAAGGATGGCTGCAAACTCTTCAGCCACCCAAGCTGCAACGATGCGCTTTTTCTTGCGGACGACCAGGCGGACGATTTTGGCGAAGACGTGCTGGACGAGATGCAGATCATCGAAGACAGATTGAAGGGATTCCACCTCATATGGGTGATCGTACCCAACAAGACCACTTCCTATCTCCACCCTGAAAAGCAGTTCTGGAACAAGGCCGAAGAGAGATTCAAAGCGCCCAATCTCCTGAGGCTGACGCGTGAAAAGATAGACTCAAAAATCGTCGATCTTTATCCCGCGAACGAGACGCATCTTTCAACCACAGGATACCTGATGCTGGGCGACGAAATCTATCGCCACATGCGCTAATTCCCACCGCTCCATTTCCCGGTACCCGGCATAGCATCCCATGCCTCGATATCCTCAAGAGGATAGCTATAACGTAGTCCATAGCCCACCCTGCGCATCTTGCCGAGCAGCGAGCCGCGCACGAAATTGTGCGGATTGGAAACGGTATTACCTTTATCGGGTCTTCTCAATGAAGGCATGTAAATCCTGTGGAATTCGATTTGCGTGATTCCCCATTTCATCACGAAGATGCGCCCGCCAAGGTTATGCTTGATGCGCCCCGTGCTCTTGCATCCGAAATGGTAGAAGCGGCTCTTTTCCACGACGCGGTAATTGCGGCATCCGGCCACCCAGAATTTCATCAGGAGGTCGTCGTCCGAGCTCATGCCAGGCGAAAACTCGAGACTGTAGCCGCCGACCATGTTCCACCATTTCCTGTGCGCCAGCGTGGGCTGCGAGGCTGCCCCCTCGAGATCGCTCCTCTTATCCGACATGCACTCTGCAAGAAATTTCTTCTCGTCGAATTCCTGAGGCTCCAGTCCGAAATTTCGCTTGATCATCGTTTCGCTCTTGCCGATCTCGGGCTGTATCAGCGTGCCGAAATACATCGCAAGATCCGTATCCAAAGAAGAAATCGCCTCAGCAAATCCGACATCCCAGCCGGGTGCGGCAACCATGTCATCGTTCATGTACAAGACCCAGTCGTAACTTGCCTGTGCGACCAGATGGTTCACCGCAAGGCAGACACCCACATTCTTGTCGGACTGCGTATATTTGATCCCTTGGGACTTGACCCAGTCCAGAGAGCCATCCGAGCCATCGTTCAGATGCACGATTATCTCGTGTTCACAGCTTGAATGTTTCCTCAGACTCTCGATGCAGAGCTTGAGGTAGGCAAGGTTGTTCCAGCTGGGTATGACGATGCTAAACACTTTGGTTCCTTTGAGATGTTTCGCTATGATTTGCATTCAAACAAGCGGCCAGCAGCACTGCGACAGTCAGCCCATAGAATGCGGTCGACATGGTCAGGTTGAGCGTGTCTGCAGTCAGCCCGAAAACCATGAATCCACTTACAAAAACCAGACCTAGCATGCCTGACTGCCTGACCCGAGATATCGATGATCGCATCGATCGATAGAAAATTCGGGCGGGCACGAGGTAAACCGACAGTATCGCGACAAGTCCAAAAACTCCCATTCCGGCCGCCCTCGAAAGCAGTTCGTTATGCACCTCCCCGCGACCGAGATCGGCCGCCAATGGCGTGACCGTTCCTGCTCGCTGCATCGCATCCATTTCCTTCGCAAAACCCTCAGGGCCGACGCCGAATACCGGATTATCCATGAAGACTCTAGCTGCAGCCCTATAAAGCTGCAAACGGATACCTGTCGAAGTGTCCCGATTGCCATGCTCTAGGCTTGTCATGTCGCCGACCAGTTCGCTCATCCTATGATGCATCGTCTGGCTTGTCCCATAGGCGATGAAGCCAGCAAGGATCAGCACCAGCGGAATCGCAAGCAGCGCCTTAAACGAAACCTTGCCATATTTAAAATAGATGAAGATGATCAGAAAAACTGGCAACGCAACCCATCCTCCTCGGGAACCGGATACGATAGAGGCATAGGCTCCCGCAATGAAACCAACCACCTTCAAGATGCGCAGAGGCAACGAATCTCGCTTTACCCAGTCCATGCTCAACACAGACAAAACACCCATGACCAGCGCAAAGTCTCCGAAGTGGATCAGATCCAGAGTCGGAATGCCATAGCGTCCATCATCAATCTGCCGGACCATCATGCAGCCCACGATGGTCGCCAGCGGAAAACCATACTGCACGCTGGCAACGGTAGAAAAGCGCATGTTTCTCAGCATTGCGAAGACAGGCACGCCCAGCAGGAAGCGAGATGAGGCATCGTAGGGATGGCCGCTATAGTGGTGGTGATAGCTCTGGCTCAGGAAGATCGCGATGGGCATGGATGCCATCGCGAGCAGATAGATCGCCGCTTCCCTGTCCCATATGCGCATCTGTCTGAATGACCATGCCGAAAGAACAATCAGCAACAGGAAGGCGCCGTTGATTCCGCCCTTCACTACAAACACCAGGACAGGATAAGCCAGCAGCAGGAATGCGACGACGCTCTCCTTCCATTTCGTATCAATGCCTGTCATCTCTGGACTTCACCGTATATGCGTTCGAATTCATTGGCCACCTTGTCCCATCCCCGTTCATATCTGGGCACAGGAGCATCTCTCAGCAATTGCCTATCGACGGCATCGACCCATGCATCGAGTGATGCCGAGAGGGACAGCACCGTTCCCGCATCAGAAGTCACCTCGTCTGCGGCGCCGCAAGCATCCGATATCACCACGGGCACGGAAGCGGCCATCGCCTCGGCGATCACCATGCCGTACGGTTCTGCACGCGCAGGATGCAAAAGCACATCGAACTCGTCATAGCTGACATCCTTGCATCGTCCTAAAAGCCAGTATCCGCGCGGCCATCCCGAAAAGAGATGTTGCACTTCTTCCTGAAGAGGCCCCACCACGAAAAACTCCAGCCCCGGCCTTTTGCTGCGCAATTGCTCAACAATCTCGATCGCAAATGGCAACCCCTTGCGTTTCCATTCGATGCCGACGAATCCGACAACGCCTCCATCAAGCGGCACCTTTCGATGGGTCCGCAAAGCTCCCGGCAACACGCCTGGCACGACCGGAGAGGTGATCTTTTCTGCATATTCGGGATAGTAATGCGCCAATTGCCTGGCGATGATCCTTGAATTCGGCACGATGCATTTTGCGACGCGCAATTCGCGCCGTTCCATGTAGAGCTGCATTGCGACCCTCAGGGAGATTTTCTTCCACCAGGGTTTTTCGCGCACCGAGGCAAACGGCGGGCCGTGAAATGTGGTGACATCGTGCACCCCGACTCTCTCGTGGCTGTGGATGATCCAGCCAGGATGCGGATGCTCACTCAGCCATCCCTTCACGCGTCGTCCGAAACGCCAGTAATACAGCCAGCGCGGGCGGTAGAACATCTTTCCGAGCTCATGCACTCTTATCCCGTCAGGTTTTTCTGCTGGACAATATTCACACAGCACCTGGACTTCATGCCCCAGTCTTGCCAGTTCCTTCGTGGTCTCCCAGACATAGCGCTCCATCCCTCCTACGGGACCGTATCGCCTGACTATGTGCAGCAATCTCAATGTGCCACCTATTTGAATTTAAGTTTGGCGACCAGAATGAGTGTATTTCCACCCATCAACACTTCCGAAGCATTGTTGTCCTTCATCCAGTATTTCTTCTGCGCCTTCTTACCTCTCATAAGGGTAATCAGCTGTATGGCCCACGCGATGGGCCAGAGTAAACGCTGCTTTCTCTTTGGCTTGTCTTCATGAACGCTTTCTATCTTGAATCCGGCGAACTCGAGCGCCATCCGGATCATGGGATAGGGAAGCCGGTTAATGTGTATCATGAACTCATTGCCGGCATAATCTGATTTTAGAGATTCATATGAAACCACTGGTTCGATGACGCCATTGAGAAACAACTTGATCCGATTCTGAATATTTGAATAATTTGGTAGCGATACCACCAGCGCCCCATCTGGTTTCAATATGCGCGCGAATTCCCGCAAACATTGAAACACATTTTCGACATGTTCAGGTCCTTCCACAAAGCATGCATAATCAAAGCTGTCCGATTCAAATGGAAAAGCATGATTCAGATCTGCTCGCACAATTTCAATTTCAGGATTCTTGAAGGCTTCAGGAACAGCATCCGCCGCTGTAACCAAAAATCCTTCGTTCTGCAAACGCCAGGCGAGGCTTCCGGAGCCTGTCGGGAAATCCAGCAGTTTTCCCTTTGGCATCCCTTTTAATATCTTAGAGATTACTGGATGGATTTCCGAGCGCGAATAGCTGGGAAAAATTCTACCGTAAACCTCCACCACATCTTCTTTTGTTGTAACACCTCTAGCCATCAAAGTCCTCTTGCTCTACCATTCTCGCAAAGTAAACAGCTGATTCATGAAAATGTCAGTCTATCACGACTGAAATCAAAGACGGCCCGCAAGAAAGCAAAGGACCATCCTCATTAATATGTTCTCCATCATCATACCCACCTGGAACAACCTGGAACTGCTGAAGCTCTGCGTCGATAGCATCAGGAAGAATTCCGCATATCCCCATCAGATCATCGTGCATGTCAACGACGGCAGCGACGGCAGCCTGGCATGGGTGCAAGAACAGGGGATTGAGCACACGAGCTCGCCACAGAACATCGGCATCTGCCTCGCGGTCAACGAGGCGGCGATGCTGGCAAAGCTGGACTACATCGTATATCTCAACGACGACATGTATTGCTGCCCTGGCTGGGACAAGGCGCTTGCCGAAAAAATAAAGGGACTGGACACCGATCTCTTCATGCTCTCGGGCACAATGATAGAGCCCAGGAACACGAACAACCCCTGTGTTATCGTCGCCGACTATGGAACGGATGCGGGAAACTTTGAAGAACATAGGCTGCTTGCCGAACTGCAAAACCACAGAAAGGCGGACTGGTGGGGTGCTACCTGGCCGCCCACGCTGGTCAGCCGCCGATGGTGGTTCAGGGTTGGCGGCTACAGCAGCGAATTCTCCCCCGGCATGAGCAGCGACAACGATTTCTCGATGAAGCTGTGGCATGCTGGCTGCAGGGTTTTCATCGGGATCGGCGCCTCCCTCGTGTACCACTTCCAGTGCAAGTCCACCGGCAAGATCAAGAAAAACGACGGCGGCAAGCAGTTCCTGAACAAGTGGGGCATGCGCCAGTCGGTGTTCGACCGGTATTATTTAAGGCGCGGCAAGATCGCAGAAGGCTTGAGACTAGAAGAACCCGAAGACACAAAAGAACTGCGCTGGCAGATGTTGCGCAGCAGGATCAAGCGCGCCCTGGGCTGATTCTGTTCAAGGCTTCCAGCTTGCGGTATTTCAGGTAGGTTGTGCGCGCGTTCATGCGTGCGATTTGAAAACCTGCCAGCCCATCCAGCATCCCGAGGCGCAAAAGATAAGTCCTGAAAAATGCCCAGCCGCCTCTCAAGATCGCAGAAAGCAGGCCTGCACGCTTGCCGGCCTCGTGCATCTGTCTGGCTGCCGCGCTCGAATACTGTTCCACCTTGCGTTCGACATCGCCCTGATTGAGGTAGCTGTAGTGCAACAGCGGATTCTTGAGTTTTGCTGTCTTTCCATCAAGCCTCACGATCTCGTGGACCAGGCTGCCCGAAAACCTTCCCGCATTTCGCCTGAAAAGACGCAGCACATAATCGGGATACCAGCCGGAATGATGGATGAACTTCCCGCAGAATTGCGAGAGGCGCGGACAGTAATAGCCGTCCGAATCCGGATTTTTCAAGACTAATTCGATCTCGCATCGCAGATCATCCGTGACGCGCTCGTCCGCATCGATGGAGAGCACCCAGTCGCCTGTCGCATAGCCCAGCGCTCTATTTTTCTGCGGGCCGAACCCCGGCCAGTCGGCATGCAGGTATACTTTGGCCCCCAGAGAGCGCGCGATGGCAACAGTTTCGTCCTCGCTTCCCGAATCCACCAGAACGATCTCATCGGCCCAGGATACCGATTCCATGCAGTCGCGCATGTTGCCCGCTTCATTCTTCGAAATGATGATGACGGACAGCATCATTGTGGCTGATATTCCGGCACCCAGGTCTTCAGCGCTTCCTTCACATCGCCATCCGGCATCGTTTGCACGGATGTCCATTCGAGCAGTTCCATCAACCACGCCTCATCCGTCGACCTTGCCTTGGCGATGCGCAGCTTGGAATGATGGGTGGGAAGCGTATGCTCGTTGTCGGCCAGCAATTCTTCATACAGTTTTTCGCCAGGACGCAATCCGGAAAACTCGATCCTGATTTCTTCCTCTGTATATCCTGAAAGAAGGATGAGCTGCCTTGCAAGATCGACGATCTTCACGGGCTCCCCCATGTCGAGCACGAAGATCTCGCCGCCTTTGCCCATCAGTCCCGCCTGCAGCACGAGCTGCGCCGCCTCCGGTATGGACATGAAATAGCGCGTGATCTCGGGATGGGTCACCGTGACAGGCCCGCCTTGAGCGATCTGCACGCGAAACTTCGGGATCACGCTGCCCGTGCTGCCCAGCACGTTGCCAAAGCGCACCGTGATAAAGCGCGTCCCATCCGATCCTTGTGCCTGGCATACCATCTCGGCCAGGCGTTTGGAGGCCCCCATCACATTGGTCGGATTGACCGCCTTGTCGGTCGAGATCAGCACGAATTTCTCGACGCCGTGTTGCCTTGCAGCCTGCGCCAGCGTATATGTTCCCAGGACGTTGTTGCGTATCGCCTGCCATGCGTTGTGATTTTCCATCATCGGAACATGCTTGTATGCCGCCGCATGGAACACCACCGGCGGCTTGTATTGCCTCATGATCTCATCGACACGCGCCGCATCCCGCACGTCCCCCATGATGCAGACAAAGTCGAGTCCTGCGACCTTCTGCTGAAGCTCCTGCTCCAGCGTGTAGAGCGCATATTCGTTGAGCTCAAAGAGCACCAGCCTGCCGGGGGAAAAGCGCGCGATCTGGCGGCAAAGCTCCGAACCTATCGAGCCCCCGGCACCCGTCACCATCACGGTTTTCCCGCTTAGCAGCTCTTTCAGGCCAACCGTATCGAGCAGCACGGGATCGCGCCCCAAAAGGTCGTCGAGTTCGATCGCCCGCAACTGGGAAACCGCCACCTTGCCGCTCATCAGATCGTCGAAGGAGGGCACCGTAAGCGCCTCCACCTTCGCAGCATTGCATATCTGGATGGCGCGCTGGCGCTGCTGATGAGAAGATGACGGCATCGCGATGATCGCCCGCGAAATGCCGAAGTGCCCCGCAAAACGAGGAAGATCTTCCAGACTGCCCAGCACCCTCACTCCGTTTAGCGTATGGCCATGCTTGCTCGAATCGTCATCCAGGAATCCCGCCAGCTGCCAGGCAGGATTCATTTCGAGATCCTTGGATAGCGCAACGGCGGCATCCCCGGCCCCCAGTATCAGCACCGGTTCTCCGGCAAGCTTGAACTTGCCCTGAAATCTCGTCTCTTTCCATGTGCGATAAAGAACCCGGCTTCCGCCCATAAACATGATCAACAAAAGTGGGTCCAGCACCAGCACAGACCGCGGCACGATCAGATGGCTTCTCGCCATCCTGAGTGCGAACGGGATGACTATGGCAGCCAAAAGAACCGCAAGCACGATACGCCGCAGATCGTTCAGACTCGCATAACGCCAGATGCCGCGGTAAAGACCGAACTGCCAGAAAATCATAACCTGCAGAGGGACGACCCATAGCAGGGTATACCGCATCTCTGCGCTGAAATTGACAGGCAAGTCGAAATTGAAACGAAGCAGATAGGCGAGCATCCAGGCCGCTGCGGCCGCGACGATGTCGTGAAGGATCGCAAGCAGGGTGCGCGTGTAAGACTTACTCAGCATCGCCTTTTTCCTGATGCATGCGCCAGCGCTTGTCCACCCACATGCTTATCCCCAGATAAATTGCAGCCCAGAAGGCCAGGAGATTACCCTGAAATTTCCTATCCATGTGCAATCCGATCAGCGCCGATATGCCGGCCAGCACCATCAGCACATATTCTGCAATGGCCGTGTTGCGATGCCCCCACCCCATCTTCACCAGCCTCTGGTAATAATGGCTGCAATGGGCGACGGAAAGCGCCTCCCTTTTGCGAATGCGCCTGAAAAGCGTGAATGTCGCATCGACCACGAAAGGCGAGAACACCAGAAGAGGGAACCAGAAAGGCCAATATCCCTTCTGCCAACCCATCACGCCGAAGGCTGCGGCAAGGAATCCAAGCGGGATCGAACCCGCATCGCCCATGAAGATTTTTGCAGGATGAAAATTGTGATACAGGAATCCCATCGCCGCCGCACCCACCGTGAAACTGAGCATCGCGAAGGAGGCATTCCCGTTCATCAGGGCAGCGATGCCATAGAAGCTGAAACCCATCAGCGCCATGCCGCCCGCGAGGCCGTCCGAACCGTCCATGAAATTGTAAAGGTTGGTCATCCAGACGATGTAAATCGTGACCGGCAGCATCCACACCCCGCCAAGTTTTGAACCCAGCACCACGCACAGCGCCGCGATGAAATGGCCGACCAGGCGAATCTTAGGCTTCAGACCGCGCACATCGTCGACGAGCGACATGAGGAAAAGCCCCAGCATCGGAACGACGAACCACCATTCCCATGACTTGAAAAGCAGAACCCAGCCCGACATGATGCCCGCCAATAGCGCGATGCCGCCCGTGCGCGGTACCGGCTTGTCGTGCAGCGAGCGTTCGTTCGGGATGTCCTCTATCGTACCGTGCTTGCTCAAAGTCAGAATCAGCGCCAGCAGCATGGTGACTGCGGCCGAGATCAGCGGTGAATATTGGTTCATGAACGGTACCAGGGATTGAACGGCGTGAATTCTAACATGGCCCCTCAGCCATAAATCCCGGAAAACTGCCTGAAGCACTCTTCCATGACGCGCTCCGCGCTGATGGCCTCCTGACAGGGCGGCCATCTCTCATCGGAAATGGGGCAATCCCTCTTGAAGCAGGGCGAGCAGTCGAGGCCGCTTGTGATGTGCTTGCAGTATCTTCCCAGTATACCGCTGTAGTCTGGGTCGGTCGGACCATGGAGCATGATACCCGGCACATCCAGAACCGAGGCGAGGTGACCTATACCGGTCTCCACACTGACAAATCCTCGCGCATGCAAAAGCACGCCTGCGAGCTCATTCAGAGAAAGTCTAGGCAAAACCTCGCCTCCCTGAAGCGCAATCCGCTCGGCGCGCTGCCTCTCCTCCTCGTTTCCCCATGGCAGAAGGCAGCGGAATCCCTTTTTCGTGAGCATACCTGTAAGCTTCAGCCAATATTCTTCCGGCCAGTATTTGCTGTTCCAGGTGGTCCCATGAAGCAGCACGACGCCATTTCTTCCGACATCGAAGGGGGGCGCCTGCCCCATCAGCTTCTGCCTGAATGCTGCAAGGCCGAAATCCGGCCGAGTGTTCGCATCGCTTCCAAAGAGCTGCGCGATCAGCGCCCTGTTCTTCTCAACCACATGCATGCCATGTGGAACTTCTGCAGTCTTCTTGTAGAACCTTGCGGCAAGCGCCTCCCGCGCACTGTTTTCAGAAAAACCGTATATATCGGCGCCTGCAAGGCGAGCCAAAAGCGCGCTCTTGATGAGGCCCTGCGCATCGATCACCAGGTCGTAACGCTCACCCCTTAACTGCTTCTTCAGGCTGCGCAGCAATCCAGGAATTTTCCACCAGGTTTTCTTGTGGCGCCTCAAAGGCACCGCCATCACCTTGTCCACTGCAGAATGCCAGCCGGCCATCTCGGAAAAGGCGGGTTCGACCAGCCAGTGTATTTCGGCGTCCGGAAAGCACAGGCGCAGGTCGCTGATGGCCGGAAACAGGTGCAGGACGTCGCCCAGCGAGGAAAGCCTAACGACGAGAATCTTCATGATCTGTAGATTGCGATCTGCAAGGATCGCGCGGTTTCTGTGCCATCTTTCAACTATATATCATCTAGGCTTAATTTAGGCTAAAACCTCTCAGACGGCCCGCAATGATGGCGATCACAATTGGGAATGCACAGCTGACGCAACAATTTGGCGCACAAATCGATGCAAAAGACGGTACAATCGCGAGTTCAAAATTTCAACCCTGTACGACAAGGATAAAACGAATGAGCAAGAGCCTGATCCAATTCATCATCGAAGAACAGCGCCAGATCCCCCACGCAAGTGGCGATTTCACCGGACTTCTGAACGACATCGTCTCCGCATGCAAGCAGATCGCGCATGACGTGAACAAGGGCGCGCTGATCGGCGTTCTGGGCAGCGCCGGCAGCGAGAACGTGCAAGGCGAGACTCAGAAGAAACTCGACGTGATCACGAACGAGGTTTTCATCAAGGCCAACGAATGGGGCGGACATCTGGCCGCGATGGCTTCCGAGGAAATGGACGACATCTATCCCATCCCGGCCCAGTACCCAAAGGGAAAATACCTGATCTGCTTCGATCCGCTGGACGGCTCATCCAATATCGACGTGAACATTTCCGTGGGCACGATATTCTCCATCCTGCGCTGCCCGGATGGCGTGACCAATCCGACCGCAGCCGACTTCCTGCAGCCCGGAACCAAGCAGGTATGCGCAGGATATGCGCTTTATGGCCCTAATACCATGATCGTGCTCACCACAGGAAATGGCGTGAACGGCTTCACGCTGGATCGCGACGTCGGTGACTTCTTCCTGACCCATCCCAACATGCAGATTCCGGCCGACACTGCCGAGTTCGCCATCAACATGTCCAACCAGCGCTTCTGGGAAAAGCCGGTGCAGCGCTATGTCGAGGAATGCGTGAAGGGCAAGGACGGCGGCCGCGAAAAGAATTTCAACATGCGCTGGGTTGCCTCCATGGTCGCCGAGGTGCATCGCATCCTGACACGCGGCGGCATCTTCATGTATCCGTTCGACACCAAGGATCCTTCCAAGGCAGGCAAGCTGCGCCTGATGTATGAGGCAAACCCGATGTCCTTCATCGTCGAACAGGCAGGCGGCTTGAGCTCTACTGGACGCGAGCGCATCATGGAAGTCACCCCTACCGGCCTTCACCAGCGCGTCCCCGTGATACTGGGATCGAAGAACGAAGTCGAGCGCGTGGTGAGCTACCACAAGGGTGCATAAAGACTGGAAGCCATGGAGACGTCCGCGCTGCATGAATCCAGTCTGACCAGCCTGCCCTTCCTGCATCGCGGCAAGGTGCGCGACCTCTATGAGGTCGATGCGCAGCATCTTCTGATCGTGCAGACTGACAGACTTTCCGCCTTCGACGTCATCCTGCCCGACCCGATTCCTGGAAAAGGCGCGGTTCTCACCGCCATGTCGAACTTCTGGTTCGGCAAACTCGGACACATCATCCCCAACCACCTGAGCGGGAGAGCCCCGGAGTCCGTGGTCAGGGGAGCGGATGAAATCGAACAGGTAAGGGGTCGCTCATTCGTCACGAAAAAGCTCAAACCTTTGCCGATCGAGGCCATCGTCCGCGGATATCTCGTCGGCTCAGGATGGAAGGATTACCAGAAGACGGGTAGCGTCTGCGGCATCGCGCTGCCTCCTGGTCTTAAGGAAGCGGAGAAGCTTCCGGAGGCGCTTTTCACGCCTTCCACGAAGGCCGCAGTGGGCGAACACGACGAGAACATCTCCTACGAGGAAGCCGAACGCCTGCTGGGGGATAAGCGCGCAGCCGAAGTCAGGGATGCAGCGATCGCTCTCTATGTCGAGGCGGCAAACTATGCGGCGACCAGGGGCATCATCATCGCGGATACGAAGTTCGAATTTGGCGTCGACGAATCAGGAAAACTTTATCTGATCGACGAGGCCCTGACGCCGGATTCATCTCGTTTCTGGCCTGCCGAGACCTATCAGGTGGGCAAGAATCCGCCGAGCTTTGACAAGCAGTTCGTGCGCGACTGGCTGGAGTCCTCAGGATGGAACAAGAAGGCACCCGCGCCGCGCATCCCGGAAGCAGTGCTGCAAAAGACTGCAGAAAAATATCGGGAAGCGCTGCAGCGCCTGACGGCCTGACGAGAAGCTATTTCCCCGTGAGCTCCTTGTAGCGCGTCTTCTCCGAGTCGAAACGGGCCTGAACGTCAGCCCTCTTTTCCTTGCTCCTGGCAAGGTCCTGCTGCAAGCTACCCAGACGTTCCTGCGATTCCTTGATTTCGTTCAACATGAATAGCGGGACTTTCTTGTTTGCCTTTCGGCGCTCCGCCACTTCCTTTTGCAAAGAGGACAAATGGTTCGTGACCATCGCAATCTGCGAATTGATGCTGGTGATGCCCGCATCCACCTGCTGAAGGCTGCGCGTTTTCGCAAGTTCAATTTCATCCACACTGCTATAGCTTTCCACAAGCGATTTGTCGTAGCGCCTCTGATCCCTTGCGGCGGCAGCCTCCGCGCGTGTCTTCGCGGACTCTTCGTCCTTCGCGCGGCGCTCATCCGGCGTCAGCACATCCTGAGTCTTGATCACGACGCCGGATTTATTCAAAATCTGACGGCTCTTGTTTGCATATTCGGGCGGCAGCGTCTCGGAATAGTGGGTGACTCCCTGATTGTCGACCCATTTATATGTGTCGGCAAAGGCCGGCAAGCCGGCAAGCAGGCCCGCGATCAGGACTGCCGATCGCTCAAATTTGTTCATCTTCGACCCCGAAAAGATCGCGATAGGCTCTCACCGCGTTGAGATTTTCCTGCATCTCCGGCTCGTCCTGCAAATAACCAAGCAGGTCGGTGAGCGTGGCAATCGCAATGACGGGGATGCCATATGTCTCCCTGACTTCCTGAACTGCCGAAAAATCTCCGAGCCCGCGCTCCATGCGGTCCAATGCGATCACGACACCGCATGGCACAGCGCCCGCATCGCGTATCAGCTCGATGGATTCGCGCACCGAAGTGCCTGCAGAGATCACGTCGTCTATGATCAGAACGCGGCCTTCGAGCTTCGCGCCCACAGTGCTGCCGCCCTCTCCGTGATCCTTGGCTTCCTTCCTGTTATAGCAATAAGGCACATTGCGGCCTTGCTCGGCCAGCGCGATCGCCGTGCCTGCCGCCAGCGGAATGCCCTTGTAGGCAGGGCCGAAAAGCATGTCGAACGGCACTTCAGCGGCCTGGATGGCCTGCGCATAAAACTGCGCGAGGTTCCTCAGCGAATCTCCGTCGTTGAACAAACCCGCATTGAAAAAATAAGGAGAAAGGCGTCCGGCCTTGGTTTGAAACTCGCCAAAACGCAAAACCTTCTTGCCAACCGCGAAGCGGATGAAATCCTGTCTGAAATTGAACATGTTCCGATTCATGAATACCGTCTGGAAACATTATAATCTTGCGCTGACTTTCATAGGAATTTTTTCATGCGCATCATCTCCGTCAATTTGAATGGCATCAGATCCGCCTCCAGCAAGGGATTTTATGAATGGCTGTCGCATCAGGATGCGGATGTCGTCTGTCTTCAGGAGCTCAAGGCACAGGCCCCCGACATGACAGAACAGATGCTGAATCCTGATGGCTACCGCGGCTACTTTCATTATGCCGAGAAGAAGGGTTACAGCGGCGTCGGCATCTATTGCAGGGATGAACCCAGGCAAGTGGTCCAGGGGCTTGGAATAACGGAGTTCGATGTCGAAGGCCGATATATCTGCGCAGACTTCGAGGATTTCAGCGTCGTCTCCGTCTATCTTCCATCAGGCTCAAGCGGCGATGAAAGGCAGGCCGTCAAGTTCAAATTCATGGAAGCCTTCCTGCCTCATCTCAAAGAACTGCGCGCAAGCCAACGCGAGGTCGTGATCTGCGGCGACTGGAACATCGCTCACAAGGAGGTCGATCTGAAAAACTGGAGAGGAAACAGAAAGAATTCAGGCTTCCTTCCGGAAGAACGCGCATGGCTCACCCACGTGTTCGACGAAGTGGGTTTTGTCGACGTGTTCCGCGCGATACATCCGGAGCTCGAGGCCTATACCTGGTGGTCGAATCGCGGCCAGGCCTGGGCAAAAAATGTCGGCTGGCGCATCGACTACCAGATTGCAACACCGGGTTTCGCAAGACTGGCAAAGGCCGCCAGCGTCTACAAGGAGCAGCGCTTCTCGGACCATGCGCCGCTCATCATGGATTACGATCTCGCCTGAATTCGGCTTGTTGCCCGATTCCATGCGTCAGATTAAACTCAACCGTCAGACTTAAATTCAGGAGAGAAAATGTCAGAAGATGGATTTCATGTGCACGGCGCTCATGACCACGCAGTCGAGCACCACGCGCATAGCGGCGACCGCCTCGGCGGACAGGTCGCGATCTTTACCGCCATTCTGGCTTCAATCGGCGCGATCATCAGCTACCAGGGCGGAGCCACGCAGAATGAGGCGATGCTGCTGAAAAACGAGGCGGTGCTAAAAAAAGCGCAGGCATCCGACCAATGGAATTTTTATCAGGCCAAGAGCAACAAGGGTCATCTGATGGAACTCGCGGCCGATCTTTCCCCGGAACAGAAGCGCGAGGCTTACAGCGAAAAGCTCAAGAAGTACGAGGCAGACAAGAAGGAGATCAAGCTCAAGGCAGAGGCGCTCGAAGCCGAGTCTGAAAAGGCCAACCAGGAAAGCGAGCGCATGCTGCATCCGCATCACAAACTGGCGCAGGCGATGACCCTGATACAGATCGCCATTTCGCTCGCTTCCGTGACAGTGCTGACGAGACAGAAATGGCTATTCGCGCTCGCAGGCGTGTCGGCCGCGGGCGGAGTTGCGATGTGGATTTCAGCGCTGTTTGCCTGATATCATGAAGGAGATCCTGTACGACTGGGGCGGCGCAAACATCTGGCTGTTTCATGCGATAAACGATGTGCGCAATGAATTCCTGGACAAATTCATGCTGCTCGGAACGCAGCTTGGAGAGCATTCGCTGTTCCCATTCTACCTGGCTCTCATATCGCTTTTCGCGCTCCACCAGGCCGCAATGGATCGCCAGAAAACGCAGCGCTGGCTCATCGTCATCGCGGTATTCAGCACCGCATATCTGCTGGACGGCATGCTGATCGGCTTTCTGAAGCCGCTGCTCGATTTTCCTCGCCCCCCCTTGGCGCTGCCGCAAGGAACGGTGCATATCGTAGGCAAGGCCGAATACCATCACAGCCTGCCCAGCGGACATTCCTCATTCGCGATGCTTTGCACGGCGAGCCTCTGGCCCGAACTCAACCGGCATGGACGCATCGCAGGCGTATTCTTCGTGCTCTGGGTGGGCATATCCAGGATCAGCCTGGGCGCGCATTTTCCAGCAGACGTGCTGGCGGGATTCCTGTCCAGCCTCGCCGTCGTGCTGATGGTGCGGGCAACGATCAAAGCCTATGCCAGAAAGAGCAACTAGGCGATGTCGCGAGCGCGCTGCTCCGCTGCAACTTCCTCGTCTTTAGGCATATTCAGGGTGCCCGTATTGAAGTCGTATTCGAAAAGTTCTCCATAGCGGCCCCACTCGATCGCGACGCGCAATGCCGAGAGCGTGTCGGCCTCGCTCAGCGTGAAGCGCAGCAGCTTCAAGAACAGATCCTCGTGCAGGTCTCCGGACGGGTCCTGCACCAGGCCGTGGCGTATGTAGGCGATCAGCGGCACGTTCTCGATGAGCTGATGCCCGAAGATGGCCTTTCTTTCGGAATTTTCTGCCTGTGCATACTTCAATCCCAAGGGCGTGAGCATGATATCGCCTTGCTCCAAAAGCGCGAATCCGAGCAACGTCAGTGCGCTTGCGATATCGAGCAGCTCATGGTCGCTGAGTTCGGTCTTTTCGGCCAGCTTGGGCAAATCCGCGCGCCCGAGGAAAGGCTCGTCGGCAAGAATTTCCAGGGTGCCTTCCATGCGGGATATCCCGACCTCAGGCAAGCGGTCTCCTATGCCCATCTTCACGCCCTTGTCTGCCATGCGCCCGCTGCGCAAAGCGCCCGCCGTCATCAATCCGTAGACCTTGTCGATCAGGCTGCGCACATCCGCCCCCTCGACCTCCCTCGGCCTCGGAAGCTTGATCTGCAGCTCGTCCCTCACGCGCCCGGGATCGCTCGCAAAGACCAGAACACGATCGGCCATCATGACCGCTTCCTCGATGTTGTGAGATACCACCAGCATCGCCTTGGTGGGAAGCAGCCCTCCCTCCCACAGTTCCAGAATGTCCTCGCGAAGACGCTCGCCTGTCAGCACATCGAGCGCGGAAAATGCCTCGTCCATCAGCAGCACTTCAGGCTCCATCACCAATGCGCGTGCAATTCCCACTCGCTGTCTCATGCCGCCCGACAATTCGCGGGGAAGCGCTCCCTCGAAGCCCGAAAGGCCTATCAGCTCGATCGCGGACCGGGCTCGCTGTATCCTTTCATCAGGCGACATCCCTTTTGCCTCTAGGCCTAGCTCGACGTTTTTCTGCACGGTAAGCCATGGAAAAAGCGCGAAGGACTGGAATACCATGCTGATGCCATGCGCAGGTCCGTAGATCGGCAATCCCCGGTAGAGCACCTGTCCGCTGTCTGCACCGATCAAACCTGCCATGATGCGCAGCATGGTCGACTTGCCCGAGCCTGACTTGCCGAGCAGGGCCACGATCTCGCCTTCGTTGAGCGTGAAATCGACATTTTCCAGCACGGATCTTGCCGATCCATCCGCAGAACGAAAGGATTTTCCGACCGATTTAAGCTCGATGATGGGTGAATTCATGGATGCGTATCCTTAAAAATGCAGGCGATTTTCGGTCATGCGATAGAGACTGCGCCAGATGAAATGATTGAATCCCATCACGAATATGCACATGACGCCTATGCCAAGCGCAATCCTCGGGAAGTCGCCGCTCGCCGTCATTTCAGCAATATAGCTCCCTATGCCGTGAGCCTTCAGGGTCGTGTTACCCCAGGTCACATATTCGGCGACGATGCTGGCATTCCAGGAGCCTCCGGATGCCGTGATGGCGCCCGTGACAAAGCTCGGGAAGATCGCAGGAAGCAGGTAGCGACGCCATTTCAGCATGCCGGAGAGGCCGAAATTCTGCGCGGCATAGCGCAGCTCGGTCGGAATGGTCGAAGCGCCCGCGATGACGTTGAACAGGATATACCATTGCGTGCCCAGTATCATCAGCGGAGAGAGCCAGATATCCGGATTGAGATGGTAGCGCACGAGCAAGAACACCACGACCGGGAACATCAGATTGGCCGGGAATGCCGCCAGAAACTGTATCACCGCCTGTGCCCTGCCGGCTATCCTCGGATTCATTCCTATCCACACACCGACCGGTATCCATACGAGCGCCGCCAGGAAGATCAGGACGACCACGCGAACCATGGTGTAAAACCCCATCATGAAGGCAAGACCGACTTCGCTCCAGCTCACCTCCGCATGTATGAAATGCACCAGCGTCCACAATGCATAGAAAACGACTGCTGCAAGCACGGCATCCCAGATGCGCTCCGGTGTCGTTGATCTCGCAAGCGGCCTTGCACGGATCGAAGTGCCGTCGTAATTGTGCTTGAAAATCACGAATGAACGCTCAAGCGTGTTGCTGGCCGCAAGCGCGATTCCCTTGGTGCGCTCGGTCTTGCGCAGCCAGTTCAGGAGCCATGATTCCTGCGCGGTTTCGCTGCCCGATTCCTCAAAGCGGAACTTGTCCGCCCAGGCAAGAAGCGGCCTGAAGAAGAACTGATCGTAGAGGATCACGCCTACCAGCATGGCTCCAATCGCCCATGCAATCGCATGAAGGTTGCGCTGCTCGATCGCCAGCGCAATATATGAGCCGATGCCTGGAAGCTTGATATTCTGGTTGGATACCGAAATGGCCTCGGACGCGACCACGAAGAACCATCCGCCCGACATCGACATCATCATGTTCCACAAAAGTCCCGGCGTTGCAAAAGGCAGCTCGAGCCGCCAGAAACGCTGCCAGGAGGAAAGGTTGAACACGCTCGCCGCCTCCTTCAACTCGGTCGGCACCGTGCGAAATCCCTGATATGCGCTGAATGCCATGTTCCATGCCTGGGATGTGAATATCGCAAATATCGCTGCGCATTCCACTCCCAGAAGGCTGCCCGGAAAGAGCGCGATGAAGGCGGTTACGGTGATGGACAGAAAGCCCAGGATGGGAATCGACTGCAGGATGTCCAGCATGGGGATCAGAAATTTTTCGGCGGCTCGATATTTCGTCGCAAGCACCGCAAAGACACAGCTGAAGGCGATCGATGCGCCAAGCGCGATGAACATGCGCAGGGTCGTGCGCAGCAGGTAATAAGGCAAATATTCCGGATTGAGAGAAAGATCCAGCGCCTGACCGACCTGGTAGGGGCGCGACATCTCCTCGCCGCCGTAGGCCAGCAGGACCAGAACAGCCAGAACCATGGGGAGCAATGCCCAGTCCCACTTGTTCCATCCGGTCTCGACAACCTGCCTTGGAAAAAACTGCTTGCGCTCACTCATGGCGGATTCTGTTAAGGTGTCGAGGGTCACCCCTGTATCCAGGGCAGTCCTGCCACGCGCCAACCCTCGAGGCTGTTGCGATGCCCGTCCGCATCCCGATCGCCCTCGAAACCCTGAAGCACATTGTAGCTGTCGCGATAGCCGGCAAGCGTTGCAGACATCGCAGCGGAATGGGACCGCGCACCGCTGCGGCAGATGAACATCACCAGCGCCTCCTTGTCGACCTGCTGTTCCAGTTGCGCCATGAAACCGGGGTTGAGCTTCATTCCAGGATAGCTCATCCACTCGATCTCCACGGCGCGCGGTATGTGACCCACCCAATCCAGCTCGGCCCGGCTGCGAACGTCCACAAGTTTAGCACCCGGCGCGGATTGCAGAATCTCATAGGCTTCACCTGGCAGAAGCGCGCCCTCGTAGGAAAAACCCGCATCCCTCGCGCGTTGCTGTGCGGCCTGCAAAATGGCGGTGATTTTACCCATGGAAACTCTTCCTGTTTATGTTGGTTCTTCGCGAGTCATGCGCTATGCTGCGCATCATAGCCGCATACTAGCTCAACCGAAATGAAAAATCACATGCAACAGGAAGAGAAATTCGAACCACCCCACCCCGAAAGATACGCCGCCGCGCAAAAGTGCACATGGGTCAGCATCGCCATCAATCTCCTTCTGACCCTGTTTCAGATCGCAGGAGGATTCCTTGCTCATTCTCAGGCATTGATGACAGATGGTCTCCATTCCCTGTCAGACCTGCTCTCCGATGTTCTGGTCTTGTATGCAAACCGCCACGGCAACCGGGATGCGGATGACAACCATCCATATGGACACGCCAGAATCGAAACCGCAGCGACGCTGATCCTGGGCGTCTTTCTCGCAGGCCTTGGCATAGCACTCCTGATCGCCGCCGCGATGCGCCTCCAGCACCCCTCAAGCCTGCAGGCGATCAGCCCGATAGGCCTTGGCATCGCCCTGCTCGCACTTGCGGCCAAGGAGGGGATGTTCCGCTACATGATGGCGGTAGCGCTCAGAGTCCGTTCCCAGATGCTGGTGGCCAATGCGTGGCATGCGCGTTCCGATGCGGCATCTTCCCTTGTAGTCGTGGCAGGCATCGTCGGCAACCTGCTGGGTTATACCTTCCTCGATTTGGTGGCGGCTGCGGTCGTCGGCGTGATGATCGCATACATGGGTGGCAAACTTGCACTGGAAGCGTTGTCTGAACTCATCGACACAGGACTGGATGCCGAAGAAGTGGAAGCGATAAGGCAAACCCTGCTCGACACGCCAGGCGTGCTGGGATTGCACGAATTGCGCACACGCAAGATGGCTGACAATGCGCTGGTGGACGCACATATCCTGGTCAACCCGAAGATCAGCGTTTCAGAAGGACACTACATCGCCGAAACGGCCAGGCATGCCGTGCTCAACCAGCACCACGTCCTGGACGTGATGGTGCACATCGATCCCGAAGACGACATGCAGGCAGGACAGCATGCGAAGCTTCCGAGCCGCCCAAGGCTGCTCGAACTGCTTGCAGATAAGCTGGGCGATGTCCTGCTGGACAACCATGTGGTGTTCCATTACCTGGAAAGCCGCGTGGACGTCGAACTCTATCTTCCCTCTGATCAGTTCTCGCCCGAAGGAGCACGCACCCTGCAAGCGCGGTGCAATGAACTGGTGAAGGATGACCCGCTGTTTCGCGCCATTCATGTCCATCTCAATCATGCACAATAATGGTGCAATCTTGAGAGCATAGCGCCCAATCTTGGTGCGTTTTATTTTTGTGTTGCGCCACGGGCTTATGGCACAATGGCGATCTGACATGCAGATCGGGTTGGCACGCTTTCTGCATTAGTTATTTTCGGGTTCATTGTTTGATTGATACTTTTGGGAGAAAGCTATGTCGTTGTCGGCTAAAGACGTTTTGCAGATGATCAAGGATCACGATGTCAAATTCGTGGATTTTCGTTTTACGGATACACGCGGCAAGGAGCAGCATGTCGGCGTGCCCGCGAAATATGTGGACATGGGTAAATTCGAAGATGGCCATGCATTCGATGGCTCTTCGATCGCCGGCTGGAAGGGCATACAGGCCTCGGACATGCTTTTGATGCCTGATCCCGTAACCGCCTACATCGATCCGTTCATGGACGAAAACACGCTGGTGCTCACCTGCGACGTGATCGAACCCACCGACGGCAAGGGCTATGACCGCGACCCGCGCTCCATCGCGAAGCGTGCAGAAGCCTATCTGCAATCAAGCGGCCTCGGCGATACCGCCTACTTCGGTCCTGAACCTGAATTTTTCATCTTCGACTCCGTCAACTGGCAGATCGACATGTCAGGCTGCTTCGTCAAGGTCAATTCCGAAGAGGCCGCATGGGCTTCTGCAGAGAAATTCGACGGCGGCAACACCGGACATCGCCCCTCGGTGAAGGGCGGATATTTCCCCGTGCCCCCGGTTGACAGCCTGAACGACATACGCGCGGCGATGTGCCTCGCGCTCGAAGACATCGGCATCGAAGTCGAAGTGCATCACCACGAAGTGGCGACTGCCGGTCAGTGCGAAATCGGCACGAAGTTCAACACGCTGGTGCGTCGCGCCGACCAGACCCAGGTGCTTAAATACGTCGTGCACAATGTCGCGCACCAGTATGGCAAGACAGCCACCTTCATGCCCAAGCCCATCGTCGGCGACAACGGTTCAGGCATGCACGTTCACCAGTCCATCTGGAAGGGCGGCAAGAACCTGTTTGCAGGCAACGGCTACGCCGGCCTGTCCGAGACAGCGCTTTACTACATCGGCGGCATCATCAAACATGCCAAGGCACTGAATGCGATCACCAACCCTGGCACGAATTCCTACAAGCGCCTCGTGCCCCACTATGAGGCACCGACCAAGCTTGCTTATTCGGCCAAGAATCGCTCCGCATCCATCCGCATTCCGCATGTGCCGAGCGAAAAGGCGCGCCGCATCGAGACGCGCTTCCCTGATCCCACGGCCAATCCTTATCTGTGCTTCGCAGCGCTGATGATGGCTGGCCTGGATGGCATCCAGAACAAGATCCACCCCGGAGATCCCGCGGACAAGAACCTGTATGACCTGCCTCCCGAAGAAGATGCAAAGATCCCGACAGTCTGCTCTTCTCTCGATGAAGCGCTGGCTCATCTGGACAAGGACCGCGAGTTCCTGACCCGCGGCGGCGTATTCTCGAACGACTTCATCGATGCCTACATCGCATTGAAGATGGACGAAGTCACGCGCCTGCGCATGACGACCCATCCTGTCGAGTTCGACATGTACTACAGCATCTGATCCTTGCCTGTAGCGTCCAAAAACGGGGCCTTGCGCCCCGTTTTTTACGCCTCAGGTTTGCCTCAAACCGTTTGTCTTGAACGCAGGCATGTCCTATACTCATCGCGTCTTTTTGCAGGAGTTTGTCATGAAGTCTTTATGCTTGCTGTTGTGTATGCTCCCCATTGCGGCACAGGCCGACATATACAAGGCAGTCGACGCCGAAGGCCATGTAACCTATTCCAGCACGCCGATCAAGGGCGGCAAGCGCCTCAATCTCATGCATCCCGAGGAAAGGAGCCGTGAAAAAGCGCGCGACACTCCACAGGACTTTCCCAAGGTAACCGAGGAAACGCAGAAGGTGCGCGACGGTACGCGCAGGAAGATACTCGAAGACGAGCTCAAGACCGAGGAAGGCATGCTCAGCAATGCAATACAGGGCCTGAAGTCGGTCAATCCGAAGGATCAGGAAAAACTGGATTCGTTGAATCGCCAGGTCGAATTGCATCAGGGCAACGTCGATGCTTTAAAGGCAGAAATTTCCAGGCTTAAATAGCAAGAAATATCAGGCATGATCCTTGCTTCTATACCGGTATGCCTGACTTCCTACACCTTACGCTAGATTACCTCACCACCGCCGTCATCCTGGTGGATGAAACCCTGCACGTCATCTACATGAATCCGGCGGCCGAGAATCTTTTCGAGGTGAGTGGAAAGAACCTGCTCAACAATCCGTTGCAGATGGTGTTCACCGATACAGGCCAGCTCGCCAATGCGATGCAGCGCGCCTTGAAGAGCAACGCAAGCTGCATAGAGCACGACCTGATGTTGCTGACTCATACGCACAACAAGCTGCATTTGCGCGGAACCGTCACGCCACTGCGGATTGACAAGCCCAGCCTGCTGCTGGAATTCCATCCCATGGACAGGCCGCTCAAGCTGGCGAGGGAAGAGCAGATGCTGGATCAGACTCAGGCAAGCCGCCTGTTGCTGCGCAATCTCGCTCACGAAATCAAGAACCCACTGGGAGGCATAAGAGGCGCTGCGCAATTGCTCGAACAGGAACTCGACAAACCCGCATTGCGGGAATACACCCAGGTCATCGTTCAGGAAGCCGACCGCTTGCGCGCCTTGATGGAAAAACTGCTCACGCCCCAGGGCAGCATCCGGCATAGCGAACTCAACATCCATGAAGTGCTGGAACGCGTGCGCTCTGTCGTGCTGGCCGAGATGCCGGAGGGGCTCACCATCAAGCGGGATTACGATCTGAGCCTGCCCGATCTGATAGGCGACAAGGAGCAGCTGATCCAGGTCATACTCAATATCGTGCGCAATGCAGCCCAGGCGATGAAAGGGCATGGGCGCATCATCCTGCGCACCAGGATTGCGCGCCAAGTCACTCTGGTCAAACAGCGCCACCGCCTGGCCATCATGGTGCAGATCATAGACAACGGTCCCGGCATCGCGCCGGAGATGAAGGACAAGATATTCTATCCCCTGGTGTCCGGACGCGCCGACGGGCACGGCCTGGGACTGACCCTTGCGCAGGACTTCGTCAGCCAGCACCATGGCACCATCGAATTCGACAGTGAACCTGGGCACACCTGTTTCACCGTGATGCTGCCATTGCGCGCTAACACATAACCACATGGAAAAACTCTCACCATGAAACCAGTCTGGATAATTGACGACGACAGATCGATACGATGGGTATTGGAAAAATCGCTTGCGCGCGCTGACATCGAATTCGAGAGCTTCTCCTCCGCCGACGATGCATTGCGCACCCTGAATCACGAATTGCCTCAAGTGGTCCTAAGCGACATACGCATGCCCGGAAGCTCCGGGCTGGATTTTTTGCATGAGCTGCATCAGCGCCACCCGCTGATACCGGTCATCATCATGACCGCCTATTCCGATCTGGAGAGCGCAGTGTCGGCATTTCAGGGAGGCGCATTCGAGTATCTGCCCAAGCCTTTCGACATCAACCACGCGGTCGATCTGATACGCCGTGCACTGGAGCAGAGCCGCAGCAAGTCGTCTGAAGCGGGGCCAGTCGAAGTTGTGGCGGACATACTTGGCCATGCGCCCGCGATGCAGGATGTGTTTCGCGCGATAGGAAGACTTTCACAATCCCATGCGACAGTGCTGATCAACGGCGAGTCTGGCTCAGGCAAGGAGCTCGTCGCGCGCGCATTGCACCGCCACAGTCCCCGCGCCGACAAGCCGTTCATCGCGATCAACACGGCCGCGATCCCCAAGGATCTTCTCGAGTCGGAACTTTTCGGGCACGAACGAGGCGCCTTCACAGGGGCTGCGGCCACAAGGCATGGCAGGTTCGAACAGGCGGAAGGCGGGACACTATTCCTGGACGAGATAGGCGACATGCCACCAGAGCTGCAAACGCGACTTTTGCGCGTGCTCTCGGACGGCAACTTCTATCGAGTCGGCGGTCATCAGCCTATCAAGGCGAACGTGCGCATCATCACCGCAACGCACCAGAACCTTGAAGAGCGGGTCAAGTTAGGTCTTTTCCGAGAGGACCTTTTTCACAGGCTTAACGTGATCCGGCTTCGCCTTCCTCCGCTAAGGGAAAGAAGGGAGGACATCCCCCTGCTTGCGAAATATTTCCTTCAGAGGAGCGCACGCGAGCTTTCGGTCGAGCAGAAACAACTGAGCGAGGCGGTCTTGCAGCACTTGAGTTCACTGGATTTTCCAGGCAATGTCCGCCAGCTCGAGAACCTTTGCCACTGGCTGACCGTGATGACCCCGTCGCAGGTCGTCGAGATTGCGGACCTTCCGCCTGAATGGCGCAATATCGAAAGCGCGGAAACGAATCAGGGGGACTGGAGCAAGCTGCTTGCAAATCAGGTCGAGGCCGCATTGCAGCGCGGAGACGAGGGGGTCATGGACAGCCTGCTCGCGCAGTTCGAACGCACGCTTATCCTGCAAGCCCTGCATCACACCCATGGGCGGCGCATCGAAGCCGCCACCCTGCTTGGCATCGGAAGAAACACCCTCACTCGCAAGGTACACGAACTGGGGCTGGATGACGAAGAGGCATAGGCCTCAGCCCTTGAGCCTCCCGATCAGCTTCTCGTGTATCCCGCCGAATCCGCCGTTGCTCATCACGAGGATGTGGTCCCCAGGCCTCGCGAATCCCGAAATCGCTTCAACCAGCGCATCGAGATCGCCTTCGACTTCAACCCTGCTTCCCAGAGGAGACAGCGCCTCCTTCGCGTCCCAGCCGAGATTTCCCGAATAGCAGAAGACCCGGTCGGCATCCTTCAGGCTGTCCGGCAGCGCGGCCTTCATCACGCCAAGCTTCATGGTATTTGAACGGGGTTCCAGCACCGCCAGGATGCGCGCATTGCCCACCTTCTTTCGCAGTCCTGCCAGAGTGGTTTCGATCGCCGTGGGGTGGTGCGCAAAGTCGTCATAAACCGTAATACCGTTTACGCTTCCGCGAACCTCCATGCGCCGCTTCACGTTCCTGAAAAGCGTCAATGCCTCTATTCCCTGCGATACGGGGACGCCCGCATGGCGAGCGGCGGCGAGCGCGGCGAGCGCATTCATGCGGTTGTGCTCCCCGAGAAGATCCCAGTGCAGCGTTCCCTGAATATTGCCGCTCAATGCAATGCGGTTTTCGTCGTCGACACTCCATCCTTCAGGATTGCCGAACGTCTCCACAGTCGTCCAGCAGCCGCGATTCAGCACGCGCTGCAGCGATTCTTCGCGGCCATTGCAGACTATCAGCCCGTTTCCCGGCACGGTGCGCACCAGGTGATGAAACTGCGTCTCGATGGCGGCAAGGTCGGAAAAGATGTCCGCATGATCGAACTCCAGGTTGTTGAGTATCGCGGTGCGCGGGCGGTAGTGCACGAACTTTGAGCGCTTGTCGAAAAAGGCCGTATCGTATTCATCGGCCTCGATCACGAAAAACGGCGAGTCGCTGATGCGCGCGGAAATCCCGAAGTTCTGCGGCACGCCGCCGATCAGGAAACCGGGATTCAAACCCGCATGCTCGAGTATCCAGGCAAGCATGGACGAGGTCGTCGTCTTGCCGTGCGTGCCCGCCACGCCCAGCACCCAGCGTTCGCGCAGCAGCGTTTCGGACAGCCATTGCGGCCCCGAGACATAGGGGAGATTGCGGTTCAAGATCTCCTCCATCAGCGGATTTCCGCGCGCAACCACATTGCCTATGACGTAAATGTCGGGTTCAAGCGCGAGCTGTTCCAGGCCGAAACCTGAAATGAGTTCTATGCCCTGCTCCTCTAGCTGTGTGCTCATCGGAGGATAGACATTGGCATCGCATCCTGTTACGCGATAGCCGGACTGCTTCGCGATGACGGCGATGCCGCCCATGAAGGTGCCGCATATGCCGAGAATATGTATGTGTTTGTTCATCGATCAGGTTCTGAAAATGAAGTACACCGCGCCCATCATGCAAAGGCCGGCATAGAGGTAATCCCATTTCATGGGCTGGTTCATGTAAATGATGGAGAATGGGACGAACACGGAAAGCGTGATGACTTCCTGCAGTATCTTGAGTTGCCCGAGATTCAAATGGGTGTAACCGATGCGGTTCGCCGGGACCTGGATCAGGTATTCGAAAAGCGCGATTCCCCAGCTTGCCAGGGCTGCGATGTACCAGGGGGATGACGCCATGTTTTTCAGATGCCCGTACCATGCAAATGTCATGAACAGATTGGAGACGGCGAGCATCAGGACCGTCACCAGAAGCGGCTGCGATATCATTCCCATCAAATTTCCTCAGGCACCATCTTGATTGCGCCGCATGGGCATTCCGCCGCACATAGCCCGCATCCCTTGCAATAGTCGTAATTGAACTTGAAGCGCTTGCCCGGTCCCAGCTTGATCACCGCATTGTCGGGGCACACGCCATAGCAATTATCGCATTCGAAGCAGTTTCCGCAAGACATGCAGCGCCTCGCCTCGAAAAGCGCATTGCTTTCGTTCAGGCCTCCCTGGACTTCGTCGAAACTGGTCTGGCGGCGGATGATGTCCAGCATGGGGCGGACTGTCTTGTCGGCATCTGAATAATACCAGGTGTTCAGCTTGCCGAAATCCGCGAGCTCGTGCTTCGAATGCGGCTCATAGGCAGCGCCGCGCAGATAGGCGTCGATGTGGCGCGCAGCCTTCTTCCCATGCCCCGCCGCCACGGTGACGCTGCGCTCGGACATCACCATGTCGCCTCCCGCGAAGAGGCCGGGGAAACCCGTCATCATGTTGCCGGACACCTGAACCGTTCCGTTCCTGATCTCGAGATTGGGCACGCCTTCAAGCAGCGTAAGGTCGACATCCTGCCCCAGGGCCAACACCAGCGTGTCCGCTTCCATCTTCTCGAACTCTCCTGTCGGCTGCGGCATGCCCTTGTCGTCCAGCACCATCTTCTCGACGGTGAGCTGCCCTTCATCGGCCTGCCTGATCGCGGATAGCCACTTGATCATCACGCCTTCCTGCAGCGCCTCCTCGACTTCGAAATCATGTGCAGGCATTTTCTCGCGGGTGCGCCGATACACGATGATCGCGTCCGTCGCCCCAAGGCGCCTTGCGGTGCGCGCAACGTCTATCGCCGTATTGCCTCCTCCATAAACCACCACGCGGCGGCCCAGCATCGGCCTTTCCTCGCCTTCCATCGAATGCAGCAAGGACACCGCATCGACGACATGAGCCGCATCCCCAGCCGGTATGAAGGCGCGCTTCGCGATATGCGCGCCGACTGCGAGAAAGGCCGCATCGAAGCCCTGCATGCTTGCCGAGATGTTTTCAACCCTGGAATTCAGCCTGAGCCTTACGCCAAGATCCAGGATGCGCTTCACTTCTGCATCCAGCACATCGCGAGGGAGACGATACTTTGGGATGCCAAAGCGCATCATGCCGCCCGCCATCGGACCCGCTTCCTGTATTTCGACCCCGTGCCCCATGCGCGCAAGATGATAGGCCGCAGACAATCCAGAAGGTCCCGCGCCCACGATCAGGACTTTCTTCCCGGAGGAATCCGGAGGCTCGGAAAATTTCCAGCCTCTTCTGATCGCCTCGTCGCCAAGGAAACGTTCGACCGAATTGATGCCAACGGGGCTGTCCAGTTTCCCTCGATTGCATTGGTCTTCGCACGGGTGATAGCACACCCTTCCCATCACGGCAGGAAAGGGGTTCTCTTCCACGAGCATGCGCCACGCCTGTTCATAGTCTCCCGATTCCGCGTGATAAAGCCAGCCCTGTATGTTCTCTCCTGCCGGGCAGGCGTTGTTGCAGGGCGGCAGGCGATCGAGATATACCGGGCGCTCCGTGCGCCAGGTGCCGGTCAGGTTGGAAAGGGAGGTTCCCGGCTTCAGGGTGATCGCAAAGGGTTTGATCATGCCGCCTCCTCTTCATCCAGCAGACCGTATTTCCGGATATTGCGATCCGCGATCTCCTGGATGCGGATCACCATTTCGGGATGGGGATGGCTGCCGAAAAGATGCGCGAAGCGCTTCTGCGGCATCAGATATTCTTCCACTCGCACCTTGCGGCGTATCTTGAGCACGCTCCTGACTTCCCCATGCTCCGCCTCAAATACCGGGAAGAGGCCTGACTCCTTCGCAAGGCGCGCGATGCGTATGGTGTCGTGGGATGCCGTTCCCCATCCCAAAGGGCAAGGCACGAAGAGATGGATGTAGCGCGCGCCCCTCATCCTCATCGCGCGCCTGACCTTGTATTCAAGGTCGCGCAGGTCCGCGACCGTTGCCGTGGCCACATACGGAATGCCGTGGGCCATCGCGATTTCAGGAAGATTCTTTCCCTGTCCGAATGGATTGCCGGGCTCCGGCCCCACCGGCATGGTGGTCGCGGTGCGCGCGGCAGGAGGGGTCGCACTCGAGCGCTGGACGCCCGTGTTCATGTAGGCCTGGTTGTCGTAGCAGATGTACAGCACGTCGTCGTTGCGCTCGAACATGCCCGAGAGACAGCCAAAGCCTATGTCCGTCGTTCCCCCGTCGCCTCCCTGCGCGACCACCCTCACATCCGTCTTTCCCTTCACCTTCATCGCGGCAGCGATCCCTGTCGCGACAGCGGGCGCGTTGCCGAACACGGAGTGTATCCAGGGCACCTGCCATGAAGACTCCGGATAGGGTGTCGAGAACACTTCGAGGCAACCCGTTGCATTCACGGCGATCAGCCGGTTATGGCTCTCGGCCATCGCCGCATCGATCGCATAGCGCGCGCCCAGCGCCTCTCCGCATCCCTGGCACGCCCTGTGTCCGGAGTTGATCGAATTGCTGCGCGACTCTGCTGCCTGCACGCTGCGCTGATCGGGGGACAGGAGGCGGTTGCCGACGGTATAGGTGCCTGTCTGGTAGAACTTGATTGGTTGAAATCCCATGGCATCTCCTCAACCAAATTTTGCCGACACGATGCCCTTGTCATGCAATATGTTCTCGGCGACCGGGCCCGAGCGGCGCGTCTGGCGCTCCCTTTCCTGCTGCCTGTTGACGGCCTCCCAGTCAAGATCGAGGAAGGTCACCTGCGGCAACTCATCCTTTTCCGCCTGACTGAAAAGCTGGTGCAGCTGGGCCTTGAAGATCGGCCGCCCGCCCAGCCCCGCGATCGCGGTATATCCCCTGAGCCCCGCTCCCGTGACCGCCATGCGCACATCTGTCGCGACGATCCCTCCCATGCCGACCGCAAGGCTTTTTTCAAGCACGAGAAAACGCTTGCAATGTTGAAGCGCGCCTCTCACCTGTTCGAGCGGAAAGGGGCGATAGCTGACGATGGTCAGCACGCCTATGCGATGCCCTTCATCGCGCATCTCGTCCACCACGTCCTTGATCGTGCCGATCACCGAGCCCATCGCGACGATCACGGTCTCGGCGTCTTCCATCCTGTAGGTGCGCACCAGTCCCCCGCTTTCGCGGCCAAAAGCGCTTCTGAATTCGGAGGCGAGCTGCGGTATTCTCTCGATCGCCTGCATCTGCTTGGCATGCGCGAGATACTTCACCTCCATGAAGGCCTCCGGCCCCACCATCGCGCCAATGCTGATGGGTTCCGAAGGGTCCAGCACCTGGCGCGGCTCGAAGGAAGGAAGATAAGCGTCGACCTCTTCCTGGGACGGGATGTCGACGCGCTCGAAGGCGTGAGTGAGAATGTAGCCATCCATGCACACCATGATGGGCATCGAAAGCTCTTCCGCGAGGCGGAATGCCTGTATGTGCAGGTCGACCGCCTCCTGGTTGTTTTCCGCGAACAGCTGCATCCAGCCCGAGTCCCTTTGAGAAAGGGAATCCGAATGGTCGTTCCAGATGTTGATGGGCGCGCCGATTGCGCGGTTCGCGACCGTCATCACGATGGGGAGGCCCAGCCCCGCAGCGTTGTAAACCGCTTCCGTCATGAACAGCAGTCCCTGCGATGCGGTCGCGGTATAGGCTCGCGCGCCGGCGGCCGACGCGCCGATGGAAACCGACATCGCCGCGAATTCGCTTTCCACGTTGATGTATTCGCAGGGAGCAAGCCTTTCGGATTTGACCATCTCACCCAGCGCCTCGACGATGTGCGTCTGCGGTGAAATGGGGTAAGCGCAGATCACCTCCGGACGGCATAGGGCGACTGCCTCGGCGACCGCCTTCGAACCCTCTATCTGCTTGAGCATGATGCCTCCTTCACCAGATCATAGGCTTCCTTTGCGGCCGAAACGTTGCCGCTTGCCACCTGCCCCTTAAACCTTGCATTGATCGCACCGATCACCGATTCTAGCCTGATGATGCCCGATAGCGCTGCGAATCCCGCAAGCAAGGGTATGTTGGGAATGGGTCGCCCGATATGCCTGATTCCGATCTCCGTGGCTGGCAATGAAAAGAAGCGCCCTTTTCCATGCACATCGGCGAATTCCTCGAGACCCAGCTCTTCGAGCCTGTGCTGGGAATTGAGCAGGACGTAGCCTTCAGGCTTGAGTCCTGCGAAAACCGCGACCTGGTGAAGCAGCGTGGGATCCTGGATGATCACCGCATCCGCTTCCACGATGGGTTCACGAGACCTGATCTCGCGATCCGATATGCGGCAGAAGGCGACCACGGGCGCGCCGGTGCGCTCCGAGCCGAAGCTCGGGAAGGCTTGCGCATGGCGCCCTTCCTCGAAGGCCGCGATGGAAAGCATCTCGGCCGCAGTCACCACGCCCTGCCCGCCGCGACCATGAACCCGCACCTGGAACATGCATCCTCCCCGCTGCAGAATCTGGGGCGCGCATGAAGCGCGCCCGGGAGGCTAGTTTACACCCAACAGCTCCACGTCGAACACCAACGTCGCATTGGGCGGAATCACGCCGCCTGCACCGCTCGCGCCATAGCCCATGTCTGGCGGGATGATCAGCGTGCGCATGCCGCCCACCTTCATGCCGACGACGCCGACGTCCCAGCCCTTGATCACATGGCCTGCACCCAGAGGAAATTCGAAAGGCTCTCCGCGATCGCGCGAACTGTCGAATTTCGCCCCCTTGTGGTCTGGCGCTTTTGCGTCATACAGCCAGCCGGTGTAGTGAACCTTCACGTTGTGCCCGGGTGTGGCTTCGGCGCCGGTTCCGAGTTTCACGTCCGTCTTGATCAGTTCGACCACATCGCTCTTCTCGATTTTCTCTGCAGGTGCGGAGGCCTGCCTGGAACAGGCGGCGGTTGAAAAAACGGCAAGCGCCGCCACCAGCGGAAAAATAATAATACGGTTTTTCATGCGATCTCCTCTCTTGATTCTTCTAACGGCATTGAGCCAGTGATCGTTCAGTTTACACCCAGGAGTTCAACCTCGAACAGAAGCGTCGCATTCGGCGGAATCACGCCACCAGCGCCCCGCCTGCCATAGCCCATCTCCGGCGGGATCACCAGCGTGCGGCATCCGCCCACCTTCATTCCCTGCACGCCGATGTCCCAGCCGCTGATAACCTGTCCCATGCCCAACGGGAAATCGAAGGGCTCGTCGCGGTCGCGAGAGCTGTCGAACTTCGTTCCCTTGTTCTCAGGCGCATTCTTGTCGAAGAGCCAGCCTGTGTAATGCACCGTCACATGTTGCCCTTCCTTTGCCTCATCGCCTTCGCCCAGCCTGGTGTCGATGCACTCGGTGCGGATCACCTTCAGGAGCTTCACGTCGAACACCAGCGTCGCATTGGGAGGGATCACGCCGCCCGCACCGCGCGGGCCATAGCCCATCTCGGACGGGATGATGAGCGTGCGTTGCCCACCTTCCTTCATGCCGGCCACGCCTTCGTCCCAGCCGCGAATCACGCGCCCGCCGCCGAGCGGAAAATCGAAAGGCTCGTTGCGGTCGAGCGAGCTGTCGAATTTCTGCCCCTTGTTCTCTGGTGCTGCTTCGTCATACAGCCAGCCGGTGTAATGCACGATCACGGTTTGTCCTGCCTGTGCTTCCGCGCCTTCGCCAATTTTGGTATCGGTTTTGATGAGGGTAGTCATAACTGTCATTTTCCTTTGTTTATTGGTGTTGTTTCAGCGGATGCTATACGACGAGCTTCCAGAACTCGTGTGCGAATTTCGTCTGGTAAGTTAACATGCAAAAACTCAATCTCCGGCGGAAAGCGCCCCGCCTTCCTTTCTTTCTCAAAATGAACTTGCATCGTTTCTTCAGTGAAAATCATGAGAAGCTGTGTTGCTCCGACCGCATTCAATAAGTAAAGAGCATCGGCCTTTAATTTCTGAAATTTGGCTGTTGCTGATTTTCCGCTCGCAGTACGCGCTGAGCTAGTTGAGATCAGCGCAACAATTTCCCCATCTGAACTTACCGCATCAAATGCAAAATCTCCCCCCCATTTGAGCTTTAGCTTCTTTGCTTCAAAAGCCAAGCCATCAAAACGTGCCGGCAATTCATGAGAGGCTATCCATTTTTCTGCGGCAAGCTGTGCTGAAGTATTCGCCATAAATTAGTAGCTCAGCACCGGAGCAAGCCAGCGCTCCGCCGTTTCGATGTCCCAGCCCTTGCGTTCGGCATAGCTTGCGACCTGGTCTTTCTCTATCTTTCCGGTCGCAAAATATTGCGACTTCGGATGAGAGAAATAGAAGCCGCTGACCGCCGCGGTGGGCAACATCGCAAAGCTGTCCGTGATCGTGATGCCCGCCCGGTTGGGCGCATCGAGCATCTCGAACAATGGCCCTTTTTCCGTGTGCTCAGGACAGGCCGGGTAACCGGGTGCGGGGCGTATTCCGCGGTATTTTTCTGCGATCAGGTCATCGTTGTTCAGATTCTCGTCCGATGCATAACCCCAGAATTCGCGTCGCACACGCTGGTGCAACAATTCGGCGAAGGCTTCGGCCAGACGGTCGGCCAGCGCCTTCAACATGATCGCGCTGTAGTCGTCGTGGTTCTTTTCGAACTCCGTCACATGAGCGTCTATGCCTATGCCCGCAGTCACCGCGAATCCGCCTATGTAATCCTGAACGCCGGACTCCCTGGGCGCGATGAAATCGGCCAGGCAGTAATTCGGAATGTCCTGAGGCTTCCTGGTTTGCTGGCGCAGATTGTGCCAGGTCATCGCGACTTTGCTTCTCGTCTCGTCCGTATAGATTTCGATGTCGTCAAAGCCCACCGTGTTTGCCGGGAAGAGGCCGAACACCGCATTGGCGGCAAGCCACTTCTCTTCGATGATTTTTTTCAGCATCGCTTTCGCATCGGCAAAAAGCTTGGTCGCCTCGACCCCCACCACTTCGTCATCCAGAATTTTCGGGTATCTTCCTGCGAGTTCCCATGACTGGAAGAAAGGCGTCCAGTCTATGAAATCGGCGATCTCGGAAAGCGGGTAATCGCGCAGCTCCCTCACGCCTATGAATGCGGGTCTGGGCGGCACGTAGCTCTTCCAGTCGGTCTCGAACTTGTGCCTTCTGGCCTCCTCCAGCGGGACATAGACGGCTCTCCCCTGCCTTTCCTCATGCTGCTTTCTGGTCACGGCATATTCCGACTTGATCGATGCGACGTACTCATCGCGCTGCGCATCGGACAGAAGGCTGCTGCACACGCCCACTGCGCGCGAAGCATCGACGACATAGACCGTGCTGCCGGACGGGTAATTGGGCTCTATCTTCACCGCGGTATGTACGCGCGATGTGGTCGCTCCTCCGATCAGGAGCGGTATTCTGAATCTCTGACGCTCCATCTCCTTTGCGACATGCGCCATCTCCTCTAAAGATGGCGTGATAAGGCCTGACAGGCCGATGATGTCCGCATTGTGCTCTTTTGCGGTGTCGAGTATCTGCTGGCAGGGCACCATCACGCCCATGTTCACCACCTCGAAGTTGTTGCACTGCAGCACCACGGTGACGATGTTCTTGCCGATGTCGTGCACGTCGCCCTTGACCGTCGCCATCACGATCTTGCCCTTGGGCTTGCTGTCTCCGGAGCGCAGCTTCTCCGCCTCGATATAAGGCACGAGATGCGCCACCGCCTGCTTCATCACGCGCGCGGATTTCACGACCTGGGGAAGAAACATCTTGCCCGCACCGAAAAGATCTCCCACCACGTTCATTCCCGCCATCAGAGGGCCTTCGATCACCTCCACAGGGAACTTCGCCATCAGGCGCGCTTCCTCCGTATCCTCGACGATGTAGGTCGTGATGCCGCGCACCAAGGCATGCGTCAGCCGTTCCTGGACCGTGCCCTTGCGCCATTCCAGGTCCTCTGCCTGCTCCTTGCCGCCGCCCTTCACCGTCTCCGCGATCTTGACGAGCTTCTCTCCAGCATCGGGATGGCGATTCAGCACAACGTCTTCCACCGCGTTGCGAAGATCCTTCGGAATCTCCTCGTACACGCCGAGCTGCCCGGCATTGACGATGCCCATGTTCATGCCGGCCTTGATCGCATGGTAAAGGAACACGGTGTGTATCGCCTCCCTTACAGGCTCGTTGCCGCGGAAAGAGAAAGACACGTTGGATACGCCGCCAGAAATCTTCGCATAGGGCAGGTTCTGCCTGATCCAGCGAGTCGCCTCGATGAAGTCGACCGCATAGTTGTTGTGCTCTTCTATTCCCGTTGCGATCGCGAAGATGTTGGGATCGAAGATGATGTCCTCTGGCGGAAAACCCACCTTGTTCACGAGAATGTCATAGCTGCGTTTGCAAATTTCGGTCTTGCGCTGGTAGGTGTCGGCCTGCCCCTGCTCGTCGAAAGCCATCACCACCGCGGCCGCGCCATAGCGGCGCACGAGGCTTGCATACCTGATGAAGTTTTCCTCACCTTCCTTGAGCGAAATCGAATTGACGATGGACTTGCCCTGCGCGCATTTGAGACCGGCCTCGATGATGTCCCACTTCGATGAATCGATCATCAGGGGCACTTTGGCGATGTCGGGTTCGGACGCGATCAGGTTCAGGAACTTCACCATCGCTGCCTGGCCGTCCAGCATCGCCTCGTCCATGTTGACGTCGATGACCTGGGCGCCTGTCTCCACCTGCTGTTTGCAGATTTCCAGCGCCTCGTCGTACTGGCCTTCCAGGATCAGGCGCTTGAATTTTGCGGAACCCGTGACGTTGGCGCGCTCGCCGACATTGACGAACAAGGTATCTTCCCCGATATTGAAGGGCTCGAGCCCGGAAAGCCTGCAGCGCCGCTCAATCTCGGGAAGCTTGCGCGGAGGCACATCCTTTAGCGCATCCGCGATGGCCTTGATATGTGCAGGAGAGGTGCCGCAACATCCGCCGGCGATATTGAGAAAACCGCTGGTCGCAAATTCCTTCACGAATCTGGCAGTGGTTTCGGGCGTCTCGTCATAGCCCGTCTCGGACAAGGGATTGGGCAGGCCTGCATTGGGGTGCGCGCTGACGAAGCAGGATGCGACGCGGGAAAGCTCCTCGATATAGGGACGCATCATATCCGCGCCAAGCGCACAGTTGAGTCCGATGGACAGGGGGTTCGCATGGGAGACGGAATTCCAGAACGCCTCTGTCGTCTGGCCCGACAGCGTGCGCCCTGAGGCATCGGTGATCGTGCCGGATATCATCACGGGAACGCGCAAGCCGTGACGCTCGAAATGCTGCTCGATCGCGAAAAGCCCAGCCTTTGCGTTTAACGTATCGAAGATGGTCTCGACCATCAGGATGTCAGCGCCGCCGTCCAGCAAACCGCGGACTGATTCGGCATAGCTTTCGACGAGCTCGTCGAAAGTCACGTTGCGAGCGCCTGGATCGTTCACATCGGGCGAGATCGAGGCGGTTCTTCCTGTTGGGCCCAGAACGCCCGCGACGAAACGCGGCTTTTCCGCGGTCGAATATTGGTCGCAAAGATCTCGGGCCAGCCTGGCGCCCGCTACATTCAGCTCGTACACCAGATGCTCCATGCGGTAGTCGTGCATGGAGATCGAATTGGAATTGAAGGTGCAGGTTTCCAGGATGTCTGCGCCCGCCTCGAGGTATTCTCGGTGGATGTTGCCGATGACGTGAGGCTGGGTCAGGACCAGCAGATCGTTGTTGCCTTTGAGGTCGACGGCATGATCGGCGAAAGACCTGCGCTCGCCCTTGTAGTCTCCATAAGGCTCGGTGCCGCGATAATGCGCCTCGGTCAGCTTGTAGCGCTGTATCATCGTGCCCATCGCGCCGTCCAGGATCAGAATGCGCTGCCGGATAAGCTGTTCGATAGGATGTTTCATCAATTCATTGCTCAGTGAAATAGTCTGGCATTCTACCACGCGCTCATTTCCAGACATCCTTGTTCATGTCCATGCGGCGGTACTGGACCGCCTCCGCGATATGCCGGCGTTCGACGGTTTTTGAGTCTTCGAGATCAGCGATGCTGCGCGCGAGCCTCAATACGCGCTGATAGCCTCTGGCCGAAAGATCGAGACGCGCGATCGCGAGCTTCAGCAGCGCTTCCCCTTCCGCATCAGGCGTACAGAATTCTTCCGTCTCATTCACAGTGAGCTGCGCATTGCATTTGTTCTGTCGGACTATCTGCCTTACGCGCGCGGCTTCCACACGCTTCCGTATCGAAGCGCTTGCCTCGCCCTGAGTCTTGGATAGCAGATCATCCTCACGCACCTGGGGCACCTCGATCTGCATGTCGATTCGGTCCAGCAAAGGTCCTGAAATCCTGTTCCTATAGTGCGCGATCTGATCGGGCGTGCAGTGGCACTTTCCGCTGTAGTGACCGAGATAACCGCATGGACAGGGATTCATCGCCGCGATCAGCTGAAACTTCGCCGGGAAGTCGGCCCTGTGCGCCGCGCGCGAGATGGTGATGCGTCCCGATTCCAGAGGCTCCCTCAGCGCCTCCAAAACGCCCCGTTCGAACTCTGGAAGTTCGTCCAAAAACAAAACGCCATGCAGCGCCATCGAAATTTCCCCCGGTCGCGGATTGCTGCCGCCGCCGACCAGTGCGACGCTCGATGCGCTGTGGTGGGGCGCCCGATAGGGCCGCATCTTCCACCTGGACACATCGAAACTGCCGTCCAGGGACTGCATCGCGGCGCTCTCCAGCGCCTCGTCATCCGTCATTTCCGGCAGGATGCCAGGGAAGCGCGCAGCCAGCATGGACTTCCCTGCGCCGGGCGGACCCATCATCAGCACGCTATGACCGCCGGCCGCAGCGATTTCCAGCGCGCGCTTGACCTCTTCCTGCCCCTTCACCTCGCTCATGTCGGGATATTGCAGGGCCGCAACCTGCGGCTTGCCGGCATACGGCGCAATGACCTGACGTCCACTCAAGTGCGCCGCAACCTCCAGCAGGGTCTTTGCGGGATACACCCGAGCACCCTCCACGAGTGCGGCTTCCGGCGCGTTCATTTGAGGCAAGATGAAAGCCCGGCCCGATCCAGCAGCGCGATAGGTCATCGCAAGGGCGCCGCGTATCGGGCGCAGCTCCCCTGTCAATGCGAGCTCTCCCGCATATTCATAGCCTGCGAGTCTGCCTTGCGGAATTTGCCCGCTTGCGGCGAGTATGCCTAGCGCGATCGGCAGATCGTAGCGCGCACTCTCCTTGGGCAGGTCGGCAGGAGCAAGATTGACGGTGATGCGCCGGACGGGGAAGTCGAACTGGCAATTTTGCAGCGCGGCGCGAACGCGCTCGCGGCTTTCTTTGACCTCGGTCTCCGGGAGTCCTACGATGGTGAAGCTCGGCAAGCCGCCTGCCAGGTGCACCTCGACGGTGACCAGTTCGGCTTCCATGCCGGATAGTGCGCGGCTATAAAGCACCGAGAGGCCCATGGTTTCATTCCTAGGAAGCGGATGATCCGCCAGACTTGTCGCGCTCGAGCTCTGCAACGCGCGCTTCCAGCTCAGTAAGCTTCTCGCGGGTTCTCGAAAGCACCTGCGACTGTATGTCGAACTCCTCGCGAGTCACCAGATCAAGCTTGGAAAAACCTTGCGCCAGCAGGGCGCGCATGTTCTTCTCGAGATCCTTGGCCGGGCTGTTCCTGACGGCATCGTGCAGTTTGCCTGAAAGGTCTTCGAATATTTTTGCATTCAGCATGATGATCTCCTCGTTATGATATGGCGAGTTTAACATTCCGGACCGGTCAGCCTTGCTTTTCGGTCCGGAAATCCATGCGCTCAGAATGTCCTTGCGATGGAGGCAACGACCACCCCCTTGCCCAGATTCTTGCCAAGTACGGTATATGCAGCCGCCGCGTTGGTCTTGCTATAAGCCACACCCACCACATAACCGCTGAAGTCCTTGCTTACCCCCAACTTGTAGTCATCGTAACTTAGCGCAGTCGGGCCGCTGCCGGCGTACTGACCCTTGTAATCCTGCCTTCCATAGTGCGCGCCCAGCGTGAGCCCTGTGTCTTCGATCGGGTAGTTGGCGCTGAGATCGATATAGTCTGTTCCTCTGGCATCCGCCACGCCGAAAGTGTTGCCCAGGCTGTAGGAATACTTGAGCGATATCCACTTCCAGCCGATCAAACCGTATACCTCGTTTGTGTCGGCCTTGGCTGCGCCCGCCGCAAAGGTGGCTGGATAGCTGCCCGGATAGTTGTAGCGCAGGAATCCCACGTCATAGTTGAAATCTGTCGCAAAGCTATTCTTGAAGCCGAAATAAGTATCAAGTTCCAGCCCCGCATTGTTCGCCCCTGCAGTTCCGCCAGATGCGGTGTAGGTATCGCCAAGCCAGCTGATGCTCGATCCCCATGCTCCCACATAGAATCCGCTGGAATGCGCATAGTCGAACCCGCCTTGCAGGGCTGGCTTGCCGCCTGTCTGGGAAATGCCGCGATAAAGATAGTTGCTCGTCAGGCTTACATTTGCGGAAAACGGCCCTTCTTCCGCATAGGCAGGCAGTTCCGCACAGATTCCCAGACAAGCCAACGCCAGCAATTTTTTCTTACTCAACATAACTCTCTCTCCCTAAAATTTTTGTTTGACCCTGTTTACGCAGGATTCGCAAGTGTAGCAAAAAACCGCATAAGCGTGATGGATAGCATGCGAGTGCATGCACGATACCGGTGCACCCGCCGATCGACGCGCCTTACATTGGTGCAAGAATCGCACCGCATTGGCAAACATGTTTTTAACTTACTGTTTATATTTAAAAATAAAACTGGCACGCATCCTGCTTAACAGACCGTGCAGGAACTTCATTTTTCACTCAAAAGAAAGGAAACATCATGTCGCACAGCAAATTGTTGAACTCCCTGATCCTCGCAGCCCTGGCTGTGCCTTGTATCGCGATGGCGGATGATGCCCCCGCTCCAGCCCCCACCCCATCCGTGACGGCGAATGTGAGTCTGACGAGCAACTATCTTTATCGCGGCATTTCCCAGACAGGCGGCAAGCCAGCCCTGCAAGGCGGATTCGACTATACCCATTCCAGCGGATTCTATGCAGGCGCATGGGGATCCAGCATCAGCTGGATCGGAGACTCGGGGCTTGCCAAGAATGCGGGACTGGAACTCGACACCTACCTTGGTTTCAGGAACAGCTTTGCGACGGACTTCAACTATGACGTGGGCTTTTTGCGCTACAACTATCCAGGCACTTATACAATTACACCAGGATTGGCAAAAGCTGATACCAACGAAGTTTACGGTTTGATCGGCTGGAAGTGGATATCGCTGAAATATTCCTACAGCCTGGGCGATACGTTCGGGATTGCCTCTGCACAGGGCACCGATTACATCGATCTCAGCGCCAACTATCCCATCCCCGACACCACTTACACCCTGGGTGCGCATTATGGAAGGCAGGATTACAAGGGCCCCTATGCAGGTTCCGGTCCGACTTCGCTCAGCTATGACGATTACAGGGTGAGCATTGCGAAGGATTTGGGAAGCGGATTCAGCGGAAGCCTGACCTACAGCAAGACCAATGCGACTGCGGCCTATACCGTCAACGGCATCGATCTTGGCAAGGGAACCGCCGTATTGGCTTTGAGCCGCACCTTCTAAGTTAATGAAACGGGGCGAAGGTCCCGTTCAATCCCAGGAGAAAATGATGAAAATGGTCACAGCAATTATCAAGCCGTTCAAGCTTGACGAGGTGCGCGAAGCTTTGTCCGCCATAGGCGTGCAGGGTGTCACGGTCACCGAGGTCAAGGGCTTCGGACGGCAGAAGGGGCACACGGAGCTGTATCGCGGTGCGGAATATGTGGTGGATTTCCTGCCGAAGATCAAGCTGGAAACGGCGATTGCGTCCGAGCAACTGGACCGCGTTCTCGAGGTGATCGAGAAGGCGGCACAGACCGGAAAGATCGGCGACGGCAAGATCTTCGTGCAGGACATCGAACAAGTGATCCGCATCCGCACCGGTGAATCCGGTCCGGAAGCGCTTTAAGGAGATAGAAATGAAAAAGCTAATCGCTTCATTCATGCTGCTGGCCATGTTATGTGGCCTGACAGCACCCACCTTCGCGGACGAGGCGGCCTCAGCCCCGGCAGCGACGGTCGCCGCCTCGGCACCCGAAGCAGCCCCAGCAGCTGCGGCTCCCGCACCAGATGCTGCCGCACCAGCACCCAAGTGCGGCGACAAGGGCTTCGACTGCAACAAAGGCGACGTCGCCTGGATGATGACATCGACCGCATTCGTGCTGTTCATGACCGTACCCGGGCTGGCCTTGTTCTATGCTGGCATGGTGCGCAAGAAGAACGCGTTGTCCACCGTGATGCAGAGTTTCGCAATTTTCTGCGTGATCGGCGTGCTCTGGGTGATCTACGGCTACAGCGCCGCATTCACTGCAGGACATGATGGCAGCATCCTGTCGCCTTTCATCGGATCATTGGACAAGCTTTTCATGGCAGGTGACGATCCGACGACAGCGGTCGCCTCAACCTTCAGCAAGGGGCAATATCTCCCTGACTATGTGTATGCGATGTTCCAGCTGACCTTTGCCGCGATCACGGTCGCTTTGATCACTGGCGGCTTTGCCGAGCGCTTCAAGTTCTCGTCGATGATCATCTTCAGCGTGCTCTGGTTCACCTTCGCCTATCTGCCGATCGCACACATGGTCTGGTACTGGGATGGTCCCGATGCCTATACATCGGCCAAGGCAGCTGATCTCGCGAACAGCCACGGAGGCTTCCTCTTCCAGAAGGGCGCGCTTGACTTCGCAGGCGGAACCGTGGTGCACATCAACTCCGGTATCGCGGCTCTGGTTGCTGCGCTGATGCTTGGCCCACGCAAGGGGTACGGCAAGATCGCGATGGCTCCTCACAGCCTGATGATGACTGCAATCGGCACCGGTATGCTGTGGATGGGCTGGTTCGGCTTCAACGCAGGTTCCGCGCTGGAAGCCACGGGCGCAGCAGGTCTCGCATTCTTCAACACGCTGTTCGGTGTTGCAGTTTCGGGTGTTGTCTGGATGCTGCTCGAGTGGATGCTCAAGGGCAAGCCCAGCCTTCTGGGTGTATGTTCCGGCATCGTCGCAGGCCTGGTTGCAATCACACCGGCTGCAGGATTTGTCGGCGCAGCCGGCGCACTGGTGATCTGCACCATCGCTCCCATTGTGTGCTACTTCGCAGTCACCAAGGTCAAGCACTGGCTGGGATATGACGATTCGCTCGACACCTTCGGCGTGCACTGCGTGGGCGGCATCATCGGCTCCATCGGCACCGGCATATTCGTCAACCCCAAGCTTGGCGGAACGGGCGTATACGACTATGTCGCAAACAAGGTCGGCGATTTCGATGCGACTGCACAGATCATCTCGCAGCTCTGGGATGTCGGCATAACCCTCGCATGGTCCGCCTTCGTGGCCTTCGTGATCCTGTATGTCCTGAAGAAGACCATCGGCATCCGCGCAAGCGACGAGGCACAGGAAGAGGGTCTCGATCTGGCCGATCACGGCGAGAAGGCATACGACCTTTAATCAAGAACTCCTCTGGAACCTGCCTGGTTCCATTTTCAGGGCACCGCAAGGTGCCCTTTTTTATCCCAACATTCAGCCTGAAATTAAAATATTGTAATATTCACACTTTTTTTCTGTGGCGTATTAAATTCGCACATCGCTCTAAAGAATTTCCGGGGATGGCCGCTATACCTTAAACCTCGCAGACAAAAAGGATACTCATGAACACCAACACGAGCATCGCCACCAAGGTCCGTTGGCTAGTCCAGTCCGTTTTGCTGCTGATCAGCATCGCCGTCGCAATCTCGTTTTACGTGATAGAGCAGAAGAATATTCATCAGGCCGAAAAGGACAAGATAGAATCGCTTGCCGACGGTGTCATCAACGGTGCGAACATGCTGATGCTAAACGGCATCATCAGCGACCCCGAACAGAGGAAACTCTTCATCAAGAAGATGGGTTCCAGCGAGAACGTCAAGTCCCTGAGGCTGATACGAAACAAGCTGGTGCAAAAACAATTCGGCCAGGGCCTGCCCGAAGAACAGCCCGCGGACGAAGACGAAATCCGCGCGCTGGAAGATGGAAAGCCTTTCTTCAAGGAGGAGGGAAACATCTATCACGGCATCGTTCCATACACGGAGAGCAAGAACTTCAGGGGCACCAACTGCCTGATGTGCCATGAAGTGCCAGAGGGCTACCACAACGGTGCCTCGGTGGTCGATCTCGACGTCACCGCCAACAACGAAAAGCTCAAAAGACTCGCGTGGATATCGATCGCGGTGATCATCGCGACCCAGGTGCTGCTTACCCTGCTCATCAACTACATCCTGCACAGGTTCGTGTCCAAGCCTGCAGGGCGCTTGCAGGCTGCGATCGCGGAAATCAGCAAGACAGGCGACTTTACGCGCCGTGTGGAGGTGAGCGGCAACGATGAAATCGGACAAACGGCTCGATCATTCAATTCGCTGATGGAAAGCCTGCGGAAGGCATTCGGCGACATACACGACGGAATCAGGAAGGTGGCGGACTCATCGCACTCCCTGTCATCCTCATCGCAGCAGGTTGCAAGTAGCTCGAGCAGCCAGAGCGATGCCGCCTCCGCCATGGCCGCAACGGTAGAACAGGTGACTGTCAGCATTGCGCATGTCTCCGAAGGCGCCAAGGATGCATTGAGAATCTCAAGGGATTCGAGCGAACGCTCCGAACGCGGAGGCGAAATCATCCACCGCGCCGCCGAAGAGATGATGAAGATCGCCGACACCGTGCGCCAGACTTCGGGCTCCATCGAAAATCTCGGCGAACAGTCGAATCAGATATCCGCCATCGTGAACGTGATCAAGGAGATTGCCGACCAGACCAACCTGCTCGCGCTCAATGCGGCGATCGAGGCAGCTCGCGCAGGAGAACAGGGAAGAGGATTTGCC
The DNA here is from genome assembly GCA_021782365.1 of Pseudomonadota bacterium. Taxonomy (GTDB): domain Bacteria; phylum Pseudomonadota; class Gammaproteobacteria; order Burkholderiales; family Gallionellaceae; genus Gallionella. Next base: position 81,447 of record JAJXVB010000006.1, read on the forward strand.
GTGGTTGCGGACGAGGTGCGCAAGCTCGCAGAGCGCACGGCCAAGTCCACCCAGGAAATCACCGGCATGATCTCCGTCATGCAGAATTCCTCGCAGGCTGCGGTTGCAAAGATGGCCGCCATGGTCAATCAGGTCGATGAGGGTGTTGCCCTGGCCAAGCAGGCTGGGGATGCGATCATCCAGATCAAGATGGAATCAGGAGATGTCACGAATACCGTGGAGGATATTTCCGAAGCCCTGGTGGAGCAGAGCAAGGCCAGCCAGGACATCGCCGCGCAGATCGAAAAAGTATCCCAAATGATAGAAATGAACAGCGCTTCGGCGGAACAGACCGCCCTTGCCGCAACAAGCCTCGAATCTCTGGCGGAAGAGATGCACGCCACCGTCAGCAAATTCAAGGTTTGACGCATCGCAACAAAGCTTTTCTGCCGGGCGCACCATCAGGGGTAGCGAAGAATACCGAAAGTTTGTATCCTTCCATCGAGATCAGAAGCGGTTTGCCAAACCGCCGCGCTGGTCTTGAATTATAGAACTTCCTGGAACCGGCTGATTTGCAGCTCAATCAAGAAAGAGGGGCATCATGTACAAGCACATACTGGTGGCGATAGACGGCAGCGCAACTTCCGAGCAGGCGCTGGAAGAGGCGATCAATCTCGCAAAAGACCAGCATGCAAGGCTAAAAATCGTATACACCGTTGATGATGCCAGCATCTTCACCGCCGCCGATGTCCCGGACGCCGTCGGCATAGAACAATCCTGGATAGAGGCCGGCAACAAGATACTGGATAAGGCCAGGAAGAAGGCTGAAGCCGCCGGGGTCGAGATTGAGACAAAGCTGCTGCAGACCGACATCATGGGAGAGAAGATCCCGGATGCGATCGTGAGCGAGGCAAAGACATGGCCGGCCGACCTTCTGGTCGCAGGAACCCATGGACGCCGTGGACTCGCTCATCTGCTGATGGGCAGCGTCGCAGAGGGCATCGTCAGAAGCAGCCCCGTGCCGCTTCTGCTGGTTCGCCGGAAATGATCCGCTAGTTACCGAACCAGAACGAACTGCCTTTCATCAGGAATTCCACATAAGGCATGTAGTGCGACCCGTCGCACGAAAAGGTCAGACTGATCGTGCCGTTATAGATGTTGATCGAGGCCGTGCGCAGATAGAAGGTCGCATCCGACATGCGCAGCGATTTCATCGTGGCCAGTATCCTCTGAATCTCCTCCTTGGGAATCTCCGCGTCAAGAGGATAATCGCGACGGGGGAAGATCAGGCAGATGTCAGGATCGGTCAGCGCATCCTGTTCAAGCAAACGGTAGCGGTATGGATCATCCACCGTCCAGATCGTCACCCTGCTGCTTGAAAAATGCAGCATGCACTGGAACACGCCTCGCTCGGTCAACAGCTCTTCCAGTATCGGCATGGTCAGATCGAAGCTCTTGTCCATCGCGCTTTCGACCCTGGACTGCATGAAAACGGTATTCCTGATCGCCTGGTCGCCCTTGAGCTGCCGCCAGTACCCGGGCTCATCATAAAGCCCGGATGTCACCGGCAGGTTCCGCAAGTCGAAGTCCGCCCCGATGTAGCCCAGCATCTCGTCATCCCTCTTCACGACCTGAAGCGCCGTCAAGGAAGGCCGGCGATCGCGCAGGCTGATGTAGGCATCCGATAGCAGGAATCCCCAGGGCGGCATCGCCTCCTTCATATAAGGCCGCTGAGACCGATCTCTTCCAAAATGCGACAGATCGTATCCGTCCTTTCCCACATTGTCGCTGATCTGGCAGCCATTGCTGTCCAGGCAATACAGGAAATCGCAGTGCGGGATCGTTGAGAACTCTTCTTCCATCACCTCATTCAGACGCTCGCGGTTACCCCATGCGGGAAGGCATTTCTCCACGAGTTGCGCCATAGGTTCATGCAGCCGCTTTCCCAATTCCTCGCGCTGCAGATAGATGCTTTCTTTCCAGGATTTTTCCATGTTTTGATGACAACTCGAAAAATAAAAAGTTTCCACTCCGCATGTCATATACCTGTCACAACGGTGCACTATTGTACGCCGCGTATAAAACCGTGAAGAGACAAAATCATGCTTGCAAACCAGAGGCATTCCGCAAAGGACGAGACAGGCAATGTCGTACTTGTTCCCGCGCTTGCTTCAACCCCGCTTCAGGAAATCATCGCTCTGCGCAAATTGAGCGCGCTTTTCCAGCCGCTCATCAACATGAAAAACGGCGACTTCCTGGGCTTCGAGGGACTGATACGCGGCCCCGCTGACAACCCCTTGCACTCTCCCATCAATCTCTTCAATGCGGCCGAGAAGCAAGGCTTGTCGCTGGAAGTCGAGATGCTTGCGCGACAGATCGTGCTGGAATCCTTTGCCAAACAGAAGCTGCCCGGCAACCTGTTTCTCAACATCAGCCCGGGAACCCTGAACCATCCGAGCTTCAGAAATGGCCAGACGCTCGAGTTCATGCAGGATATCGGGATCGACCCTGCACGCGTCGTGATTGAAATCACCGAAAACCAGCCGACCTATGATTTTGAAGGCATGAAGAGCGCGCTCCTGCACTATCGTGCGATGGGCTTCAAGATCGCCATAGACGATCTGGGCGCAGGGTTTTCCAGCCTTCGCCTCTGGTCAGAGCTGCGCCCCGACTTCATCAAGATAGACATGCACTTCGTGCAGGGCGTCGATCACGATCCGATCAAGCTTCAGTTTTTGCAATCCATACAGCAAATCGCCGAACGCTGCGGCACCTGCGTGATCGCCGAAGGAATCGAGACCGAAGGCGAACTTCGCGTGATCAAGGATATCGGCATCGATTTCGGACAGGGTTATTTCATTGCAAGGCCCAGCCGCACCCCCCCGCTGTTTGCATCCAGCGATACCGGCAGCATCATCGGCTCATCCAATATTGCCGTTTTCCCGACCGAGAGCATGAACAGGCGCACGCACATGACCGCGCACAAGCTCTTGAGCTTTGTCGAACCTGTGCAACCGGAAACCACGAACGACCAGGTTCTCGAGCGCTTCACCGGCAATCCTGCACTGCGCACCATTCCTGTCGCAAAAGGCGGCATGCCCAAGGGTCTGATCAACCGCTATCAGTTTCTGGAGTGCTTCGCCAAACCCTTTCAGCGCGAACTGATGGGCAGGAAGCCATGCAACCATTTCATGCAAGCCAGTCCATTGCTCGTTGAAAAGAACATGCCCATAGAGGAGCTCAGCCATTTCATGGCGGAAGCGGATAGCCGCCATTTCGCAGACGGCTTCATCATCACCGACAACGGGCGATATATCGGCATCGCCTCGGGACAGGACCTGCTTCGCGAACTCACGCAGATGCAGCTCGAGGCTGCACGCTACGCAAACCCGCTGACACTTCTGCCAGGCAATGTCCCCATCAACGAACATATCGAACGCCTGCTTTTGGCAAACACGCCGTTCATCGCCTGCTATTGCGATCTCGACAACTTCAAGCCTTTCAACGACTGCTACGGCTATCGCAAGGGCGATGAAATGATACAGTTGACGGGCAGACTGCTTGGCTGGGCATGCGACCTCAAGCAGGATTTCATCGGCCACATAGGCGGCGACGATTTCATCCTCCTGATGCAGAGCCGCGACTGGAAGACCCGGTGCGAACAGGCGCTGCGTTCATTCGAGCAAGCATCAATGCTGATATTCAAGGAAGAGCACCTGAACTCGGGTGGATACTTCAGCGAATCGCGCGATGGAAGCGTACAGTTTCATCCGATCACCTCGCTCTCGATCGGCGCAATCCAGGTATCTCCCGGCCAGTTCATGTCGCACCACGAAGTCTCAGCGGCGATGAGCGCTGCGAAGAAGATGGCCAAGAAGATGCCAGGCAACAGCCTTTTCATAGAACCGCGCACCTTCAAGAAATGATGTCCATCATCGGCGCTTTCCGCGCAACCCGCTTGCTGCTCCACCTGGTCTATGGCTTCGCGCTTGCTTCGGTATTTCCAAGGCTCAATGCAGGCCTGCGCCGCCGCATCCTCCAGAGCTGGTCCGGCCATTTGCTCTGCATACTGAATGTCAAGGTGATTTCCGAACCCATGAGCATGCCGGGTTCCGGCATCGTCGTCACCAATCACATCTCCTGGCTGGATGTCTTCGTGTTGAACACGATCGCGCCCATGCGCTTCGTCGCAAAATCGGAAGTCAGGCAGTGGCCGCTGTTCGGCTGGCTATGCTCCCAGGCTGAAACGCTCTTCATCGAAAGAGGGCGCGCGCGCGATGCCGCGCGCATCAACCGGCAACTTGTTAGGCTGCTCCATGATGGCGAATCGCTGGTCGTATTTCCGGAAGGCACCACGACAGACGGAAAAGCGGTGGGATCCTTTCACGCATCGCTGCTGCAGCCCGCAGTCGATGCAGAGGCAACTGTGCATCCCGTTGCGATACGCTATCAGGATGAGCACGGCAGGCACAGCACAGCCGCCGCCTACATCGACGATATTTCCTTCATGACCTCTCTCTGGAACATCCTAGTCTGCAGGAGCCTGCATGTGCGCCTCGTTGCAACTTCCTCCATAGACGCATCTGACAGCGACAGGCGTAGCGTTGCCCATCAGGCGCGAGAGCAGATCCATGCAGCGATACTTCAGATGTCAGCTCCCTAGCAGCGCATAAAACCACAAGTAGAATATTGCCATATGATTATATAATCATCTTGCAAAATTCCACTCATCCGCTTATCCTCGCTTGAAATCCACGGTTCGGTGCGTCTCCAGTTCATCGGAGCGCATCCGGCTTGTCTGAAAAATTCGTGAACCGGGATTTTTTGTTCAGGGACTACAATTTTAATTTAAGGAAGACAATGTTATTTTCATCAGCTCGAATTCACGACACGATGAACGGCATACTGCTCTCGCTGCTGTTCGCTCTGTCCGCGATGTACCTTGGATCCATGTCATGGATATCCTCGACCGGCCTTTCCCCGCTCATTCTGGCGATCTTCATGGGCATGATCTACGCCAATACGCTCCGCACCAAATTGCCCGAAGAATGGGTGCCCGGCGTGCAATTCACCGCAAAGAACATATTGCGCCTGTCCATCATCCTCTACGGCTTCAGGCTGACCTTTCACGAGATCGCGGGCCTGGGCTGGCAAGTGCTTGCCCTTGATCTGGTCGTCATCACTTCAACCATCGGCCTGGCCTGGCTTGTCGGGACAAAGGTTCTGGGCATGGACAGGGATTCGAGCCTCCTGGTCGGCAGCGGCTCCGGCATCTGCGGCGCTGCAGCAGTCCTGGCAACCGAAGGAACACTGCAAAGCGAACCATACAAGACGGCTTCCGCAGTGGCGACCGTGGTCATATTCGGCACGATCTCCATGCTGCTTTATCCTTTTGCACAGAATCACGGATGGCTGGGACTGACGGACAGGCAATTCGGCATATGGTCCGGTGCGACCATACATGAAGTCGCTCAGGTCGTCGCAGCCGGAAATCTCGCCGGATCTTATGCCGACGCCGTGCTGGTAAAAATGGGGCGCGTGCTGCTGATGGCCCCCGTGCTGCTTTTCATCAGATGGCTGCTGCAATACTTCGCGACACACAGCAAGTCCGGCAAGGCGACCAAGGCTCCCGCTCCCCCCTGGTTCATCCTGTACTTCATCGCGGTCGTCGCATTGAACAGCCTGGATATCATCCCGAAAGCGATGGTCAATGTGATCAATCAGGTCGACCAGCTTCTGCTCGTTGCAGCGATGGCAGCCCTGGGCATCGAATCCACATGGCAGAAGATCAGCGCGTCGGGTCCGAAGTCCTTCATGCTGGCCAGTGTGCTCTTCGTGTGGTTGAGCGTCGGCGGCCTCCTGGTCGTGAAAACCTTCTTCTAAACCTTCCTCTCCTTTCCCCCATCCGGGGGAAAGGTCAGTCGGGCAGCTTGCTGCGAAGCGAGTCCCGATCGAACCACCAGGCATCGCCTACGATGGCGTTCACGACCTGGCTCAAGCGCGGCAGGAATACCTCCGGCTTGCGCAGACCCAGCTTGTCCATCCATGCATTCAGGCTCTCCTGATCCGCTACCTTGCTGTGGCGCGCCGCGACTCTTGCGATGAGATCGTTGGCGAGCAGGCTCCAGTCGCCGTGTTCCTCGTCGCTAGCCCTCAAATCGATCACATAGCGCGCGGTGATCGCCGCGAGCGCCGCCCCGTCTGCATGATCGGGGGTCTCCTCCACCACATGGTCCAGCATCGCATAGGTGAGCTGCGGCGCAACCGGAAAGGTCACGGCGAGCCACACGCCCATGCCCAGCGCGGGTATCGATTGCGGCTGACCTGTCTGATAGAGCACGTTGCAAGCCTCTACCGCATCCTGCCAGGATTCCTTCTTCAGCGCCGCATCGAAAGCCCTGCGCGCGATCACCCAGGCCTCTTCCTTCCTGTCAAGCCAGATCAGGATCTCGGCGATATCGAGCTCAAGCCTTGCGCGCGTCAAAGGATCAGCGCCCGAATAAAGCGAAAGCTCGGCATTCTTCTCGCGAAGCTGCTGCTCGAATTGCAACCTCTCCTCTTCGGTCAGGCTGTTGTTCATGTCCACCATGGGGACTTCGGGATCGATTTCATTATTCATAGTCATGCCTTGTAAACGATTTGTCCGTCGATCAGCGTATAGCGGACCCTGCCCCGGACTTCCTGTCCGATGAAGGGCGTATTTTTTCCCTGGCTCCTCAATGCAGAGGGCTCGACGCGCCAATAGGTCTCTGCATCGAATATGCAGATGTCGGCTGCAGAACTCGCGCCCAGATGTCCGGCATCAAGGCCCAGCACCCTTGCGGGATGAAACGTGACTCTCGCCAGCGCATCTGACAGCGAAATCCTTTCCTGCTCCGCCCATTTCAGCATGAGGGGAAGCAGCAGTTCGACGCCTGTCGCGCCAGATTCCGCTTCGGCAAAAGGCAACTGTTTCGCATCCTCGTCCACAGGCGCATGATTGGTGCAGATCGCATCTATGGTGCCGTCAAGCAAACCCGCTCTCAGCGCCATGCGATCCCTCAAACTCCGCAAGGGTGGATTCAGCCTGCAATTCGTGTCGAAATAGCCTATGTCCATTTCGGAAAGATGCACGTGGTTGATGGATACATCGCAGGTCACATCGAGCCCCTGTTGCTTGGCCTGGCGCACCATGTCCACGCCCGCCGCGCTCGAAATCCTGCAGATGTGCAGCTTCGCATTGGTCTCCCTGGCCAGGGACAGCATCGTGGAAAGTGCGATGGTTTCCGCGCACACCGGAATCGCGGGCAGCCCTGAGCGCGTCGCGACTTCTCCATCATGCGCAACCCCGTCGCGCGCAAGAAAGCTGTCCTGCGGGCGCAGCCAGACTGAAAAACCGAAAGTGGACGCATACTGCATTGCGCGATACATCACGCGCGTATCGGTGAGCGGCGCATCGGCCTGACTGAACGCGACGCAACCCGCCTCGACAAGCTCTGTCATCTCGGTCAGCTCCATACCCTTGAGCCCCGTCGTCAGGGCCGCGACAGGATAAAGGCGAGCCTGGTGCAGATTCTTGGCGCGGTGTTTCAGCATCTCGACAAGGCCGGGCTCGTCCAATGGCGGATCGGTGTCTGGCGGACAGGCAAGACTCGTGATCCCTCCCGCCACGGCCGCATCCATCTCCGATTCAAGCGTGGCCATGTATTCAAAGCCGGGTTCCCTGAGCCTTGCAGCCAGCTCGATCAAACCGGGCGCCACGATCAGACCCTGAGCATCGATCACTTCCGCCGCAGAAAATCCGGCCGGCGCCTGACCCAAAGCCGCGATGCGCCCGTCCACGATGTACAGGTCGAGTTGTGCATCCACCTTGTTTTTCGGATCGATCAGCCGGCCGTTCTTGATGAGTATGTTCATTTTTTGTTTCCCGCCAAAACGCTCATCACCGCCATGCGCACCGCAATCCCGAAGGTTACCTGTGAAAGAATCACGGACTGTGAACCATCCGCCACGCGGGAATCGATCTCGATGCCGCGGTTCATCGGACCGGGATGCATCACGATCGCATCGCTCTTTGCATAAGCAAGCTTCTCCTCGGTCAGACCGTAGTTCTTGAAGTATTCCTGGCCGGAGGGAAGCAGCGCGCCCTGCATGCGCTCATTCTGCAATCGCAGCATCAGCACCACATCCACATCCTTCAACCCATGCGCCATGTCGTGGTAAACCTGAACCCCGAGATTCTCGACCGCAGTCGGCAGCAGGGTTTTGGGCGCGATCACCCTGATCTCGGGCACGCCAAGCGTCGTCAGCGCATGGATCTGCGAACGGGCGACGCGCGAGTGGAGCACATCGCCGACGATCGCAACGCGCAGGTTGTGAAACTCCTTCTTGTAATGGCGGATCGTGAACATGTCGAGAAGCGCCTGGGTGGGATGCGCATGCCTGCCGTCTCCCGCATTGATCACATGCACCTCGGGCGCGACATGGCGCGCGATCAGATGTGCTGCACCGCTCTCGGAGTGGCGCACCACGAACATGTCGGCATGCATCGCGCAGAGATTGTCGACCGTGTCCAGCATCGTCTCCCCCTTGCTGGTGGAAGACGAGCCTATGTTGAGATTGACCACATCGGCGGAAAGGCGCTTTGCGGCGATCTCGAAAGTGGTTCTGGTGCGCGTGCTGTTCTCGAAGAAGATGTTGAATACGGACTTGCCGTGCAGCAGCGGAACCTTTCTGGTCTCCCGCCCCGCCGCATCCAGGAAAGAGGAGGCTCGGTCGAGTATGTCGAGCATGATGCGTATAGGCAAGCCTTCCGTGGTCAGGAGGTGCTGCAATTCCCCATGCTTGTTGAGTTGCGGGTTATTCATGCAAGCATCCCCTGCCTGCCAGGACGCCAGCCTCCGGCTCGTCGAGATAGGCCTGCAATATCTGCTGTGCGGCATATTGGTCTATCCATTTTTTCTGCTCCCTGCCCGTGATGCCTTGCGTTTTCAACTGACTGCTGGCAGCGTGCGAAGTATAGCGCTCATCGACCAGCATCACGGGAAGATTGAATCGGCCGTTCAGGCGATTTGCAAAACGCCTGCATAGTGCGGTCAGCTCGTGTCCCGTTCCATCATCGCTAAAAGGCAGGCCGACCAGGAGCCCCGCCGGTTGCCATTCCTTGACGAGCAGCGCGATGCTGGCAAATCTATCCTCGTTTTTTTCTCCGGCTATCGTCGTCAAGGGGCGCGCGGTGGCCGCATGGGTATTGCCGACAGCCACCCCTATGCGTTTTGTTCCGAAGTCAAAGGCAAGCAGGTTACCTTCCAGAGGATTGAGGATTGAGGGCTGAGGATTGAGTATTGTTACCGCACAACCGTCTTCTGCGCCTGATCCTCTATCCTCAATCCCCGATGTTATATCAGGCATGCCCGGCATCCTCGACCAGCATCGAATAGTTGACGCCGAGCAGCGCCATCGCCGCCCCCAGTTTCTCTTCGGCGGGCAGCCCGAATAGGATGTGCTCGTTGGCAGGCACCGTAAGCCAGGTGTTTTCGTTGATCTCGTGCTCAAGCTGCCCCTGTTCCCAGCCTGAATAGCCAAGGGTCACCAGGAAATGATCGGGCCCTTTCCCCTCCGCCATCGCTTCGAGTATATCCTTGGAAGTGGTCAGGGCAACCTTGTCATTGATGCGCAATGTCGACTGCCAGTCCTGAGGATTGTCGTGAAGCACGAAGCCGCGCTCGACCTGCACCGGGCCGCCCACGTGCACCGGCACGTGCTCGAGCTCGGGATGGTTCAGCGGAATGCTGATCTGGTCGAACATCTCGCCCATCGTCAGACTGATCGGGCGGTTGATGACCAGACCCAGCGCTCCGTTCTTGTCGTGCTCGCAGATATAGGTCAGGGTTCCGGCAAAGAAACCCTCCTGCACGGCGGGCATGGCAATCAGAAAATGATTGGTCAGATCGAACTTGGACATGCCGGCATTGTATCCGGCTATGCGGTCCTTCACAATGTCGAAAAAACTAGGCCTTAACGGGCAGCAACGAGGCGATCTGTTCGAGCAGTTCGTCTTCCTGGAAGGGTTTTCCCAGATATGCATTGACGCCCAGCCCCATCGCATAGTCGCGATGCTTGTCCGCCGCGCGGGAAGTGATCATGATGATGGGGACACTCCGCGTTTTCTCGTCGCTGCGCATCAGCTTGGTCAGCTCGAATCCGTCCATGCGCGGCATCTCGATGTCGAGCAGCATCACCTCAGGCAAGATCTCCTTGAGTTTTTCCAGCGCATCCACGCCGTCCTTGGCCGTTTCCACGTGATAGCCCGCGCGTACCAGGAGGCGGGACGTGATCTTGCGCACGGTCAGCGAGTCGTCCACGACCATGATGGTGGGCTGAGCCGCCGGCAATGTTGCTTCCTCAACCTTCGGCGCCTTGCGCACTTTGAAGCGCTGCTTCATCAGCGCGGGATTCAGGATCAGCACCACCGCGCCGTTGCCCATCACAGTCGCGCCGGCGATACCGGAAAGCCTGGACAGTTGCGGACCGATATTCTTGACCACCGCCTCCCTGTTTCCACGCAGCTCGTCGACATGCAGGGCTATCCGCTGGTTGCCGCTGCGCAGCAGCAAGACTGGGTTGTATGGCAGAACCTCCGGCTCGCTTTCATCATCGCCTAGCAGGGTTGGCAAATAGCTGAAAGGATAGGCATTGCCTTCCCACTGGATTTTCTGCTCGCCGTAATATGTCTGCAGCTCTTCGGGCTTGATCTGGCGCACCTGCTCGACCATGGTGGATGGAATCGCATAGGTTTGATCCGCCGCCTGCACCATCAGCACTTGCGTGACTGCAAGCGTCAACGGCAGATGGATCGTGAAGCGTGTCCCCTTGCCTTCTGCCGAGCTGACATCTATCCGTCCGCCCAGCGCCGTGATCTCGCTGCGCACGACATCCATGCCTATGCCGCGCCCTGCTACTTCGGTCACTTCGGCCGCAGTCGAGACACCGGTCGTGAAGATCAGCTCTGCCAATTGGTCTTCGCTGATCTCATCGCTGATGTTTTGGAGCACACCTTTCTTTACAGCCTCTGCACGCAGGCCCGCATAATCGAGCCCTCTTCCGTCATCGCTCAGTTCGAACACGACCTCATTGCTCTCCTGACGCAGACTCAGGCGTATCTCGCCGATCGCATCCTTGCCGCCATCGATCCTCTGCTGCTCGTCTTCGAGACCGTGCACGATCGAGTTCCTCAGAAGATGTTCGAAGGGCGCGGTCATCTTTTCCAGCACGCTGCGATCAAGCTCCACATTCGTGCCTTCCAGTTCGAGGTTTGCGCGTTTATGGAGCTCCTTGCCGGTTTGCCTGACCAGCCGGTATAGCCGCTCGCTCATGCTGCCGAAGGGCACCATGCGCACGCCCATCAGATTCTGCTGCAACTCACGGTTCAGCCTCGACTGCGCAACCAGCGCCGAACCGGCCTCGTCTATGTTCTTGAGCAGCGCCTGCTGAACCGTCTGCACGTCGTGCACGCTTTCGTTCATGAACCTCGTCAGCTCCTGCAGGCGCGTGAAACGGTCGAACTCCAGCGGATCGAATTGCTCGTTGTGTTCGGCTGACAGCGAAACGCGCGCCTGAATCTGGCTTTCCGCCTGGATTTCCACTTCGCGCAGCTGTTTGCGCAATTTGGACACGCTGCCTGTCAGTTCGAGCAGCCCTTCCTTGAAAGCGCGCAGCTCGGTTTCCACGCGCGAACGCACCACGCTGACCTCACCGGCCTGATTGACCAGACGGTCTATGATGTCGGAACGCACGCGCAGCATGCCAGTCTGTTGTGCGCGCTCCAATGCGGCAGGAGCAATTTCACCCTGTTCTTCATCAACGACAGGAGCTGCCTCTCCGGTTCGCAATTCCTCTAGCAGCGCATTGAGAAGATCCAGATCGCTTTCCAGTTCATCCAATGCCCCTTCCGCCAGCCTCTCATCGAGCAGATTGCTTTCCATCGTATGCGCGATATCGCCCATGCGCATCGCGCCCGTCATGCGCGCGCTCCCCTTGAGCGTATGCAAAAGGCGGTTCAAGAGATTCCGGTCTCCATCGGGCGCCTGTCGCAATCCTCTCAGGCAGTCGCCTATCTTGGGCAAAAGCTCGTCCGCCTCATCCAGGAAAACAGGCAACAGCTGTTCATCGATATCATCTCGCACCACCTGCTCGCGCGCATGAACAGGCTTGATCGGGGATGGCTCCTCTAAACGCAACTCACGCAGCGTTTCATTGATATCCTTGTCCGCCTGTGCCTCTTCGACCTGCGCCTCTTCGACCTGCGCCTCTTCGACTAGAATCTTTTCAGGCTGCGGATTCTGTGCGAGCGAGGCTTCGGATAACGCTTCCCGCTCGGCTATGATCCTGTCCTTGTCAGCCAGCACCCTCTGCACGAGTTCATCCCTGGCCTCCGGCATTTGCCTCTCGCAAATGCGCTGCACCATCCCGTCGAGCGCTGTCACCGTCTCTTCGAGCATGCCTTCCTGTTCGTGCGAAATCTCCTGTTCGCCTTCCATGTTGGCCTGCAGCCATCCTTCCACCGCTGCCGACAGATGCACGACAGACATGAATCCGAGGCTGCGGCAGATTCCGGCCAGCGTATGGGCTGCGCGCATGAAATCGTAAGCCACCCGTCTTGGCTGTGTGGCCATGAAAGAAGCAAAATGCTGGCGCAATGCCACCACATTCTGGCTCGCCTCTTCGCTTGCTATCTTGAAAAGCGTGGGGGGGAGCGCGATTTCGCCTATCAAAATGGATTGCGGCTCGGCGAAGTCATCTGCCGGAACGACCTGCTCGGGCGGCATCCCTTGCTCGGTCGTTTCGATCCCGGACACCGCCGCCTGCACATCATTTTCTACAACTTCAGGAGCCGGCTCTTGCGTTGCGGGCGGCGCCATTCCCTTTTCTATCTGACCCGCCCGCTCGACCAGATCGGCCGCTTCTATGATCGCGCAACCCTGCTTTTCGAGATCCGACACCCAGCCTGAAAAGGCATTTGCCGCATCCACGACGAAATGCAGCAAGCCCGCGCTGGGAGGCTTTCTGTCCTGGACGCACTTCTGAAGCGCGCGCTCGCATGCCCATGCCACCTCGCCCAATTCCTTCAGACCGACCATGCGCCCGCTGCCCTTGAGTGTATGAAAACCGCGTCTCATCGTGACAAGAGACTCGCTATCCTCGGGATGCATCTGGCTGGTCTCCACCGTGTCGCGCATGATCCCCAGCACTTCCTTCGCTTCCTCCAAGAACACCTCGAGCAGCTCCGCATCGTCGTTTGCCGGACGCTCCGGCTCGGGGCTTGCCTTCTTCTCGGGCTCCGGCGCTGTTACGATCTGGGGCTGAGCTGGCGCCCGCCCAAGCCCGGTCAGCTCGGCCAGCGACTCGCGCATCGCATTCGTGTCCTCCTTCACCCCCCTGGTCAACTGTTGAAGATAGGCATGCAGCGCGCTGACTGCCTTTGCGATCGCCTGTGTTTCTGCAGGTTTTGGCGCATGTTCCACAAAATATTTCACCAGCGTCTGAATTTCCTGCAACAGCCGCTCGGCGAGTTCAAGCGAAAGGATATGAAGGCCTCCGCGTATCTGCACCAACAAACGCTGCAGATTGACCAGTTCGTCGCGACGTCTTAAATCGCCGAAGAACAGATTGAGACCCTGCTCGACAAGGTCGAGGTTCGCCTGCATTTCGCTTGCCAAGGTTGCCGTCACCGAACCCTGCTCGGTCTGTCCGTATAGCTTGATCAATTCCTCTATGCGCTGCGTATCCTCGGGCTTTTGATTCATCGCGGCATCGATCTGATCGGACAGGATGCGCGCGCGCTCCATGAAGCGCTTGTCTATCGCCTCATATTGCGCCATGCCGCTGCGCCACAGCATCAGCGCCATCGCCACATCCTCGCCGATCAGGCGTGCGTACTCTGGCTCCCGCAGATGAGCCGAAAGCGCTTCTATTTTCTGGCTGAGATATTGAGGCGGACTGCGCTCTATCGTGTCGCTCTTCTGCGCAATGCCCTCGATGTACTCGACAAACTTGACGCAGGCGTCCTTGTTTCCCGCGACACACTGCTCCCAGTTGTCCTCCGCTTCCTGCATCTGGTCGAGAAGCTCTTCATAGGAATGCTTTTCCTCCGCATAGCTAAGCGCAACAGGGAAATACTGCGACAGCGCATATTGCTCCCTGATCTGCAAAATCCGCTCGGTCTCCATCTCGCTAAGCCCTATCAGGTAGAGCATCTCGTTCATCACGGCCTGCGTGTCGCCTGCGCGCCCTTTCAGAGCTGCTCGCATCTGCCGGTCTATTCTCCCCAGCAGTTTGCGCACGTTGAGATCCTGCGACACCACCCTCGCGCAATCGAGCAGCCCGCTTGACACCCACCAGAATTGCGCATCTTCGGTTACGCACCTCATCATCTCATCGAGCGCCTGCTGCATCTCGGGATAGGCCGTCTCCACGTCATCCTGTCTCAGCCAGCGCAACAGGGCGCGCTGGTATCGCCTGTGCGCGGAGACACACAGCTTTGCTGGGTTTTCTGGCCTTTCCAAATGCGCCAGCGATTCAGGCAAGGGCACTGCAAGATTGGGGAAAAACAGGTCCTGCTCAAAGGACATTTCCATGCCGCGCAGATGCTGCATGGCTTCATATCTCGGGAATAGACGCAATGCCGCATTGTCCGCGCCTTGCATCAGCGCATCCAGATAAGATGTGAGCCCGTTCAATGCGCTTTGCAGTACGGTGCGGTAAAGAGGGGAAACCAGCGTGGCATTGCCAGCCAGCTCAGCGAGCACGTGATTTATTTCCTCGCAGAAGACGGCTACGCCATCCAGCCTGATCATCTTAAGCACGCCCTGAACGCGATGCAATTCTGCACGCACCTCATTCAACACATCCACATTCGCACCGGGATCATCGAAATAACGGATGATCCGCTCGTTTACCAGGCCCAGCGCCTCATCCATGCCAGGCTTTACAACCACAAGGGCTGCAGAATCGAATGTCGCTTGATTAGACATGATGGATCGCGCTCAGAGCTTGAAGCCTGCGACGGATTCCTTCAGATCTGCTGCGAGGCTTGTCAGTTTGGCCGCAGAGTCAAATGTCTGGCGCGTTCCCTCCATGGTTTGTTCGGAAATGCCCAATATCTCTTCCATCACGCCGGAAACTTCGCCGGCCATCTCGGTCTGCACCTGAGTGGACACTGAGATGCTGTTGATCAGCGTTGCCAGCTGGCTCGAGACCTGCTCGATCTCCTGCAAAGACTGGCCTGCCGCCTCGGAAAGCTTCGCACCTTCGACCACACCTATCGTGCTTTTCTCCATCGCGGACACGGCATCGTTGGTGTCATTCTGAATGGTCTTGACCAGCGCACTGATCTGCTTGGTCGCTTCGGCAGAGCGCTCAGCAAGCCTTTGCACCTCTTCCGCAACGACCGAGAAGCCGCGCCCCGCCTCACCCGCGGAGGCTGCCTGAATTGCCGCATTCAGCGCAAGAACGTTGGTCTGTTCGGTAATGTCGGAGATCAGATCCACGATTTCTCCGATTTCCTGTGAGCTCTCGCCCAGCCGCTTGATGCGCTTGGAGGTCTCCTGTATGTGTTCGCGTATGCCATCCATGCCCGCGATCGAGTTGCGCACCGCAAGCGCGCCCTGATTGGTCACCTGCTGAGTATGACGGCCCACTTCCGCTGCCTGCAGCGCTGCCGTGTCGACTTCGCTGATGGACCTTGCGATCAGCTGCACGGATTCCTCGGCACCCTTGATTTCCTCCATCTGCTTTTGCGTCGCAACCAGAAGGCGCTGCGCGATGCCTTCTGAGTCTTCCGTCGCAACGTTCATCTGCAGCGATGCATCGGTGATGCGCTTGACCAGCTTGTGCAGCTCTTCTGCGGTATAGTTGATCGAATCGGCAACCGCTCCCGTGATTTCTTCCGTGACCGTCGCACGCACCGTCAAATCGCCGTCGGCAAGATCGCTCAACTCGTTCATCAGCCTCAGGATCGCACTTTGGGTCTGCTTGTTCGACTGCTCGGCCATCAGGGCTCTGTGGCGCGCCTCGTTCACGTAGACCTTGAACAGCAGCCACATCAAAACCAGCAGAGAGAGCGCAGACAAGGCCATCACCAGGCCGGTGTATCGACCGTGAGTCGATTGCTTGTATTGACCAAGCAGCTCCTGGGACTGCTTCAGCATGACTTCGCTGTCGGTCAATATGCCCTTACCGGCGTCGCGCGCATCCTTCACAATCCCGGAGTTTGCGTTGATGTAATCCACCATCGAGCGGTACTCGTCCAGGTTCTCATTAAGCTCGGCGATCTGGTCATCGCCCTGCGGCCAATCGCCAAGAATTTTCTGCACTTCGTCAAGCTTTGTCTCGAGGTCGGGAACCTCTGCAGTAGAACCGCTGGTCAGCACCATCTGCATAGAGTTGACGACGCGCTCCAATAGACCGTCCAGTCGTTCCGCCTTTTGAGCAAGCTGCGGAGGAGCTTTTGACACGATCTGATGTACGAGGCTCAGAATGTTGTTGTTCGTCTCCGCATTCAGCGCGACCAGAAGCGGTTCGGCAAAAACCAGTTCGCTGAGCGATTTCTCCGTGTTCTTCCAGCGCGCGATCATCGCATTGAGTGTCACTCTGGCAGGCCCCTCAGTGGCCGGGAGGTTCTCGTTTTCTCCCTTGTCCAGCTTGTTCAGGATCGCAACGAAATCCTGTCTGGTCTTTTCCGTTTCTTCAAATGCCCCCTTGCTGCCGGAGAAAATGGCTGCGGTGTCCTTGGCTAGACGCTGTGTGAGCATACCCAGATTACTCGATAGCTCCAGATATCTGGCGCCGTTTTGCGTGTCGGTATAGTCTATTCCCACCGCCATGAAGCCCACCAAAAACGAGATGGCAACACCCCCGCCCAGCATCTTAAGCTGAGTTGGGAATGGCAAATGTCCTATGAGTGGCAGAGGCTGATCTTCTTTTTCTGTCTTGCGCGATCTGAAACTGGATAACTTAAGCTTGAGTGCCATATTCTTTTTCTCCGGGGGACAGATACTGCTAAACACCTATTTGCAAGAATTCCGGTTGCCCTAGCAACCCGATCAAATCCAGCTTTCGCCAAACCACATTCTGCTCATCCGCATACAAGTCTGCCTGCTTCTCATCGCGACGCCAGCGGCTCGTATCGCGCAGACCGAACACCCTCTCCACCAGCAGCGCAGCGTTGAAAGCGTAGCGCTCCGCGACCAGCAACAAACGATTGCTGATCGCACCTGATGCCGTACCCTGCTGCATGTAGGCCGCCATGTCTGCAACGCAATAGAGATTTCCGCGCACGTTTGCAACACCGCGCAGCCAGGGCTTGGTCAGGGGAACGGGCGTCAGGGAAGGCATCGACAGGACTTCGCTGACATCCGTCATCTCGACCAAGTAATTTTGTCCAGCGATCTCAACACCGAGCATGGACAACCGGCCGCCCATGCGGCTTTTGTCATGCATGCGATTGCTCAGATTCTGCTGGAATTCGCGCAGATTGACACGTTTGGACATGGTTGTCCCGAGATCAGGCCAGCGCGGCTATCTTGCTCAGCAACTCGGCGACATTGACAGGTTTCACGATGTAATCCTTCGCCCCCTGCCGCATTCCCCAGATCTTGTCGGTATCCTGATCCTTGGTGGTGCAGATCAGAACCGGGATATGGGCCGTATCAGGATCCTTGGTGATCGCGCGCGTCGCCTGAAAGCCGTTGAGTCCTGGCATCACGACATCCATCAGCACCAGGTCCGGCTTATCCTGCTTTGCCATGGCGACTCCCATTTCACCGCTCTCGGCAAAGGAAACTTCAAATCCCTGCTTGGTTAGAATCTCCCCCAGTATGTGCCGTTCCGTCGCCGAATCGTCCACCACCAATATTTTTTTAATAGTCATGTTCATGTCCCTGTGTGTGCAAAACGACCGATTCTATCAGGCTCTTTTTGTTGAATGGCTTAATCAGATACTGGTCGGAACCGGCCAGCTTGCCCCGCGCGCGATCGAACAGCGTATCCTTGCTGGTCAGCATCACCACGGGAATGTTTTTGAATTGCGGATTGTTCTTGATCAGCGCGCAGGTCTGGTAACCGTCCAGCCTTGGCATCATCACGTCGACGAAAATGATATCGGGCCGGGTATCCACAACCTTTGACAGCCCGTCAAACCCGTCCTCGGCAAGCACCACCTGACACCCTGCCTGCGATAGAAATATCTCCCCACTACGCCTTATGGTATTGCTGTCGTCAATCAAGACAACCTTGACGCCAGACAATGGCAAATCTGCGCTCAACCTACCCCCCTTGCTGTGACGAAACCATCATCTTAAGGAAACCGCCCGCTTATCCTAACCGATAGCCGACAGTCTTGGCAATTCCATCGATTTTCCGATGTCGGTTTGCAATTCTGCGCGTAGGGAAGCGCAACCGGCTAGCGCCTCCAGAATTGCGGCGTAAACAGGATCAGCACGGTGAAAATTTCAAGACGCCCGATCAGCATGGAAAGCGTGCATACCCATTTCTGGAAATCGGTAAGCCCGAGATAATTGCTCGCCGGACCGACCGCGCCCAGCCCGGGCCCTGCATTGTTGATGCAGGCGGTCACCGCGGAGAACGCCGACATAAAATCGAGACCGCTGATCAAGAGCGCGAAGGTCAGAACGACCACGCTCATGAAATAAAGGAAGATGAAACCCAGGACGGAGAACACGACATTGTTGGGGATGACCTGTCCTCCGATCTTCAGCGGGTTTACCGCCGACGGATGCAATAGCCTGATGAATTCGCGCCCCGCCTGCTTGAACAGGACCAGCGTCCTGATCATCTTGATCCCTCCGCCTGCAGAGCCGGAACTTGCCGTGATGCATCCCAGAAACAGAAGCCAGAGCGGGGCGAAGATAGGCCAGCTGTTGAAGTCCGCATTGTTCAAACCGCAGTCAGTCGCCATCGACACCACATTGAAACTGGTGTGGCGCAGCGCCGACCCAAAATCGTTGTAGAGTCCCTTCCACCAGAGAAACAGGGCGATCCCTATACAGCTGAAAAAAATCAATCCCAGCGCGGACAGCCCTTCGACATCCATGAGGTATGGCTTCAGGCTCTTCCTGCGCCAGGACAGAAAATGCGTCGCGAAATTCATCGCAGCCACCAGCATGAAAACCATCAATACCGATTCGATAACAGGAGAATTGAAATAGCCTATGCTCGATTCATGCGTCGAGAATGCGCTGAGTCCCATCGCCGAAAATGCATGGCAGATCGCATCCAGCCAGTTCATGCCGGCGAGCTTCAAGGATGCGATGCAAACAAGCGTGATCGCAAGATAAACCAGCCAGAGATTTCGCACAGTCTCGGTGATACGCGGAGCAAGCCTGGTCTCCTTCATCGGCCCCGGCGTCTCCGCCTTGAAAAGCTGACGGCCTCCTATGCCCAGGAGCGGCATCACCGCGACAGCCAGCACGATGATCCCCATGCCGCCAAGCCAGCCCAGTTCGTGACGCCAGACATGGATCGCGGGGGACAGGCTATCAAGCCCCGTGAGCACGGTCGCACCCGTCGTGCTGAGTCCGGACATGGCTTCGAAATAGGCATCGGTGAAGCTCAAGCCAGGCAAGGCCATCAGAAACGGAAGAGCGGCGACAGCAGGCATGGCAGTCCACATCGCCACCACGAGCAGATAGCCCTGGCGGATCGAGAGCTCGCCCCTGTGATGGCGCCCGAAGAACCAAAGCGCGCCGCCGATGATTGCGTTCCACCCCATCGCCAGCAGAAAATCCTTCAACAGGGAAATATCCGCATAGATCAGCGCCGCGATCACGGGCATCGCATAGGCCAGGCTGAACACGATGATCATCAGCCCAAGCGCGCGAATGACGGTGCGTTCCATCAGAAAAATCCGAGGTTGACCTGGAACAGCTTTTCGACTTTCTTCACCATGGGCTTGTTGATGACAAACACGATGACGTGATCTTCCGCCTCTATCACCAGATCCCGATGGCCCATCATGACTTCATCTCCTCTTACAACCGCGCCTATCGTAGCCCCCTTGGGAAGATCGATCTCATCTATGCGCCTCCCCACCACCCTGGATGACTGACGGTCGCCGTGCACCACAAGTTCGAGCGCTTCGGCAGCGCCTCGGCGCAAGGAATGGACTGCGGCCACGTCTCCCTTCCTCACATAGGCAAGCAGAGATCCTATCGTCACCTGCGCGGGAGAAAGCGCGATGTCTATCTTTCCGCTTTGCAAGAGATCGACATAGGCGCTGCGGTTAATCAGCGAAATCACCTTGCGCGCGCCGGCCTGCTTGGCAAGAAGCGAAGACATGATGTTGTTCTCGTCGTCATTGGTCAGCGCGCAGAACACGTCCACGTCGTCGACTCCCTCCTGCTGCATCAGCTTTTCATCCGTGCCATCGCCGTTTAACACGAGCGTCCTTGAGAGTTCGCCCGCGAGCCTTTCGCAGGTCTTCTTGTTGTATTCGATGAGCTTCACCTGATAGTCCTGCTCCAGCGCCCTGGCAAGGCGACGGCCTATGTTTCCGCCTCCGGCTATCATCACGCGGCGCGCAGGCTTGTCCATGCGGCGCATCTCCTTTAACACGCTGCGTATGTTCTTGGACGCTGCGATGAAGAAGATCTCGTCGCCTTCCTCGACCACGGTGGCGCCTTCCGGTATCAGCGGTCCGTCCTTGCGAAAGATCGCAGCGACCCGCGTGTCGATCTGCGGCATGTGGCTGTGCAGAAAACTCAATGGATTCCCCACCAGCGGCCCGCCTGCAAAGGCGCGCACCGCAACCAATGATGCCTTGCCGCTGGAAAAATTCAGAACCTGGAGGGCCTCGGGAAATTCGATCAGCTTTGTGATGTAGTCGGTGAGTATCTGCTCGGGGCAGATGGAAAAATCCACGCAGAAATTGTCCTTGTTGAAAAGCTCCGGACGCGCGAGGTAATCTGCAGAGCGTATCCTGGCGATGCGGGTGGGCGTGTTGTAGAGGCTCGCAGCCAGCTTGCAGGCGACCATGTTGACTTCATCGCTTTGCGTCACCGCGAGCAGCATGTCCGCTTCGGCGATACCCGCCTGTTCCAGCGTCGAAGGATGGGATGCGCTGCCGACCACCGCCTTGAGATCCAGCCTTTCCTGCAGCAGGGAAAGCTTCGCAGCATCCTGATCCACGACGGTGATGTCGTTGGCCTCGTTCACCAGGCTTTCCGCGACGGTTGAACCGACCTGGCCTGCACCCAGTATCAATATTTTCAAGGCGATTCCTTTGCTCTCGGAAAAGAACGCAGGCTAGAAAGGCTGCCAGGTCAAGCCTGCTGTTCGCGTATCCAGTTTTTCCACTCGACAAACAGCGCTTCGCTGCGGGCCGCGATGACTGAGCGGCGCCATATGTCGCCGGCAGAAAAATCATCGTTCTCTATGCAGGCTGCATATCCGCCCGCTTCGGAGAGGATCAGCGCGCCTGCCGAATAATCCCAGAGCTTCTGCCCGCCGTGCAGGTAGAGATCATAACGTCCGGCAGCGGTATAACACCATTCCAGTGCGCTAGCACCGAAGTTGCGCTGCGATGCGCAAGGCGAATTGGTCGCAAGCGCTGCCGCAAGCCTGGGACTCAGGCGCTTCATGTCCACGTTGGCAAGCGCCTGCCCCATGGTCTGTGCAATCGCATGGCCCTGCAGCTTCTCGCCATTCAAAAAAGCCCCTCTGCCCAATTCTGCAGCGAACATCTCGTCGGAGACAGGTTCATACACCACGCCAAGCACCGCCTTGCCTTCGCGCAGCAAGGCGACCGAGACGGCAAAGTAGGGAAGTCCGTGAACAAAATTGGATGTTCCGTCTATCGGATCCACGCACCACAATCCCTCGCTCGAGGATTGCCATATTGCCCGCTGCGCTTCCTCGGACATTTCTTCTCCCAGTACAGGCACATTGGAAATCGCCTGCAGCTTCTTGGAGAGTATGGTTTGCGTCGCGATATCCGCATCGGTGCAAAGGCTGCCGTCGCTCTTGTGCTGGTGCGCCACTTTCAGATAGCGCGGCATGATCTCCTCGGCCGCCACGAGCTTGACCGCTGCGATGGTGGCCCTGAGCCTCGCACTCATGCCGGTGACGCCGTTTTTCGACGGCTGCGCCATGCTACTCATTCTTCCACTTTATCGAGCAGCCCATGCTGGCAAACTGCTCTTTCGGACCCTGCCCGGTCTTGGCCACTTTCACCATCGCGTCATAGAGATCGCGCGGCGCGTCTTCGACGAGCTCCTTGCGCGATGCATCCAGCCTTCCGCGATATTGCAGCTCGAGATTCGCATTGAATCCGAAGAAGTCAGGCGTGCACACCGCGCCATAGGCCTTCGCAACCTGCTGGGTTTCGTCCAGCACATAAGGGAAAGGATAGCGGTATTGTTCTGCCACGAGCTTCATGTTCTCGAACGAGTCCTCTGCATATTCCGCTGTATCGTTGGACATGATCGCGATGCTGTTGATGCCGTGCTGCTGGAGTTCCAGGGTGTCGCGCACGAGGCGCTCGCGTATGGATTTCACGTAGGGGCAATGATTGCAGATGAACATCACCAGCAGGCCGTTCTTGCCGCAGGCGCTGGCCAGGTTGTATTGCTTGCCATCGATGCCCGGCAGATCGAAATCGGGGGCTTTCCAGCCGAAATTGCAGAGAGGGGGTTGTAGACTGACCATTTCATGCTCCTGACAAGATATTCTCCGGCGGTATATTATCACGCCTACAGTCACTCTTATCGATCTCATCATGCCGCGCTTTTACTGTCCGCCGCCGCTGCCCAATACGGACATGTTCGCCCTGCCGGAAAATGCCGCGCATCATGCCATCCGCGTGTTGCGATTGCGTGAAGGAGACAGCGTGCAGATCTTCGACGGGCAGGGCGGGGAGCGTCATGGCTTCATCGAAAGAATCGCCGGGAAACAGGTCACCATAGGCCGCATCAGGCATGTCGACAGGAATCTCGAATCGCCGCTTCCCTTGCTGCTCGCACAGTCTTTGACCAGCAGCGAAAAAATGGACTGGATCATCCAGAAGGCGACCGAACTCGGCGCGACAGAGATACAACCCCTGGATACCGAACGCAGCGTCGCCAAGCTTTCAGCGGAGCGCGCAGAGCGCCGCCTCGAACACTGGAAGCAGGTCATCATCTCGGCCTGCGAGCAATGCGGCCGCAACAGGATGCCAGAGATCCACGCGCCGATGGACATCATGGGCTGGCTCAAAAAGATGCGAACTGCGGAATGCGGCAAATTCATCCTGTTGCCCGATGGGGCCACTTCGCTTCATGAACAACCAAGGCCTGAGAATGCGGCCGCATTGCTGATCGGCCCGGAAGGCGGTTTCTCCGAAGCGGAAGCAAAGGCGGCGCTGCTTGCAGGCTTTTCCCAGATACGTCTGGGCGCACGCATACTGCGCACCGAAACTGCGGCGATCGCGGGGCTTGCAACGCTGCAGACGCTCTGGGGAGATTTTAGTTAACGCTTTCATCAGGAGATCACCATGCCTTATGTGAACATACGCATCGCGGGAAGCTTGAGCCGCGAACAGAAAGCCAGGATCGCAGGAGAAATCACCGACACGCTGGCTCGCATCGCGGAAAAGCCCGTCTCTTATACCTACATCTCCTTCGATGAGCTCCCGGACGAGAATTGGGCCATCGCTGGCAAACTGCTCGACGAAGAGTAGGAGAACCGCATGCCCAATTCAATCCGCCCCGCCGGTTTTGTCGCATGGTTCCGCTCCGTCGCGCCTTACATCAACAGCTTCCGCGGCAAGACCTTCGTCATCGCATTCGGCGGCGAAGTGGTAGCCGATGGAAAATTCGTCGAGCTGACCCATGACTTCAATCTTCTGGCCGCCCTGGGCATCCGCCTCGTGCTGGTGCACGGCGCTCGCCCGCAGATCGAGCAGCATCTTGCCAGGATGAATCTGGAAGACAGCTACCACCAGGGAATACGCCTGACCGATGCGGCGACCATGCAGCTCGTCAAGGAAGCCGTCGGACGCGTGCGCGTCGAGATCGAGGCGCTGCTTTCCATGGGGCTCGCGAATTCTCCGATGGCCAATGCAGACATAAGAGTGGCAGGCGGAAACTTCATCACCGCCCAGCCCATGGGCGTGATCAACGGCGTGGATCTGCAGCACACAGGCTGCGTGCGCAAGGTGGATGTCGCAGCGCTCAAGGACAGAATGGAATTCGGCGAAGTGGTTCTGCTCTCGCCTCTTGGATATTCACCCACCGGGGAAGTGTTCAACCTCACGCTCGAGGATGTCGCCACATCGACCGCGATCGCGCTGGATGCGGACAAGCTGGTCTTCCTGATGGATGTCGATGGAGTGGAGGACAAGAAAGGCATGCTGCTAAAGGAACTGGCCGTGGCCCAGGCTTCAGAGATGTCTTCGAATCCCAACCTTCCCGACGACGTGGCGCTGTTCCTTCCCTGCGCGATACGCGCCTGCGAAGCGGGAGTCGCTCGCACGCACCTGATCAGCCGGCATACGGACGGCGCCATCCTCCAGGAGCTGTTCAGCGACGAGGGCATAGGCACGATGATCGTTGAGTCCACCCTCAACACCCTGCGCGACGCGACGATCGAAGATGTGGGCGGCATACTGCAGCTTCTGATCCCGCTTGAGGAGCAGGGCATACTGGTCAGGCGCAACCGCGAACTCCTGGAGCGCGAAATAGAGCGTTTCGTGGTGCTGGAACACGACCACCGCATCGTCGGCTGCGCTGCGCTCTATCCCTTTCCGGACGAGGCCGCAGCTGAGCTTGCCTGTCTCGCGGTCGATCCGCAATACCGCGACCGCGGCTATGGGGAGGCGATCATGAATCACATGAGTTCGCGCGCCAAGACGCAAAAGCTGAAGCGGCTGTTCGTGCTGACCACGCGCACAGCGCACTGGTTTCTGGAACGCGGCTTCAGGGAGAGCGAAGCCTCGGAACTTCCCGCGCAGAAGAAGGCGCTATACAACTACCAGAGAAAATCCAAGGTGTTCGTGAAGAAAATCTGAAACGCGGAATCAGTGGAAAGCCTGGTTGATTCTCGCGAGCTCCGTCTCGTCTAGCTCGCCCACGGCGGCTTTCAGGCGAAGCTCGCTCAGAAGGTAGTCGTATTCGGCCCGGTAGAGATCTCGGCGGGTCGCATAGAGCTGCTGCCGGGTATTCAGCACGTCGAGGTTGGTGCGCACGCCGACCTCCTGGCCAAGTTTGTTCGACTCAAGCGCGGTCTCGCTGGAAACCAGCGCCTGCTGCAATGCCTCGACCTGTGACACGCCGGATATCACGCCGAGATAAGCCTGCTTCGCCTGCTGGTCTATGCTGCGGCGTGAGTTCTCGAGATCCTGCCTTGCCTTGTCTCTATTCGCTGCGGCTTCCCGCGACTTGGACCTGATCAGCCCGCCTTCAAAGACCGGCATGTTGAGCTGAACGCCCAGGCTCTTGGTCGTGATGTCGCTCGCCATGCTGCCGCCCATGTTGCTATTGGAATAGTTCGCCACAAGATCCAGCGTCGGATAATGCCCGGCGCGGTTCTTCTCCACTTCCTTTTCCGCGAGCTCCAGTGATGCGTGCGCGATCGCAAGCTGCGGGCTGTTGCTCTCCGCATTGGCCACCCATTTTTCCACGCCGACGGGCGCTGGCATGCCAGGCTTGAATTTCGCACTCAACGGCCTCAAATCGCGTTTGTCCTCGTTGATCAGCTGCTGCAGAGCGCTGCGCTTGATTTCCAGGTTGTTTTCGGCCGCGATCTGCTGCGAATAGACCTGATCGTGGCGCGCCTGCGCCTCGTTGGTGTCCGTGATCGTGGCCGTTCCGACCTCGAAATTCCGTTTGGCCTGGGCAAGCTGTTCGTCTATCGCCTCCTTCTGCGCGCTGGCAAGCTCAACGTCGTTCTCCGCCATCAGCACATCGAAGTAGGCCTGCGCTGTGCGCAGCACCAGATCCTGCTGGGCTATCCTCAATTGCGCATCGGTCTGCGCGACCTGCAGTTGCGCCTCGGTATAGGTAAGCCAGTTCTGCTCGCGGTACAGGGGCTGAACCATGGTCACCCCATAGCCGTTGCTGTTGTAGCGGTAGTTGCCGTTGATCGCGGAAAGGGGAAAGCCGGAATACAGCACGTTCTGATTGTTGATCGAGGAGTTCGCATTAAGGCTTACGCTGGGAAGAAGCAGGGAGCGCCCCTGGGGCAGCTTCTCGGCGCCCGCCTCATGAGCGGATCTAGCTGCCGCGATCACGGGATCGTTGCGCTCTGCGCTGTGAAAGATATCCAGGAGGTCAGCCGCCTCTGCGCTGCCCGATGCCGCCGCCAAAAACAGTATGAATGTTCTGATCTTAATCGCGCTCATCGGACTGATCCTGCGCTCAGAAGACGAACCGCGCCGGCTGCTCCGCGTTCTTTAGCGGAGCGATGCAGGTTTCCAGCATGTTGACCGTCTCGAATACATCGGGGGCCGCGCGGGTGATCAGCCTGGCTTCCATCACAGGCGCATCGCCTACGATCGCGAACAGACGCCCTCCCACGTTCAGGCTCTCCTGAAAGGATTTTGGCAACACCGGCGTCGAACCGGTCAGCACGATGACATCGTATTTGCCTTCCCATCCATGGGATGCATCGCCTGTTTCAAGCGTGACGTTTTCGCAGTGATGCGCATGCAGATGCGCGTTCGCGATCTCGCCTAACTGAGGCTCGATCTCGACAGAGGTGACATGCGAAGAAAGGGCGCAAAGCAATGCGGTGAGATAGCCGCTTCCGGTCCCGACTTCAAGAACGCGGTCGCTGCGCTTTATATGCAGCTCCTGCAGGACGCGCGCCTCGAGTTTCGGCGGCCACATGCATGCGCCCTGGCCCAGGGGGATTTCCATGTCCATGAAGGCCATGGCCTTCTTGTCTGCTGGCACGAAATGCTCCCGACGGATGCGATGAAGCAGATCCAGAATTCGCGTATCCAGCACATCCCACGGACGAATCTGCTGCTCTATCATATTGAACCTAGCCTGTTCCATATTCTGCATTTTTTCCATCCATCGAGTGTAATCTTGAGGCGCAGTATAACAACACACCGCGTTCATGCTCAACCTGACGGCTGAAGCCGGTTGCTTTTGGCCTGCTTTTCCAGTACCTTGCGCTACTCGCTGGGGGTCTTTGTCTGCATTGCGGGCAAAGTGAGACATACCCTTTGAACCTGTACGGATAATGCCGTCGTAGGGAAGCATCCAGATGATGCTCCCCGAATTTTTAGGAACATCACTATGAACGCCAATACCAAATTCACCGCGGAAACCGCTCATGTCGACGCCGCCGCCATCAAGCCCCTGCCCAATTCGCGCAAGGTTTACGTGCAGGGAAGCAGGCCGGACATCCTGGTTCCAATGCGCGAGATATCACAGGCCGACACGCCCGACGGCATGGGTGCCGAGAAGAATCCGCCGATCCATGTGTATGACTGCTCGGGCCCCTATACCGACCCGGCCGTCAAGATAGACATACGCTCCGGTCTTGCCGCCATGCGCGAAGGCTGGATCGCTGAACGCAACGACACCGAGACGCTGGAGCGCCTGACTTCGGATTATGGCCAGATGCGCCTGGATGATCCTGCGCTCGCCGACATGCGCTTCAATCTCAGGCGCTCCCCGCGCCGCGCAAAGCCAGGAAAAAACGTCACCCAGATGCATTATGCGCGCCAGGGCATCATCACCCCCGAGATGGAATACATCGCAATCCGCGAGAATCAGCGCATCGAAGGCCTGTCCGAGATGATGAAGAAGCAGCACCCCGGCGAGAACTTCGGAACCGTCATGCCCAGGATGATCACGCCGGAATTCGTGCGCGACGAAGTCGCAGCTGGCCGCGCCGTCATCACCGCGAACATCAACCATCCCGAGCTCGAGCCCATGATCATAGGGCGCAAGTTCCTGGTCAAGATCAATGCGAACATCGGCAACTCGGCCTTGGGCTCCAGCATACAGGAGGAGGTCGAGAAGATGACCTGGGCGATACGCTGGGGGGGCGACACGGTGATGGATCTCTCCACCGGCAAGAACATACATGAGACGCGCGAGTGGATCATCCGCAATTCGCCTGTGCCGATCGGCACCGTTCCCATCTATCAGGCGCTCGAGAAGGTCAACGGAAAGGCCGAAGACCTGACCTGGGAGATATTCAAGGACACGCTGATCGAGCAGGCAGAGCAGGGCGTGGACTATTTCACGATCCACGCGGGCGTGCTGCTGCGCTATGTTCCCATGACCGCAAACCGCATGACAGGCATCGTCTCCCGCGGCGGCTCCATCATGGCCAAGTGGTGCCTCGCGCATCACAAGGAGAATTTCCTCTACACGCATTTCGAGGAAATCTGCGAGATCATGAAGGCCTACGACGTGACTTTCAGCCTTGGCGACGGGCTGCGTCCAGGTTCGATCTACGATGCCAACGACGAGGCACAGCTTGGCGAGCTGAAGACGCTGGGCGAACTGACAAAGATCGCATGGAAGCACGACGTGCAGGTGATGATAGAGGGGCCCGGACATGTGCCCATGCACTTGATCAAGGAGAACATGGACCTGCAGGCAAAGTGGTGCAGTGATGCGCCCTTTTACACGCTGGGGCCGCTGACTCAGGACATCGCGCCGGGATATGACCACATCACCTCCGCCATCGGGGCCGCGATGATAGGCTGGTTCGGCACCGCGATGCTTTGCTATGTCACGCCCAAGGAGCACCTGGGCCTGCCCAACAAGGCTGACGTGAAGGAAGGGATCATCACCTACAAGATCGCAGCACATGCCGCCGACCTCGCTAAGGGCCATCCCGGCGCGCAGATACGCGACAATGCGCTATCCAAGGCGCGCTTCGAATTCCGCTGGGAAGACCAGTTCAACCTTGGCCTCGATCCAGACCGCGCCCGCGAATTCCACGACGAGACGCTGCCCAAGGAATCGGCCAAGGTCGCGCACTTCTGCTCGATGTGCGGCCCGCATTTCTGCTCGATGAAGATATCCCAGGACGTGCGGGAGTTCGCAGAGAAGGAAGGCATCTCGGAGGTCGATGCGCTGGACAAGGGCATGCAGCTGAAATCCATCGAATTCGTATCGAAAGGCAGCAAGCTTTATAGCTAACGGAATCCTCAAATGACCCTACTGCAAATCCTCACCCTTGCCATCGTACAAGGTGCTGCCGAACTCTTGCCCGTATCGAGCTCGGCCCATGTGATCGTGGCCGAGAAACTGATGGGACTCGATCCCACCGCGCCTGAAATGACGCTCCTGCTCGTGATGCTGCACACGGGCACGATGTTCGCTGTGATCTTCTTTTTCTGGAAAACCTGGAAGGAAAACTTCTTCTCCTCAAAAGAGGTATTCTGGGAGACCGTTAAGCTCATCTTTGCGGCGACCTTCCTGACCGGAGCAGTGGGTCTGACGCTCAAGTTCCTGATCGAAAGATTCTTCATGAAGGGAATCCCCCATGCCGAGATCGAGCTGCTATTCGGCGACATGAACCTGATCTCCGCATCGCTCGCCGCAGTCGGCATCCTGATCCTCTATGCGGGCATCAAAAGCCGTTCGCATTCGAATTCCCGCATTCCGCTGCGCATGAAGGAGTCCTGCTACATCGGCGCGGTGCAGGGCATCTGCCTGCCCTTTCGCGGATTCTCGAGATCGGGTGCGACCATCTCTGCGGGACTTCTGATGGGCATCTCCAGGCAGAAACTCGAGGCATTCAGCTTCGCGCTCGCTGTCGTTCTCACGCCTCCTGTCATCGCACGCGAAGTATTGCGCCTGCTGCACCAGCAGCAGGTCTCCTCCGCATCGAACATGGCGCAGATCTTCATGCCCAGCCTTCTCGGCATGGCCTTCAGTTTTGTCGCTGGGCTATTTGCGCTGAAGTGGCTCTCTAGCTGGCTCGAAAACGGCCGCTGGCCTCTGTTCGGACTTTATTGCCTCGCGGCTTCCGCGACCGTTTTCATCCTGCACAGGAGCGGCTTCTGAACTTTAGATCAACGGCCCCTCGTGCAGTCGCGTTAGTGTCATAATCATCCCGTACAATTCATCACATGGAGAAATGCAACATGACTAGAATGGTTCAATGCGTAAAACTCGGACGCGAGGCAGAAGGGCTGGACCGCCTTCCCTATCCCGGCCCGCTCGGACAGAGAATTTTTGAAAACGTATCCAAGGAAGCATGGCAGGGCTGGATCAAATTCCAGACCATGCTGGTCAACGAAAATCGTTTGAACCTCGCCGATCCGGCAGCCCGCAAATACCTCGCGGCGCAGATGGAAAACTACTTCTTCGGCTCGGGCGCCCAGATGCCGGAAGGTTATACCCCGCAGAGATAGGTACAAATTGCAAAAATCTGCTCCCCAGCAGTTCCTGAACCGCGAACTCGGCCAGCTCGAATTCAACAGGCGAGTGCTCGCCCAGGCCGAGGACACGCGCATACCGCTGCTCGAGCGGCTCAAATACCTTTGCATAGGCAGCAGCAATCTCGACGAGTTCTTCGAAATCCGCGTAGCCGGGCTGATGGAACAGATCAAGCTTGGCGGAATCTCGACCAGCGCTGACGGAATGAGCGCGAAGCAGACGCTAAAGCTAGTGCGCCAGGAGGCGCATCGGCTGATCGAGCATCAGTACCGTCTCTTCAACGAGGATATCACGCCTGCCCTGGCCGAACAGGGCATCAAATTTTTGCGCCGCACCCACTGGAATGCCGAGCAGCAGGCATGGCTAAAGGACTTCTTCTTCCGCGAAGTCATGCCGGTATTGACGCCCATAGGACTCGATCCCGCCCATCCCTTTCCCCGCGTGCTCAACAAGAGCCTGAATTTTGCAGTCGAGCTGCAGGGAAAGGATGCGTTCGGCCGCAACTCAACGCGCGCCATCGTCCAGGCGCCCCGCGTGTTGCCGCGCACCATCCTGCTTCCGCCGGAAGTGGGCGGCTGCGAATACGGCTTCGTTTTTTTGTCTTCCATATTGCACGCCCATGTCGGCGAACTCTTCAGCGGAATGGAAGTGCTGGGATGCTTTCAGTTCCGCGTCACGCGCAACAGCGATCTTTTCGTCGACGAGGAAGAGGTCAAGAATCTGCGCCTGAGCCTGCAGGGCGAATTGCCGCAGCGCCATTTCGGCGACGCGGTGCGCCTGGAAATCGCTGACAACTGTTCCCCACAGATAGAGGCGCTTCTTCTCAAGGAATTCAATCTCACCCAGGACGACCTATACCGCGTTCACGGTCCCGTGAACCTCGTGCGCCTGATGGAAATCCCCAATCTCGTTATTCGAGACGACCTGAAGTTCCCTGCATTCGTGCCCGGCATACCCAACATGCTGCAGAAGAAGGGGGCTGACATGTTCAAGGTGATACGCAAGGGCGACATCCTCCTGCATCACCCTTACCAGTCCTTCAAGCCCGTGATCGACTTCATCCAGCAGGCTGCGAGCGACCCCAACGTGGTCTCCATCAAGCAGACCGTGTACCGGACGGGCGCGGATTCCGCACTGATGGAGGCGCTGATCGCAGCGGCAAAGCGCGGCAAGGAAGTCACCGTCGTGGTCGAGCTGCTCGCGAGATTCGACGAGGAGGCCAACATCAACTGGGCGAATCGTCTGGAAGAAGTCGGCGCGCATGTGGTGTACGGCGTGGTCGGCCACAAGACACATGCGAAGATGTTGATGGTGGTGCGGCGCGAGGAAGGGAAGCTGCACCGCTATGTCCACCTCGGCACCGGAAACTATCATCCGCGCACCGCAAAGCTCTACACGGATTTCGGCCTCTTCACCTGCAACGAGGAGATCTGCACAGATGTCAACGAGGTGTTCAGCCAACTGACCAGCCTGGGACGTGCGCGCAAACTCAACCACCTCTGGCAGTCCCCGTTTTCGCTGCACGCCGAAATACTGCGTTCCATAAACAACGAGACCCAGCTCGCGAAATCAGGCAAGCGCGGACACATCATCGCCAAGATGAATGCGCTCCTGGAGCCCGGCATCATCACTGCGCTCTACGAGGCTTCCCAGGCCGGCGTCAAGGTCGATCTGATCGTGCGTGGCGTATGCGCATTGCGCCCCGGCGTGCCGGGCCTCTCTGAAAACATCCGGGTGCGCTCCATCATAGGGCGCTTTCTTGAGCACACGCGCATCTTCTATTTCAGAAACGACTTGCAGCACGACGTGTATCTTGCAAGCGCCGACTGGATGGACCGGAACTTCTTCAGGCGCATCGAAGTCTGCTTCCCGTTGCTCGACAGAAAACTCAAGAAGCGCGTGATCGACGAAGGACTGAAAATCTACATGAAGGACAACTGTCAGGCATGGGACATGGACGCAGACGGGCATTACCGCCAGAAAAACCCGCGCCACGCCGCAAAGAGCTGCGCGCAAAACGCGCTCCTGACGCTGCTTTCCAGCGCGCCGGTCAAGAACCCGAACTGAAAGCTCAGTGCTGCTTGTTTGGGCGCCCCGTCTTGATCTTGTCCAGAGATCCCAGCGCCTTGATCAGCTGCGCCTCGCTCATCGCACAAAGCGCGACTACGCCCGCCCTCAGCACCTCGCTCTTCTTCACCTGCATGCCGGACTTGAGACACACCGCCTTGACCTGGGCGATCTTCTGATATTCGCTCTGCGGCATGGTGAAACTGTCGCGCACGACCTTGGGCTTCTTGGAAGCTTTCGCGGCCTTTGCAGGCTTGCTCTCGGCCTTTGCGGCAGCCTTGGGAGATGCAGCAACCTTCGGAACCTTGGTCACGGGCTTTGCTGCCGCCTTGGGCACAGCAACTTTCTTCACTTGGACGACAGGCTTCTTAGCAGGCTTTGCTGCTGGCGCACTCACAGGCTTTGCAGCAGATGCACTCAGCGGCTTGGCGGCCTTCACAGCTTTTTTCGTACTCATGACATCTCCTTTGGATTAAAATAGTGTATATAGTATATACACTATCATCCGCATGTAAACGGTAATATTTGGAGGACATGATGGACCTGATCCTGTGGCGACATGCAGAAGCCGAAGATAGCTCCCCAGATCTTTCGCGCAAGCTGACCGAAAAAGGCAAAAAGCAGGCCGAGAAGACCGCCGCATTCCTGCGGCAACATCTGCCCAAAGAGACGCGCATACTGGTGAGCCCCGCCACCCGCACCCAGCAGACGGTTGCGGCTCTCACGGACAAATTCACCACGGTTGCAGCCATCGCGCCCGGCGCATCCGCTCGCGCAGTGCTGCAGGCTGCAGGATGGCCAGGGTCAAATCAAACCGTACTGGTGGTAGGCCACCAGCCGACGCTTGGCATGGTCGCCGCACAGCTCATCGGCTGCGAACCCCTGCGCATCAAGAAGAGCGGAATATGGTGGCTGTCCAGGAACGAAGATGATGCGGAGGCATCGGTGCGCCTCGCGATCACCCCTGACTTTCTGTAAGCCATCATGTTCGAATCCGCCGAAATCGGCCACAACATAGACAAAAGGGCCTACGCCAGGGAAGTCCCCATCCTGCGCGCAGCACTTCTCGAGGCGCAGCTGGACATGGCAAAGCTCGCGCAATTTCCAGTGATCATCGTGATGGGCGGCGTGGACGGCGCAGGGCGGGGAGAGACAGCGAACCTGCTCAACGAATGGATGGACCCGCGTTTTCTTGAGACCCATGGCATGGGAGACCCTTCAGACGAGGAGCTCGACCGCCCGGAGATGTGGAGAATCTGGCGCGCATTGCCGCCCAAGGGACGCATCGGCATCTTCCTCGGTTCCTGGTACACGGACACGATCATCAGCCGCGTGGAAAATCGAATCAAGCGGGCAGATCTTGATCAGAGCCTTGAGAGTGCGAGGCGCTTCGAGACCATGCTGGTCGACGAAGGGGCGCTGATCCTGAAATTCTGGATGCACCTTTCGCGGGACAGACAGAAGGAAAGGCTCAAGATACTCGAGAAGAATCCCAAGACCCGGTGGCGCGTGACGAAACGCGATTGGGAGCATTACAAGAAATACGACAAGTTCCATGCGGTGGCCGACAGCGTGATCCGGCATACCAGCACTGCCGAGGCGCCCTGGACCATCGTCGAAGGCTATGACCCCCATTACCGCAGCCTGACCGTGGGGAGGACCATACTCGATGCGATCCGCAAGAGGATCGATGAAGCCGCCACATTGAAAAACGAGATCGCCGCACCGCCGCCCCTGCCATCCATAGACAACCTGGACATCCTGAAGACGCTGGATCTCAGCCAGAAGATCGCCAGGAAGCGCTATGCCGACGAGCTGGAGTTGCATCAGGGCAGACTCGCACTTCTGACGCGCCATCCGAAATTCAAAAGGCTCACGGTGATCGCGATGTTCGAAGGCAACGATGCTGCAGGGAAGGGAGGCGCGATAAGGCGCGTCACCGGTGCGCTGGATGCCCGCTACTATACCGTCGTCCCGATCGCAGCGCCCACAGAGGAAGAGCGCGCCCAGCCCTATCTGTGGCGCTTCTGGCGGCACATCCCGAGAAGAGGCCGCATGACGATCTTCGACCGCTCTTGGTATGGCAGGGTGCTCGTCGAACGCGTCGAGAAACTCTGCTCGCAAGCGGACTGGATGCGCGCCTACAGCGAGATCAACGATTTCGAGGCTCAGCTCGTGCGCCACAACATCGTGGTGGTCAAGTTCTGGCTTTCCATCAGCAAGGACGAGCAGCTCAAGCGTTTCAAGGAAAGGGAGGCCGTCGAGTTCAAGCATTTCAAGATCACCCCGGAAGATTGGAGAAACCGCGAGAAATGGGACGAATATGAACAGGCCGTATGCGACATGGTAGACCGGACCAGCACTGAGATCGCACCCTGGACGCTGGTCGAGGCAAACGACAAGAATTTCTCCCGCATCAAGGTCTTGACGACGCTCTGTCAGCGCATCGAGGATGCGATGAAGAATCTCCCCAGGACATGAGCCTGCGATTTAGGCGTATCATCGTGCCCTCTGAAGACAATCGGGAGCCGACATGAAATTCTTCTTAATTGCATTGTCCTTCATCCTCTTCTTCGATCAGGCATATGCCGAGGTCGGCGTATCGATCAGCATAGGCGAGCCCGGCTTCTATGGCAGGCTGGACATGAACAACTTCCCGCAGCCTCAGCTGATCTACAGCCAGCCCATGACCGTGAGGCCTGTGCCGATGAGCCGCCCTCCCATCTACCTGCGCGTGCCGCCGGGATATGCGAACAACTGGCGCCGCCATTGCCACGAATACAATGCATGTCGCGAGCGCGTCTACTTCGTCAGGGACAGCTGGTACAGGCAGGAGTATGCCCCGCGCTACCGTCGAGACGAGCGCAGATTCGAAAGGCGCGACGAGGGCCGCGACGAATTCGATCGCCATGGCAGGGATTCCAGACAAGACAGGGATGAGTTCGATCACCGGGACCGGAATTTCAGGGGAGACTAGCCTCTGGGATGATGCCTCAAATGCAGCTGCTTCAGCCGCTCACGCGCGACATGGGTATAGATCTGCGTGGTGGAAATGTCCGCATGCCCCAGAAGCATCTGCACCACGCGCAGGTCTGCGCCATGATTCAGAAGATGGGTGGCGAACGCATGGCGCAGCGTGTGGGGCGAAATCGGCTTCTCTATGCCGGCATTTCGAGCATGCTTCTTGATCAGCTGCCAGAACATCTGGCGCGTCATCGCTTCAGCCCTTGATGTGACGAAGAGGTCGTCGCTGACATGCGCTCCCAGAAGCACGGATCTCGAAGTCGACACATAGCGGTTGAGCCAGTCCAGCGCCTCCTCGCCCAGCGGCACCATGCGCTCCTTGTTCCCCTTTCCCGTCACGCGCAGCGCCCCCATGTCCATGCTCACCTCCGCAAGCTTGAGACTCACGAGCTCGGTCACGCGCAGGCCGCAGGCATAAAGCACCTCCAACATGGCGCGATCGCGAAGCCCGAGAGGTGTTTCCGTGTCCGGAGCAGCCAGGAGCAGCTCCACATCCTTTTCCGTTAGCGTCTTGGGCAGTTGCCTCGGAAGCTTTGGCGCATCGACCTTAAGCGTCGGATCGACCTGTATCCTTCCCTGTCTCAGAAGATAGCGGAAAAGACGTTTGAGACTGGAGAGGCTGCGCCCGGTGGAACTCGCCCTGGCATGCTGCACCGTGAACATCTCGCCGAGATAACCCTGTATGTCCGCATGGGTGGTCTGCAGCAACCCGACTTTGCGGCGATCTTCAAGCCATGCCGCGAACTTATCGAGATCCCTCCTGTAACTCTCCAGCGTGTTGCGCGAGAGCCCGTCTTCAAGCCACAGGCTGTCCGTAAACTCGTCGAGAAGGTCAGCGTCCTTCATGAACAAGCAGCCAGCGCTTGATGTCGAGCGGGGCGCCGCCCGCATGCTTCATGAAGCCGCCGATTCCTGATTTTCCAAGCACGCGGTGGCAGGGGATGACGACGGGGATCGGATTCGCACCGCACGCCTGGCCGACGGCCTGCGCACCCGAAGCGAGTTCAGCAGCAAGCTCCCCATAGCTCTTGGTCTTTCCGCTGGGTATCCCGAGCAGGGCATCCCACACCCTTTTCTGATGGGGCGTCCCGGCGGGATCAAGGGGAATGGAAAACACATGCATGGGATTTTCGAGATAGCACATGAGCTCCTTGCACACGCGATCCGCGAATGCATGCTCCGGCGCCTTGGTTTCTTCGCCAATTGGCAGAAAATCGATGCCGTTAAGGGCATCCTTCGTGCAGCGTATGCCGAGCACTGAGAACGGTGTATATAGTTTTGCCTGATAGTCCATGGCGCAAATGAAAACGGGAGCCAGGGCTCCCGTTTTGTGCATCCTAGCCGCGAGTCGCGAGCTTTTCCTTGATGCGGGCAGACTTGCCTGAGCGCTCGCGCAGATAATAGAGCTTCGCGCGGCGCACAGAGCCGCGGCGTTTCACTTCTATCCCTGCGATCACCGGGGAATAGGTCTGGAATGTACGCTCCACGCCTTCGCCTGCGGATATCTTGCGAACGATGAAGCTCGAGTTCAGGCCGCGGTTGCGTTTTGCGATCACGACGCCCTCGAATGCCTGGACGCGCTTGCGCTCGCCTTCGACCACGTTCACGCTGACGACCACGGTGTCTCCGGGCGCGAATTCGGGTATGGTTTTACCCAGACGGGCGATTTCTTCCTGTTCCAATTGTTCGATCAAGTTCATTTACTGCTCCTTTTTAGAATTCGGATCTTGTTCCTTCTGAAACTCGGCCAGAAGACCAGATTCCTCTTTTGTCAAATCACGCCTTGCCAGCAACTCTGGACGGCGCAACCACGTTCTGCCCAACGACTGGGAAAGCCGCCAGCGCTGTATGTCAGCATGATTGCCTGACAACAAAACCGGGGGCACGGCTTCACCGTTAAACACTTCGGGGCGGGTGTAGTGCGGGCAATCCAGCAGGCCCTGAACGAAAGAATCCTGCTCTGCAGAATCCGCATCTCCCAGGACGCCCGGCAACTGCCTGACCAGCGCATCCATCAACACCATCGCCGCCAACTCTCCACCGGACAGCACATAGTCGCCGATCGAGATCTCCTGATCCACCATCTGGCGAATCAGGCGCTCATCTATTCCCTCATAACGGCCCGCAAGCAGGATGAGCCCGTCTGCGGACATCTCGGTCAATTCCTTCACCACGGAATGCGTGAGCAGCCTTCCCTGGGGTGAGAGGTAGACCACCCTGCTCTTCGCAATGCCGCTGGCATTCTGTCTTGCCCGCGCGGCCTTGATCGCCGCCGCAAGCGGCTCGGCCATCATCACCATACCCGGACCGCCGCCGTAAGGCCTGTCGTCCACGGTTCTGTGGTTGTCCGTCGTGAAATCCCGCGGATTCCACGTTCTCAATACATAACGCCCCTGTTCGGCCGCGCGGCGCGTGATGCCATATTGCGTCAGCGCATCGAACATCTGCGGAAATAGTGTGATGACGTCGAATATCACGACAGGTAATCCGCCGACCAGTTTACCCTTATGGTCCTGGCATCCATGTCCACATCGCCTATGACGCTTTCCAGAAACGGGATCAATATGTCAGGGCCCTTGCCCTTCACGACCAGAACATCGTTCGCACCC
Source organism: Pseudomonadota bacterium (assembly GCA_021782365.1). GTDB lineage: Bacteria > Pseudomonadota > Gammaproteobacteria > Burkholderiales > Gallionellaceae > Gallionella. The sequence goes on from JAJXVB010000006.1 coordinate 119,512, forward strand.
GTCTCGAGCAGCTCGCTCACGATGCCCAGATTCTCGCCTGCATCGCTGATCACCGCAAGACCGATCAGGTCCGTCCAGTAATACTCGTCCTCTTCCTGCTCAGGCAGACTGCTGCGCGGAACACCGATCAGCAGACCCTTCAGCTTCTCGGCCGCATGGCGGTCCGTGCAGCCCGGAAACTGCACCGCCAGCGTCTTGTCGCGCGCCTCTGCCTGCAGCACCTTTATTTCGCGCCAGGGGCCATGCTCATGCCCCAGATACCAGACCTCGTAGTCCAGCAGGCTGTCGACATATTCGCTGTACGGCTGAACCTTCACCCAGCCGCGCACACCAAAAGCCGATGCCACGCGCCCCATGATCACCATGGGGTCAGTATTCTCAGGCAGCGGTTGCACCGGCACGCTTGACCAGCTTGGCAACCGCGTCGCTCAGCTGCGCGCCCTTGCTTTGCCAGTAGGCCACTCGTGCCATGTCCAGACGCAATGCTTCCTGCTTCTCGCTGGCGATGGAATTGTAAAAACCAACGCGCTCGATGAAGCGGCCGTCGCGACGGTTGCGGGAATCTGCAACCACTACGTTGTAAAACGGACGATTCTTGGAACCGCCACGGGAAAGACGAATGATGACCATAACAGACCTATTTTAAAAAATGCAATCGGGCTTCGGCATGCTCACTGCCATGCATGCCACAAAAGGGGACGCATTCTACGACACAAGGCTCCTGCTAGCAAGCACCTTGATATTCAACGCATTTAGCGGTGCAGCAGCTGTTCCAGCACGAACTTGCTGCCAATATAGGCCAGCACCAGAAACAAAAAGCCGCTCACCGTCCAGCGCACGGCGGTTTTCCCGCGCCATCCGTAGTAGTGGTGTCCCGTGAGCAGGCCTGCAAACACGCACCAGGAGATGAAGCCAAACAGCACCTTGTGGTTGAATTCCCAGGCCTTACCGAATATCTCCTCGGAAAAGAAAATGCCCGAGGCCAGCGTCAGCGTCAGCAATATGAAGCCCATGCCTATCATCCTGAACAGAAGGCTTTCCATGGTCAAGAGAGGCGGCAGGGTGCGCAGGATGCGCGGCAGGTTTGCGTGGTGCAGCCGTTTTTCAACGAGCGAAATCAGGACCGCATGCAGGGTCGCGATGGTGAAAAGGCTGTAGGCCAGCATCGCAACCGCGATGTGCACCTTGAAGGCCAGCAAGTCCGTATGATCGAGGCGGTGATCCACGGGAAAGATTTCAGGCAGAACCAGCGCGACAGCCGCCAATGGCAAAACCAGCGCCTGCAGCCCCCCTATCGGGTAAAAGAACCTCGCAATCCAGTACACGACCAGCGTCAGCCAGACGATCAGCGAAACCGCATTGAATACGCCCAGGTCTATGATGCCGCCAGAAAATATGCCCTGCCACAGCAGATAGCCGTGCAATGCAATGGGGATCAGGGACAGGTGGCCCACCGCGCCGCGGCAACGATCGTCGCATTCGCCAGAGGCATGCGCGCGCCAGAAATAGGCGGCGAGCAGCAGATAGGCAGAAAACGCAATGATGACGAGGAGAAGATTAGGCATTTTTTGTCAGGATGTTTTAGACTTACGGATTCTACATCATTGATCAGCCACAAGGACAGACATGCTGGACAATCTGACGCAACGCCTATCCGGCGTCATCAAGAATCTGCGCGGACAGGCTCGTCTTACCGAGACCAACATCCAGGACGCGATGCGCGAAGTGCGCATGGCGCTGCTCGAGGCGGACGTCGCACTGCCCGTCGTGAAGGAATTCGCAGCCCAGGTCAAGGAAGCGGCCCTTGGCCAGGAAGTCATAGGCAACCTTAATCCGGGTCAGGCCTTCATAGGCGTGGTTCACCGCGAGCTCACGAGCATCATGGGCAAGCACAACGACGCGCTCAACCTAGCCACCACCCCACCCGCAGTGATACTGATGGCGGGTCTTCAGGGCGCGGGCAAGACCACCACCTGCGGCAAGCTTGCAAAGCTGCTTCTCGACCAGCAGAAAAAGAAGACGCTTCTGGTCAGCTGCGACATCTACCGCCCTGCCGCCATCGAGCAGCTGCGCACGCTCGCACAGCAACTCGACATCGATTTCTTCCCGTCCGACAACAGCCAGCGCCCCGAGGACATCGCGCTTGCCGCGCTGGACTATGCGCGCAAGCATCACCACGATGTGCTGATCGTGGATACCGCAGGCCGCCTCGCGATAGACGAGACGATGATGGCCGAGATCAAACGGCTCCACTCCGCGCTCAAACCGATCGAGACGCTCTTCGTGGTGGACGCGATGACGGGCCAGGATGCGGTCAACACAGCCAAGGCATTCGGCGAAGCGTTGCCGCTCACCGGCATCATCCTGACCAAGATGGATGGCGATGCACGCGGCGGCGCCGCGCTATCCGTGCGCCATGTCACGGGAAAACCGATCAAGTTCATCGGCGTGAGCGAGAAGCCAAGCGGTCTCGAAGCCTTCCATCCGGAGCGCATGGCTTCCCGCATCCTCGGCATGGGTGACGTTCTGTCCCTGCTCGAGGAAGCGCAGCGCGGAGTCGACCAGCAGGAAGCCGAGAAGCTCGCGAAGAAGATGCAGACCGGCAAGAGCTTCGATCTCAACGACTTCAAGATGCAGATGGTGCAGATGCGCAAGATGGGCGGCCTCTCCGCGCTGATGGACAAGCTCCCCACACAGCTTTCTCAGGCTGCAGCCGACTCGAAAATGGACGACAAGGTTTTCAGCCGCATGGAAGGCATCATCAATTCGATGACCCCGCAGGAGAGAAGCCGTCCCGAAATCATCAAGGCTTCGCGCAAGAAGAGGATAGCCGACGGCTCAGGCGTCAAGGTGATGCACGTCAACCAGCTTCTGAACCAGTTCGAGCAGGCGCAGAAAATGATGAAGATGTTCGCCAAGGGTGGCGGCATCGCCAAGATGATGCGCGGCATGGCCGGCAAGATTCCCGGCATGCGCTGATCCCGCCATATTTTTTAACCATTAGCTAAAGAAACATGATCAAGGCGATTATTTTCGACGTGGACGGCACGCTTGCCGATACAGAGGACGGCCACAGGCAATCCTTCAACAAGGCCTTTCTTGAAAGCGGCCTGGACTGGAACTGGGACGTTCCTCTCTATGACAAGCTGCTCAAGGTGACAGGCGGCAAGGAGCGCATCAAGTATTTCGTGAACGATTTCCTGGAGAACTACGAAAAACCCGAAGACTTCGACGGCTTCGTGAAGAACCTTCATGCGCTGAAGACCAGGCACTACACCGAGATGATAGGCGAAGGCAACGTTCCCATGCGCCCCGGCATCAAGAAGCTGATAGAAGATGCCCATGCCGCCGGTATCACGCTTGCGATCGCCACCACCACCACGCCCGAGAACGTATCCACGCTGCTCGAGGTGGGCCTGGGAAAAAACTGGGTGGATTATTTTTCGGCCAACGGCTGCGGCGACATCGTGCCCAAAAAGAAGCCTGCGCCCGACATCTATTTCTGGGTGCTGGAAAAACTGGGCCTGAAGCCTTCGGACTGCATCGCGCTCGAGGACTCGGAAAACGGGCTCAAGGCAAGCCTTGCCGCGGGCGTCAGGACATACATCACCACGAACTATTACACCAGCAGACAGAACTTCGAAGGAGCAGAGGCGGTGTTCGAAGACCTGTCAGACCTCGGGAAATTCTACCGTTCGGCCGGACTCGCGCTAAGCTGATCGGCAATAAACGGAATATTCGGTTTAGAATACGTCATTCACAACTTTAAGGAAAACCATGTACCAGATAGCCCCCAGCATCCTCTCCGCCAACTTTGCCAGGCTCGGTGAAGAAGTCGACAACGTATTGGCTTCAGGCGCCGACATCGTGCACTTCGACGTGATGGACAACCACTATGTGCCCAACCTGACAATAGGCCCGCTGGTGTGCGAAGCCTTGCGCAAGCACGGCGTGACTGCCCCCATAGACGTGCACCTGATGGTGAAACCGGTGGATCGCATCATCCCCGACTTCGCCAAGGCGGGTGCTAGCTACATCACCTTCCACCCCGAGGCATCCGAGCACATAGACCGCACGATAGGCCTGATCAAGGAATCCGGCTGCAAGGCAGGCCTGGTGTTCAATCCAGCCACCCCGCTCGACGTTCTGGAATACACGCTGCCCAAGCTCGACATGGTGCTTCTGATGTCGGTCAACCCAGGCTTCGGCGGCCAGAAGTTCATCCCCTACGTGCTGGACAAGGCCAGGAAAGTGCGTGCGATGATAGATGCCGGAGCCCATGACTGCAGGCTAGAGATCGACGGCGGTGTGGGCCCTGCCAACATCCGAGAGGTCGCGGCGGCAGGCGTGGACACCTTCGTCGCAGGCTCGGCGATCTTCAATGCGCGCAAGGAATCGGACGCGAACAAGTACGACACCGTGCTTGCCGCGCTGCGCGCCGAGCTCGCCCAAGTCTAGGCCGAAATCATGAGCCAGCAGATCAAGAGATACAGCACACCCGTGAGCGTCAAGGCCGTCGTGATCGACCTGGACGGCACGCTGCTTCACACCGCACCCGAGCTTTCCGAGGCGGCAAACCGCATGCTGCTGGACATGGACTACGCGCCAGTTTCCCAGGAACTCCTTGCAAGCTACATCGGCAACGGCATCAGCTGGCTCGTCAAGCGAGCGCTGACAGGAGACATGCATGCAACGCCAGACGCGGCGCTTTACGATCACGCATTGCCGATATTCGAGAAGCACTACACGGCGCTTCTCCTGCAGAGCAAGCCTTTCAACGGCGTGATCGAAGGCCTGGATGCGATGAAGGCGGCAGGCTTTCGCCTGGGATGCATCACCAACAAGGTAGAGCGCTACACCACCCCCCTGCTTTCGGGAACCGGCCTTGCCAAGTATTTCGAAATCGTCCTGTCCGGCGACACACTGACCGAGAAGAAGCCTCATCCGATGCCGCTGCTGCACGCGGCGAAATTCTTCGGCGTCCCAATCGACAAGCTGCTTCTGATCGGCGACTCGCTGAACGACGCGCTGGCCGCGCGCGCCGCGGAATGCCCTGTCTTCTGCGTGCCCTATGGCTACAACCACGGCGAACCCGTCGAGACGCTGGATCAGGATGCGGTGATCCCGAGCCTTGCCGCCGCCCTTCCCCTGATGAAGCTTGCCTGAAAAACAGGATTGACGATTAAGGACTGAGGATGCAAAAACGCAACTTGGCTGACATGGAAAAATCCACGGTTGCATCCTGCATCCTGAATCCTGCATCCTGATCTGGAGGTTTTCATGTCACACCCGATCACCGAGCAGGAATTCAAAAATCTGGCCGAGCAGGGATACAACCGCATCCCGCTCGTCATCGAGACTTTCGCGGATCTCGACACGCCTCTTTCGCTATACCTCAAGCTTGCGAACCAACCCTTTTCCTATCTTCTGGAATCCGTACAGGGAGGGGAGCGCTTCGGCCGCTATTCCTTCATCGGCCTGCCCGCTGACACGCGCATCACCGTGCGCGGAAAAAAGATCACGCTCAACCGTAAGAACGTCGAGACCGAGATCGAGGCAGAGAATCCGCTCGACTATATCCGCGCATACCAGTCGCAATTCAGGGTCGCCCCGCTTTCCGGGTTGCCTCGCTACACCGGGGGCCTTGCAGGCTACTTCGGCTACGAGACCATACGCTATATCGAACCCCGTTTAAGCCACGTGCATAAGCCAGACGCGATAGGCACGCCCGACATTTTGCTGATGTTGACAGAGCAGCTCGCCGTGGTGGACAACCTGACCGGCAGGCTCACCTTCATCGTTTATGCTGATCCGGCAAATGCGAATGCCTACGCGCTTGCGCGCAAGCGTCTATATGAACTCATCGCGCTGCTCCGTCTTCCCGTCGAGATACCCTTCGGGCCCGCATCGAAATCGAGCGAGGCGAGATCCGAATTCGGCGAGACCGCCTTCAAGGCCGCGGTCGCGAAGGCCAAGCAATACATCTTCGACGGCGACATCATGCAGGTGGTGCTCTCTCAGCGCATGTCGCAGCCCTTCGCCGCATCGCCTCTTTCGCTTTACCGCGCGCTGCGCAGCATCAATCCTTCCCCCTACATGTTCTATTACGACATGGGCGACCACCATGTGGTCGGATCCTCTCCCGAGATACTGGCGCGCCTCGAAGGCGACACCGTCACCGTGCGTCCCATCGCGGGAACCCGGCCTCGCGGAAAATCCCAGGCGGAAGACGCCGCACTCGCGAAGGATCTCCTGAACGACCCCAAGGAACTCGCAGAACACCTGATGCTGATCGATCTGGGCCGCAACGACATCGGAAGGGTCGCGCAGAACGGCACGGTCAAACTCACCGAGAAGATGATCATAGAGCGCTACTCCCACGTGATGCACATCGTCTCGAACGTCGACGCGAAGCTGAAAGAAGGGCTTACCGCGATGGACGTGCTCAAGGCCACCTTCCCCGCGGGCACCGTGTCGGGCGCGGCCAAGGTGCGCGCGATGGAAATCATAGACGAGCTCGAACCCTCGAAGCGCGGAATCTACGCGGGCGCAGTCGGCTATCTCGGCTTCAACGGCGACATGGACGTGGCCATCGCGCTTCGCACCGCGGTTGTCAAGGACTCAATGCTCTATGTGCAGGCGGGCGCCGGCATCGTCGCGGATTCCAATCCTGACAGCGAATGGCAGGAGACCCAGAACAAGGCCAGAGCCGTGCTGCGCGCGGCAGAAATGGTGCTGGCAGGACTCGATGTTCAGGCGCATCGCTGATGCTGCGCCTGACGGAAATCAAGCTGCCCATCACGCACAAGCAGGATGAGATTGCAAAGGCCATCCTGAAGCGCCTGGGGCTGAATCGCGACGACCTAACAGGATATACCGTTTTCAAGCGCGGCGTGGATGCCCGCCGCCCCAATGCCATCCTGTTCACCTATACGCTGGACATATCCTTGCGCAACGAGGCAGAGGTGCTTGCGCGCTTTGCTGACGACAGGCATGTGAGCAAAGCGCCCGACATGGCTTACCGGTTCGTTGCCCGCGCGCCTGAAAATCTGGCTTCGAGGCCAATCGTGATAGGCATGGGTCCTGCCGGACTCTTCGCAGGGCTTCTGCTCGCGCAGATGGGCTTCAGGCCGCTGATCCTGGAGCGCGGAAAGGCTGTGCGGGAAAGGACCAAGGACACATGGGGGCTTTGGCGCAAGAGCGTGCTGAATCCGGAATCCAACGTGCAGTTCGGGGAAGGCGGGGCGGGAACCTTCTCTGATGGCAAGCTCTACAGCCAGATCAAGGACCCCCGGTATTTGAGCAGGAAGGTTCTCGAGGAATTCGTCAAGGCGGGAGCGCCAGAGGAAATCCTCTACGTGAGCCATCCTCACATCGGCACATTCCGTCTGGTCGGCATGGTCGAGAAGATGCGCGAAACCATCGTGTCGCTGGGCGGGGAGATACGCTTTAAGAGCCGGGTCGACGACATCGAGATCGAGAACGGATCGGTGAAAGGCGTGATGCTATCAAACGGCGAGCGCATCGCGACGAATCATCTTGTGCTGGCGGTAGGGCACAGCGCGCGCGACACCTTCGGGATGCTGGCCAAGCGCGGCGTGCATATCGAGGCCAAACCCTTCTCCATCGGCTTTCGCATAGAGCATCCCCAGTCACTGATCGATACCGCGCGCTATGGCAAGAATGCGGGCAATGCGCTTTTGGGTGCGGCCGATTACAAGCTCGTGCATCACGCGGCCAACGGGCGTTCGGTGTACAGCTTCTGCATGTGTCCAGGCGGAACCGTGGTTGCCGCGACCTCTGAAATCGGGCGCGTGGTCACCAACGGCATGAGCCAGTATTCCAGAAACGAGCGCAATGCGAACGCAGGCATCGTGGTGGGCATCACGCCGGACGACTATCCGGGAGGCGCGCTCTCGGGCATCGAATTCCAGCGTCATTGGGAATCGAATGCCTTCGTTCTCGGCGGCGGAAACTATCAGGCGCCGGGCCAGCTCGTCGGAGACTTTTTGAGAGGCGCGCCTTCGACGAAGCTGGGTTCCGTCGAGCCCTCCTATACGCCGGGCGTGCACCTGACCGATCTTTCCCATGCGCTTCCCGCCTATGCGATAGAAGCGATCAGGGAGGCAATTCCCGCCTTTGCGAAAAAGATCAAGGGATTCGATCTGGAAGACGCGGTGCTGACAGGCGTCGAGACGCGGACCTCCTCCCCGATACGCATCAGGCGCAATGCTGAAAACCTTCAGAGCATCAACACGCGCGGGCTTTATCCTGCCGGCGAAGGGGCTGGCTATGCAGGCGGCATCATGTCGGCCGCGGTGGACGGCATCGAGATCGCCGAAGCCGTCGCAAAGAGCATCGTCTCAGGCAGCTAGTCCGCCAGATCCATCCGTTTGTCCGGGCATTTGCGCCGTTCGGCCGATTGACGAACACGCGAACATCAATTTCGGCGACACTTGATTCACCCCCTGAACAGCGGTCCTGAAAACATGCATTGCAGAACGGCAGGATTTACCATGATAGAGTTGCTCGTGACGATCAGCATCCTGATCATCATGGCCGCATTGGGCACCGCCTCCTATCAGTACCTCATCACCAGCACGCGCTTGAACGGCGAGATCAGCGGCATGCTGAACGGGATCAAGCTCGCGCGTAGCGAGGCGATCAAGCGCGGCGAGACTGTCAGCTTCTGCCCCAACGGCGGCGGAGCCTCGTGCGGTGCGAGCTGGAGTGCGGGATGGAACGTGATGCTGAACAGCAGCTCGACCCAGCTCAAGGTCGGCGACCCGTTGACCCACGGAGACTCCTTGACCAACACGGGCACGGGCTATCCCCAGTTCACCGCAGCCGGATATACCTTTTTCACTGGAACCCTGAGTCTGCATGATTCGAACAGCACGCCAGGCCTATACCGCTGCATCGTCTTCAATGCCGGATCCTGGACCACACAGCAGGGGGCGTCATGTCCCTGAAAACCCAGCGCGGCTTTTCGATGCTGGAGGTCCTGATCTCCATACTGGTCATCATGATAGGCGTGCTGGGCATCGCGGGCATGCAGATGCTCGCGATCAACAACTCGGAGAATGCGAGATACGAAGGGCAGGCTGCGATCCTCGCATCCACATTGGCTTCCAGGATGCAGGCCAACCCCGGATACTGGGCGCAGCCTTCCACGCCCACTGCCACCATATCGGTCAGCGGAACCACCATCACCGTCGTGCCGGCCTATGCTTCGACCTGCATGGGCGTCACCTGCTCCGCCGTTCAGATGGCCTATTACGATCTGCAGAATTTCGGGGCTGCGATGGCTGGCGTGGCGAATGTGGACGGCGCGACTTACAACGGGACGGCCCTGCCGTCCGGTTCGGGGACGATCTCGTGTTCGCTGGCAACTGCAGCAACTCCCTCGATCTGCACAATCACGCTTAGCTGGCTGGAAAAGAATACGGCGCTAAGCAACGATGCAGGTTCCGCAGGCCAGTTGCAGAATGCGACCGCACAGGCCCATACCTATCAAACCCTGGTGTCCATACAGCCATGAGAAAACAGCGAGGAGTCAGTCTGGTCGAGATCATGGTGGCGATCACCCTGGGCATGCTGATGATGCTGGGCCTGGGCACGGTCTTCGTCTCCGTGTCGCAGACTTCCAAGCTGCGTCAGAACATGTCTGTCGTTCAGGACAACGAGCGCACGGCGGTGGCTTTCCTGAACAACGGCATACGCGGCGCGGGATTCTTTCCAAACCCCACCCTAGCCCTGACCTTCACCACTTCCGCTGCCTCATTCCCGGCATCCGGGCTTTGGCTTCCCGGACAATCCATTCTTGGAACAGGCGCCGGAACGGCAGGAACGGACACACTCAGCGTGCGCTTCATCGCATCGACGGGCGGCGCGGCAGTCCAGGGATGCAGCGCCAACCTCACTGCGGGCGATCTCTACACGGATGTGTTCAGCGTCGCGAACGGCTATCTGACCTGCACCGAGACGGACAACACAGCAGGCACCACGAACACGGTCAATCTGGTGCCCAATCTCTCAGGCATGAACATCACATACGGCATAGACCCGAACTGCACCACCGGCTCGGTTTCGGAATATCTCCCTGCAGCGACCGTGCCGGCGGCGGTATGGGTCGGCTCCTGCGGCGTGGGGGGGCAGCTCAAGACCGTCAACGTCACCCTGCAGTTCAACAATCCTCTGGCAGGCCAGCCCTCACAGCCGACGCTGGTAACGATCAACCAGACCATACCCTACATGATCGGATTGTGACATGAAACAAAAAGGATTCATACTCGTCGTCAGTCTCATTTTCATGGCCGTGATGTCCATACTCGCGATCTACATGTTCAGCGGATTCACGACCGATGCAGTGCTCTCGGCAAACAGCCGCGAGAAGAGCCGTGCCCTCGATGCAGCGCAATCCGCAATCGACAATGCAGCGCTTTGGCTTGGAACCGGGTCGAACACATTCAACGGTGTCTCGTGGACTACAGGCACTGCCTGCGCTGGCGCCAGTGCCTTGCCCACCATATGCAGCAATCCGCTGGTCAACCCGAGTTCACTGCCCTGGCCTTCATACACGAGCTTCACGCCTACAGGCATGACCGTGAATTCATCGGGCGGCGCGGCGAACATCTATGCATCCAACACGCAATACTACATCCAGTATCTGGGTCCTGCCCCAGGCGGCAACATGGCCGCCCTCTATCAGGTGACTGCAACGGCGCAGGGTGGGAATGCGACGGCCACTTCCGTGGTTCAGACCGTTTATCAGGTACAGACGAACTCGAGTTGCCCAACATGCTGACGGTTGCAGGAAAACCTTATTTCAGGGGAGCACTGACATGTCCAAGATGAAATTCCTTTTCGCACTGCTTTGGCTGTTTGCAAATCAGGCTTATGCACTCTCGGACGACTTCACACAGGCGACCGACACAAACGGCTGGGTGGCGCAGTACTATGCCTGCCTCACCGCGGGTTCCAATGCCGTATCCGCCACCTCGAAAAATTACAATGCCGGGGGCAACAGCAACATCCCTGGTTGCAACTACGGCACGCCTGATGCGTCTGGAAGCGGAGCGCTAAGGCTCACTCCTTCGCAGAACAGCCAGCACGGCGCGATCGTTTCCAGCGCTACGATGCCGACCAACCAGGGACTGCAGGTCACCTTCACCACCTATACCTATGGCGGGGACTCTGGAGGCACGGCGGGTCAGGGGGCGGACGGCATCTCTTTCTTTCTTCAGGACGGATCCTACGGCACGGCAGTAGGAAGCTCAACCAATCTTGGCTCATGGGGCGGCAGCCTTGCCTACAGCTGCTCCAACACGAACTCCAACTATACCGGCCTGACAGGCGGCTACCTCGGCCTGGGCATAGACGAATACGGCAACTTCCTGAACAGCAGCGACAACACCGCCACCGGCATACTGAACACCAATTCCTCTAACGTATTGACCAACGGTTCGAACACATGGCAAGGCGGCTCCAACACCTATCAGCCAAACCGCATCGGCCTTCGCGGAGCGGGAAGCATCAGTTCTTACTGGCTGAATCAGAATTATCCCAACCTCTATACCAGCAACGATCCCAGCACCATGGCATCCGCCGTGCAGAGCACCTGCCAGACCGGCCTGATACAGAACGGCGGAAACGGCACCATGGCCTACTCTGTCAAATCAATGTCGATCTCGGGAACCACGCTCACCATAACGACCAGCAGCACGCTGAACCTCAGAGTGGGCGATACCATCAACATGTACTCGTCTTCCACCCCATATCCAAAAGCATCGAACGGTGTATATATCACACAAACCGCGAGCACAGCCCCTACGTCCGCTGGCACCCAGTACACCGTGACATCGGTCAATCTGGCCTCAAACAGCTTCACCGTGAACACCACCGGAACAGGCTCTGTGAGCCATGCGTCAAACGGCAGATTCACCATCAACGCGCTCGACTATGCGGTGATCCCGGGAGGCTACTGGGTGCTTCCCAATTCGCAGAAGATTTCCAACATCAATGCGACGACGCGTGCAGCCGCAACCCCCATCACCTACAAGCTGATCATCACCCCGAGCGGCTATTTGACCTTCATGTACAACTACAACAATACGGGATTTCAGACGGTGCTCCCGAATCCCAACACGCCAGGCGCGCTGTTCAATATCCTGACCGTCAACGGCGGTTCATTGCCCTCTAGCTTCAGGTTCGGTTTCGCCGGATCGACCGGCGGATCTCGGAACAATCACGACATCACCTGCTTTGCTGCACAGCCTCTGGAGTCCAACACCAGCGTCGGCGCGAACACCGTCCAGTCCGGACAGCTGCAGACCAATACCCAGATCTATCTTGCCTCATACAACAACAACACCTGGTCCGGAACGGTGACCGCCACCGGAATCTCCCAGGGAGCGAGCGGGCTCGTCGTCGCTCAGAACACCGCCTGGGATGCAAACTGCGTGCTGACCGGCGGGGCTTGCATGAGCATGGGCAGCACCAACGGCGTGGCCAACAACAACATCACTCTCGAAGCGCCATCTTCCAGACAGCTCCTGACCTGGAACGGCACGACAGGCGCAGGCACTCCGCTCGAATCCGGAACCATCACTTCCTCCCAGCAGACCGTGCTGAATTCGACCGATTCAAATGGCGCGATCCGTCTTGACTGGCTGCGCGGAGGGCGAGGCAACGAGCTGACCGCAACCCCACCAGGCCCCTTGCGCGTGAGGAGCGGCGTCCTCGGGGACATCGTCGATTCCAGCCCGACCTTTGTCGGCGCTCCCACCGCCTATACCTATGCGACCTTCACCGATTCACTTTACGGCGGAACCCCTCCTGAAGCGGCTCATCCCTATAGCGGCTTCAGCTCGACAATGGCAAACCGCACAAACGTCGTATATGCGGGCAGCAACGACGGCCTCCTGCACGGATTCCGCGCGGGCAACAGCAACAGCACGGCCAGCAACGACGGATATGAGCTGATCGGATACATGCCTTCTACCGTGCTTTCCAGCCAGACCACTTCCCCCAACACCACCCCCAACGTGGTCGCGCTGACCAACACCACCTATGGTCACAACTATTTCGTGGATGCAACACCCGGCACCGGCGACCTTTACTATGCAGGCGCATGGCATACTTGGCTTGCCGGAGGAATGGGGGAGGGCGGCAAGGAAATCTTTATCCTGGACATCACGGATCCTGCGAACTTCCTTGAAACTAAAGCGGCTACCGTGGTCATAGGAGACTGGACAGACGGAACGATAAGCTGTGCCAACGCAAGCTGCGCTTCCAACATGGGCAAGTCCTACGGCACGCCCATCATCAGGCGTCTGCACAACGGCCAGTGGGCGGTGATCTTCGGCAACGGCATAGGCAGCGCTAGCGGGTTGGCCGGCGTCTATGTCGGTCTCGTTTCTCCCACCAGCGGCGTGATCACGTTCTACTGGCTGGGCACCAATTCCGCGACATCCAACGGCATCGCCTATGTTTCCGCTGCGGATTTCGACGGCGACCGCATTACCGACTATCTCTATGCGGGAGACCTGTTGGGCAATGTGTGGCGCTTCGATCTCACAAGCAGCAATATCAACGACTGGGGCGCCTCCAAATACGGGAATAGCGTGGCTACTCCTCTTTTCACGGCGACGAGTTCGGCCAGCGGTGTACAGCCCATCACCACAAGCATCCTCGGCACGATCAATAACACGGGCGGCGCGCAGCACGTAATACTTGGTTTCGGCACAGGCCGTGCGACACCCTTTACCACTGCTTCCGGGACCGACACTTATTCAGCAGGTCAGCAGACGGTCTACGGGATATGGGATTGGGATTTCGGAAAGTGGAATTCCGGTACGACGACAACGAACGGCGTAGTAATACCGGCTTCGGGCACGCAGTTTGCGGCGCTGACCGGAACCCAGAACATCACCCGCAGCAACCTACTTGCCGATTCCGTATACAGCCAGACGAACGCCGTTTACACGAACGGCACGCTGACAACCAAAGGCACGCGCACCGTGGTCCAGACATCTGTTTGCTGGAAGGGAAGCGCGAGCTGCCCCAACCAGTTCAATACCTCGACTACGAACAGCCAGTACGGCTGGATGTTCGACCTGCCAGACACGGTCACCAACACCGCAGCCTGTGGAGGCGGTGCAAGCGGATCGTGCAACGAGCAGATCGTCTACAACCCGACCTTCGTGGGCGGCGAGATGATACTGAACACGACGACCCCTCCTGTCAGCATACCGGGCCAGTGCACATTGCCCGTGCCGGGCGGCTGGACCATGGGATTCAGCATGGCTTCGGGCGGCGGAACGCCCCAGGATCTCTTCACCGGAGCGGGGAGCGGCTCAGGCGCTTCGGTCGTCGGAGAATCCTTCGGCGGCGTGGGTACGGGCATCATCATGACGACCAGCGGCGCAAACCCCTCCGTGAACCTGATCACATCGACGGGTGCTACGACTCCGCCCGCGGTATCCAACCAGCTCACGCTGCCTAGCAACGTCACCGTCAAACGCATATCCTGGGAGATCCTGAAATGAGCAAGGGCTTTACTCTGATCGAACTGCTGGTCGTCGTGACGATCGTGGGCATCCTGACGATGATCGCATTGCCTTCGTATCAGGCATATGTGCTGAAATCCCATCGCATCGCGGCGATCAACGCGATACTCGATCTCGCAAGCAGGGAAGCCCGCTACTACACCACCAACAACGCCTACACATCGGACATGACCGCACTCGGCTATTCCGTCTCCACGGCATTCCCGGTCACCATGGGAACGGGCAGCACCGCCTACTACAACCTGAGCGTCGCATCCATCACGGCAGGCACCTCCACCACGCCTGCAGACTTCACGCTCAATGCGGCGCCGGTGGGGAACCAGACCAGCGACACCTGCGGCACCTACACCTACACATCCCTCGGGATCAAGGGAATCACTTCAGGTTCGGTTCCCGACTGCTGGAAGCAGTAGCCCGCCATCGATCCGAAAATCGGCGCTGCGCCCGGTGTGACATCCGGAGTCAGCGCCGTGGCCTGAATCACATGCCCTTCGCCTAGCTGCGCTCCTTGCGGAAAAACCCCGCTAGTCCGGCCAGCCCCAAACCCAGCAACGCCAGCGTGCCAGGCTCAGGAACCTGCGCGACGTAGATGCCTCCCCATGTTGCAGCCGTCGCGGAGTTCGTCATTCCGGCATTGATGGCGATCTTGCCATTGCGAAAGCCGTCCCGCTCGATGCCCAGTGAGGAAATCTGGAAGCCCTGGCCCTGCAGCGACGGATCGATGAGCCCGCCATCCATGCCGGTTTCCAGCAGCGTGAAGGTGCTGTCGTTGAGAGTGTAGCTCGAATCGGTGATGCCGAAGCCCCCATACAGGCCGGTCGCACCGTCGCTACCATTCGGGCCCGTGCGCACGGCCTTGAAGATCGCATTGTCACCACTGATCGCCACAAAGGAAGAGGAACGCCAGCGCGCAGGTTCCTGGCCGGTATCTCCGGATCCTGCGGGCGCCCCGGAGAAAGACCAGAACTGAAAGTTCTTGTACAGACTGCCTGTCTCCGCAATCATGTACAGGCTACTGGTCTCAAGGTCGGCGAGAAAGAGGCCTTGATGGACGGGAATCTGGACCGTCGTGTTGGTGCACTGCGAAATGATTCCACCGTTTCCATCAGTCGGGCAGATGAGGTTCTGGGAGTATGTATTAGTCGTATCCCAGGCTCCCCAAAAACCCACGTAGCGGCCATCGAACGACAGCCCCTCACCGAAGGAGCTCAAGGTGGGAGGAATGCTGTCATTCTTGTGGCTGGGGACCACGGTATTGAAACTCGCCACGGTCGTCAATGTCGGGTGAGACGTGCCATCGAGATTTGCCGCAAAGATTCCGCCAGCCGTCGGCGCAGCTTCGTTGTCGAGACCGGTAAAGACGACCTTGCCGTTGGCCGCACTGGGCGGTGCCGTTGAGCCGAATATCGCTGAGCCATATCCTGGCACCGCGGCAGCCGGCATGGCCATGCCGCTGCGTGCAACCTCGATGACCGGAGCATTGGAATTGCTGACATCGCGGTAATAGATGCCCGTTTGGCCCCCTGTGGTGGGACTGGTGAAATTACCCTTGAACGCAACGAAATTTCCGGTCGGCGAAGGCGCGCCGGGGAACTGGTCGAATTTGGTGCCGGCTGGAACATCCGTAGCAGTTGGCACCTGATACTGCGAAAGGCCTGGAACGGCGCCGAGTTGGCTCGCACCCGTAACCAATCCTGCGGTTGTCCCGTTCTGCGTGACATACACCCCAGATGTGCCGGCCTGTGTAGTAATGTTTCCAGTCGTGTACTGGTATACAGGCTGCGACTGCCCGCGGAAGGCGATCGAATTCGACGTCGCATCGATGCGCGGAAAGGCCGGGAACTCTGTGAACGTGCTGCCCAGATTGTTCGGGTCGGGCACTTGGGTGCTGCCGCTTATGGCAAGCGGCACGATGGGATTCCCAGCGGTTGACATGTCCCTTGTAAAGATGCCCCTCACCGGCTGGCCTGCGCCACCGCCCCCGCCCCCTCCACCGGTGGGTGCCTTTGCCCGGGCACGAAACACGACAAGGCCCGCATTGTTGATCGATGGCTGGTTGTAGCTGAAGAAGTTATTGCCCGGCGCGCTAGGGACAGAATCCGCATTGTTCACCACGGTCGACCATGTGAAGTCGGGTGTTGCTTTTGCCGCTCCTACTGACAATCCGGCCACCGTCACCAGCGCTGCTATGGCCGTCCTGCGAAATCCCGTTGTCGAATGCACCGGCTGCTTGCCGGCAAATATCCAAAGCATCATGATTTCCTCCTGCCAAATAAAAAATCCGGTTTTCTGAATCTTTCATGGATTTGCAACGCAAGAAACATGCCGATGAGCCAGCGCCCATCAGAAAAACTCAGCAAAACAATAAGAAACGCGATCAGAAAACAGCGCAAGGAGGCATCAGAATTTTTGAAGTGTAAAGTTTTCTGACAAAGCCAATTTCAATGCCCGAACAGCCGCTCTGCCCAGTTCCTTGCTTCTGGTTGATAGTAATAGCGAATGACAGGATGAGGCGAAATGAACCGATTAAGGCTTGAATCTCTCCTGTCTGGTGTAAAGAATTCCGACAATGTCAGAAATTCCAGCATCGGGACTTCCTTACACGCTGCATCGAGGCGCCAGCAATCGGTTGCCCCTTCGAACCGGTAGCCTGCGGGCTGCTCTGCCGCAGGCCTTTTCCTTGACCATGGCGGCGCAATCGGTGGTTTGAGTCGGGGCCGATATAGGGGATAATAGCGGAATCCGATTCCAGATCGTCAGCGCAAAGTATCGCCAAAAATGCGGATAATTAAGCGGGTATCGAACAAATTCTGGACAGGCAGCCTGAAAATGAAAAAGGGTATGTACCGTATATGCTTCTGATGATCGACAATTACGATTCCTTCACCTACAACCTGGTGCAGTATTTTGCCGAACTCGGTGAGGAAGTCGTCGTGCACCGCAACGACGAAATCACGATAGACGAAATCGAGAAGGCGAATCCGCAACACATCGTGATCTCGCCCGGCCCCTGCACGCCGAACGAGGCGGGCATCTCGGTTTCCGCGATCAGGCATTTCGCGGGACGAATTCCGATACTCGGCGTCTGCCTCGGCCACCAGAGCATAGGGCAGGCATTCGGCGGAAAGATCGTGCACGCCAAGCAGCTGATGCACGGCAAGACTTCCGAGATCTATCACCACAACAACAGCGTGTTCACCCACCTTCCCAATCCTTTCACCGCGACGCGCTACCATTCGCTGGTGATCGAGAAGGAAAGCCTGCCGGAATGCCTCGAGATCACCGCGTGGACCATGGACGGCGAGATCATGGGCGTGCGCCACAAAACCATGAGCGTGCACGGCGTGCAGTTCCATCCAGAATCGATACTGACCGAGCATGGGCACGAGATGCTGAAGAATTTCCTAGAGGGTTGCAAATGATCACTCCTCAGCAGGCGCTAACCCGGCTCATCGAACAGCGCGAAATCTTCTATGACGAGATGCTCTCGCTGATGCGCCAGATCATGAGTGGAGAATTGTCCCCGGTGCAGATCGCTGGTATCCTGGTCGGCCTGCGCGTGAAGAAGGAGACGGTCGGCGAAATCTCGGCTGCGGCCTTTGTGATGCGCGAATTCGCAACCAAGGTTCCTGTCGCGAACCGCAACCATCTGGTCGACACATGCGGTACGGGAGGGGACAGCATCAGTTCATTCAACGTCTCCACGACCAGCGCCCTAGTCGCTGCCGCAGCCGGCGCGCGCGTAGCAAAGCACGGCGGGCGTTCCGTTTCCTCGACCTGCGGAAGCGCTGACGTGCTCGAGAAGCTCGGCGTCAACATCAACCTGAGCCCTGAGCAGGTGGGGCAATGCGTGGACAACGTCGGCATAGGCTTCATGTTCGCGCCCAACTTCCACGGCGCGATGAAATACGCAGCCCCCGTGCGCCGCGAGCTTGGCGTGCGCACGTTGTTCAACGTGCTGGGCCCCCTCACCAATCCGGCGGGCGCCGAGAACCAGGTCCTGGGCGTATTCCATCCCGATCTCGTCGGCATCATGGCAAGGGTTCTGCAGCGCCTGGGAAGCCGCCACGTGCTGGTGGTGAACGGCATGGACGGCATGGACGAGATCTCGATCAGCGAAGGCACCCATGTCGCCGAGCTGAAGAACGGCGGAGTCGAGGAATACAGGATCTCTCCCGAAGAGTTCGGGATTCCCGTCGCCTCAAACGACCTCCTGCGCGTCGCCAACGTCGACGAGGCCTGCGAAATGCTTCAGGGCGTGCTGGAAGACAGAAGGGGCGCGCCGCGCGACATCGTGGTGCTCAATTCAGGTGCGGCGATATATGTCGCGGGACTGTCCAAGACGCTTTCCGAAGGCATGTCGATCGCGGACCAGACGATCTCGAGCGGCCAGGCGAAGTCCATGCTGGAAAAGCTCATACGGTTTTCGGGGCAGTTCAAGGCTTGATCCTCTATTCCTTCCGGCGCTGCCCCTATGCGATGCGCGCACGCATGGCGCTTCATGCAAGCGGGCTCGAATACGAATTGCGCGAAGTCGATCTCAAGAACAAGCCCGCCCACATGCTCGAAGTCTCGCCCAAGGGCAGCGTGCCCGTGCTGATCCTGCCGGATGGCAAGGTGATCGACGAAAGCTATGACATCATGCAGTGGGCATTGCAAAGACACGATCCCGAAAACTGGCTTGGGGAAGACGAATCCCTTCTGATTGAATCCCTGCCGCTTGTTGCGGAAAACGACACGGGCTTCAAGAAGGCGCTGGACGGCTACAAGTATGCAGTGAGCCCCGATTCCAGGATCAGCTTCCAAGTCAAAGGCGAGGAATTTCTGAAGAAGCTCGAGGAGCGCCTCGCTTCATCGCGCCATCTCCTTGGGGATAACGCCTCCATCGCGGATGCGGCGATCTTTCCTTTCATCCGGCAGTTCGCGGCGGTCGATGCCTCGTGGTTCGCGGATTCACCCTATCCCGCGCTGCGCCTCTGGCTGTCAGGGATTGTGAATTCGCAGCGTTTCGCGGCTGTGATGAAGAAGCCCTGCTGAATCCTAAATCCTAAATCCTGCTTTTCCCCCTCTTGAAAATACGCAAGGCACCCCCATTTACCGGCCATTCCGTTCAATTGCACATAGAGGACTTGCATGACGACTAACCGCGAAACGATGGGATTCCAGACGGAAGTGAAGCAGCTTCTGCAGCTGATGATCCATTCCCTTTATTCCAACCGCGAAATCTTTCTGCGCGAACTCATCTCCAACGCATCGGACGCCTGCGACAAGCTGCGCTTCGAGGCGATGCACAACGACGCGATGTTCGAGAACGACTCCGAGCTTGCGATACGCATCGGCTACGACAAGGAGGCCAGGACGCTCACGATATCGGACAACGGCATCGGCATGAACCGCGACGAGGTGATCAACAACCTCGGCACGATCGCAAAGTCCGGCACGCGCGAATTCTTCTCCAAACTCTCGGGAGACCAGCAGAAAGATGCGGGCCTGATCGGCCAGTTCGGCGTGGGCTTCTATTCCGCCTTCATCGTCGCCGAGAAGGTGACCGTGGTCACCAGGCGCGCGGGCGAAGAGGCCAACCAGGGCGTGCGCTGGGAATCGGACGGCGGCGGCGAGTTTTCCGTGGAGATGGTCGAGAAGGAAAAGCGCGGCACGACCATCACCTTGCATCTCAGGGAAGACCAGGACGACCTGCTCTCGGGCTACAGGCTGCGCGCCATCATCAGGAAATATTCCGACCACATCGTCCAGCCCATCGTGATGAAGAAAGAAGAATGGAAGGACGGAAGCGAAGTCGTGACCGATGAGGACGAGACCATCAATCAGGCCTCGGCTCTCTGGGCGCGATCCAAGAGCGAAATCTCTGACGACGAATACAAGGCTTTCTACAAGCATGTGGGACACGATTACGAGGACCCGCTGGCATGGGTGCACGCGCGGGTCGAAGGCCGCCAGGAATACACCCAGTTGCTCTACATACCGGGCCGCGCGCCATTCGACCTCTGGGATCACAAGGGCCAACACGGCATCAAGCTCTATGTGAAGCGCGTGTTCATCATGGACGACGCGGAGCAGCTGCTGCCTTCCTATCTGCGCTTCGTGCGCGGCATCGTGGATTCGAACAACCTGCCGCTCAACGTGTCGCGCGAGATCCTCCAGGAGTCCAAAGACATCAAGGCGATCAGGGAAGGCTGCACGAAGAAGGTGCTTGGCCTGCTCGAAGACATGGCGGCCAACGATGCTGAGAAATACGCCAAATTCTGGGGCGAGTTCGGCCAGGTGATCAAGGAAGGCGCAGGCATGGATTTCCCCAACAAGGAGAAGATCGCGGGGCTGTTGCGCTTCGCGTCCACCCATTCAGACACGCCGGACGAGACCGTATCGCTTGCCGACTACATAAGCCGCATGAAGGAAGGTCAGGACAAGATCTACTACATCACCGCGGACAGCTTCAATGCCGCAAAGAACAGCCCGCATCTCGAGGTGTTCCGCAAGAAGGGCATCGAGGTGCTGCTGCTCTCTGCGCGCGTGGACGAATGGGTGGTCGGTTCATTGACCGAATTCAAGGAGAAGCAGCTGGTGTCCGTCGCCAAGGGCGGCCTGGACCTGGGCTCCCTCGAAGACGAGGCTGAAAAGCAGGATCAGGAAAAGCAGGCCAGCGAATTCAAGGATCTGACCGACAAGATCAAGGCAAGCCTGGACGGGAGGGTCAAGGAAGTCAGGATCACGCATCGCCTGACCGACTCTCCCGCCTGCCTCGTCGCGGACGAGCACGACATCAGCGGCAACATGGCGCGCATGCTGAAGGCGGCAGGCCAGAAGGTGCCGGAGTCCAAGCCCTTCCTCGAGATCAATCCCCAGCATCCCGTGGTGATGCGCCTGAAGGAAGAGACTCAGCATTTCGACGACTGGGCCGCCGTGCTCTTCGATCAGGCTTTGCTTGCAGAAGGCGGACAGCTCGACGATCCTGCGGGTTTCGTCAAGCGCGTGAACCAGCTGATGCTCGAGATGCGCAAAGCCTGATGCCTTAAGGCCGGGTCTATGATCCGGCCTTAAGGAAATCCGCGACCGTCGGATAGATGAGGCGTATCTTCAACTCCCGCTTCATCCTCGAATTGGAAAGCCTCCTCGATTCGCTCATGAAGGAATACATGAGCGGCGAGACCGCATCCTTCACTTCCATCCTGCTCAACCTCGGGGGCCTGGGCAGACCGAATGCATCTGCAACCATATCGAAGTATTGCCCCATCTTGAGGTTGCTGTCGTCGCTCGCGTGATAGATGCGGCAGGGACTTCCCCTGTGGAGCGCGGCTATTGCGATGTTGGCGAGGTCGTCCGCGTGTATGTGGTTGGTGTGGCTGTCCTCAAAATCTTTAATGCAGGGCAGGCCCTGCTTCAGGCGCTCTATCGGCAGGCGGTCTTTCGCATAGATGCCCGGCACTCTCAGGATGCATGCAGTCGCACCGCGTCTTCTTGCCCAGTCGCGTATCTGCCTTTCGGCATCTGCGCGCAGCCTCGAGCGCATCGATGTTGAGCAGAGCGGCCTGGTCTCGCTCACCTCCTCGCCCCCGCAGTCCCCATACACGCCGCTCGTGCTCACATAGACGAGCCTCCGCACTTTCCCGGACAGCACGCTCAGCAGGTTGCGCGTGCGCACATCAAGGCTGCCCTGCTGTGCGGGTGGAGCCAGGTGCACGACCGAATCGGCGATGCCTGCGATTCTCGACAGGCTCTTCCTGTCGTCGAGATCGCCGACGACGGGAATCGCGCCCAGCTCGCGCAGGGTCTTGCAATAGTCCGGGTTGCGCACCAGCGCATAGACCAGGTGGGATTTCGCAAGGCGGGGAATCATGCGGCGGGCAATGTCCCCGCTTCCAACGATGAGTATTCGTTTCATGGGGTGGATTATGCGGTAAAATCCGTTTTTTGCACAAAGCTTCAGGCACATGACTTACCAGATCACCATACAGCCCAGCGGCCACCGCTTCCCCATCGAAGAACACGAGACCGTGCTCGAGGCGGCACTCAGGCATGGTTACTCCCTGCCATACAGCTGCCGAGACGGCGTATGCGGCGCATGCAAGGGCCGCGTCCTCAGCGGAAGCATCGACTACGGCAAGCATCAGGACAGCACACTGACCGCGGATGAAAAGGCGGCAGGCATGGCGCTCTTCTGCTGCGCGGAGCCCAAGTCCGATCTGGTGATCGAATGCAAGGAGATCAGCGCAGTGAAGGACATCCAGGTCAAGACGATGCCCTGCCGCGTGCACAGCATGGAGAGGCCCGCCGAGGACGTGATGGTGCTGAAGCTGAAGCTCCCGGCCAACGAGAGGCTGCAGTTTCTCGCAGGCCAGTACATCGACATATTGCTGAAGGACCAGAAGCCGCGCAGCTTCTCTCTTGCGAACGCGCCCCACGCCGACGAATTCCTCGAGCTTCACATCCGCAACATCACGGGCGGCGCTTTCACGCACCACGTTTTCGAGGAGATGAAGGAACGCGACATCCTGCGCTTCAAAGGGCCATTGGGCACCTTCTTCCTGCGCGAGGACAGCGACAAGCCCATCCTCTTCGTCGCGAGCGGCACGGGCTTCGCGCCGATCAAGGCGATCATCGAACATGCGCTCTACATCGGCATTTCTCGCCCGATGCATTTCTACTGGGGCGCGAGGAAGCTGGCCGACCTCTACATGCTCGGCATGGCAAAGGAATGGGAGAAGCGCGGCATCAAATTCACGCCCGTTCTGTCAGACGCCCTTCCCGAGGACAACTGGCAGGGACGCACAGGCTTCGTTCACCGCGCGGTGATGGAAGACTACAACGATCTTTCGGGATACGAAGTTTACGTGTGCGGCGCGCCTGTCGTGGTCGAGGCGGCTCACACCGACTTCACCTCCGAGCGCAAGCTTCCCGAGTCTTCCTTCTATTCGGACGCCTTCACCTTCGCGCCCAAAACGCCCCGTTAATTATTGCCGGTACAGACCGGCGGCTGGTTACTTTTCTTGCCTCGCCAAGAAAAGTAACCCAGGCGACCCCGGCTTGCCGCACCTTTGGTGTTCCCTCGATAATCACAAACATGCGGGGCTGCGCAACTTGCACGATCCGCTCCGCGCCCACGTGCTCAAATGCCGCAAGGGCATTCCCACGGAATATAAGGCGATAAATCGCCTATTCCTGAATGAACAGTGCTCGCCTAACAACACCGCTTGTTTGTGATTATCTTCGGCGGCGCACAGGGGATGAGGGGAGCGACGCAAAAAGCACACTATTTGCTTGGCCTGTTGCTGCCTGCGGTTATCTTGTATTCGAGGAGCCGGCACTCGATCGCGCCGTTGAAGAGCGGCGTGCGCTTCGAAGGCGACAGGCGCATCATCTTCAATATCGCCTTGTCCGCGGTGAAGAGATAGGCCGTCCATCCCGAGAACTTCTTTTTCAGCGCATCGCCCAGTTTCGGATAGAGCTCTTCGAGTTCCTCGAGCTCGCCCATGCGCTCCCCGTAGGGAAGGTTTGCGACCATGATGCCATGATCCTTTGGCGGGGATATCTCGAGTATGTTCGCCTGCTTGAGGGAGACACAATCGAGCAGTCCCGCGACCTGCAGATTGCGGCTTGCCGTCTTCATCGCATCGCCATAAAGGTCGCTGCCGTAGATGTCGAGAGGCGAGGGCTGAAGTTGCGCCGCGATCGCTTCATCCTTCATCTCTTGCCATCTTGCCGCATCGAAATTGAGCAGCCTCTCAAAGGCGAAGCGCCTTGCAATGCCGGGCTGTATGTTGAGCGCAATCTGGGCCGCCTCGATCAGGAAGGTGCCGCTTCCGCACATCGGGTCCAGCAACGGTATACCCGGTTTCCAATTCGCAATGCGCAGTATGCCGGCAGCCAGATTCTCCCTGATGGGCGCGATGTTGGTGTGCAGCCTGATGCCGCGCTTGAAGAGCGCATCGCCCGATGTGTCGAGGTAGAGCATCAGCCTGTATTCCTCGATATACACGTTGATGCGCATGTCAGGGTCCAGCGTGTCGACGCTCGGACGTTCTCCGCAATGCTCGCGGAAGCGGTCGCACACCGCGTCCTTGACCAGCAGCGTGACGAAGTCGATGCTCTTGAGCTCGCAGCGTATCGCGGTCGTACTCACCTTGATGGTGCTGGAAACATTGAACCAGCGCTGCCAGGGCAGCTCGTACGCCGCCTTGTAGATGTCCTGCTCCGTGCGGAAGGTCGTCTCCTTCACCCGCCAGAGGATGCGGCTCGCGATGCGGCTCTCCAGATTCGCGCGGTAGCAGAGCGCCCAGTCGCCCGAAAATGAGACTCCGCCTTCTGTCGCCTTCACATCCGTTCCGCCCATCGCGTTAAGGTCGGATTCCAGTATCTTCTCGAGGCCGCGAGGGCAGGGTGCAAAAAAGTCGGTCATGGTCAGAAGGGTTTCACCGTGACGAGGATCACCACCGCGGTCAGGATCAGCACGGGGATCTCGTTGAAATAGCGGTAGAACACATGGCTGCGCACGTTTTCATCCGCCTCGAAGCGCTTCACCAGGATTCCGCAATAGTGGTGGTAGCCGTAGAGCACTGCGACCAGGAAGACCTTGGCGTGCAGCCATCCTCCCGAGAAGCCGAAGCCCAGCCAGAGCGTGAGCCCCGAGATTATCGCAAGCCATGCGATGGGTGTGACGAAGCGGTAGAGCTTTCTCTCCATCAGCTTCAGGCGCGCGATCTCTGCGGGTGCCGTCGCCATCGCGTGGTTCACGAAAATGCGCGGCAGGTAGAAGAGTCCGGCGAACCAGGAGACCACCATGATGATGTGAAAGGCCTTGAGCCAGAGCATGAAATCGATCCGGAAACTATGAGGAGCGGATTATACGGCCATGAGCATGCGCGGAACAGGGCTCATCGCTTCTTCCTTCGCTTCCTGCGCTCCTCGATGAGCCTCGGCATGATCTCATCGAAGTATTCCCTTGCGTGCCGCTTGCTTCTGATCTTATCGAACCTTGCGCGCACGACATCAATTCCTTCGAGCTCGACTGTTTGCTGCGCCATCTCACGCCGGCAAGATGGCTTCACCACTTTTTTGAGAGAGCCTCCTGCACGATCTCGGCTTTGAGACGTTCCTCGGCATACATCTTCTTCAGTCGCCGGTTCTCATCTTCGAGTTCCTT
This sequence comes from Pseudomonadota bacterium, assembly GCA_021782365.1. Lineage (GTDB taxonomy): Bacteria > Pseudomonadota > Gammaproteobacteria > Burkholderiales > Gallionellaceae > Gallionella. The sequence continues at coordinate 145,240 of JAJXVB010000006.1, forward strand.
GAGCCTTGTCATCAGCGATGCATCCATGCCGCCAAACTTGCTGCGCCATTTGTAAAACGTCGCCGAGCTCATTCCGTGTTCACGGCAAAGCGCCGGTACCGGGCTGCCAGCCTCGGCCTGCTTGAGTATGGCAATGATCTGACTGTCTGAAAAACGGGATGACTTCATGTAAAACTTCCTCTGTCTATAGTGAGAAAATTCTACTTCTAAACGCAACTAATTTCCGGGGGGATTACCATGGTGAAAGGCAGGTCAGAATTTTCTTCCGCGATCTTAACAAAATTGCGCAGCAAGGCAGCCTATCATCTTCTGATCGCTACTGCGCCAGACGCTTCCTGAATATTGCGAGCGAGACGTAAAAGCCTGCGAGCGCATAGGCCAATAGCACCGCTATGTCCGCTGCGATGTGCTTTGGCACTGCGCCGTTCAATAGCGGACGCGCGAGGTTGACCGCGTGGGTCAGCGGCAAGAATGCCGATGCGTTTTGCAGCATCGGGGGCAACTGCTCGATCGGGAAGAACACGCCGCAGAGCAGCGTCATCGGCGTGATCACGAGCGTGAAGTAGTACATGAAAAATTCGTAACCTGGGGCAAGCGCGGTCACGATCAGTCCCAATGCTGCAAAGCAGAGGCCTACCAGCAGCGAGAGCGGGATGACCCATAGCGACAGGAGCGAATGGGAGAGCCCGAGCATCCAGATCACCATCAGCACCGCGATGCCAGAGAGCAGGCTCTTGCTCGCTGACCATGCAACCTCGGAGAGCACGACGTCGTCCAGCGTAACAGGCGTATTGAGGATCGCCTCCCAGGTGCGCTGCTCCTGCATGCGCGCGAATCCCGAATAGAGCGCCTCGAAGCTCGCGCTGTTCATCGTGCTGTAGCATACGGTTCCTGCGGAAAGGAACGCGATGTAGGACATGCCGCCGATCTCGGGTAGCATGCCGCCAAGCCCGTAGCCCAGGCCCAGCATGTAGATCACGGGGTCGGCGAGATGTCCGAGAATGGATGGCCCCGCCATCTTCTGCCAGACGAGATAGTTGCGCTGCCAGATCGGGAAGAAGCGCAGGCTCAGTTTCGGAAAAGAGAATATACTCATTCGCGCATCTCCCTTCCGGTGAGCTTCAGGAAAACGTCCTCAAGGTTTGCAGGCCTGTGCACGTAGCTTAATTCCGGATGCTGCTGCAGCTCGTGCAACAGATCGCTCGCATCATTCACATAACAGAAAACCGATTCTCCGCTGATCTCGAAGCGCTCGGAATGTCCTGCCGCATGTGCGCTTGCCCAGGCGGGTGCCGTCTCGCCAAAAACCTCGACGACCTGAGGCTCGATGTTGTTCGCGATCAATTCACGAGGCGAGCCCTGGCTGATGATTTTTCCGTTGTCCATCACAGCGAGACGGTGGCAAAGGCGTTCCGCCTCGTCCATGAAGTGCGTGGTCAGCAAAAGCGTCTTGCCTCGCGCGGTGAGCTCGCGCAGCCTCTGCCAGATCAGGTGGCGTGCCTGCGGATCGAGCCCCGTGGTAGGCTCGTCGAGAAAGATCAGGTCGGGATCGTTCACCAGGGCGCGGGCAAGGGTCAGCCTTCTTTTCATGCCGCCGGAGAGTGTGGGAACCTTGACGTCCTTCTTGTGCGCAAGGTTCGCAAACTCGAGAAGCTCCGGCAAACGCGCCCTGATTTCGGCATCCTTCATGCCGAAGTAGCGTCCATACACGATCAGGTTTTCGGAAACGGTGAAATCGGGGTCCAGGTTGTCTATCTGCGGCACCACGCCGACGCGGATTCTCGCTTCCCTCGCCTCATCCGGAACAGGGTGGCCCAGCATGCTGATCTTTCCGCCGTCCGGAGCGATGAGGCCAAGCAGCATGCGAAGCGTGGTGGTCTTGCCTGCGCCGTTGGGTCCCAAAAGGCCGAAGCACTCTCCTCTGGATACCTCGAGGCTGATGCCGTCCACGACACGCTGCCCGGCATAGAGCTTGACGATGCCTTCGGCCTTTATCACGGAGCTCACAGGCAGCACCCCTGGAATTCGTCGAGCACGATCTGCTTAATCTGGTTCAGGCGCCCGTGAAAGAAATGCCCCGCCTCCGGCAGCACGACGATCGGCAGATGATGCGGGCGGGCCCAGTCCATGGCATCCGACAAAGGGATCACCTCGTCCATTTCGCCGTGTATCAGAAGCGAGTTGTGCGGGACGGGAGGCATCGCGAACCGGCCCACGGCGGGTGCGATCAGCACGAGCTTGTGCGCCCTGGGATGGAGGTGCTCTGCTGCCCGCGCCTGCACGTAGCCGCCGAAGGAGAAGCCTGAAAGGATCAAGGGAAGATGGCCGAACTCGTCCTTCATGTGCTCTACGGCTGAGAGCGCATCCTCGACCTCGCCGTTTCCTACATCGAACGAGCCTTCGCTATTACCCGCTCCGCGGAAGTTGAAGCGCAGCGCCGCAAACCCGAGCTCCGCGAAAGTCTTGGAGAGCGTGGTGACGATCTTGTTGTCCATCGTGCCGCCCATCGTGGTCAAAGGATGCGCGACCACGGCGATCGCGCGCGGATCATCTTCGGGCAGGTGAACCACGCCCTCGAGCATTCCCGCGCCTCCCTTAAAAGCCGTCCTGTGCGCCATCAGATCTTCAACCGCTCCACGATGCGCCCGTTCTTCAGGTGCTGCTCAACGATCTCGTCGAGGTCGGTCTCATCGACATAGGTGTACCAGACCGCCTCGGGATAGACCACGATCACGGGCCCCTGCTCGCAGCGGTCCATGCATCCTGCATTGTTGATGCGTATCCTGTTACTGTCGCTTGAGATGCCTTCCTCCTTGACCTTCTTCTTCACATAGTCGCGCGCCTTCTGCGCGCCATAATCCGCGCAGCACTGACTTCCGTCCTCGCGCTGGTTGGTGCAGAAAAAAACATGCTTGTCGAAATAACTCATATCACCCTCGATTCATTGCAAATTATACGTCCCTTATCCGCCACAGGTGGAACAGCAGCAGAGCCGGGAAGATCATCGCGATGGTCTGCGCCAGCCCGTTGTAGTTCAGGAGATGAAGATAGTGCCAGTGGTAGATGGACATTGCGGCGGAAGGCGTGTTGCGGTCCACCACGAAATTCACGATCACGAAATAGCTCGCCGCGACCACGGAGCCCACGCCGATCACCGTGATCCTTGGAAGCCACACGATGGCCATCAGCAGCATGAATCCAAGAAGGATGCCCAGCATCGCCTCGCCGTTGATCCACAGGAGCAGCGCCCAGGACTTCAGGAGAACCGCGGCGATGATGAACTTCAGGAGCGCGACCATGCAGAGCACCGCGAGCAGGGTCGTCAACACGCGGCGCGGCGTGCGCAGAAGCGTCAATAGCAGCGTGCCCAGCATCAGAAGATTCAGCGCCACTGCGATGCTCGCCCACCAGCCGAATGGTTCCGCCGGGACCGATGCGAAGGGCTGTCGTTCGATCTCCGCGATGAACACATTGCCGAGCAAAGGCAGAGTGGGATTGATGTGGCCGAAAACCCAGAGCGCCAGAAGCGCTAGGCCCAGATCGGATCCCTTGCCGTGCTGGAAGAAATGGCTCCGCCAGCGTTTGACCGCCATGCGCAGCCCGACCCATGAAGACATGCTGACCGCGATCAGCCCGCCCAGCGCCGAGCCCGAGGTGTTGGTCAGTATGTCGAGATTCGAGCTCACGCGTGTGGGCAGATACATCTGAAGGAATTCCATTCCTGCCGAAACGAGCATGCCGCAGACCAAGGCGAGCAATGCGCTCGGTATTGCACCGAGACGGGATCTCAACGCCAGCGCGACAAGGAAGCCGAACGGCACATAGGACAGCATGTTCACCGCGGCATCGAATGCCGTGAAGGTAAGCACTAAAGGCTCCTTCAGGACATCGGCGAAATTGAGCCCCTGATCCCGCCATCCCGTGAAGGGCGAGAGGCTGCCATAGAGGATGAAGAGGAAATAGCCTGCGATCAGAAGCAGGGGCAGGCGCACATTCGATTTCTCTTCCACGCCTATCTCGCGAGGCTCAAAACGATCACGCCCGCCGCGACCAGCAGGATGCCCGTCCATTCTTTGAGGCTGGGCCGCTCTCCCAGGAAGGCGACTGCGAATATGGCGACCAGCACCACGCTGAATTTGTCCACGGGCGCTACTTTTGAAGCCTCACCGATCTTGAGCGCACGAAAGTAGCAGACCCAGGATGCGCCTGTCGCAAGCGCGGAGAGGGAGAGGAAGAGCCAGGTCTTCCCCCCGAGAAGAAACGGATCGCTCCATTTTCCGGTGAAGTACACGAAGCCCGAGAGCACGAGCAGGATCACGAAGGTGCGGATCAGCGTGGCGAAATCCGAATTCACCCCCTGCAGGCCGATCTTCGCGAAGATCGCGGTCATCGCGGCGAAAACCGCCGAGAGCAGTGCCCAGTAGAACCATCCGTGCGCCGACACCATGCTTCCTCCTGTCTTCGAAAGAGGATGACTAATCCGGCTGGACAAGCACCCAGGGACTCACCACAACTGCCCAGAGCGTCGCATCCGCATCGAACCAGATCCTCGCCTGATCGTCCGTGACCTTGCCGAAGAGCCCCGCCTTCATCCATTGATTGATCAGCGCCGCATTGTCCTCGGACATCTGGAACGCGGCCTCGACGAGATCGAGATCGCTCGAGACGTAAAGCGCGGCACCGCTTGCGAAATAGCGCTGCATCTCGCGCCAAGGCATCCTCGCGGTTTCGAGATTGACCTTGGCCCTGAAAATTTCCTGCCTGCCGGGTTCGTCTGACATGTCAGGCTCCCTGGCTCAGGTAGTTGTCCTTGCCCTTGATGTAGTGATCCGCGGAATAACGGAAATAGGCGATCTCCTCTGGCGTGAGTTCCCTCACGGCCCTCGCGGGTCTTCCCATGTAGAGCATACCGCTGGAGAGTTTCTTTCCAGGAGATACGAGGCTGCCCGCGCCGATCAGGACATGGTCCGGTATCACCACGTCGTCCATCACGATCGAGCCCATGCCGATCAGGCATTCGTTCCCTATCCTGCAGCCGTGAAGGATCACGGAATGGCCCACGGTGACATAGTCGCCTATGATCAGCGGCGACCCTTCCGGCTTGTCCTTGGTCGCATGCGACACATGGCACATCGTCAGGTCCTGGATGTTCGTGCCTCGCCCGATAGAGATGCGGTTCACGTCGCCGCGCAGCACCGCATTGCACCAGACGGAGCTGTCGTCACCGATCTTCACATCGCCTATCACCTGGCAGGAAGGATGGAGATAGACCCGGCTGCCAAGTTCGGGAAACGCATCGAGGTAGGGGCCTAGAGGCATGGCTCCATCCTCCACTTCATGGTTTCTCCCGCCCTGAGCGGCACGAGGCGGTGCTCCCCGAAATCGAGCGCATCCGGAACCCGCCATTCCTTTTTGCACAGCGTGATCTTTCCTTGATTGCGCGGCAGGCGGTAGAAATCCGCACCGTAAAGGCTCGCGAACCCCTCCAGCATGTCGAGTTTCCCAAGGGCCTCGAAAGCCTCCGCATAGAGCTCCATCGCCGCATGAGCGGTATAGATTCCGGCGCAGCCGCAGGCCGCCTCCTTGGTGTGCTGCGCGTGGGGCGCGCTGTCCGTGCCCAGGAAGAATTTTTTGCTCCCGCTGGTGGCGGCTTTCCCCAAAGCCTCCCTGTGCATCTCGCGCTTCAGGATCGGCAGGCAGTAGTAGTGGGGCCTCATGCCTCCCTCGAACATCGCATTGCGGTTGTACAAAAGATGGTGCGCGGTGATGGTCGCCGCGATGTTGTCATTTGCGTCTGTCACGAACTGCACCGCGTCCTTCGTGGTGATATGTTCGAACACCACGCGGAGTTCCGGCATGTCATGCATGAGCGGCTTCATCACCCGCTCGATGAACACAGCCTCGCGGTCGAACACGTCGACGTCCGTCACTTCTCCGTGCACCAGAAGCGGCATGCCGCATTTCTGCATCTCAAGAAGTGCAGGATAGGCGCGCCTGATGTCGGTCACACCAGCGTCCGAATTGGTGGTCGCGCCCGCTGGATAGAGCTTCACCGCGTGAACGAAGCCGCTTTCCCTGGCCTTCCTGATTTCGCCAGCCGTCGTGTTGTCGGTGAGATAAAGGGTC